>NZ_CP046525.1 GCF_021497965.1 Streptococcus infantis | reverse complement strand
CAACAAACTCCTCCTTTTCTAAAAGGTATAATCTTACACCTATTTTATCATATAGCAAGTATTTTTTCCACAACTTGTGAAAAACAATCCACAATGTTTAAAAGATTTATCCACAAGTTGTGGATAAGAAGTTTTATCTGTGATTTAATTGACTTTTCACATACTGATTTAGTGGATAAGTCTGTGAGTTGAGAAAAATAAAATAACAGCCTTATTTCAGGCTGTTAATAAAACGTTGGTACTCTTCTTGATTATGAAAAGAGATAGTTATTTTTCCTGCCTCTTTTTTTTGAAGGACAATTTGGACATCTAATCCCAACAATTTTTTTAAATTTTCTTCTTCTTCTTTGATAAAGTAATCTTTTTCTCTGATTTTCTTCTTCTTTTTTTCCTCTTGAAGTAAATGTTCTACTTGCCGAACTGATAAATCCTCTGTCTGAATACGATGAAGTAATTTTTTTTGTTCTTCAACAGGTAGCTGGATTAGGAGTCGAGCATGTGCTTGAGATAATTTTCCAGTTTCTACTTCCGTTAGAATAAAATCAGGGAGAGTAAGTAAGCGAACAAGATTAGTAATATAGGGACGTGATTTTCCCATTTTGTCAGCAATTTCTGCATGAGTATACCCTTTATCAATTAAAGATTGATAAGCTTTTGCTTCCTCAATCGGATTTAAGTCTTCCCGCTGCAAATTTTCAATGACTGAGTGAATCATCATATCTTGATCAGAAAGTTTTTTGATGATTACAGGTACCTCTGAAAGTCCAGCTGCTATGGATGCACGATACCGTCTTTCTCCAGCTAGAATTTCGTATCCAATAACTGGAGATTGACGGACGATAATGGGTTGAATTAATCCATTTTCTTTGATAGATTGAGCAAGTTCTTTTATTTTTTCTTCTGAAAATTCTTTACGTGGTTGATAGGGATTTTTTTGAATATCACTTATACGAATGAGTTTAAATTCTTCCATGTTTCTACAGTATCACAACTTTGATATTATGTAAAGTAAGTTTACAAATCTGTAAACTATTGATTTAAATCACTAGTACTCTTGTCCAACTTGATTTTAGTTGTTTCTTCTTTACCATTACGGTAATAAGTTACAGTCATTTCATCTCCAATAGAGTGGCTATATAGAGCACTTTGTAATTCAGTAGTGGAAGAAATAGCTTTATCATCTATTTTTGTAATGACGTCATATTGTTGCAGATGTCCATTGGCAGGCATATTTTTTTGAACAGAACGAACAGCTACACCAGAAGTAACATTTCCAGGAAGTTTTAGTTTTTGAAGATCAGTTGTATTAAGATTTGATAAGTTAACCATGTGGATTCCAAGAGCAGGTCGAGTTACTTTTCCATCTTTTTCTAATTGTTTAATAATGTTGATTACGTCGTTTGCAGGAATTGCAAAACCAAGACCTTCGACAGATGTTCCACCATTAGAGGCAATCTTACTTGATGTAATACCGATAACTTGGCCTTGGATATTAATCAAAGGACCACCTGAGTTACCAGGGTTAATAGCTGTATCTGTTTGGATAGCATTGGTTGAGATAGCTTGTCCATCTTCGGATTTTAGAGAGACATTTCTATTTAAACTTGATACAATCCCTTGTGTCACAGTATTGGCATATTCAGAACCTAGGGGACTTCCGATTGCAATAGCTGTTTCTCCAACTGTTAGTTGATTAGAATCACCAAATTCGGCCACTGTTGTGACCTTATCTGCAGCAATTTTTACAACAGCAATATCTGAATAAGTATCAGAACCCACAATATCACCAGGAACTTTTGTACCATCTGCTAAACGAATATCAACTTTTTTAGCGCCATTAATAACGTGAGTATTTGTTACAATATAAGCAGTATCCCCTTCCTTTTTATAAATGACACCAGAACCTTCACTGAATACTTGTTCAGCATTGGTATCCATATCAGTTTCATCAGATGTGATTAAACTGTTTTGAGAGTTTGATGAGTAAGTAATGACAGATACAACAGCATCTTTAACTTTATCGACTGCTTGTGTAGTTGAGTTTTCATTTTTTACAGCTGCTTTACTGACAGTAGTGGTAGTTGTCGTACCACTATTTTGTTTTTGACTGAGCTGTAATGTTGTAAAAGTACCTAAAATACCACTAAAAAAGCTAATGAGAATGATTAATAAAAGTTGTCCCCATTTTTTTAAGTTTTTCTTCATAGAAGAATCCTCCAAATTTATTTTATAAAATTATAAAATTATTAACTTAATCCTAACTTAAAAAAGTTTAAATTTTTCACAATCTGTGGAAAATTGTTAAAAACTTGTGAATTTATCACTATTTTCCCTGTTTTTATTTGTGAATAAGATGTGAATAAAATACGATTGTGATAAAATAGAAGCATGAAAATTAAAATTGTAACAGTTGGAAAACTAAAAGAAAAGTATCTAAAAGATGGAATTGCTGAGTATTCTAAGAGAATTTCTCGTTTTGCTACTGTCGAAATGGTTGAATTAGCTGATGAGAAGACACCAGATCGTGCTAGTGATTCTGAAAACGAAAAAATCTTGGATTTAGAAGGGAATCGAATTCTTTCCAAAATTGGGGATAGAGAATTTGTTGTTGTTTTAGCTATTGAAGGGAAAACTTTGTCTTCTGAAGAATTCAGTAAACAGCTAGAACGAGCATCTATTAATGGTTTTTCAACCTTAACCTTTGTTATCGGTGGAAGTTTAGGATTATCTAATGAAGTGAAAAAACGAGCTAACCTATCAGTAAGTTTTGGCCGTTTAACTCTCCCACATCAATTAATGCGTCTCGTATTAACAGAGCAGATATACCGAGCTTTTACCATTCAACAAGGCTCTCCTTATCATAAATAGGATTGACTATTCTTAATTATTTTGATAAGATAAACTAGTTAGGTCTCATAGCTCAGCTGGATAGAGCATTCGCCTTCTAAGCGAACGGTCGCAGGTTCGAATCCTGCTGGGATCATATACTAGATTTAACGCTGGGGTAACCCAGCGTTTTTTGTAAAAAAATGACAGTTCAGGTACAAAAATGTACAGTTGAGAATGATTGTTTATAATATAAATCACATTTTGTATAATAGATTTGTAAGTTCATTTAAAAGAAAAAAGAGAAAACATTATAGGGAGATATAATGGATTTATTGAAAATACTCATAGTTATTCTTCATATTTTTATTCTAACAAATAGCTATGAACTCATTTGTAAGGCAACAAAAAAAGAAAGATATCTGTTTATTTCTTGGGTATTTATATTACAGTCTATTGTTGAAATTTTATTCTATTTAACTTCTTTACATGGATTAGGAATGGAAAAAATTTCATTTACCTGTATTATCTTTGCTTATTTAATAGGATTTAAAAAATATAATAAGTTCAAAGCTATTTTTATTAGTTTATTATTGTCTTTATTATATCAAAGTACTCATACATTTATAGCAGTAATCATATCCTCTATAACAGGTGATTCTTTCTTAATAAAATATGAAGATTTATTTTTTGTAGTGGTTTTGATGCTGACGTATTTTATCACTAAAAAAATTATTACTTATTTTCATCTTGAACTTACTTATTTTGATAAAGATTACCTTTATCCATTTTTCAAAAAGGTCATTTTAATTTTCTTTACTTTACAAGTTCTATTATTCATTTCAGATATGGTGGGTATTCATGCTCATTTTAATAATTTCAGTAGTATTTTAGCAACAATTGTCTTTATTTGTTTATTACTAATCTTCTTTGCAATGAACGCTCATAAGGTTCAAGCTGAAAGAGAGATCGCTCTAAAACAGAAGAAATTTGAACAAGAACATTTACAGACTTACACTGATGAAATTGTTAGTTTGTATAATGAAATCCGCGGTTTTCGTCATGACTATGCAGGAATGCTTGTCAGTATGCAAATGGCAATTGACAGCGGTGATTTACAGGAAATTGACAGAATTTACAATAAAGTTTTAGTGAAAGCTAATCAGAAATTGCGTTCAGATAAATATACCTACTTTGATTTAAATAACATAGAAGATTCAGCTTTACGAAGTTTGATTGCTCGATCCATTGTATATGCACAAAATAATGATGTGGAGTTTACACTTGAGGTAAAGGATGTTGTTACAAGATTGTCAATCGATTTACTCGATCTTGTTCGGATTATGAGTGTTTTGCTAAACAACGCTGTTGAAGGTGCTGCAGAAAGTTATTTGAAACAAATGGAAGTTGCAGTGATTAAGATGGATTTGGAGACAGTTATCGTGATTCAAAATTCATGTAATATCGTTATGAATCCTTCGGAAGATTTATTTGAGCTAGGTTTTTCTACAAAGGGTAGAAATAGAGGAATAGGTCTTAATAATGTTAAAGAAATTTTGGATAAGTATGAAAATATCATTTTAGAAACAGAGATGGAAGATAGTACATTTAGACAGATTATTAGATTTAAGAGAGAGTTTGAATGAAAGTATTAATTTTAGAAGATGTTATTCAACATCAAGTCAGACTAGAAAGAACCTTGGATGAAATTTCAAAGGAATTAAATATTCCTATTTCTTATAAAACAACAGGTAAAGAACGAGAATTTAAGGAATATATCGAAAATGACGAAGTAAACCAGCTTTATTTTCTAGATATTGATATTCATGGAGTTGAGAAAAAAGGATTTGAAGTCGCACAGTTTATTCGTCACCACAATCCCTATGCAATTATCGTATTTATCACTAGTAGATCAGAATTTGCTACCTTAACTTACAAATATCAAGTATCCGCCTTGGATTTTGTTGATAAAGATATCAATGATGAATTATTTAAGAAACGTATCAAACAGAGTATCTTATATACCAAGAGTATGCTGCTTGAAAATAAAGATGTTGTGGATTATTTTGACTATAACTACAAGGGGAATGATTTGAAGATCCCCTACCATGATATTTTGTATATTGAAACAACAGGTGTTTCTCATAAGTTACGGATTATTGGTAAGAATTTCGCTAAAGAATTTTATGGAACCATGACGGATATCCAAGAAAAAGATAAAGAAACCCAAAGATTTTATTCCGCTCATAAATCATTTCTTGTTAATGTAGGAAATATTAGGGAAATTGATCGAAAAAATTTAGAAGTGGTTTTTTATGAGGAACATCGCTGCCCGATTACCCGTCTCAAGGTTCGGAAATTAAGAGATATTCTGGAGAAAAAATCTAAAAAGTGATTGACAATTAGTAAGAAATTGATATAATGGTTATATCTGCTACAGATAGATGGTCCGTTGGTCAAGGGGTTAAGACACCGCCTTTTCACGGCGGTAACACGGGTTCGAATCCCGTACGGACTATATTATCCGCCATAGCTCAGTTGGTAGTAGCGCATGACTGTTAATCATGATGTCGTAGGTTCGAGTCCTACTGGCGGAGTCAAACAAAAAAGAACACCATTGGTGTTCTTTTTTGTTTCTAATTTGAATCTCCTAACATTTTCATTAGAAAGTCTGTCATTTCTTGCGGACTTTCTTTTTTTCCATGTGCAATCCAAGTCTGGCAAACACCAAATAGTGCATTGGTTAGATAGATGCTACTATATTCTAACTCAATGTCGTTTAAATTTAATTGCATAAAGCGTTTCTGGAGGTCAGTGCTAAGCATGATATGAAGTTTATTTCTCAGGAAGTTTTGTATTTCTTTTGTACCATTTTCAGATAAAAGAGCAGCTAGCAATGGTTCAGACTCCAGATACTCAAATACTTCTAAAATAGCATCTTTTTTATGATGGGCGTGTTTTTGGAAAATGTACTCAAAGGTATGAAAAAGTTTGCTTTGGTAGTGCTCAATCATATCATACTTATCTTTGTAATGTGTATAAAAGCTAGAGCGACTAATTCCGGCTTTCTCAGCTAGCTTAACAGTAGAAATTTGATCAAATGGTTGTTCCATTAATAATTGAACCATAGCATTCTCGATAATACGTTTTGTTTTTAAGCGTTTGTTACTCTCTATCATAGTTCCTCCTTGTGAACAAAAATAGACGTAATGTCTAAAAAATGAGTTTTTACCTTGTAATTTGGATTTTTTAATGTATAATCTATTATATCAAAATTTTAGACAATATGTGTAAAAAAAGGAGACAATATGTTTAAAGAATGGAAAGCAATTTTTAAAAAACCAACCTTTATCATTGTAATGATAGGGATTTCTCTTATTCCAGCTTTATACAATATCATATTTTTATCATCCATGTGGGACCCATATGGTCAATTATCAGAGTTGCCTGTAGCGGTTGTAAATAATGATAAGGAAGCGACTTACAATGGAAATACAATGGCTATCGGAAAAGACATGGTGTCTAATTTAGAAAATAATAAATCCTTGGATTTTCATTTTGTAAATGAGGAAGAAGGAAAAAAAGGACTAGAGAATGGCGATTACTATATGGTAGTGACTTTGCCAAGTGATTTGTCTGAAAAGGCTGCTTCTATTTTAACAGATCACCCAGAACAAATGAACATTGACTATCAAACTTCTAGTGGGCATAGCTTCATTGCAAGTAAGATGAGTGATTCTGCTATGACACAGTTAAAACAAAATGTTTCTGCCAGTGTAACTGAGACTTACACGAAAGCTTTATTTCAAAAGATGGGTGATTTAAAATCTGGTTTAACCAAGGCAGCCGATGGAAGTGAACAATTGGCTAACGGGGCCAGTCAGTTAGCTGTAGGAAGTCAGACATTGACTACTAACCTACACTCTTTAGCAGATTCAAGTTTAACATTTTCAAATGGAACGGAGCAGTTTACTAAAGGATTATCCTCTTATGTTTCTGGTGTTGAACAACTTCATCTTGGCTTAGGGACTTTTAATAGTGGTTTAGTTACATATACTGGTGCAGTAAGTAAATTAGATAGCGGATTAGGTCAATTAGCTTCTAAAAGTCCTGAATTAGTAGGAGGAATCAATCAATTATATACTGGTGTAGAGGCCTATACTGGCGGTGTTTCTCAGCTAAATACTGGTCTTAATCAATTTTCATCTGGTGTTAGTGCCTATACAAATGGAGTGGGAAATCTTGCAACAGGTGCAAATCAGTTATCTAGTCAATCAGCTACACTTCGAATGGGTGTGGAGCAATTAAGTGAAGGAATTCAACAACTTTCTAGCAAGTTAGATACTTCGTCTGAGCAAAAAGATCAAATTAATCAATTATCTTCTGGTCTAAATCAGTTAAATCAAGCCATTCAAAATATTGATGTTGGAGATACAAAACAATTATCTTCTGTTTTATCAAGTATAGTTTCTCTTTCTAATCAAATGCTAGCAAGTGCTCAGTCTGAAAAAGCAACTACATTAGCCAATATTCAATCGACAGCAGCTTATCAATCATTGACAAGTGAACAACAAGCTGAGATAAGCGCTTCTGTATCTCAAAATTCGACTGATAGTATTCAATCGGCTCAGTCAATTATAGCTTTAGTACAAGGTTTACAGGGAAGTTTAGAAAACTTACAAAATCAATCTTCAAATCTTTCGACATTACAAAATCAAGCCAATCAAGTATTACCGCTTGCTTCTACTTCTTTGACAGGATTGTCAAGTGGATTAACAGAAATGCAGGGAGCAGTGACGAGTAAATTAGTTCCTGCTAGTCAGTCGATTGCATCAGGTGTAAATTCATATACTGCAGGTGTTGATAAAATTTCTCAGGGCGCAAGTCAACTAAGTGAAAAAAATTCCACCTTGACAGGTAGTTTGGATCAACTAGTTTCAGGCTCAACTACCTTGACACAAAAATCTTCTAGCTTGACAGCGGGAGTTGGTCAATTAGTTGAAAAAACTCCAGAATTAGTATCTGGTATTGAAAAATTATCAACTGGCTCTAACCAATTGAATCAAAAGAGTCAAGAATTAATGGCAGGAGTTGATAAATTACAATCAGGATCTGGTCAATTAGCAGACAAATCCAGTCAGTTACTTTCAGGTGCTTCTCAATTAGAGAATGGAGCTAATAAATTGGCAGATGGATCTGGGAAACTTGCAGAAGGTGGAACAAAGTTAACTTCTGGATTGGAAGATTTACAGGCAGGAGTTGCTTCTTTAGGACAAGGACTAGGTAATGCTAGTGATCAACTCAAATCAGCATCAACAGAGTCAAAAAATGCAGAAACATTAGCGGAACCCTTAAGTCTTTCAAAGACAGATAATGATCAGGTTCCTGTAAATGGGATTGCAATGGCTCCTTACATGATATCAGTTGCACTTTTTGTTGCTGCATTATCAACAAATATGATTTTTGCTAAATTACCTTCAGGTCGTCATCCTGAAACTCGCTGGGCTTGGTTCAAATCTCGCTTTGAGATAAATGGAGTTATAGCTGTTTTAGCCGCTGTCTTAGTCTATGGTGGCGTTCATCTTATTGGTTTAACTGCAAATCATGAAATGAGAACTTTATTCTTAATTATTATCGCAAGTTTAACATTTATGTCTATGGTGACGGCATTAACAACATGGAATAGTCGATTAGGTGCTTTCTTCTCACTTATTTTGCTATTATTGCAATTAGCATCAAGTGCAGGAACTTATCCACTTGCTTTGACAAATGATTTCTTTAGAGCTGTTAATCCTTGGTTGCCAATGAGTTATTCAGTTTCAGGATTGAGACAAACAATTTCTATGACAGGGAATATTCATAGTCAGATAATTTTCCTTCTCGTAACTTTAGTTCTATTTATAGGATTAGGTATGCTTGCTTATCAACCTAAAAAAATGGATGAAGATTAAAAAAGTTTCACGTGAAACAATGAATAATTTACAAGTAATTAATAAAAAACTCAGTTGGTTAAACCAACTGAGTTTTTTTAAAGTTATACTTAATCTTTCCAAAGTTCTTTGACTTTTGCTTGAACTTCTTCATTTGCAAGGAATTCATCGTAGGTTTCATCGATACGGTCGATGACGCCGTTTTTAGATAAGACAATGATATGGTTAGCCAAAGTTTGAATAAACTCATGGTCGTGACTGGCAAAGATGATAGATTCTTTGAAGTTTTTCAATCCATCATTCAGACTTGAGATAGATTCCAAATCTAAGTGATTTGTAGGATCATCGAGTACAAGGACATTAGATTTCAAAAGCATGAGTTTTGAGAGCATCACGCGCACCTTTTCTCCCCCTGACAAGACGTTTACAGGCTTGTTAACCTCGTCTCCAGAAAAGAGCATACGTCCGAGGAATCCACGAAGGAAGGTATTGTCATCTTCTTCTTTACTTGCAAATTGACGGAGCCAGTCAAGAATCGACTCGCCACCTGCAAAATCAGCAGAATTGTCTTTTGGTAAGTAAGAGCGACTAGTTGTAACTCCCCACTTGACAGTTCCTTCATAGTCGATATCACCCATAATCGCACGAATCAAGGCAGTTGTTTGGATGTCGTTTTGCCCAATAAGAGCTGTCTTATCACCTGGACGCAAGATGAAGCTGATGTTGTCAAGAATAGTTTCACCGTCAATCTTGACAGATAAGTTTTCTACTGTTAAGAGATCATTACCGATTTCTCGTTCTGCTTTAAAGTTGATAAATGGGTATTTACGACTAGAAGGTACAATTTCCTCTAATTCAATCTTATCAAGCATTTTCTTACGTGAAGTCGCTTGTCTTGATTTAGAAGCATTGGCAGAGAATCGAGCAACGAATTCTTGAAGTTGTTTGATCTTTTCTTCTGCTTTTGCATTACGGTCAGCTTGTAATTTAGCTGCAAGTTCAGAGGATTCCTTCCAGAAGTCGTAGTTACCAACGTAGAGTTTGATTTTTCCAAAGTCAAGGTCGGCCATGTGAGTACATACTTTGTTCAAAAAGTGACGGTCATGAGATACGACAATAACTGTGTTATCAAAATCAATCAAGAAATCTTCTAACCAGGTAATAGATTGAATATCAAGACCGTTGGTAGGCTCATCCAAAAGAAGGACATCCGGTTTACCAAATAGAGCTTTAGCAAGGAGTACTTTCACTTTGTCACCATTTGAAAGTTCACTCATATTTTGATAATGAAGTTCTTCTGGGATATTCAAATTTTGTAAAAGTTGTGAAGCTTCACTCTCAGCTTCCCAACCACCTAGTTCAGCAAATTCTCCTTCAAGTTCAGCAGCACGAACGCCATCTTCATCTGAAAAATCTTCCTTCATATAAATGGCGTCTTTTTCTTTCATGATGTTGTAAAGTTTTTCATTTCCCATGATGACAACATCAATAACACGTTCGTCCTCATAGTCAAAGTGATTTTGACGAAGAACTGAAAGACGTTCGTCTGGTCCTAGAGAGACATGACCAGTTGTTGGTTCAATATCACCAGCTAAAATTTTCAAAAAGGTTGATTTTCCGGCACCATTAGCACCAATCAAACCATAGGTGTTTCCTTCTGTAAATTTAATGTTGACATCATCAAAAAGTTTGCGATCACTAAAACGTAGTGAAACATCAGATACTGTTAGCAATGTTTTTCTCCTATTATATGTAATACTTTAATTCTACTAGAAAATTAGTAAATATTCAAATTTTTATTTGTCAATTTTTTGTAAAGTAAGTTGACAGTTTCTTTACGGATATATGGCTAGAAAACTATTGTTTGATTGAAAAAATTATCTGTCTTTTTATCAAAAAAATGCTATAATTGAAAGGACCATATCAAAGGAGAATATTATGAGTAAACCCATTATTTTAACAGGAGATCGTCCAACGGGGAAATTACATATTGGGCACTACGTTGGTAGCTTGAAAAATCGTGTCTTACTACAAGAAGAAAATAAATATGACATGTTTGTTTTTTTAGCTGATCAGCAAGCCTTAACTGACCATGCAAAAGATCCTCAAACAATTGTAGAATCAATTGGGAATGTTGCCTTGGACTATCTTGCAGTGGGATTAGATCCTAATAAATCAACAATTTTTATTCAAAGTCAGATTCCAGAATTGGCAGAGCTATCTATGTATTACATGAACCTAGTTTCATTAGCTCGTTTGGAACGAAATCCAACTGTAAAAACAGAAATTTCACAGAAAGGTTTTGGAGAAAGCATTCCAACTGGATTCTTGGTGTATCCTATTTCACAAGCAGCGGATATTACAGCCTTTAAAGCAAACTTAGTTCCAGTAGGGAATGATCAAAAACCGATGATTGAACAAACACGTGAAATTGTACGTTCTTTCAATCATGCCTATAACTGTGATGTTTTAGTAGAACCAGAAGGAATTTACCCTGAGCATGAAGGTGCAGGACGTTTACCAGGACTTGATGGTAATGCCAAAATGTCGAAATCACTTAATAATGGAATTTACCTAGCTGATGATGCGGATACTTTGCGTAAAAAAGTAATGAGTATGTATACAGATCCAGACCATATTCGTGTTGAGGATCCAGGTAAGATTGAAGGAAATATGGTTTTCCATTACTTGGACGTATTTGGTCGACCTGAGGATACTCAAGAGATTGCTGAAATGAAAGAACACTACCAACGTGGGGGTCTTGGGGACGTTAAGACTAAGCGTTATCTACTTGAAATTTTGGAAAGAGAGCTTGCTCCTATTCGCGAACGACGCCTTGAATATGCCAAAGACATGGGTGAGGTTTATAATATGCTTCAAAAAGGTAGTGAAAAAGCTCGTGAAGTTGCTGGTCAGACCTTATCAGAAGTAAAAGCTGCAATGGGTCTTAATTACTTTCATTAATAGATAAAATATGAACTATAAAACTATTTCTTCTTTAAAATAAGAGGGATAGTTTTTTTATATGTTCTCTTATAAATTTAATTGACAAATTTTCATAGAATGGTATGATAGATACAATACAAAAAGCGTTAAGCTCAAAAAGAAAGAAAAGAGGGAACTTCAATGTCTAATTGGGACACTAAATTTTTGAAAAAAGGTTTTACCTTTGATGATGTATTGCTTATTCCGGCAGAGAGTCATGTGTTGCCTAATGATGCGGATTTAACTACAAAATTGGCAGATAATTTGACTTTAAATATCCCAATTATTACCGCTGCGATGGATACTGTAACAGAAAGCCAAATGGCCATTGCTATTGCGCGTGCAGGTGGACTTGGAGTTATCCATAAAAATATGTCTATTGAGCAACAGGCAGATGAAGTTCGTAAGGTAAAACGTTCTGAAAATGGTGTTATCATTGATCCATTCTTCTTGACTCCAGAACATACCATTGCTGAAGCAGATGAACTCATGGGTCGTTACCGTATCAGTGGTGTTCCAGTAGTTGAAACACTTGAAAATCGTAAATTGGTTGGTATTTTAACAAACCGAGACCTTCGTTTTATTTCAGATTACAATCAACCAATCTCAAATCATATGACCAGCGAAAACCTCGTTACTGCTCCTGTTGGAACAGATCTTGAAACAGCTGAAAGTATTCTTCAAGAACACCGTATTGAAAAACTTCCTTTGGTTGACGAAGATGGTCGTCTTTCTGGTTTGATTACTATTAAAGATATTGAAAAAGTAATTGAGTTTCCAAACGCAGCTAAAGATGAATTTGGTCGTCTCCTTGTTGCGGGTGCTGTAGGGGTTACCTCAGATACATTTGAACGTGCAGAAGCACTTTTTGAAGCAGGTGCGGATGCCATTGTTATCGATACTGCTCACGGTCACTCAGCAGGTGTTCTTCGCAAAATCGCTGAGATTCGTGCTCACTTCCCAGATCGTACACTGATTGCTGGGAATATTGCGACGGCTGAAGGTGCACGTGCCCTTTATGATGCGGGTGTTGACGTTGTTAAAGTTGGTATTGGACCAGGTTCAATCTGTACAACTCGAGTAATCGCAGGTGTTGGAGTTCCTCAAGTTACAGCTATTTACGATGCTGCAGCAGTGGCGCGTGAATATGGCAAAACAATCATTGCTGATGGTGGAATCAAGTATTCTGGAGATATTGTTAAGGCTCTTGCTGCTGGTGGAAATGCAGTAATGCTTGGATCAATGTTTGCAGGAACAGATGAAGCTCCAGGGGAAACTGAAATCTTCCAAGGACGTAAGTTCAAGACTTATCGTGGTATGGGTTCAATCGCCGCAATGAAGAAAGGTTCAAGCGACCGTTACTTCCAAGGTTCTGTTAATGAAGCAAACAAACTCGTTCCAGAAGGAATTGAAGGACGTGTTGCTTATAAAGGAGCAGCAGCTGATATCGTCTTCCAAATGATTGGTGGTATTCGTTCTGGTATGGGTTATTGTGGTGCAGCTAACCTTAAAGAATTGCATGACAATGCTCAATTTATCGAAATGTCTGGTGCTGGTCTAAAAGAAAGCCATCCACATGATGTGCAAATCACTAATGAAGCACCAAATTACTCAATGTAAACAAAAAATCTCCTGTCAAACAGGAGATTTTTTTGTTTTGACAAAACTGTAAACTTCAATTTACAACTATTTGACCGTTGTTTACTGTAAATACACTGAGAGTATCAGGTAAGTTTTGAAGATGGTCTAAACTAGTAGTTGTAATAAAGGTTTGGATGTTATGAGAAATCGTTTCTAACAATTTAAGTTGACGGGTATTGTCAAGCTCACTCATAACATCATCAAGTAAAAGAATTGGAGATTCTTTAGTAATGCTCTCCATCAATTCGATTTCAGCAAGTTTTATAGAAAGAACTAGACTACGATGCTGTCCTTGACTACCAAAACTTGCGTCTATTCCATTGATTAAGAAAGTCATATCATCCCGATGAGGGCCAACTCCCGTATTCTTCTTAAATAAATCTCTGGATCTACTTTTTTGAAGTGCTATACGGAAAGAATCAGCTAAAAGTTCTTTGTCAACGAAGTTTACAGAAGGTTGATAGTGGATTGACAGTTCTTCTAACTGATCTGAGATGTCAAAATGTTTTTTCTTGCCAAAGAATTCCATTTTTTGTATGAAGTCATCCCTATGAATCATTACACGACATCCGTACTCTACAAGTTGGTCATCAAGGACAGATAAAAAAGTGTCATCAATATTTTGTGTAGATTTTAGATAGCTATTTCTCTGTTTAAGGATGTGGTTATAACTTGACAGGTCTGACAAGTAAATTGGTTTGATTTGGCCTAACTCCATGTCAATGAATTTACGACGAATGGCCGGAGCACCTTTGACAAGTTGTAAATCTTCTGGAGCAAATAAGACAACGTTCATATGTCCGATATAATCAGAAAGACGAGCTTGCTTTAAATGGTTTACTTTTGTAATTCGACCTTTTTGTGTGAGGTCTATTTCAAGTGGTATAGTTGCCGTTTTTTTCTGCAAGATTCCAGAGACTTGTAGTTGCTCTTCTTCAAATTGAATTAAATTTTTGTCGGTCTTTGTTCTGTGACTTCTTGTTAGAGCTAAAAAATAAATACTTTCAAGAAGATTTGTTTTTCCTTGAGCATTCCGGCCAACAAATACGTTTAATTTTGGGTTAAAATCAATTTCTGTATTACGATAGTTACGAAATTGTTTAATGCATAAGTTTTTCAGCCACATATTTACCTACCTGGGAAACGTGGTGCACTTTTTACTTTTGGTGGCTGGTTCTTTTTGTCTGGTTTTTTTTGAACCTTTTTATTCATTTCTTTAACAAGTTTAGCTACACGCTCTTTCTCGATTTTATCTTGTTTAAATTCCTCAAGTTCTTCAGGATTTGGTTGAACTAGAATAATTTGAGTTTTTAAATCAGGGATTTCAATAGAATCTCCGACTCTAATTTTTTTGCCTCGACGATTTTCTAATTCTCCATTAAAATATACAAGATGGTCCGCTAAAAAAGATTTAATAGCACCTCCACTTTGGATGATTCCAAGATCTTTCAAAAGAGCTTGGAGAGTAATAAATTCTTCAAATAATTTGTATTCCATAGTTCACCTCAATCTTTGGTATTATACCATATTTTGCTTAAAATAGTGGAGAAGAAACCCGTTGAGTGAAAACGATTTTAATTTCAAAAAAGTCAAAGAGAACAAGAAAAATTTTCATTTTCATGGTATAATAGAACTCTATGTAAAAGGAGGTAAAAGATGGAGCTATTCCCAGGAATTGCAGTGCATTTTATCCAATCTAAAAAGTTTAAGACAAATAAAATAACCATGCGTTTCACAGCTCCATTATCTCTGGATTTAATCTCTGGTCGCATGCTAAGTGCCAGTATGCTTGAAACTGCTAATAAAGGCTATCCAACTGCCCAGGTTCTTAGAAAACATCTGGCAGCATTGTATGGAGCAGATTTGTCAACTCATGCTTATAGAAGGGGCCAAAGTCACTTAGTAGACGTGAGTTTGACTTATGTTCGAGATGAATTTTTAAGTAAGAAAAACGTATTAACTGCTCAGGTTTTAGAATTATTGTATCAAGTCATATTTAATCCATTGTCAAATGAAGATGAATTTGAGACCAATGCCTTTGAAATTGAAGAAAAACAATTGTTGGCGAGACTAGAATCAGAATTAGAGGATCCTTTCTTCTTTGCTCATAAAGAATTGGATCAGTTGTTTTTTCAAGAAGAATCAATGCAGTTAGTTCCTAAAGATTTAATTGCCAGAATTTCCGAAGAGACTTCTAAATCTTGCTATTCAAGTTTTCAAAAAATGCTGAAAGAAGATAGGATTGATTTATTCTTTTTAGGTGATTTTAATGAAATTGAAGTCTTAGAAAACTTGAAGAAATTTAACTTGACAGGTCGTAAAGAAACTGTAAATATTCAATATCAGCAAGGTTATTCAAATGTTCTTAGAGAAGGAATTGCCAGGAAAAACCTAGGTCAGTCTATTCTAGAAATGGGTTATCATAGTACAATTGGTTATGGAGATGTTCAAAAGATGGCCTTGCTTCTCGTGAATGGTTTGCTTGGAGCTTTCCCACACTCTAAATTGTTTACTCAAGTTAGGGAAAAAGAAGGACTGGCCTACACTGTTTCTAGTCACTTAGATCTCTTTAGTGGATTTTTAAGATTATTTGCTGGAATAAATCGTCAAAATCGCAACAAGGCAAGAAAATTGATGAATGATCAATTGTTAGCAATCAAAAATGGTAGATTTACAGATGCTGAAGTTACTCAAACTAAGGAAATGATTCGTAGGACGATGTTGTTGAGTCAGGATAATCAAGATTCGATTATAGATAGAGAATACTTGAGCATCTTTTTTGGTAAATCAGTTTTAGACCAAGAAACTTTGATAGAGCAACTAGAGCAAGTTGACAGGGATGAAATCTGTAGGGCGGCATCTAGTTTGAAATTGCAGGCTATTTATTTTATGGAAGGAGCAGAATGACTAGAGTTACTTTTCAAGAGAAATTTTATCCTGCTGTAAAGGAAACTCTTTATCAAGCAAAATTAGAAAACGGCTTGACAGTTACTTTACTTCCGAAAAATGACTTTAACGAAGTTTACGGGGTAGCCACTGTCCAAGTTGGTTCGGTTGATACAAAGTTTACAGCTAGAAATGGTAAAAAGGAAGAATACCCTAGTGGGATTGCTCATTTTTTAGAACATAAACTTTTTGAAAGAGAAAATTCTGAAGATATCATGGCTGCATTTACCAAATTAGGTGCAGATAGTAACGCCTTTACAAGCTTTACAAATACAAGTTATCTTTTTTCAACCTCTGACAATGTCGCTGAGTGTTTAGACTTGCTTGACGAGCTTGTTACTTGCTTTAACGTTACTGAAGAATCTGTTGAACGAGAAAAGGATATCATTCAACAAGAGCGCGAAATGTATCAGGATGATCCTGATTCTTGCTTGTTCTTTAAAACTCTTGCAAATCTTTATCCAGAAAGTCCTTTAGCTTCGGATATTGTTGGTACTGAAAATTCGATAGAAGATATTCGTTTAGAGGATTTACGAGATAATTTTGATGAATTTTACACACCTGTCAATAGCCATATTTTTCTCGTTGGAAATTTTGATTTAGAGTTGATACAGAATTATTTCTTGCAAAAGGATGTTGGAGTTTGTATAGTTCAAAATCCACGAGAAACAATCGCTTTACACCCTGTAAAGAAGGTTGAGAGTATTCGTATGGATGTGGCTTCTCCTAAATTAGCTATTGGAGTTCGAACAAATGCTGAGATGGAGAGTAAAGACTGCTATCGATACGGTGTTTTGTTGAAGGCCTTGTTTTCGATGATGTTTGGATGGACCTCAAAAAGATTTCAAAGTTTGTATGAAACTGGGAAACTAGATTCTTCATTATCTATGGAGGTTGAAATCAATCATCGTTTTAATTTTTTGATGCTGACAATGGATACAAAAGAACCTGTTGCCATTTCACACCAATTTCGAAAGGCAATAAAAAATTTTGTAACTGATCCGGATGTGTCAGAGGAGCATCTTGATTTAATAAAAAGTGAAATTTATGGAGAGTTTATCCATAATCTGAATTCTTTAGAATTTATTGCGACTCAATATCAGTCGCACGTTGATGAATCAACCTTGTTTGATTTGCCAAAGATTATACAGGAAATGACCTTAGAAGATGTTCTTGAGGTAGGTCATCATTTTATTGATAATAGTGAAATGGTTGAGTTTACGATTTTTCCGCTATAATAATTGAAAAAAATGAGACTAGAAAGAAGGAATGATAAGTATGAGGAAAAAAACAATCGGTGAAGTTCTACGTTTAGCAAGAGTAAACCAGGGGTTGAGTTTAGAGGAGTTGCAGCGCAAGACAGATATTCAGCTGGATATGCTAGAAGCTTTAGAGTCAGATGATTTTGATAAATTACCTAGTCCCTTTTATGTTCGCTCTTTTTTGAGAAAGTATGCTTGGGCAGTTGAATTGGATGAAAGTATAGTTCTAGATGCTTATGATTCAGGTAGTATGATTACCTATGAAGAAGTTGATGTTGATGAGATAGAACTATCAGGTCGTAGACGTTCTAATCGAAAGAAACGTTCCCTGCTTCCACTTTTTTACTTCGTCTTATTCTCCTTATCAATTTTAGTATTCGTAACCTATTATGTTTGGAATTATATTCAAACACAACCAACAGAAACAACTTCAGCTAACTATAATGTTGTAACTACTACTACAAATGCAACAACTAGTGAAACAACAACTAGCAACCAAACCACTAGTCCATCAAGTTCGAGTGAAGCATCAACTGTGACTGTTTCAGGTCAGGGAGATGTGATATCAGTAGAGTATAAAACTTCTAAAGATACTGCTGAACTTCAATTATCTGTGACGGATGCAACAAGTTGGATAAGTGTATCAGATACGGATCTAGCTGGAGGAACTACTCTCGAGCCAAATAACAAAACAGCTAAAACAACAATTTCTAAAGGCTCTCCGGTAACAATCACATTAGGCGTTGTAAAAGGCGTTAAAATTAAAATTGATAATCAAGAAATTGACACTGCAAAATTAACTGGTCAAACTGGTTGGATTAGACTAACAGTGAGTTCAAACTAAGGAAGGATAATATGAAAAAAGAAAATATTCCTAACATACTTACGCTTGGTAGAATTTTATTTATTCCGATTTTTGTTCTCCTTCTATCATTTGGCCCATCTCCTGTGTTACATAAAATAGCAGCAATTATTTTTGCCATTGCAAGTATCACTGACTATTTAGACGGTTATTTAGCTAGAAAGTGGCAAGTAGTTAGCAATTTTGGGAAATTTGCTGATCCAATGGCGGATAAGCTATTGGTTATGTCAGCGTTTATTATGCTAGTTGGCCTCGATATGGCTCCTGCTTGGGTGGTGGCTGTTATCATTTGTCGTGAACTTGCAGTTACTGGTTTGCGCTTGCTTTTAGTTGAAACCGGAGGTACTGTTTTAGCTGCAGCAATGCCAGGAAAAATCAAGACATTTAGTCAGATGTTCGCGATTATCTTCTTGTTATTCCATTGGAATTTGCTCGGTCAGATAACTCTTTATATTGCCTTGTTCTTCACAGTTTATTCTGGTTATGATTACTTCAAGGGAAGCGCATATTTATTTAAAGGAACCTTTCGCTAGATATGGAATCGATTATTGAAATTAAGGATCTGTCATTTCGATACCAGGCAGATCAAGAACATTATGATGTTCATAACATTTCGTTTCACGTGAAACGTGGAGAATGGTTGTCAATCGTTGGTCACAACGGGAGTGGGAAATCAACTACAGTTCGCTTGATTGATGGCTTACTCGAGGCTGAATCTGGAGAAATTTGGATAGATGGTGATTGCCTAACACCAGAGAATGTCTGGGAGAAAAGACGTAAGATTGGTATGGTGTTTCAAAATCCCGATAATCAGTTCGTAGGAGCAACTGTTGAAGATGACGTAGCTTTTGGCCTAGAAAACCAAGGGATTCCACTTGAAGAGATGAAGAAACGAGTCTCTGAAGCTCTGTCATTAGTTGGGATGGCGGAATTTACAAAAAAAGAACCAGCTCGCTTGTCTGGAGGTCAGAAACAGAGAGTGGCAATTGCAGGAGTTGTAGCTCTGCGACCAGATATTTTAATCTTGGATGAGGCTACAAGTATGTTGGATCCAGAAGGGCGACTAGAGTTGATTAAGATAGTCCAGAAGATTCGCCAAGACCACCAGATGACAGTTATCTCTATTACGCATGATTTAGATGAGGTTGCTATGAGTGACCGTGTTTTAGTAATGAAAAAAGGGAAAGTCGAGTCAACAAGCACTCCTAGAGAATTATTTTCTAGGTCAGATTTAGATCAAATTGGCTTAGATCAACCCTTTGTCAACCAATTGAAAGAATCATTACGTACTAGTGGTTTGAATTTGCCAGAGTTCTATCTTACAGAAGAGGAACTTGAGGAGGCTTTATGGGAATTATTCTAGACAATGTTAGTTATACGTATCAAGAAGGAACGCCGTTTGCCTCAGTTGCCTTGTCTGATGTCAGTTTGACAATAGAGGATGGCTCTTATACTGCGATTATTGGGCATACAGGAAGCGGAAAGTCTACAATCCTTCAACTTTTGAATGGTTTGCTAGTTCCTACAGAGGGAAGTGTTCGTGTCTTTGATACATTGATTACATCAACATCAGTCAATAAGCAAATTCGTCAAATTCGCAAACAAGTAGGCTTGGTTTTTCAGTTTGCTGAAAATCAAATTTTTGAGGAAACAGTCTTAAAAGATGTGGCATTTGGACCTCAAAATTTTGGAGTTTCTGTAGAAGAGGCAGAAGCTATCGCGCGTGAAAAACTAGCTTTAGTGGGAATTGACGAGTCACTTTTTGAACGTAGTCCATTTGAACTTTCAGGAGGACAAATGAGAAGGGTTGCTATTGCTGGGATTTTAGCAATGGAACCTAAGATTTTGGTGTTAGATGAGCCAACCGCGGGCTTGGATCCAATTGGCCGAAAAGAGTTGATGACCTTGTTTAAAAAGCTTCATCAAGATGGTATCACGATTGTTTTGGTGACTCACCTTATGGATGATGTAGCAGAATTTGCTGACCAAGTTTACGTAATGGAAAAAGGGAAATTAGTTAAGAGTGGGAAACCAAGTCTTGTCTTTCAAAATGTCGAATTTATGGAAAGAATCCAATTGGGTGTTCCAAAAATTACAAGATTTGCTCAAAGGCTTGCTAACAGAGGAGTTTCTTTTAAACAATTGCCGATAACGATAGAGGAGTTTAAGGAGTTCATCAATGGATAATATGATTTTAGGTCGTTACATACCAGGAAATTCGATTGTTCATCGTCTTGATCCTCGTAGTAAGTTAGTGGCAATGATTTTATTAATTCTGATTGTTTTTTGGGCCAATAATCCAATAACAAATTTGATCCTTTTCGTTGCAACAGCTATATTTGTAGCTTTATCAGAAGTTCCCTTATCCTTTTTCATAAAAGGTTTGCGATCTATGTTTTTTCTAATTGCTTTTACAACCCTTTTTCAACTGTTCTTTATCTCAGGTGGAGATGTCTTGTTCGAGGTAGGGTTTATAAAAATCACAAGTCATGGAATTGAACAGGCTGGGATTATTTTTTGTCGCTTTGTTTTGATTATCTTTTTCTCAACCTTGCTTACTTTGACGACCATGCCACTAAGTTTGGCAACAGCAGTTGAATCCTTGCTTGGACCTTTAAAAAGATTCAAGGTTCCTGTTCATGAAATTGGGCTTATGTTGTCTATGAGTTTGCGATTTGTACCAACCTTGATGGATGATACGATTCGCATTATGAATGCTCAAAAGGCGCGTGGTGTTGATTTTGGAGAAGGGAATGTAATCCAAAAAGTCAAGGCTATGATACCTATTTTGATACCTTTGTTCGCTACCAGTTTGAAAAGAGCGGATTCTCTTGCTACAGCTATGGAAGCTAGAGGGTATCAAGGCGGAAATGGACGTAGTCAGTATCGACAGTTGAAATGGATGAATAAAGATAGTGTAGCTCTATTACTTATTTGTGTCTTGGGCGGTATTCTATTTTTGTTAAAATCCTAGAGTGAAGTATAGAATGAGATAGGGTAGAGGTATGAACCGTTTTAAAAAATCAAAATATATCATTGTTCTATTTGTCGTTGTATTAGTGGTTTCAGTTTTTTTAGTGATGACGAAATCAAGTGCGGTTGTAACAAAAGTTGGAGATGGCATTTCTCTGATAGATAGAGTTGTTCAAAAGCCATTCCAATGGTTAGAATCTACAAAGTCTGATTTAGGAAATTTGACGAGAGCTTATAATGAGAATGAAACTCTTAAAAAAGAACTCTATCAAATGGAAAAAGAAACGAATGAAGCAGACAGTCTGAAGGAAGAAAATGAGCAATTACGTAAGTTATTAGATATGAAGTCCAAATTAAATGCGACCAAGTTAATTGCTGCGGATGTCATCATGAGAACTCCATCAACCTGGAAACAAGAATTAACAGTTAACGTTGGTTCTCAACAAGGAGCAACAACAAACATGCTTGTTGTTGCTGGTGGAGGATTGGTTGGAAGTGTTGAAAAAGTAGAAGACAACTCAACTGTGGTCAATTTATTGACAAACGCTGAGAATACAGAGAAGATTTCCGTTAAAATCCAGCACGGTTCTAGTAGCATTTATGGTATTATTATCGGTTATGATAAGGAAAAAGAACTTTTGAAAATCAGCCAGCTCAATAGCAATAGCGACATTAGCCAAGGCGACAAAGTGGTGACTGGAGGTTTGGGAAACTTTAATGCTACAGATATTTCTGTAGGAGAAGTCGTATCAGTGACACATAGTACTGACTATCTAACAAGAGAAGTTATGGTTAAGCTACACGCTGATCCAATGAATCTTAAGGTTGTAGAGTTAGTGGGGAATGCGTCATGAGACTTGTTAAGCAGATAGGAATGTTCTTACTCTTACCCTTGATTGTCTTAATAGATAGCCATTTAGGGCAGCTTGTAAATAGCTTTTTCCCACATTTACAAATTGTTAGCCATTTTATCTTTATCTTCTTATTATTTGAAACAATTGAAGTATCAGAGTATCTGTTTTTAGCTTATTGTTTGGTTCTAGGTCTATTATACGATGTTTACTTCTTCCATCTGATTGGAATTGCAAGTCTTCTTTTTGTGATTATTGGAGCAATTGTCTATAAAAGTAACTCTGTCATTTTGTTAAATAGATGGACCAGATTGCTAGCTGTCTTAATGATGACTTTCATTTTTGAGTTTGGAAGCTTTATGTTGGCAGAGGTGGTCGGGCTAACTGCTGAAAATCTATCCGTTTTTATGGTTTATAGTCTTGTACCTACTATGATATTGAACTGTTTATGGATGTTGGTTTTTCAATATATTTTTGAAAAAATATATCTATAAGAAAGAAACAAAACTGTAATAAAGGCGTAATATTTATTAGGCCTTTTTTTGATATACTAGTATTGTCTTTTTAAAGAAGGAGTATTACACTTATGAAGAAAAAAATTCTAGCATCACTTATGTTAAGTACAGTATTGCTTTCAAATGGAGCTGTACTTTCAAGTGTTAAAGCCAATACAACAGATGAAAAAATTGCTGCTCAAGATAGCAAAATTAGTGAGTTGACAACTCAACAGAAAGAAGCTCAAAAACAAGTAGACGAAATTCAAACTAAAGTTTCAGCTATTCAATCAGAGCAAGAAAAATTACAATCTGAAAACGAAAAACTTCAAGAAGAATCTAAAAAACTTGAAGGTGAAATCGCAGAGCTTTCAAAAAATATCGTAGCACGTAATGAATCGCTTGAAAACCAAGCTCGTAGTGCACAAACAAACGGAACTGCTACAAGTTACATCAATACGATCATTAACTCTGACTCGATCACAGAAGCTATTTCTCGTGTAGCAGCCATGAGTGAAATCGTATCAGCAAACAATAAAATGTTGCAGCAACAAAAAGAAGATAAGAAAGCTATCTCTGAAAAACAAGTTGCAAACAACGAAGCAATCAACACAGTCATTGCGAATCAACAAACGCTTGCTGACGATGCTCAAGCTTTGACAACAAAACAAGCAGAATTGAAAGTAGCTGAGTTGAATCTTGCAGCTGAAAAAGCTACAGCAGAAAACGAAAAAGCTAGCTTGCTTGAGAAAAAAGCAGCAGCAGAGGCAGAAGCTAAAGCAGCAGCAGAGGCAGAAGCAGCTTATAAAGCTAAACAAGCAAGTCAACAACAATCACTCGCAGCTTCAGCCAACACAACTTTTGCTGCACAAGTACAAGCAACTTCAAGTTCTTCATCAGCTTCATCATCAGATGATGATTCAAGCTACACACCTGCAGTAACTACTGTAAGTCAACGACCAACTTATAGTTCAAATGCTTCAAGTTACCCTACAGGTCAATGTACATGGGGTGCTAAGACCTTGGCTCCATGGGCTGGTGATTATTGGGGTAATGGTGGTCAGTGGGCTACTAGTGCAGCAGCAGCAGGTTTCCGTACAGGTTCTACACCACAAGTTGGTGCGATTGCTTGTTGGGATGATGGTGGCTATGGACACGTAGCGGTTGTTACAGCTGTTGAATCAACAACGCGTATTCAAGTTTCAGAATGTAACTATGATGGTAGCGGAACTCAACCAATCGGAAATTATCGTGGATGGTTTAATCCTACAGCATCACGTGGTACAGTAAGATACATTTATCCAAACTAATATACTGATTATTACTAAATTTAGGGTGAGGTTTTATTAATCTCACCCTTTGTATAGTGCTGAAAAATAAATTTCATTATATAATTACTTGAACTTATTTTGTATTCTATTCTATTCTTTATAATTATTTAGTTAAAGTTAGATGAAATTTAGAGATTTAGTACGAGTGTAGCACGTTAATAAAAAGGTTTCTAAAGGGAATTGGTACTGGAATTATGTTTACTTATAAAACGAATGTTGATGTCAAAGAGTGGGATTTGTTTTTACAAAATCATCCTCAAGGAAATTTATTGCAGAGTAGTGATTGGTCCAAGATAAAGGATACTTGGGGGAATGAGAGAGTTGGCTTTTATAAAGAGGATCAACTAGTTGGAGTAGCGAATATCTTAATTCAGCCGCTACCATTAGGACTTTCTATGTTCTATATTCCACGAGGTCCAGTTATTGATTATAAAGATAAAGAACTTCTGAAATTTGTGCTTTTAACATTGAAAAAACTTGCTAAAAAAAGCCATGCAATAATGGTTAAATTTGATCCAAGTTTATTTATCAGTAGAGGCCTTATTGGGCAAGAAACTGTCCAAAATTCCAGGACTTTAGAAATTATTGAAGAACTGAAAAAAAATAAAGTTTATTGGACAGGCTTAACAAAGGATATGGCAGAAAATATACAACCACGTTTTCAAGCTAATATTCATAAAGAGAACTTCTCGTTGGATCAACTATCCAAGTCCACTAGACAGGCAATCCGAACTGCAAGGAATAAAGGATTGGAAGTGAAATTCGGTGGAATTGATTTATTAGATGAATTTTCATTTTTAATGAAGAAAACAGAGTCTCGTAAGAATATCAGTTTACGAGGCAAAGATTATTATCAAAAGTTACTGACTACTTATCCTAATCACTCTTTTATCACACTGAGCTACTTAGATTTACCTAATAGACTGAAAGAAGTTGAGCAGCAACTCGAAAAGAATCTTAAAATAGCGCAGAAATTTACTGATAAAACGAAAGAAGGCAAAATAAAAGAGAATCAGCAAGAGAGAAAACGATTAGAGGAAGAAATTTCTTTTCTTAAGAGCCATATTGATAGAGGGTACAGTGTCGTTCCATTGTCTGGAACTTTAACCATCGAATTTGGGGAAACTTCTGAAAACTTATATGCTGGAATGAATGAGGAATTTAGACATTATCAACCTGCTATTCCTACATGGTTTGAGACAGCTCAACATTCATTTGAACGTGGGGCAGAGACTCATAATATGGGTGGAATTGAAAACAACTTAGAAGGCGGGTTATTTAATTTTAAATCTAAGTTTAATCCCACTATTGAGGAGTTTGCTGGTGAGTTTAACTATCCAACTAGTTCATTATATTTCTTGTTTAATCTAGCTTATAAGATTCGTAAGAAACTTCGAAGTAGATAGCATAAACACCCCTACATTAAATTTTAAAAAATTAGCTATTAGAACATCTCAGCAGTATATGTTGAGATGTTTTAAATTTAGAGCTTTTAAATAGTAATTTAATAAGGAGAAAATAACAAAATTACTTGAAATAAAGCTCCAATTATGATAAAATGAAACTTGTCGTGTGAACGATAATACTCATTCTTGATGAATTGTGAAACTGTTGCCTTTTGGTTGTTTTGCAAGTTGAAATCAAGAAGAGGAAAAAACAAAAAAGGAGAAATACTCATGGCAGTAATTTCAATGAAACAACTTCTTGAGGCTGGTGTACACTTTGGTCACCAAACTCGTCGCTGGAACCCTAAGATGGCTAAGTACATCTTCACTGAGCGTAACGGAATCCACGTTATCGACTTGCAACAAACTGTAAAATACGCTGACCAAGCATACGACTTTATGCGTGATGCTGCAGCTAACGATGCAGTTGTATTGTTCGTTGGTACTAAGAAACAAGCTGCTGACGCTGTTAAAGAAGAAGCAGAACGTTCAGGTCAATACTACATCAACCACCGTTGGTTGGGTGGAACTCTTACTAACTGGGGAACAATCCAAAAACGTATCGCTCGTTTGAAAGAAATCAAACGCATGGAAGAAGAAGGAATCTTTGACGTTCTTCCTAAGAAAGAAGTTGCACTTCTTAACAAACAACGTGCACGTCTTGAAAAATTCTTGGGTGGTATCGAAGACATGCCTCGTATCCCAGACGTAATGTACGTAGTTGATCCACATAAAGAACAAATCGCTGTTAAAGAAGCTAAGAAATTGGGTATCCCAGTTGTAGCGATGGTCGACACAAACACTGACCCAGATGATATCGATGTTATCATCCCAGCGAACGATGACGCTATCCGCGCTGTTAAATTGATCACTGCGAAAATGGCTGACGCTGTTATCGAAGGTCGTCAAGGTGAAGACGCAGCGGCAGTTGAAGCTGAATTTGCAGCTTCAGAAGCTCAAGCAGACTCAATCGAAGAAATCGTTGAAGTTGTAGAAGGCGACAACGCTTAATTCAAATAAGTAATTATTACCTAGGAGGGCGGGGCTTAGCCCAGCTCTCCTATTTTTAAAAAAATATAGGAGAATCAAAATGGCAGAAATTACAGCTAAACTTGTAAAAGAGTTGCGTGAAAAATCTGGTGCTGGTGTTATGGACGCTAAGAAAGCATTGGTTGAAGTTGAAGGTGATATCGAAAAAGCGATCGAATTGCTCCGCGAAAAAGGTATGGCTAAGGCAGCTAAAAAAGCAGACCGTGTTGCTGCAGAAGGTTTGACTGGTGTATTTGTTAACGGTAACGTTGCAGCAGTAGTTGAAGTAAATGCTGAAACTGACTTCGTTGCGAAAAACGCTCAATTCGTTGAGTTGGTAAATGCTACAGCTAAAGTAATCGCTGAAGGTAAACCAGCTAACAACGAAGAAGCACTTGCTTTGACAATGCCTTCAGGAGAAACTCTTGAAGCTGCATATGTATCTGCAACAGCTACAATCGGTGAAAAAATCTCATTCCGTCGTTTTGCTTTGCTTGAAAAAACAGATGCACAACACTTCGGAGCATACCAACACAATGGTGGACGTATCGGTGTTATCTCTGTAATCGAAGGTGGAGACGAAGCGCTTGCTAAACAAATCTCAATGCACATCGCTGCAATGAAACCAACAGTTCTTTCATACAAAGAATTGGATGAGCAATTTGTTAAAGATGAGTTAGCACAATTGAACCACGTTATCGATCAAGATAACGAAAGCCGTGCAATGGTTGGTAAACCAGCTCTTCCACACCTTAAATATGGTTCTAAAGCTCAATTGACTGATGAAGTCATCGCTCAAGCTGAAGAAGATATTAAAGCTGAATTGGCTGCAGAAGGTAAACCAGAAAAAATCTGGGATAAAATCATTCCTGGTAAAATGGATCGTTTCATGCTTGACAACACTAAAGTTGACCAAGCTTACACACTTCTTGCACAAGTTTACATCATGGATGACAGCAAGACAGTTGAAGCATACCTTGAATCAGTTAACGCTACAGTAGTTGAGTTTGCTCGCTTTGAAGTTGGTGAAGGTATCGAAAAAGCTGCAAATGACTTTGAAGCAGAAGTTGCAGCTACAATGGCAGCAGCTTTGAATAACTAAAAATTAAAAACAAAGTAAATGAATTGCACTCTAAGTATTAGATTTTTATATCTAACGTTTAGAGTGCAATTTTTATTTTTTCCTTAATTGATTAAGATAAATTGATTAGTAGTAATTTGTTTCAATTTAGATTTTAATAGTGAGTAATGGTGAGATTGACATACGCTACCGAAAAGAAATTATAAGAATTAAGCAGTGGATTGAAAAATAGGTTAAAATATTTTCTTGATATCCACGTTGTGATTTTGAATACATATTTTGTTTTTTTGAAACAAGAATAAAGTTCTCATTTTAACTCAAATCAATATTAGAAAATCGCAAATGAAAAATCGTTTGCGATTTTTCTGTACTTTTTCAAATATGGTATCAAATATAGTTCGTGAAATATTTGATTTTTAGTATTTGTTATGTTAGAATGATGTAAAGTAATACGAAAGGCGAACAAGAAAATGTCCAGTAAACTTATTTATACGGGAAAAGCTAAAGATATCTATACTACAGAAGACGAAAATGTGATTAAGTCGGTCTACAAGGACCAGGCCACCATGCTGAATGGAGCTCGCAAAGAGACTATTAAAGGTAAAGGTGTGCTGAATAATCAGATTTCGTCTCTTATTTTTGAAAAATTGAATGCTGCTGGTGTAGCTACTCACTTTATCGAACGTATTTCTGACACAGAACAACTCAACAAGAAAGTAAAAATTATTCCTTTGGAGGTGGTTCTTCGTAATGTGACTGCGGGTTCTTTCTCTAAACGTTTTGGCGTTGAAGAAGGTTTGGACTTGAAAATTCCAATCGTTGAATTTTACTACAAGAACGATGATTTGGATGACCCATTTATCAATGATGAGCATGTCAAGTTCTTGGATATTGCCAATGATGAGCAAATTTCCTATATCAAGGAAGAAACACGTCGCATCAATGAATTGTTGAAAGATTGGTTTGCACAAATTGGTCTTCGTTTGATTGACTTCAAATTGGAATTTGGTTTTGATAAGGATGGCAAGATTATCTTGGCAGATGAATTCTCACCAGATAACTGCCGCCTCTGGGATGCTGAAGGGCACCATATGGATAAGGATGTTTTCCGTAGAGATTTGGGCAGTTTAACGGATGTATATCAGGTTGTGTTGGAGAAATTGCAGGGCTTGAAGTAACTTGATTGAAACGGAAAACCTTCGTCTTCGATAACCTATTTGAATAGAAATAAAGGAAATAAAATGGATAAACGTATTTTCGTTGAGAAAAAAGCTGATTTTCGTGTAAAATCTGACTCTTTAGTAAAAGAATTGCAGCATAATCTTCAGTTGAAAACGTTGAAGGATCTTCGTATTGTTCAGGTTTACGATGTTTTTGGTTTGGCAGAGGACTTGTTTGCGCGTGCGGAAAAACATATCTTCTCTGAGCAAGTGACTGATACTGTTTTGGACGAGGCTGCGGTTAAGGCCGATCTTGAGAAGTATGCTTTCTTTGCTATCGAAAGTTTGCCTGGACAATTTGACCAACGTGCAGCATCTTCGCAAGAAGCTTTGCTGTTGCTTGGGAGTTCAAATGATGTAACAGTGAACACAGCACAATTGTACTTGGTTAACAAGGATATTGATGCGAATGAGTTGGCGGCTGTCAAAAACTACCTTTTGAACCCAGTGGATTCTCGTTTCAAAGATATCACTCTTGGTATTGCTAAACAGGATTTCTCTGAGTCTGACAAGACCATTCCAAGCTTGGATTTCTTTGAAACTTATACGGCAGAAGATTTTGCACAGTATAAAGCTGATCAAGGATTGGCAATGGAAGTGGATGACCTTCTCTTCATTCAAGATTACTTCAAATCTATTGGACGTGTGCCAACTGAGACTGAGCTTAAGGTTTTGGATACTTACTGGTCTGACCACTGCCGTCATACTACATTCGAGACTGAGTTGAAAACCATCGATTTCTCAGCTTCTAAATTTGAAAAACAATTGCAAGTGACTTACGACAAGTATATTGCCATGCGTGATGAGTTGGAACGTACAGAAAAACCTCAAACCTTGATGGATATGGCGACTATCTTTGGCCGTTATGAGCGTGCCAATGGTCGTTTGGATGACATGGAAGTGTCTGATGAAATCAATGCTTGCTCAGTTGAAATTGAAGTGGATGTCAATGGTGTGAAAGAACCATGGCTTCTCATGTTCAAGAACGAAACCCACAACCACCCAACTGAAATCGAACCATTTGGTGGAGCGGCTACTTGTATCGGTGGTGCCATTCGTGACCCATTGTCAGGTCGTTCATACGTTTACCAAGCTATGCGTATCTCAGGTGCTGGTGATATTACAACACCAATTGCTGAAACTCGTGCTGGTAAATTGCCACAACAAGTGATTTCTAAAACAGCGGCACACGGTTATTCTTCATACGGTAACCAAATTGGTTTGGCAACAACTTATGTTCGTGAATACTTCCACCCAGGTTTCGTTGCTAAGCGTATGGAGCTAGGTGCAGTTGTCGGTGCGGCTCCTAAAGAAAATGTTGTCCGTGAAAAACCTGAAGCAGGTGATGTGATTATCTTGCTTGGTGGTAAGACTGGACGTGACGGTGTCGGTGGTGCGACAGGTTCTTCTAAAGTTCAAACGGTTGAATCTGTTGAAACAGCTGGTGCTGAAGTTCAAAAAGGGAATGCCATCGAAGAACGTAAGATTCAACGTCTTTTCCGTAATGGGGATGTGACACGTCTTATCAAGAAATCAAATGACTTTGGTGCTGGTGGTGTATGTGTGGCTATTGGTGAATTGGCAGATGGTCTTGAAATTGATCTAGACAAAGTGCCATTGAAATACCAAGGTTTGAACGGTACAGAAATTGCCATCTCTGAATCTCAGGAACGTATGGCTGTAGTGGTTCGTCCAGAAAATGTAGATACCTTCATTGCAGCATGTAATAAAGAAAATATTGATGCTGTTGTCGTTGCGACAGTGACTGAAAAACCAAATCTTGTCATGCACTGGAATGGTGAAACAATCGTTGATTTGGAACGTCGTTTCCTTGATACAAACGGTGTACGTGTGGTTGTAGATGCTAAGGTGGTTGACAAGGATGTCAAGCTTCCAGAAGAACGTCAAACATCTGCTGAAACCCTTGAAGCTGATACTCTTGAAGTCTTGGCTGACCTTAACCATGCCAGTCAAAAAGGTTTACAAACCATCTTTGATAGCTCAGTTGGTCGTTCAACAGTTAATCACCCACTCGGTGGTCGCTACCAAATCACACCAACGGAAGCTTCTGTACAGAAATTGCCAGTCCAACATGGCGTGACAACAACTGCTTCTGTCATGGCGCAAGGATTCAACCCTTATGTGGCAGAATGGTCTCCATATCATGGTGCTGCCTATGCGGTGATTGAAGCAACAGCCCGTTTGGTTGCTGCTGGTGCAAACTGGTCTAAGGCTCGTTTCTCTTATCAAGAATACTTCGAGCGTATGGATAAACAAGCAGAGCGTTTTGGTCAACCAGTAGCAGCTCTCCTTGGATCAATCGAAGCTCAGATTCAACTTGGTTTGCCATCTATCGGTGGGAAAGACTCTATGTCTGGTACCTTTGAAGAATTGACAGTACCACCAACCTTGGTTGCTTTTGGTGTCACAACTGCAGATAGCCGTAAGGTTCTTTCTCCAGAATTCAAAGCTACGGGTGAAAATATTTATTACATTCCTGGTCAAGCTTTGGCACAAGAAATTGACTTCGATCTTATCAAGTCTAACTTTGCTAAGTTTGAAGCTATCCAAGCAACCCACAAAGTGACAGCGACATCGGCTGTCAAATATGGTGGTGTGGTTGAAGCTCTTGCCCTTGCAACATTTGGTAACCATATTGGTGCCACTGTAACCCTTGAAAATCTTGAGACTGCCTTGACAGCTCAATTGGGTGGATTCGTCTTTACATCGCCTGAAGAAATTGCAGGTATTGCCAAGATTGGACAAACAGCAGCTGACTTTACACTTACTGTCAATGGTGTAACGCTTGATGGACACAAACTTGACAGTGCCTTCCAAGGTAAATTGGAAGAGGTTTACCCAACGGAATTTGCACAAGCAACTGAGTTGGAAGAAGTACCTGCTGTGGCATCAGATGCTGTGATCAAAGCTAAAGAAACAGTTGAGAAACCTGTGGTTTACATCCCAGTATTCCCAGGTACTAACTCTGAGTACGATTCAGCTAAGGCCTTTGAAAAAGAAGGTGCCAAAGTCAACTTGGTACCATTTGTAACACTTAATGAAGAAGCTATTGTCAAGTCTGTTGACACTATGGTTGACAATATCGAAAAAGCTAACATTATCTTCTTTGCAGGTGGTTTCTCAGCAGCGGATGAACCAGATGGATCAGCTAAATTTATCGTTAACATCTTGCTCAATGAAAAAGTACGTGCAGCTATCGATAGCTTCATCGAAGGTGGTGGTTTGATTATCGGTATCTGTAACGGATTCCAAGCCCTTGTTAAATCTGGTCTTCTTCCATATGGTAACTTTGAAGATGCAAGTAGCACGAGTCCAACCCTCTTTTACAATGATGCTAACCAACACGTGGCTAAGATGGTGGAAACACGTATTGCCAACACGAACTCACCATGGCTTGCGGGAGTAGAAGTTGGTGACATCCATGCTATCCCAGTATCACACGGTGAAGGTAAATTTGTCGTGACAGCTGAGGAATTTGCAGAGCTTCGTGACAATGGTCAAATCTTTACCCAATACGTTGACTTTGATGGTAAACCAAGCATGGATTCTAAATACAATCCAAATGGTTCTGTTAATGCGATCGAAGGTATCACAAGTAAGAACGGTCAAATTATTGGTAAGATGGGTCACTCAGAACGTTTCGAAGACGGTCTCTTCCAAAATATTCCAGGAAATAAAGACCAGCATCTCTTTGCATCAGCTGTGAAATACTTTACTGGAAAATAAAAGGTATAAAAAATGACATACGAAGTAAAATCTCTTAATGAAGAATGTGGTGTTTTTGGTATCTGGGGCCACCCAGACGCTGCCAAATTGACCTACTTTGGACTCCATAGTCTTCAGCACCGTGGCCAGGAGGGGGCAGGGATCCTCTCCAATGACCATGGACAATTGAAGCGTCATCGTGATATGGGGCTTTTATCAGAAGTCTTCAAAAATCCTGCTAATTTGGATAAATTGACAGGAACTGGAGCGATTGGACACGTGCGTTATGCGACTGCGGGAGAAGCTTCTGTAGACAATATCCAACCTTTCCTCTTTCGCTTTCACGATATGCAGTTTGGTTTGGCTCATAACGGGAATCTGACCAATGCAGAATCGCTCAAGCAAGAATTGGAACAAAGAGGGGCAATCTTTAGCTCGACTTCTGATTCAGAAATCTTGGCTCACTTGATTCGCCGTAGCCACAATCCAAACTTGATGGGTAAAATCAAGGAAGCGCTCAGTCAAGTCAAAGGTGGTTTCGCTTATCTCTTGATGTTTGAAGATAAGTTAATTGCAGCGCTTGATCCAAATGGTTTTCGTCCTCTGTCAATCGGGAAAATGGCGAATGGAGCAGTTGTCGTTTCTTCTGAAACTTGTGCCTTTGAAGTAATCGGTGCTGAGTGGATTCGCGACGTGAAACCAGGCGAGATTGTTATTATTGATGATAATGGCATCCAGTATGACAGCTATACAAACGATACTCAGTTGGCGATCTGTTCCATGGAGTATATCTACTTTGCCCGTCCTGACTCCAACATCCATGGTGTTAATGTCCATACGGCTCGTAAGAGAATGGGAGCTCAATTGGCACGTGAGTTTAAGCATGAAGCCGATATCGTAGTTGGGGTACCAAATTCCTCACTCAGCGCAGCGATGGGATTTGCGGAAGAATCAGGTTTGCCAAATGAAATGGGTCTCATCAAGAACCAATATACGCAACGGACCTTCATCCAACCAACTCAAGAATTGCGGGAACAAGGAGTGCGAATGAAACTCTCTGCCGTTTCTGGTGTCGTTAAAGGCAAACGTGTGGTCATGATTGATGACTCAATTGTACGTGGAACAACATCTCGTCGCATTGTCCAGCTTTTGAAAGAAGCGGGAGCATCAGAAGTGCACGTTGCCATTGGTAGTCCTGCTCTTGCCTATCCATGTTTCTACGGGATTGATATCCAGACACGTCAGGAGTTGATTGCAGCCAATCATACCGTTGAGGAAACTTGCCAAATCATTGGTGCGGATAGTCTGACTTATCTTTCGATTGATGGCTTGATTGACTCTATTGGGATTGAAACAGATGCACCAAATGGCGGCCTCTGTGTGGCTTACTTTGATGGGAAATATCCAACTCCTCTCTATGACTATGAAGAAGAATATCGTAGAAGTTTGGAAGAAAAAACGAGTTTTTACAAATAAAATTCCCCATTGAAGGAAAGGAAAAGGAATAAACAAATGACAAATAAAAATGCTTATGCGCAGTCTGGTGTGGATGTTGAAGCGGGTTATGAAGTTGTTGAACGGATCAAAAAACACGTGGCACGTACGGAGCGTGCAGGTGTTATGGGAGCTCTTGGTGGCTTCGGTGGTATGTTCGACCTTTCAAAAACAGGTGTCAAAGAGCCTGTTTTGATTTCAGGTACAGATGGTGTCGGTACTAAACTCATGCTTGCTATTAAGTACGACAAACACGATACGATCGGTCAAGACTGTGTGGCCATGTGTGTTAACGATATCATCGCTGCAGGTGCGGAGCCCCTTTACTTCCTTGACTATATCGCAACTGGTAAAAATGAACCAGCTAAATTAGAGCAAGTCGTTGCTGGTGTTGCAGAAGGTTGTGTGCAGGCTGGTGCAGCCCTTATCGGTGGCGAAACAGCTGAAATGCCTGGTATGTATGGTGAAGATGACTATGATTTGGCTGGGTTTGCTGTCGGTGTTGCAGAAAAATCTCAAATCATTGACGGTTCAAAAGTAGCTGAAGGGGATGTGATTCTTGGACTTGCTTCAAGCGGTATCCACTCAAATGGTTACTCACTTGTTCGCCGTGTATTTGCAGATTACACAGGTGAGGAAGTTCTCCCAGAATTGCAAGGGAAGAAACTTAAAGACGTTCTTTTGGAACCAACTCGTATCTACGTCAAAGCAGCTTTGCCACTCATCAAAGAAGAATTGGTCAACGGAATTGCCCACATCACAGGTGGTGGTTTCATCGAAAATGTACCACGTATGTTCTCAGATGACTTGGCTGCTGAAATTGACGAAAGCAAGGTTCCAGTTCTTCCAATTTTCAAAGCCCTTGAAAAATATGGCCAAATCAAACATGAAGAAATGTTTGAAATCTTCAACATGGGAATTGGTCTCATGCTTGCAGTGAAGCCAGAAAATGTCGAACGTGTCAAAGAACTTCTTGACGAACCAGTTTATGAAATCGGTCGTATTGTGAAGAAGACAGATGCAAGTGTGGTGATTAAATAATGACTAAAAGGCTTGCTGTTTTTGCCTCTGGTAACGGCTCAAACTTTCAGGTGATTGCAGAACAATTTCCAGTAGAATTTGTCTTTTCAGATCATCGGGATGCCTATGTACTTGAGCGTGCAGAGAATCTTGGGGTATTATCCTACGCTTTTGAACTCAAGGAGTTTGAAAACAAGGAAGACTATGAAGGAGCCATCGTCGAACTCTTGGATGAACACCAGATTGACCTCGTTTGTCTCGCAGGCTACATGAAAATCGTCGGGCCAGCCTTGTTAGCAGCTTATGAAGGTCGTATCATCAATATTCACCCGGCTTATCTCCCTGAATTTCCAGGTGCTCATGGCATTGAGGATGCTTGGAATGCAGGCGTTGCTGAGAGCGGTGTGACCATTCATTGGGTGGACTCTGGTGTGGATACAGGTAAGGTCATCAAACAAGTCCGTGTGCCACGTCTAGAGAATGATACCCTTGATACTTTCGAGACTCGCATCCACGAAACAGAGTACAAGCTCTATCCAGAAGTCTTGGATAGTTTGGGAGTTGCACGCAAATAAGGAAGTGCTAGAGCTGAAAGAAAATTTTCGACTGTAGCAGAGAAAGAACTTTTTTAAAAAAGGAAAAGAAAGAAAATGACTAAACGAGCACTTATTTCAGTCTCAGACAAAGCGGGCATTGTTGAATTTGCCCAAGAACTCAAAAAACTTGGTTGGGATATCATCTCAACTGGTGGTACTAAAGTTGCCCTTGACAATGCTGGGGTGGATACTATCGCCATCGATGATGTGACTGGTTTCCCAGAGATGATGGATGGTCGTGTCAAGACCCTCCACCCAAATATCCATGGTGGTCTTCTCGCTCGTCGTGATCTCGATAGCCACCTAGAGGCTGCTAAGGACAATAATATCGAGTTGATCGACCTTGTTGTGGTCAACCTTTACCCATTTAAAGAAACCATCCTTAAACCAGATGTGACTTACGCGGATGCGGTTGAAAATATCGATATTGGTGGGCCATCTATGCTTCGTTCAGCAGCGAAAAACCACGCTAGCGTCACAGTTGTTGTAGATCCTGCTGACTATGCTGTGGTTTTGGACGAATTGGCAGCCAACGGTGAAACAAGCTACGAAACTCGCCAACGGTTGGCAGCGAAAGTATTCCGCCACACAGCAGCCTATGATGCGTTGATCGCAGAATACTTCACAGCTCAAGTGGGTGAAACAAAACCTGAAAAACTTACTTTGACTTACGACCTTAAGCAACCAATGCGTTACGGTGAAAATCCTCAACAAGATGCAGACTTCTACCAAAAGGGTTTGCCAACTGCTTACTCAATTGCTTCAGCTAAACAACTCAACGGTAAAGAATTGTCCTTCAACAATATTCGTGACGCTGATGCCGCTATCCGTATCATCCGTGACTTCAAAGATCGTCCAACAGTTGTGGCGTTGAAACACATGAACCCATGTGGGATTGGTCAAGCTGACGATATCGAAACTGCTTGGGACTACGCTTATGAGTCTGATCCAGTGTCTATCTTTGGTGGTATTGTCGTTCTCAACCGTGAAGTAGATGCTGCGACAGCTAAGAAAATGCACGGTGTATTCCTTGAAATCATCATTGCGCCAAGCTATTCTGACGAAGCGCTTGAAATCTTGACAACTAAGAAGAAAAACTTGCGCATCCTAGCTTTGCCATTTGATGCTCAAGATGCTAGTGAAGTGGAAGCAGAATACACTGGTGTTGTTGGTGGTCTCCTCGTTCAAAACCAAGACGTTGTCAAAGAAAACCCAGCTGACTGGCAAGTGGTGACTAAACGCCAACCAACTGAGACAGAAGCGACTGCTCTTGAGTTTGCTTGGAAAGCCATCAAGTACGTCAAATCAAATGGTATCATCGTGACTAATGACCACATGACACTTGGCGTTGGCCCTGGTCAAACTAACCGTGTGGCTTCAGTCCGCATCGCTATTGACCAAGCTAAAGACCGCCTTGATGGTGCTGTCCTTGCTTCAGATGCCTTCTTCCCATTTGCAGATAACGTGGAAGAAATCGCCAAAGCAGGTATCAAAGCGATCATCCAACCAGGTGGTTCCGTCCGTGACCAAGAATCGATCGAAGCGGCTGATAAATATGGCTTGACCATGGTCTTCACAGGCGTAAGACATTTTAGACATTAAGAAAATAGAAGGGAAGAAAACAGTTTCTTTCCTTTTTTGGTTTAAAATGCTAAGTGAAACAAGATTAAAACGAACGTTTATGATATAATGTTAGTAAATAATTCGCAAAAGAGGTTGAGAGATGAAGCTGTTAGTTGTCGGTTCGGGTGGTCGTGAACATGCGATTGCTAAGAAGTTGCTTGAATCAAAAGATGTTAAAAATGTCTTTGTAGCTCCTGGAAATGACGGGATGACTCTGGATGGTTTGGAATTGGTAAATATCTCTATTTCCGAACATTCTAAATTGATTGACTTCGCAAAAGTCAACGATATTGCTTGGACCTTTATCGGTCCAGATGATGCCCTTGCAGCTGGTATCGTGGATGATTTCAATGCGGCTGGACTCAAAGCCTTTGGTCCGACCAAGGCTGCGGCTGAGCTGGAGTGGTCTAAGGATTTTGCTAAGGAAATCATGGTCAAATACGATGTTCCGACAGCAGCCTATGGCACATTTTCAAATTTTGAGGAAGCCAAGGCCTACATCGAGGAGAAAGGCGCTCCAATCGTCGTCAAGGCAGACGGTTTGGCCCTTGGGAAAGGGGTCGTCGTTGCGGAGACAGTTGAGCAAGCCGTCGAAGCTGCTCACGAGATGCTTTTGGACAATAAATTCGGTGATTCAGGTGCGCGTGTGGTCATCGAGGAATTCCTTGAAGGGGAAGAGTTCTCTCTCTTTGCCTTTGTCAATGGAGACAAGTTCTATATCATGCCAACGGCTCAGGACCACAAACGTGCTTATGATGGCGACAAGGGTCCTAACACTGGTGGAATGGGTGCCTATGCACCAGTTCCTCACTTACCACAGAGCGTGGTTGACACAGCGGTTGACACGATTGTCAAGCCCGTTCTTGAAGGTATGATCAAAGAAGGTCGTCCGTACCTTGGTGTCCTTTATGCGGGGCTAATCTTGGCAGCTGATGGACCGAAAGTCATCGAGTTCAACTCACGTTTTGGTGATCCTGAAACACAAATCATCTTGCCTCGTTTGACATCTGACTTTGCGCAAAATATCACTGACATTTTGAATGGCAAAGAGCCAGCCATCACTTGGACGGACAAGGGTGTGACATTGGGCGTAGTTGTAGCCTCAAACGGCTATCCACTCGCTTATGAGAAGGGTGTCAAGCTTCCAGCCAAGACAGATAGCGACATCATCACCTACTATGCTGGAGCCAAATTCGCTGAAAATGGCCAAGACCTCCTCTCAAATGGCGGACGTGTCTATATGCTCGTCACCACAGCAGATACCGTCAAAGAAGCCCAAAATACCATCTACAGCGAACTTAACAAACAAAACACAGAAGGCCTCTTCTACCGTAAAGATATCGGTAGCAAGGCAATAAATAAAACTCTTTAAAAATCTTCGATTGACTGTGTTAAAGCTCCGTGATGAACTTTAGTTCTATCTTCGTCGCTTTGCCTTGTCGCTCTGTGATTTTATTCGAGTTTTCGAATATCAGTGCTATATTAGGCGACGAAGTCGCCAAACCCAATAATGGTCGCCGTGGTGAAAGGACCAGAGCAGGATCTGTTCTGGTCGGGGGAAACTTTGAGACCTTAGGCTCAAAGTTTAGGAATGAAACCGAAGGTTTGCTTCCGTCCCCACCACCTAAGACCATTATCAAAAAGAAGAAAAAGGAAAAATTATGACTAAACCAGTAATTTCCATTATTATGGGCTCAAAATCCGACTGGGCAACCATGCAAAAAACAGCAGAAGTCTTAGACCGCTTCGGTGTAGCCTACGAAAAGAAAGTTGTTTCCGCTCACCGTACACCAGATCTCATGTTCAAACATGCCGAAGAAGCACGTAGCCGTGGCATCAAGGTTATCATCGCCGGTGCGGGTGGCGCAGCCCATTTGCCAGGGATGGTCGCAGCGAAAACAACCCTTCCTGTTATCGGGGTACCCGTCAAATCACGTGCTCTTAGCGGTGTGGACTCGCTCTATTCCATCGTTCAGATGCCAGGTGGAGTGCCTGTCGCAACAATGGCCATTGGTGAAGCAGGAGCGACAAACGCTGCCCTCTTTGCCCTCCGTCTCCTCTCAGTAGAAGACGAAACCATCGCGACTGCACTTGCTAATTTTGCTGAAGAACAAGGAAAAATCGCAGAGGAGTCTAGCAATGAGCTCATCTAAAACAATCGGAATTATCGGTGGTGGCCAGCTTGGTCAGATGATGGCCATTTCTGCTATCTACATGGGTCACAAGGTTATCACGCTGGATCCTGCAGCGGATTGCCCGGCCTCTCGTGTGGCGGAAATCATTGTGGCCCCTTACGACGACGTAGATGCCCTTCGTCAGTTGGCTGATCGCTGTGATGTTCTCACTTATGAATTTGAAAATGTCGATGCTGATGGTTTGGATGCCGTTATCAAAGAAGGACAGCTCCCACAAGGGACCGACCTACTTCGTATCTCCCAAAACCGGATCTTTGAGAAGGACTTTCTTTCTAACAAGGCCCAAGTCACTGTGGCACCTTACAAGGTTGTGACATCAAGCCAAGACTTGACAGATATCGAATTGTCGAAAAACTATGTCCTCAAGACTGCGACAGGTGGCTATGATGGACACGGACAAAAAGTCATTCGCTCAGAAGCAGATTTGGCAGAAGCCTATGCGCTAGCTGACTCAGCAGACTGTGTCTTGGAAGAATTTGTCAACTTCGACCTTGAAATTTCTGTCATCGTGTCAGGTAATGGCAAGGACGTGACAGTCTTCCCTGTTCAGGAAAATATCCACCGCAACAACATTCTTTCAAAAACAATTGTGCCTGCTCGCATTTCAGAAAGTCTAGCTGAAAAAGCCAAAGCTATGGCTGTGCGAATTGCTGAACAACTAAACCTTTCTGGAACCCTTTGCGTGGAAATGTTTGCGACAGCTGATGACATCATTGTCAACGAAATCGCGCCACGTCCACACAATTCAGGCCATTACTCGATTGAAGCTTGTGACTTCTCCCAGTTTGATACTCATATCTTGGGCGTTCTCGGAGCACCACTCCCAGCAATTCACCTTCATGCTCCTGCTGTTATGCTCAATGTTCTCGGCCAACACGTCGAGGCTGCTGAAAAATATGTCACAGAAAATCCAAGCGCCCACCTCCACATGTATGGTAAAATAGAAGCGAAGCACAACCGCAAGATGGGACATGTGACTTTGTTTAGTAGTGTGCCGGATAAGGTTGAGGAGTTTGGGAAAGGGATTGATTTTTAGGACGTGCCTATGATACAACTCATCGTCAACGCATTCGTCGAAAAAGAGAAGACTGGAGCAGTCGTCGAAGTCTTGTATGCTAGTAGCGATCACGAAAAAGTGAAAGCTAAGTATGAAGAGCTAACGGCTCAATATCCTGAAAACTATTTAGCTATCTATGATGTCCCGCTGGATACGGATTTGAATACACTAGATCACTACCCATCTGTGTGGATTGGGAAAGAAGAATTTGAATAAAACGACTTTTGTTCGTTAAACGGATGTTTCACGCTGTGGGGAAAGCGTAAGCGACGGAAATCTTGAGACTTTAGGCTCAAGATTTAGTCATGAGATTCCAAAGGAAGCTGCTGACGTCCGCCCCACTTAAGTGGAACATCAACAGAAAGGAAAATTAAACAATGATCGAACGATACTCTCGCCCAGAGATGGCGAACATTTGGACTGAAGAAAATAAATACCGTGCTTGGCTTGAGGTGGAAATCTTGGCTGATGAAGCATGGGCTGAGTTGGGAGAAATCCCTAAGGAAGATGTGGCTTTGATTCGCGAGAAGGCGGATTTTGACATTGACCGTATTTTGGAAATCGAGCAGCAAACTCGTCACGATGTGGTTGCATTTACACGTGCGGTTTCTGAAACGCTTGGTGAAGAGCGTAAGTGGGTTCACTATGGTTTGACTTCTACAGACGTGGTGGATACGGCCTATGGTTACCTCTACAAACAAGCCAACGACATCATCCGCAAGGATCTTGAAAACTTCCTCAATATCATCGCTGACAAAGCGAAAGAACACAAGTTCACCATCATGATGGGGCGTACCCATGGTGTGCACGCTGAGCCGACAACTTTCGGTCTCAAATTAGCGACCTGGTACAGCGAAATGAAACGTAACATCGAGCGTTTCGAGCATGCAGCTGCTGGTGTGGAAGCTGGTAAGATTTCTGGTGCGGTTGGTAACTTTGCCAACATCCCACCATTCGTTGAAAAATACGTCTGCGACAAATTGGGTATCCGTGCCCAAGAAATCTCGACACAGGTCCTTCCTCGTGACCTTCACGCTGAGTACTTTGCAGTTCTTGCGAGCATCGCAACTTCTATCGAGCGTATGGCGACTGAAATTCGTGGTCTTCAAAAATCAGAACAACGTGAAGTGGAAGAGTTCTTTGCCAAAGGTCAAAAAGGTTCTTCAGCTATGCCTCACAAACGTAACCCTATCGGTTCTGAAAACATGACCGGTCTTGCGCGTGTTATCCGTGGTCACATGGTAACAGCTTATGAAAACGTAGCCCTTTGGCATGAACGTGATATCTCTCACTCATCAGCTGAGCGTATCATCGCACCAGACACAACCATCTTGATTGACTACATGCTCAACCGTTTCGGAAACATCGTTAAGAACTTGACAGTCTTCCCAGAAAACATGATCCGCAACATGAACTCTACATTTGGTTTGATCTTCAGCCAGCGTGCTATGTTGACTTTGATTGAAAAAGGCATGACACGTGAGCAAGCTTACGACCTTGTTCAACCTAAGACAGCCCAATCATGGGATAACCAAGTAGACTTCAAACCACTTCTTGAAGCAGATCCAGAAGTAACATCACGCCTCACTCAAGAAGAAATCGACGAAATCTTCAACCCAACTTACTACACCAAACGTGTGGATGAAATCTTCGAACGTATCGGTTTGGGTGACTAATGACAACAATAAAAAGCGAGATTGTATCTCGCTTTTTTATTTGTGCTTAATCTTTTTTCTTGCTAAGTCCATAAGCTGTGAGTGCAGCCATCAAACCTGTAGCAATCAACCATTCTGAACTTTGACTTCCTGTTTCAGGAAGTTTATATTCTTTGGCTGAAGGGGCTTCGACTTGAGCAGCTTCTTTGTTTTCTTCTTTTTCAGATTCTATCTTCTTAGCTTCTTCAGTTACTTCTGATTTTTCTGGAGCGACCTCGTTTTTAGCAGGATCTTCTACAGCAGGAGAAGGAGTAGCTTCAACTTTTGGAGCTTCAGTAGTTGTAGTTGCTACTGGAGCAGTTGGAGCTACATTTTCTGTTGATGGAGCAGTCTCTAATTTTTCTTCACTCGTTTGTGGAGCGGATTCTCCATTAGTTTGGACAGTAGGCCGATCCTCTGTTGTGACAGGTACAACTCCGTCAGCCGCAACAGCCTGGGCTTGAAAAGCAAATCCAATTAATACAGACGCTGCTCCGATTGCGTACTTACGAATAGAGAAGCGCTATTTGTTTTCTGGTTTCATTAAAAACCTCCTTTTCGCATTTTTGATAGGGTTTTCACATGCTGGCTTTATTGTATGTTCAAATAAAAATAAAGTCAAGTTTTTGAGGAAATTACTATAAAAAATAGAATAAATTATAAATTAAGATATATTTTCCAAGTTTTGACTATTTTTTAGTAAAAAGGTTACTAATTATAGAATTGTTTGAAATGCTATTTTCAGGAAAGGGAGCTGATGCTATAATGGGTATATAAAAAACCTGAGACAGTTGTCTCAGGCTTTTAAACATTAGTGACCACGGTCACAAGAGATGAATTTAATTTTGTAGAAATCAGAACGTTTATAAGTTTCGATGTATTCCAAAACTTGACCAGTTGCTTCAAGCTTAGTTGTCCTAGTTTGGAAAACAGTTGGGAATTGAGTGTCGATTCCTAGGATGGAAGCGGCATGTTCTGGAGTTGGAAATACAATTTCATTAATTTCTTCAAAATGCTCGTCATTCATGTGAATGTGGTAGTCCAATTTGAAACGAGTATAGATAGAACTATAGTATTCAAGGTTTGGATAGTTGGCATTGATGTATTGTTCAGGGATGTATGAACTATGATAGATATAGGTGATGCCGTTTGTTTCACGAACACGTTCAATCTTGTAGTAGAATTGATCACCACGTAGGCCGAGCTTTTCTAGATATTTAAGATCGTTCCCGCGTTCGATAGAAAGAACGGTTACCTTATCGTCTTTGGTCTCGAAGATTTCTACATCAGAAAATTCAACGAGTTTATGCTTGCGAGCACGAGCTACGAATGTTCCTTTACCTTGTTGACGAACAATGTATCCGTCTTTAGCAAGGTCATTCAAGGCACGAACTACTGTGATTGAACTAACATCATACATGGAAATCAATTCTGCTTCAGTGTAGAATTTATCTCCACTAGCAAATTGACCAGAAATGATCTTATTTTTCAATTCATCTTTAATGTATTGATACTTTGGAATTGCCATATTTTCACCTCATTTTTTCCTTCTCCATTTATGATTTTAACATAAAATCGAAAAAAAGAGTAGAAAAGCACTGGAAAAATTTAAAATATCGGAATAAGAAATTAGAATACATATAAATAATTTGTGTTTTATTCCTTATTTTTGCTTGTTTTTTCAAAATGTTGATTTAACGGGCTTTGAGAAGGTTTTTAGAAAAGATTCAGTAAAAAAATAGAAAAATTTTAAAGAAAATTTCAAAAGGTATTGACATTAACCCCCGATTAGTTTATAGTTGATATAACAATACATGAAAGCGCAAACTTTTTCGTTTTTAGGGGAGGAAGAATGGCGAGATTTGAAATTAAAGATGATTTCTATCTGGAAGGAAAACCATTCAAGATTTTGTCCGGTGCCATTCACTATTTTAGAGTTCCTGCGGAAGATTGGCATCATTCATTGTATAACCTCAAGGCTTTAGGTTTTAACACAGTTGAGACGTATGTTCCTTGGAATATGCATGAACCTGCTGAAGGAGAGTTTAACTTTGAAGGAAATCTTGATTTAGAGAAATTTCTTCAAACTGCACAAGATCTGGGCTTATACGCAATTGTACGTCCTTCTCCATTTATCTGTGCAGAGTGGGAATTCGGTGGTTTACCTGCATGGCTCTTGACCAAGGAGATGAGAATTCGATCGTCTGATCCAGCTTTCATTGAAATGGTTGGGCACTACTATGATCAGTTACTTCCACGTCTAGTTCCGAGATTATTGGAAAACGGTGGGAACATTCTCATGATGCAAGTCGAAAATGAGTATGGCTCATATGGTGAAGACAAGACCTACTTGAGGGAAATTCGACGTTTGATGGAAGAACGAGCAGTTACTTGTCCGCTTTTCACATCAGATGGTCCATGGCGAGCAACTCTTAAGGCAGGTACCTTAATTGAGGATGATCTCTTTGTGACTGGGAACTTTGGTTCCAAAGCTACTTATAATTTTTCACAGATGCAAGAATTCTTAGATGAGTATGGCAAGAAATGGCCACTCATGTGTATGGAATTCTGGGATGGCTGGTTTAATCGTTGGAAAGAACCTATCATCAAGCGTGATCCAGAAGAATTAGCCCAAGCAGTTCGCGAGGTTTTGGAGCTAGGCTCTATCAACCTTTACATGTTCCACGGTGGAACAAACTTTGGTTTTATGAATGGTTGCTCAGCTCGAGGAACGATTGATTTACCACAAGTAACTTCTTATGATTATGACGGTCTTTTAGACGAAGCTGGAAATCCAACTGCTAAATATTTCGCAGTGAAGGAGATGATGGCGACTCACTATCCTGAGTATCCGCAATCTGAGCCACTTTACAAGGAAAGTATGGAAGTTGAAGCAATTTCGCTAGTCGAGAAAGTTTCTCTATTTGAAACCTTGGATGACCTATCAAGTCCGATTGAAAGTCTCTATCCAAAGAAAATGGAAGAACTTGGGCAAAGTTATGGCTACCTACTCTATCGTACAGAAGCTAGTTGGGATGCAGATGAAGAACGCATTCGAATTATTGATGGACGAGATAGAGCACAGCTCTTTGTAGATGGCAAGTGGATTGCTACTCAATACCAGACAGAAATCGGCGAAGATATCTTTTGTCAAGGAAAAAAGAAAGCGCTCTCCAACATTGATATACTCATTGAAAATATGGGACGTGTCAACTATGGGCACAAATTCTTAGCTGATACCCAGCGAAAAGGAATTCGCACAGGTGTTTGTAAAGATTTGCATTTCTTGCTCAACTGGAAACAATATCCGCTTCCGCTTGATAATCCTGAGAAGATTGATTTTTCAAAAGAATGGACAGAAGGGCAACCTGCCTTTTACGCCTATGACTTTGAAGTTGAGGCACCAAAGGATACCTACCTAGACTTATCTGAGTTTGGGAAAGGGATTGCTTATATCAATGGACATCATCTAGGTCGTTTCTGGAATGTCGGTCCAACCTTATCGCTTTATATTCCGCATAGCTATCTCAAGGAAGGTGCGAACCGCATCATTATCTTTGAAACAGAAGGGGAGTATAAGGGACACATACATTTAACTCGTAAACCTACACTCAAACACATAAAGGGGGAAAACTTATGACAATTGTAGGATGCCGTATCGATGGGCGCTTAATTCACGGACAAGTCGCAAACCTTTGGTCTGCTAAACTTAATGTTTCACGTATCATGGTCGTTGACAATGAAGTTGTGAACAACGACGTTGAAAAAAGTGGCTTGAAACTTGCAACACCACCAGGTGTAAAACTTAGTATTTTGCCAGTTGATAAAGCAGCAGCGAATATCCTTGCTGGTAAATATGATAGCCAACGTCTCTTGATTGTAGCACGCAAACCTGATCGTTTTCTTGGTTTGGTTGAAGCAGGCGTGCCACTTGAAACAGTCAATGTCGGCAACATGTCTCAAACACCAGAAACTCGTGCTATCACACGTTCTATCAACGTTGTAGATAAAGACGTGGAAGATTTCCACAAATTGGCGGAAAAAGGTGTTAAACTTACTGCTCAAATGGTTCCAAATGATCCAGTTTCAGACTTTTTGAGCTTATTAAAATAGGAAAAATTTTTAGGAGGTCATTGTTATGATACAATGGTGGCAAATTTTACTTCTCACTTTGTACTCAGCTTATCAAATCTGTGATGAGTTGACGATCGTTTCTTCTGCAGGTTCGCCTGTATTCGCTGGTTTCATTACTGGTTTAGTCATGGGAGATTTGACAACTGGTTTGTTTATCGGTGGTAGCTTGCAGTTGTTCGTACTTGGGGTAGGTACCTTCGGTGGTGCTTCTCGTATCGACGCAACTTCTGGTGCGGTTCTTGCGACTGCTTTCTCAGTTTCACAAGGAATCGAAACAGACCTTGCGATCACTACAATCGCTGTACCAGTAGCAGCACTTTTGACTTACTTCGACGTACTTGGTCGTATGACTACAACATTCTTCGCTCACCGTATTGATGCTGCGATCGAACGCTTTGACTATAAAGGAATCGAACGTAACTATCTTCTTGGTGCAGTTCCTTGGGCTCTATCTCGTGCCCTTCCAGTATTCTTCGCTCTTGCTTTCGGTGGAGAATTCGTACAAGGTGTTGTAAACCTTGTTAAAGAATACCAATGGGTTGCAGACGGTTTGACTCTTGCAGGTCGTATGCTTCCAGGTCTTGGATTCGCTATCTTGCTTCGTTACCTTCCAGTTAAACGTAACCTTCACTACCTTGCTATGGGATTCGGTTTGACAGCTATGTTGACTGTACTTTACTCAAACGTAACAAGTCTTGGTGGAGCAGTTGCTGGAATCATTGGCACTCTTCCTGCTGAAGTTGCTGAAAAAATTGGCTTTGTTAACAACTTCAAAGGATTGTCTATGATCGGTATCTCTATCGTGGGTATCTTCCTTGCAGTTGTTCACTTCAAGAACAGCCAAAAAGTTGCTGTAGCAGCACCTTCTACACCATCAGAAAGTGGGGAAATTGAAGATGACGAATTCTAATTACAAATTAACAAAAGAAGATTTTAATCAAATTAACAAACGTAGCTTGTTCACTTTCCAATTGGGATGGAACTACGAACGTATGCAAGCATCAGGTTACCTTTACATGATCTTGCCACAATTGCGTAAAATGTATGGAGATGGAACTCCTGAGTTGAAAGAAATGATGAAAGTTCATACTCAATTCTTCAACACTTCACCATTCTTCCACACAATCATCGCTGGTTTTGACCTTGCCATGGAAGAAAAAGATGGCGTTGCCTCAAAAGACGCGGTTAACGGTATCAAGACAGGTTTGATGGGACCATTCGCTCCTCTTGGAGATACAATCTTTGGTTCACTTGTACCTGCTATCATGGGATCTATCGCTGCAACAATGGCTATCGCTGGTCAACCTTGGGGTATCTTCCTTTGGATCGCAGTTGCAGTAGCGTATGACATCTTCCGTTGGAAACAGTTGGAATTTGCATACAAAGAAGGGGTTAACCTTATCAACAACATGCAAAGTACTTTGACAGCTTTGATTGAAGCTGCATCTGTACTTGGTGTATTCATGATGGGTGCTCTTGTAGCAACAATGATCAACTTTGAAATTTCATACAAATTGCCAATCGGTGAAAAGATGATTGACTTCCAAGACATCTTGAACTCAATCTTCCCACGTTTGCTTCCAGCAATCTTCACTGCATTTATCTTCTGGTTGCTTGGTAAGAAAGGTATGAACTCTACAAAAGCTATCGGTATCATTATCGTGCTTGCCTTGGCTCTTTCTGCCTTTGGTAAATTTGCACTTGGAATGGGCGCATAATTTATGACTAAATCATTGATTTTAGTGAGTCACGGTCGTTTTTGTGAAGAACTTAAAGGTAGCACAGAAATGATTATGGGACCACAAGACAACATTCATGCGGTGGCTCTTCTTCCAGAAGATGGACCAGAAGAATTTACTGCAAAATTTGAAGCTGCTATTGAAGGATTGGATGATTTCCTAGTCTTTGCAGATCTTCTTGGTGGAACACCATGTAACGTGGTGAGCCGTCTGATTATGGAAGGTCGTGACATTGAACTTTATGCAGGAATGAACCTTCCAATGGTTATTGAATTTATCAATGCAAGCCTAACAGGCATTGATGCGGACTATAAGAGTCGTGCTTCAGAAAGCATTGTGAAAGTTAATGATTTATTAGCTAGCTTCGATGACGATGAAGATGAATAAGATGGAACAGAACGTCTTATAGAGAATATACATGGGAATGGGAGCAGCTCCCATTCCCATGTTTTCAATCAAGAAACAATATTAGATTAGAGGTTTTCAATGCTAGATTATACAAAAGAAGATTTGCTTGAGTTGGGAGCAGAGATCACTACACGAGAAATTTATCAACAACCAGATGTTTGGAAGGAAGCTTTTGAATCTTATCAAGCCCGCCGTGATGAAATTGCAGCCTTTTTGCAAGGAATTGCAGATAAACATGACTACATCAAGGTTATCCTGACTGGTGCTGGGACTTCAGCTTATGTAGGTGATACCTTGGTTCCATACTTTAAGGAAGTCTATGACGAACGTAAATGGAATTTCAACTCCATTGCGACAACAGATATTGTTGCCAATCCACAAACCTATTTGAAAAAAGATGTAGCGACTGTTTTGGTATCATTCGCTCGTAGCGGGAACTCACCTGAGAGTGTGGCAACAGTTGACTTGGCCAAGGCTTTGGTTGATGAACTTTATCAAGTAACAATCACATGTGCGGCTGAAGGGAAATTAGCGCTCCAAGCACACGGTGATGTCCGCAACCTCTTGCTTTTGCAACCAGCGGCTTCTAACGATGCTGGATTTGCCATGACTTCTAGTTTTACCTCTATGATGTTGACAGCTCTCTTGGTCTTTGACCCAACTGAATTTGCTGTTAAGGCTGAACGTTTTGAAGTACTAACTAGTCTTGCTCGTATGGTTCTTGATAATGTAGCGGATGTCAAAGAATTGGTAGACCTAGACTTTAACCGAGTGATTTACTTAGGTGCAGGTCCATTCTTCGGTCTTGCTCATGAAGCCCAACTCAAAATTTTAGAGTTGACTGCTGGTCAAGTTGCGACTATGTATGAAAGCCCAGTTGGCTTCCGTCACGGGCCAAAATCTCTTATCAATGAAGATACAGTTGTTTTGGTCTTTGGTACTACGACAGACTATACTCGTAAGTATGACTTAGACTTGGTTCGTGAAGTTGCAGGGGACAAAATTGCTCGTCGTGTTGTTCTCTTGAGTGACCAAGCCTTTGGCCTTGAGAATGTTAAGGAAGTGGCGCTTGGCTGTGGTGGTGTTCTGAATGATGTTTACCGTGTCTTCCCTTATATTGTTTACGGTCAGTTATTTGCTCTTTTGACTTCGCTTAAAGTTGGCAACAGACCTGATACACCATCACCTACAGGTACAGTAAACCGCGTCGTTCAAGGTGTTATTATTCACGAATTCAAATAATAAGGAGAGAAGGATGAAAGCATACACAGAACGTGTATTTGGGAAAGTGGATGGCAAGGATGTCCTAGCCTATCGTTTTGAGACGGATGCTGGCTATCAACTAGAAGTCATGACTTACGGTGCGACAATTCTACGCTATGTAACTCCTGATAAGGCTGGTAATTTTGCCAATGTCATCCTAGGTTTTGATGATTTTGACAGCTATGTAGGTAACAGTCCTAAACATGGAGCGACTGTAGGTCCAGTTGCAGGTCGTATCGCAGGTGCGACTTTCGAATTGAATGGAAAAACCTATAAACTCGAAGTCAACAACGCTAGCAACTGTAACCATAGCGGTTCAACAGGTTGGGATTCTAGTTTGTTTGAGCTAGTTGAGGTGAGTGACCATGGCTTGACTCTTTACACAGAAAGAACAGACGGTACAGGAGATTTTCCTGGAAACCTTAAAATCTGGATTAGCTACCACTTGGAAGAAAATGGTGCTTACGAAGTTAGTTACAAGGTGACGACGGACCAAGATACCTTGGTTAATCCGACCAACCATAGCTACTTTAACCTGTCTGGTGATTTCACTCAAACGGTTGACCGCCATGTCTTCCAATTGAACACAGAAGGCATCTATCCAATCGCTCCAGACGGTGTGCCCGCTAAAACTCCGGATGCTAATCGTGATGTGGTCAAGCATATCTACAATGGAGCTTTGCTTAAGGATATTTTTGCAGAAGATGATGAACAAATCAAACTCGTATCTGGTTTGGATCATCCATTTGCTCTTCCTGTAGGACATGATAATGCTGGTTTCCTCTATGACCAAGGTTCAGGTCGCTTCTTACTCTTTAAAACAGAAGCTCCTTGCTTTGTAGTCTACACAGCAAACTTTGTCGATGATAGTGTCATTATCGCTGGTCAACCAATGATTCAACATAATGGGATTGCTCTTGAGGCGCAAGCTTTACCAGATGCTATTCATAGTGATCTGAAAGATCAAGTCATCCTCAAAGCAGGTGAAACTTTCACAAGCAAAACACGTTACGAAATTGTCGTTAAATAAAAAAATTCTCTGGAATCATAAGATTTCAGAGAATTTTTTATTATTCTTCATCTTCATCTGGTGTGAGAATCATCGGGATGATGATTGGTTCACGTTCAGTGTTTTCGTATAGGAATGGTCGAATAGCGTTGACAATGGCACCATTGACAGACTGAATGCTGGCATCTTTGTTTTTCAATGCGATACGAATAGCGTTGAAAAGGATACGTTGACTTTGACGAATCAAGTCACCAGACTCGCGCATGTAGACAAATCCACGGCTGAGGATATCTGGACCTGAAATAATCATTTGAGACTTGAAGTCAACGGTTGCGACAGCAAGGACGACACCATCTTCGGATAGATCGCGACGATCTTTTAGGACTGCTGCACCGATTTCACCGATACGATTACCATCGACGTAGATATCCTGAGCATTGAAATGACCTGCGATACGAGCAGAGTTTGCGGTGAGGGCAAGCACATCACCATTGCTCATGATAAAGATATTGTCCTTCTCTACTCCAGTATCTACAGCTAGTCCAGCGTGAACTTTCTGCATACGATATTCACCGTGAACAGGCATGAAGTATTTTGGTTTAATGAGGCGGAGCATGAGTTTTTGTTCTTGCTGACCACCGTGTCCAGAGGTATGGATGTTATTAACCTTACCATGGATTACTTCAACACCAGCTTCAGAAATGATGTTAATCAATTTGTTAACGCTAGTGGTATTTCCTGGAATTGGGCTAGATGAGAAGATAACGGTATCACCAGGTTGGAGTTGTACCTGACGGTGGGTTCCGTTAGCGATACGAGAGAGAGCCGCCATAGGTTCACCCTGGCTACCTGTACAGAGGATAAGAATCTCACTCGCAGGGTAGTCTTTAATTTCATTTGGCTCGATGAAGGTCCCCTTAGGAGCCTTGATGTAGCCAAGTTCAATCCCATTGACAATGGCTTTCTCCATAGAACGCCCAAAGACAGCGATTTTACGCCCAGTCTTAACAGCAGCTTCTGTTGCTTGTTGGAGACGGAAGATATTTGAGGCAAAGGATGCAAAGATGATACGTCCCTCGATACCTTGGATAATCTTCATGATAGACTGACCAACGACCTTTTCAGAGTTTGTAAAGGTTGGCACTTCAGCATTTGTCGAGTCAGAGAGCAAGCAAAGCACTCCGTCTTCACCTAGGGCTGCCATACGGTGCAAGTCTGCAGGTTCACCAACAGGTGTAAAGTCAAACTTGAAGTCACCCGTACAAACGATTTTCCCTTGAGGGGTGTGGATGACAATTCCCAAAGGTTCTGGGATAGAGTGAGTAGTTCTAAAGAAAGTTGCCTTAAGATTTTTAAAGGTCAACTCAGTGTTGTGGTTGATTTCGTGAAGTGTAGCGTTGCGCAAAAGTCCGTGCTCTTCGAGTTTGCCACGGATCAAAGCAAGAGCTAGAGGTCCTGCATAGATAGGGATATTTGCTTGCTTGAGCAAGAACGGAATCCCTCCGATATGGTCCTCGTGTCCGTGGGTAATCAAGAGAGCCTTGACGCGGTCGATATTTTCGACAATGTAAGAGTAATCAGGGATAACGTAGTCGATACCAAGAAGGTCATCCTCAGGGAATTTAATCCCTGCATCAACGATGATGATTTCGTCTTGGTATTCGATCCCGTATGTGTTTTTACCGATTTCTCCTAGACCACCAATGGCAAAAACGCCTACTTCTTCTGGTTTAAGAGTATAGGCCATATTAGAACTCCGTAATTTCGAATGCGCCAGTTTCTTTTTCGTAGTCAAGTAGTTTGTCAGATAAGAGTTCGATGTATTCTACGTTATATTCTGGGCGGTTTTTTTCAACAAGTTCACGGGCAATAATGCGTCCTTCAAGTTCTGAACTAGCATCGATGTCTAAGTAAAGTGAGCGTGTTGTTTCACGACGTGGGCTACGGTCTTTAGTTTCTTGATAAAAAACTTTGTAAATCATGTGTTTCCTTTCTGTTTTCAGGTCAGCTGTATTCAAAAAATTACCAGCTTGAAGCTGTTTGTTTCCATTTCATTTTCTGTCTGGATTGACCTTGATTCGTTACAATTATCTCAATTATAACATAAAAAGGGGAATTAGTAAAAGCAGGAAACATGAAAGCAAGGAGCTTAAAATGCGTTTCATTTTACCTTGTATAAGTATTTGAAGGCATCAGATGCAAGTGCTATAATAAAGTTAGAAAAGAGGTTTTCCTTGATTAAGGAGGACTAGCTATGCTTGATTTTGTGTTTCACCTATTTGGATGGAGATTCTACATATTGCTGCAACTGCTCTGGCTCCTTTTGAGGCTATTTGCTCCTTTTCATTAGATGATGATTTTGAAATATTTGCCTTTAGAATTGGAGAAAGGAGGCTCTCTATGTTTCAACTAGCTATTGTCATTCGTCTTCTGGCCTTTGCGGTATTTGTTGCCTGTGTTTACGGTGGCAATTTACTATTTCTTCGTCTAGAACATAGAAAACTAGCTGTATATTGGAAAATTCTCTTTGTAACACTGTATTCCATTTTCCTCCTTCTGGTGACCTATGTGGTCTGGCTTGTGTTTTACTTCGGATTGAATTCTTGAGTGCTTGTCCTGTCTATTTGGCAGGGCAATTTTGTTTCAAAACTAAGAAAATTCCCATGCGGGGGCTTTTGTAGTATAATAGTAAACAGACAAAAAGATAGGAATGTGTTATGAAAGTATTAGCATTTGATACGTCTAGCAAGGCTCTGTCTCTAGCCATTTTAGAGGACAAGCAGCTTCTTGCCGAGACCACAATTAATATCAAGAAAAATCACAGTATTACCCTTATGCCAGCCATCGATTTTTTGATGACCTGTCTAGATTTGACACCAAAGGACTTGGATCGAATCGTTGTGGCAGAGGGGCCTGGTAGTTATACTGGCTTGCGAATCGCAGTAGCAACTGCCAAGACCTTGGCACATACCCTGAACATTGAGTTGGTGGGGATGTCTAGTCTTTTAGCTCTAGTACCAAGCCAGCAGGAAGGTCTGGTGGTCCCTCTGATGGATGCACGTCGTAATAATGTTTATGCAGGGTTTTATGAAAATGAAAATCCTGTCCTTCCCGAAGCCCACTTGTCTTTTGCGGAAGTTTTAGAGCAAGTCAAGGATGCTGAACAGGTAACCTTTGTAGGTGAAGTGGGAGTCTTTGCTGAGCAAATCCAAGAGCGTTTACCACAGGCTAACTATCAGGAAACCTTACCAAATGCAGCGAATCTAGCCCTCTGGGCTTGGGACAAGGAAGTCGACTCTTTGCACGATTTTGTACCAAACTATCTCAAACGTGTCGAAGCTGAGGAAAATTGGCTCAAAAATCACACTGAGTCTGGCGAATCTTACATCAAACGCCTATGATTGAAATCAAACGAATCCAACAGCAACCTGACTTGGCACAGGCAATTTACGCTGTCATGACGGATGTTTACCCAGTTAGCCCTTGGAACTTGGAACAAATCCAAGCAGACCTATCTCAAGGTCAGACCTGGTATGCTCTTGCTTTTGATGGGGTAGAAGTGATTGGTTTTCTAGCAGTTCAGGAGAATTTTTTTGAAGCAGAAGTCCTGCAAATCGCTGTCAAGAAAGCCTATCAAGGACAGGGGATAGCATCAGACTTGTTTGCAACTTTACCGACAGACAAGGAGATTTTCCTCGAAGTCAGAAAGTCAAATCAACGAGCACAAGCATTTTACAAGAAAGAAAAAATGGCGGTCATCGCTGAGAGAAAGGCATACTACCATGATCCAGTTGAGGATGCCATTATCATGAAGAGAGAAATAGATGAAGGATAGATATATTTTAGCATTTGAGACATCTTGTGATGAGACTAGTGTCGCCGTATTGAAAAACGACGACGAGCTCTTGTCCAATGTCATTGCTAGTCAAATTGAGAGTCACAAACGTTTTGGTGGCGTAGTTCCTGAAGTGGCTAGTCGTCACCATGTCGAGGTCATTACAGCCTGTATCGAGGAGGCATTGGCAGAAGCAGGGATTACCGAAGAGGACGTGACAGCTGTTGCCGTTACCTATGGACCAGGCTTGGTCGGAGCCTTGCTAGTTGGTTTGTCAGCTGCTAAGGCCTTTGCTTGGGCACATGGCCTTCCCCTGATTCCCGTGAACCACATGGCTGGTCACCTCATGGCGGCTCAAAGTGTGGAACCCTTGGAGTTTCCTTTGCTAGCCCTTCTAGTCAGCGGCGGACACACAGAGTTGGTCTATGTTTCTGAAGCTGGTGATTATAAGATTGTTGGGGAAACGCGTGATGATGCAGTTGGTGAAGCCTATGATAAGGTCGGCCGTGTCATGGGCTTGACCTATCCAGCAGGTCGTGAGATTGACGAGTTGGCTCATCAGGGGCAGGATATTTATGACTTCCCTCGTGCCATGATCAAGGAAGAAAATCTGGAGTTTTCATTCTCAGGTTTGAAGTCTGCCTTTATCAACCTCCACCACAATGCCGAGCAAAAGGGAGAAAGCTTGTCCAAGGAAGATCTTTCTGCTTCCTTCCAAGCAGCAGTCATGGATATTCTCATGGCAAAAACCAAGAAGGCCTTGGAGAAATACCCTGTTAAAACCCTAGTCGTGGCTGGTGGGGTGGCAGCTAACAAAGGATTAAGAGAACGCTTAGCAGCTGAAATCACAGACGTCAAGGTCATCATTCCACCTCTGCGACTTTGCGGAGACAATGCGGGTATGATTGCCTATGCCAGCGTCAGTGAGTGGAACAAAGAAAACTTTGCAGGCTTAGAGCTAAATGCCAAACCTAGCCTGGCTTTTGATACCATGGAATAAAGAGTTAGCCTAGGGTTAGCTCTTTTATCTTGGACAAATGCCCGAGTTTTTTAGTATAGTAGAAATATGAGATTTAAAAAAACAATGAGAGTTGTGCTTGCTCTTGGAGCTTTATTGCTTTGTATGTCAGCTTGCCAGCATATTCCAAAGACACAATTGATTCTATTTGAGTCACTGTCATTCAATATGCCCATCGAATCTTTTGAAAAAGTGTTTGGAGAAGCTGATGAAGTGATAGAAGAAACGGAAACCGCCTATCGGGACACTTGGCATGCAAGGGATCCTTATTTCTATAAAACAGGCCGGCTTTTCTATCATTACGAAAATATTGCATTGAATGGTTATACAGGTCGAGCAGATTTCACATTTTCAAAATCACATCGCTTGGAAGAAGTGACAGTTCATATTCCTGTAGCTTCAAAAATGGAGCAACAAGTAGCGCTCTACAATTTATCCCAGACTATAAAAAAAGAAATTGAAGCTCTTCCGACTTTCAAATCCGTAACTACCGAGACAGTAGGATTATACGATGATGGCTATCGCTATAAAGTCAAATTGCAAGGCCAAAGGAGAGAGCTCTGGGTTGATGTCTACCCGATAGAAGATGAATATACTGAAAAAAATGAAGGCTATAAGTATAGAATTCGAATTGATCAATTTCTCATGTATCCATAATGAACCATACTGTTCAGGGGCTGATACTTGCTATTAGTTTCAAATTCCAGACTGTTTTCTCCTCTTTGAATGTGTTATAATAATTTTTGCTGTGACTGTCTGGAAAGCAGTTGATGAAGGAATGAATAGTGAGGAGGTTTATGAAAGAAAAAGGATTTTGGGATGGTGTGCAGGCTGCGGTGCCAACGGCTCTGGGCTATGTTAGCATTGGTCTTGCTTGTGGCATTATCGGTTCCCCTTATGTAACCCCTGTAGAGATGGGCTTGATGAGCCTCTTTGTCTATGCTGGGAGTGCTCAGTTTGCCATGATAGCCTTGATAGCAGTTCAAGCCCCTGTGGCAGCCATTGCTATGACGGTCTTTTTGATTAATCTGCGTCTCTTCTTGCTGAGTTTGCATGCGTCGACCTATTTCCGTCATACCAGTCTCTGGCATAATATCAGCATGTCCAGTCTCTTGACCGATGAGACTTATGGGGTCTTGATGGGAGAGCTAGTTCATACGGATAAGGTCAACCCTATGTGGATGCATGGAAACAATCTCAATAGCTATATTTCTTGGTTTTTGGGAACAGTTGTCGGAACTGCTCTAGGTGGCCTTTTGCCAAATCCGGAAGTTTTTGGTCTAGATTTTGCCCTAGTGGGAATGTTTATCGGGATTTTCACTTCCCAGTTTCAAATTATGCAAAAACGGATTCCCTTACGCAATCTCTTCATCATTCTTGGAGTTGTTGCTGTTTCCTTTTTTGTGCTCTTGACAGTAGTGTCTCAGTCGCTAGCTGTCCTATTTGCGACCTTGTTGGGTTGTACAATGGGGGTGATTTTGGATGGTCAGTAAGTATATTTTAATGGCAATCGTCTTTTCTGGCTTGGTGACTTGGATTCCGAGAATGATTCCTTTTATCCTTGCTAAGTACAAGGGGTTGCCGCCTATTGTCGAACGCTTTTTGAAATTCCTCCCAGTTTCTATTATCTTCGCTTTGATTCTTTCAAGTGTTGTGAGCGGAAAAGCTGGAAGCCTCCCGCAGATAAAATGGTTGGACTTTTTAGCAGTTTTTCCAACAGGCTTTGTCGCCTTTCGTTACCGCAATCTGGTTGGCACTGTTCTTTTTGGAGTTGTCTTGATTGCTATCTTGCGTCTTGTCTTTTAAATCAGCCATAAAGAAAACCTATCACAAATATAGAAATCATATAATGGCGCAATCTCATTTTTTCTGTTAAGATTAGACTGTATTTTATTTTGGAGGAATTATCATGAAAAAAATCGTTAAATATTCATCGCTTGCTGCCCTAGGGCTTGTTGCCGCGGGTGCATTAGCAGCTTGCTCAGGTGGTGAGAAGAAAGATGCTGCAACTAGTGAAGCAACATCTGGTAAGAAAGAAATTATCGTTGCAACCAACGCTTCACCAAAACCATTTAACTATGAAGAAAATGGTGAGTTGACTGGTTACGAAATCGAAGTTGTTCGTGCTATCTTTAAAGACTCTGACAAATATGATGTCAAGTTTGAAAAGACAGAATGGTCAGGTGTCTTTGCAGGTCTTGACGCAGATCGATACCAAATGGCGGTTAACAACATCAGCTACACTAAAGAACGTGCAGAAAAATATCTTTATGCAGCACCAACTGCTAAAAACCCTAACGTTCTTGTAGTTAAGAAAGATGACAACAGCATCAAATCACTTGATGATATCGGTGGAAAATCTACTGAAGTCGTACAAGGAACAACATCAGCTAAACAGTTGGAAGAGTATAACAAACAACATACAGATAACCCAACTGTCCTTAACTATACAAAAGCTGATTTCCAACAAATCATGGGACGTTTGAGCGACGGACAATTCGACTACAAGATTTTTGATAAAATCGGTGTAGAAACAGTTATCAAAAACCAAGGTTTGGATAACTTGAAAGTCATCGAACTTCCAAGCGACCAACAACCTTACGTGTACCCACTTCTTGCAAAAGGTCAAGATGAATTGAAATCATTTGTTGACAAACGCATCCAAGAACTATACAAAGACGGTACTCTTGAAAAATTGTCTCAACAATTCTTCGGTGGTTCTTACCTCCCAGCAGAAGTTGACATTAAATAAGTTTGTAAATCATCCATTCTCTCGTAGATGGATGATTTTGCAACTTTCAGACATATAGTTTCAAACTATATGTCTGCCTATCTAATAACAATTTGCGAAATCAAATAAAGTATGAGATACTATTACGGTATTATTTTTAAAGGAGAAAGAATCATGAAAATCAAAAAATGGTTAAGCGTAGCAGCTATCGCTACAGTAGCAGGCCTTACACTTGCAGCTTGCGGAAATTCAGACAAGAAAGCAGACAATACAACAACAGTTAAAATTGCGACTGTTAACCGTAGTGGTTCAGAAGAAGCACGTTGGGATAAAATCCAAGAATTGGTTGAAAAAGACGGCATTAAATTGGAATTCACAGAGTTTACAGATTACTCACAACCAAACAAAGCAGTTGCTGACGATGAAGTAGATTTAAATGCTTTCCAACACTATAACTTCTTGCACAACTGGAATAAAGAAAATGGACAAGAGCTTGTTGCGATTGCAGATACTTACATCTCACCAATTCGTCTATACTCTGGAACAAAAGATGGTCAAAACAAGTACACTAAAGTAGATGAAATCCCAGACAAGGGTGAAATCGCAATTCCAAACGATGCTACTAACGAAAGCCGTGCCCTTTACCTTCTTCAATCAGCTGGTTTGATTAAATTGGATGTTTCAGGAACAGAACTTGCTACCATCGCAAACATCAAAGAAAATCCAAAAAATTTGAAAATCACTGAATTGGATGCTAGCCAAACAGCTCGTTCATTATCATCAGTTGATGCGGCTGTTGTAAACAACACTTTTGTTACAGAAGCAAAATTGGACTACAAGAAAGCACTCTTTAAAGAGCAAGCTGACGAAAACTCAAAACAATGGTACAACATCATCGTTGCCAAGAGTGATTGGGAAACATCGCCTAAAGCTAAAGCAATCAAGAAAATTATCGCTGCTTACCACACTGATGAAGTGAAAAAAGTTATCGAAGAAACTTCAGACGGCTTGGATCAACCAGTTTGGTAATAAATACAGGGAGGTGGGAGAGATATTTTCCACCTCTTACTTTTGTATAGAGCTTAAAACAAACGAAATCCACTTGTATTGATTCTGAAAGTACAAGTCTTAGTAGAAAGGTAGAGAGAAAATGGTTTTTCCTAGCCAAGAAGAACAAATTGAAAAGTTTGAAAAGGATCATGTAGCACAACATTATTTTGAAGTTTTGCGTACCTTGATTTCTAAAAAATCAGTCTTTGCCCAACAAGTCGGACTGAAAGAGGTGGCTCGTTATCTAGGTGAGATTTTTAAACGTGTTGGCGCAGAAGTTGAGATTGACGAGAGCTATACGGCGCCTTTTGTCATGGCACATTTCAAAAGTTCACGACCAAATGCCAAGACTATCATTTTCTACAACCACTATGACACAGTACCAGCGGATAGTGACCAGATCTGGACAGAGGATCCATTTACGCTTTCTGTCCGTGATGGCATCATGTACGGGCGTGGGGTTGATGATGACAAGGGGCATATCACTGCTCGCTTGAGCGCTCTTAGAAAATACATGCAGGACCATGATGATCTACCAGTCAATATCAGCTTCATCATGGAAGGAGCTGAAGAGTCTGCCTCTATGGATTTGGACAAATATCTAGAAAAACACGCGGACAAGCTTCGTGGTGCAGATTTGTTGGTCTGGGAACAAGGAACTAAAAATGCTTTGGAACAGCTAGAAATCTCTGGTGGGAACAAGGGGATTGTGACCTTTGATGCCAAGGTTAAGAGTGCCGATGTGGATATCCACTCGAGCTATGGCGGAATTGTAGAGTCAGCTCCATGGTATCTCATTCAAGCTTTGACAAGTCTTCGCGCTGCCGACGGCCGTATCTTGGTAGAAGGTTTGTACGATGATGTGCAGGAACCGAACGAACGTGAGTTAGCCTTGGTTGAAACCTATGCCCAACGCAATCCAGAGGAAATCAGCCAGATTTATGGCTTGGAATTGCCACTTTTACAAGAGGAACGTACCGCCTTTCTAAAACGTTTCTTTTTTGAGCCAGCGCTCAATATCGAAGGGATTCAGTCAGGTTATCAAGGTCAAGGAGTTAAAACGATTTTGCCAGCAGAGGCTAGTGCCAAGCTAGAAGTCCGTTTGGTTCCAGGGCTTGAACCTCATGATGTTTTGGAGAAAATCCGAAAACAACTAGACAAAAACGGCTTTGATAAGGTAGAATTGTACTATACTTTGGGTGAGATGAGCTATCGAAGTGACATGAGTGCGCCGGCCATTCTCAATGTCATCGAGCTAGCCAAGAAATTCTATCCACAGGGCGTATCTGTCCTGCCAACAACAGCTGGTACAGGTCCTATGCATACGGTATTTGATGCCTTAGAAGTACCTATGGTTGCCTTTGGTCTAGGAAATGCCAATAGCCGAGACCATGGTGGAGATGAAAATGTGCGAATCGCCGATTATTACACCCATATTGAATTAGTAGAGGAGCTGATTAGAAGTTATGAGTAGAGACATTATCAAATTAGACCAGATTGATGTGACTTTCCACCAAAAGAAAAGAACCATCACAGCGGTCAAGGATGTGACCATTCACATCAAAGAAGGGGATATTTATGGAATTGTAGGATATTCTGGAGCAGGAAAATCAACCCTGGTTCGTGTTATTAATCTTTTGCAAAAACCATCTGCAGGTAGAATTACCATTGATGATGATGTAATCTTTGATAACAAGGTGGCTTTGACTGCGGGACAATTGCGCCGCAAACGTCAAGATATTGGGATGATTTTCCAACACTTTAACCTCATGAGCCAGAAAACAGCAGAGGAAAACGTAGCCTTCGCCCTCAAACACTCTGGACTTAGCGAGAAAGATAAGAAGGCTAAAGTGGCTGAATTATTAGACTTGGTCGGTCTTGCAGATCGTGCCGAAAACTATCCTTCACAACTTTCTGGAGGTCAAAAACAACGTGTGGCTATTGCACGTGCCTTGGCCAATGATCCAAAAATCTTGATTTCAGACGAGTCAACTTCAGCTCTCGACCCTAAGACAACGAAACAAATCTTATCTCTCTTGCAAGATTTGAATCGCAAGCTAGGTTTGACCATTGTCTTGATTACACATGAGATGCAGATTGTCAAAGACATTGCTAACCGTGTAGCTGTGATGCAGGATGGTCGCTTGATTGAAGAGGGCAGTGTTCTTGAAATCTTCTCAGATCCTAAGCAACCATTGACTCAGGACTTTATCTCAACTGCGACAGGTATCGATGAAGCTATGGTCAAGATTGAAAAGCAAGAAATCGTAGAGCACTTATCTGAAAATAGCATTTTGGTACAACTCAAGTATGCAGGTGCTTCTACAGATGAGCCACTTTTAAATGAGCTGTACAAACACTACCAAGTAACAGCCAATATTCTTTATGGAAATATCGAAATTTTGGAAGGTACTCCTGTCGGTGAACTTGTGGTTGTCTTGTCAGGAGAAAAAGAAGCATTGGCAAGCGCTCAAGATGCCATCCGTCAGGCTGGTGTGCAACTAAAAGTATTGAAGGGAGGACAGTAAGATGGCAGAGTTGATTCAAACATATTTACCAAACGTCTATAAGATGGGCTGGTTAGGTCAAGCAGGCTGGGGAACAGCTATTTATTTAACGCTTTATATGACAGTTTTTTCCTTTATCATTGGAGGATTCCTAGGACTAGTTGCAGGACTTTTCCTTGTCTTGACAGCTCCTGGTGGCGTCTTAGAAGATAAATTTGTCTTTTGGGTTTTGGATAAGATTACTTCAATCTTCCGTGCGGTTCCCTTTATCATTCTCTTGGCAGTCTTATCGCCCTTCTCACATCTAATCGTAGGAACAAGTATTGGGCCGAATGCCGCTATTGTACCCCTATCTTTTGCGGTGTTTGCTTTCTTTGCTCGTCAGGTTCAAGTGGTTTTATCAGAACTTGATGGTGGTGTCATTGAGGCAGCTCAGGCAAGTGGAGCTACATTTTGGGACATTGTAGGAGTGTACTTATCAGAAGGTCTGCCAGACTTGATCCGTGTGACGACTGTAACTTTGATTTCCCTTGTCGGTGAGACAGCTATGGCGGGAGCAGTAGGTGCTGGCGGTATCGGTAACGTAGCTATCGCTTATGGATTTAACCGTTACAATCACGATGTGACTATCTTGGCGACTATCATTATCATTTTGATCATCTTTTCTATCCAATTCTTGGGAGACTTCTTGACCAAGAAATTAAGTCATAAATAAAAAAGAGCCAATCGGCTCTTTTTATGATGGTTTTTTTTCTGAAATTTTTTTAATAAGAACTTGTCCAATAAGGGCACCAAGTAGAGCACCGATAAGGACGCTTGCTACAAAGAGAAGGATAGTGCCAGAGTTAGGTGCGACCATGACGCGGTCAATATAGTCCTGAGATTTGCCACGAGCTACAAGAGTTGCTATATAAGCCTGAGGAGTTAGCCACATCAGTAGGATAGGGCCAGTAGTACCAAATGCAAAGATTAGGAAGGAAAGAAGGTTTTTGATCTTATCTTTGTAGTGACCTAGATGAGCGATGCCATCCGCTGCAAGCCCGCAGATGATTCCTGGAAGAAAGGCTCCGGCACCATGCTTGCTCCCGAGGAAAAAGAGAGAGATAACGAGCCCAATCGTTGTAATCGCCCCAAAACGAGGTACTTTTGTTAAAAGTAGCATATAGACGCTACCTCCCACAAGAGCAGAAAAAGCAGGGGCATAAAACATATTTCCAGTGTGGTCGACAAGGTTTCCTAGTAGAACCCCCACTCCGATACAGAGAAAGTAGACAAGGGCAGCTACAAGGGTCGTCAAGATATTCTTTTTCATAAATTCTCCTTCGTATATCTGATGTTTTTCATTGTACCATGCTTGGCTCAGATTGTAAATGCTGGCCGACATTTGCTATTTGTCCGTAAACTAGATGAAAAAGGAACAGACTAAAGCTATTTCTTTACTCCTCCGACTGTTCCAATCCTTTCATTTATGGTAAAATAGGACTATTAAGTTATAAAGAGGATTCCCTATGAAATTACAAAAACCAAAAGGAACGCAGGATATTTTACCTGCTGAGTCTGCCAAGTGGCAGTACGTTGAAGGCTTTGCGCGTGAAATCTTCAAACGCTACAACTACGCAGAAGTGCGTACCCCTATTTTTGAACATTACGAAGTCATCAGCCGTTCTGTTGGGGACACAACCGATATCGTAACTAAGGAAATGTACGATTTTTATGACAAGGGCGATCGTCATATCACCCTTCGTCCTGAAGGAACTGCTCCAGTCGTTCGTTCTTATGTAGAGAACAAGCTTTTTGCACCTGAAGTTCAAAAACCAAGTAAGTTCTACTACATGGGACCAATGTTCCGCTATGAGCGTCCACAAGCAGGTCGTTTACGCCAATTCCACCAGATTGGTGTGGAGTGCTTTGGATCAAGAAATCCAGCTACTGATGTGGAAACGATCGCTATGGCAGCCCACTTCTTGAAAGCAATCGGTGTTCAAGGTGTGAAACTACATCTTAACACTCTTGGAAATCCTGAAAGTCGTGCGGCTTACCGCCAAGCCTTAATTGACTACTTGACACCTATGAAAGATAGCTTGTCTAAGGATAGCCAACGTCGTTTGGAGGAAAACCCTCTTCGTGTCTTGGACTCTAAGGAAAAAGAAGACAAGGCAGCAGTGGAGAATGCACCATCTATCTTGGATTACCTCGATGAAGAAAGCCAAGCACACTTTGATGCTGTTCGTCAAATGTTGAAAAATCTTGGAGTAGACTATATCATCGATACCAACATGGTGCGTGGTTTGGACTACTACAACCACACGATTTTTGAGTTTATCACAGAGATTGAAGGCAATGAATTAACAGTCTGTGCAGGTGGTCGTTATGATGGTTTGGTTGCTTACTTTGGTGGCCCTGAAACTGCTGGTTTTGGATTTGGACTTGGTGTGGAGCGTCTCCTTCTGGTCCTTGAAAAACAAGGTGTGGCACTGCCTATCGAAAATGCTCTAGATGTCTATATTGCTGTTCTTGGTGAAGGAGCAAATATAAAGGCTTTAGAGTTGGTACAAGATATTCGCCAACAAGGCTTTAAGGCAGAGCGAGATTATCTCAACCGTAAACTCAAAGCCCAGTTCAAGTCAGCCGATGTCTTTGGAGCTAAGACCCTTATCACCTTAGGAGAGAGCGAAGTCGAAAGCGGGCAAGTGAAGGTCAAGAACAACCAAACTCGAGAAGAAGTAGAAGTTTCTCTTGATACCATCGGTCAGAATTTCAAAGAAGTCTTTGAAAAACTAGGATTTTAACAGTAAAAGTAAAGTCGGGAAGCAGGTCCCGGCTTTTTTTATAATTATCATGAATCACTTTATAAGGAAGCCGATTATTAAAACTGATATTTTTAAAAATAGTCAGGAAAATGCTGATAATTTTGGATAAAAAGGGATGACATTATTCAAAAATATTGTAAACGGATACAAAAAGTGCTATGATATATCTAAGTAAGAAAAGGAGTTGATTATGCAGAACTTTAAAAAGAATGCGATACGTATGTTTGGATTTGTGGGTATACTTGTCTTATCTTTGACGGTGCTTACGACGGTGTTTGCAGCAGATGTTGTAGATTACACAAATAAAACAACGATCACTGTTGACGGTCAGCCGTTAACAGCAGATACCAAAATCAGCACTGGTAAAGCTTTAGAAGCAACAAATAACATTTCTTTCCCAGACACTCAACAAATTAATGAAGGAGATGTGCTTGTACTTGACCTTCCAAAAGAATTGGGATTGATTACCAAGCTTGCATTTCCAATCACACATAGTAGTGGTGAAGTAATCGCGAATGCGGTGACAGATCCAAGTACTCAAAAAGTGACCATCACCTTTACAGATTATTTCTCTAAGAACTACAAAGATAAGGTCATGACTTTGAAATACGCTGTTCGTCCTAACGTAACGAATTTGCCAGAGTCTGGGAAATATACTTTCCAGTTTGGTACTGATAATTTCACATTGAACTATGATAAAACAGATGGTGAAGCTGGTGACTATGAAATGAAATATGGTTACCAAGATTCAGAAAATCCTAACCGCATCAAGTGGCGTGTTGTTTTGAACGCAGTTCAAGATAAATTAAACAACATGGTTATCAAGGATGACTTTAGTGATAGTGGACAAGTCTTGGTAGAAAGTTCCTTCCGTGCAGTCCGTTATGCAACTCAACCAGAGAAGATTCCAAATGAAGCAGCTCTTCTTAAATTGGAACCAATCGATAACTTTAGCAAAAAAGCCGAATTTACTCGAAATGCGGATGGTAAGATCACAGGGTTCACCATTAACTTTGGTGACAACTGGAACTGGGCAATGTACATTGAGTACACAACAGAATTAACGTCAGAACTTCCAAAAGGTACTAAAGTTGCCAATGTTTTGGAATGGTCAGCAAGTAACTTTAACAAGTCACGTTCGATTGAAGCTTTGACGCGTTTAGAAACTGGTTCAGGTGAAGGAAGTGGTGATAGAACAACCACAACTACAACTTCAACAACGACAACAACAGAAGAGCCGTCAACAACTTCAACGACGACAACGACAGAAGCACCGTCAACAACTTCAACGACGACAACGACAGAAGCACCGTCAACAACTTCAACGACGACAACGACAGAAGCACCGCCAACAACTTCAACGACTACCACAACAGAAGAGCCAACGACAACTTCTACAACCACAACAGAAGGTCCAGCGACAACTTCTACAACCACAACAGAAGAACCAACGACAACTTCTACAACTACCACAACAGAAGAACCAGCGATAACTTCTACAACTACCACAACAGAAGAACTAACGACAACTTCTACAACTACCACAACAGAAGAACCAGCGACAACTTCTACAACTACAACAGAAGAGCCAACGACTAGCTCAACAACGACAACTCCTGAAGGTTCAACGCAATCAACAGAAGTCTCATCAACAACAACGACAGATGATAAACCTCAGCTTCCTAAAACTGGGGAAACAGTGGAAGCTGGCTTAGTAACAGCAGGTGTCTTTATCTTATCAGCTATAGTTGTGTTGAATCGTAGATATAACAGATAAAAAAGAGAGAGTCAACCCCTCTCTTTTTTTAAATATTATAATAATTTTGTGTATAAAAAAACGAACGTTATCAACCTATAGTTGTCTTGAATAATAACATATTTGTACTATAGAAACACAAAAAAGCTAAATATATATAAAAAATCGAAAAAAATTAATTTAATACTTTCAATCACTTGCAATAGTAAATAAATATGATATAATCAATTCTGAAAAATGACGCTCTCATTTTATCATTCAATAAAAAAAGGGGAATCCATAATGAAAAAGTTTGCAAAAACTAAATTTTTACTGTCATTATTTGTATCGGTATTGACGGTATTGTTCATGGTCTCAGTAGGTACTGTACAAGCTGCTGCAGCCAAGGAAGTGGATGTGATCACGGAGTTCAAGATCCAAAATGCCCAAGGTGAAGAATTAGCAACCAGCCTAGGTCGTTATGACAGTTTCCGTCTGAATGCAAAATTTGCTTTAGAAGGAAAAGATGTTAAAGCAGGGGATACAACTGCAGTCACTATCGATGGACCAATCGATATCAAGTCTCAGGATTTTGAAATCAACGACACAATCACTGGTAAAAAGATTGCCGATGCAAAAGTTGACGCAAAAACTGGTAAGATTGTCTTGACATTTACTAAATTCGTTGAAGAAAAAAATGACGTTTCAGGTTCATTCTTCTTCTACGCTGGTGTTAACAAAGACAAATTCCCTAACGATGGCGAAGTTCCATTTAAGCTTTCTGTAAACGGTAATGTAAAATTCAACGGTAAAGTAAAAAGTGGTACTGTCGGTGAAGGTAATCGTTACACCATCATCAAATCTGGTTGGGATAATGGAGACCACAAGAACCTTGGATTCCGTATCTCTGTGAACAGAACTAATGAAGCAATCAACAATGCAGTTCTTTCAGATTCAATAACATCAGCAGGGGTTACCTACAAAAAGGGTAGTTTCAAAATCTTCAAAGGTACTTGGGAATATAATGGAACATGGACTCTTAAGAATAAACAAGACGTTACGGCTAACTATACTGTAAACGCAACAGATAAGTCATTCTCTATTGACTTTGGTAATATTTCTGCTAACGATCATTTTGCAGTAGAATATGAAGCAGTTGCTAACTATGAAACTGTTGATGGCGAACAAATTAAGAATACAGCGACAATCAAAGGTGATAACAAAGCACCGTACGATTCAAATAGTAAAGTAAACATCCAAATCGCTGGCGGTGAAGGTGTGGGTTACGAATTTAGCATTCAAGTGAAAAAAGTAGACGAAAACGGTGCTCCACTTAAAGGTGCGAAATTCCAAGTTATCCGTCAAGCTACTGGACAAGTAATGGGCGATTTCGAAACAGATGCAAATGGTGAATTTACTCTTGGTAGCCTATTGAGAGATAAATATATCATCAAAGAAACTCAAGCTCCAGAAGGTTATGAGTTGGCAGCTGATACTGTAGTTGAAGCTAGTGAATTCAAAACACCAAAAGCTCCTGTAGCTAAGAATATTGTAGACCAAAAAACAACTACAACAACAACTACAACAACAACTACAACAACAACAACTACAAAAACAGAAGAGCCAACAACGACTACTTCAACAACAATACAACAAAAGAAAGAGCCAAAACGACTACTTCAACAACAACACAACAACATAAGAAAAGGGGGGGGCCAACAACGATACTTCTACAACTACAACAACAACATAAGAGCAACAACGACTTACTTAACAACAACTACAACAACAGAAGAGCCAACAACGACTCCTCAACAACAACTACAACAAAGGAAGAGCAACAAACGGGAATACTTATATACAACACAAAAACAAAGAGAGCCAAACAAAGACGACTTCAACAACAACAAACAAAAGAAGAAGCCAACAACGACTATTCTACAAACTACAACAACAACAGAAGAGCCAACAACGACTACTTCAACAAAAAACTAACAAACAACAGAAGAGCCAACAACGACTACTTCAACAACAACTCAAACAGAAGACACGATACTTCAACAACAACTACAACAACAACTACAACAACAAATCCAGAAGAGCAAAGGTTGTAACAGAAACAAAAAACAACTCCAGAAAGAGCCAGTTGTGTCTGAACAACAACGCCACAAAACAAAAAAAACAATGCATATTACCCATGTACAGAACCAAACAACAACAACTCCAGAAAGAGCAACGACTACTTCAACAAACAATCCAGAAGAGCCAGTTGTGTCTGAAACAAACAACTCCAGAAGAGCAAGTTGTTAACAGAAACAACAGAAACAACTTCTAAAAACAGCACTTCTGTATCAACAACAGAGAAGATCGGAACTTCCATTTACTGGTTGAAGCGACTGTACTGTATTGTATTGGCAGGTTCTAGTAATCTTGCTCAGGTACTGTAGTAATGAAACGTAAATTTTCTAAATAATATTAGATGAGTGTTCTTTAGAGAGGAGAGAGCAGTGCTCTCTCCTTTTTAAAAAGTATAAAGACTATGGAGCCATTAGATGAAACTATCAATTCTAATTACCCTTAAACGAAGAAATTATTTCTATCTCAAACTATAAAAGCTATTCTGAACAGCTAGAGAGCATGATATGTCGAAAAAAACTATTGATTATGAAATTCTCATATAGGATCGCGATGGGAGTAGCGAAGACTTTAGAACTAATCAATGCTATTTGCAAACGAAAAACCGCGGGTCAAGTATATCAGCTTTAGTAGAAATTTGGACGCTGAGAGGGAATCTTGCTGGTTTAATATGTACTGGCGATGCTGTTTGGGGATGGATGGCGACTTGCAACGATCCGCCTTATCTGATTCCCCTCTTTGTAGATGCTTATAAAGAAGGTTATGATCTTGTCAGTGGTCAGAGAAGTCGAGAAGGAGAGTCTTTCGTAGGAAGTTACTTTGCTCGTAGTTTATAAATTTTACTAACCACTCATGGATGTCATTAACAGGACGGGAAATTCAGAATTACGTCTCCTAAGCAGAGAGCTGTGGATGTATTGTTCCCCATTCCAGAGTATAATCGTTCAACAAAGGGCTTTATAGTGGATGGTTTTAAAGAGAAGTACCCTTATAAAATGAGTCTCTCCAAGTGCGTATAGCAGGAAAAAGTTTAAATCGGCTTTAAAAAGTCTATGAAATTATGCTTTCCAGGGAATTATATCATTTAACGATCGTCGCCTCAGAAATTTGTATCCAATTTGGATTTGTCAGTATGTTCGTCTCTGCTCTACACATTGTGTAGAGTTTTGCATATATATCTTTCTTCAGAATACGAGTGCTATTTCACGACAATAGCAGCGATTATCTGTTTTAGTAGTGTGCAATTGATCTTCATCGGTGTACTTGGAGGAGTATATTGAAAATATTATACGAGGTGAAACAATAGTCCTCACTTTTTCATCGCGAAAAGCAATATTGACCACAAGCTGAAAAAGATAGATCGGTTAAAATGACATTAGGAGAAATCAATCATGGAATAAGTGGTAAAGGGTGGCAAGAGTTGAAGGGAAAACATCCAAAGCCTTGCTTTATACGATGAGTTGCCTTATTTCCAATGACCATCATGTGCTTGTTTGTTCTTCATGGGTAGCTATTCCCTTTGGGAATAAAGTTCTGATGGCAGTTGACTTTGGTAAGCAGTTATATCCGCTTTTTGGCTTACTAGAATGACGGTACTTACTGTGATATTTAAAGCAAGTCGAACCTACTCCTTACGAAATCTCTCTGGTGGAGATAGGATAGGGTTTTAGGCTATTATTAATGAGTCCTTTAATATTTTTTATTATTATCCCGTCAAAACACTTGGTGTAGCAGTCTTTTAACTATTGGCTCAGATACGGTTTGCAATCGGACTTTTTTCTCTCATTTTTCGATTCAGCGCTATAAGGGTGCAGAATCACGTATGTGGTTGTTTAACCTTTTTGTTTGCAACAGCCGATGCTCTTTCCGGAATGGCTCGTTTCCTATCAGCGAACGTAATTTTCTATGATGCCATGATCATGCTACTGCTGTTATCATCTATCTGGAAGAGATCTGGATGTGGAAGAACCCTAATCGCTATGCTTTTTTTAGGGACTAACGGTCTTTCTTCAATTCTATATGGGTATTATGATTTCGATTTTATCGTCCTATACTCTTGCGATTAGTTTCGACACGTCTCTCTATCCAGGGAACTTGAAACAAAAACTAAAACAATTCCTAAGTCCTGGTAAAAACATTTGCCCTACGTCATTGAGTTGCAAACAGCTTCGGTAATAATTGTGCAGTCTTTTTACAATCTTATGCGAGAGTGAGTAATGGGGCAGGTTGAGATGCCATGAGGTTTTCTTTTGCCTTTCAAATTAATCCTGTGGATATCCTATCGAAGCTGCTAATCGGGGCTTTGATACGACTCTGGTTGTCGACTGCGACCTAACCTCCCAAATATATATACGGTGCAGTTAGGGATTCTAGGTTTCATCTTTACTTACATCGAAACAGGTAGCCAAGGAAAAACGTTTGGGCTTGCAGTGTGTCACCCTAATCTTCTTGATTTCCTTTCGTTAATGAATTTGTAAGTAAAAATAGGCATATTGGGACCAAAATCAGCTGGAGTCTTCTTCGTTCATGGTTATCTCGTTCTTTATGCTCGTCTTAGCCTATAAGGTAGTGAAGGGACAAGTAGCAATTCTCGCATAGGGAAGTTGGCTTTCAGTGGTGTTACTGGTTTTTATCAGCAATTTATCTCATACAAAGAAATTAACCTATCTTCCAAAAACTCAACTGAAGGCTTCGACTCAATTTCTATCAAAGAACTTTATTGTATTTTGGATTTATATTAGCTATACTGGCCGCTTCTCTATCCTATTGGAGTCGTCTGTAAAGTCCTAAAGTGAAAAAAATGGTATTCATGGCATTGATAGCTGGGGCTGTCGTTCTTCTTCAGGAATTCTTCTCCAAACGGGTTAATCTCTTCTCAGGTGTAGTTACACCTTGCTGGTCTATTTGGCAGTTATCTCTTATTGCGCACAAGATGACCAGATTGGCAATTCTTGCCTTGTCACCTAACCATCTTTGAATTAGGCTATAATGCTTATCTTCTCAGTGACCTTTGGTTATGCAGACGTAGATAATTTGTAGAAGCACAAACAGTATCTGTGAAACAGGTCACAGGATGATGTTCAAAAAACAAGGCAGATCACCATTCTATCGAATCGCTACTACTTTTGCATATTCAAAAACAGTGCCGTCACTGGTCTTACCAGGTCTAAGTACCACTTTATTCTAGAATTAGAGCGTACCAACAGGATCAATTTGCTTACATGGGCGGACCAAGGGTATTAACCGCAGCAAAAACTGAGTATGAAAATGGAACTCTGTTAACAGATGCCTCTACGGTGTTCGCTATTATAGGATTTGTCAAGGATCTGGAAACCTGTCTGATGAAAGAAGCTCATCCGAGAGAATGTATTTCACTCGTTTTGCACAGGCCGTTTTGGACATGCGCCGTTATTTCACGAGTAAGGTCTATGAAGAGAGCAGCTATATTGGTCACCCCCCGAAAAATCCACAAATTCTTTACATAGCTGATGGAACAAATGATTGAGTAAGAAATATCAACTTTGGTAAAGAATAACGCTATCAAAATCAAAAAAATCATCATCAACTCTAGGAAGGTGTGAAAAAAGGGCGAGGAAAATTATACACTAGACTACTTACGCTAAAAAACTCTGGGCCTACGGAGATGATTGAAACAGAAAAACCCTAAACAGTGGAAAATGTTGACAAGAAAAGGGAACTGCAGTCTACAGCGTGTGGATCTTCTAAGGTGATGAGTGGTTCGTTACCATTACTCCTCGAACTAGACTGACTATTACTCTTTGTGCATGCAAGTTTCTAAATTCAGAAAAAGATTAACTCAGTCCTCTGAAAGGGCAAGTGTCTCATTCCAAGAGAAATACCGCACCCGTCAACTCTGGCAAATCGCAGATAATGCATTGATCAGAATCTGTACTGAGTTCGTTTTAAAACTGGATAAGTTGACCTTTCAACGCAGGTGTTATCGTGCAGAGATCAGTCAAATTCAAAGGGCTTTAGAAAACGGAAGGCACAAGGCCTACAAGTTGAGAATTCTCAATACTTATATCGTCGTTCAGTGATACACGGATGACAGTAAATATATGATGACTTCCATCCCTTATAGTGAAGGTTGGAAAGTGAAAGTGACGGTAAGTATGTTCTAGTGACAAAAGCTTGGAACAGTTTATTTCTCCCGATTACTTCCGGAAAAATAAGGTAGAATTGTTTCTCTCAGAAAGATGGATTCAGGAGCTCTACGACTCCATCAGTCTATCACTCGTTACGCACACCTCAGAAGAGACGATACAAAAAGAAGATAAAAAGCAAGGTCAAGGAAGATTCGGCGCTCATAGCTCTTGGTAAGAACTATGTGTGTATCACACCCATCAACACGCACGGTCAGGATACAAGTCAGCGACGAGTCTTTTGCAAATGACAAAAATCTTAAACTTTTTGACTCAAATATGCTTGTCAAAATAAAAGAGATGTTGTTACAATAAAATCAAGATAAAGAACAAAGGAGAAAAAAGACATTGCTAAAAAGTCTAAACAGAGCTTCGGGTCGCGATGGCTGAATTCAAACAGAGGCTGGCCAACTAGCTGGCCGTGTCCAGGCCAAACCATCAGTTTGCATGAGCGGGATGAGTTACACTCATCACGTCATTGCCCTGTAGATTGCCTCTCAGATATTTCCATGAGCCGGTCGTTCCATGAGCGTTCGAGTCGCTTTCGCTTAGAGGAGGATGAGTGATGAACAAGTATAAAATGATTTATTATCATGTATCGCGTGTTTATCGTGAATCTTTTGGCTATGATTGGAAGTCTATTGGTGGTTTACAGATCGTGAAGCAAGTACCTCTTCTGGAATAATATAGTGCTACTGTTAGTTTAGATGGTAGAGAAAAAAATAAAGTTAAAGAGAATCCTCAAAGGAGAAAAGTTATGAAGAATTTTAGCAGGTTTTCAATCGGCCCCCCCGATACAGAGAACAAAGCACTTTCAGGGTTTGTGTCAGGTTTAGGAAACTATTTAACATTCAAGCCAATATGCGTTCGTTGGTGACAGTCTTCTGTTTCTCTCTTCGACGGAGATTGGGATTATAAACAGTAAACTTATCTATGCCTATCTAGAAGGTTGGCCTTGGGAATGACCCCTTGTGGGATGGAGCAAAAAAAGCTAGAAATCAAGATATCTCTTTACTTGTTGTTGTTTGCTTTTGGTATCACTCTGGAGCAGGGGCTTGGACCGCTATCTCGAATCAGGTAAAGCTTGGGTCTGGTTGTCTGGTCGTTTTAGAAACGGGTAAAAGATGGAAAAGAAACAATCATTTGTGCCATGAAGATTTTCTTGCAAGTGTTTTATTAGGAATATTTGCTGGTTTCCTGAGTCTGTAATCCTTTAGTATACAGCCAAGAAGCAAGTAATTACTTGCCTCGTACTCAAGTTCTTGGTTGGGGCTGATTACGCAATCCTAACATTTATATTCACTAGAAAGTCATCAGCTTATCGAAGTATCAAAGAGAGAAGAGGATGAAGGAAATGAGCAAGACTACCTTGCGCTACGTACGCTTCTTAGATTATGCTACAGTAGCTTGGGATGTTGCCAAATAGGATGCTATCCCTGCCTACTTTTAGATTTAGGAGGTTTAGGCAAATCAGTAACACCCATACTTGTGTGGTTGTAGGTATCTGAGTCGGGTGGATACTGTCTCAAAATCATAGGCAAGGGTTCACCAGCCAGCGCTAACTATAAACTTTCAATTATGGCGACGCCCAAGAGTTCTTGGATACCTCGATACTGATGATGAGGGAGAAAAAATAGGCTGAGATGAAGAAGATTACTTGATTATTCAAGGTCACACAGCTCCTCATCCTGCTACTATGTTTGTCTGAGTCGTGCTATCTCTAGTATTAGGGACAAGTACAGTTGGTTGATCTACCGTAGCAGTTGTCATCCATTTGTACACGAATGTTGACATCAGTTGCGAAAACAAAACGTTAGTTCAAATAGGAGAATATTATGAAAAACTTAAAAAATAGGGGGGTGGGTGTGAGGTTAAGGGGGGGGAGGAAAAAGGGGGGGGGGGAGTGGGGGGAGGGAGGGGGGGGAGGGAGGGAAGAAGGGGGGGGAGAAGGGAGGGGGGGGGAGAAGGGAGAGAGGGGGGGGGGGGGGAGGGAAGGAAGGAAAGGAAAGGGGGGAGGGGGGGAGGGGAGAGAAAAAAAAAAAAAAGGGGAGGGGGGGGGGGGGGGGGGGGGGGATGGGGGGGGTGGAGGGGGGAGGGGGGAGAGGGGGAAAAGGGGGGGGCAGGAAAGAGGGGTTGGGGAAGGGGAGGAGGGGGGGGGGGGGGGAAAAGGGGGGAAAGGGGGGGGGTAAGTGGGGGCGGGTGTGGAACAAAGGGGGAGGGGGTAGAGGTAAGGGGGGGGGGATGGGAAGAAGGGGGGGAGAGAGGGGGGTGAAGGGGGGGGAGGTGGGAAGGGGCAAGGGGAGGAGGAAGGAAAGGGGGGGGTGGGAGGGGGGGGGGGGGAGTGGTCTGGTGGGGGGGGAGGGAAAGGAGGGGGGAAGGGGGATGGGAAGGGGGGGGAAGTGTGGAGGGGGGAGGGGGGGAGGAGGGGGGGGGAGGGGGGGGGTGTGGTGGGGGGGAAGGGAGGAAGGAGGTGGTAGGGGGGGAAGGGGACGTGAAAAGGAAGGGGGAAAGGGGGGGGAGGGTGGAAGGGGAGGGGGAGGAAGGGGGGAAAGGGAGTGAAGGGGAGGGTAGGGGAAGAGGGGGGGGTAGGGGGGGGGGGAAAGGGGGGTGGGGGGGAAAGGGGGAGGGGGGGGGAAATGAGGGGGGGGGGAGGGGGGGAAAGGGGGATGAGGAGTAGGGGGGGGCTTGGGGGAAGGAAGGGGGGGGAGGTGAGGGAGGGAGGGGAAAAGGTGAGGGAGGGGGAGGGGGGCGGGGGGGGGGTGGAGGGGGAGGGGGGGAGGGAGGGGGGAGGGAGAGTGGGGCAAGGGAATGAAGAAATGATCAAGACTACCTTTCCTACGTATCGCTTCTTAGATGATGCTACGTAGTTAATGTTTTTCGCCAAATTAGTATGCTATCCTGCCTACTTTAGATTGTAGAGGTTAGGCAAATCAGTAGCACCCATACTTTTGAGGTTGTAGGTATCTGGTCGGGTGTAACTGTCTCAAAATCACTGCAAGGTTCGTAACTATAAAACTTTCATTATGGCGACTCCAAAGGAGTTTTGAATACCTCGTACTTATGATGAGGAGAAAACAGGCTGATATGGTAAGAATCTTACTTGATCTTATTCAAGTTCATCAGCTCCTCATTCCTGCTATCTTATGTTGTCTGTTAGTCGTGCTATCTCTTAGTAGTAGGACAAGTACAGTTGGTTGCTCTACTCCGTGCAGTTGTATCCATTTGTACACGAATGGTTGCACAGTTGCGAAAACAAAACGTTATTTCAATAGATAATATTATGAAAAACACTTAAAAAAAAAATTGCTGGTTGCCCTTGCTTTCTTTCTTTATTATGATTTATACTTCATTTCAGGTTGTAGGTGTGGCAGCGATGAAGTTTGGGAGCACCTGACTACGTTTTTGTCCTGTTTTATGTCTTATTAGCAGACTTACCTTCGTTACCTACAAGTGGTATAAGAACAGGAACTGTTACGATTGAAAAACAGCCTCTAACAAATACATCTGGTTACTGCCTTAGTATTGGCCTTTGTCATTGTGATCAATTCTTTTTGCCAAATGAATACATCAGTCAATCAACAGACGGCGAACAATGGACTCATAATCAACCTTCTCCTTTCTTGTCTTTATGGTAGTTGTATTTGCACCCCTGACAGAAGAATAACCTTATAGGTATGCTAGCTCCGCTATGTCTTCCCTCACAGGATAACATCAAGCAAACGTTCTCTTTCTTCTTGTAAGTAGTATCATTTTGCTCTCTTCATTTCCCTGGCACCCCACAACCAATTCCTATTATGCTTCACTTGGCTTTACTTGGATTGGCTTATATACAAAGTTGGTATAGCTTATAGTATAGCTACATGCTTTTGAATAATTTAATCGCTTTTTAATGATAGTCATGCTATAATAGACTCAGGAGAGTCATGAAACGAGTGATATTATTAGCGTGTGTCATGGCAGTTGTTCTCTTCTTTATCATTGGAGTGCTTGCATATGCTTTAAAAGGGGATTTCTTTTATAACTATTTAGCAGTATCTTCGCACCAATTGGCAGGTATTTGCGATTTGCGACGGCTTAGTGCACGGAGATTGTTCTCTAAGAAGGCAGCAAGATTGCGGAAAAGCGTAAAAAATAAAGAATACTAATCCAGCGAATGAACTGCTGTTTTTTCCATTTATGAGAGGGGAATTCTCTCAACTTTCTGATGATTTTCATGAAGAGCCTGCGCTTTTTTATGTAAATAGTACAGAATAAAAAGAGCGAAAACATGAACGTAGGATTTATTCTGGTCGTGTTCGTGAGAGCACATCGGACAAGATTACCTTGCAGGCTGGTTGCTCGTCGTCGTGACTTGGGTGGATGATCTTTACGACCCTTCGTGACCAGCGAAGGATCATGCAGTTGGTCATAAATCCGAAAGTATCTGCGAGTGATGGTAACAGCTGAAAGCCTTCGTAGCGAATATGTTTATCGAGTGACTGGACAAGTTGCTCACTTGACAGCAAATGACAAGTTGGCGACTGGAGCGGTTGAATTGAATGTAACACTCTTACTGTGCCTTACATACAGCTAACCAACACCATTCGAATCAAGTATGGCATTGAAGCAAACGATGATACCGTCTACGTTAAGCCGTTAACCTGATCCTTCGTCGTCCAAGATGTTGGAAAATTTAAACTTCGTGCCAAGGTAACGCATCTATCCGTACTACTTGTATGAGTTGGAATTAATCGATGTGGAAACACCATTCCTTCTAAATCAAGCCAGAAGGGGCGCGTGACTATTTGGTACCATCTCGTGTCAATAAGGGCATTTCTTATGCTCTCTCAAAGCCGCAGATTACAAAACAGTTTTTGATGAATGCTGGATTTGACCGTGGTCGCCTTTGGAGAACTTCATTCTGACTGGCAAGATAATAGTCTCAAGACATCACAGAAGGCTTGATTGCGCGGGAGTGATGAAGGAAACAAAAGGCGCGAATGTGACTTACCATTCCGCCATTCGTACTGACGTATGTAGTTCATGCCATGGCTCTTTAATGTTTCTGACACACCTGACACTCGTTTGGAGATGTGGCTTTCCAAGACTTTGACACATAGAAGTTGTCAAAGGTTGTTGATTTCAAAAGTCTTTTCAGAAGGGCCCTGCGTCTCAAAGTGGGGGCCATATGTCGTAAAGGTGGCAGGGCAGATAACTACTCACAGTAAAGGCATTCTCGACATAGAGTGAACACGAATTAGCCAGCGCATTATGGGGCTAAAGGTCTTGCTTGGGTCAAGGGTTGTTGACGTGAATTAAAACGGTCCAGTTGCTCATGGTGTTCTTGACATGGTATCGTCAGTGAGATTTGGACAAGGCAATTAGGTCTTGAAGATAAGGACGTGGTTCGCTTTGTAGCCAGATACGCTTGAAGTAGCTAATGCAAACACTTGGTGCCCTTTCGTGGACGTATTGCGAAGGAACTAGTCCTGATTGATATGACAATTCACTTCCTCTGGTGTTGACTGGCCAATTGTTTGAATGGTCTGAGAGAATGGCCGTTATATGAGTGCCCACCCATCCATTCCCTTCCTCAGCAGAAACAGCTCAGGACTTGAGGAGATTTGAGCCACGGTTCGTGCCATTGCCTACGAGTTCCGTCTTGAATGGTTATGAACTTGGTGGTGGTAGCCTTCGTATCAACCAAAGGACTCCAATAACGTTGTTCACAAGCTCTTCGCTGCCTCAGCGAAGAGGCCAATTGATCAGTTTTGGTTTTTCTTTTGGTAAGACTATGGACTATGGGGCATTCCCCCACACGGTGGCTTGGCTATCGGACCCTTGCACCGCTTGTCATGCTCTTAGCTGGAGAAGAATAAGTCCGTGAAGTGATTGCCGTTTCCTAAGAACACAGGCCACTGGACCCAATGACGCAGCACGCATCACAGTAGCTCTAACAATTAGAGAACTTACTCTACAGTAGAACAGAATGAACAACGAAAACTAACTAAAAAGTGTGGTACATTATCTGCGGCCGCTTTGCTTATCGGGTGAAGTTTTCGTGTTTTTGCAAGGTATCTCCCGAAGAAAAAATAAGATGACAAAAAATATCAGGCTTCTCTGGTATAATGGTTTTCTATCAGCAGTACCGTCATTTTTTTCTTCCAACCAGGGCATGTTTTCAAGTGTGAGCAAACAGTTTAGCTACCGATTCATTTCTGCGCTTAGTAAACACTGGTTTTTGGTCTTTTTATTTCCTCGATATCAGTAGCCTTTTACGCCATCAATATCCCAGCTGATGGATTTTACCTGGTACCAATTGGTACAGAAGTTTACGATTTTTACCTTTAATCACGGTAATCACCATGAGCTGCACTCTTTAATTCCAGTTTGTGCCATTGGTCGTCTTTGACAGAGGACGCCACCGATTCATCAATGATGCCCTATTTTGGGGGTGTCGTGTTATGGATTGGGCATTGGCTTGCTCTAATCGCCATAACTATCTATCCAGCGGTGGAACAGTATATTTGTCAGCCTGACCTTCGTAAAAGAGACAGTCGAAAAAAAAAAAAAGTCCGTGTAGTATCTCCTCTATAGTGAACGGTACAATTTTATGCTGATCTCCCAGGATTGAACCTTTGTGGTCTGGAAATTGCTCCTCTATTCTCATGATTACTATCTGTCTCAAGTCGTGTAAGCAGATGCAGTTTTCACCAAACTAAAACGATGCAGGCCATGATTGTCACTAGTATCCAGTGCGGGTAATTGAGAATCCCACATAAATTGCACCGTGGGGCAACTATGATCCATATCTGAGGAACTTATAATCACCAACGTAAAGCTGTTTTGATACGTCATCACCGTGCAGAGTTTCATGATTTTAAACACTCATGAGCAGTTGATTCCGACAGGCCTTTGTTTCTGTATCTGAAAAATGGTTCAAATTTTAGGGACGATTTGTCGAGGTCTGTGAAACTAGTCAGCTAGACAAATAGAATATACAAAAACCACTCTAATACTGATGAGTTGGTTTTGTTCTATTTTTACAATGATTTTCGTGTGCAAAGCAACTCTGACGATGAGCAGATTGAAAACGATTTTCTTTGAGCATCATTGTGATGATTTGAAGCAATCGGTTTCAAACGTGAAGTTCGTGCCCAAGTCGATCTCGCGTTGTTGGTGGCACGTAGGCTGCTAATTTAAGCTCGTTTACAGAGTCAAAGCGGAAGAAACGTCGGAACATCAAGCTGGTGTTCGTTGAGGTAGTTATCTAGACACCTCAGAGCTAAAGAGACTCTCGTTTGTAATAATATGCTCGGTCTGAGGATCGTGTTTTGACAGGATTGTTTGCTGCAATATAACCCTTTTCTATCAGAAATTCATCAGCTATAAAGGTAAGATGTGCTCTCCTAGGGATAGTTTGTGGTCGTTGCAATGGGCTTTGCTCGTAACCGGTCCAGAGCGGTGTCCCCTGGGTAACATAGTTTCTTTGTACCTCCGATAAGGCATTCGACTTGCAATCACTTTTTTTGATAAAGTATTTGCTGTAGCAGTCATAGCCCAGTATGTACCTGTATCATATATCACGAGTGGGATCAATGGGGAAAGTGATTTCCAAGGATACAAGGAAAGGAATTGGCTCCATCGACGACTAGATTTAACTAGAGGGTCATTTTTCTTGGGCATACGAAGATACGGAGCCGTCAACACGCTTACCATAGACCATCTGAGAAATGCTGTCAAGAGACTTCTTTTTCGTTTTTTTTCCAGTGGCGATTTTGAATGGCATAGTGGATTTCTGATGCAAACCTGTGCAATCCCTCCTCAGAACACAGAAGGAAACGAAGGGATTTTGGATAGAAAGCATCAGGTTCGTCTGGAAGAACCAAACCAATGACCTGGGTGTAACCTGCTAACTAAGCTCGCGCATTGATGAATTGGGATTGTCGTTGAGTTCTTTCATTGCCTGATTGCGAACTCGTTTTTTTTGTCTAATCGCTAATGGTTGATTTTGGTTTTTTGAATAACCGGGTTAAGGTTGAGAGGTGAAACCCCTGCGCCTTGGCCACGTCTTTAATCGTACCAGCATACATAATCTCTACTTATTGTAGTCTGTGGGGGGGGGGAGAGAAATCCGAAAATGCGTTTTGTAAATATAGTGACCGATTTACATGAACAAATCAATATTTTGAATAGTAATCAAGTTTGACAATGTTTTGGCCTATAGACCGAGAATCAATGGCAGAGCAAAGTTGGTAAATCCTAAACAATTCAAGATGAAATGATAGCACTCTTATAGGGTTTTTTTTTTTGTTGTTTAAATGAGAAAGACGTGATTTTTTCGTAAAGTATAGCAAGAAGGCGATAGCCTAGAGCGACCCGGAAAAAATTAAGTCCACAGAGGAAACTATAAAGCCTAGCCAAGAAAGAGGCTAATATAGGACACGATTCTGTTGGTACCAGTGCGTTAAGTCTTCCTTGTTTTGGAAAACTGTCAGTCGTGATCGCATTGATAAGCGAATGCTGGTTAGTTCTTTTCCTTGCTTGCTGATAACCGAGTGCTCAGGTTCAAAGTGAAAGAAGTTAATTCCTCAGGGAGTTTGAACTAGGAAGGTATCTCAATTGAACAGAGCTTGATGAGGGATTGATGCCCGTATAGCCTTAGGTACCATCTACAATTGAGCATTCTTAGCTAGATCCTGAACGACTTTCAGTCGTCAAAGGAGCGTAGACATCATCGATAAATTTCTAGGGATAAGTCTCTGAGAGCTATTCTGGATGGCAATAGGAACCATAGACCAAGCTAATCAAGAATATATGGTAAAAAAACAGTTGAAACCAGTTTAGACCAAAACGATGAGAGAGGGCTTCGGAATCCACAAATACTATTAAAATAAGAAAACGGATATGGTAACATAAATCTCTTCTATAGCATTTTTCTATCCGAGATATATAAGAGAAATGGTTTTATTCAAGCGGGGATAAGTATGAATCCTGGTAAAGTGAAGGTTTGTAACATCTGTCACAAACAAAAGAAGGCCTTTCTCGATAAGCTCGATTTCATCAGACAATCTAGTTACCAGTTCCTCCCCCCCCCCCCAAGCAAAAGTGGGCGAGGGTTTATATACCCTGTCGCCACCGTTGTTATCCTGAAACGAAGTTCTTTGCAATAAAAGAAGAGAGGGTAAAGATTGGAAGAGCATGAGGATAGCACCGCTGAGAAGTAGGCGATCTTCAAGTTCTTCGCATTGCTGAACGAAGGTTTGTAGTGACACGGCAACTGTAAAGGACTTTTTTCACGAAGAGCAAGAAACTAGAGAGGATATAGTCTCCGAAAGGGTCCATGAAGGCCCAGAGGCTTGCTACAGCAACTCATGGCGAACAAGAGGGAGAACGATTTGCCAGAAGCGGCGGAAAGTGTCCTGCACCTCAAGTTTGCAGAATCATCAAGAGACATGGGTACGGTCTGTAAAGAACCTTTCCATCAACAAAGAGTTTATGGGATACCACACCGACGTTATAGAGAAGATGAGGAACCAGCTAGGTTAGGGCGTTCAAAACATGAGTAGTGCCATAACGAAGAAGGCAGTCAAAGCGGCCATTGTAGGCAACATTTGGATAATCAAGAAGAAGACCAAACTTTGCTTACGAGGCCAGAAGAAGTTGTAAACGGATGTAGGCATAACCAGCCAAGTACGATAAATACTTGTCTCGAACGACCATAGTGACCAAAGCGATGATCAAGGTATAAGTTACCATGTGCCGGACAAGGTTTCTGTTAAAGAGTCCTTTGAAGTTATCAAGACTAAGGTTGACATGCAGTCGAGTTTTAAAGGCCACAACGTTACCAGCCTTGAAGGCTGACATAATCGTGATAAAGTGGATAAATAATGACGATGAAAGTCCGATCAAGTAGAGGTAAGTGAGGGTTTGAGTCAGTCTACGTTGAGTTTAATGAGTTATTCATCTAGACGTCATCCATATCAAATCGCGTGTAGTTCTGAATGCAACATAGAAATAGAGATGACAATGATTGAAATAACAAGGTAACGGCAGCTGCCATAGAGTATGAGGAGCTGTACCAGTTGTCAAGCGGTAAATCAATGAAATCAGATGTCTGGTTATTGAACAGCTCCACCACCGACACTACCAGGACCCCCACCATGAAGAGTGTACATGATAGAGAAGGTTGTTGCAGGTTGAAGGTGTATGGCTGATTCAAAAAGTAGGGCCGCAACAAGCAAAATCATGGGAAAGTAATGTGCGGAATTTTTGCTAAAGCGTTTGCACCACGATATAAGCGTTCATACAAGTCATTGGAATAGACTAAGGTACCGGAGTCAAGACATAAAGATCTAAGGGATTCCAAAGCAACCTTGCATCATATCAAGGCGATTTTAGTCCAAGTGGTTTGTCTTCCAAGGAAAAGAACGCCATCTAAGAAATGGAAGAAATTAGCAAAGATAGGGCCAAACTTGGGTGTGATAGCACCGACACTATCGTTATTAAACATGGTTGAGAAGTCCAAGATAGTGATTGAAGGCTGGAACAGCCCAAGGAAGAAGGAAGATAACACCAAAGATACGTTTCCCTTGATGAATGGTGGTAGCAATAAATAGCTGTAAAGATACCGGTACGATGCCAAAGTAGATTGCAGATAAAGCCTAGATAATAGTCAAGAAAGAAACAAAGGAACCGAAGGTCTGAACGGAAATTATCAAGCTCCAGATGTTTGTGAGGTTATCAATCCAACCCAATCCAACAATTATTGGGTGTAAATGTTGGAAATCTTAGTGGGAAAGGCAATCATCAAGGTTACAAATAAACTGGGAAGGATGATTAGCAAATGTCATGGACAACATAAGAGGGGATGATGAGTAAGTACGGGAAACCATTTCATAGCTTCCTTACTCATATCCTTCAATGTTCAATGGGAACCAGGAATGCCATTATTAATACGTTTGCAATCGTATATGAGGCTCTTTTAATTATTGGAAAATATAAAAGGATAGGTAAACAATTCCAAAAGAGAGTGGAATGCACACGAATCAACATGAAGAGAGAGTTATCACGACCAGGTTTCTCACCAAGAGTGATTAAGTTGCTCAATTCAGGTGCTGCAAGTACTATAAAATAGAGGACGAAAGCTACTGTTACAGCAAGGAAGATAAAACCTTTAGCTTTTTGTTTGTTGTAGATTTGTCCCAACCCAGGAATCAATGAAAGCAAGGCTGCTTTTTTTGGTTGTTGTTCCATGAGTGCTCCTTTCATAAGATACGAGCTCTGGGCTCGATGATAATCAGCAAGGCTGCCGAAACATTGTCAAAATATCTAAAAATTAAGGGGGATCTTTAAATAATCCCCCTTGAAGCAATCAATTAGTTACCAAATTTTTGTTGGATTGTTTCTTTGATCAATGTTACAGCATCATTAGCAGCTGTTTTAGCATCTTTCTTACCGCTTACAGCGTCAAAGAGCATTGTTTTAGCTGGGTCCCAAACTGTTGACATTTGAGAGATGTTTGGCATTGGTTGAGCGTTTTGGAACTGTTTGATAACAGCTGTAGTCAACTCATCGTTTTTACCTTCAGCGTAAGCACGAGCTTCAGTGTTAGCTGGGATTTCGTTAGTAGCATCGTAGAATGCTTTTTGTTGGTCAGTTGAAACAAGGAAGTCTACAAATTTTTGAGCGCCTTCAAGGTTCTTAGTGCTTGATGGGATAATCCAAGCTTTACCACCACCAAAGGCTGCATAGTTTTTGCCGTTTGGAAGAGTTGGGATAGTTGCAACACCGTAGTTTACTTTAGCGTCTTTGAATGCTTGAGCTTTCCAAGGACCGTCGATGATTGCAGCTGTTTTACCTTCTTGGAATTGAGTTTGGATCAAGTTTCCAGCACCTTCAGTATCTTGCATACCTTTAGGCCATTTGTCGTACCAAGTCTTAGCGTATTCGATACCTGCGATAGCACCATCGTTAGCAAGACCGATATCTTTAGGATTTTTACCGTTGTCGCCAAATACGTAAGCACCGTTACCTGCAAGAAGTCCGTATGCATAGTAGAAGTTAGTCCAGTCAGCTAGGAAAGCAGTAGTTTTTCCTTCTTCACCAGCAAAAGCGTATTTGCTATCTTTAGCAAGGTTTTCTAAGTCAGCAAATGTTTTTGGAGCTTCTTTAATCAAGTCTTTGTTGTAGTACATAACAAGTGACTCGATAACAGCTGGAGCACCGTAAACTTTTCCACCAACAGTTACAAGAGATTTAGTAGTGTCATCTGTTTTAGCACCGTCGCTCAAAGTTACTTCTGAAAGTTGTCCGTCAGTACCAAGGCTACCTACACGGTCGTATGGAGCCATCATAACGTCAGCAGCTTTACCTGATTGGTTATCAAGTGAAAGGTTGTCGAGTCCACCTAATTGGTCACCAGTTTTAATAGTAACTTTTACACCAGCTTCTTTTTCGTAAGCTTTTGCAGCTGATTCAGCGAAGGCTTTATATTGATCTTCAACGTAGAAAGTGATTTCTTGACTTCCTGATGTAGAAGAATCAGCAGCTTTATCAGCAGTTTTGCTTCCGCAAGCTACCAAAAGCAAGCTAGCAAGAGTAGCAGTACCAAGTACGGCAGCGCTCTTCATGAATTTAGTTGACATAGTGTATTCCTCCTAAAGAATAACAAATTTTAATTTCGAGGAAACGCAAACGTTTTCCCTTATGACCATAGTATAGCACAAACAGAAAACGGTTGCAAGCGTTTTTTATAAAAATTTTTTAAAAAGCTTAAAGTTAAGAAAAACAGAAAACGGTCCCTATAATAGGAAGAAAAGATAAATAATCAAGGAAAAATGTTCGGAAATGGAATGAATGGAAACGATTGCACATTTTTTTTAAAAAAATTATCAAGGGCAGAGAAGATGATATAGTAAATTTTGTTTTTAATAATATGAATAAATCCAAAAAAAGTTTTTTAAAAACGCTTGCATTTCTTTTGGAAATGGGTTATACTTTAATTAGCGCAAACGTTTGCGCAAAAATTGAAGTAATTAACAATATAAACACTTGAGGTGCTAATATGAAAAAACGTCAAAGCGGTGTGTTGATGCACATCTCATCACTTCCAGGAGCATACGGAATCGGATCATTTGGTCAAAGCGCCTATGATTTCGTTGACTTCTTGGTTCGCACGAAGCAACGCTACTGGCAAATCCTTCCTTTGGGAACAACTAGCTATGGGGATTCTCCTTACCAATCATTCTCAGCCTTTGCTGGCAACACACATTTTATCGACCTTGATATTTTGGTAGAGCAAGGTTTGTTGGAAGCAAGTGATCTTGAAGGTGTGGACTTTGGTAGCAACCCAAAAGAAGTAGACTACGCTAAAATCTACTATGCACGTCGTCCGCTTTTAGAGAAAGCTGTCAAACGTTTCCTTGAAGTTGGAAATGTCAAAGACTTCGAAAAATTTGCGCAAGAAAATCAATCATGGCTTGAACTCTTTGCAGAGTATATGGCGATCAAAGAGCATTTTGACAACCTTGCTTGGACAGAATGGCCAGATGCAGATGCTCGTGCTCGCAAAGCTTCAACTCTTGAAAGTTACCGTGAGAAATTAGCTGACAAGCTTGTTTACCACCGCGTAACCCAATACCTTTTCTTCCAACAATGGTTGAAATTAAAGGCATACGCTAATGACAACCACATCGAAATCGTTGGAGACATGCCTATCTATGTGGCTGAGGACTCAAGCGATATGTGGGCTAATCCGCATCTCTTTAAAACAGATGAAAACGGAAAAGCAACACACATTGCAGGATGCCCACCAGATGAGTTTTCTGCAGACGGTCAACTTTGGGGGAACCCAATCTATGACTGGGAAGCAATGGACAAAGATGGCTATAAATGGTGGATTGAACGCTTGCGTGAAAGCTTTAAAATCTACGATATCGTTCGTATCGACCACTTCCGTGGATTTGAGTCTTACTGGGAAATCCCTGCTGGTTCTAAAACAGCGGCACCTGGTAAATGGGTGAAAGGACCTGACTACAAACTCTTTGCAGCTGTTAAAGAAGAGCTTGGTGACTTGAACATCATCGCAGAAGACCTTGGATTCATGACTGATGAAGTTATCGAGCTTCGTGAGCGCACTGGCTTCCCAGGAATGAAAGTCCTTCAATTTGCCTTCAACCCAGAACATGAAAGTATCGACAGCCCACACTTGGCACCAGCAAACTCAGTTATGTATACAGGAACACACGATAACAACACTGTTCTTGGTTGGTACCGTGATGAGATTGACGATCCAACACGTGAGTACATGGCACGCTATACAAACCGCAAGGAATACGAAACAGTAGTACATGCTATGCTTCGTACAGCCTTTTCATCAGTAAGCTTTATGACTATCGCTACTATGCAAGATTTGCTAGAGTTGGATGGTTCAGCTCGTATGAACTTCCCATCTACTCTTGGTGGAAACTGGTCATGGCGTATGACAGAGGATCAATTGACTCCTGCTGTCGAAGAAACTTTGCTTGACTTGACTACAATTTATCGCCGAATTAATGAAAATTTGGTAGAATTAAAGAAATAAGACAATATCAGGAGACATAAAAATGTTACCATTAAAAGAATTTGTACATAATCGTTACAATAAATCTATCGCAGAATGTAGCAACGAAGAGCTTTACCTTGCTCTTCTTAACTACAGCAAACTTGCTAGCAGCCAAAAACCAGTCAACACTGGTAAGAAAAAAGTTTACTATATCTCAGCTGAGTTCTTGATCGGTAAACTCTTGTCAAACAACTTGATTAACCTTGGTCTTTATGACGAAGTAAAAAAAGAACTTGCTGATGCAGGTAAAGAGTTGATCGAAATCGAAGAAGTAGAATTGGAACCATCACTTGGTAATGGTGGTTTGGGACGTTTAGCAGCCTGCTTTATCGACTCAATCGCTACACTTGGTTTGAATGGTGACGGTGTTGGTTTGAACTACCACTTCGGTCTTTTCCAACAAGTTCTTAAAAACAACCAACAAGAAACTATTCCTAACGCTTGGTTGACTGACCAAAACTGGTTGGTTCGCTCAAGTCGTAGCTACCAAGTGCCATTTGCACACTTCACATTGACATCTACTCTTTACGATATCGATGTGCCTGGATACAAAACAGCTACTAAAAACCGTTTGCGCTTGTTTGACTTGGATTCAGTTGATTCTTCAATCATCAAAGATGGTATCAACTTTGACAAGACAGACATCGCTCGTAACTTGACTCTTTTCCTTTACCCAGACGATAGCGATAAACAAGGTGAATTGCTCCGTATCTTCCAACAATACTTCATGGTTTCAAACGGTGCACAATTGATCATCGATGAAGCAATCGAAAAAGGAAGCAACTTGCATGACCTTGCTGACTACGCAGTTGTACAAATCAACGATACTCACCCATCAATGGTTATCCCTGAATTGATCCGTCTTTTGACTGAACGTGGTATCGAACTTGATGAAGCAATCTCTATCGTTCGTAGCATGACTGCCTACACTAACCACACAATCCTTGCTGAAGCCCTTGAAAAATGGCCTCTTGAATTCTTGGAAGAAGTGGTTCCTCACTTGGTACCAATCATCAAAGAATTGGACCGTCGTGTTAAAGCAGAATACAAAGACCCAGCTGTTCAAATCATCGATGAGAGCGGACGTGTTCACATGGCTCACATGGATATCCACTACGGATACAGCGTAAACGGGGTTGCGGCTCTTCACACTGAAATCTTGAAGAATTCAGAGTTGAAAGCTTTCTACGACATCTACCCAGAAAAATTCAACAACAAAACAAACGGTATCACATTCCGTCGTTGGCTCATGCATGCTAACCCAAGATTGTCTCACTACTTGGATGAGATCCTTGGACGCGAATGGCACCATGAAGCTTCTAAATTAGAAGACCTTCTTTCATACGAAGACAAGGCTGCTGTCAAAGAAAAATTGGAAAGCATCAAAGCTCACAACAAACGTAAATTGGCTCGTCACTTGAAAGAGCACCAAGGTGTGGAAATCAATACAAACTCTATCTTTGATATCCAAATCAAACGTCTTCACGAGTACAAACGCCAACAAATGAACGCTTTGTATGTTATCCACAAATACTTGGACATCAAGGCTGGTAACATCCCTGCTCGTCCAATCACAGTATTCTTTGGTGGTAAAGCAGCTCCTGCCTACACAATCGCTCAAGATATCATCCACTTGATCCTTTGCTTGTCAGAAGTGATTGCCAACGATCCAGCAGTAGCACCACACTTACAAGTGGTTATGGTTGAAAACTACAACGTTACTGCAGCAAGCTTCTTGATCCCAGCATGTGATATCTCAGAACAAATCTCACTTGCTTCTAAAGAAGCTTCAGGTACTGGTAACATGAAATTCATGTTGAACGGAGCTTTGACTCTTGGTACTATGGATGGTGCTAACGTGGAAATCGCTGAGTTGGTTGGAGATGAAAACATCTACATCTTCGGTGAAGATTCAGAAACTGTTATCGACCTTTATGCGAAATCAGCATACAAATCAAGCGAATTCTACGCTCGTAAAGCGATCAAACCATTGGTTGACTTCATCGTAAGCGATGCTGTTCTTGCAGTCGGTAAGAAAGAGCGCTTGGAACGTCTTTACAACGAATTGATCAACAAAGACTGGTTCATGACTCTTCTTGACTTGGAAGACTACATCAAAGTTAAAGAGCAAATGCTTGCTGACTACGAAGACCGTGATGCATGGTTGGATAAAGTCATCGTCAACATTGCTAAAGCAGGATTCTTCTCATCTGACCGTACAATCGCTCAGTATAATGAAGATATCTGGCACTTGAACTAAGATTCTTTGTAACAGATTATAAAACAAAAACGCATCTTAAATAGATGCGTTTTTTTGTATTTAGACTAGTTTATAGTGCTTTCCCAACCAGAATCTCTGCTTCGATAGTAATCTCTGTCAGTTGATTCCAGTCAATCTTGCTTTGGTCAACGTGGAAGAGCAGGGGAGTCATGCTGAGTAAGGCTTGGCGTTGTTCTGCTGTAATGGGCTTGGTCAGGGAAGCGATTTGACTAGATTGGATGCTGAAATGTTCTTGGAAATGTTCTTTGATATCTTGGTTAGAATAATCTTTCTTTGTCAGTTGTTCCTGTACCATTTGGCGGATTTCCTTGAGATGGTTTTCAGTAGGAATAACCTTGATTAAGATGCCGTCCTTGGATAAGACACGGCGAAATTCTCCATAGTTGGCAGGTGAAAAGATATCAAGCAAGATATCCATGCTGGAATCTTTTATAGGAAGGCGAGCCAGGTCGCTGACAAACCAGTTGATTACCCAGTTGGGTTCACTCTTAGCAGCGATTTGGACTGAGTCTTTCGAGATATCAAAAGAATAGAAGGTCTTGTCAGGATGGGCTTCTTGGAGTTTACGAGAGTAGAAGCCTTCGCCACAGCCAATGTCCAAGATGGTTTTTGCGGATGGGTTAGTGGTTAGTATGCCCGAGATACCTTCTAAGATAGCCTGATAAAAGCCAGCTTCTAGGATTTGCTGGCGATTTTGAAAGTTTTCCTTGTCGTAGTTGGCGGATTGCTTGATTTGAGGAGCCAGATTGACATAGCCAAATTTTGCCAGGTCAAAAGAATGGCGATTATCGCACTTGAGACTGCTCTCGGCCAAGGTCAGATTTTCTTGGCAGATAGGGCAGGCAAAGGCACTAGCAGATGCAAAACGCTGGAGTTTGGGTTTGAGGTTTGTATTCATAGTTTTAGTCTAGCAAAAAAAGAACTGGATGGCAAATGCATCCAGTTTGTTTTTTAGTATGTTAGAACGAAGTATTTTTTCTTACCACGGCGGATTACAGTAAGTTCATTCTCTAACTTATCTGCATCGCTCAAGACATAGTCAAGGTCTTGGATACGATCACCGTTGACGTAGATAGCTCCATTTTGAACATCTTCGCGGGCTTGGCGTTTTGAGTTAACCACACCAGAAGATACGAGCAATTCTACGATATTGTGGTTTTCGTCTGCTTGCACATGGTAGTTTGGAACACCACGAAGTCCTTGTTTGAGTTCTTTGACAGAAAGGTTTTTGATATTTCCGGCAAAGAGTTGCTCAGTGATGTTGAGAGCTTCTTTGTAGGCTTCTTCACCGTGGACAAGTGTTACGACTTCACGAGCTAGGACTTTTTGAGCCAAACGTTCGTGTGGCGCCGCTTCAAATTGTTTACGGATGTCTTCAATCTCATCAAGTGACAAGAAAGTAAAGATCTTCAAGAAGCGAACAGCGTCAGCGTCCATGACATTCATCCAGAATTGGTACATTTCGTATGGAGAAGTCTTTTCAGGGTTGAGCCAAACTGCATTTCCTTCTGATTTACCAAATTTCTTACCAGTTGCGTCTGTGATGAGTGGGACAGTGATGACATGACCAGTCTTGTCAGCCTTACGACGAAGCAATTCGGTACCAGCTGTCATATTTCCCCACTGGTCAGAACCACCGATTTGAAGGGTTACATTGTGCTCTTGGTTAAGAACGAAGAAGTCATAACCTTGCATGATTTGGTAGGCAAACTCAGTGTAAGAAATCCCTGTTTCAATACGTTTCTTCACAGACTCCTTGCTCATCATGTAGTTGACAGTGAAGTATTTTCCGATATCACGGAGGAAGTCAATGAAGCTGATGCTGCCAAACCAGTCGTAGTTGTTGACCATGACAGCTTTATTTTCACCATTTTCAAAGTCAAGAAAGCGAGAAAGTTGTCCTTGGATAGACTTGACCCAGCCATCTACTGTGTCTTTTGTTTGGAGACTACGTTCAGCATCTTTGAAGGACGGATCTCCGATGAGACCTGTAGCACCGCCAACGAGCGCATAAGGTTTGTGACCTGCTAGCTGCAAACGACGACTTGTCAAGATTGCGACAAGGTGACCTAGGTGAAGGCTGTCAGCAGTTGGATCGTAGCCAGTATAATAAGAAACTTGACCTTCTTCTAGGGCTTTGCGCAAAGCTTCTTCATCAGTCGTTTGAAAAATCAAACCACGCTCTTTTAGCTCATCAAAAATATGCATGTGTCTTTTCTCCTTTTTAAAATATTGTTTCTACCTATTTTACCACAAACTTAGTAAATAACCTAGTAAAATCGGGAAGAAAGTTGCTGCTTGGACTTTTTTGGAAACGAGTGAAATATGGTATAATAGCACTAGCTTATTTTCAGAGAAATAGATAAAAATCGTTAAGAAAGGGGCTGAAAAATGTCTCATATTATTGAATTGCCAGAAGTCTTGGCCAACCAGATTGCAGCAGGAGAAGTGATCGAGCGTCCTGCCAGCGTAGTTAAAGAGTTGGTCGAAAATGCTATCGACGCTGGCTCAAGACAGATTATCGTTGAGATCGAAGAAGCTGGTCTTAAGAAAATCCAAATTACCGATAATGGGCACGGGATTGCCCACGATGAAGTCGAGTTAGCTCTCCGCCGTCATGCGACCAGTAAGATTAAGAATCAAGCGGATCTCTTTCGGATTCGGACTCTTGGTTTTCGTGGAGAGGCTCTGCCTTCTATCGCATCTGTTAGTGTACTGACTCTTTTGACAGCAGTGGATGGCGCAAGTCATGGAACCAAGCTAGTGGCTCGTGGGGGAGAAGTTGAAGAAATCATCCCTGCGACCAGTCCTGTTGGGACCAAGGTTTGTGTGGAGGATCTCTTTTTCAACACACCAGCCCGTCTCAAGTATATGAAGAGCCAACAGGCAGAGTTGTCTCATATCATCGATATTGTCAATCGTCTAGGCTTGGCCCATCCTGAGATTTCCTTTAGCCTGCTTAGCGATGGCAAGGAAATGACACGGACAGCTGGTACGGGTCAACTGCGCCAAGCCATTGCTGGAATCTATGGTCTAGCCAGTGCTAAAAAGATGGTTGAGATTGAGAATTCTGACCTAGATTTTGAAATTTCAGGTTTTGTCTCATTGCCGGAATTGACACGTGCTAATCGCAACTATATCAGTCTCTTTATCAATGGCCGTTATATCAAAAACTTCTTGCTCAATCGTGCCATTTTAGATGGTTACGGTAGCAAACTCATGGTAGGGCGTTTTCCGCTGGCCGTTATTCACATCCAGATCGATCCTTATCTAGCAGATGTCAATGTTCATCCAACCAAGCAAGAAGTGCGGATTTCCAAGGAAAGAGAGCTGATGGCGCTAGTTTCAGAAGCTATCGCAAAGAGTCTCAAGGAACAGACCTTGATTCCTGATGCCTTGGAAAATTTAGCCAAATCTACCATTCGCAATCGTGAAAAAGTAGAGCAAACCACTTTACCATTGAGAGAAAATACGCTCTACTATGAAAAAAATGAACCGACAAGACCAAAACAAGCTGAGGTGGCAGACCATCAGGTGAACCTGACTGAAGAGAAACAGGATTTGAACCTCTTTGCTAAGGAAACCTTAGACCAGATAACCAAACCAGCCAAACTGCATTTTGCAGAGAGAAAGTCTGTCAGTTACGACCAACTAGACCATCCAGAGTTAGATCTAGCTAGTTTGGATAAGGCTTATGATAAGCTGGAGCGAGAAGAGTCTTCGAGCTTCCCAGAGTTAGAATTTTTCGGGCAGATGCACGGTACCTACCTCTTTGCCCAAGGTCGAGATGGGCTTTACATCATAGATCAGCATGCGGCCCAGGAGCGGGTTAAGTACGAGGAGTACCGCGAAAGCATTGGCAATGTTGACCAGAGTCAACAACAACTCCTAGTGCCTTACATCTTTGAATTCCCTGCAGATGATGCCCTTCGTCTCAAGGAAAGAATGCCTCTCTTAGAGGAAGTTGGCGTCTTTCTAGCAGAGTACGGGGAGAATCAATTTATCCTACGGGAACATCCAATTTGGATGGCAGAGGAGGAAATCGAGTCTGGTATCTATGAGATGTGTGATATGCTCCTTTTGACAAAGGAAGTTTCTATCAAGAAATACCGAGCAGAGCTGGCCATTATGATGTCCTGCAAGCGGTCAATCAAGGCTAACCACCGTATCGATGACCACTCAGCTAGACAGCTCCTCTATCAGCTCTCTAAATGCGACAACCCATACAACTGTCCACACGGACGCCCTGTTTTGGTGCATTTTACCAAGTCAGATATGGAAAAGATGTTCCGTCGCATTCAGGAAAATCACACGAGTCTACGAGAACTAGGAAAATACTAATACTCTTCGAAAATCTCTTTAAACTGCGTCAGCCTTACCTTGTCTAACTTAAGTTATGCCTAAGGTTAGCTTACTAGTTTACTCTTTGATTTTCATTGAGTATAAATTGAAGGGAAAATTATGTACGAATATCTAAAGGGTATCATTACCAAAATTACTGCTAAATACATCGTCCTAGAAGCAAACGGAATCGGCTATATCCTACACGTAGCAAATCCCTATGCTTACTCAGGACAAGTCAACCAAGAAGTGCAAATCTATGTGCATCAAGTTGTTCGCGAAGACGCTCATCTCCTTTACGGTTTCCGTTCAGAAGACGAGAAAAAACTCTTTCTCAGCTTGATTTCGGTGTCGGGCATTGGTCCTGTATCAGCTTTGGCTATCATTGCAGCAGATGACAATGCAGGCCTCGTTCAAGCCATCGAGACCAAGAACATTACCTACTTGACTAAATTCCCTAAAATCGGTAAGAAAACAGCCCAACAGATGGTACTGGACTTGGAAGGTAAGGTGGTTGTGGCAGGAGACGATCTCCCTGCTAAGGTTGCCGCTCCATCTAGCAGTGACAATCAAGAATTGGAAGAAGCTATGGAAGCCATGTTGGCATTGGGCTACAAGTCGACCGAGCTTAAGAAGATCAAGAAATTCTTTGAAGGAACTTCGGATACGGCAGAGAACTATATCAAATCTGCCCTTAAGATGTTGGTGAAATAGGAGGTTCCTATGCCAAAACGCTGTGGCTGGGTTAAAATGAACAACCCTCTATATGTAGCCTACCACGATGAGGAATGGAGCCAGGCTCTCCATGATGACCAAGCCCTTTTTGAGCTACTTTGTATGGAGACTTATCAGGCCGGTCTATCTTGGGAAACGGTGCTTAATAAACGGCAGGCTTTCCGTCAAGCATTTCATGGTTACCACATTCAAGCTGTTGCAGACATGACGGATGAAGAACTGGAAGATCTGATGAATAATTCAGCTATCATCCGCAATCGTGCCAAGATATTTGCGACGCGAGCGAATGCCCAGGCCTTTCTACAAGTTCAGAAAGAGTATGGCTCTTTTGATGCTTATCTCTGGTCTTTTGTAGATGGGAAGACCTTGGTCAATGATATCCCGGACTACAGTCAAGCACCAGCCAAAACGCCTTTGTCTGAAAAAATATCCAAGGATCTCAAAAAACGTGGTTTTAAGTTCACTGGACCAGTCGCTGTCTTGTCCTATCTGCAGGCTGCAGGGCTAGTTGATGACCATGAGAATGATTGTGAATGGAAGGGTCTTAAATGATGTCTACAAAATATAAGGGAGTTCTGATTTTTGGGATTCTCTATATAGTCCTTTTTGTGTTTGATGGTATACGAGTATTTGATGCTCCATTGCCTTCTTCTGCAGGGACCTATTTAGTCTATACCATCATGTTTGTGTATGGTTGCTTCTTATTTAAGTCCCTATTGCTCCAAAAGTGGGAAGAGGTTAGAAGTTCTAAAAGGAAATTTATCTTTGGGGTTTTAAAAGGCTGGGGCTTGCTTTTCCTTTCAACCATTCTTTTTGGGCTCCTATCGGAAATGTTGAGACAGATGTTGGGATTAAGCGGACAGGGACTAAACGAGGCTAATATACAAACTGCCTTTAAAGAACAACCACTACTGATAGTGGTTTTCGCCTGTATCATTGGACCTTTGGTGGAAGAACTCTTTTTCCGTCAGCTCTTATTGCATCACTTGCAGAAAAGTCTGCCAAGTTGGTTAAGCATTCTTCTGGTAGGATTTATCTTTGCACTGACGCATATGCATAATTTAAGTTTATCAGAGTGGGTCGGTGCAGTCGGATACCTAGGTGGTGGCCTTGCCTTTTCTATTATTTATGTGAAAGAAAAGGAGAATGTCTACTATCCCCTACTTGTTCACATGTTAGGTAATAGCCTCTCCTTTATTATTTTAGCCTTGTTTTAATCCTATACAGAAAAAAACAACCACTCGATGTGGTTGCTTTTTATAGTAGTTAATTTCTTATAGAGCAGTAAGGAAGGTCAGTCCGCCAAGGACAACCCCGGCTGAGTTTGGAATGATTAGAATCCAATCTTTCTTAGGCTCTTTTGTCCATCCGTAAATGACCCAGATTAAGCAAGAGACTGCTGCTGATAAAGGTTGGAATGGTTGAGCTTTGTTCCCTTGTAAATTGGCAAAAATTTGAGGGATGTAGGCTATAAATACAATAATCCCGATAAAGGCACCAATTGAACCAACAACTTGATTAATTCTCTGTTTAGTCATATATATTTCTCCTTATTACTTTATTAGTATAACAGAAAAACAACTTGGATTCAAGGACAAAACCTCGGGATTCTAAGGAAAGACTTTACATTAGAACGTTTTTAGAAAATGTAGCTACTTTTCTTTGGAGAATAAAAAAATGCTTTGGAGCCATAATAAAAGTAGTCTGTCTGTAAAACACACTACTTTTATTGTTTATCTTAATATCTAGCAGGTCCAGCACTTGCGCTCTTGATGTTGAAACGTTTTTTGAGGTAGAAACGTAGAGCAAGAAGTGATCCACCGATCACCAACAAAACAAGTGGTGGTAGGCTGATGTTGATGGCTTGTGGAATGAAGCTACTCAAGAAGAGGATGAGAACCCAAGCAAACATGGTTGCTAGCATAACCAAAAGTGATTTCCAGAATGGAGGGCGTTGGCTACGGTCAGTATCTGGTCCGTAGTAGCGGTAGATGAAGTGATAGAGAAGGTAAAAGGCAACTCCACCGAAGGCTCCTACACTGATAAGTGTTACCAATCCGTAAGCCACTGGTTGGTTTGAGAAGAAACTCATCAAGGCACTAACTACTGCAAACAGTCCTGTAATGAAAAGGGCTGAATCCAACATCATCAATTTTGGATCGTCATTTTCCTTTGGATGTTCTTTTTCGTATTGTTCTTTTTCGCTAAAGCTGTGAGCCCAGTGAGTTGGTGCTCCGTAGATAGAGCGAGCGGTCACACCTTTTGGTTGTTCTTCTAGAATATGAGGAATGGCCTCTTCAAGGATGGCCTTGATTTCAGCGTCGGTTTTTCCATCTTTAAGAAACTGCTGGGTTGCAATGTGGATAAATTCTTGGTTTTTCTTGGTTAATTCTTTTAAATCAATCTGTGACATAATAACTCCTGTTTAGAACCATTTTTTATGGATGAGGTAAAGAGTGAGAGAAACACTCATAGCAAAGGCGATAAAGACGATGAGCCAGAAAGCATGCGGTTCTCCGTTTAGAGGAATTTCATTATCCTTAAAGTTCATTCCGTAGGCTGAGAAAATCATGGTCGGGATGGACATAACGATGGTCACGAGGGCCAAGGTTTTCATGATATTGTTCTGGTTGTTCGAAATGATAGAAGCAAAGGTCTCTGTCATAGAGTGAAGGACGTTTCCATAGATGTCCGCCATCTCGATGGCCTGTTGCGTTTCAATCAAGGTATCTTCCAGTAAGTCTTCATCTTCAAGGTATTTCTTGATATTGCTGGTTGCGCTGGTCAATTTCTTAATCACGCGCTCGTTAGTCTTCAGAGAAGCCTTGAAGTAGACGATGGTCTTTTCTAATTCCATGAGTTCAATCAATTCTTCGTTTCGAGTAGATTTGTGAAGTTGGCTCTCAATCTGCTCACTCTTACGTTCGATTGAACGGAGGGCGGTTAGGTAAATCTCCGCGTTGCGGTAGAGAATCTGGAAGATGAAGCGTGAACGCATGAAGGTATAGAAATTGCGAAGCCTACGATTGATAAAGATATCAAGAAGTGGTAGAGGCTCCAAACAGGTAGTGATGATAGCCTCTTCTGTGATGATAATCCCCAAGGGAATAGTCACGTAGTAGGTCTGGTTATTTCTTTCCTCTGTGATTGGGACGTCTACGATGATCAAGGTGTACTCATCTTCGATGGTGATACGAGACATCTCTTCCGCATCGAGCGGCGCACGGAGATCGGCAATATCAATATCAAAGGCCGAGGCGATTTCCATCGATTCGCTTTGAGTAGGATTGACGAGATTGATCCAAGTGCCCGGCTGGAGCGTATCAATCTCTTTAAATTCAGTTGTAGTTGAGAGAAAGACTTGCTTCATATCTCTTATCCTTTCCTAATCTAATCCGTGTTCCAGTGATTTTTGACACCGTACTATTATACTACAAATTCGGCGTTTTTGGTAATAGAATTTCACTTTTTTTGGTATAATGGAAAGCAACAATGAACTAGAAAGAAGTAATATGCAAGATAAGATTGTCATCCATGGGGCACGCGCCCATAATTTAAAAAATATAGATGTGGAAATTCCGCGTGACAAGCTAGTTGTGGTGACGGGACTATCTGGATCAGGAAAGTCTAGTTTAGCCTTTGATACCCTTTATGCAGAAGGGCAACGTCGCTACGTTGAAAGCCTGTCAGCCTATGCTCGTCAGTTCTTGGGCAATATGGAAAAACCAGATGTGGATTCTATCGATGGTCTCAGCCCTGCCATTTCCATTGACCAGAAAACGACCAGTAAAAATCCTCGTTCGACGGTTGGGACAACGACGGAAATCAACGATTATCTACGTCTTCTCTATGCACGTGTAGGGACACCCTACTGTATCAATGGACATGGGGCTATCAAGGCTTCGTCAGTAGAGCAGATTGTAGACAAGGTCTTGGAATTGCCAGAACGCCAACGCTTGCAGATTCTAGCTCCCGTGATTCGTAAGAAAAAAGGGCAGCACAAGACGCTGATCGAAAAGATTCAAAAGGATGGTTACGTCCGTGTTCGTGTCGATGGAGTTGTTTACGATGTGACCGAAGTTCCTGAACTTGAAAAGAATAAACAACACAACATTGACGTGGTGGTAGACCGTATCATCATCAAGGATGGTATCCGTAGTCGTCTCTTTGATTCGATTGAAGCAGCTCTCCGTATCGCTGAAGGTTATGTCGTTATTGATACTATGGATGATTCAGAGTTGCTCTTTTCAGAACACTATGCTTGTCCAGTATGTGGATTTACGGTTCCAGAGTTAGAACCTCGTCTCTTCTCCTTCAACGCACCATTTGGCTCCTGTAGTGAGTGTGATGGTTTGGGAATCAAGCTAGAGGTTGATACGGACTTAGTAGTGCCAGATGCTAGCAAAACTCTTCGCGAAGGAGCCTTAGCACCTTGGAACCCTATCTCTTCTAACTATTATCCAAATATGCTGGAACAAGCCATGACAGCCTTTGGAGTGGATATGGATACGCCTTTTGAGGACTTGTCTGAGGAGGATAAGCATCTCATCTTCTACGGTTCAGATGGGAAAGAATTCCATTTCCATTATGAAAATGAATTCGGTGGAGTTCGTGATATCGATATTCCATTTGAAGGAGTGATTGGGAATATCAAGCGTCGCTATCATGAAACCAATAGCGACTACACTCGTACTCAGATGCGCCTTTATATGAACGAGCTAACTTGTGAGACCTGTCACGGTTATCGTCTCAATGACCAGGCCTTATCTGTTCGAGTAGGAGGAGAAAAAGGGCTCCATATCGGAGAAATTTCAGACCTCTCTATTGCAGACCATTTGGAGGTCATTGATCAACTAAGTCTATCTGAAAATGAAGCTATCATCGCTCGTCCTATCCTGAAGGAAATCAAGGACCGCTTGACCTTCCTCAATAATGTCGGGCTTAACTATCTAACGCTTTCTCGTTCAGCGGGAACTTTATCAGGTGGGGAGAGCCAACGTATTCGCTTGGCGACTCAGATTGGTTCCAACCTCTCAGGAGTTCTTTATATCCTTGATGAGCCGTCCATCGGTCTTCACCAGAGGGACAATGACCGCCTGATTGCCAGTCTGAAAAAGATGCGTGACTTGGGGAACACCTTGATTGTGGTAGAACACGATGAAGATACTATGCGAGAAGCTGATTATCTGATTGACGTTGGTCCTGGAGCGGGTGTCTTTGGTGGAGAAATTGTTGCTGCAGGAACGCCTAAGCAGGTAGCTCGCAACAGCAAATCCATTACAGGACAGTATCTATCAGGAAAACGCGCGATTCCTGTACCATCAGAACGTCGCGTTGGCAATGGTCGCTTTATCGAAGTGACAGGTGCGCGTGAGAACAACTTGCAAAATATCACCGCTCGCTTCCCACTCGGGAAATTCATTGCAGTGACAGGGGTATCTGGTTCAGGGAAGTCTACCCTCATTAACAGCATCCTCAAAAAGGCTATTGCACAAAAGCTCAATCGCAATTCAGACAAACCTGGTAAGTTTAAGACGATTACAGGAATCGAGCATATCGATCGTCTGATAGATATTGACCAGAGTCCAATCGGACGAACACCGAGGTCTAATCCTGCGACCTATACAGGTGTTTTTGATGACATTCGAGACCTCTTTGCTCAGACAAATGAAGCCAAGATTCGTGGCTATAAGAAGGGGCGTTTCAGTTTCAATGTCAAGGGCGGGCGCTGTGAGGCCTGCTCGGGTGACGGGATTATCAAGATTGAGATGCACTTCTTGCCAGATGTTTACGTAGCTTGCGAAGTCTGTCATGGGACTCGCTACAACAGTGAAACGCTAGAAGTTCACTACAAGGAAAAGAATATCTCGCAAGTCTTGGATATGACCGTCAATGACGCAGTAGAATTTTTTCAACACATTCCGAAAATTCAACGCAAACTCCAGACCATCAAAGATGTTGGTCTAGGTTATGTGACCTTGGGACAACCAGCTACGACACTTTCTGGAGGTGAGGCACAGCGTATGAAGCTGGCTAGTGAACTCCACAAGCGCTCGACAGGTAAGTCCTTCTACATTTTAGATGAACCAACGACTGGGTTGCATACTGAGGACATCGCTCGTCTACTCACCGTTTTGTCCCGCTTTGTCGATGATGGCAATACAGTTCTCGTCATTGAGCACAATCTGGATGTCATCAAAACAGCAGACCATATTATCGACCTAGGACCAGAAGGTGGTGTTGGCGGTGGTACTATTATCGCAACAGGAACTCCAGAAGAAGTAGCTGCCAATGAAGCTAGCTATACAGGACAGTATTTGAAAGGAAAGTTACATCATGAATAAACGTGTGCAAGCATTTTTAGATAAAATGCAAGAAAAAGAACTAGATGGAATCATTATCAATAACCTTAAAAATGTCTACTATTTGACAGGATTTTGGGGCTCAAATGGGACAGTCTTTATCAGTCGTGACCGTCAGGTCTTGGTGACAGATGCTCGCTATATCATCGCTGCTAAGCAAGAAGTAACCGGTTTTGAGATTTTTGCAGAACGTGATGAGTTGGCAACTATCGCAAAGATTGCAAAAGATATGGGTCTTTCTCGTATCGGATTTGAAGATGAGGTTTCAGTTTCTTATTATCATCGCATGCAAACCGCCTTTGAAGGTTTAGAACTAGTTCCACAGACACAGTTTGTTGAAGCCCTTCGTATGATTAAGGATGAGACAGAGATTGCGACTATTCGTAAGGCTTGTTCCATCTCAGACCAAGCTTTCCACGATGCTCTTGACTTTATCAAGCCAGGTAAGACAGAAATTGAAATTGCCAACTTCCTGGACTTCCGTATGCGTGAATTAGGCGCTGCTGGTTTGTCTTTTGATACCATCCTAGCGAGTGGTATCAATTCTTCTAAACCCCATGCTCACCCAATGCACAAGCCAGTAGAACTAGGCGAAGCAATCACTATGGATTTTGGGTGCCTTTATGACCACTATGTCAGTGATATGACACGTACCATCTACCTAGGTCATGCCAGCGACGAACAAGCAGAAATCTACAACACCGTTTTGAAGGCTAACCAAGCTCTGATTGACCAAGCTAAGGATGGCTTAGGTTTCCGTGATTTTGATAAAATCCCTCGTGATATTATTGTGGAAGCAGGCTATGGAGAATACTTTACACACGGTATCGGGCACGGTATTGGACTTGATATCCACGAAGAACCTTACTTTAGCCAAACTTCCAAAGAAGTTATTAAATCTGGAATGGTCTTGACTGATGAACCTGGTATTTATATTGAAGGGAAATACGGAGTTCGTATCGAAGATGATATCTTGATTACAGATACAGGTTGTGAGTTATTAACCCTTGCTCCAAAAGAATTAATCGTAATCTAAGAAAAATGAGATAAATCGTTGACTTTTACTAGTTAAAGGTTTATACTGAAAGGCGAAAACGGTAGGTGAGGCTACCATAGGGATACGGATGACTACCGCAAAACAGTGGAGACACTACTCGTTGGTCAACAGTCCTGGTCGCGAAGGTCAAGACTAAGCTCATTACATCGCCCTATGGAGTTAAAGCTTGAACGAAAACAGACAATAAGTTTTTTAGTCCTGCCATTTTATGGCAGGACTTTCTGCTGTTTTAAAACAAAGAAAGGAGACAAACGATGCAAATTGACGATCATCCAGAACCGCACATACACAGCCAATCGCTGATTTGTGTCGTTCTGTCCTTATAAAGTGATTGGTCCCTGTGTATGAAATCACTATTCATATAGATAGGAGAAACCAATGAAAACTACAAAAGAAAGACTAGCAACAGCTATTCAAACTCCATTCAAAGAAAGTCTAGCTTTTTACCATACAAGTCTAAAAGGCTTAGATTCAGAACAAGTCGAAGAAAACCGTGACCTATATGGTGAAAACACCATCACAAAGGGTCAAGAGGATTCCATCTTTAAAAAGATTTATGAGTCCATTATCAATCCTTTCACAATCATTTTGCTTGTGATTGCCTTTATCTCTCTCGTTACAAACGTCTGGCTTGCCAAACCTGGTCAAGAGGACCCGACAACCTCTATCATTATTGTTGTCTTGGTTTTGATTTCAGGAGGCATCCGTTTTGTCCAAGAATTGCGGAGTGACAAGGCAACAACCAATCTTTCAAAAATGATTGTCAATACAGCAACTGTTATTCGCGATGGTCTTGAACAAGAGTTACCCATCGATGACTTGGTTGTTGGAGACCTCGTGAAATTGAGCGCTGGAGATATGATTCCAGCAGATGTCATCTTATTTGAATCACGAGACTTTTTTGTTCAACAGTCAGGTTTGACTGGAGAAAGTGATGCAGTCGAAAAGCTTGCTTTAAATAAAGCCACCAATCAAAATGTAGATAGCCTACTAGAAGCAGAATCTTTGGCATTCATGGGGACAAACGTTATCTCAGGCAGTGCTACAGCTATGGTTCTAGCAGTTGGTGATGACACCATGATGGGGGCCATTGAGCAAACCCTCAATACCTATGATGAACCAACTTCTTTTGAACGTGAAATGAACAGCATTTCTTGGCTCTTGATCCGCTTGATGCTTATCATGGTTCCAATTGTGTTTTTCGCAAATGGTTTGACCGACGGAGACTGGCTAGAGGCTGGAGTTTTTGCCTTGAGCGTTGGTGTTGGACTTACACCAGAAATGCTACCAATGATTATTACAGCCAGCTTGGCCAAAGGTTCCATTATCATGGCCAAGGAAAAAGTGGTCATCAAAAAACTCAATGCTATCCAGGACTTAGGAGCAATCGATATCCTATGTACGGACAAAACTGGAACTTTAACGCAAGATGAGATTGTTTTAGAATACCCATTAGATATCCATGGCGATTTGGATATGGCAGTCTTAAGAAGAGCCTATCTAAATTCACATTTTCAAACCGGTTTGAAAAACTTGATGGACCGTGCCATTATCAGTAGAACTGAAAAAGAAGCTAAAGAACATGCTATTCTACAAAATTTGGATACTAGCTTCCAAAAAATCGACGAACTTCCATTTGATTTTGAACGTAGACGCATGAGTGTCATTGTCAAAGATGATAGCAATGTCGTTAGTATGGTTACCAAAGGCGCTTTAGAAGAAATGTTGAACATTTCGACACATGTGGAGTACCGTGGAGAAGTCATCCCTCTTACTGAAGACATTCGTCAAGAAGTGTTGGCAGAAGTTGGTCAATTAAACCGTCAAGGTTTGCGTGTCTTAGGTGTTGGTTACAAGTCAGGTCTACGTGAAGACTATGCCTATGCTGTGACTGATGAAAGTGACATGATCCTTACGGGTTACCTTGCCTTTTTGGACCCACCAAAACCATCTGCAGCACCCGCTATTCAAGCTCTACTTGAGCATGGTGTCAAAACAAAAATTTTAACTGGGGATAATGAAAAAGTAACCCAAGCCATCTGTGAAAAGGTTGGTTTGGATGTTGAACACATCCTTTTGGGCGCTGAGATCGACCAAATGACAGACCAAGAATTGGCAGAAGTGGTTGAAAAAGTAACAGTCTTTGCTAAATTGTCACCTGACCAAAAAGCGCGTATCATTCTACAGTTAAAGAGAAATGGTCACGGTGTTGGTTATATGGGTGACGGTATTAATGATGCCCCATCTATGAAGGTAGCAGATGTCGGTATTTCTGTAGATACAGCAGTAGACATTGCCAAAGAAACAGCGGATGTTATTTTGTTAGACAAGGATCTCATGGTTCTTGAAACTGGTATCGTTGAAGGTCGTAAGGTCTACGCCAACATGACAAAGTACATCAAGATGACCGTCAGTTCAAACTTTGGGAATATCTTCTCACTCCTTGTTGCGAGTATCTTCTTGCCATTTTTACCAATGGCTCCTGTTCATCTCATTGTTTTAAACCTAGTCTATGATTTGTCTTGTGTGGCATTGCCATTTGATAATGTGGATCAAGACTTCCTCAAACAACCCCATACATGGGAAGCAAAATCTATTACGCGATTTATGGTTTGGATGGGTCCAATTTCATCTATCTTTGATATTTTGACCTTTATTTTCCTCTATTTTATCATTGTTCCTTTTGTGACAGGCTATCATTATGTTCATGGTTCTGAATCTGCCCTTCAGTTTATTATCTTGTTCCAAACAGGATGGTTCATCGAATCTATGTGGTCTCAAACTATGGTTATCCATATGCTTCGTACAGCAAAAGTTCCTTTTGTACAAAGCAGACCAGCTTGGCTTGTGATTTTTACAACTTTGGTTGCGGCTTTCTTCGTAACTAGTCTACCTTATGGCCCACTAGTGAATATCCTTCGTTTAGCTCCATTGGGACTTCCATACTTCTTGTTTTTAGTCGGTATTATTTTCTTGTACATGTTTAGCGTCACCGTTATTAAGAAGTTATACATTAAGAAGTACCAAGAGTGGTTATAGTTCGTGTTTTGTTAAGAAAAAAGGAGAAAAATGAGCAAAAAAGTTAAATTTTTTTAAAAATAGGTCGCAAGTCGGATGTTTTTTATGGTATAATAGAATAAACTGATAGTAACATGTAGCGAAAGGGGTAGGTACATGATCAAAATTTATACAGTCTCAAGTTGTACTAGCTGTAAAAAAGCGAAAACCTGGCTTAATGCCCACCAGTTAAGTTATAAAGAACAAAACCTCGGTAAAGAGGGGATTTCTAGAGAAGAATTATTAGATATTCTAACAAAAACAGACAATGGAATTGCGAGCATTGTATCATCAAAGAATCGCTACGCTAAAGCTCTTGGAGTTGATATCGAAGATTTGAGTGTCAATGAAGTGCTCACTTTGATAATGGAGACACCACGTATCCTAAAAAGCCCAATTCTTGTTGACGAGAAACGTTTGCAAGTTGGCTATAAAGAAGATGACATTCGTGCCTTCTTGCCACGCTCTGTCCGCAATGTAGAAAATGCAGAAGCACGTTTACGTGCAGCACTATAAAACATAAAGGCTGGGAGTGACTCCTGGCCTTATTTGATAGGTAAATAAGGAAAAATGAACATGAAGAAGATAGTTATCGGAACAGTTGCGTTTCTATTTTTACTAGCTGGCTGTGGTCAGAAAAAAGAATCTGCGGAGCCTACTAAAGATACGACAACAGAAGCTCTCCGATCAACTCTACCAGTCCTAGAAAATGCGAATAACAATACAGTAGTAACCAAGACACTTGTCCTACCCACTGATGAAAATGGAGTTCAGCAAACTCATACCATTACCTATAAGGGTAAACAATTCTTGACCTTAACGATTCAGCAAAAACGGCAAGTTTCAGAAGAACTCAAGAACTACATTGCCGAGCATGGATTAGAGGAAGCAAAGACGGCCTTGAAAGAAGAGGAAGACAAGGATGAATCAGTCCAAGCTGCTCGTAAAATCCCTGGTTTTAGTCTCGAAACCACTCTCTTAAGTGAAACGGAGATTGAAACTAAAAGCAGTTATGATTTTCAAGTTCTAGATGTTAAAAAGGCAAGCGAAAGCGAATATTTAAAAAATGTTGGCTTGGAAAATCTATTAAAAAACGAACCAGAAGAGTATATCGTAAGTCGAGTTGCAAGTGGTGCGACTGTCCAGTAAAGAAGTCGCAGAAAATCAGGCAAACTCAGACTGTGTGATTTGTAGAACGGCTGTGAATGTGCTATAATAGTACTATTCTAAGGAAAGAGGGTGTTAGAATGGGATTTACTGAAGAAACCGTACGTTTTAAATTGGACGATTCCAATAAAAAAGAGATTAGCGAAACATTGACAGAAGTCTATGCTTCCTTGAATGAGAAGGGGTATAACCCTATTAATCAAATTGTGGGCTATGTTCTCAGTGGAGACCCAGCTTACGTTCCTCGCTACAATAACGCAAGAAATCAAATCCGTAAATACGAACGCGATGAGATTGTTGAAGAATTGGTTCGCTACTACCTTAAGGGACAAGGAGTCGATCTATAACCAATGAGAATTATGGGGTTGGACGTTGGTTCCAAAACAGTAGGAGTAGCGATTAGCGATCCGTTAGGTTTTACAGCGCAAGGACTCGAAATCATCCAAATCAATGAAGAACAAGGGGAGTTCGGTTTTGAACGACTCAAAGAATTGGTTGATACCTATAAGGTGGAGCGCTTTGTTGTTGGTTTACCTAAAAATATGAACAATACCAGTGGACCGCGGGTGGAAGCGAGTCAAGCATACGGAGCAAAACTGGAAGAGCTCTTTGGTTTGCCAGTGGAGTATCAGGATGAGCGCTTAACCACGGTTGCTGCAGAGCGCATGTTGATTGAGCAAGCAGATATTAGTCGTAATAAGCGTAAAAAAGTTATTGATAAATTAGCGGCTCAATTGATTTTGCAAAATTATTTAGATAGAAAATTTTAAGACAGAGGAGAAACTATGTCACACGATCACAACCACGATCACGAAGAACGTGAACTTATTACACTTGTAGATGAGCAAGGAAACGAAACTTTGTTTGAAATCCTTTTGACTATTGATGGAAAAGAAGAATTTGGTAAAAACTATGTCCTTCTTGTACCAGTTAATGCAGAAGAAGATGAAAACGGAGAAGTTGAAATCCAAGCATACTCATTCATCGAAAATGAAGACGGAACAGAAGGCGAATTGCAACCAATCCCTGAAGATTCAGACGACGAATGGAACATGATTGAAGAAGTCTTCAACAGCTTTATGGAGGAGTAAAAACATCCGGGGGATGTTTTTACCCCTGCTTCTAGAAATGAGAAAAAGCAGGAACGTCTGGGGAACATTTTTACCCTGACGCTAAAAATAAAGACCGTAAGTAAGTTCGGGGAACGTTTTTAGCCCAACTCCTAGAAACTAGAAAGAGTTGGAACATCCGGGGGGTATTTTTACCCCATATTGAAATTAAAACAAGCTAGGTTCTAGCAAATGAAGTAAAAAGCGAAGAGAATCTTCGCTTTTTTATTAAGGATTAAGGAGATAAGCGTGTTTGAAGTAGAAAAATGGCTCCATAGTAGGATTGGATTGAATTTTAGATCAGGTTTGGGACGGATGCAAAAAGCAGTGGATTTACTGGGGAATCCTGAGCAAACCTATCCAATTATCCATGTGACGGGGACAAATGGCAAAGGGTCGACCATTGCCTTTATGAAAGATCTTTTTGTTTCTCATGGCAAGAAAGTTGGGACCTTTACTTCGCCCCATATTGTCAGCATTCATGATCGCATTTGTATCAATGGAAACCCCATATCGGATGTCGATTTTATTCGTATAGCTGATCAAGTTAAGAAAATGGAGCTGAAACTTCTAGAAACCCACGATCAGTTATCTTTTTTTGAGTTGCTGACCTTGATTGCTCTACTCTATTTTAGGGAGCAAGAAGTGGATCTGGTTTTGCTGGAAGTTGGAATTGGTGGACTGCTTGATACCACTAATGTGGTAACTGGAGATATTGCTGTTATCACGTCCATCGGCTTTGATCATCAGGAGACCTTGGGTGATAGTCTAGAGTTAATTGCTGAGCAGAAAGCAGGGATTTTTAAGTCAGGTAAATCAGCCGTTGTTGCCAATCTAGCGCCGGAAGCTCAGCTCGTTTGTCAAATGGCTGCTCATAATTTGGGAGTAACTCTCTACCAAGCTGACCAAGATTTTTCTTTCAAGGATGGTCATTTTTCTTCTTCTCTTGCGAATCTGAACCAACTAAAACTAGGTTTGGAAGGGGCTTATCAAGAGGAAAACGCAGCTCTTGCCATACAAGCCTTTCTATTGTTTATGAATCAGAGCGGTGAGAAGGTTGATCAAGAAGCAGTACGAGCTGCCTTGCGAGCTACCAGATGGGCAGGAAGACTAGAAGCTATCACTGAGCACATTTATCTGGATGGGGCTCACAACTTACCAGCCTTGGAGCGTTTGGTTGAATTTATCCAGGAAAAAAATCAACAAGGTTATCAAGCTCAAATTCTTTTTGGAGCTTTAAAGCGTAAAGATTACAGTGGTATGCTTGGATATCTGACGAAACATTTACCAGACCTTCCTCTCTATGTTACTAGCTTTGATTATCAAGGTTCTTTGGAGGAGCAGGACTTGGGAGATTATCAGAAGGTTGCTTCCTATCGAGAGTTTTTAGATGGCTTTGAAAGTTCTGCAGGGGAGAAAGAGTTACTGTTTGTGACAGGTTCTCTCTACTTCATATCAGAGGTCCGTGCATACCTCATAGGTTATGAATCTATTGATTGACCTCCCTTCCCTTATTTGATATAGTTGAGGTGGAATGTTTCAGCAGCTTTTGCTACTTTTAGCCACCAAAAGAAAGGAGCTATTATGTCATTTAAAAAAATCACACTTTCTCTTGCCACTTTGGCAAGTCTTAGTCTTTTAGTTGCTTGTTCAACAAAAGAACAAACAACTTCGACACCACAAGCAAGCACTAGTTCAGAAGTGATAACAAGTCAGGTATCTGAGTCAACAACAGCTAGCGCTACGAATGCTACAACCGTCAATATGGATGGTACCTATAAGGGGCAGGACGAGGGTGATAGCATTACGCTTGTCGTTACTGGTAATACCGGAACGTGGACAGAAGTGGAAGCGGATGGAGTACAGGAAGTTAAGAAGGTAACCTTTGAACCAGAAAATCAGAAAGTCATCATCGGAGACGACGTCAAGATTTATGTGGCAGAAGAGAACCAGATTATTATCGACGACATGGACCGTGAGGTTTCAGATCGTATTGTTTTAAAAAAATAGATATTTTAAAGGATTTGGATCTGGATAAAACAGGTGCAAATCCTTTTTTTATGGATAATTATATGAAAAAAAGTTCTTTACTCAATGGCCCGTATTTTAGCCAAAAGTATAGAACTACTGATTTATAGGTTATGATTTATAGGAATCGTTCTTGTAAAAAGTGAGCGACTCCGTCTTCTTCATTGGTTAATGGTAATTGCTCGTCTGCGAAAGGTAAGAGAGCAGGATTTGCATTTTTCATAGCATAGCCTTTACCTGCAAAAGAAAGCATTTCTTGGTCATTATGTTCGTCACCAAAGGCAATCAAATTCTGTTTGTCGATATTCATGACATTGAGAAGGTATTCGAGGGCAAAAGCCTTGTGGACACCTTTTGGAGTACATTCTAGAATGTTCAAAGGGCCACCCCAAGTGTTAATATTGAGTTGGTGTTTGTAAAAGCTGTTCATCTCTTCTGCTAGTGCATATTTATCGTCGGCCCTAGTTTGTAATAAAATACAGTTAGGCCCCTTGGTCACTAAGTCAGACTTGAATTGATTTTCAGGGCGAAAGTTTTCAACACCAAATAATTTGGGATCGGCGATTTCTTGGTCTGGGGCCGTAATGTAAAACTTTTTACGATATTCACCAGCGATAAAGTCTGCCTCAATCTCCTTTTTTCGTTTTACGATATCCAAGAGGTATTTTTTGTCCACAGTCAGACACTTTTCATATTTCCAAGTCTTACCTGGCAGATGAGTAAGTGAACCGTTGAAGTTAATCATAGGCGTTTCGAGTTCAAGTTGGTTATAAAAATCTTTGGCCATTCGGTAAGGGCGACCAGTTGCAATAACGACTTGGTGGCCTTTTTTAGAGATTTTCTTAATTGTTTCAATAGTAAAGTCAGAAAGTTTGCTTTCAGAGTTGAGTAGAGTTCCGTCTAAATCGACGGCAATCATTTTTTTAGTCATAAAATCCTCCCGAATCTAGTTTCAGATAAGATGTTTTCTATTATATCAAAAAGTGGCTAGAAAAGCTGACAATAAGTAAAACGAAGAATAGCATCGGATAAGATTTTTATAATTCAGTAAAAATACCTTGAAAAGATGAATGATTGGTGTTATAATAGTCATATTGTTCGTAAAATGACAAAGGAGATTAAAAATGGACAAACTATTTAAACTAAAAGAGCACGGGACAGACGTCCGTACAGAGGTTCTTGCTGGTTTAACAACTTTCTTTGCAATGAGTTATATTCTCTTTGTAAACCCTCAAATGCTTTCACAAACAGGAATGCCTGTTCAAGGTGTATTCTTGGCAACAATCATCGGTTCTGTTGTGGGAACTTTGATGATGGCTTTCTATGCTAACTTGCCATATGCACAAGCTCCAGGTATGGGACTAAATGCCTTCTTTACCTTTACCGTCGTATTTGGGATGGGTTATACTTGGAAAGAAGCTCTTGGGATGGTCTTCATCTGTGGAGTTATTTCACTGATTATTACATTGACCAATGTTCGTAAAATGATCATTGAGTCTATTCCTACAACACTTCGCTCAGCAATTTCAGCTGGTATTGGTGTTTTCCTCGCTTACGTTGGTATTAAGAATGCTGGTCTTTTGAAATTCTCAATTGACCCAGGTACATATACTGTAGCAGGTGAAGGAGCAGATAAGGCTCAAGCGGCGATTACTGCGAATTCAGCAGCTGTTCCAGGTTTGGTAGATTTCAATACTACAGCAGTTTTGGTAGCTCTTGCAGGCCTTGCTATTACTATCTTCTTTGTTGTTAAAGGTATCAAAGGTGGGATTATCCTTTCTATTTTAACAACGACTGTTCTTGCCATTGCGGTTGGTCTTGTTAACGTTTCAGGAATCGACTTCGCTAGCAACAATCTTTCATCAGCAGTCAACGACCTAGGAACTTTGTTTGGTGCTGCTCTTGGTTCAGAAGGTTTAGGGTCTTTGATTTCAAACACTTCTCGCTTACCAGAAACTTTGATGGCCATTCTTGCCTTCTCATTGACAGATATTTTTGATACTATTGGTACACTTATCGGTACTGGTGAAAAAGTAGGTATCGTAGCGACAAGTGGTGAAAACCATGAGTCAGCTAAATTGGATAAAGCTCTTTACTCTGATTTGGTAGCAACTTCAATTGGTGCCATTGCAGGTACTTCAAACGTTACGACTTATGTTGAGTCAGCAGCAGGTATCGGTGCTGGTGGACGTACTGGTTTGACAGCCTTAGTTGTTGCTATCTGTTTTGCTTTATCTAGCTTCTTTAGCCCACTATTAGCGATTGTTCCAACAGCTGCAACTGCACCAATTTTGATTATTGTCGGAATTATGATGCTCTCTAACTTGAAAAACATTCCTTGGGATGATATGTCAGAAGCTGTTCCGGCCTTCTTCACATCTATCTTTATGGGATTCAGTTACTCAATCACTCAAGGGATTGCAGTTGGTTTCTTGACTTATACTTTGACAAAGGTTGTCAAAGGCCAAGTTAAAGATGTGCATGTCATGATTTGGATTTTGGATGCCTTGTTTATCTTGAACTACATCAGCATGGCTCTTAACTAATGATAAACACTTAAAAAAAGAAGGAGGAATCTCCTCCTTTTTTATTAGTAGAAATATCGCAAAAGAAAACTTTTTGGTATAATGATTACATGCACATAAAAAATGAAGATGAACTCATTGCTCTTGGACAAGATTTAGGTTCTTTACTAGAGAAAAATGATGTATTGATTTTGACTGGAGAATTAGGTGCGGGGAAAACAACACTTACAAAAGGTCTAGCTAAAGGTCTAGGGATTCATCAAATGATTAAGAGTCCTACCTATACCATTGTTCGAGAATATGAAGGTCGTCTACCCTTGTATCACTTGGATGTTTATCGTATTGAAGGGGACGCAGATTCTATCGACTTGGATGAATTTCTTTTTGGATCAGGTGTGACTGTTATTGAGTGGGGGCATCTATTAGGAGAAGCTCTTCCGGCAGAATATCTGGAATTAGAAATTCTCAAAGATGGTGACGGACGCGAAGTTGTCTTTCATGCCCGTGGCCAACGAGCAACAGAGCTCTTACAGAGGTTGACGGATGGAGTATGATCTTTTAGTCCGTGAAGCAGAAGTCCAAGATGCTTCGGTTCTTATTGCACTTTTGGATCAGATTGGTCAAGAATCTAGCTTTACCAGTCTGGATGAAAACGGAATTGCAATGACTGCATCAGAAATGCAGCATTTTATTGACAAGCAGGCCCAATCGGACAATCAAATTACTTTACTAGCTTTTTTAAATGATGAGCTAGCAGGGGTCATCAATATAACGGCGGATCAACGTCCGAGAGTTCGACATATTGGTGATGTCTTTCTTGGAATTAAAAAAGCATACTGGGGATATGGCCTCGGTAGTATCCTCATGGAAGAAGCTATTGAATGGGCCAAATCGAGTGCTAGTATTCGACGTTTACAATTGACAGTTCAAAAACGCAATCTTGCGGCTGTTCATCTATATAAAAAGATGAGCTTCATCATAGAAGGATTACAGGAACGTGGTGCTTGTATAGAGGGAGGAGAGTTTCTTGACGTTTACCAAATGGGTCGACTGATAGACAAATAAATATATGGCAAAAAAAATAATCGGAATGTTTTTAGGCTTTGTCCTTGTGACAGTGCTTGGTGTGGGAGCTTATGCCTATACGATCTACCAACAAAGTACACAGACTCTAGCTAAAACCTATAAACAAATCGGGGAAGAAACGAAGGTTATCGAGGCAACTGAACCCCTGACAATCCTACTGATGGGTGTGGATACGGGGAACGTTGAACGTACAGACCCATGGGCGGGTAACAGTGATTCGATGATCTTAGTAACAGTAAATCCTAAAACCAAGAAAGTTGTTATGATGAGTTTGGAACGTGATATTCTGACACAAATCCAACAACCAGACGGTAGTGTTAAAGAAGCGAAACTCAATTCCGCCTATGCTGATGGTGGAGCAGAACTTGCTATTTCAACCATTCAAAAAATGATGAATATCCACATCGATCGTTATGTGATGGTCAACATGCATGGCCTTCAAAGAATGGTTGATGCTGTCGGTGGAATCACAGTAAACAACACTCTAGGTTTCCCTATCTCTATCCAAGATCAAGAACCGTTTAATACGATTTCTATCGGCGTTGGAGAGCAAACTCTAAATGGTGAAGAGGCGCTGGTGTATTCACGCATGCGCTATCAAGATCCAGAAGGGGATTACGGTCGTCAGAAACGTCAGCGCGAAGTCATTCAAAAGATTGTTGAGAAGATTCTAAGTTTGAATAGTGTTAGCCACTACCAAGAAATTTTGAAGGCTCTTAGCGATAATATGCAGACAAATATCGAGATTACGACAACAACCATTCCTCAGTTGATGGGTTACCAAGATTCCTTTAAAAACATTGAATCTCAACAGTTGCGTGGAGAGGATGCAATGATTGATGGGACATCCTACCAAATCGTGTCATCTGCTCATATGTTAGAGATGCAAAATCTTTTGCGTCGTTCATTGGACAAACCAGAAGTTACGGAATTAGAGACAAATGTTGTCTTGTATGAAAATATTTATGGCCGCTTGCCACAAACAACCGGACCTATTGCAGATCAGGAACAGCAAGGACAACAAGTGCATCAAGTGCAGCAAGAGCAACCAGAACAATAAGAAATAAATACTGAAATCGTAGGAATTTTCCTGCGATTTTTTCAAAGAAATTCGAATAGATAAGTAGGAGGAAAAAATGAAAGCGGAAATAATAGCTGTTGGGACAGAAATTCTAACTGGTCAAATTGTCAATACCAATGCTCAGTTTTTGTCTGAAAAGTTAGCTGAAATCGGAGTCGATGTTTACTTCCAGACGGCCGTGGGAGACAATGAAACTCGACTCATATCCCTGTTGGAGATTGCTCAGAAACGTAGTAATCTGGTTATCTTAACGGGAGGATTGGGGCCGACAGAGGATGACTTGACCAAACAAACATTGGCTCAATTTCTAGGGCGTCATTTGACTTTTGATGCTCAAGCACAGGCTAAACTGGATGATTTCTTTGCTCATCGCCCAGACTATGCTCGAACTCCAAATAATGAACGCCAAGCTCAAATTGTTGAGGGGTCAATCCCACTCTCAAATGAAACAGGACTAGCAGTTGGTGGTATGATTGAGGTAGATGGCGTGACTTATGTTGTCCTACCAGGTCCGCCAAGTGAACTGAAACCAATGGTTTTAAATGAGCTACTACCAAGATTGACAACAGGAGCTAAGTTGTACTCACGTGTGCTACGTTTCTTTGGCATTGGTGAGAGCCAGCTAGTGACGATTTTATCAGATTTGATTGAAGAGCAGACGGATCCAACCATAGCACCGTATGCAAAAACGGGAGAGGTGACTCTGCGCTTGTCAACCAAGGCCACTAGTCAAGACGAGGCTCAAAAGGCCTTAGATAATCTGGAGGAAAAGATCCTTGCACGTCAGACCTTTGAAGGGGTTGCTTTAAAGGATATCTGCTATGGTTATGGCGAAGAAGCGAGTCTAGCCAGCGTAGTTGTTGAGGAGTTGAAAAAGAAAAAGCAAACCATCACAGCTGCAGAAAGTTTAACAGCAGGGCTTTTCCAAGCGACTTTGGCAAACTTTTCGGGAGCATCAACAATCTTTAAAGGTGGTTTTGTCACTTATAGCCTGGAAGAAAAAGCTAAGATGTTAGACATTCCAAAAGTAGAGTTGGAAGAATATGGAGTCGTTTCAGCATTTGCTGCGGAAAAAATGGCTGAGCAGGCACGCCTCAAAACCCAGTCAGATTTTGGGATTAGCTTGACAGGAGTAGCTGGTCCGGATAGCCTAGAAGGGCATCCAGCAGGGACAGTTTTCATCGGCCTATCTCAAGCATCAGGTACCGAAGTCATTCAAGTCAATATAGCTGGAAGAAGCCGAGCGGATGTTCGTAAGATTGCAGTTATGCATGCGTTTAACTTAGTTCGCAAAGCTTTATTAAGTGACTGACTTTTGATATAATAGAAGAAGGTCCTTAGAATCATTAAAATATAGGAGAACAAAATGGCGAAAAAACCAACAAAAAAATTAGATGAAATTGGGAAAAAATTTGGAGCTGATCGTGAAAAAGCTTTGAATGATGCGCTTAAATTGATTGAAAAAGACTTCGGTAAGGGTTCAATCATGCGCTTGGGTGAACGCGCAGAGCAAAAAGTACAAGTGATGAGTTCAGGCTCTTTGGCTCTTGATATTGCACTTGGTTCAGGTGGTTATCCAAAGGGACGTATCATTGAAATCTACGGTCCAGAATCATCAGGTAAGACAACAGTAGCCCTTCATGCTGTAGCACAAGCACAAAAAGAAGGTGGAATTGCAGCCTTTATCGATGCGGAACACGCGCTCGATCCAGCCTATGCAGCAGCTCTTGGAGTGAATATTGATGAATTGCTCTTGTCACAACCAGACTCAGGTGAGCAAGGTCTTGAAATTGCAGGGAAATTGATTGACTCAGGTGCAGTTGACCTTGTCGTTATTGACTCGGTTGCAGCTCTTGTACCTCGTGCGGAAATCGATGGGGATATCGGAGATAGCCACGTTGGTCTTCAAGCTCGTATGATGAGCCAGGCGATGCGTAAACTTGGTGCTTCTATCAACAAGACAAAAACAATTGCTATCTTCATCAACCAGTTGCGTGAAAAAGTTGGAGTTATGTTTGGTAATCCAGAAACAACTCCTGGTGGACGTGCCCTTAAATTCTATGCTTCAGTTCGTTTAGACGTTCGTGGAAGCACACAAATTAAGGGAACTGGCGACCAAAAAGATACTAACGTCGGTAAAGAAACTAAGATTAAAGTTGTGAAAAACAAGGTTGCTCCACCGTTCAAAGAAGCTCTTGTTGAAATCATGTACGGGGAAGGTATTTCTAGAACTGGTGAACTCTTGAAGATTGCTAGTGATTTGGATATCATCCAAAAAGCAGGTGCTTGGTACTCATACAAGGGTGAAAAAATCGGACAAGGTTCTGAAAATGCGAAGAAATACTTGGCAGATCATCCAGAAATCTTTGATGAAATTGACCACCAAGTTCGTGTTCAATATGGTTTGATCGAAGAGGAAGAAGGCTCTAAAGCAAGTTCAGCAACAGAAACAAGTTCTAACCAAGAAGTGACTCTTGATTTGGGCGATGCTCTTGAAATCGAAATTGAAGAATAAAAAAAAAGTAGCAGAGAACTGCTACTTTTTTATTTCATGAGAACTAATGTTCGCTAAAACGTCGGTATTTGATGCGAAAGTCAAAGTAATTCTCTTCTTGCAATTTTTGAAAGATGTTGCGATAGGCTTCTTCATCAAAATGGTCACCACGGTAGAGAATTTCAAAACTCATTCCCTCGTATTCTAAAAAAGCATTGGCAGTTTTAAAACCATTTTGTAAGTAGAAGTCCATGCGGGCCTTTCGTTGTTCGAGATTATCACAGTCTTCGTCCAATCGCTCCACTTCAAGAATCATAGTACGCTGGTAAAAATCAATGAGTTTTTCAATGATTTCTCTCCCGTATCCATGGCTACGGAGATGGGGCATGATAGCAAAGAAGCTAATGTAGAAAGCTTTTTGATTTGAAATGGCAAAGGCAAAGCCGACAAATTCCTCTTCGTTATAAAAAGCGAAAAAGTGGGCGTCATCTCTATCTTGGTAACTTAAAAATTCTTCCAAAGAGACGCGTTCTTCTTCAGGGAAGGCTTCCTTGTTTAATTGTTCAACTTTTTCAAGGTCTGGGAATACATCTGTAATTAACTGGCTGGTTAAGGTCATACCTACCCTCCTTTTCTGTCACGATTATACCAGATTGTTTGTATCTAGGCAACGCTTTCTTAATGAAGCTCCCTTGTTCCTCTACTAGAAAGCTGATATAATACCCTTATGAATAAAAAATCAACGGTGGACTTGATTCATGGTCCCATCCTTCCTTCACTGATTAGTTTTGCTTTACCAATTTTACTATCCAATATCTTTCAGCAACTATACAATACAGCTGATATTTTGATTGTGGGGCGTTTTTTAGGACAAGATTCCTTGGCGGCAGTTGGAGCTACGACAGCCATTTTTGATTTAATTATCGGTTTTGCCCTCGGAGTTGGAAATGGGATGGGAGTTGTTATCGCTCGTCTTTACGGTGCTCGTAATTTCGCTAAGATTAAGGAAGCTGTCGCGGCGACTTGGATTTTGGGTGCCATCCTGAGTGGTCTTGTCATGCTGATGGGATTCTTTGGTCTTTATCCACTTTTGCAGTACCTAGAAACACCTGCAGAAATTCTCCCCCAATCCTACGAATACATCTCCATGATTGTTAGTTGCGTGGGAGTTAGCTTTGCCTATAATCTCTTTGCAGGATTGCTACGATCGATTGGTGATAGCCTTGCGGCGCTTGCTTTTCTTATCTTTTCAGCCATTATTAATGTAATTCTAGATTTGTATTTTATTACGCAATTGCAGCTAGGTGTGCAGTCCGCTGGTCTTGCAACCATTATCTCGCAAGGTTTGTCAGCAATCCTTTGTTATTTCTATATTCGCAAGAGTGTTCCAGAGCTTCTTCCAGGTCTCAAACATTTCAAATGGAATAAGGCTCTCTATGTTGACCTTTTAGAGCAAGGGTTAGCTATGGGCTTGATGGGATCAATCGTCTCTATCGGAAGTGTCATCTTGCAATCCTCTGTCAATAGTTTTGGAGCAGTCATTATCAGTGCTCAAACGGCAGCACGCCGAATCATGGCCTTTGCCTTACTGCCAATGACAGCTATTTCAGCTTCCATGACAACTTTTATCTCTCAAAATTTTGGGGCAAAACGTCCCGAACGTATCGTCCAAGGACTTCGTATAGGGAGTTATTTGAGTATGTCTTGGGCAACCTTTGCCTGTGTTTTCCTATTTTTTGCAAGTCCTAGCCTAGTTTCTTTCCTGGCAAGTTCGACAGACGGCTACCTGATTGAAAACGGGACTTTATACCTGCGTATTAGTTCGGTGTTCTATCCATTTTTAAGCCTGTTATTGATCTATAGAAATAGCTTGCAGGGGTTAGGGCAAAAACTCTTGCCCCTCGTATCTAGCTTTATCGAGTTGTTTGGGAAAATTATTTTCGTGGCTTGGATCATCCCTTGGACAGGTTATACTGGAGTTATCCTATGTGAACCGCTACTCTGGGTTGTTATGACCGTTCAACTTTACTTCTCCCTCTCTCAACACCCTTGGATAAAAGAAGGTAAGAAAATCGTGGCAGTCGGTGGAAAATCTTAGCCTGGTTTACAAAAGAAAATCCATTTCCTCTAGTGAAAATCAGCTAGACTTGTGTTATAATAAGAAAGATTAAAATGTGAATAAAGGAGATTCCTAATGGGACGTAAATGGGCCAATATCGTAGCCAAGAAAACGGCTAAAGATGGAGCTAACTCTAAAGTATATGCAAAATTTGGTGTAGAAATCTATGTAGCAGCTAAAAAAGGTGAACCAGATCCAGAACTAAACACTGCTTTGAAATTCGTTATCGATCGTGCCAAACAAGCGCAAGTGCCAAAACACGTTATTGATAAGGCTATCGATAAAGCGAAAGGAAATACAGACGAAACCTTTACAGAAGGACGTTACGAAGGATTTGGGCCAAATGGTTCAATGTTGATCGTTGATACCTTGACTTCAAACGTTAACCGTACAGCTGCGAATGTCCGTGCTGCTTTTGGTAAAAACGGTGGAAACATGGGAGCTTCAGGTTCTGTGTCTTATCTCTTTGACAACAAAGGTGTTATCGTCTTTGCAGGTGATGATGCTGATGCGATCTTTGAGCTTTTGCTTGAAGCAGATGTTGATGTAGACGATGTAGAAGCAGAAGAAGGAACAATCACTGTTTACACAGCTCCAACTGATCTTCACAAGGCTATCGTTGCTTTGCGTGAATCTGGTATTGAAGAATTCCAAGTAACTGAATTGGAAATGATTCCTCAATCAGAAGTTGAGTTGTCAGGTGAAGATTTGGAAACATTTGAAAAACTTTACAGCGTTCTTGAAGACGACGAAGACGTACAAAAAATCTACACAAACGTAGATGGATTCTAATAAAAAAGCGAGCAGCTATTAAGTCTGTTCGCTTTTTAGTTATCTTAGACTCTTACTCCATCATCAGTTTGCGCTGTTCTGTCTAATCCTAGGGCAAATTTACGGATGAGAAGAAATTGTCCGTTTTCCTGTTTTACGAAAGTCAGTACAACTGTCTTAGTATTAGAACCGAGTGAGACATAGGAGATTTTTTTAATCTCATAGTCGCCTGAAGTTGACTCAATTTCAGAATCTGGCTGTCCATGCTTGCTGATAATATCTTTGTAGTTGGAGCCACCTTTTCCTCGATTCGAGGTGTCACCTTCTATCAAAGCATCGAATTGTTCCTTGGTCCAAGTGAAGGAATCGGTATCCTCGTCGTCCTCATCCTCATCGGTGCTATTATCTGGTAGCGTTCCAAAATCGTCATCTTCTGTTAAAGAGGTTAAACTTCTGTATGGGTGACGAAAATTTCTAGCCAAGTCGTTAAAAACACCAGAAGGGAGTACTTGCGTTGTCAAAACAAGGAAAATGGATCCAATGCCTAGGGCGGTTCCAATAATCGCCAATATTTTACGGTTTTGGAGATTGAGGATGATACCAAAAACACCTAGACCTATTGCAATAATAGCAAAGAAAAAAGATAGTACGCTGATGATTGGCAACCAGGATCCGAGAAGTGCAAGGGTTCCCAAGATGATAGCAATGATTCCTAAGATTTTCTCTTCTTTTTGTTTCATTTGTGGCTTTCTCATTTCTAGTCAGGCTGGAATCTTATCCGTGTAAGATAGTGTTTATTATAGATAAAATGAGCCCTAATGTCAATTTTAAATAAAATAGTTCTCCTGGAAACTTTTTTCTTGACATCCTATTTGAAAGTGATAAAATAGTTCTCATGAAAACCAATTGGTTCTCTAGAGAACTATTTATATGTAAAAAGGGGGAAATCATGGATAAACCGATGTTGGTCTTTAAACGTTTTGGTCATCAGGTTCACCTGATGGTGCAAAAGGAAGCCAAGCGTTGTGGTATCGAATTTATGGGTGGACCACAAGGGCAGGTTCTCCGCTTTTTAGATCGTCGTGAGCAGGATCAAGAATTGACGCTTATCAAGGATATTGAACAAGAACTCAATGTCACCAAGTCAGTTGCTAGTAATTTAGTGAAGCGCATGGTGCAAAATGGTTTGGTAGAGTTGGAGGCGAGTCCAAGTGATAAGCGGGCAAAATTTGTTCATTTGACGGAAAAATCACGCTCTCAAATGAAGCAAATCAAATCATTCTTTGATCGAATTGACCGCAGCTTACTTGAAGGTGTTTCCGAAGAAAAGCTCGCTATTTTTGAAGAAGTACTTGATAAACTACAAGCAAATGTAAAAAAAATAGGAGGGGAAAATGAAGAAACTCGCTAAGCGTATCACAGGAAAAGAGTGGGGAATGATTCTCTTGACCATGCTCTTTACCTGTTTCTCGGTCTATCTAGAGTTAGAAGTACCGACTTACATTTCAGAAATTACAGCATTACTTGGGACACCAGGGACGCAGTTGGATGCACTTTGGTCACCAGCTATTAAGATGATAGGCTTGTCTCTACTTGCTTTTCTGTCATCCGTTACTGTTGGATTTTTTGCCGCTCGCGTTGCAGCATCCTACACGGCTCATCTGCGTAGTGATATTTTTAATCGTGTCTTGGATTATTCTCAGACAGAAATTAAACGTTTTTCAATCCCAAGTCTGTTGACTCGGACGACAAATGATATTACGCAGATCCAGATGCTCTTTACTATGGGACTCCAGGTAATCACTCGTGGACCTATTATGGCTATCTGGGCCATTGGAAAAATCCTTGGGAAGTCTGAGTACTGGCTCTGGGCAGTAGTAATCGCTGTTATCGTCAATGTTTTGATGACAACTGTTCTCCTGACTCTGGCCTTTCCGAAACAATCTGTCATCCAAAAATTGACAGATAAACTCAATAGTATTACTCGTGAAAGTTTGACAGGGATTCGAGTGGTGCGTGCTTATAATGCCGAGGATTATCAAGACAAGAAATTCGAAGAAGCCAATGAGGAAGTCACTCGTCTTAATCTCTTTGTCAACCGTTTGATGGCCATTATGAATCCTATTATGATGGCGATTTCGAGTGGCTTGAGTCTAGCTATCTACTGGATTGGAGCCTATATCATCAACGATGCTAGCCTGACAGACCGTCTACCACTCTTTAGTGATATGGTGGTCTTCATGTCTTATGCCATGCAGGTCGTGATGGGCTTCTTGCTCATGAGTGCTCTCTTTTTCGTCCTTCCTCGTACCTTGGTTTCTGCAGGACGTATCAATCAAGTGCTAGACTTGCATTCTTCTATTAAAAATCCTAGTCAACCACAGACTGCAGAATCATCTGTAAAAGGTCAAGTGGAATATCGTGACGTAACCTTCCGTTACTCTAAAAACTCAGAAGCAGTTGTGGAACATGTCAGCTTCAAGGCAGAAGCTGGTCAAACGGTCGCCTTTATCGGTTCAACTGGTTCTGGTAAATCTACGCTTGTGAACCTCTTGCCTCGTTTTTATGACGTTTCGGATGGGGAAATCCTAGTAGACGGTGTCAATGTACAGAACTATGATTTGGAAGACTTGCGGAATAAAGTCGGCTATATCCCACAAAAAGCTGTTCTCTTCTCAGGAGATGTCAAGGGAAATCTAGACTTTGGTAAGAGTCCAGAAACTCCGCTAAGCGAGACTGCTATGTGGCAAGCTCTTGAGTTGGCCCAGTCTAAAAGCTTCATCGAGGATAAGGAAGCAGGTCTAAACTCAGAAGTGGCTCAAGGTGGGACTAACTTCTCAGGAGGTCAAAGACAACGTTTGGCTATTGCGCGTGCCTTGGCTCGTAAACCAGAAATTCTCATTTTTGATGATTCATTCTCGGCCTTGGACTACAAGACTGACCGTATCTTGCGCCAAGAACTAGCTGAAAAAACTCAATCTATGACCAAGTTGATCGTTGCCCAACGTATCTCAACCATCATGGATGCAGACTTGATCTTAGTCTTAGATCAGGGTAAAGTCGTGGGACAAGGCACCCACAAGGAACTTCTTGCGACCAACGAAGTTTACCAAGAAATTGCCTATTCACAACTATCGAAGGAGGAATTGGAACATGGAAAATAAGAAGATGTCCTTTTGGAAACAATATAAACCTTTTCTAGCAGGTCTCCAACTTCCTCTACTAGTTGCGGTTGTGGCGGCTGTATGTTCAAGCATCATCACGGTTTATGGACCAACTAAGATTAAGGAAATCACCAACTTGATTTCAGATGGCTTGGCTACAGAAATCGATTTGGTAGCTGTGTCAAGTATCGCCAGCTTTTTAGCTATTTTGTATGTGCTTGGTGCTATTCTCAACTATACACAAGCCTATATCTTTTCAACGAGTATCCAACATTTTTCAAAACGTTTGCGGACGGCTATCGCTGAAAAGATTAATCGTTTGCCTCTTGCTTACTTTGACCGTCATTCTCAAGGGGACACTCTTTCACGTGTAACCAATGACGTTGATACAGCAGCACAGTCCCTCAACCAAAGTCTAGGGACCGTTATCTCAGCTAGCTTCTTGCTAATCGCTGTTTTGATTACCATGTTTGGCATGAACTGGATTTTGGCATTGGTAACAGTTGTTTCAACCCTTGTAGGTTTTGCTGCTGTCTCAGTCATTATGGCTAAGTCACAGGGTTACTTTAAAGCCCAACAAAACAACCTAGCAGCTGTAAACGGCTATGTGGAAGAAATGTACTCTGGCCACAATGTGGTGACCAGCTATAATGCTGTGGATACCACTAAAGAAACATTCGCAGGATTGAATCAAGACCTACATGATAGTATCTGGAAATCTCAGTTTATTTCAGGGATCATGATGCCCGCTATGTTCTTTGTCGGAAACTTTAGTTATGTTTTGGTTGTTATCGTCGGTGCTGCCTTGGCTCTTGAAGGCCATATCAGTATTGGGATTATCGTAGCTTTTATGGTTTATGTTCGTACCTTCTCACAACCCCTATCACAAATTGCTCAAGGGATTACCAGCTTGCAACAGGCTAGTGCAGCTATGACACGTGTTTTTGAGTTTCTAGGAGAAGCTGAGATGGAAGACGAATCTCATAAGGAAACACAATTGTCTGGTATGAAGGGTGAAGTAGTCTTTGATCAAGTTTCCTTTGGTTACACACCTGAGCGAACCATCATTCATGACTTTTCTGCGACAGCTCATGCAGGGCAAAAGATTGCCATTGTTGGACCAACTGGAGCTGGGAAGACTACTATTGTCAACCTCTTGATGAAGTTCTATGAGATTGATAAGGGAAGTATTCGCATCGATGGTGTGGATACCAAGTCTATGAAACGTTCAGAAGTACACGATGCCTTTTCAATGGTCTTGCAGGATACTTGGCTCTTTGAAGGAACCATTCGTGATAATCTCATCTACAACCAAACAGGGATTAGTGATGAACGAATGATTGAAGCAGCAAAAGCAGTAGGAATTCACCACTTTATCACAACCTTGCCTGATGGATACGATACAGTCTTGGATGATACGGTGACCTTGTCAGTCGGGCAGAAACAGCTCTTGACTATTGCTCGTGTCCTTCTCAAGAATGCACCGCTCTTGATTCTGGACGAAGCAACATCCTCAGTTGATACACGTACAGAGGAGTTGATTCAGAAAGCCATGGACCGTTTGATGGAGGGACGCACATCCTTTGTCATCGCCCATCGCTTGTCAACTATCCGTAATGCCGACTTGATTTTGGTTATGAAGGACGGAAATATCATCGAACAAGGCAATCATGAGGAACTCATGGATCAGGGTGGTTTCTATGCTGATCTCTACAATAGTCAATTTACAGAAGATGAAGTAGAAGAATAAACTAAAAGAAGGCTTGACGGCCTTCTTTTTCTACACTATACTAGAGTAGGAGATGCTAGTAGGCTTCTTGTGTAAAATCTAAAAATAACGAGAAAATATATGAAAAACTATCAAGAGTGGTACGACAAGAGGAAATCAAGCCTTCTTCGACAACCACAAGGATTACAACTGATGCGAGTCTTTAATCGCATGATGACAGTTCTGATGCCCTTAGCATACTTGACCTTGTTGGGGACAAGTTTTATAAGTAAGGGAATAGGGAACGACCTTTATGCTTATATCTTAGTGCCAGCTTCTGGCTTTATCCTATTGACGCTTGTTCGTAAGTGGATCAATCAACCACGTCCCTATGAAACTTGGGGAATTGTCCCACTACTTGAAAAGGACAGTTCTGGTAATTCAATGCCCAGTCGCCATGTCTTTTCAGCGACCATCATTTCCATGGCTTGCTTGCACGCAAATTTGTCTGCGGGGTTGATTTTGTTGGTCTTGTCAGCTCTTCTCGGTCTGGTCCGAGTCTTGGGTGGCGTTCATTATCCCAAGGATGTTCTAGTAGGCTATGCCTGTGGACTCCTCTGGGGAATTCTTTTCTTTATGTTGTAAAAATCAAAGCAAGTGGGTTTGGCCTCGTAACCACTTACGGGTCAAAAATGACCACTTGCTTTTTTGCCCTTGTAAAGTCTTATGGGCTTTGGTATAGTAGATGCAGAAAGGAGATAGGATGAAGTTACGAATCGAGATAAATAGTGAATTAACTGAGACAGAAATTGTCATCAAGGCTGCAGCCCTGACAGATGAAATAGCTGACTTGCAACGACTCTTGCAAGAAACCAAGGCTCCTAGGTTGATTTTTTATAAGGGGACGGGTGAGTACTACTTAGACTTGGCAGAAATCCTCTTTTTTGAGACGGAAGGCAACAAGATTTACGCCCATACCCAGAAAGATGCCTACGAGGTTCGGCTCAAGCTCTATGAACTAGAGTCCATCCTGCCCCGCTATTTCAGTCGGGTATCCAAGTCGACCATTGCCAATCTCCGGCAGGTCTACTCGGTGGACAAGTCCTTCTCAGGGACAGGAACTATTTCCTTTTATCAGACCCACAAGGAGGTGCACGTGTCACGACACTACCAATCCCTCCTAAAAGAAAATCTAAGAAACATGAGGTAAGAAGATGAAAAAGAAAGCATTTGGTATTGTGTTGCTAGTATTGGCAGCTTTAGTATTGTTACAGGGGAATTTTGGGATTCCTTCACTTGGAGGGCAGATTTGGCCCTTGATTGGGATTGGATTTTTTGCCTATCAATCAGTTGGAGCTTTGCTTCGTCGCCACTTTACTTCAGCCTCTTTTACAGTCCTAGTGGCCCTATTGATTGCCAATCATTTTTATGCTATTCTACCTATTCCCAATCAGTCGCTATTCTGGGCGGGGGTTCTAATCGTTCTCGGAGTTAGTATGCTGACTCATACTAATAGAACTTGGAATGGGAAAAAATGGTGGTATGACGGTGAAAAGACCATTCTTACAGAAAAGGAAGTTGCTTTTGGTAGCGGAACCTTTTACAAGCAGAACCAAGATTTGGTAGAAGACGAGTTTGAAGTCGGATTTGGGAATGCTAAGATTTATTATGACAATGCAGAAATGTTAGGTGATAGCGCAACCTTGAAGATAGAAGTCGGATTTGGGAATGCAGTTATCTATGTGCCCCAACACTGGAGAGTGGATCTTAAGGTGGAAACTTTCTGTGGTGCAGCCAAGGCAGATGCTCCTGTAGCCCCAACCAGCAAAACCTTGATTATCCGTGGAGACGTAGCTTTCGGGAAACTTGGTGTCGTCTACGTCAAATAAAAAAAGTCTTCCAATTCCCTTGCCAAAATGGAGAAAGTGTGATAACATAGTACGGTATGTGGTGCTAGCACATCCGCTATATTAGATCTAATAGGAGGAAAACACAATGGCTAAAGTATGTTACTTTACAGGTCGTAAGACTGTATCAGGAAACAACCGTTCACACGCGATGAACCAAACTAAACGTGCCGTAAAACCAAACCTTCAAAAAGTTACTGTTCTTATCGATGGTAAACCTAAAAAAGTTTGGGCTTCAGCTCGTGCTTTGAAATCAGGAAAAGTAGAACGCGTTTAATAAACATGAAAAGACCTAAGGGGTCTTTTTCTTTTGCTCGAAAGCTGAAATCATTTGAAAAATCAAGCAAATATCCGATGATACATCATTCTGCTTTTACAGTTGGGCTGAAATATGATAAAATAGAGTATCAACTAGTTGAGGTAAAAAAAATGACTGTAAAAATTAATACAAAAGATGGTCAAGTCGAACTGACAGATGATGTAATCGCTACTGTTGTAGGTGGTGCAGCAACTGAAATTTTTGGTGTAGTCGGTATGGCTAGTAAAAATGCCCTCAAAGATAATTTCCAAGCCCTTCTTGGTAAGGAAAATTATTCAAAAGGTGTAGTCGTTAAAGCTGCTGAAGACGGTAGTATTGCAGTTGATGTATATACTGTATTGAGCTACGGTACAAAGATCAGTGAAGTTTCAAAAAATATCCAAGAGCGTGTTCGTTTTAGTTTGGAAAATCAACTTGGAATCACTGCTCAAACTGTGAATGTCTACATTCAAAATATCAAAGTTGTAGGAGAATAATCGTGTCAAATATTACTACAAGCTTATTTCAAGAAATGGTACAGGCTGCTTCAACTCGTTTGAACAAGCAAGCCGAATATGTCAATTCATTGAACGTCTTCCCAGTTCCAGATGGAGATACAGGAACAAACATGGGGATGACTATTGAAAATGGTGCTAAGGAAGTCGCAGACAAACCAGCTTCAACAGTTGGTGAGGCTGCAAGTATCTTGGCTAAAGGTCTTTTGATGGGTGCGCGTGGAAACTCAGGAGTTATCACTTCTCAGCTTTTCCGTGGATTCTCACAAGCTATCAAGGAAAAAGATGAACTTACAGGTCAAGATTTGGCCCTTGCCTTCCAATCTGGTGTAGAAGTAGCTTACAAGGCTGTTATGAAGCCAGTTGAAGGAACTATCCTGACTGTATCACGTGGAGCTGCCATCGGTGCTAAGAAAAAAGCAGAGCAAACAGATGACGCAGTTGAAGTTATGCGTGCAGCCTTAGAAGGAGCTAAAGCAGCTCTTGCTAAAACTCCTGAAATGCTTCCAGTTTTGAAGGAAGTTGGAGTTGTGGACTCAGGTGGTCAAGGTTTGGTCTTCATCTATGAAGGTTTCCTTTCAGCTCTTACTGGTGAATACAGCGCTTCTGAGGACTTTGTTGCTACTCCAGCAAACATGAGTGAGATGATCAATGCTGAACACCACAAGTCTGTAGCTGGACATGTGGCAACAGAAGACATTACTTTTGGTTACTGTACTGAAATCATGGTTGCCCTCAAACAAGGCCCAACTTATGCTAAAGACTTTGACTACGAAGAATTCCGTAACTACTTGAACAATCTAGGGGACTCTCTACTTGTTGTCAATGACGACGAAATCGTTAAAGTTCACGTCCATACAGAAGATCCAGGGCTTGTCTTGCAAGAAGGACTTAAATACGGTAGCTTGGTCAAGGTTAAAGTCGATAACATGCGTAACCAACACGAAGCACAAGTGGAAAAAGAAGCAGCTCAAGTTAGCAAGCCAGCTGAAGAAAAAGAATATGCCCTTATCGCAGTAGTAGCTGGACAAGGATTGGCAGACATCTTCCGTGCACAAGGTGTGGACTATGTCATCGAAGGTGGACAAACCATGAACCCTTCTACAGAAGATTTTGTCAAGGCTGTTGAGCAAGTTAATGCTCGCAACATCATCTTCTTGCCAAATAACAAAAACATCTTCATGGCAGCTCAATCTGCAGCTGAAGTATTGGAACAACCAGCTGTTGTGGTAGAAGCTCGTACAATTCCTCAAGGATTGACTAGTCTTCTTGCCTTTGATCCAAGCAAATCAATCGAAGAAAATAAAGAACGCATGACTGCAGCTCTTGGCGATGTCATCAGCGGTAGTGTAACAACAGCCGTTCGTGATACAACTATCGATGGTTTGGAAATCCATGAAAATGACAATCTTGGTATGGTAGATGGTAAGATCCTCGTATCAAACCCTGATATGCACCAAACCTTGACTGAAACTTTGAAACACATGTTGGACGAAGACAGTGAAATCGTAACTTTCTATGTCGGAGAAGACGGAAGCGAAGAATTGGCAAATGAAATTGCTCAAGAGATCGCAGAAGAATTCGAAGATGTTGAAGTAGAAATTCACCAAGGTCAACAACCAGTTTACCCATATCTTTTCAGTGTGGAATAAAGATTAAATAAAAAGAAAGAGGTCAGGACAAACGTTCCTGGTCTCTTTTTTGTTTGCAATGAGTTTTTGAGCTGGTAGCTGATCGGGGGCTAGACAATCGATCCAATCTGGTAATTTTTATTCCATCATTTTTTTGTGACATTTGTCATATCTCCTCATGACAGAAGCTTCTAGTGACACAACCTTCAAAGAATTATAATAGGTGTATCAAATGGAGGAAGAAAAAATGAAACATAAAGTAATTGTCGCAATGAGTTTAGTAGCAGCAGGAGTCATGACTTATCTCATGTTTTCAGGATTGGACGAAGGCTTCTATCATTTTCCTTGGGAGTTATTTGCAGGATTTGGTATGATGTCTTGGTTGATCCGAGAAGGTTTGAAATTGGTCTCAGATGTGAAAAAGGAGTTTGAAAAATGAAAAAAGCGATTCTCTATCTCTTTATTGCACTATCACTAGTGGTATGGTTGGTCGAAATGTTTACAGGGTGGTTTGACCAAGCCTTCCTTCACCAAGTCATTCGCGGTGCTTGGGGTCTAGGATTTATGATTTTTATCGCCTTTCCGATGGGGAAGGAGTGGTTGAAAGGAGAATATCATGAACATGATTAAGGTAGAAAGCTTAAATAAAACCATCAAGGGCAAGGCTATTTTGAAGGATATTTCCTTTGAGGTAGCTGAAGGTGAATGCGTCGCCTTGATTGGGCCCAATGGTGCCGGAAAGACAACTCTTTTGGACTGTTTGCTTGGAGATAAGCTAGTCACCAGCGGTCAAGTATCTATCCAAGGCTTGCCAGTGACGAGTTCTCAGTTAGACTATATTAGAGGCTACCTGCCTCAAGAAAATGTTATCGTTCAGAAATTAAAGGTCAAAGAGTTGATTGCTTTCTTTCAAAGCATTTACCCAAATCCCTTGAGCAACCAGGAGATCGATCAACTATTGCAGTTTGACCAGCAACAAAAAGAACAGTTGGCAGAAAAATTGTCAGGTGGGCAAAAGCGTCTCTTCTCTTTTGTCTTGACCTTGATTGGCCGACCAAAGCTTGTCTTTTTGGATGAGCCTACTGCAGCCATGGATACCTCAACTCGTCAACGTTTTTGGGAAATTGTCCAGGATCTAAAAGCGCAGGGAGTCACCATTCTCTATTCATCCCATTATATCGAAGAGGTAGAGCATACAGCAGACCGAATCTTGGTCTTGAATAAGGGAGAGTTGATTCGCGATACAACACCTCTAGCCATGCGCAGTGAGGAGATTGAAAAGCACTTTATCCTTCCTCTAGCATACAAGGAAGTCATTGAGCAGTCTAACTTGGTTGAAAACTGGTCACAAAAACAAGATGCTTTGCAAGTAGTTACACGTGAAGCGGATGATTTTTGGCAACTGTTAGTGCAAGCAGGATGTAGCATACAAGAAATCGAAGTTAATAACCGTAGTTTGCTAGATACAATCTTTGAAGAAACACAGAAGGGAGATGACTAAGATGAAACGATGGATCGCACTAAACAAGATAGAATTTCTATTGACCAAACGACAATTAGTCTATTATCTGTTATCCGTAGGGATGCCGACAGCATTCTATTTATTCTTTTCAGGCATGTACCAGGACACACCCGGTGGACCAGATAATTTTATGCGTGACTACCTCATCTCCATGACAGCCTTTTCCATGATGTCGACAGCTATGTTTTCATTCCCAGCTGTTTTACATACCGATAAGATCAACAACTGGCAGAAAACATTAGGCCATACCCCTGTAAATATGGTAGAATATTATCTATCAAAGATAACAAGTATGATGGTTGATTATTTGGTCTCAATCCTGGTTGTTTTCTCAGTTGGGCATTTTGTCAGAGGTGTGGATATGCCTCTAGGAAGTTGGGTTGGATCAGCACTCTTGTTGATAGTTGGAAGTGTAGCTTTTGTAGCGATTGGTTTGACATTGACTCTCTTACCAACTAGTCAGCTGATGTCAGTCGTGGGCAATCTTCTCTATCTAGGCTTGGCTGTGTTAGGTGGACTCTGGATGCCTATCTCTTTATTTCCAGACTGGATGCAGGCAATCGGGAAGTGCCTACCAACTTATCAGTTGATGGAGTTGCTCAAGACCTTCTTAAATGAGGCTAGCATCAATCTATCAGCCTCAGTTTATCTACTTGTTTTTTCAGCAGTTTTATTTGGTTTTACTATTTACCTTCAAGGTCATAAGGAGAATGCTTAATGCTTGAAAGACTGAAAAGCATACACTATATGTTTTGGGCCAGTTTAATTTTTATGGTTTTCCCCATCCTTCCTGTAGTGACTGGGGAGCTTCCTAGCTGGCATTTATTGATTGATATTCTATTTGTCTCGGCTTACTTAGGCGTTTTAACCACAAAGAGTCAGCGTTTATCCTGGCTCTGTTGGATTATCATGCTAGCCTATGTAGCTGGGTATACCGCCTTTGTTGCTGTAAATTATGTTTGGTTCTTCTTTTTCCTTTCCAATCTTTTAACTTATCATTTCGGTGTACGTAGTTTTAATTCTTTACATGTTCAAACTTTTCTCCTTACTCAAGTTCTTGTTGTGGGGCAACTTGTGATTTTTCAGGAAATCGGAGTTGAGTTTTTAGTATTTATACTTGGAATTATTACTTTTGTCGATTTAATGACTTTTGGTTTGGTTCGGATTCGGATTGTAGAGGATTTGAAAGAAGCTCAGGCTAAGCAAAATGCCCAGATAAATCTATTGCTTGCTGAAAATGAACGCAGTCGTATTGGTCAGGATTTGCATGATAGTTTGGGACACACCTTTGCCATGCTGAGTGTTAAAACTGATCTAGCCTTGCAGTTATTTCAAATGCAGGCTTATCCACAGGTGGAGAAGGAATTAAAAGAAATTCACCAGATAAGCAAGGATTCCATGAATGAAGTGCGGACCATTGTGGAAAATCTGAAATCACGGACCTTAGCATCAGAACTTGAAACTGTCAAAAAAATGCTAGAGATTGCTGGAATTGAGGTTGAGGTTGACAATCAATTGGACAAGGCTAGCCTGACCCAGGATGTGGAGTCGACGGCTGCTATGATTTTGTTAGAACTGGCGACCAATATCATCAAACATTCCAGTGCTGAAAAAGCCTATCTAAAACTGGAACGTACAGATCAGGAATTGCTATTGACGGTCAGAGATGATGGGAAAGGTTTTGCAACTGTAAAAGGAAATGAACTCCATACAGTCCGAGATCGTGTTGCAGCCTTCTCAGGTCAAGTAGAGCTGGTCAGCTTGAAACATCCAACAGAGGTGCGCGTGCATCTGCCTTATAAGGAGAGAAAGTAGATGAAAGTATTAGTCGCAGAAGATCAAAGTATGCTTAGAGACGCCATGTGCCAGCTCTTAAGTTTTCAGCCAGATGTAGAGACTGTCTTGCAGGCGAAAAATGGAGCCGAGGCTATTGAGATTTTGGGGAAAGAAGCAGTAGATATTGCCATCCTTGACGTTGAAATGCCAGTCAAGACGGGACTCGAAGCTCTCGAGTGGATCAAACAAGAAGTACCTGAAACCAAGGTAGTTATCGTTACGACCTTTAAACGCCCAGGTTATTTTGAACGAGCGGTCAAAGCAGGAGTAGACGCCTATGTCTTGAAAGAGCGGAGCATCGCCGAGCTCATGCAAACCCTGCATACGGTGTTAGAGGGGCGCAAGGAGTATTCTCCAGAGCTGATGGAAGTCATGATGACCCATCCCAATCCCTTGACCGAGCAAGAAGTCGCTGTTCTACATGGAGTTGCCCAGGGCCTGTCCAACCAAGAAATTGCGGATAAGCTCTACCTCTCAAACGGCACCGTCCGTAATTACATGACAAATATCCTCTCCAAACTAGGCGCCAGCAACCGAACCGAAGCAGCCAAAACTGCCGAAGAAGAAGGCTGGTTGTGAGGGAGAGAAAGAAAAAAATCTCTTAGAAATGAATCTAAGAGATTTTTTTATATTTATTTCACCAACTTCTTCATCTCATCAATACGTGCTACTGTCGCGTCGTACTTCGCTTGGTAGTCGGCTTGTTTGTCGCGTTCTTTTTGGACGACTTCTGGTTTGGCATTGGCTACGAAGCGTTCGTTAGAGAGCTTCTTACCGACCATATCCAGTTCTTTTTGCCATTTAGCGAGTTCCTTATCGAGGCGAGCGAGTTCTTCTTCAACATTGAGGAGGTCTGCCAGTGGCAAGTAGATTTCTGCTCCTGTGATGACGCTTGACATTGCGAGTTCAGGTGCAGGGATGTTTGATGCGATTTCCAAGTGTTCTGGATTTGTGAAGCGTTTGATGTAGTTGACATTGCTGTTAAAGAAGGCTTCCAAATCGCTATCACTTGTCTTCACAAGGATTGTGATTGGCTTGCTTGGTGCTACGTTTACTTCTGCACGCGCATTACGAACAGCACGGATCAAGTCTTTGAGACTTTCTACACCAGTGTGAGCTGCAAGGTCTTCAAAGGCTGGGTTAACAGTTGGGTATTCCGCTGTAACGATAGAGCCTTCTGAGATTTGTCCGAAGATTTCCTCTGTCACAAATGGCATAATTGGGTGAAGGAGACGAAGGATTTTGTCCAAAGTATAAAGGAGAACAGAACGTGTGATGACTTTCTCTTCTTCGTTATCGCTATAAAGGACTTCCTTGGTCAACTCAACGTACCAGTCCGCAAACTCGTCCCAGATGAAGTTGTAGAGGATGTGCCCAGCCACACCAAACTCAAACTTGTCAAAGTTTTCAGTGACCTTACCAATCGTTTCGTTGAGGTTGTGGAGAATCCAGCGGTCTGTGACATTTCCGGCTTCCTTGTTAACCACTTTTTCCACATTGGCAGTTGCTTGCTCAAGGGTCAAGCCTTCATTGTTCATGAGGATGTAGCGAGAGATGTTCCAGATCTTGTTAATGAAGTTCCATGAAGCATCCATTTTCTCATAAGAGAAGCGTACGTCTTGCCCTGGTGCTGAACCGTTTGAAAGGAACCAACGGAGGGCATCGGCACCGTATTTCTCTATCACATCCATTGGGTCAATCCCGTTACCGAGAGATTTAGACATCTTGCGTCCTTGCTCATCACGAATGAGACCGTGGATAAGGACATTTTGGAATGGCTGACGGCCAGTGAATTCCAAAGATTGGAAGATCATACGAGATACCCAGAAGAAGATGATGTCGTAACCTGTTACCAAGGTTGAAGTTGGGAAGTAACGTTTGAAATCCTCTGAGTCGACATCAGGCCAGCCCATAGTTGAGAATGGCCAAAGGGCAGAACTGAACCACGTATCCAAGACGTCTTCATCCTGAGTCCATCCGTCACCTTCAGGTGCTTCCTCACCAACGTACATTTCACCCTCAGCATTGTACCAAGCAGGGATTTGGTGACCCCACCAGAGCTGACGAGAGATTACCCAGTCGTGGAGATTTTCCATCCATTGAAGGAAGGTATCGTTGAAACGAGGTGGGTAGAATTCTACCTTGTCCTCTGTGTCTTGGTTGGCAATAGCATTTTTAGCCAATTGGTCCATCTTCACGAACCATTGCGTAGACAAGCGTGGCTCAACCACGACACCTGTACGTTCTGAGTGACCAACACTGTGGACACGTTTTTCGATTTTAACGAGGGCACCGATTTCTTCTAGCTTAGCAACGACTGCCTTACGAGCTTCAAAACGGTCCATACCTGCAAATTCAAAGGCCAAGTCATTCATGGTTCCGTCATCGTTCATGACGTTGACTTGTGGCAAGTTATGGCGTTGACCAACCAAGAAGTCGTTTGGATCGTGGGCAGGTGTGATTTTAACGACACCAGTACCAAATTCAGGATCTGCGTGTTCGTCCCCAACGATTGGAATCAATTTATTAGCGATAGGAAGGACGACGTTTTTACCAATCAAGTCCTTGTAGCGTGGGTCTTCTGGATTGACCGCAACCGCAACGTCCCCAAACATAGTCTCAGGACGAGTTGTCGCAACTTCAAGGGCGCGTGAGCCATCTTCCAGCATGTAGTTCATGTGGTAGAAGGCACCTTCGACGTCCTTGTGGATTACCTCAATATCAGAGAGGGCTGTGCGAGCCGCTGGGTCCCAGTTGATGATAAATTCACCACGGTAGATCCAGCCTTTTTTGTATAGGTCCACAAAGACCTTGCGCACGGCTTTTGACAAACCTTCGTCAAGAGTGAAACGCTCACGAGAGTAGTCTACAGAGAGTCCCATCTTGCCCCATTGTTCCTTGATGGTAGTGGCATACTCGTCTTTCCATTCCCAGACCTTACTCAAGAAAGATTCACGACCAAGGTCGTAACGGCTGATGCCCTCACCACGCAAGCGCTCCTCAACCTTAGCTTGGGTGGCAATCCCCGCGTGGTCCATCCCTGGAAGCCAAAGCGTATCAAAGCCTTGCATACGTTTTTGACGGATGATGATATCTTGCAACGTTGTATCCCAAGCGTGACCAAGGTGGAGTTTACCAGTTACGTTTGGTGGTGGAATAACGATAGAATAAGGCTTAGCCTTTTTATCGCCTGAAGGCTTGAAAACATCTTCATCAAGCCATTTTTGGTAACGACCAGCCTCAACCTCGGCTGGATTGTATTTAGGTGAAAGTTCTTTAGACATGTGTGTGTCCTTTCTAGTTATTTCTATTTTTAATGTTGACCTTTAGTTTCCCACTCACTCTTCAGCAAGCCGTATCTCAAATCATCACAGCGGTTGCCTTGAGCATCTTTGCGATCTCTTATGCGAGCTTCGAGGGTAAAGCCAAGTTTTTCCGCGACTCGTTGACTTTGGACATTGTAGCCAAAGCAGACCAGTTCAATCTTGTGAAGACCCAATTCTTTAAAGCCTAAGTCAATCAAGGCTCGCGTTGCTTCTGGGACATATCCTCGTCCCCAATAGTCGGGGTGCAAGGTATAGCCAATCTCCAGCACATCATCTTCGTGGCGATGGTTGAAATCAACAGAGCCGATGATTTTATCAGTCCCTTTGACCACAATTCCATAGCCTGCTGGGAGATTATCCTTTTGATTGCGCTCAGGAAGGATATGCTCCAGATAATAAATCTCGTCTTCCAAGGTTTTGACAGGTGGAAAACCTGCTGGGTAAGAAACTTCTGGGAGACTAGCGTAGGTATAAATATCCTCAGCATCCGCTACTGTACGGACTCGTAAGACCAGACGCTCCGTTTCGATTCGTTCTGGCAGTTCAGCTCTTGTCATCCTTTTTCCTCGCTTTCTTGATAAAGCTTCCCATGGAATCGACTCGGTCGTCCAGATAACGATAAACACGCTGGTGGCCGTCCCCCATAAAGTAAGTTGGCGCAAATCGGTCATTTATAAAATGTCCTTTGTCATCTAAGAGCTCTAGATCAGCCAGACGGTCAAGAATCTTGGCAAAGATATGGCAGATGCCATCTTCCTCGATAATTCGATCTACCTGGCAATCTAAAACGACTGGACAAGCCTCTAAAATCGGCGCCTGAGTTCGTTCAGAAATCTCATAGTCAAGGCCCAGGTGTTTCAATTTCTCCCGATGGCTGATAAAGCCAGCCTGCTCCATCTCAAGCATGAGGTTTTCGTCAGGGATGTTCACGGTGAACTGTTGATAATGCTTAATCTGGTCTGCCGCATTTTCCTCAGCACCAACACCGATGACTAGCCAATCGCCCAGGCTATAAGAGGAACTGCAGGTCGTGATATTGTGTCCAAAGTTCTGGTCCTGATACCCCAAAATGAAGATAGGGAAACCAAAATAGAGTTTGCTGGTTTTAAAAGATTGTTTCATGACAACTTCCTTTTGCTAGGCTGCAACAAAAAAATCGCCCCTGTCATCAATCTGACAGGGACGAATGTGTTTAATCCGCGGTACCACCCAATTTCGGGCAGAGCCCGCATCTCTCGTCTTTTAAACAAAAAGACATTTATATTTCATTTTTTAATTTCATCCATTAGCAACCAGTTTTGACACATTTGTGGACTTCTCAGCTCCGCCACTTTCTGTAAAATGTGGGACTCAAAACACCTCTAATGGCTATATTTTAACAAGTTTTTGACGGAAATGCAAGGAACAAGAAAGATTACTTGAACTTGATGCCGTTCTCTTTTAATTTCTTGATTGTAGCTGGACCGATTCCTTTCAAAGCAAGGAGTTCTTTTTCTGTCCAGTTTTTGAAGTCAGCAGCAGATTTGATTCCTTCATCGTAGAAAGTCTTGGCACGGTCGACTGAAAGTCCACCTAGGTTAGCTGCGAATTCTTCTACAGAGCTTGTAACTTTTTGAGCTTGTTCTTTAGTTGCCTCTACAGTTTTTTCAACTTGCTTAGAAACAGCTTTACCTGCGTTGTTTGCAGCTTTTTCAGCGTGTTTCACAACTTTTTTTGTTTCTTCGACAACCTTGTTAACTGCGTTTGAAAGTGCGCCTGAGCGACGAAGGCTGTTTCTTAATTGTTTTTTACGTTGTAGTTTTTTTGACATGATAAGATCCTTTCAATAAAAAACCCCTGTGACTGAACAAGGATAAATCTTTATGTTTTATTGTATCAACTTTCTTTAGGAAATGCAAGGCTTGTTAGTTTAGAAAGATAGGAGTTATATAGGAAATTCCGCCTTAGAATAAGAAAAGATGTTAGAAGAAATGCGAAAAATATGGTATAATGAAACGATAGATTTTTGAATAGGAATACAATCATGTTTGGATTTTTAAAAAAAGATAAAGTTACAGAAACACCAGCGGTAGTGCCAGCTCACATCGGAGTTATCATGGATGGGAATGGTCGTTGGGCTAAAAAACGCATGCAGCCACGTGTCTTTGGTCATAAGGCTGGGATGGATGCTTTGAGAACAGTAGCCATTGCTGCTAGTGATATGGGTGTCAAGGCTATGACAGTTTATGCCTTTTCAACTGAAAACTGGACTCGTCCAGACCAGGAAGTTAAGTTTATCATGAACCTTCCGGTTGAATTTTACGATAAGTATGTCCCTGAGTTGCATCAAAAGAACATGAAGATTCAAATGATAGGGGAAACGGATCGTTTGCCTAAACAAACTTTCGAGGCTTTGAAAAAGGCAGAAGAGTTGACAAAGTTGAATACTGGTTTGATTCTCAATTTTGCCCTTAATTACGGTGGACGAGCTGAAATTACACAGGCAGTCAAGTTGATTGCGCAGGATGTTTTGGATGCCAAGGTGAATCCAGGCGATATTACAGAAGAGTTGATTGGGGAATATCTCTTTACGGGACATTTGCCGAAAACCTTGCGCGATCCAGATTTAATCATCCGAACTAGTGGCGAGCTTCGTTTGAGTAATTTCTTGCCTTGGCAAGCAGCTTATAGTGAACTTTATTTCACAGATGTCTTGTGGCCTGACTTTGATGAGGAAGCCTTGAAGGAAGCTATTGCAGAGTTTAACCGCCGCAATCGTCGATTTGGAGGAGTATAGGAAAATTATGAAAAAGGACTTAATAAAGAGGACCATATTTGCCGCTTTGGCCCTAGCTATCTTTATCCCACTCTTGATGGTTGGAGGACTGTGGCTACAGATTGTGATGGGAATTTTAGCCATGCTTGGAGTTCATGAATTGCTCCAGATGAAAGGTTTAAATACCATGACCCCTGAGGGCTTGTTGACCTTGCTAGCAACTTTCGTACTAACCATCCCCTTGGAAAACTATCTGGCCTTTTTGCCCGTAGATGGAAATGTCGTCGCATACAGTGTTGTAATTTTTGTTATGCTTGGAGCGACTGTCTTCAGCAAAAACTACACGATTGAGGATGCCGCCTTCCCAATTGCTATGAGCTTCTATGTTGGTTTTGGATTCAACGCTTTAGTCGATGCTCGAATCGCTGGCTTGGATAAAGCACTCTTGGCTCTCTGTATCGTGTGGGCAACAGATAGTGGTGCCTACCTAGTGGGTATGAATTTTGGAAAGAGAAGATTGGCTCCAAGAGTTTCTCCTAACAAATCAGTAGAAGGAGCTTTTGGTGGGATTGTAGCTGCTATGCTTGTCACACTCATCTTTATGTTAGTGGATAGCACAGTTGCCCTTCCTTACGGCATTTATAAAATGATGCTCTTTGCAATTTTCTTTAGTATTGCAGGTCAATTAGGTGATTTGATTGAAAGTGCCATGAAACGCCATTTTGGAGTCAAGGATTCAGGATTCTTTATTCCAGGGCATGGCGGAGTACTGGATCGTTTTGATTCTATGCTAGCAGTTTTCCCTATTATGCACCTCTTTGGCTTATTTTAAGGAAAGGTGAACAGAAATTAAATGATAGGATTATTAACCTTTATCCTTGTTTTTGGAATTATAGTGGTGGTTCACGAGTTCGGACATTTTTACTTTGCCAAGAAGTCTGGCATTCTGGTTCGTGAATTTGCCATTGGAATGGGTCCAAAAATCTTTGCCCATATCGGGAAAGACGGGACAGCTTACACGATTCGTCTCCTACCGCTGGGTGGTTATGTCCGCATGGCAGGTTGGGGCGAGGATACCACAGAGATTAAGACAGGAACTCCTGTTAGTTTGACTTTAGCCGAAGATGGCAAGGTTAAGCGTATCAATATTTCTGGGAAGAAGGTCGACCAAACAGCACTTCCGATGCAGGTAACCCAATATGACTTTGAGGATAAACTCTTTATCACTGGTTTGGTTTTGGAAGAGGAAAAAACGTTCTCCGTAGACCATGACGCAACTATTGTGGAATCTGATGGAACGGAAGTTCGTATCGCTCCGCTAGACGTCCAATATCAAAATGCGACTGTCTGGGGCAAGTTAATTACCAACTTTGCAGGCCCCATGAATAACTTTATCCTAGGAGTTATCGTCTTCTGGATTTTGATTTTCATGCAAGGTGGTGTTCGTGATACACAAAGTAATAACTTTAGTATCATCCCTGATAGCGCGATTGCAAAGGTCGGTGTTGAAAATACGGCCCAAATCACTAAAGTCGGTTCACACGAAATCAGTAACTGGCAAGATTTGATTCAGGCAGTGGAAGCAGAGACCAAGGATAAAACAGCACCTGTTTTAGATGTGACAGTCTCTGAAAATGGAACTGAAAAACAAGTCAGTGTGACACCTGAGGAAAGTCAAGGGCGTTATATTTTAGGTGTTCAACCGAAACTCAAATCGGATATCTGGTCTATGTTTGTAGGTGGATTCACATCTGCAGCGGACTCAGCCTTGCGCATTCTTAATGCTTTGAAAAACTTGATTTTCCAACCGGATTTGAATAAATTGGGTGGTCCTGTGGCTATCTTTAAGGCAAGTAGTGATGCTGCTAAGAATGGTCTGGAAAACGTCCTGTTCTTCTTGGCTATGATTTCTATCAATATCGGGATTTTCAACTTGATTCCTATCCCGGCACTTGATGGTGGGAAAATCGTGCTCAACATCATTGAAGCTATTCGCCGCAAACCACTGAAACAAGAAATTGAAACCTATGTTACTCTAGTTGGAGTTGTGATTATGGTTGTCTTGATGATCGCCGTAACCTGGAACGACATCATGCGAACCTTCTTTTAAGAATTAGAGGAAAAATATGAAACAAAGTAAAATGCTAATCCCAACGCTTCGCGAAATGCCAAGCGATGCTCAAGTTATCAGCCACGCCCTTATGTTGCGTGCTGGTTATGTTCGTCAAGTTTCAGCAGGAGTCTATTCTTACCTGCCACTTGCTAACCGTGTTATTGAAAAAGCTAAGAAAATCATGCGCCAGGAATTTGACAAGATTGGTGCGGTTGAGATGTTGACTCCAGCCCTTCTCAGTGCGGATCTTTGGCGTGAGTCTGGCCGTTATGATACTTACGGTGAAGACTTGTACAAATTGAAAAACCGTGAAGGTTCTGACTTTATTCTAGGTCCTACTCACGAAGAAACTTTCACAGCGATTGTCCGTGATTCTGTCAAGTCTTACAAGCAATTGCCACTAAACTTGTACCAAATCCAACCTAAATACCGTGATGAAAAACGTCCACGTAATGGACTTCTCCGTACGCGTGAATTCATCATGAAAGATGGCTATAGCTTCCATGCTAACTACGATAGTTTGGATGTAACTTATGATGAGTATAAGGCAGCTTATGAGCGTATCTTCACTCGTAGTGGTTTAGACTTCAAAGCCATCATCGGTGATGGTGGAGCTATGGGTGGTAAGGATAGCCAAGAGTTTATGGCCATCACACCTGCTCGTACAGATCTTGACCGTTGGGTGGTGTTAGACAAGTCAGTCGCATCATTTGATGAGATTCCTGCAGAAGTGCAAGAAGAAATCAAGGCAGAATTGCTCAAATGGATGGTTTCTGGTGAAGATACCATTGCTTACTCAAGTGAATCAAGCTATGCAGCTAACTTGGAAATGGCAACGAACGAGTACAAACCAAGCAATCGTGTTGTGACTGAAGATCAAGTGGCTCGCGTGGAAACACCAGGTGTCAAATCGATTGATGAAGTGGCTGCTTTCTTGAATGTCTCTGAAGAACAAACAATCAAGACCTTGGTTTATATTGCAGATGAGGAGCCAGTTGTGGCTCTACTCGTTGGCAATGACCAACTCAACGAAGTTAAATTGAAAAACTATCTTGGAGCAGACTTCTTAGAACCTGCAACTGAGGCAGAAGTGAAAGAATTGTTGGGAGCGGACTTTGGTTCTCTTGGCCCAGTAAATCTTCCAGAAAATGTTAAGATTATCGCTGACCGCAAGGTACAAGATAGCCGTAATGCGGTTGCTGGTGCCAACGAAGATGGCTACCACTTGACTGGTGTAAACCCAGGTCGTGACTTCACTGCCGAGTATGTGGATATCCGTGAAGTTCGTGAAGGTGAAATTTCTCCTGACGGACAAGGTGTTCTCAACTTTGCGCGTGGTATTGAAATTGGTCACATCTTTAAACTGGGTACTCGTTACTCAGCAAGTATGGGAGCAGATGTCTTGGACGAAAATGGCCGCGCTGTGCCAATCATCATGGGATGCTACGGTATCGGTGTCAGCCGTCTCCTTTCAGCAGTTATGGAGCAACATGCTCGCCTCTTTGTGAACAAAACTCCAAAGGGTGAATACCGTTACGCTTGGGGAATCAACTTCCCTAAAGAATTGGCGCCATTTGATGTGCACTTGATTCCAGTTAATGTCAAGGACGAAGCAAGTCTTGAATTGACTAATCGCATCGAAGAAGCCTTGGTCAACAAAGGATACGAAGTCTTGACAGATGACCGTAACGAACGTGTCGGAGTTAAATTCAGCGATAGCGATTTGATCGGTCTTCCAATCCGTATCACTGTTGGGAAGAAAGCAGCCGACGGTATCGTAGAAGTGAAGATCAAGGCGACAGGAGATACAATCGAAGTTCACGCAGATAACTTGCTTGAAACCCTTGAAATCTTAACCAGCAAATAAAATCTATAATCAGAAGAAAAACAAGACAAAAATGTAACTAGTTTTTGCCTTGTTTTTTCTTTATAATGAGAGAAAGTAAACATTAAAAGCGTAAAAAGAGGTAGTACTATGCTAAAATTTCCAAAGGATTTTGTCTGGGGTTCCTCAACTTCTGGACCGCAGACAGAAGGACGAGTTCCTGGTGACGGTAAAGGAGATAATCTCTGGGATTATTGGTACCAAGTAGAGCCAAACCGTTACTACAATGGGATTGGCCCAGATAAGACGTCGACCTTCTATGAAAACTGGGAAAAAGATATCGAACTATTGTTAGAAACAGGACATACAGCTTTTCGAACCTCTATCCAGTGGTCTCGTATTTTCCCACAAGGGCGTGGAGAAGTCAATCCTCAAGGGGTGGCTTTCTACCGTCAGGTATTTGAAGCCATCAAGGCTAAGGGAATTCGTCTTTTAGTCAATCTCTATCACTTTGACTTGCCTTTCGCCCTTCAAGAAGATGGGGATGGTTGGGAAAATAAAGCAACTATTAAGGCTTATGAAGACTATGCTCGTTTCTGCTTTGAAACCTACGGTGACCTTGTGGACCAATGGATTACCTTCAATGAGCCTATCGTTCCTGTTGAGTTTGGCTATTTTTATGATGCCCATTATCCACATAAGGTGGATGCCAAAGCAGCGGTTAAGGTTGCCTATCATACACAACTGGCGAGCACTCTTGCAGTTAAGGCTTGTCATGAAGTCTTACCAGGCTCTAAGATTGGGATTGTCCTCAACTTGACACCAGCCTATCCACGTAGCCAACATCCTGCTGACGTGAAAGCTGCTCGTATTGCAGATCTCTTCCAGGCACAATCTTTCCTAGATCCGTCTGTTTTAGGAACATATCCAGAAGAGTTAGTGGAAATTTTGTCTGAGCATGACTTGCTGCCAGATTCTACAGCCGAAGAGTTGGAACTCATTCGTGAGAACACCGTTGACTTCCTAGGAGTCAACTACTATCAGCCTTTGCGTGTTATGGCGCCACGTTTTGCTAAGCATCCTGACAGTCCACTCTTGCCAGAGCATTTCTATGAACCTTACGTCATGCCTGGTCGTAAGATCAATCCGCACCGTGGTTGGGAAATCTACGAGCAAGGAATTTATGACATTGCTCAAAATATCAAGGAAAACTATGGAAATATTGAGTGGATGCTGACCGAGAATGGGATGGGTGTTGAAGGTGAAGATAAGTTCCGTGAAAGTGGGATGATCCAGGATGACTACCGTATCGACTTTGTCAAAGGTCACCTTCGTGAACTGCATCGTGCTATCGAAGACGGTGCTAACTGTAAAGGATATTTGATTTGGACCTTTATCGATTGCTGGTCATGGCTCAACAGCTACAAAAATCGCTATGGTTTGGTCGAGCTAGACTTAGAAACACAAGAACGCCGCTTGAAAAAATCAGGCCACTGGTTCAAAGAGCTCAGTGACAATAATGGGTTTTAAGTAACTTTTCAAATAAATTCAAAAAACCATTGGAAATAAAGCTCTCTGAGAGAGTTTCCAATGGTTTTTATTTGTCTTAAAGTAATCCGATAAAAAGCAACAAGGCTGACAGAGCAATAAAGGCTAGGGTTGCTAGACCACGTTGGCCTGGATTGTATATCTTTCGTTCTCCTCGAACTGGGAAGACAATAGCTAGTAAGGCACCACCGACAGCTCCACCTACGTGTCCAGCAAGGCTAATACCAGGCATTAAAACACTACCTACTAGGTTGATGACCAAGAGAGAAAGGTAAGATTGACCGAGCTGTTGAAGGTAGGGGTTGCGTGAGGCATAACGGAGAACGACAATAGAGGCAAACATACCATATAGGGCAGTTGAAGCACCAGCCGTAATGGCGTTGGGACTAAAAACGAGGACAAAGAGATTTCCCATCATACCTGATAGAAGATAGATAAAGAAAAACTGTTTAGAGCCAAAGATCTGCTCCATCTGACGTCCCAAAAAGTAGAGGGACAGCATATTAACAAAAAAGTGCTGCAAGCCAATGTGGACAAAGGTGGCCGAGAATAAGCGCCAGATTTGTTCAGGCATGGCCTTGATGGCAGGAGGATAAATAGCTCCGAACTGGTACAAGGTAGCTGCACTTGTGTAATTGAATCCGCTAGTTAGAAACATGATGATAAAAACTAGCGTTGTCACGAGGAGAAAGAAGCTCGTGGTGGGATAACGACGATCAAAAATCTCTTTCATAGATGAGTACCTCCTCAACTGGTATATCGTAGTGATCCGGTTGGAAATCCTGAATCTGGCATGGATAAAGCGTACTAATGGTATGACCTGGGAAATGCTCCAAGTAGCGATCGTAATAGCCACCACCGTAGCCAACCCGATAACCAGAAGTATTGAAAGCTAATCCGGGAACATGGATCAAGTCAATCTGAGACGGCTCAAAGACAATAGCTTTCCCCTGTGGTTCAAGGAGACCAAAAGAGTTTCTTTCGAGCTTCTCTGGTTCATATAGAACCAAATCCATTTTCCCATGTGGATAAGTTTTGGGAATGAGGATAGTCTTTCCATCTTTTTGAGCTTGTTCGATGAGTTCAGCTGTCTGAAATTCATGGGGAAAAGACAGATAAGTGGCGATGTTTTTTGCTTCCTTATAGAATGGATGTTGAAGGAGCTGCTCTGTGAGCCAAGCGTTCATGCTCTGCTTTTCTTCTTTGGATAGAGACTTAAGTCCTTGCAAGACCTGCTTGCGTAAGCTTTTTTTCATAGTTTATTCCGCAGCTTTCTTTGCTAAAAAGCTTGATACAGCTTCGACACCGATAGCTAGAGCTTCTTCTTTAGGGCTCATCTTTGGATGGTGAAGAGCGTAGGGACTATCAATACCCAGCCAGAACATGACTCCAGGAACCTTTGAAAGAAGATACCCAAAGTCCTCCCCTGTCATGGCAGGTTCAATATCGATAAGTTCAATCCCTTCTTTTTCATCAAAGAAGGTCATCAATTCTCTGGCTAACTCAGGGTTATTTTCGACTGGCAAATAGCCTCCCTGTTTGAGTTCAATCTCTACATCCATGTCAAAGGCAGCTGCCACACCTTCAGCGATAGCTTTGACACGTTTTTGAACCAAAAGACTCATATTGTGTGTAAGAGCTCGAATGGTTCCATGCAGGAAGGCTGTATCAGCAATGACATTATTGGTTGTCCCAGCTTGAAAAACACCGAAAGTGACGACAGCACCCTCGATAGGATCGACATTACGGCTGACGACTGACTGAACTTGGGTCACAAAATAGCTAGTTGCAACCAGAGCATCGTTTGCTTCATGTGGAAAAGCAGCGTGACCACCTTTACCCTTGAAACGAATCTTGACTTCGCAAGTACCCGCAAAGAGTGTATGAGTATTGGTCGCAATTTGTCCAACTTTTAAGTCGGGGCGAACATGGAGTCCGTAGAATTGATCAGGTAACCAGTCGCCAAAAGCTCCATCTTCATACATGAGCATACCGCCGGCCTCATTTTCTTCCGCAGGTTGAAAGAGAAAGAGGAGATTGTTTTTAGGTTGCTTTTCTAGAGCACGTTCGAGACTTCCAAGTGCAATGGTCATGTGAAAGTCGTGCCCACAAGCATGCATGCGGTCTGGGTGTTGAGAGGCAAAAGGAAGGCCTGTTTGTTCAACGATTGGGAGTCCATCAATATCTGTCCGCCAACCAATGGTACGTTCTGGCTGACTTCCCTGCAAGTAAACTAAAATACCTGTTCGCCAAGTACGAATCTGAACAAAATCCTTGTCAGCTGTTAATTTCTTAATGACATTGAGTAAATAAGCGTGAGTCTTGAATTCTTCTAAACCAATCTCAGGAATTTGGTGAAGATCGCGTCGAGTTTGAATCAAATCTAACATATCTATTTTCCTTTTTACTAATACGATAAAGAGGCTGGAAAAGTTTCCGCCTCTGTTACTATTTACAAGGTGCGAAGCGCATCTTCTAGCGCTGTTTTTTGTTGGGTTTTGCTATCGATTTCTTTGATAACACGAGCTGGAACGCCTGCTACCACAACATTTTCTGGAACATCTTGAGTAACGATGGCACCTGCAGCGACAACAGAACCACTACCAATCTGAACACCTTCGATAACTACAGCGTTAGCACCGATGAGAACATTGTCACCGACACGGACAGGCTCAGCACTAGCTGGCTCGATGACACCTGCAAGAACAGCACCTGCACCTACGTGACTATTTTTACCGACAATAGCACGTCCACCTAAAATAGCTCCCATATCAATCATAGTGCCAGCACCGATTTCTGCACCGATATTGATAACAGCTCCCATCATGATAACAGCATTGTCACCAATCTCAACTTGGTCACGGATGATAGCGCCTGGCTCGATACGAGCATTGATATCACGTTTATCAAGGAGAGGTACAGCTGAATTGCGGGCGTCTTGTTCAACAACATAGTCCTTGTTTTCTGTAAGTCCTTCAAGAAGTGGAGCGATATCTTTCCAGTCTCCAAAAAGAACATTCCCAAGCTTGATAACAGAAGCAGGGATGGCTCCATCAAGTTGCCCTTCAAAGGTCACTTTTACACTTGTCTTTTTTTCAGCATTAGCGATAAATTGGATAATTTCTTGTGCATTCATTTTTGTAGCAGTCATAGGTGTCTCCTCACTCTTTGTAATGCTTACTATTCTACCAAAAAAGGCTTCAATTTTGAAGCCTTAAGTGTTAAAAGAGGATTCTTTCAGTTTATCTTTTGATTCTTCAATGGATAAGAAAATCATGGGAATAATAATCAAGATCATAGCTAGTAGCAGGTACCCATCTAAGACCAGACCTAGAAACAGAACGCTTAGAATAGCAGATGATAAAGGTTCGCTAGCACTGACAACGGATACTACCAATGGGGAAACGAGCGAGACAGCCTTCATCGATAGGAAGAAGGCAAAAGCTGTCCCCAAAAAGGAAATGGTCAAACAAATCAAGATACTCACCCAATCTAGCTGAAAACTAATTCTATAAACAGGATAGAGAAAATTACTAAAGAGTCCAGCCAGCAACATTCCCCAACCAACAGTTGGCACAAAACCGTATTTTTTAGCAAATGGCTGGGGCAAGATAACATTAAACATAACTCCCAGAGCACTGAGAAGCCCTGTCAGCAATGCGAGGGGAGTGATGGATAGTTTAGACAGATCGCCTTTAGTAGCCATCAGAAAGACTCCGAGCATAGCAGTCAAAACATAGAAAATTGCTTTTTTAGAAGCTTTTTTCTTGTAGATAAGACGGTTGTATATGAGAATGAAAACAGGACTTATAAATTGTAGGATAGTTGCCGTTGTTGCATTAGAGTATTCTACACAGAGATAGAAGAAATACTGAACAGAGAAAATTCCTAAGATAGCATAAGCCAGAAAAGGTAGATAATTGTTGCGGTTTCTCCAAAGATCGAATAACTGTGAACGGAACTTAAAGCCGGACAAGATGAGTACGAAACCACCTGCAAGACTTAGTCGCATAGAAGTGATCCACCCAGAGGAGACTGGATAATGCGTAAAGAAGAATTCTCCTAAAATGCCACAAATACCCCATATTAATCCGGAAAGGAGGGAATATATGGTTCCCTTGAAAATATTTTTTTGATAGTGATTCATATAAAAGTCGAGTTAGGTGACATACTCTTGATAATAGGTATGTTAGCGTTGGGACCTATTCGAAGAAGAGCTGTTATTATTTTTATTTTTATCTTTATCTTTATCCTTATCCTTATCTTTATCTTTATCTTTATCTTTATCCTTATCTTTATCCTTATCTTTATCCTTATCCTTGTCTTTATCCTTGTCTTTATCTTTATCTTTGTTGTCTTGTTTTATTAAATTTCCAACAATCGTATTCCAAGCTTTTTGGTAATCAGAGTCACTTCCACCAATAGCAAATCGGTAGGTAGTAGTCGGAGCACCAGCTTGGTTAGCCCAGTAACTTGTTACCATTTCTCCAGTAACGTCAATCTCTTTGCCGTTGATAGTGACCTTACCAGGCTTCTGTCCAGTAGACTTAAGGACTTGAGAAGATGTTACACTTGAATCAAGGCTGAAATGCTCAGTTCCCCAAGCAGAAGGAGAAGCTTGTTGAATAGCGTTTACGAGGTGGGCCATATACTTAGCATTACGATAATATGCGCCTTTGGCTAACGGACTGTTATCATCATGACCAACCCAGCCACCAAGGGTCAATCGTGGAGTTGAAAGCATGAGCCACATATCGCCCTCCTCGTTGGTTGTACCAGTTTTTCCAATCCAATCAGCACCTGCTAGACTGGAATTGATACCATAAAGATCGCTTTGGAAGCTTGTAGTTATTCGGGATGAAAGTACATCCCTCAGTAGACTTTGCATAATGGTTGCAGTAGCTTTTGAGTAGACCTGAACAGGTTCGTCTTTATGTTCATAGAGAACTTCTCCACTGCTTTTTTCGATTTTCGAAATCATGTATTTTTTATGGTAAACACCATTGTTGGCCAAGGTTTGGTATCCGTTTGTATGTTGAGCTACAGTAACTTCAATTCCTCCTCCCATAGGAAGACTTTCAATACCGTATTCTGGGATTTCATACCCCATTTTTTCCATATAGGAGCGGACATCAACTCCTTTTTCACGAAGCATACGATAAGTCCAGTAGGCCGGGATATTCCAGGAATAATTGAGAGCTTCCTTTAGGTTTATCATAGCTGTTCCCGGACTGTTGACGTGCATGATCGGAGTTCCGTTGGCAAAGTTCGTTGGATAGTTTGATAGGATGCTAGCACTTCCCATCAAGCCTTGGTCAATAGCAATACCATAGGCTAAGATAGGTTTGGTAGTCGAAGCCGGAGATCGTTTTGTGTCAAAGGCGTGATTATTTTGATTGCTTTGGTAATCTCGTCCTCCTACAAATCCTATGATGGCTCCTGTTTTATTATCCATTAAGACATTTCCGACTTCAGGTTGACCACTACTATCATTTAGAAGGTAGCTATAGTTTGCCACTGCATTTTGCATTGCATTATGGATCGTTTTATCGATTGTAGTAGTGATACGGTAACCACCATTTTGAATTTCTTTTTCAGCCAATTCACGATAAGATTTCTGAATAGATTCATTCTTAAGCTCTTGTTCGGAAACGTTATCTTTTTTGACCAGATAATCATACATGACATTAGTCGCTTCATCAAGTGCAGTGAAGTAAAGATAACCCTTAGCTGTTAGGTTTACACTTTCTGCTGGCAAGAAGTCTTGCTTAATGTCATATGCTATATAGGTTTCGTAGTCTTCCTGACTGAGCACTCCAGTTCTATACATATTGTAGAGAACATCTTTGGAACGCTTGATTCCGAGTTCCATATCCTCTTCATTCTTCATCTCACCAGTCGCTTCATAAGGGGAGTAAGAGATAGGACTTTGTGGTAATCCTGCTATAAAGGCTGCCTGAGGGATTGTTAGCTGATTTGCATCAACCCCAAAAATACCTTTGGCTGCTTGTTGAGCCCCCGCAATATTTTGACCTTTATTGTTACGGCCAAATGGAGCGACGTTGAGATAAGTTGTCAAGATTTCATCCTTGCTCATTGCTCGCTCTAAAGCCAAGGCATCCACAATTTCACTAGCTTTACGAGCGAGTGTAGGGGCATCACCAACAACTTGTTGTTTGATGAGCTGTTGTGTCAGAGTAGATCCACCGCTCGAAGAACCAAGACCGATAAAGTTTCCTAGACTAGCACGAATAACAGCTTTAGGAACGACACCATTGTGTTCTGCAAAATGTTCATCCTCTGTTGCAACGATAGCCTGCTTGAGATTATCTGAAATAGCGTCCGACGCAACAGATGTTCGCAGAAGATCGCTCTCAATAGCACCGATCATGGATCCGTCAGCATAGTAAATCTCAGAGATGGATGAAATATCATTCACCTGTTTGATCAGATCCTCCGTCTGAGGAACGGTTACTTTGTCAAATAGAGAAACCGCATAACCGAAAACAACCCCAGTGCCCAAAAGTCCACCAAGAAAGGCGATGATAAAAAGGGTATTAAAGGTTGCCTTGATTCCCAATAAGATATTAGCAAAGATTGTCCAGATATTGGTCTTTGTTTGTGTTTTCTCCTTAGAAGTTTTAGGACAAATTTTGGTCAAATCTATATTTTTTAGTTTTGTTTTTAGAGACTGAAGGAAAGCCAGTCCTTTTTCTTTAAGTTCTAACAATTTATTCTTCATTTCTTTCCTCACTTCTTATTATTATACCATAAAAGCATCTATTGCAAGAAATTAGGCTTAGACAAGATTTGGAGGTGTTTAGGCAGCAAAAAAACCAGGAACATTTTGAACCTGGTTTCATCAATTATTTATCTTCTGAAAGTTCTTTTCCAAGATCAATCAAGTAGTCTTTCAAGTGCTCTTTGACTTGAGGATGTTTCAGGGCGTATTCGATAGATGTCTTCATAAATCCAAATTTATCTCCGACATCGTAACGAGAGCCTTTAAACTCACGAGCAAATACACGTTGAGTTTTGTTAAGTGTATCGATAGCGTCTGTTAGTTGGATTTCATTTCCGGCACCTGGTTTTTGCTTTTCAAGAATACCGAAAATTTCAGGTGTGAGTAGGTAACGACCGATGATCGCTAAATCACTTGGTGCATCTTCAGGAGCTGGTTTTTCAACGAAGGTTTCAACGCTGTAAAGTCCATCTTTTCCTTCACCTTGAGGAGCGATGACACCGTATGAAGAAACTTCATCGTGTGGTACATGCATCACAGCGATAGTAGAAGCATGAGTCTTCTCATAATCATTCATGAGTTGCTTGGTCAATGGAACAGCTTTGTCATCAGTGATATCCATGAGGTCATCCCCAAGCATGACCACAAAAGGTTCGTTCCCGACGAAAGCTTTGGCTTGTAAAACGGCATCTCCGAGACCACGTGGGTGGGTTTGACGAATGAAGTGAAGACGCATACCAGTTGTTTCATCAACTAATTTTAAAAGATCAGTTTTTCCTTTTTCCTTAAGGTTGAATTCCAACTCAAAGTTTGAGTCAAAATGATCTTCGATGGAGCGTTTTGACTTCCCTGTTACAACAAGAATATCCTCAATTCCAGACTTGAGGGCTTCTTCAACGATAAACTGGATGGTTGGTTTATCCACGATTGGCAACATTTCTTTGGCCAAGGCTTTGGTTGCGGGTAGGAAACGAGTTCCAAGTCCTGCAGCAGGGATAACGGCTTTTCTAACTTTTTGCTTCATGAGCTTCCTTTCTAACGGTGATTATGACCACTCGTTTTCCGATTTGAACTCATTGCTCATAAGTTCAGCAACGGCATCCTTAATATTAACATTTTCATAAATAACTTGATAAATAGCTTGGGTGATAGGCATGTAAACGTCAAGTTCTTGTGCCAACTCGTAAGCAGCTTTGGTTGTTGAAATTCCTTCGATGACCATTCCCATATTGGCTTCGATATCTGCCAAGGCTTCGCCACGTCCAAGAGCATCACCTGCTCGCCAGTTACGTGAGTGGACAGAAGTTCCTGTAACAATCAAATCCCCAACTCCTGAGAGACCGCTATAAGTCAGTGGATTTGCTCCAAGTTGAACACCTAGACGTGTAATTTCTGCAAGACCGCGCGTGATAATAGCAGCTTTAGCATTGTCTCCAAATCCAAGACCGTGGAGAGCCCCTGCCCCAACAGCGATGATATTTTTTAGAGCTCCAGCTGTTTCAACTCCAATAACATCCGTATTTGTATATAGACGGAAGTAGTTGTTGCTAAAGAGTGATTGAACATACTGTGCTGTTTGCAGATTTTTTGAAGCTGCTGTAATCAAGGTAATGTCACGGACAATGGTTTCCTCAGCATGGCTAGGTCCAGAGACGACGACAATATCACTTCTTAATTCAGCAGGAATTTCTTCTTCCAAAACAGTAGAGAGACGTTTGTGGCTATCTGGTTCAAGCCCTTTGGAGGCATGCATAACAACCACTTTATGATCCAAAACAGCAGCGACTTGCTGAGCTACCAATCTGGTTACCTTGGTTGGTACCACAAACAAGATAGCATCAACACCCTTCAAGGTTTCTGCCAAATCATGATAGGCAACAATTTTTTCGTCTAATACAGCTTCTTTAAAATAACGTTTGTTAGTATGTTGTGTATTGATTTCATCAATTTGATCAGGAATATTTCCCCAGATACGTACTTGGTGTCCGTTGTCATTGAGGACTTGTGACAAGGCAGTACCCCAAGAACCGGGACCTAAGACAGCGATGGTTTGTTTGTTCATATTTTCCTCCTTTGAGAAAGCACTTTCCTATATTCTACCATAAAAAGGACTAACTTGCATTAATATTATTTATTAAGAATTAACTTATAGAGAGTATAAATAAAAAACAGCCAATAAGAAATCTGACTGTTTTTAGGAGAAAAACTAGAGTGTAATACTATTGTTTTTAGAAATTTTCATAAATAGTAACAATGAAGTAACTGTCAAGACAGTGAGGATAGTTGACAAAGCAGCTGCCACGCCATAATTTCCACGAAGTACTTCAGTATAGATAGCTACGGTCATTGTTCTAGTTTTAACATTGTACAAGAGAATCGAAGTAGAAAGTTCTGAAATCATTGTTACCCATGATAGGATTGCACCTGAGATGATACCTGAAAGCATCATTGGGGTAGTGATTTTAGTAAAGGTATTGAGACGACTACTTCCTAAACTTTCTGCAGCTTCTTCAATGCTCGGAGAAATCTGTTGCAAGCTAGCTACTGAAGATCGAATAGTATATGGGAGTCTTCTTACAGATAAGGACATAATTAGGATAAAGGCTGTTCCGGTAATCATAAGGAAGCCACTTCCGAAAATACCTGTATTAAATGAAGAGATAAAGGCAATACCGAGAACGGTTCCTGGCACGATATAAGGTACCATACTAAGACTATCGATTAGATTGGTAAATAGGTTGCGTTTACGAACTGCAAGGTATGAGATGAAGGTTGCAAATACAACAACGAGAACCAAGGCAAGTAGAGGGATACGAATGGTATTGAAAATAGCAGATCCCATGCGGTTAAAGGCTGTCTTATAGCTGTTTAATGAATATCCTTTGACAAAAACCATACCGGATGTCTTAAGGAAGGACGTATAAATCAAGTAAACTTGAGGTAAGACAGAGAATAAGATAATGCCATAAACAGTCACATAAATAGCAGCCATCTTTCCTTTTGTCGTTTTCTTAGGTTCGATTGGATGAAGTGAGTTCATACTGAAGCTAAAACGATTTGAAATATATTTTTGAATGAGGAAGATAGCCAGTGCAATTGTAATAGCCATGATTGCTAATGCTGATGCGAAAGCTGAGTTGCCTCCAACTTCACTAATGAACTGTGTGTAGATTAACACTGGGAAGGTACGGTATCCCTCTCCAATCAACATTGGAGTACCAAAGTCAGAGAAAGCTCTCATAAATACTAGTAGGGCTGCTGCTAATAAAGTTGGGACCAAAAGAGGTAAAATGACTTTTACAATACGTTTAAAGCCGAATGATCCCATGCTTTCCGCAGCTTCCAAGAGGGAATTGTCAATACTCTTCATAGTTCCAGCTACATAAAGGAAGACGAGAGGGAAAAGTTGGAGTGTAAAGACAAGTACAATACCTTTAAAGCCGTAGATATCAAAGCCTGGCAAATGTAGTGTGTTGGTTAGAAATTTTGTGATAACTCCGTTTCTACCAAGAAGTAGAATCCAAGAATAGGCACCTACAAAGGGAGCTGACATGGATGCGATGATAATCAAAATTTGTAAAAATTTCTTTCCCTTGAAGTCATACATTGAAAAAAGATAAGCTAGCAAGGTACCAACAACGACAGAAGTGATTGTGGCAGTTACAGAAACCTTAAAACTATTAATGAGTGTCTCAGAATAATAAGATTTGCTAAAGAAAGTTACAAAATTTTCTAAAGAGAAACTACCTTCATGTATCAACGCTTGTTTTAATACAGTCACGATTGGGTAGACTAAGAAAACTAAGTATGTAAGAAAAATGAAGAAGGAAGATGCAGTCCAGATATTAAGTTTTTTACGCTCCATGGCTGACTCCTTTTATGAGATTCCGAGAACCATCTTCAGAGAAGACATTGAGTTTCTGAGTATTGATACGTAAACGAACATGATTTCCTTTTTCTAAATCTTCTTCGAATGTAGATTCTTCACTCACTTGAAGTTTTGGAGCAAATCCTGTTTCAATGAAGTATTCAGTATTCAAGCCAAGGTAAACGCTGTCGGTAATTGTTCCATCGATTGTGCCATTTTCATCACGGATAAATTCTTCAGGACGAATGCTGACACGAATATTTTGTTCTTCAACTTGGTCAAGATCTGGCATACGAAGAGAGTAGCCGTCTTCGAATACGATGTAAGCTCCATCAGCTTGCTTTTCTAAACGAGCAGGGATTATGTTTGTTCTACCGATAAAGGTTGCGACAAATTCGTTCTCGGGCTTGTGGTATAGCTCTTTTGGACGACCAATTTGTTGAATAACACCATCTTTCATAACCGCGATTTGGTCAGAAATGGCCATAGCTTCTTCTTGGTCGTGAGTTACATAGACAGTTGTAATGCCAACTTCGTGTTGGATTTCGCGAATGGCTTGACGCATATCTAGACGAAGTTTGGCATCTAGGTTACTGAGGGGCTCATCCATGAGGAGAACGCTTGGATTAACAGCTAAGGCACGTGCTAGAGCAACACGTTGTTGCTGACCACCACTAAGTTTATCTGGTTTACGATCAGCGTACTGGGCAATCTGCATCAACTCAAGGTATTTATTTGTTTGTTTGATGAGTTCCTCTTTCGGAACTTTCTTTTGCTTGAGTCCGAATGCTACGTTATCACGCACTGTCAAATGTGGGAAAATCGCATAGTTTTGGAAAACCATCCCAATATTTCGTTTGCTAGGTTCCATGTTATTAATTTTGGTATCATCGAAGTAAAATTCTCCTCCTTCGATACTGTTGAATCCAGCAATCATACGAAGCAAAGTTGTTTTCCCGCATCCTGAAGGCCCAAGGAGAGTGAAAAGGCTCCCCTTAGGAATTGTAACATTTAAATTTTCGATAACGGGTACATCATTGTAAATTTTCTTAGCATTAATAATTTTAATCTCGCTCATGGTCAACCCCTATTATTGTTTAGATTGGATATCTGTAAAGATTTCGTTGTATTTCTTAACAATGTCTGATTTGTTTTTGATGACATAGTCATAGTCTTCAGTTAGTGTTTTAATTTGTTCGATTGGTTTCATATTTTCGCTAGTTTTAGCATTTTTACGAACTGGACGATTAGTAGTTGTTGTACCAAGGGTGTCTTGGACTTCTTGTGAAATGATGAAATCGATAAATTTCTTAGCATTTTCTTTATTTTTTGCGTTTTTGATAATAGCAGCACTTGCTGGTAAGAAAACAGTTCCTTCTTTTGGATAAACAACTTTAATGTTAGCACCGTCATTTAGAAGTTTAACTGCAGGATCTTCATATGAAAGACCAACAGCCATTTCTCCATCTGCCACTGCCTTATAAACACCAGATGAACTTGAACCGATTTTACCATCAATTAAAGTAAAGAGATCTTTGACATAAGTCCAAGCCTTTTCATCTGTATAGCCACCCTCAGCTTGTAGCATGTTTGTTAGTTGAGCAAAGGCACTAGAAGAGTTAGCAGGGTCAGCTGTTGCAATTTTTCCTTTGAGCTCTGGTTTGATAAGATCGCTATATCCTTCGATATTCATACCCTTAGTTAAGTCAGGATTTACAATCAATACACTACCATCCAATGTATAAGGAGTTGAGTAACCAGTTGTATTTTGATATTCTTTGATGACATTTTCATTTTCAGGAGAAACATAGTTTTCAAAAAGCTCCCCATGAGTAGCATATTGAGTATAAGAACCACCAAAGATGACATCTGCAACAGGTGCTTCTTTTTCAGATTCCAATTTTTTAAAGAGTTCACCAGTTCCTGCTTGAATGAGTTCAACTTTAATGCCATATTTTTCTTCAAAGGCAGGGATTGTTGCACCAATTAGTCCTTCTGAGTTTGGCGAATAGACTACAAGAGTATCGCTACCTCCGTTTTCAGTAGCTTTATCTCCTGAAGCGTCATCAGAAGAACAGGCAGTCAGCCCCAAAATAGCAAGTCCACAAGCAGCAAAATACATCCATTTCTTTTTCATGATGGATACCTCCAAAGTTTTGATAATACTATTGTAAAAAAATGTAAGCGTTTTTAAAACTCAGAATTCTATCCTAATAGGGTAAAATTCTCTACAAAAACGGAAGTAATCTTTTTGATTTTATAGCAGGGTTTGGCAGTTAATAACTGGTAAGTCAAATTTTATTTTTTAGATTGGATATCTGTAAAAATGTCATTGTACTTTTTAAGAATAGCGGATTTGTTTTTAATGACATAATCGGAATCTTCAGTGGCAATATTGATTTCTGTCATAGCCTTCATATTTTTATTGGTTCTAGCATTTTTACGAATGGGTCTGATGGTTGTTTCAGTTCCTAGCTTATCTTGGATTTCTTGAGAAAGGAGGAAATCGATAAATTTCTTAGCGTTTTCCATATGTTTGGCGTTTTTGACGATAGCCGCGTTACCAGGTAAAAAGACGGTTCCTTCTTTTGGATAAATGACTTTTACATCAGCCCCATCATTTAAGAGTTTTAAGGCAGGATCTTCATAGGTGAGTCCTACAGCCATTTCTCCATCGGCGACAGCTTTGTAAACATTCGAAGAGCTAGATGCAATTTTTCCATCTACTAGGGTAAATAGATTTTTCACATAGGTCCAAGCTTGTTCATTTTCGTATCCACCTTGGTCTACAAGCATGTTTGTTAGTTGTGCAAAGGCGCTAGAAGCATTACTTGGATCAGCAGTAGCGATTTTTCCTTTTAATTTAGGATTGAGTAGATCATTGTAGCCTTCAATTTTAATACCTTTTGTAAGAGATGAATTGGCAATGATGACACTGACATCAAGTGTATAAGGAGTGTAGAATCCAGTTTTATTTTGATATTCAGGGATTATCTGGTCGTTCTCTTGAGAAATATAAGGTTCAAAAAGATTTTCGTTAGAAGAGAAGAGGGCGTAGGAGCCTCCGAAAATGACATCAGCTACAGGAGCTTCTTTTTCTGACTCAGCTTTTTTAAACAATTCACCAGTGCTGGCTTGTACTAAGTCAACCTTAATACCATATTTTTCTTCGAAGGCTGGGATTGTTTCTTCGATAAGGTCTTCAGGGTTAGGCGAGTAGACAACCAAAGTGTTATCTGAATCTTTTTCAGCGCTAGTTTCCGCTTCTATTGTTGAAGAACATCCTGATAAAGTAAGAAATATCCATCCACAAGAGAGAAAGAATAGTATTTTTTTCATAAGTATTTCCTTTTTTACGAACGTTTTTACTCTACGACTTGCTTAATATTTATAATTTGCAGAGTTCTACAGGATATAATATAAACCTTAAAGAAATCTAAAACGGGGAATAGGAAATGGGTATCTCGAGCAAGGATGGGGACTGTAACTGGGATTTCGATGGTAATCCTCTTCAAAGCACGTCATTTTATCTGTAATCTCAAAGCTATGATTTGAGCAGCTTGTAGTGAGTTTCCTAGTTTGCTCTAGTATAAGTACAAAATAAAAAGATTGCCTGATTTGAGCAATCCTTTTACATCAATGGTTTTTATCCATGAGTTTTAATTCTTTTGGAGAAATATGGAGATATTTTTTAAAAACTTTGGCAAAATATTTATAGTCTGAAAATCCAACTTGTTCAGAGATATCGCTTAAGGGAGAATTAGGAGACTCAGCCATTTTATCTATAGCTTGCTTGAGGCGGTAGCGTAAGATATATTCATTTAGCGTCATTGGGAAGTCTTCTTTGATAACCTTATATAGATAACTTTCACTATATCCTAGATTCTCTGCAATGGTAGAAATGGTAAAGTGCATGCAGTAGTGTTGGTGCACAAATTCAAGAATTTGCTGAATGATTTGGTTTTGTGTATCAATTTGTTGGATAGAGGTGAGTAAAGTTTGATATTCTTCTAAAAAAGGAGTTTCTTGACGAGTGCTAACTCGTAATCGCAAAACAATTTTTTGAAGACATTCTGTCAACTCCTTGGTGTCAATTGGTTTGGATAAGAAATCAACTGCTCCATATTGCATGGCTTTTTTGGCATTTTGAAAATCGTCATAACCAGATAGGATTACTTTTTCATAAGAGAGAGACTTTGTAGCTTCAAACATCATAAAAGCATCCATAATGGGCATGGTGATATCTGTCAGCACAATATGTGGCTTTAGTTTTTGAATCAGTTCCATCCCTTCTTGCCCATGACTAGCAGTTCCTACGACTTGAATGCCTAAAGCAGAGTAATCAACGGCAATTTCAAGCCATTTTCGGATTAGGTGCTCGTCTTCGACAATGATTAGCTTAAACATGTGTTCTTCCTTTCGTAACAAATTTTACCCAAGTTTCACCTTGCGGGTTCACCCCTAAATCCAATTCGACAGTTTCAAAAAAGTTGTTCAATCGTTTGTAACTATTGACAATACCGTGCTGTGTATGTGGACTGTTTAGAGATTCTAAAATATGGAGGCGTTCTTGTTTGGTTAGACCGCCAGCATTATCCTTAACGATAAAGGTCAGTGCTTCCTGATCTTGAGTGATATGGATAGAGATAGCAAGGTCGATACGATACTGTCTTCCATATTTTAGAGCATTTTCTACAAGCGGTAATAGGAAAAGTTTCGGAACGGTTTGGGAATATAGACTTTGAGAACAGTCAATTTGATAAGAAAATTGTTCAAAACGAATTTGATGAATCTTTAGGTAAGCTTCAATAATCTCTAAGTCCTGTCCAAGAGTTGTTTCTTTCTCTAATTCAGTCACACTGTATCGCAAGATACGCGTGAGATTTTGAATCAGGTCTTGTGTAATACTAGCATCAATCATACTCGTGATTTTAATAGTTTCCAATGTATTGTATAGGAAGTGAGGGTTAAACTGAGCTTCTAGCATTTTTCTTTCAAAAACCCATTTTTCCTTTTCAATGGTCAACATCTTTTGATGAAGCTCGTCCAACTCCTGCAGCATATCGTTAATTTTCTCAGCTATCAGTTCAAATTCATCCTCAGTATGGAGAGTAAGTTTCTTTTCTTTTTTCTTAGGAACTTCATGTAATTGAAAGACTAAACTTTCAATAGGACCAGCATTATGGGTTGCGATTTTATGGGCAATTCTTCTAGCCTGCCAAAAATATAATAGAAAGATGCAAAGTGTTAGTATGGAAGCAAGGCTAAGTAAGCTAGGAATAGGAAAGAATGATTGGAAAGTGTAAATTGAAAAAATTGAATCAACTTTACGTTTTTCAATCAAAATTGGATTTTCAACGAACCAATGTGTTTTTGAACGGAGCGATTTCTCATCAAATTTTTCCAGAGTTGATTGTGTGAATTGATTGGTATTGCTCGAGTATATATTACCGAAAGTGTCTGTGATGACGTATTTTGAATTAATCAAGGGGATGCTTGACAAAAAGTCGTTCTCATTCACAAAGGAAATACTGTAAGCTTGTACTCGCTGGTTGTGAACTATGGGCATAATAAAGACAGCATAATGTTGCTTGTCCATCGATAGAGCAACTTTCTCTGAAATGGATCCTTGGGTAGTGTTTTGAATTAATAATTTTAAATAATAGGGAGCTAAAAGAGTTTCTTTATGATTGCGATTGGTGCTAAATAAAAGTTCGCCAGTCTCATCGAGAATGACAAAATCAGAACTGAGTTTTAGTTGAGCTTTTGTTTCATAAAATAGACTAAATAATTCTCTATCAGTGTGTTTACCTTCTATAAATTCTGGAACCATTTTTTTATTCATGGTTTCCAATAATTCATAATTTGCTTGTTTCATGTCTTGAACATGTTGAGAAATTTGTTGAGTATCCTTAGCTAGTTGCTGCTTTTGAAGGAAATAGGAAAATCCAAATAGAAGGATAAGGAGTAAGAGAGAAGTCGCTAGGGCAGCTAAAGAACTACGGTGAATAATCTCTTTTTGGAGAGAATTTTTGAAAGAATGGGGCATAATTCACCTCTTTGGGAAGAGTCTGTTAAAGTAAGTATAGCAGTATTAAAAATGGAAGGCAAGGTCAAAAAAGAAAAGAGTTAAGAATAAAGAGGCTAATTCCCTCTAAAAATGGTATAATAGGAGCATCACGAAAATTGGAGAGACAGCATGAGTTTTTACAATCATAAAGAAATCGAGCCTAAGTGGCAAAAGTACTGGGCTGACCATCACACCTTTAAGACAGGAACAGATGCTTCAAAATCTAAGTTTTATGCACTCGACATGTTCCCTTATCCATCTGGAGCTGGTCTTCACGTAGGACATCCAGAAGGTTACACAGCGACTGATATCCTCAGCCGTTTCAAACGTGCGCAAGGCTACAATGTCCTTCACCCAATGGGATGGGATGCCTTTGGTTTGCCTGCAGAGCAATATGCTATGGATACTGGTAATGACCCAGCAGAATTCACAGCGGAAAACATTGCCAACTTCAAACGCCAAATCAATGCGCTTGGATTCTCTTACGACTGGGACCGTGAAGTCAATACTACAGATCCGAACTACTACAAGTGGACGCAATGGATCTTCACTAAGCTTTACGAAAAAGGTTTGGCTTATGAAGCAGAAGTGCCAGTAAACTGGGTTGAGGAACTAGGAACAGCTATCGCCAACGAAGAAGTCCTCCCTGACGGAACCTCTGAGCGTGGTGGCTATCCAGTTGTTCGTAAACCAATGCGCCAATGGATGCTTAAAATCACGGCCTATGCAGAACGCTTGCTCAATGACTTGGATGAGTTGGATTGGCCAGAATCTATCAAGGACATGCAACGTAACTGGATTGGGAAATCAACAGGTGCTAACGTAACTTTCAAGGTAAAAGGGACAGACAAGGAATTCACAGTTTTTACCACTCGCCCTGACACCCTTTTTGGTGCGACCTTCACTGTCTTGGCTCCTGAGCATGACTTGGTAGATGCCATCACAAGTCCTGAACAAGCTGAGGCTGTAGCGGACTACAAACACCAAGCCAGCCTCAAATCAGACTTGGCTCGTACTGACCTTGCCAAGGAAAAAACAGGGGTTTGGACTGGTGCTTATGCTATCAACCCTGTCAATGGTAAAGAAATTCCAATCTGGATTGCCGACTATGTTCTTGCTAGCTATGGTACAGGTGCTGTTATGGCTGTACCTGCCCACGACCAACGTGACTGGGAATTTGCTAACCAATTCGGCCTTCCAATCGTAGAAGTACTTGAAGGTGGAAATGTTGAAGAAGCTGCATACACAGAAGATGGCCTTCACGTTAACTCTGACTTCTTGAACGGTCTCAACAAAGAAGAAGCGATTGCTAAAATCGTGTCTTGGCTAGAAGAAAAAGGCTTTGGTCAAGAAAAGGTTACCTACCGTCTTCGTGACTGGCTCTTTAGCCGTCAACGTTACTGGGGTGAACCAATTCCAATCATTCATTGGGAAGATGGGACTTCAACAGCCGTTCCAGAAAGTGAATTGCCACTTGTCTTGCCAGTAACCAAGGACATCCGCCCTTCAGGTACTGGTGAAAGCCCATTGGCTAATTTGACAGACTGGCTTGAAGTGACTCGTGAGGATGGAGTGAAAGGTCGTCGTGAAACCAATACTATGCCACAATGGGCGGGTTCAAGCTGGTACTACCTTCGCTATATCGACCCACATAACACAGAGAAATTGGCTGATGAGGACCTCCTCAAACAATGGTTGCCAGTAGATATCTACGTAGGTGGTGCAGAACACGCCGTGCTTCACTTGCTTTACGCTCGTTTCTGGCATAAATTCCTCTATGACCTCGGTGTTGTTCCAACCAAAGAACCATTCCAAAAACTCTTTAACCAAGGAATGATCTTAGGAACAAGCTACCGTGACCACCGTGGTGCTCTTGTAGCGACTGATAAGGTTGAAAAACGTGATGGTTCCTTCTTCCATGTGGAAACAGGAGAAGAGTTGGAGCAAGCACCAGCTAAGATGTCTAAATCCCTCAAGAACGTTGTCAATCCAGACGACGTAGTGGAACAATACGGTGCCGATACCCTTCGTGTCTATGAAATGTTCATGGGACCACTCGATGCTTCCATCGCTTGGTCTGAAGAAGGTCTGGAAGGAAGCCGTAAATTCCTTGACCGTGTGTACCGTTTGATTACAAGTAAAGAAATTGTTGCGGAAAACAATGGCGCTCTAGACAAGGTTTACAATGAAACCGTTAAATCTGTCACAGAGCAAATCGAGTCTATGAAATTCAACACAGCCATTGCTCAACTCATGGTCTTTGTCAATGCGGCTAACAAGGAAGATAGACTCTATGTGGATTACGCTAAAGGCTTTATCCAATTGATTGCCCCATTTGCGCCTCACTTGGCAGAAGAACTCTGGCAAACAGTCGCAGCAACAGGTGAGTCAATCACTTACGTAGCTTGGCCAACATGGGACGAAAGCAAATTGGTTGAAGACGAAATCGAAATCGTCGTTCAAATCAAAGGTAAAGTCCGTGCTAAACTCATGGTTGCGAAAGACCTTTCACGCGAAGAATTGCAAGAAATCGCTCTAGCTGACGAAAAAGTTAAGGCAGAAATTGACGGCAAGGAAATCGTTAAGGTGATTGCGGTACCGAACAAGCTCGTTAATATCGTTGTGAAATAAAAAATGATAAGTCTTCAAAGTTTTACTTTGGAGACTTTTTGGAAGCTTAGTACGGATATGTGATATACTATTCACATCTTTAAACTTATAAAGAGTAGGACAAGGAGAAAGCTATGCCAGTAAATGAATATGGTCAGATGATTGGTGAACCTGTAGACGACACACCTGGAGTTTTGCCTTCACTTGTACGGATAGAAGGACAGTATACGATTATCGAAGCTTTATCAGTAGAAAAGCATGCGGAGGATTTGCTGGCTGTTTATGGCCCAGAATCACCTCGAGAGATGTGGACCTATCTCTTTCAACCACCAGTAGAAAATCTCGAAGAATTAATCGTAGCTTTGAAGCAGATGATTGAGCGTAAGGATCGTTTCTATTATGCGATTATCGATAAAGCGACTGGAAAGGCGCTGGGGACATTTTCTCTCATGCGTATTGACCAAGCCAATCGCACCATTGAAGTTGGCGCAGTGACCTTTTCTCCGGCTCTCAAACAGACAAGGATGGGAACAGAGGCCCACTATTTGCTAGCTCGTTATGTCTTTGAAGAACTCAACTATCGACGCTATGAGTGGAAATGTGATGCGCTAAATCTCCCTTCTAGAAAAGCAGCAGAACGTTTGGGATTTGTCTACGAAGGTACTTTCCGTCAAGCGGTTATCTACAAGGGAAGGACTCGAGACACGGATTGGATGTCTATGATTGATAAGGACTGGCCAAGGGTTAAGGCTCGTTTTGAAGCATGGTTGAACCCAGAAAATTTTGATGAAAATGGACAACAGATTAAATCTCTACGGGAATGTTAGGAAGGTTTGATATGATTAAGATTACAAAAGAAACATCTGTTTCAATTGATGACGTTTTACCGCTCTACCAGGCAGTTGGGTGGACAAATTATACCAATCAGCCACAGATGTTGGAGCAGGCCTTGTCTCATTCGCTAGCGACTTATCTTGCACGTGATGGTGAGAAAATCGTTGGTTTAGTGCGTTTGGTTGGAGACGGATTTTCATCCGTTTTTGTCCAGGATTTGATTGTTTTGCCTAGCTATCAACGCCAAGGGATTGGTAGCGCCTTGATGAAGCAAGCTCTAGCCGATTATAAAGATGCTTATCAAGTACAACTAGCGACCGAAGAGACAGAAAAAACTTTGGGATTCTATCGTTCTCTGGGGTTTGAAACCTTATCTACTTACGATTGTACAGGAATGATTTGGGTGGATCGAAAAAAATTAAAATAATTTTTTTATCTTAAGTTAACTTTAAGTTTACTCATGTATCATGTAATCATTAAGTAAAGACCTCCTAACTTTATTTAATAGAAATCCTAAACTTTTCTTTTTCATAATAATCTCCCTAAAGAAGTCACCAAATTCGGTGGCTTTTTTGTTTGTAGGCTGGATTTTTGCTATAATAGGAACATGAGTAGAATTTTAGATAATGAAATCATGGGTGATGAAGAGTTGGTAGAACGTACCCTCCGTCCCCAATATTTACGTGAATATATCGGTCAGGACAAGGTCAAAGATCAGCTTCAAATCTTTATCGAGGCAGCAAAAATGCGTGATGAGGCGCTGGATCATGTTCTTTTGTTTGGCCCTCCAGGTCTCGGGAAAACGACCATGGCCTTTGTCATTGCCAATGAATTGGGAGTCAATCTCAAACAGACGTCTGGTCCCGTTATCGAAAAAGCTGGTGATTTGGTAGCGATTTTGAATGACTTGGAGCCAGGAGATGTTCTCTTTATCGACGAGATTCATCGCTTGCCTATGTCAGTAGAAGAGGTGCTTTACAGTGCTATGGAAGATTTCTACATCGACATCATGATTGGTGCAGGGGAAGCTAGCCGTAGTGTTCATCTAGACTTGCCTCCTTTTACCTTGATTGGTGCGACAACACGAGCAGGGATGCTTTCAAATCCTCTTCGTGCCCGTTTTGGAATTACAGGCCACATGGAATACTATACCCAGGATGACTTGACAGAGATTGTCGAGCGGACGGCAGATATCTTTGAGATGGAAATCACTCATGAAGCCGCTGCTGAGTTGGCTCTCCGTAGTCGTGGGACTCCTCGTATCGCCAATCGTCTCCTCAAGCGCGTGCGCGACTTTGCGCAGATTATGGGCGATGGCTTGATTGATGATGTGATTACAGATAAGGCTTTGACCATGTTGGATGTAGACCATGAAGGTTTGGACTATGTAGACCAGAAAATTCTTCGCACCATGATTGAGATGTACGGTGGCGGTCCTGTCGGTCTAGGTACCCTTTCCGTTAATATCGCTGAAGAGCGTGAGACGGTTGAGGATATGTACGAACCTTACCTGATTCAGAAAGGCTTTATCATGCGAACTCGTTCAGGACGGGTCGCGACAGCCAAGGCTTATGAACATTTAGGGTATGAATACATTGAAAAATAAGGCTGAAATCTTAGAATCTTTCAAAGAAAATCCTGATATGATGGCTATTCTGACCATCATCCGTGACTTGGAGTTGAAAGATTCCTGGTTGGCAGCTGGCTCGGTACGAAATTTTATCTGGAATCTCTTATCAGATAAGCCAGCCTTTGACCGTGAAACGGATGTGGACGTCATTTTCTTTGACCCAGAGGTGAGTTACGAAGAAACGCTAGCTCTAGAGAGCAAGCTGAGAGAGGACTTTCCTCAGTATCAATGGGAATTGAAAAATCAGGTCTATATGCACCAACATAATCCCCATACGGAACCGTATAGAAATTCCTGCGATGCCATGAGTAAATATCCTGAACGTTGTACGGCAGTAGGACTTCGCTTGCAAGCTGACGCAACTTTAGAGCTCTTTGCGCCTTATGGTTTGGAGGATATTTTGAACTTTCAGGTTTGTCCGACTCCTCATTTTTTAGAAAATCAAGAACGAATGAAGCTCTATCAAAAGCGTTTATCCAAGAAAAATTGGCGAGAAAAATGGAAAAATCTCACATTTAAAAATACTTAAGGAAACTTTAAGATAGGAGCTGTATACTTATCTCATAAGTTAAGAAGAACTTAACTTATACTCCTAAAACTTTTTCATAATAATCTCCCTATAAAAAAATTAAGTCGCCCAATCAGGCGGCTTTTTTTGTTGCTAACTTGAGGTGATGATGGTGTTTATCAAAGGTCGACACCTGCGAAATGTTGACAAAGGTCAAAGATTTCTCTAGTATAAGAAGTAAGGCTAGAGATTTTCTGAGAATAGAGTAAATGGAAGTCCAGTGGGCTGAGAAAGAGATGTTGAACGATGACTAAAAGAATCAAGAACAATAGGAAGCTAGTTAATCTAGGATTGTATAAAAACAAAATAGTCTATTATGACTTAAAGGGAAAGAGACTTTACTTTTCAATTCTCGAAAAAAACTCTAAGAATCAACAATACTACACTCTTGGACTCACTTTGCTATCTCTCCCCATTGTTAGATTGTTGAATGGTTTAACCATTTTTGATATACCTACTATCAAATATTCTAGCTTCATTCTATGTTCCTATCTTTCCTTGCTCATAGGGAAATTTGTAGTTGACTATTATGACAAAGACTTGGACTTATATCCGGCATTGTTTACGGACCTTGAGTACTCAGAGTTTTTAGAAATAGCAAAGAAAAATGGAACTCTTGCTTTCTTATTTATCTGTATTAGTAGTGTCAGTTTGATAGGCTCCGTGATAGCTTACCTGATCTATGCAAAGTTTTTAGGATTGCTGATTTATTCTGTTCTCTTGTTCATTCTTTACATCTGTGTGGTAAATAATGTCCATAGGAGGAATAAAGTGATTAAAAAACTAATTTGGTTAACGATTAACTAGCGAAGACCTTTCGTATGTTCCATGTGATTTGGTTGTGGAAGGAATACTATAAAATAAACTCTAAAGTTGAAGAATGATGGTAGATAAGATTTTAACAAAAGAAGAAGTGCTTCAAAATGGTGTTTGTTTTGAAGAAGAGCTTGATTGGGGTGGATGGTATTGTGAGCAGATTGTTTCTGAGAATGAATCTGGAGAAGAAGTTCCATATACAGGTTTAGCTTATGATTTATACCCAGATGGTAAATTAGAGTATTATGGTTATATTAAAGATGGGTTCCGTCATGGAATGAATGTATGGTTTTATCCTAATGGAAATATTGAAAGCATCAATCCTCAAGATTGCGGTGCAGCTGATGGGCTTCAAAAGAAATACTATGAAAACGGCGCATTAAAATCACAGGAATATTGTGTTCTTGGGGCAAGAGTAAATTATATTGAGTACGATGAGGCTGGCCATATTATCGATGAAAAATTAGAACCGACTGACGCGGATTTTGAGAGAGCAAAGAAGTGGGGTGTTGATTTATCAAAACGAGACATGACTTTGAAGTAGAACAAAATCGCTTGAGATCTTAGATTGACTTAACGAATCGTTTTTAAAGGAGATATAAAATGGGTTTACGCGATACTTTAAGTACAGAAGAGAATTATAAAGATGGCTTAATATCAAATCGAGAAGCCTTACTGTATTTTCAAGAAAAATTACGAAAACTTCAAAGTGATTTAGAGAGTGGTATAGAAAACTATAAAAAGCCAACGATAGAAGTTTATAAGTCAACTTTAGCTACTATTTTGTCTTATCAGAGAGACATTTTATTAGCAACTTATTCTAGCGGAGCCTCTTTGTCAGCATTTAAAGAGGAATACATCTCATTTGTATCGTTTCTAATACCAATTTGGCGTAAGGAATGGGGATACGAACAAATGCTATGGGCGCTTTCTATTGGGATTCTTTTAAACATTGATGAAGAGACTTTTAATCAGTTAGTAGACTTGGTCAAGAAGGACAATCCAGAGGATTGTTTGATTGATTACCTGATTCAAGCTCGTCATCCTGAGTGGGAGATTCGGTTGAACTATAATTTTCCAAGACCCTATGGTTTTACTCGGAAAATCATTGAAGAAGATAATTCTGAACAGGCACTAAAATTGTTAAAAGAATATTTGACTAAGAAATGGTATCAAGGAAACAGGGACGCTGCTTGGTATGATTTACATCAGCAGAATGTAAAAAATCATGTGGGCTACTGGTCCTTTGAGTCGGGAGCTCTCTGCAAGCTTAAGGACTTGGATTACAAGGAATTGGAAAGTGTTCCGTATTTTCCATATGATTTGGTTGCGGATGGTGAGACGGAAGAATAAGTCTCGTAGAGTGTTATTGATTAAATTTAAAAAAAGATTGGAGCAAATATGAGTAACAAAGTATCAATTATGCAAGAGATGTTTAAAAAAGAAGGTCCAGATGAACTGGTTCCTGCTGTAACCATTATATTGGATGGTCAAATTAGAAATGTCATTGATGCCCTTTCAGAACAGAATGGCTATGAAGGCTATCCAGAAGCTATTTCAGAAATTCTTTTCAAAGGGATAGAAAGTATGATTAAAAAGTAAATTGGAGAAAGATAATCCGAGAGAAAGAGAGCGAAAACCGTTCTCTTTTTATGATATAATAGCCCTATGAGATTAGATAAATATTTAGTTGCCTGTGCTGTTGGTAGCCGGACAGAGGTCAAAAACTTTCTAAAGACTGGGCGCGTGACGGTCAATGGGAAAAAGGAAAAATCTGCCAAGCTGCAAATCAATGAAGATACAGACGAGATTTGCTTTGACGGGCAAAAGCTAGAGTACGAGGAGTTTGTTTACTATATGATGAACAAGCCCCAGGGGGTTATTTCAGCAACTGAAGATCCTAAACACAAGACTGTTTTGGATTTGTTGGATGACTTGGCTCGTTCAAAGGAAGTTTTCCCAGTCGGTCGTTTGGATATTGATACGCATGGACTCTTACTCTTGACCAATGATGGCAAACTGGCTCATGCTCTTCTTTCACCAAAACGTCATGTGGATAAAACCTATCTAGCGCAGATCAATGGAGTGATGACGGATGAAGACATTGAGACATTTGCGCAAGGGATTCCGCTCAAGGACTTTACCTGTCAACCTGCCAAGCTGGAGCTTGTGTCTGTGGATACAGAAAAGAATCAAAGTCTGGTCCGAGTGACCATCGCAGAAGGAAAATTTCACCAAGTCAAACGGATGGTGGCCTACTGTGGCAAGGAAGTGGTGGACTTGCAACGTCTGACCATGGGAACTTTGACCTTGGATGAGGATTTGAAACGTGGAGAATGGCGTCGTTTAACCAAGGATGAGCTAGAAGCTTTGCTTGAGAGTATCCGCTAGTGATAGCAACACCATGAAATATTAGGAAAATGCGAGGAAAATATCCTTGCCTTTTTCAGTTTTTGGTTGCTTCCTTTGTGAAAAGAGTTATAATAGACAGTAAGAAAAAAGGAGGATTTTATGAACGCGATTCAAGAATCATTTACAGATAAATTATTTGCCAACTATGAAGCAAATGTAAAATACCAAGCTATCGAAAATGCTGCTAGCCACAATGGAATTTTTGCAGCCCTCGAGCGTCGTCAAAGTCATGTCGACAACACACCAGTTTTCTCACTTGATTTGACAAAGGACAAGGTCACTAACCAGAAGGCTTCTGGTCGTTGCTGGATGTTTGCAGCCCTCAATACCTTCCGCCACAAACTCATCTCTCAATACAAACTTGAAAACTTTGAATTGTCACAAGCACATACCTTCTTCTGGGATAAGTATGAAAAGTCTAACTGGTTCTTGGAGCAAGTGATTGCGACTGCTGACCAAGAATTGACCAGCCGCAAGGTTAGCTTCCTACTCCAAACTCCACAACAAGATGGCGGACAATGGGATATGGTAGTTTCTCTCTTTGAGAAATACGGTGTCGTACCTAAGTCTGTTTATCCAGAATCTGTCTCATCTAGCAGCAGCCGTGAGCTCAATGCAATCCTTAATAAATTACTTCGTCAAGATGCTCAAATCTTGCGTGACCTCTTGGCTTCAGGCGCAGACCAAGCGACTGTTCAAGCTAAGAAAGAAGACCTCTTGCAAGAAATCTTTAACTTCCTTGCCATGTCATTAGGACTTCCTCCACGCAAGTTTGACTTTGCTTATCGTGATAAGGATAACAACTACCAAAGCGAAAAAGGCATCACCCCACAAGAATTTTACAAGAAATACGTTGACCTTCCACTAGAAGACTACGTTTCTGTGATCAATGCTCCGACTGCTGATAAACCATACGGTAAATCATATACAGTTGAGATGTTGGGGAATGTCGTTGGTAGCCGTGCGGTTCGTTACATCAACGTACCGATGGAACGCTTGAAAGAATTGGCGATTGCTCAAATGCAAACAGGAGAAACTGTATGGTTTGGTTCAGATGTCGGCCAACTCAGCAACCGTAAAGCCGGAATCCTTGCGACAGATGTTTATGATTTTGAATCAAGCATGGATATCCAACTCACTCAAGACAAGGCAGGACGTTTGGACTACAGCGAAAGCTTGATGACCCACGCTATGGTCTTGACAGGTGTTGATTTGGATGAAAATGGTAAATCAATTAAGTGGAAAGTTGAAAACTCATGGGGAGATAAAGTAGGTACAGATGGTTACTTTGTTGCCTCAGATGCTTGGATGGACGAATACACTTACCAAATTGTTGTCCGTAAAGAATTGCTAACAGCAGAAGAACGAGCTGCTTATGAAGCAGAACCAATCGTTCTTGCACCTTGGGATCCAATGGGTGCCTTGGCAGAATAATTGAAAATAAAAAAGAATCAGATGATAAACCTGATTCTTTTTTTGTTTATACATTCTCGTCGAGATTACATGATACCGAAGAAACGAGCTGCGATACCAACTGCAAAGAGGGCAAGGATGATTGTGATTGGAGATACTTTTTTCTTAAGCAACCACATGCAAAGGAAAGTAAGGAGAAGTCCCATCAATCCTGGAATCAATGAGTCCAACTGACCTTGAAGGGTTTGTGGTTGAACGCTATCCAAGCTCATACCACTAAGTGCTTGACCAAGAATACCCTTCAATTCTCCACCTGTAACAGCACCTTCTGGGAAGTTGATGTAGGCACCTTCTGATAATTGTTTACCTGGAAGGTTGATAGTGAAGTTGATGGATACCCAACGTTGTACAAGAACGGCAAGGATGAACATACCAAGGATAGAAGCTCCTTTAGTGATGTCTTTCAAGATACCACCTGACATGTCTTTGGTGATTTCAGATCCAGCCTTGTAACCAAACTCTTGTGTGTACCATAGGAAAGACATACGGATTGCATTCCATCCAAAGAAGAAGAGAAGTGGTCCAACGATATTACCAGTTGCAGCAAGTGATGCACCAAGGGCACCAAGGATCGGACGAACTGTAAACCAGAAGACTGGGTCACCGATACCAGCAAGAGGTCCCATCATACCGATCTTAACACCTTGGATAGCAGCGTCATCGATTTCAGTACCGTTAGCGCGTTCTTCTTCAAGTGCAAGAGTAACCCCCATGATTGGAGCAGCTACGTATGGGTGAGTGTTGAAGAATTCAAGGTGACGCTCAAGAGCAGCTGCTTGGTCTTCTTTTTTAGTGTACAGTTTCTTGATAGCTGGGATCAAAGAGTAAGCCCAACCCAAGTTTTGCATACGTTCGTAGTTCCAAGAACCTTGAAGGAATTGTGAACGCCACCAAACTTTTTGGCGATCTGATTTTGATAATTGAATTTTTTCAGCCATGATTGTTCCCCTTTCTAGTAGTCTTCTAGGATATCACCGATTGGATCGTTAGAAGTTGCAGCTCCTCCGCCACCGTTTCCACCTTGTTTAGAAAGGTTGAGGTAGATGAAGGCAAGGGCAACACCGATGACACCAAGGGCAATCAAAGTCAATTGAGAGATTGCTGCAAGAGCAAAACCGATAGCGAAGAATGGCCATACTTCACGAGTAGCCATCATGTTGATAACCAAAGCGTAACCAACGGCAACGACCATGGCACCACCGACAGCCATACCACCGTTCAACCAGTCTGGCATCAATTTAAGAGCATCTTGAACAGCAGAAGCAGGGATAGCGATAAGGAAGGCTGCAGGAATAGCGATACGAAGACCTTGAAGAATAAGGGCAAAGTAGTGAGCGCGTTCAACAGCTGTAATGTTTCCTTCTTTAGCAGCAGCATCAGCAGTGTGAACCAAACCAACTGAGATTGTACGAACAATCATAGTCAAGAAAAGTCCAGCTACGGCAAGAGGGATTGCAGTTGCAGTTGCGACTGCGATACCTTCAGTAGTAAAGTTACCACCTTTGATCATGATAATTGCAGCAGCAACAGAAGCAAGAGCAGCGTCAGGAGCTACGGCAGCTCCGATGTTAGCCCAACCAAGGGCAATCATTTGAAGTGATCCACCAAGCATAACCCCTGCTTCGAGGTTACCAGTTACAAGACCGATAAGGGTACATGCTACGATTGGTTGATGGAATTGGAATTGGTCGAGGATACCTTCAAGACCTGCGAAGAAGGCAACAACTACAACCAAGATAGCAGAAATGATTGAAATATCTGACATGGTTTTATTCCTTTTCTATTTAATGTTAATTATTGAACGTTAGCTTTGCTAATCAAGTCAAACAAATCTTTTTTCGTGTCGTTTGGTACTTTACGTACGTCAAATTCAACACCAAGGTCACGCATTTTTTCAAATGTAGCAACGTCTTCTTTGTCCATTGACAATACGTTGTTGACCATTGTTTTACCAGTTGAGTGAGCCATTGATCCAACGTTAAGAGTCTTGATTGGCACACCGCCTTCGATAGCACGGAGGGCATCTTGAGGTGTTTCAAACAAGATAAGGGCGTGTGTTTCACCAAAACGAGGGTCTTTTGCAACCTCAATCAATTTTTGGATTGGAACAACGTTAGCCTTCACTCCGTTTGGAGCTGCTTGTTTGATCAATTCTTTACGAAGGTCATCTTTAGCAACGTTATCTGAAGCAACGATGATACGGTCTGCTTTTGAATCTGGTGTCCAAGCAGTTGCGACTTGTCCGTGAAGAAGACGTGTGTCAAGACGAGCAAGATTGATTTTCAATTTACCGTCTCCGATAACTGTTCCTTCTGGGATAGCAGCTTGGGCTACAGGAGCAGCTGCAGCAGGTGCAACTTCCTCAGCTGGGTTTAGCTCTTCTGGAAGAGCCTTGATGCCATCTTTGGCTTCTTTAATGATGTTCGCAGCGACTTTATCCACTCCAGCATTCGCGTCCATAAGACGCTCTGTGTAGGCTTGGATCAACATCGGCAAGTTAAGTCCAGTGATGATGGCAAATTTACGCTCAGGATTTTCTCCCATTACGCGACTAGCTTGGTTAAATGGAGAACCACTCCAAAGGTCAGCCAAGACTAGAACCTCATCTTCTGCGTCAAATGCAGCCACAGCATTGTTGAATTTGGCGTATAAATCATCTGGACCTTCGTTTGGCATAAAGGTTACAACTTGAACCTTTTCTTGTTCACCAAAGATCATAGATCCTGACTGATGAATACCCGCGGCAAATTCACCGTGGCTCGCAATAATGATTCCGATACTCATTATTGTCATTCCTCCTTATAAAATGTTTGACTTGTAGTTTAAGAAAACTTTAAGACTCTTTAAGTATAAACCGTTTTCAGCAAAAAATCAACTACTTATAATAAATCCTAAGAATGTAAGGGGAAAGTTTGTTTTTGAAGATATTGATATATCAATACTTTTCGAGACTTCATAAAATCTTGCATGGGAAAATTAGTATAAACCTTCAAAGTAATCACTAATTTGTAGAAAGTCGTTTTTCGGTCAAGTTCTCATAGAGTTTTTTGGTATAATATAGAAAGCAATTGATGTTTCTAGTAAGAGAATTTAGAGTGAGAGGTATGTATGTCCCCTTCTATTCGGATATTGAAAAGCCGTTATTTAAAAAATATCAAAGAAAATCCAGAACTCTACATCGGGATTGAGTTGGAGTTTCCTATCGTACATACGAAAGGGAAACCCACAGATATTGAAGTCGCCAAGGATTTGATGCGATTTTTAGTGGATGCTCTCAGCTTGGAAGTTGAGAAAGAGGACGAGGACGGAAATCCGATTCAACTTGTAGAACCTGCGAGTCAGGATCGGATTTTGTTTGAGGTTTCTTATACGACCTTGGAGTTTGCCTTTGGTAGAGCCCAGAAAATCCAAGAGGTCGAAGGACGATTTCAAGCTTATATGAAGGTCATTCAGGAAAAGCTAAGCGAAAAGGATCATGCTATTCAGGGTTGGGGGATTCATCCAAACTGGGATCAGAATGACAATCGACCGGTGGCTTATCCACGCTACCAGATGCTGATGGATTACCTACATATGGGAAGTCGCCAAGATAGAGTTAATTTGCATGACTTCCCACAATATGGAGCCTTTATCTGTGGGAGTCAAGTTCAGTTGGATGTATCGACTGCTAACTACTTACGTGTCATTAATGCTTTCACTCAGATTGAAGCAGCAAAAGCTTACTTATTTGCCAATTCTGAGTTTTCGGGAGCAGACTGGGATACTCGGATTTCACGAGATATCTTTTGGGAAGAATCCATGCATGGAATTTATCCAGAGAATGTCGGTGTCAATGCAAAACTCTTCAAAGATGAGGATGATTTCTTTGATTATCTAGACCTCTCTGCGATTTTTACAGCAGAACGAGATGGGGAAACCTACTATTTTTCTCCAATTCGGGCTAGAGATTACCTAGCTACTGATGAAATTCCTGCCTATACTCTAAATGGAAAAGAAACTCTTCTGGTTCCTCAAGAGAAGGATTTCCAGACGCACCGTAGTTACCAATATCAAGACTTAACAACTCGAGGGACGATTGAATTCCGTAGTGTTTGTACGCAACCGCTAGACCGTACCTTTACTTCAGCAGCCTTTCATCTAGGTTTGTTGGTAAATCTAGACAAGCTTGAAGCTTATCTAGAAACAGCTCCTTTCTTTGAAAACTTTGGCCGTGACTACAAGTCTCTGAGACGACAGTTTTCTAAGAAACAACTCACAGATGAGGAAACAGCTGGTGTTGTCCAGTTCTCCAAAGACTTGCTGGCTATAGCAGAGCAAGGACTTGAGAGTAGAGCTCAGAGAGAAATGACTTATTTAGAGCCTCTAAAAGAAGAATTGACTCTATAATTTTCTTATAAAGGGAGAATTTTCTGAAAAATCATGTTATAATGGATGAGACTATAGATAAAGGATAGAGATTTATGACATTAGTTTATCAATCAACGCGTGATGCGAAAAATACCGTAACAGCCAGCCAAGCGATTTTGCAAGGTTTGGCAACAGATGGAGGTTTGTTTACTCCGGTTAGTTATCCAAAGGTAGATTTGGATTTTGACACATTAAAAGACGCTTCTTACCAAGAAGTGGCTAAACTTGTCTTGTCAGCCTTCTTGGATGACTTTACAGCAGAAGAGTTAGACTACTGTATCAACAATGCCTACGATAGCAAGTTTGATACTCCAGCTATTGCTCCTCTTGTCAAACTTGATGGCCAATACAACTTGGAACTCTTCCATGGTTCAACCATTGCCTTTAAAGACATGGCCTTGTCTATCTTGCCATACTTTATGACAACAGCTGCTAAGAAACATGGCTTGGAAAACAAGATTGTCATCTTGACAGCGACATCTGGAGACACTGGGAAGGCTGCCATGGCTGGCTTTGCGGATGTACCAGGAACTGAAATTATCGTCTTTTATCCAAAAGATGGTGTTAGCAAGGTACAAGAGTTGCAAATGACCACTCAAACGGGTGAAAATACTCATGTTATCGCCATTGATGGAAACTTTGACGATGCTCAGACTAATGTGAAACATATGTTCAATGATGTGGCTCTTCGTGAGAAATTGTCAGCTAACAAGTTGCAATTTTCATCAGCCAACTCTATGAATATCGGTCGTTTGGTACCACAGATTGTCTACTATGTTTATGCTTACGCTCAGCTTGTTAAAACTGGCGAAATTAAGGCCGGTGACAAGGTTAACTTTACTGTACCGACAGGAAACTTTGGAAATATCTTGGCTGCCTTTTACGCTAAGCAAATCGGTCTACCAGTTGGTAAATTGATCTGTGCTTCAAATGACAACAATGTCTTGACAGACTTCTTTAAAACTCGTGTTTATGACAAGAAGCGTGAGTTTAAGGTAACCACTAGCCCATCTATGGATATCTTGGTTTCTTCAAACTTGGAGCGCTTGATTTTCCATCTTTTGGGAAATGATGCGGTTAAGACAGCTGAACTCATGAATGCCTTGAACACTCAAGGTCAGTATGAATTGACAGACTTTGATGCAGAGATCCTTGATCTCTTTGCAGCAGAATATGCGACAGAAGCGGAAACAGCAGCAGAAATCAAGCGTGTCTACGAGGCTAATTCTTACATCGAGGATCCTCATACAGCGGTTGCCTCAGCTGTTTATAAAAAATACCAAGCAGCGACAGGTGATGCGACTAAGACTGTGATTGCTTCAACAGCTAGTCCATACAAATTCCCAGTCGTTGCAGTAGAAGCTGTGACTGGACAATCAGGTCTTAGTGACTTTGAGGCCTTGGCTCAATTACATGAAATCTCAGGAGTAGCAGTGCCACCAGCAGTTGATGGTCTCGAAACAGCTCCGGTTTGTCACAAGACAACTGTTGCAGCAGCAGATATGCAGGCTGCAGTAGAATCTTATCTAGGACTTTAAAACAGAGGAAGTAAACTCGGTTGGGCAACTAACTGAGTTTCTTTTCATCAGGAGGAAGGATTGTTTAAGAAATATAAAGATATTCTCAACATAGCCCTGCCAGCCATGGGTGAAAATTTCTTGCAGATGCTCATGGGAATGGTGGATAGTTATCTGGTGGCCCATCTAGGTTTGATAGCCATTTCGGGTGTGTCAGTAGCTGGTAATATTATTACCATTTACCAGGCAATTTTTATTGCTCTAGGAGCTGCGATTTCAAGCGTCATTTCAAAAAGTCTGGGGCAGAAGGACCAGTCTAGACTTGCCTACCATGTGACAGAAGCTCTCAAGATAACCTTGCTATTGAGTTTAATTTTAGGTGGCTTGTCCATCTTTGCAGGTCAAGAGATGATTGGTCTTTTGGGTACTGAACAGGCTGTGGCTGAAAGTGGAGGCTTATACCTATCTTTAGTTGGTGGGACAATCGTTCTCCTGGGGTTGATGACTAGTCTGGGTGCCTTGATTCGTGCTACTCATAATCCTCGTCTCCCCCTCTATGTGAGTCTCTTGTCCAATGCCTTGAATATTGTCTTTTCAAGTATGGCTATTTTTATCCTTAATATGGGCATTGCTGGTGTAGCTTGGGGGACAATTCTATCTCGTTTGGTCGGGGTTGTGATTTTGTGGTCACAATTAAAACTTCCATATACGAGGCCAAGGTTTGGACTGGACAAAGACTTGCTGACCTTAGCTTTACCTGCAGCGGGAGAGCGTCTCATGATGCGAGCTGGAGATGTGGTTATTATTGCCCTAGTTGTTTCCTTTGGAACAGAGGCAGTTGCGGGAAACGCGATTGGTGAAGTCTTGACTCAATTTAACTACATGCCTGCTTTTGGTGTTGCTACGGCAACAGTTATGCAGGTAGCACGAGCAGTAGGGGAGAATGATTGGGCAAGGGTGGACAAGCTCAGTAGGCAAACTTTTTGGCTATCCCTCTTTCTCATGTTGCCCTTGACGCTTACTATCTATGCTCTTGGGACACCGCTAAGTTACCTCTACACCAGTGATTCTGCGGCTATTAAAGCCAGTGTTTTAGTGACGCTGTTCTCTCTACTAGGGACTCCTATGACGACGGGGACAGTCATTTATACAGCTGTCTGGCAGGGTTTGGGAAATGCCCGCCTTCCCTTTTATGCAACAAGTATCGGGATGTGGTGTATCCGTATCGGAACAGGCTACCTGATGGGAATTGTTCTTGGTTGGGGCTTGCCTGGTATTTGGGCAGGAACGCTTTTGGATAATGGTTTCCGTTGGATGTTCCTACGCTATCGTTATCAAGTTTATATGACATCGAAAGGATGAGAAATGCAAGAAACAGCTTTTATTTGGGATTTAGATGGAACCTTACTGGATTCTTATGAAGCCATCTTAGCAGGAATTGAGGAAACCTATCGTCAGTTTTCTCTTCCTTACAATAAGAAAGAAGTTAGAGCTTTTATCTTGAAATATTCTGTCCAGGATTTATTGGAGCAAGTGGCAAAAGAGCGAGGACTAGATGTAGGGCTTCTCAATCAAGTTCGTTCTCAGAGCTTGGCTGAAAAAAATGCTCAAGTCGTCTTGATGCCAGGTGCACGTGAGGTTCTAGCCTGGGCGGATAAGCAAGGAATTCAGCAATTTGTCTATACTCATAAAGGAGACAATGCCTTTACCATTTTACGTGATTTAGGATTGGATTCTTATTTTACAGAAATCTTGACTAGCCAGAGCGGATTTGCCCGCAAACCAAGTCCAGAAGCAGCCACCTACCTTATCAATAAATACCATTTAAACCCAGACCGTACCTATTATATAGGCGACAGAACCTTGGATATAGAATTTGCTCAAAACAGTGGCATCCAGAGTATCAATTTCCTTGCCTCTCCCGCAGCTTGTAATCAACAGATAGAGCAATTAGAAGATATTAGCTCGCTTTCTTTCTAGAGTATTTTAGGAAGAATGTGTCAGCTTGATGACAAGAAACTAACAAACTATTTCAAGTAATGTGATTTGTTACAACGAATGTACAGTTCTGTTAAATAGCCCCCAAAGGGCTTTTTTTCTTTTTTCTTTGTGTTATGATAGACATGTACTACATTGAAAAAGGAGTTTGAATAGTATGAAGAAACGAATTATTTTAGCATCAACGGTAGCTTTATCAATTGCCCCTGCCTTGGCAGCTCAAGCAGAGGAAGTTGCATGGTCACCACGTACAGTTGAGCAAATTCAAAACGATGTTGCTAAAAGTGAGAATAAAACAAGTTATACCATCAAGTATGGGGATACTTTAAGCACGATTGCGGAAGCTTTGGGAGTTGACTTAAATGTCCTTGCTAACTTGAACAAGATTACGAATATTGACTTGATTTTCCCAGATACTGTATTGACTACAATCGTTAATGAACAAGAAGAAGTAACAGGTGTTGAGGTATACACACCTGAAGAAGTAGGTTCTGATGTAGCAAGTGCAACAGCAGATTTGAAAAAGAGCCAAGTAATCGTAGATGACCAAACTGTAAAAGTTGAAGATTTAACTCAACCAGTTGAAGAAACAGAAGTTGTAGCAGAAACAACAGATTCACAAGCTAATGAAGAAGCTGTAACAGAAACTGCAGCACCAGCTGTAGAAGCTACTACCGAAGTAGCAACACCAGTAGCAGAGCCTGTAGCAGAAGCAACAACAGAAGCTACTACTGAGGCTGCAGCACCAGTAACAGAAACACCTGTAGTGGAAGAAACAACCACAACAGTTGCTGAAGCAACTACGGAAGCAACAACAGAAGCTGTAACAGAAGTACAATCAGCACCATCAACTTACCAAGCTGAAGCAAGCCAAGGTGCATCAACAACTTATGCAGCACCAGCAGCACCTGATTATGCAAGTATCGCAGCTACGAAATCAGAAAATGCAGGTCTTCAACCACAAACGGCTGCCTTTAAAGAAGAAGTTGCGAACTTGTTTGGTATTACATCATTTAGCGGCTACCGTCCTGGTGATAGTGGAGACCACGGAAAAGGTCTTGCCATTGACTTTATGGTTCCAGTAAGCTCAGCTCTCGGAGACCAAATTGCGGATTATGCTATCCAAAATATGGCTAGCCGTGGCATCAGCTACATCATCTGGAAACAACGTTTCTATGCACCATTCGATAGCAAATATGGACCAGCCTACACATGGAATCCAATGCCAGACCGTGGAAGCGTTACAGAAAACCACTATGACCACGTACACGTATCGATGAACTAAGAATAATGAGAAGTTGGGAACTTGAGTTTCCGCTTCTTTTTTTGTTATGACACACTTTATAAGTGAAATAAAATCTAAAACACGATATAATGTAAGCGGATACAAAGCTATACTAACGATTTTAAGCATAGAGCGAAAGGATGATAAGAATGACAAACCGATTAAAACCCCCATTTGAGAAAACAAGAGATGATTTTGAACAGGAATTTTGTGGTGAAATTGTCGAACTCTTGATTTTTACCCTCCAAAATGTAAATGGGGCTGCTTCTTTAAAAGATGGGTGTCTAATGCCGTCCGTTCATTTTAAAGCTAGTGTCAATGTCGAAACTCAGGACTTTTCTGAACTTGAAGGACGTTTGGAATGGCTCCTGACTCCGGAAGAATTTAAAGAAAAGCATTGGGGCTTTAGTTTTGAACCCTACAAAATTCACCGCATTAAGTGTCAAAAACGTCCCTTCATGGAGTTAGAGCCTTATATGTCAGAAGTGGCGAACAATTGCTACCGCTTGCTGGAATACCTAGATGACCAATCTACGGATGCTAGGTTAGAGACCTTGATCGAAACCTACCAGAAACCTGTTATCATTCGAGACGCTATTGGGGAGTTCACCCTAAATAGAGCCTATTCTTGGTTTGAAGGCTTCATCACCTATGAAGGCGGTAAGATTCATGCTATGTTTGATGCGGGTGCAGATGAAAGTCTTCCTCCAAGTTCTTTCGATAATTTAAAGAAATTTATGGGATCTTTCCAAGTTCAAGATGCTAAGATTAAAGACTATATCGTCAAAGAACTGTGGGAAACAGCCCAAGACTGGATTGATTCAGATGAAAATGATGTGGAGTTAACAGAAGAGTATTTTACCAACTCACTTTCCTTGAGTGAACTATCGATCAACGAAGATGGGGAATTGACTCTCTACTATGATGATAGCGAGGAAATTTTTGCAGGCCATGCTATCGAAGTTGTCATCAATAAAGAGGGAGAAATCCTTCGAGCAGATTTGGTAGGTTAGTGCTGGATTTTATCTAGAATATAGAAATAATAGCCTTTTGGGATTGAAACCAAGAGGCTTTTTCGGAGTGAGCAAAAGATTTGCATCGTCAATTTATTTGTAATATACTTGATAAGTCAATTATTGATAAATCAAATATTGGCAAAAGGAGAAAATACTAAAAATGCATGAATTACTGTACCAGCTCCATTTAACAGATCAGACCATCACTCAACTTTTTGAAAAACAATTGGGAATTAGTTTGACCCGCTATCAAATCCTGCAGTTTTTACTACAAAAATCACCTTGTACCCAAATTGCTGTTCAGGAGAAGTTACGGATTGACCAAGCAGCCTTGACCCGCCATTTTAAGATACTGGAGTCAGAAGGCTATGTCAGTCGTAAGCGTAATCCGGTCAATCAGCGGGAAGTTTTAGTTGAATTAACCCAAGAAGCCAAGAATCAACTCTTGCTTAGTCCACCTAGACATCACTTGAAAGTGAAGGAGCAGATGGAGAGCATCTTATCGACAGCCGAACAGAAAAAACTGACGGCTTTACTGACGAAACTAGTCTCAGGTTTAGAAAAAATAGAATTTTAAGGAGAAAACGATGTCAATCATTACTACTATCTTAGCAACTATCGTTGCCCTCGAGCATTTTTATATTTTTTATTTGGAAAGTATCGCAACCCAATCAGACGCAACCAGCCGTGTCTTTAATATGAACAAGGAAGAATTAGCACGACCATCTGTCACCTCACTGTTTAAAAACCAAGGAATTTACAATGCCTTGATTGGGGTGTTTCTTATTTACGGAATTTATTTCTCACATAGCTTAGAAATCGTAACAATCTTTGTTTTATTTGTCATAGGAGCAGCGACCTATGGTGCCTTAACTGCAGATAAAAAAATCATTCTCAAGCAAGGTGGACCGGCAATCTTAACGATCTTAAGTATCCTTTTCTTTAAATAAAAACAACCAGCACTCTCCATAGAAGGTGCTGGTTTTTAATAACTAGTATTAAACTTTTCTGCGTTTGATTTCAAGTAACCTTTGATAGAAGAAAATCTGGCTACTATAGATATAAGGGAAGATAGAGATACTTGCAATTCCAAAGCTTATCCAGATAAGGAGATACCATGGAAGTAGCTGTAAATCAAGGACGAAGCGTTGAAACTTATAGCCTTTCATGAGAAAGCGGCTGGTATGTAGCACACGACTTGGTTTAGCAATTCCGATAGCAAGGGTGTCACATAGGAGTAGCTCAACTTGGGAATAAGCGTAGTATTGCGGAAGATAGAGAATGGTTCCCAAAATCATTACAAGGACACTACCAAAGAAGTAGAGTGCGAAAGTAAGCAGGAAGTGTTCGATATCTGAATTTGTCACGTCGACAGATGGAAATTCGGGATGAAGTTCCACAAATTTACGAGCCATGGCACTGCTATAAAAGAGCAAGTAAACTCCAAAAAGACTAGGGATGCTCCATAAAAAGAGATAGAAACGCTTGAGTAAGAGAGTTAGAAAAGTCTGGGTAAAGAAGCGGTTGTCAAGCAAGGACAGGCTATCTTTAAAGGAAAGCTCTATCTCAGAAATTCTGTAAAGATTAATGGTAGTAAAGAGAGCACCAGCTAGGATAATGGAGCTTGTAAATCCAACGGCAATCGGAAAGAGAGCAGACTGGATTGTGATGCCTAGAAAACTCAAGAAGGACTGCTCAAGAATGCCCTCGTCGAGCAGGGATAAAGGCCTGATGAAGCTCGATAGAATCAAGAGAATACTTGGCAATAAAAAGACAAGCAGCAGACGAGGATGCTCAGCTTGAAATTGTCTAGCCTGCTGGCGAACTTCTTTTAAATTAATTTTTGGGTACTTCATTCTTTCATTATACCATAGTTCGTGACAGTTCCTGTTTTTTTTGATAGAATCATACAGTATGCCCTTGGGCACAAAGTATGAACTGGGACTGTCTTTCCCAGCTTCGGAGGTAAAAAATGTCAGATTCGCCAATCAAATACCGCTTGATCAAAAAAGAAAAACACACGGGAGCTCGTCTGGGTGAAATTATCACGCCACATGGGACCTTCCCAACCCCTATGTTTATGCCAGTAGGGACTCAAGCAACGGTCAAGACTCAGTCACCAGAAGAATTAAAAGAGATGGGGTCAGGAATAATCCTATCCAACACCTATCACTTGTGGCTTCGTCCAGGTGATGAACTCATTGCCCGCGCTGGTGGGCTTCATAAGTTTATGAACTGGGACCAACCAATCTTGACAGATAGCGGTGGTTTTCAAGTGTATTCTCTAGCGGATAGCCGTAATATCACAGAGGAAGGAGTAACCTTCAAGAATCACCTTAATGGTTCTAAGATGTTCCTTTCACCTGAAAAGGCCATCTCAATACAAAATAATCTAGGTTCAGATATCATGATGTCCTTTGATGAGTGCCCTCAATTTTATCAACCCTATGATTATGTAAAAAAATCAATCGAACGTACCAGCCGTTGGGCTGAACGTGGCTTGAAAGCTCACCGTCGTCCACATGATCAAGGTTTATTTGGGATTGTACAGGGTGCAGGATTTGAAGATCTTCGCCGTCAGTCAGCTCAAAACCTTGTAAGCATGGACTTCCCAGGCTACTCTATCGGGGGTTTAGCAGTTGGAGAAACTCATGAGGAGATGAACGCTGTTTTGGATTTCACCACTCAGCTCCTTCCTGAGAATAAACCTCGTTACTTGATGGGAGTAGGAGCGCCAGATAGCTTGATTGATGGCGTTATTCGTGGGGTTGATATGTTTGACTGTGTCTTGCCGACTCGTATCGCTCGTAACGGGACTTGTATGACCAGCCAAGGTCGTTTGGTTGTGAAGAATGCTCAGTTTGCTGAGGACTTTACACCGCTTGATCCTGAGTGTGATTGCTACACTTGTAAGAACTACACCCGTGCCTATCTTCGCCACTTGCTCAAGGCCGATGAAACCTTTGGTATCCGCTTGACAAGTTACCATAATCTCTACTTCTTGCTCAATCTCATGAAGCAGGTTCGTCAGGCGATTATGGATGACAATCTCTTGGAATTCCGTGAGCATTTTGTTGAAAAATATGGCTATAACAAGTCTGGACGTAATTTCTAATTTTTGCTTGATATCAGCTAAAAATCCTAAGTTTTATCTTAGGATTTTTCTGTTTTTTTTGATAAAATAAAGGTACTATGGATTGAAAATTAGATGGCTTTTTTTGCTAATCTAATGAATGGAGAATAAACTCGTATGCGTATTAAATGGTTTTCCTTGATTAGGATTACAGGTTTGCTTTTGGTACTCTTGTACCATTTCTTTCAGACGCTTTTCCCAGGAGGTTTCTTTGGGGTTGACGTCTTCTTCACCTTCTCAGGTTTTCTGATTACTTCACTTTTATTAGAAGAATTTGAACAAAAAGGTAAAATTGATATCCTAGGATTTTTCAGACGACGCTTTTATCGGATTTTTCCGCCGGTTGTTTTGATGGTCCTCGTTGTTATGCCCTTCACGTTCTTGGTTCGTCAAGATTATGTGGCAGGAATCGGTGGTCAAATTGCTGGTGTTCTTGGATTTATGACTAACTTCTATGAAATGTTGACAGGAGGAAGTTATGAGTCCCAGTTTATCCCCCATCTCTTTGTTCACAACTGGAGCTTAGCTGTTGAAGTTCATTATTATATCTTGTGGGGCTTGGCAGTTTGGTTCTTGGCCAAGCGAGCAAAAACAAGTGGACAACTACGAGGAATGATTTTCCTACTTTCCTCAGCGACTTTTATGGTTAGCTTCCTTTCTATGTTTATTGGTAGCTTTATCGTTAGCTCCTACTCAACACTCTACTTCTCAACTTTGACTCATGTTTATCCATTCTTCCTAGGTAGTGTCCTAGCTACCTTGATAGGGGTCCGTCATACGACACCTCTTCTCAAACGTTTGAATCAAACCTTGGACTTGAAACAGACCTTATTAGTCTTTTCAGCTGGTCTCGGAGTCTTGCTCTTACTGACCTTCTTTGTGAAATTTACATATCTATTTGCTTATTTACTTGGATTCTTGTTTGCAAGCTTAGCTGCCCTTCTGATGATTGTTGCAGCACGCCTTTTGCATGAGAAGACACCGACGATCAAAGAGCCAAAGATTATCAGCTTTTTAGCGGATACCAGCTATGCTGTTTATCTTTTCCACTGGCCGTTTTATATTATTTTCTCACAGTTAATGGGAAATATTCCGGCAGTGATTTTAACGACCATCTTCTCTTATCTCTTCGCAACCCTTTCTTTCTATGTAATCGAACCTTTGATAGCAGGAAAATCTACTGAACTCTTGCAAATGGCAAAAGAAATTCCACACATTAAACCAATCTTTGCTGGTAGTGCTGGTGTTCTTAGCTTGATTACCTTGGTCGTGATACTGATAGCTCCACAAGTAGGTGCCTTTGAAACGGATTTGATGGTTACTGGTCTCAATCAAGCCCAAACTAATATTACTCGAACAAAAACCATGGCCGATCAAGCAGAAGCAAGTCGCTACAATATAGCTGATGGTGTATCCATCATCGGAGACTCTGTAACCTTGCGTGCTTCAGCTGGACTTAAGGAGCTCTTGCCAGATGCTCAGATTGATGGCCAAGTCAGTCGAAATACAAAGCAAGCAAATGCATTGATGCTGAATTACAGTCAGAATAAAGCCTTGCCTAAAATTGTAGTCATCGCGACTGGTGTCAATAACCCTGAAAATTATAAGGAAGATCTTGATCTACTGATAACAAATCTACCTAAGGGACATCAGCTTGTTCTTGTAACTCCATACGAGGGTGACACAACACAGGAAACACAACCTTACGTAGAACAGTATGCAAGCTATGCGCGTGAATTGGCACAAAAATATCCATATATTGCACTTGCAGATTGGAATCAAGTAGCCAAAGATCATCCAGATATTTGGAAAGGGACAGACCAAGTTCACTTTGGTAGTGATACTACTAAGCAGGATGAAGGTGCTAAACTATATGCAGAAACGATTAACGCAGCTGTTAAATCTCTTGCAGATAAACCTGTCAAATCAAAATAATCAATGAAAAGTAGAGATTCTATCTCTACTTTTTTGCTTTAAACAGGATTGGGAAAAACTTGCCAAATTGTCAGAATTATGAGAAAATAGGAACAGTCAAAAAATGGAGGGAATACAATGAGAGAAGACATCAAGATTAATGACCGTGCTCTAGCATTGGAAGACCAAATCATTGAAGTACTCGAGAAAGTTTATGATACAGATGTAGAGCTAGATGTATACAATCTTGGATTGATTTATGAGATTCATTTAGATGAGGCTGGTCTTTGTACAGTTGTCATGACCTTCACTGATACTGCCTGTGATTGTGCAGAAAGTTTGCCGATTGAGATCGTAGCTGGTTTAAAACAAATTGATGGCATTGAAGATGTCAAGGTTGAAGTTACCTGGTCTCCGGCTTGGAAGATCACACGCATTAGTCGTTATGGACGCATAGCACTTGGACTGCCACCACGATAGTTATCTATTTTGAAATTACAAAAAAGCAAGCCATTTAGGCTTGCTTTTGATTTGATTATTTTTTACCAGACTGTTCCATATTCCAGAAGTCTGTAACGGCACCGCGGGATGCAGAAGATACGGTATGGGCGTACTTACCGAGGACACCACGGCTATAGAGTGGTGGCAAGGTTGTTTCTGCCTTACGTTTTTTAAGTTCTTCATCAGATACAGCCATGGAAATTTCTTTAGTATCTTGGTCGACAGTGACGATATCACCTGTGCGGAGGTAGGCAATTGGTCCACCATCCTGAGCTTCAGGTGCGATATGTCCAACAACGAGACCATAAGTACCACCAGAGAAACGACCATCCGTCAAGAGCGCCACCTTGTCTCCTTGACCTTTACCAACAATCATAGAAGAAAGGGACAGCATCTCAGGCATACCAGGACCACCCTTAGGACCAACAAAACGAACAACGACAACATCGCCATCAACGATTTCATCAGACAAGACAGCTTGGATAGCATCTTCTTCAGAATCAAATACCTTGGCTGGACCAACGTGGCGACGAACTTTCACACCAGATACCTTGGCAACTGCACCATCAGGAGCAAGATTACCGTTCAAGATGATAAGCGGACCGTCTGCACGTTTAGGATTTTCAAGTGGCATGATGACTTTTTGACCTGGTGTCAAGTCTGCAAAATCAGCCAAGTTTTCAGCGACAGTCTTACCAGTACATGTGATACGGTCTCCGTGAAGGAATCCATTTGCCAACAAGTACTTCATAACCGCAGGCACACCACCGACTTCGTAGAGGTCTTGGAAGACATACTGACCAGAAGGTTTCAGGTCGGCCAAGTGAGGCACACGTTCTTGGATGGTATTGAAGTCCTCAAGTGACAAGTCAACATTAGCCGCATGGGCAATGGCGAGCAAGTGAAGAGTAGCATTTGTAGAACCACCGAGAGCCATAGTAACTGTAATGGCATCTTCAAAGGCTTCGCGAGTTAAGATATCAGATGGTTTGATCCCAAGTTCAAGCATTTTGACAACGGCGCGTCCAGCTGCTTCGATATCTTCTTTCTTATCAGCAGACTCTGCTGGGTGAGAAGAAGAGCCAGGCAAGCTCATACCTAGAACTTCAATAGCAGTAGCCATAGTATTGGCAGTATACATACCACCGCAACCACCAGGTCCAGGGCAGGCATTACATTCCAGGCGTTTGACATCCTCAGCTGTCATATCACCGTGGTTCCATTTACCGATTCCTTCAAATACAGAAACCAAGTCGATGTCTTTGCCATCTAGTTTTCCGGGTGCAATAGTTCCACCATAGGCGAAAATAGCTGGGATATCCATATTGGCAATGGCAATCATAGAACCAGGCATGTTCTTGTCACAGCCACCGATAGCCACAAAGGCATCTACGTTGTGACCACCCATAGCAGCTTCGATGGAGTCCGCAATAATATCACGAGACGTCAAAGAGAAGCGCATACCAGGCGTTCCCATGGCAATCCCGTCTGCTACGGTAATGGTTCCAAATTGTACAGGCCAAGCACCAGCAGATTTGACACCTTCTTTAGCCAATTTCCCAAAGTCATGTAAGTGAATATTACACGGTGTGTTTTCTGCCCAAGTCGAAATGACCCCAACAATCGGTGTTTCAAAGTCCTTATCTGTCATACCAGTCGCACGAAGCATGGCACGGTTAGGCGATTTTACCATGCTGTCATAGATACTGCTACGATGACGTTTATCTAATTCTGTCATTCAAGTCCCCCCCATTTCAGTTTGTTCCATTATAGCACAATTTTCGCATGAATAACAGAAGAAAATTCTTGAATTTTCAGACAATTCAGCAGTGTACGATAAAAAAATACAACTTTTTTTGTCAAGTAACTTTACTTTACAAAAAAGTTTTGATATACTATTAAAGTTGATGAAAATCAAACCTAATTGAATTTATATCTTAAAAGGAGAAAAACGAAATGGCAGTACCTGCACGTCGCACTTCAAAAGCGAAGAAAAACAAACGTCGTACACACTACAAAGTAACAGCTCCATCTGTAAACTTTGACGAAACTACTGGAGATTACTCACGTTCTCACCGCGTATCACTTAAAGGATACTACAAAGGACGTAAGATCGCTAAAGCTGCATCAGCTGAATAATAGAAGGGAGATACCATGCGCGTAAATATTACACTTGAACACAAAGAATCTGGTGAACGCTTGTACCTTACTTCTAAAAACAAACGTAACACTCCAGACCGTCTTCAATTGAAGAAATACTCACCAAAACTTCGCAAACACGTTGTGTTTACAGAAGTGAAGTAAGCATTCAATACGAATCAATACATAAGAAAAACGCTGATTTCAAGCGTTTTTTCTTTTTTCAATTTCAATACATTTCACTATATTTCAGTCCAAACTCTACCTTTTTCTCTACCTTTTTTAGATAAATATATCATCTGGATATTGAAGTTAAGCCCTGCTATCATTTCGATGGAAGGACTTTTTAATGTTTGCTACACTACCTTTTTATCTATATTTTGATGGAGCTGAAGTTGACATCTACAAAGTTTAATGTTAAAATACATTCAAAAATATATTTGAATGAGGTGTTCATCAAAAATATATTGAATGAAGGTTGCTTTAATGGTTCAATATGTGAACTTTTTTAACTTCAATAATCATGGTGATTTCTGGGGACAGCCGTTTTTAGACGTACTTATTTATCCTAAGGTTATTTTTTTTGGCCCAAAAGGAGAAAAGAAAAAAAAAGGCAGAAGGGGAAGAAAGGAAAAGGATCATCATTAACATCTATTTTAGGACCAATTTCTAGGCTCTGTTAGTCTAATTATTGATAAGTTTACTTTTGGCATTTCGTCTTAAATAATTCCTAGTAAAGAGGATTTTAGGTTTGCTCGGGTGTGATTCCAATTTTCCTAGGACTCAAAGGTTTTGCTTCAGGAGATTCGGATGGAGAAGAATCTATTGCAAAAATAACGAGGTTTTGCGCAAAGATGAAAAAACCTGATTTTTCTAGCCGCTATGATTACTTTTGCAAGTTGTGGTGCTGACAATATTTGTGTTTTGTGCTCCATATTTATTACCTTAAATTTAGCGAAATTGATAGTGGCTTCTACTACTTTTCTAGTCATGATTTACCTTCTCTGGTTTGTCTTCTTCTGCCCAAAAATTGAGCACAGCCCTTCTGTGGGAGAAGGCTTTGGGAAAAATATAGCACGATGGTTCTATTGCCGTTGTTTAGTTAGGATTGGGGAGTATAGCCTGATTGAAAACAACAGCTTTGACATGCAAGGACTCTGTGTTCCGGCTAGTTGAGGAAGAAAATTATGAAAAAAAGCATAGTATATGCCCAAGTGAAATATTATAAATCAACAAAACGGTACAATCCGCACCAAACGAAATTACCTTTGAGTAAAGGCAAAAAGTCCAAAAAAAATCACTTCGTATTTAAACAGTTTACCGATAATAAACAAGATAAATAACCTCTTTTATCTCCTTGCTGTGTTGAAGAAACTCGTGGTCTGGATCAAGCCTGTTTACTAAATCTAAGTATGGATTCCCTGACTCCAACCATCTGCGTAAATAGCCAATCAAAACATCTTGGATAATAGAAGACGAGGGGTGCGAGGGGGGTGAGAAAATTAGATATTATTTTAAAAAGAGAGGAAATTCAGCGGGAAATTTTTAATCAACTAGGGATAAAAACTATTTTACTTACTCTACCAGATCACTCTAACATTTTTATATGTAGCATTCTTAAAAAAAAATTGATGTACAAAACGTTCACCCTCTCTAACAGCTAAAATAGAAATAATATTAACTCTTTTTACATGAAGTGACAGTAAGCAGTCATACGAATCAATACATACGGAGAAAAAAAACGCTCTAGTCCATTGTCTAGAGCGTTTTATCTTGTATTTTGAAATGACCTACACATTTTATCACTTGTCATTTATTGTTCAATGACATTTTGGCACCCAGGAAACAAAAAAAAAAAGAAACAGGACTGAACAAATTCCTTTATTCTTAAAAAAACTTAGAACAGATATGATAATATACGACTAACATGATTTTTACGATTTTGAACTATGTTGTTTTGAAACAAATTTATCAGAGAAAAGACTCAAAATAAGAGCAATCCAAAACACCGGTGTTCTTAAAATAAAAATAGTCATGTCTTGTACCCTTTCGTTATTTTTGTCAAATAATAAGTGAATAGTAATTATCTAATTTTAAAACATATCCATCTGCCCTGGAAAGCCTTTGTTCTTTGATTATATTAATCGGTATCTCTTTCTCTCTTTATTATAGCAAAACATATTGGTAAACCAATATGTAATTTTTATAGTTGGTGTTGTACACTTTTAACAAGGATAGGGCCCCGACTCCAAGCTTACTTCATAAAAAAGGAATGAGTAAATTCGCTTGCCCTTTTTACTTGCTCCTATTTTGAGAGCGCTTCGGAATATGTTATAATAAAACTAGATAATTTGATAGGAGGGCAAAACCGTGGGAAATTTCATGAGCTAGTCTTTCATCGTTTCTTTTTGGGGATGAGCGACGGCTTATTTTTGGTTATTGACACTAGCAGGAGGAGTGGTCTTTGTATAGCACACGCTAGTGCAAAACTCTCATGAGTTATATGCAGAACACGGTATTCTTATCTTGCTTATCGTTCAAGGAAGCATGGGGCTTGATTTAAGAGTAATTTTGTAAAAAGCAAAATCTCAGTTTATACACCCCCCCCCCCCCTCTTATAGGATTGACTTAATCTTGATTATGGTTGTAATATGATGATTCAATTAGCCAAACAGTACTATTTTCATTGCAGCAACCTTTCTAAATATCTTTTAGTAGCCTTGGTATTTCTAGGCTATGCAGGTCTTTAAAACTGCAAGGTTACTTGAATTGTCCTATAAAAACACCCTAAAGCTGTCTTTTCATCGGACTATTTATGAGCCTATCAGCATGGCCAAGTTCTTCTTGGTAGGGTCTTGGTGTTGTATTACTGAATATTATGGTTAAATGCCAGCCCTCCTTATTTTTGTAGGTATTGGAATGTGGCACTCTTTATTAGCGATTTGTTGGAGCCTGTTTATGAGAGTATTATGAAAAAAATTGGCCACAAAATAATAACCAAACAGTTTCGCCTCCACTCACTTCTTAGGCTATATAGTCTGGTCATGATTGCTATTATCACTTGTTTTTGCTCTATTGCTGTCACTATGCTTACTGGGGATATGCGGAAAAGGAAGACAAGTCGAGTTAGTCACGTGTCTTGGTCGGACTGTCGACGAGGTTGAATATTTTACCGTGAATCCACTCGTCTGGCTCAAGGTTGGTAGAAAATCAAGCCCGCATTGAAGGGATTTATAAGTATTTCAGTCTCAGTACACCGATTTTTTATTGGCAGTTGAACGCAAGGCGTCGCCTATATTTCTGTTTCCATTTATGAAAAATATTGATGATATATACGTGCGAAAACGATTTGTAACGGGTGTTTCGATTGTTCTACAGGATCAACAGAGTATTTGGTCCAAAAGAGGAAAACCGAGGTGGACAGAAAATTCCGCTGAGCACTTCAAAACCAGATGCTAATAGTTTCGCTGTTCAGTAGCTGATCCTATCTCGGACCAGCCTCTCGGAGTCATTTTATATTTCCGCCCCATAGAACCAGAATTCTCTATAAGGCGATTGACAATACTAGGGGAAACCCCCCAATGTCCTGTAGCAGTAACTGATCATTTGCAACATATGAAACAGATATGTTCTATATAGGGGCAAAAGGGAATAATGAATCGTGGTTTAGTAGGGAACAACAGCCCATGGTTATCAAGTTCGAGTAGCGGTACCAAAGGATTATGTTATTTGGAGTGGGAGCTTTAGCGAGGTTCGGCACTTATTTTTGAGTCGCCCTCTTATCTATTTTATCATAGACCCTTTTTAAGAGGACTTTTTCTGACTATCAAAGTCAGGTTGTGGACTTGGTGACTCTATCCAAGCCATTACTAAGGGGAGAGCAGACCAAGAGCAATCGACACAGATAAAAAGGGACCAGGAATTGACTTCTAATAGCCGAGGAGACAAATGATAGTTGGATCGACTAGAAAAGTAATATTCACGATATTTTTCAACTGTAACTCAATCAAAAGATGCCAGTTACATGCGGAAGCGCTACAAGCTCAAGATTTAATCCGCATTTCATGATAATACTTTGGAATTTTTGCGGATGTATGCGGTGATGGAACAATCAAAAATGAACTAGATGATATCACTCATGAGTTCAGTAGTCTCATACGCAATAATATCTCTGACAGCGAGAAACGGACCCCAAACAAGAAGTGCGGTTTTTGTCGGAAGTACAGTTATCTCTGTATGGTTCGCTATCAAAATCCATGCCTATGGATTTAAAATTGATCCTGAGTTGGAAGAGATGCGTATTCCAAAGTTCACCCTCCAACCCTTTATGGAAAATTATTTTGTATTACCCATGGGGTGATCACAAAGAACAGATAAGTGATCGTATAAAGGCTTTGAAAAAAGATGGCTATGTCGAAAATCTGGTAACCGATAATGGTCGTGGGATGTCTGCTGAAAAAACTAGAAGAATTCAAGCTAAACTGGACTAAAGAACCTTTGAACACACAGCAGATTATTAAGGGCGGACACGGTCTATTGGGATTGTGAATATCCCCGAAACGTTTTGTGCTTACTTTGGAGAAACGCACTATGATATTAGGAGAATAGGCTGAACAGGAGGAGTTCATTATCGAATCAACATTCAGGACGGGCAGCGAAAGGATAAACATGTATAAAGTAATATAGTTGACGATGCGATACATGATACAGAGGGCTTAAGCGTTTGATTCCTTTGAAAAAAATGGGATATGGAAGTCGTCGCGACGGCTGAATCATTGATGACGCTTGGGACATGTCGTGAGCACCATGTAGATGTCGTTAATTTCTGATGTCAACATGCCCCGACAGACAGGTCTTGAAAATGATTGGAGAGATGAAGGAATGTTGCCAGATGCATTACTATATCTTCTCTCTGGTACCAAGAATTGACTATGTCAAAAAAGCTATGAACCTCAATGTGTAGACTATCTTGTCAAACAGTTGATAAGTTGAACTAGAAGCATTTACTTGAGGGAAAAGCTTGGTCAGCTTCGTGAGAAGGTGCATGGACCAGAGATGTTGTTAAGCAAAAAATTAGACGAGGAAGCATTAAGGGGCATCTTTCCCCAACAAAAGAAAGCTGGTGGATTGGTCTTTCCAAAAGAAAAACAAGGGGATTTTGTCATTCCTACTACTCCTAGGTCGGGAGGGGGGGAGTGACGTAAGAAGCGGGGGAAAAAAAACCCGGGTGGGGGGTAAACAAAGCGGGGAAAGATAAAGGGGGGGGGGGGGAGGGGGAAAGGAAACTAGAAAAAATATACAGCAGGGAAACAAAGATAAAGGGAGGAAAAGAGAAAGGTGGGGGGGGGGGAGGAGAGGAAAACAAAAAATGATCGGACAAAAGGGGGGGGGGCAGGGGGGGGGTCGGGGGTTTACAAATGGCAGCTGTTATGCAGATCAGAAATTCGATGGTTTTTACTCGTTCTGCCTTTTGAGTCACCTTATCAGGTTAAACTTTGAAAAATGGAAGTGTGAAGTTTGACGTTGAAAAAGCACTTTTTTATGGAACTGTAAATCAGATCACGTCTGAAAGGTTATCTTATCATATTATGAAAACCAATCTATCGAGTTATTATCCAGGGAAATCTTCAGCAGATTATCGATGAGGTTAAACCTACTCGAGAAGATTGTTGCTAGAAGAAACAACACCGAGAGTATCCATCACCAAGCAACGTTTACTCAGTTTGGTATGATGTCTTCATCTCTTCGAGCATCTGAAAGCAGGATGATATGACAAGATATCGTCAGAATATTCAGCCCATCACAAACTTTTTGAGTACTTAGTCGCTGATACACAAAGAAAGTAACCTTTGTTGACTTCCTCTCTGGGTCAATACCGCATGAATGAAAAATGTTGTCAGTGTTCTCGAAATCATTGGTAGAGACTATAAAAAAGAGCTATCGCTCAAGCGATGATCAGCAGGACCTCTTTATCAACACTGATGTCATTTCGGGCAGTTATCAAGAAGGAAAACCAATTCAACCTTTGGCGAAAAAAACCCACTTCTCAATAAGCAAACGCAATCAAGGCTGCGCAACTCTTGCCTCTCTACAAATGATGAAGTATTATGAGGATAATCTGCTATTACGGTTGGGCTATAGTAATGTTCGGGTACTTCTACAAGGTTTTTCGAAAACACCTTGTGGAAAGTCTCCTAAGGCTTATCGGCAAAGCAGAATTGATGTAACCCTCTAACTTTTGTTATCCATTTTTAAATATGCTATAATAAGTTTAAAAAATGTGAGGAGGTTGACGTTTATGAAAAGAAACCAATCTAATCTATGGATTTATTAGTTTATCAGCCGATTAGCTCATTTTGGCAGTAGTTGGAATTTTCACTCAAGTCCCCTAATAAGGAAGCCCTTCGTGTAGCCAAGAAAATGTTGGGCACTTAGTGCTCAACAAATAGATGAGCTGTTAACTATGCTTACAAGTATCAGAGTCATCCCACTCTATTTTTAACGTGATACTAATTGCTTTTATTGCTACCATAGTATTGTAGTAGCCTTTGTGTTCCTAGTCGTAAGCAATTACAGTATGGCACTATATTATGTTGATATGTCTTTACTATTATATTGTTGGGTGGTCTATGAACAATATGAATAATCCCAAGATTTTTGCCATGCAATTGATTAAGACGACACCCTTCGTATAGGAAGGATCATGTCAAAAGTAACACTATCATATTCATCGTCATCAATGTTATTCTTTTGGGAATAGCTCTTTATAAAATATGGCGTCAGCAAAAAGGAAACTAAACAGAATCACAAGAGGAAGAATCGCCTAAGAGGACAAAGGCTAACTATCAGATACAATCTTGCGTAGTATTTTTTGGATTCGAGAAAGGAGGGAGGAAAAGATGAAAAAAATTCCTTAGTTTATATCAGCATTAGCGGGAAACACGGAGAGTTTTGTCGACACGTTTGAAAGCTTATTTGTTGGAGCAGTATGCGATATTGATGTGGAAAAAAATTCATATTAAAGACATTGGTCAAGGAAGGAGAAGACTCTTTGAAGATTGACAACCAATAGTGGCTTTCTACCAACGATCCATTTCCACGTCGGGTCCCAACCCATATTCACCTAGAAGGTGGCAAATGGCGTTGATAATGGAGGATGTGGAAATCTTGACCACTCCAGTATGGTTGACTTTATCGCATATGGTGATTAATGCTAGCAAAGTGTTTTGGATGTCGTAGGATCGGGTAACCGCAATTTCAATAACCAATACTGTGTTGACCGCCAAAAGCGATATAGCAGCGCTTTTGGTTTTCCAGTCATAGACTGACTTTGAAAATGCGCGGAATGCTAGGAGATATCAAGAGGTTGCAGGTATTATTGCAGAGCTTTAGTGAACTTTGAATCCTTGTAAGAGGATAGAGTGCTGGGATAGATTTTTATCCCATGGATTCATAGAATTATTTCCCCCCCCCAAAAGAGGAACAGTTCAAATGAGTAAAGTACAGAGATCATTTTTAAAGTATAAAAACGCAAACCAAGCGTCAAGGATATTATGGCTATGAGAGCTTTGCTACTATTAGCGATTGCTCTGCTACTGGTCTCTGAGAAAATTTTTGATGAAGATTCAAGCACCATTTGTGGTGGGGGAAACCATGGTATCCGTAGGGATTGTGATCCTTGGTAGAAAATCTTAGCGGTCAGAAAAATAAATAAAAAAGACTCGAGAAATGCATCCTCGAGTCTTTTTGTTAGTGCGAATTTCGTCATCAACCGATTTCTTTTGAAAGGGAATCCCTAAACGGTCTCGCCTTGTGAGTAGTCAATGACATCATTGATGTGTTCTATCGTTTGGATTTCTCTTTGATATTTTGCACGAAAAGCTTGGTCTTTCAATAGTGGTTCTGAAGCAAGTCTTGAAGTTTCTCTTTTTCATAATTTGTGACACAAGAAAGAGAAAAAAGAAGGACTGATAACAACTAGAATATAAGCATTAATGGCTCTAAAAATTCTCCCTAAGTGATAACAGAAGTAGGAGGTAAGATAAAGTAAATTTTTTTATTGTTTTCGAGTGATAGTACTGTAAGCGCCTAGCATACTTGTTATTAATTAGTGAAGCACGTTTAAGGAAAAACCCTCATAGCGATTGCCGTCAAGAGACTAGGATAACTTTAGTCCAGCTCTTGTACTGAATCACATCTTCTCTGCCCTCTATCACCCACAACGAAGGGCTTCTTTGAGGACCCACCTGCAGTTGCGTAGCTAAGGGCTAGCGCTGTCACGTTCTGGACTTTCATCCAAATTACGTAGTGTGGCATGTATTTTGTTAAAGCTTGAGCCAGAGCTATCGCAAATGTAGTCGATGTAGAAGGCTCGTAGTTGTCGCTGCGCGTTTAGTAACTACTTGGGAAGTCTTGGATGACTTGATGATTTTCCCGCTTTCACCAGCGTCGTTCAAGCTATATTGGCACTTGCTCGGTTGAACTCGGCTTTACGCAAGATGGATTGGATACGAGCATAACTCATATTGGACATAAGGACGCAGTCTCGCCTTCAAAGGATACCAAGCTTCGAGGTCGAGTCCGTAGCATGGTACGGTCAGTTTTTAAGGTCATAGATTTATGGCCCCAACTCCAACAGCATGAGCGACTTGGTCTTTGTTTTCAAGTTCAGGATTTTTGGCTTCGATCTGCGCTTTTGCCGGCTGATGGGCTTCTGCAACCGTTGGCTCCTAACAAGTATAACATTCCCTTTACGAGTAGAAAGTTTCTTTCCTTAACTTTTGTTACCAGATCCAAACGCACATGGACCAATGTCTTGGCTCCATCGTTAACCCATTTCTTAGTTAGTAACTTCCTTGAGCTGTTTGAAGTGAGCAGATTGCATCTTGCCGACACATGTTATATAGTTGCAAATTGGTACTCGTTTTTTGCGATAAAGGGCTGGCAGCCATAGTCCGTGTGATGTAGAGACAGTTTGCACGTCAGATTTCTTGATAAGAGCTGGTGTTTCAATTCATATTTTCAGATTCACAACTTGGGGGCACCTTCTGATTCCGACCAATAGTCCTTTTTCAGCGAGGATATCTACAACTGGCAATCTTTATCCGTTGTAGAAGGCTTCTCCGATGTAGCTGTCGTCAAATTCACTTGTAGTTCATTGTTGACGTGGTAAATTCCACCAAGCTTTCATCGCGGAACCATGCCAAGACAGAGCTTCCTCATCGCCGTTTTCAACAGTTTGCGGACCATTCACGGTGCTTCCTCATCCAAGCTTGATCGTTCTCAGCTTCAGCATTAATGCGACATAGTTTGCGAAGTTCATCGAGTTGGATAGCGTAACTGCTTCTTCGTTCCCCCATTTCTTGTAGGCAACATCAACATCCCAAACTGTTTGCCCCAGTCTCCCATGGTTGACTTGACAGTTTGAATAGCGATTTTTTGGAATATATGTGACCAGCTGTCACCGATACTGTTGAACGAAGTGACCCGATTGAAAATGGTTTAGCAATATTAGGCTAGACATGTCGATAACGACATTTTCTTGGTTACCAATTTGTTTGGGTCTAGCCGTAGTGATTTTTTTCAGTAATGCACGTCTGTCACTTGACCAGAAATGGCAGCCTTTCAAGGAAAGTTGACGTAATGACTGTTTGCCTACAACCTTTTCAAAGTTGGCTATCATCTTTTCTCTCGCACTATCTGCAGCAATCATTTGAAGAACTTTACCGTTCAACTTTTGCCAATGAGAAGGCGGGAAGGCGACATCTCCATATCTGAGTTTTAGGTGTTTCTATATTTAAAATAGCCTCTTGTCCAGGCTATCAATGACGCTAGCCACTCGCTAGCAATCAATTCTTTTGTATTCATTTAGGGCTCCTTTAGGGCTTTTCTACTATTTTAACACAATTCACATTTTTTGAAAGAGAGATTTTTTTGAATATCCAGTTTTTTGGATATAAGTTCTTACTAAAACAATGTAAAATGTTATAAATATGCACTCGAGAGGAACATATAGAAAAAGAGAACGTCATCAGCTTATTAAGCGAATGATTTACAGAAAAATTTAGGCCTCAAAGAAATTCAGGTCCGTTTTGAGCTTGTAATGTCCTTTTGACCAGACAACTTTATCTCGTGATTTGCGAGGTCTTTGGCTTAACCAAGTTAAGAAAAACGATGTTTGTCTATTATGTATTAGCAATGAGACCAGAGAAGATTGATTTGTCGAATTTCTGTCCACATCACTTAGAAGGTGTTAGCAAGAGCTGAATTCACCTTGGTGCTCCATACTAAACTTGGAGAAGCATCTGTCCTTAGCCAAATTGTTAGATTCCAATAAAGATGAATGGATTTAGGTACTGTTTGCTGGAGCGAATACCTTGTTGGTTATCTGTAAAGATCACATTCAGCTAAAATCCATTGAAGAACGATTGCAGAGTTTATTGGAAGATAGATAAGGTCTTGATAGAGCTCTCTCAGGACTGTTTTTTACATAGATGTAGAGTAAATGACTACTGTAAAATTATCACTTTATGCAACGTATGTGTGATATCAAAAGCTATCCAGATGCCTTTTTGCTTTTTCGTATGGGTGATTTTTATGAGTTATTTTATGAGATGCGTCAATGCTGCCCAGATACTATGAAATCTCGATTGACAGTCGTACAGGATAAAATGCTGAAAATCCTATTCCATGGCTTGGTGTTCCTTACACTCTGCCCACAATATATCGATTGTTCTAGGGGGCGGGCTAAAGGTTTCTATAGCTTAACCGATTGAAGATCCTAAACAGGCTGTCGGTGTATGTTCAAGCGTGAAGTTTGTCAGGTTCTTACGCCGACGGTCGTTGATAGTGCAAGCCGGAATAGTCAAAACAACTTTTTTGGTAGCTATTGATCGTGATCGTCTGGTCTCCATTTGGTTTTAGCCTACATGGACCTAGTAACAGGTTGATTTTTATGTAACGGGGCTATCAGATTTTTCTCTAGTCTGTGGTGAAATCCGCAATCTCAAAGCGAGAGTGAAGTGGTGATGTTTGACTTGCCTGAAGTAACGAGCAGATTCTCAGTCGTCAAATGACTATAGTGCTTTCCTATGAACCAAGACACATATGAAGACCTTCTCTGTTGGATTCAAGATTGGCAAACTGTTGAGAGGAGATAGCTAGTGTGGAATCTGTCTCCAGTTATGTTCATCGGACGCAGATGAGAGAGGGTTGAATCACTTAATACCTTTGTTTCTTCGTTTGAATTAGATTTCTTGCAGATGGATTAAGCGACCAAGGCTAGTCTGGATTTGGTTGAAATGCTCGACTCAGGTATAGAAAAAGGAGTCTTTTTCTGTTGCCTAGAATGAGACTAAAACTGCAATGGGGAGTGCGTCCTTCTACGTTCTTGATTTCAACGTCTTTGATTGACAGGACCGTATCCTTGAACGTCAGGAAGTGTGTACAAGTCTCCTGGATATGTTCTTTGAGCGCAGTGATTTAACGGATCCAGCCTCAAGGGGTTTACGATATCGAACGTCTGGCTGTCTTTTTCTTTTGGGAAAGCATCCTAAAGCCCTCTTGCAATTAGCGACTACCTTAGAAGTGTTTCGCAAGGATTCGCCGCCATTTTAGAGGGAATGAATCTACCAGCCCTTGCCTATCTAATTGAGCAACTGGATGCTATTCCTGATTGGAGAGTCTTATTAGTGCAGCCATTGCCTCCTGAGGCTCCTCACGTGATTACGAGGGTGGCATTATTCGGGACTGGCCTTTTATGACCTTGGACAAATACGGTCCGTGTTCTCAGAGAATGGACCAGCTTGGATTGCTGAAATCGCGGCCACAAGGAAGGAAAACTCTGGCATCATACTCTCAAGATTGACTACAATAAAAGGACGCTACTATTCCATGTAACCACTCGGCAGCTTAGGTACGTACCAGCCCACTTTTTTCCGCAAGGCTACGCTGAATAAACTCTGAGCGTTTTGGGAGCAGAGGAGTTTGGCGCGTATCGGGAGGGGAGAAATGTTAGAGGCGCGTGAGATTCAGCCAACTTGAGTACGAAATCTTTATGCGTATTCGTGATGAAGTTGGTAAGTATATCCAACGTGTGCAGCCCTTGGCCCAAGGAATTGCCACTGTCGATGTCTCAAGGACTAGCATAGTAGCTGAAAATCAGCATTTGATTCGCCCAGAGTTTGGTAAAGACTCTAAAGATTATACCTAAAAGGTCGTCACGCAGTCGTTGAAAGGTCATGGAGCCCAACCTATATTCCAACAGCATCCGATGGATGAAGGACACCGCATCCCAACTGATCACAGGGCCTAATATGAGCGTAAGTCAACCTATATGCGCCAGTGTTGCGTGATAACAGCGGTCCATGGCACAGTGGGTCTTTGTCCTGCAGAAAGTGCTCGTTTGCAAATCTTTGATGTCAATTTTTTACCCGTATTGGGGCGGGCAGATGACTTGGTTTTTCAGGCCAATCTACCTTTATGGTAATGGAGAGATGATTGTCAGCTAATAATGCCATTAGTCATGCGACAGAGGATTCATGATTCTCTTTGATGACTTGGTCGTGGAATCGCACTTATGATGGTTATGGCTCTAGCCCAGGCTATAATCGCGTACTTCATATGAGCATATTGGAGCCAAGACTCTCTTTGCGACGCACTACCATGAATTACCACTTTGGAGGCTAGTCTTGAACATCTAGTTAATGTTCCGTGGCACGCTAGAGCAAACTGGTCAGGTTACCTCCTTCATAAGATTGAACCGGTACGCAGCTGTACATCGTACGTATTCACGTTGCTAAGGAAATTTTGGGGGCCAAAAAAAAGGTTTTGCCAGCAGAACTTACTAGCAAGAGCGGATGCGATTTTAACTCACTGAAGCCAAGTTTCATGAAAGTCCAATTCCTACAAACAAAATTACTGTCCATGAACAAATGTCACTCGTTGATGAAAAGAAGAAATCCTATCCTAGCAGAATTGGCTGAATAGATGTTTAACAATTAACACCTTATGCAAGCCATGCAATCTCTTTTGTTTAGGCTGGAAACACAAAATTAGAAGCAAAACCCCTCAGTCCTGTGGTGGGGTTTTTAGCTATTATTTTTATGAGCCATAGTTGATTGAGGTCCTGCAACTTTTTAGATTCTCTCTTGTAGAACAATCCAGACTGATGAGGTAGAACGATTGCAAACTCTGGATGAGCTAAGATGAAAGTCCAGTGAAGCGGGAACCACCAGCTATATATTGCTAGAGGTACGAAACCTATCAACATAAGGAAGAGTGATTGACCAGTACGTGCGTCGAAGGAGACTCCAGTTCCTGCGGCAATAGAACGACCGCCAAAACTAACGAGGAATTCATTGCTGCCCAATATAAGCAGACAGTAAAAGTAGGACGAGTGACCCATGAACCTGATGTTGGTTCATGAATTGACCGATCAAAGAAGTTGGGGGCTGAGAGGTGCGTAGTTTACTTGGTGAGTGGATAAACGAAAAGATAATAGATAGAGTTAAGGCGATGAGGATACCAGTTGTGGCAATCGTGAATACTTGTTTTTTCATAGTTCTAATTTTCTCCTTAATAGCTTTGAGGTATACTGGCGAGATGAGTAGTAAAACTGTTCCGTTTTTTGACGATAAATTTCAATCAAGCCGTTAGGAGGTTAGTTTAAGATGACTGATAGCATCAATGTTTGACAATTTCCGATTGGGAAATTTGGATAAAGGAAGCAGTAAAATTTCAACTGGCTTGGTAAGACGAATGTCGAGTGCAATAGGTTCGATAACCCGTTTCAGCTATCACTTACGGTTTTCATGTAAATCCGTTGAATCTTTTGAATTTCGAGAACGAAAAACCTGATCTTGTAACTTCCTTTAAGAGTTTCTTTTTTGGACCAGCCTGATTGAACAAAGTCTGTTTGTAACTTTTGAAACTCCTTGGAGACAAGGTTGGTGCCTCTAGTGAGAGATTTGTTCTTACGCATATTGTTTATCAATGTCGGTCTTACTTTCATAATTTCTCCTTTATCAAGTTGTAATAGAGATCCTCTTACTTACCATCTATTAAACAAACCCATTTTCTAGACAATTACAAGAGTGATTTGACTATATTGTCGGATACAGGAGTCTGTATGTGGTTTGTAAGTAAAACAAAGATGAAGGATAGTCGAAAATAGAGAAGAAAATGTGATTGACAACGATAGCAAACATCGTGTACAATACTAGACGGTACTTTTTAACTTTTGGTCTCTCAAAAGTGTACTGGACGTGTCTGACAAATGATTTGGCAAACAGTACACACAGATGATAGCCTGTCACCAAGTGTATCATCACCAAAATAAAACAATACCAGAGAATGTAGATGCCTCAATTAACCAATTGGTTCGCAAACCGCGTAAATTCAAAAGTAAAATCTCAAATCACCAGCTTTTGAACGTGGTTAAAACGGTCATAAAAAGTTCAACACAACGTTTCCTCACCACAAAAAACGTGGTGTATCAACTCGGTTGGAACTATGACACCTAAAAACCTAACTCTGCCCTTCGTCAAGTTTGGCTCGTGTACGTTTGAGCAACACTTATCGAAGTTTACTGCTTACATCCCAGTATCGACACAACTTGCAAGCAGCACCGCGTGGTGCTTCTTCGGGGTGGACGTGTAAAAGAACCTTCCATGTGTCACGTTACCATATCGTCCGTGTGCACTTGATACTGAAGGTGTTAACGATCGTAAACAAGGCCGTCTAATACGGTACTGAAAGGGGGGGGCGTCCAAAAAGCATAAGGAAGGGGAATAAGAAGAAATGAGTCGTAAAATTGAGCTCCAAAACGTTATGTATTGCCAGATCCCTTACGAATTCACAATTAGTTTACTCGTCTTATCACCGCGTTATGCTTGATGGTAAACGTGGTACAGCTGCTTCAATCGTTTACGTGCTTTTGGAGCAAATCAAAGAAGCTACTGGTAACGATGCACTTGAAGTATTTGAAACAGCTATGGAAAACATCATGCCTGTACTTGAAGTACGTGCCACGTCGGTTGGTGGTATCTAACTACCAGTCCCAGTTGAAAGTTCGTCGCGGAACTGTCGCGTCTACAACACTTGGACTTCCGTTGGTTGTAACAATCGCTCGCCTTCGTGGTGAACACACAATGCCAGACCGTCCTTGCAAAGAAATCTTGGTCTGCTGCTAACACACTGGTGCAGGGCAAGTTAACAAACGTGAGCATGTGTTAAGCGGAAGCCTAGGCGCTAATGTCGCGTGGATCGGGAGAGAGTTATAGCGTATGACCACTGACTGGGGGAAATGGGCAGGGCTGGGTGCGTGATGGCAGCGAACACTCACCGTATGGCTGAAGCTAACCGTGTGCCTTCGCACACTTCCGTTGGTAAAAATCATGATGCTAGGACGGCATGGATGCAAAGTGAAAATAGGAAAACTGAACGCAGTATTCGACCGAATACAAGGAAAGTTTATCTTTTTCACACATGCATCCCCGTTCCGGCTAAATCGGCTAACTAACTTTGAGCCCGAGTTTCAATTGCAACTTCCCATCTCAACAAAGTTGAAACCAACTAAACAAGATAACTTGAGAAGCGCGCATGGTGGGTCCTGCCTAATCCGTTTTTTTATTAATCGTCCCTGGTTACATATTGGATGGAAGAATAAAAAATAATATGGGAAACACACCTCATGGCACGCGAAGTTTCACTTGGAAAAACTCGTATATCGGTATAATGGCTCCGTGTCGATGTCCGGTAAAACACATACAACTGAGCGTATTCTTTTACCTACACTGGTAAATCCACCAAATCGGTGAAAAACTCACGAAGGCTTCACAAAGGACTGGTATGGAGCAGAGCAAGAACGTTGGTATCACTATCACGATCACGCTGCTGCCGACAACAGCTTACAATGGAACAACCACCGGCGTAAACATCAATCGACACACCAGGCCAACGTGGACTTCACATCGAAGTCGAGCAGCGTTCTCTTCGTGTATTGGACGGTGCGGTTTACAGTTCTTGACTCCACATCAGGTGTTGAGCCTCAAACTGAAACAGTTTTGGCGTTCAAGCAACTGAGTACGGAGTTCCACGTATCGTATTTGCCAACAAAATGGACAAAATCGGTGCTGACTTCCTTTACTCAGTAAGCACACTTCACGATCGTCTTCAAGCGAACGCACACCCAATTCAATTGCCAATCGGTTCTGAAGATGACTTCCGTGGTATCATCGACTTGATCAAGATGAAAGCTGAAATCTATACTAACGACCTTGGTACAGATATCCTTGAAGAAGATATTCCAGCTGAATACCTTGACCAAGCTCAAGAATACCGTGAAAAATTGGTTGAAGCAGTTGCTGAAACTGATGAAGAATTGATGATGAAATATCTTGAAGGTGAAGAAATCACTAACGAAGAATTGAAAGCTGCTATCCGTAAAGCAACTATCAACGTTGAATTCTTCCCAGTATTGTGTGGTTCTGCCTTCAAGAACAAAGGTGTTCAATTGATGCTTGATGCGGTTATCGACTACCTTCCAAGCCCACTTGACATCCCAGCAATCAAGGGTATCAACCCAGATACAGATGAAGAAGAAACTCGTCCTGCATCTGACGAAGAGCCATTTGCAGCTCTCGCCTTCAAGATCATGACTGACCCATTCGTAGGTCGTTTGACATTCTTCCGTGTTTACTCAGGTGTTCTTCAATCAGGTTCTTATGTATTGAACACTTCTAAAGGTAAACGTGAACGTATCGGACGTATCCTTCAAATGCACGCTAACAGCCGTCAAGAAATCGATACTGTTTACTCAGGTGATATCGCTGCTGCCGTTGGTTTGAAAGATACTACAACTGGTGACTCATTGACAGATGAAAAAGCTAAAATCATCCTTGAGTCAATCAACGTTCCAGAACCAGTTATCCAATTGATGGTTGAGCCAAAATCTAAAGCAGACCAAGACAAGATGGGTATCGCCCTTCAAAAATTGGCTGAAGAAGATCCAACATTCCGCGTTGAAACAAACGTTGAAACTGGTGAAACAGTTATCTCTGGTATGGGTGAGCTTCACCTTGACGTCCTTGTTGACCGTATGCGTCGTGAGTTCAAAGTTGAAGCGAACGTAGGTGCTCCTCAAGTATCTTACCGTGAAACATTCCGCGCTCCTACTCAAGCACGTGGATTCTTCAAACGTCAGTCTGGTGGTAAAGGTCAATTCGGTGATGTATGGATTGAATTTACTCCAAACGAAGAAGGAAAAGGATTCGAATTCGAAAATGCAATCGTCGGTGGTGTGGTTCCTCGTGAATTTATCCCAGCGGTTGAAAAAGGTTTGGTAGAATCTATGGCTAACGGTGTTCTTGCTGGTTACCCAATGGTTGACGTTAAAGCTAAGCTTTACGATGGTTCATACCACGATGTCGACTCATCTGAAACTGCCTTCAAGATCGCTGCATCTCTTGCACTTAAAGAAGCTGCTAAGACTGCACAACCAGCTATCCTTGAACCAATGATGCTTGTAACAATCACTGTTCCAGAAGAAAACCTTGGTGATGTTATGGGTCACGTAACTGCTCGTCGTGGACGTGTAGATGGTATGGAAGCACACGGTAACAGCCAAATCGTTCGTGCTTACGTTCCACTTGCTGAAATGTTCGGTTACGCAACAGTTCTTCGTTCTGCATCACAAGGACGTGGGACATTCATGATGGTATTCGACCACTACGAAGATGTACCTAAGTCAGTACAAGAAGAAATCATTAAGAAAAACAAAGGTGAAGAATAATTCACCGTCACTTTAAAAGAAGTCACTTTGTGGCTTCTTTTTCTGTTTGGTAGAAATAGCTAAAATGGCCTCAAATATGGTAAAATAGAAGGAGTATATTGTGAGGAAAATGGATGTCAACCACTTTTGAAATTTTAATGAATCAGTTGGGAATCCCCACTGAGATAAGAAATCATGAAGCCTTCTCCCAGGCAGAGATTGAACAAGTTATTGTACACAAACAAAGTAAAATTTGGGAGTTTCGTTTTGTCTTTGAGAATATCCTGCCTTTTGAACTCTTTTTAGCGTTGAAGAAAGGTCTGAAAGAAGAATTTTCAAAAACAGGAAATCAAGCAACCTTTGAGATAAAAACTCGCCACCAAGACTTTGCAAAAGAGCTTCTACAAGCCTACTATCAAGAGGCTTTTTCAGATGGACCTTGTGCTAGCCAGGGTTTTCGTTCCATGTATCAAAACTGTCAGGTTCGTGTTGAAAATGATCAGTTGATTATTGAAGCTTCTGAAGCAGCAGATACAGAACATTTTAGAAAAAACCACCTACCAAATCTCAGTAAACAGCTGGAACTCTTTGGCTTTCCTAAATTCACTTGTGTTTTAGAGAAAAATGAAGATTTGACCAAGGAAGAGCAAGAAGCTTTCCATTCGGAAAATCAAATGATTGTTCAGGCTGCCAATGAAGAAACTCTTCGGGCTATGGAGCAGTTGGAACAGATGGCGCCACCACCTCCAGTAGAGGACAAGCCTGTCTTTGATTTCCAAGCCAAGAAGGCAGCTGCCAAGCCAAAACTAGACAAGGCAGAAATTACTCCAATGATTGAGGTTAATACTGAGGAGAACCGTTTGGTATTTGAAGGAGTTGTCTTTGATGTTGAGCAAAAGGTGACTAGAACAGGTCGTGTTTTGATTAACTTCAAGATGACCGACTATACTTCTAGTTTCTCTATGCAAAAATGGGTCAAAAATGAAGAAGAAGCTCAGAAGTTTGACATGATCAAGAAAAACTCTTGGCTTCGTGTTCGTGGGAATGTTGAGATGAATAATTTCACACGAGACTTGACCATGAATGTGCAAGATGTGCAGGAAGTTGTCCACTATGAGCGTAAAGACTTGATGCCAGAGGGAGAACGTCGGGTTGAGTTCCATGCGCATACCAATATGTCGACTATGGATGCTCTACCTGAAGTTGAAGAACTCGTTGCGAAAGCAGCCAAATGGGGACACAAGGCAGTAGCAATCACGGACCACGGAAATGTTCAATCCTTCCCTCATGGCTATAAGGCAGCTAAGAAAGCTGGCATCCAGCTGATCTATGGGATGGAAGCCAATATCGTTGAAGACCGTGTTCCTATCGTCTATAACGAAGTGGAAATGGACCTTTCTGAAGCGACCTATGTAGTCTTTGACGTGGAAACGACAGGACTTTCAGCTATCTATAATGACTTGATTCAAGTTGCGGCTTCTAAGATGTATAAGGGTAATATCGTCGCTGAATTCGATGAATTTATCAATCCTGGCCACCCCTTATCAGCCTTTACAACTGAATTGACAGGAATCACGGACGACCATGTAAAAAATGCCAAACCCTTGATTCAAGTTCTGAAAGAATTCCAAGAATTCTGTAAAGATACCGTTCTTGTAGCCCATAATGCGACCTTTGACGTTGGTTTTATGAATGCCAACTATGAGCGTCACGGTCTTCCAAAAATTACTCAACCTGTCATCGATACGCTAGAGTTCGCTAGAAATCTCTATCCTGAGTACAAACGTCATGGTCTAGGACCTTTGACTAAACGTTTTGGTGTAGCTCTAGAACACCACCACATGGCCAACTACGATGCGGAAGCAACTGGCCGTCTGCTCTTTATCTTTATCAAGGAAGTGGCAGAAAAACATGGTGTGACAGATTTGGCACGATTAAACCTTGATTTAATCAGTCCGGACTCTTATAAAAAAGCTCGCGTCAAGCATGCAACTATCTATGTAAAAAATCAAGTGGGCTTGAAAAATATCTTTAAGCTGGTTTCTCTCTCAAATACCCAGTATTTTGAAGGAGTACCACGGATTCCACGTACAGTACTAGATGCCCATCGAGAAGGGTTAATCTTGGGTTCTGCTTGTACGGAAGGAGAAGTCTTTGATGCAGTTGTATCACAAGGTGTAGATGCAGCAGTCGAAGTTGCTAAATACTATGACTTTATCGAGGTGATGCCTCCAGCTATCTATGCACCTCTGATTGCTAAAGAGCAGGTCAAGGACATGGAAGAACTCCAAACCATTATCAAGAGTTTGATAGAGGTTGGAGATCGTCTCGGCAAGCCCGTTCTTGCGACAGGAAATGTCCACTATCTCGAACCTGAGGATGAAATTTATCGCGAAATCATCGTTCGCAGTCTAGGTCAGGGAGCTATGATTAACCGAACTATTGGTCATGGAGAAGCTGCTCAACCAGCACCGCTACCAAAGGCACATTTTAGAACGACTAATGAAATGTTGGATGAATTTGCCTTTCTAGGGGAGGACTTGGCTCGCAAGATTGTCATTGAAAATACCAATGCCTTGGCAGAAATCTTTGAACCTGTGGAGGTTGTAAAGGGTGATTTATACACGCCTTTCATTGATAGAGCTGAAGAAACAGTTGCCGAGTTAACCTATAAAAAAGCCTTTGAAATCTATGGAAACCCACTCCCAGATATCGTTGATTTGCGGATTGAAAAGGAACTAACCTCTATCTTGGGGAATGGATTTGCCGTGATTTATCTAGCTTCACAGATGCTAGTGCACCGTTCCAACGAACGAGGCTACTTGGTTGGTTCCCGTGGGTCTGTTGGATCCAGTTTTGTTGCGACTATGATTGGGATTACCGAGGTTAATCCTCTCTCTCCTCACTATGTCTGTGGGCAGTGTCAGTATAGTGAGTTTATCACGGATGGTTCCTACGGTTCAGGATTTGATATGCCAGATAAAGACTGTCCAAACTGTGGGCACAAGCTCAGTAAAAATGGACAGGACATTCCTTTCGAGACCTTCCTTGGTTTTGATGGGGACAAGGTACCCGATATCGATTTGAACTTCTCAGGGGAGGACCAGCCGAGTGCCCACTTGGATGTTCGTGATATCTTTGGGGAAGAATATGCCTTCCGTGCAGGAACGGTTGGTACGGTGGCTGCTAAAACAGCCTATGGATTTGTCAAGGGTTACGAGCGTGACTATGGCAAGTTCTACCGTGAAGCCGAAGTAGAGCGCCTAGCCCAAGGAGCTGCCGGTGTTAAACGGACGACTGGTCAGCACCCAGGGGGAATCGTTGTTATCCCAAACTATATGGATGTCTATGACTTTACTCCAGTGCAGTATCCTGCAGATGATGTGACTGCTGAATGGCAAACCACTCACTTTAACTTCCACGATATCGATGAGAACGTCCTTAAGCTCGATGTTCTTGGTCATGATGATCCGACCATGATTCGCAAGCTCCAGGACTTATCAGGCATTGATCCAAATGATATCCCTATGGATGATCCTGGTGTCATGGCCCTCTTCTCGGGTACAGATATCCTGGGAGTGACACCTGAACAAATCGGGACTTCAACTGGTATGCTTGGTATTCCAGAGTTTGGAACCAACTTCGTTCGCGGAATGGTGGATGAAACCCATCCGACGACCTTTGCCGAGTTGCTCCAGCTTTCTGGTCTGTCTCACGGTACCGACGTATGGTTGGGAAATGCCCAGGACTTGATTAAGGCTGGAATTGCGGACCTATCAACTGTTATCGGATGTCGGGATGACATCATGGTTTACCTCATGCACGCTGGCCTAGATCCAAAGATGGCCTTTACCATCATGGAGCGAGTGCGTAAGGGAATGTGGCTCAAAATCTCTGAAGAAGAGCGTAATGGATATATCGAGGCCATGAAGGCTAACAATGTACCTGAGTGGTATATCGAATCTTGTGGAAAAATCAAGTACATGTTCCCTAAAGCCCATGCGGCAGCCTACGTTATGATGGCCTTGCGTGTGGCCTACTTCAAGGTTCACCATCCGATTTATTATTACTGTGCTTACTTCTCCATCCGTGCCAAGGCTTTTGATATCAAGACCATGGGTGCAGGCTTGGATGCTATCAAACGCAAGATGCAAGAAATTGCTGAAAAGCGCAAGAACAATGAAGCTTCTAACGTAGAAATTGACCTCTATACAACGCTTGAAATCGTCAACGAGATGTGGGAGCGTGGCTTCAAATTTGGGAAGTTGGACCTCTATCGCAGTGATGCGACTGAATTTATCATCGATGGAGACACCCTCATCCCACCGTTTGTCGCTATGGATGGTCTAGGAGAGAACGTTGCTAAGCAATTGGTGCGAGCTCGTCAAGAAGGGGAGTTCCTCTCTAAAACAGAACTCCGCAAGCGTGGTGGACTCTCATCAACCTTGGTTGAAAAGATGGATGAAATGGGGATTCTCGGTAATATGCCAGAGGATAACCAGTTGAGTTTGTTTGATGATTTGTTTTAGGGACTAGTAACGGAGGACATTTGATGAAACTCAGAATTTTTGCGGAAGACAAACCTGCTCAAAAGGTTTTTGAATATCAGTTAGAGCTTGCTGATCAGACAATTCTTCTATCGACAGCACTCTTGTCTGGTGCTATTGCTTTAGCAGGATTATTTTCTGCTTTGAAAGAAAAATAAAAATAGAAAAGGGAAACACAAATGGTTTTACCAAATTTTAAAGAAAATCTAGAAAAATACGCTAAGCTTTTGGTTGCAAACGGAGTTAACGTGCAACCTGGTCACACTTTGGCTCTCTCTATCGATGTGGAGCAACGCGAGTTGGCTCACTTAATCGTCAAAGAAGCCTATGCACTTGGAGCCCACGAAGTTATCGTTCAATGGGCTGACGACTTTGTAAACCGTGAGAAATTCCTTCACGCGCCGATGGAGCGTTTGGACAATGTGCCTGAATACAAGATTGCTGAGATGAACTACCTCCTTGAAAACAAAGCAAGTCGTCTCGGTGTCCGTTCTTCTGACCCAGGTGCCTTGAACGGAGTGGACGCTGAAAAACTTTCTGCTTCTGCAAAAGCGATGGGAATCGCCATGAAGCCGATGCGTATCGCAACTCAATCCAATAAGGTTAGCTGGACAGTTGCTGCTGCAGCTGGACTCGAGTGGGCTAAGAAGGTCTTTCCAAATGCGGCGAGCGATGAAGAAGCAGTTGACCTCCTTTGGGACCAAATCTTCAAGACTTGCCGTATCTATGAAGAAGATCCAGTTAAGGCTTGGGAAGAACATGCTGCTATTCTCAAGAGCAAGGCGGAAATGCTCAACAAAGAACAATTCTCAGCCCTTCACTACACAGCGCCTGGAACTGATTTGACACTTGGCTTGCCTAAGAACCACGTTTGGGAATCAGCTGGTGCAGTTAATGCCCAAGGTGAAGGATTCTTGCCAAATATGCCAACAGAAGAAGTCTTTACAGCACCTGACTTCCGTCGTGCAGATGGTTATGTAACATCTACAAAACCACTTAGCTATAATGGAAACATCATCGAAGGTATCAAGGTAACCTTTGAAAATGGTCAAATCGTTGATATCACAGCTGAAAAGGGTGATCAAGTTATGAAGGACCTTGTCTTTAAGAATGCTGGTGCGCGTGCCTTGGGTGAATGTGCCTTGGTACCAGATCCAAGCCCAATTTCTCAGTCAGGTATTACCTTCTTTAATACTCTTTTTGATGAAAATGCTTCAAACCACTTGGCTATTGGTGCAGCCTATGCAACTAGCGTTGTTGGTGGAGCAGAGATGAGCGAAGAAGAACTTGAAGCTGCAGGGCTTAACCGTTCCGATGTTCACGTTGACTTTATGATTGGTTCTAACCAAATGGATATCGATGGTATCCGTGAGGATGGAACACGCGTTCCACTCTTCCGCAATGGAGATTGGGCAATTTAAGGAGAAGCTATGATTGGAAGTATGTTTGTCGGACTTTTAATCGGACTACTAGCAGGAGCTATCACCAATCGTGGAGAACATATGGGATGCTTCGGGAAAATGTTTCTTGGCTGGATTGGTGCCTTTTTAGGACAATTACTCTTTGGTGCTTGGGGACCAAGCCTAAACGGTACAGCCATTATCCCATCAGTTCTCGGTGCCATGATTTTATTAGCCATCTTCTGGGAAAGAGGAAGCTAAGTTTCGATTTGAAAGCTTATTTAACTATTAAGATAAAAAGAGGTTGGAATTGTTCCGACCTCTTTTAAGATTCACAGCAGATAATGGGACTTGCAGTGACTGGTTCTTTTTATATTGCGTCAAGTATGGTACAATAAAAGCATGAGAATTCAACAATTACACTATATTATCAAAATTGTAGAGACTGGTTCCATGAATGAGGCTGCCAAGCAACTCTTCATTACGCAACCCAGTCTATCAAATGCAGTTCGTGATCTAGAAAATGAGATGGGGATTGAGATTTTTATTCGAAATCCCAAGGGAATCACCCTCACACGTGATGGGATGGAATTTTTGTCCTATGCCCGTCAGGTTGTCGAGCAAACCCAACTTCTAGAAGAACGCTATAAGAACCCCATCGCTCATCGCGAGCTTTTTAGTGTGTCTTCGCAGCACTATGCCTTCGTAGTCAATGCTTTTGTTTCCTTGCTCAAGAAGAGCGATATGGAAAAGTATGAGCTTTTTTTGCGTGAGACGAGAACTTGGGAAATCATCGACGACGTCAAGAACTTCCGTAGTGAAGTCGGAGTCCTCTTTTTAAATAGCTATAACCGTGATGTCCTTTCTAAGATGTTGGATGATAACCATCTAGTTGCCCACCATCTCTTTACAGCCCAACCCCATATCTTTGTCAGCAAGACCAACCCTCTTGCTAAAAGAGACAAGGTGCAGTTGGCAGATCTAGAAGACTTCCCATACTTGAGCTATGACCAAGGTACCCATAATTCCTTCTATTTCTCAGAGGAGATTTTGTCTCAGGAACACCACAAGAAATCCATCGTTGTTAGTGACCGTGCGACCTTGTTCAATCTCTTGATTGGTTTGGACGGCTATACCATCGCGACTGGTATCCTCAATAGTAATCTTAATGGAGATAATATTGTCTCGATTCCACTTGATATTGATGATCTGATTGAACTGGTTTATATCCAGCATGAGAAAACTAGCTTGTCTAAGATGGGTGAACGCTTCATCGAGTACCTACTTGAAGAAGTTCGCTTTGATAAGTAATTTGAATAAATGAGAAGAGAAAAGAAGAATGACGACATTAAATACAAATGATTTTGATTTTCACTTGCCGGAGGAACTGATTGCTCAGACTCCTTTGGAAAAGCGCGATGCCTCTAAGCTCTTGATGGTCAATCGCAAAACAGGGGAATTTCAAGATCGCCATTTTCACTCAATTATTGAAATGCTAGAGCCGGGTGATGCCCTGGTTATGAATGACACCCGCGTACTACCAGCGCGACTTCATGGCCAAAAGGAAGAAACAGGGGGCCACGTTGAACTCTTACTCTTGAAAAATACAGCTGGAGACGAATGGGAAGTCTTGGCAAAGCCAGCTAAGCGTCTCAAGGTCGGGGCCCGTGTTATCTTTGGTGATGGTCGACTTAGCGCAGTCGTGACCGAGGAATTAACCCATGGCGGTCGTATTGTCCGTTTTGAGTATGAAGGAATTTTCCTAGAAGTACTTGAAAGTCTTGGAGAAATGCCTTTGCCTCCTTATATCCACGAAAAGTTGGATGACCGTGAACGGTACCAGACCGTCTATGCCAAGGAGAGTGGCTCAGCCGCTGCTCCGACTGCAGGCCTTCATTTTACCAAAGAATTACTAGAAGAGATCCAACAAAAAGGAGTTCACCTAGTCTACTTGACCTTGCACGTTGGGCTTGGAACCTTTAGACCTGTTTCGGTCGATAATCTAGATGAACACGAGATGCACTCAGAGTTTTACCAATTATCTGAGGAAGCTGCAACGACCTTGCGTCAGGTCAAGGAAAATGGTGGCCGTGTCATTGCTGTGGGGACAACCTCTATCCGTACGCTAGAGACTATCGGAAGCAAGTTTGACGGGCAAATCCAGGCCGACTCTGGCTGGACCAATATCTTTATCAAGCCAGGCTATGACTGGAAGGTGGTGGATGCTTTTTCTACTAATTTCCACCTGCCTAAGTCAACCTTGGTCATGCTTGTCTCAGCCTTTGCAGGCCGTGAATTGGTCCTCGAAGCCTACCAGCATGCTATCGAGCAAAAATACCGTTTCTTTAGCTTTGGCGATGCCATGTTTATCTACTAAAAAACGAGCAAATCAAAACTAGAAATAAAAGGGCTAATTCCTACTTGGATTAGCCTTTTTTCGATATATGATAGCTATTGAATTAAAAGCAAATAAATGATACACTGAAGACTATGATACAGCCGTCAAATATATGCAAAATCTGACGAGCTACTTTTATCTGTATCTATTTCAAAGGAGATTTTTATGAAAAACAAAACATTGCGCTATACGAGCCTATCAGTCCTGACCTTGTTAGCTGCCTTGACCTTGGCTGCCTGTGGTGGAAAGACTGACAAGAATACGTCATCTTCAAACCAAAAGGAGACAACAAGCAAGGTGACTACAGAGTCATCAAGTAAAACAGAAGCTAGTCAAAAAGAGGAGCAGAAGTCTGAGACAAGTTCTTCAAGCGCTACAGGTAGTCAAACTGAGACAAAGGCGGAAAATCAAAAAGATTATTCTAAATTCCTTGGGACTTGGGAAAACTACGCGGGAACAACTGCAACAGTCACAGCAGATGGAATTGTAACGATCCAAAGTTCAAATGGAACCTTTAAATACGAGATGGGGCAAGTAGAGGAAAAAGACGGCTACTACTCAACAGGTATTCATCTTGTCGGTGGTGGGCAAGGGGCACGACTGATCTTTACCCCAGCTGGAGTCCAAAACGAAGTGACAGGTACAGATGGCAGTCAAGATGTCTTGTCTATCGGTCAATCTGTAAGCGACAAAGATAACCAGTTTTACCGTAACTAAGAACATCAATCAGAAGTAAGGGTGGTGAAATGTCCTTGCTTTTCTATGTTCTCAAAGCATAAATTTTTTATCATTCAACTATACATGACGTTTAAGTTGGATAATGAACAAGTCCACTTTAAAGTGAAAGATAATAAGGATAATATCAAAAAAGCCCTACATCAGGGCTTTCTTTACTTGCTAATATAAGAAATCAATTCCGTAGTTTTCTTTTAGATAGGTCGCCAACTCGGCTTTTTCTTCCTCTCTAAATCGACAGAGGCTAAGGGCGAGACGCAATATCAGAACACTTGTATCGATGATGACGTTTGACTTAGAAATATCTTCTAGCTGGGTCACCTCTCTCAGGTCAAAATCTAAATAGCAAGCCTTGCTGTTGACATGGTCAGGGTCGCTGACATCCACTTCAACATACGATGCTCGCAGCAATTCTTCTTTTGGGATGAAGATTTCTTTTGAGAAGAATAACCCAGGATAGACATAAATACCTTCAAAGGTGAATTCAAAGGAAAGCCTACGACTAGTCAGTCTTTTGATGCCTGCAATCGTTGAATAGATAGCAGCGAAAAAGAGGATGGTTGGAACTACAGTAAGAAGACTAAGCTTGGAAAAGTCGATCAATCCATGCGCGAGGAAAATGAAAAATTGAAAGAATACACCCGTCGCAAAGACTAGATAGCCGACACCGACAAATTTTGAATAATAGATTTTCATAGAAACCTCCAGATATAGAATTGAACTCGCCAACGCTTTTTTAGTAGAAGTCATATAGGTAGTGGAGAGTAAAAATTCTAGGTATTCCCATCATATCCTATGGAGCGAAGTTCTGTCAACCTTTTAGCAATCTTCCAACCTTAGTTATCCTATGAACTAGCAAGTTGGTTTGTGGTATACTATTATTAAAATATCATTCAGACTAGATAAGTAAGTATATTTTTCATAAATAGAAAGAGGTTAATATGTTTTTTCTTGGACGCCGTCGTGTCTTTATCGGCGAATGCAATGGTCAAGCTGTTTATTATGACCAAAAGACAGGAGAGGATTTAGCTGCTCCAAAGAGTAGATTGCTCAATACTGAAAAAGCTGGTGACACGAATTCCTTTATTCCTGACTTGGTAATTCTCTTACTAGCAGGTGGACCCGCAGTTTCGGGCTTCTTTTCACTCAAGTTTGTTGGTGTCTATAACTGGTTCAGTCTAGCCTGTATTCTTCTCTTTTGGTTGATGCAGTTTTTCTCGTTAGTTGCTTTACTCGAACGAGCTCTCTATAAAAATGTTCGCAAGGCCCAGCCAACGACAGAGAAAGTCTTTTTCTTTGCAGCATCTCATAATTTGTTTGTGAAAAACCAGTTTGATCCCAGACAACTAGGCACTCTAGTTTTTCGATTTGCTCGCATTGTAGTAAATATAGTGTCTGTCTATTACTTCTTGTATTTCTTGACTCTTCCTCTAAAATTTGGCCAACCGATTGATGAAGGATATGGTTTGTGGTTAGCTGGCTTGTTATTCTTTTCAGTATTTCTTTTGTATAACCAAAACAATCCAGTTCGCTTTGTGAAGATTATGAGATTATACAGCCAAGGAAAAGTACGATTTAAGGAAGAAGTGGAACATTGGGAAACTGTCTTTGGTGGTGTATCCTAAATACTTAGATAAACAAAAAAGCCTTAAAATCAAGGCTTTTTCCTGTTGTTTAGATGCCCCCTGCAGGCTCTTTGAAAGAAACTTAGAAAAATCTAAAATGAAATTATTTCAAAATGGGGTAAAAGCAAAATTTCCCTCCCTACTTTCTCAATTATTCCTAATTTTAGTTCCAAAAAGCTTCAATTCATAATCTAATTATAATATGGGTAATGGGTACTATCTTATTACATTCAGATTTTTGTTCTCTTCAAAGAGTTATGTAGGCTTTATGGTTTTAAATAGGTAAAAAGTTGAATTATAGTGAGTATTGTGTCACAATAGGTAATATATAAATAATTAATGGAATGGATATAATTCTTTCCTACCTTTACAAGAAGGATTGGTTGCACCTTTTTTATCTAGCAATTATGGTTAGCTTTCAAGTTTAGCTAGTTTTTAAAAGCTCTGATTTCGACTCAATAAAACAAATTTTAGAAGTGCATAAGACAAGATGGTGACCTTACTACAGTCATCGCTAATCGCTATGTCTTGCTGGTACAGACTGTTTGTGCCGTTGGCTATTTACCAGTCAATTTGATCAAAGGGCTTAATTATTATTTTTGAAAGGTCTTTTATGGAAAAAATTCTTTCTTTAGGTCTGACAGGTAAGAAATTACTTGTTCAGGGTTTCTTGTTTGTTCTGCTAGGTCTTATCTTGATGGTCACGGGAACTTGGTTGCCAGTGACGGTTATTCGACTGGTTCTGTTTTTAGCTTGGATAGCAACGGTCTTAGATTTAGTATTACGTATTTTCAAAAAAAGTCAGTCAACGGACACCTTGGGAGTTGCACTGGTTAAATTGTTAGTGATGGGATATTTGCTAGGCTCGAATCTTGCTACTGATGTGCCAATTTATATTTTGGCTCTTGTGATTGGAATTTCTCAGATTTTTCATGCTAGTATCAACCTTGTCACCTATGTTCTCTACCGCAAAAACAAAATTCGACCTCGTTTTCGTTTCTTACTAGATGGTCTCGTACTAGTTTTTCTTGGTGGGACTAGTCTTTTGTCCTCTACGGGAAATTCTGTCTTTCAACTCTTTGTTTTAGGGGCTTATTTTTGCCTTTATGGTGTGTCCAATATCCGTGACGGTTTCTTATTTGAAAAGGAAATTGGGAAAAACCATCTCAAACGTCGTGTCAGAATGAGCTTACCTATTGCCCTAGCCGCTCTCATCCCTGCAAGTACTTTAGCAAAAATCAATAAATTCATGCAGGAAAATGCTGATAAGGAAGAGGAAATCTATCTTGGAATGGTGAAGTCTGGTAAGACAGCAGAGCTAGAAATTTTTGTTCATACAGCTGAGACCTCCCTGTTTTCAGCTATTGGTCATGTGGATATCTGCTATCAGGGCCGTGTTATTTCTTATGGCAACTATGATCCGTCATCTGAGACCTTATTTGGTATGGTAGGAGATGGTGTCTTATATTTCTGTGACCGTGATAAGTACATTGACTTATGTAAACGGGAGAGTCAAAAAACGCTATTTGGTTACGGAATAGATTTGACACCGGAAATGGAAGAAGCGGTTCAGGAAAAATTAGCTGAATTAAAACAACTAACGATTCCTTGGGAGCCAAGCGCAGATAAAATTAAAACGGAAGATGGTAAGGAAGACTACACCTACGCTTATAAAATCAGACATGAGACGGATGGGGAACTTTATAAATTTATCAAATCTAAGTTTAAATCCTACTTTGTCTTGTCCACAAACTGTGTGCTCTTGGCTGATACCATAGTCGGTCAAGCTGGAACAGATATCCTCTCACCAAAAGGATTTATCGCACCAGGAACTTATCAAGCCTACCTTGACCGAGAGTTTGAAAAACCAAATAGTATAGTCGTATCTAAACATGTTTATTAAGGAGAATTTATGAAGTTAGTTAGAAAATATACCCCGTTAATCCTTTTTATAGGGCTGGTTGCTCTTGTAATTCTGAATGCATCGAGCTTTATATCAGGAGCAATCTCTCTCTTTGATGTAACATCAACCTTGATTTATGGTGCTGTTATTGCTTTTGTGCTTAATGTTCCTATGAAAAAAATTGAACAGTACTTAGTTAAATTGAAGGTAAAGGCAGAGTTGCGTCGTCCGATTGCCATGGTACTTGTTTTCCTAGCTCTTATCTTAATCGTGATTGCTCTTTTGGTTTTGGTGCTGCCAACCCTAGCTCAGACTATTAGTCAGCTGGGAACAGTCCTTTCAACAGTCCTTACTCAACTTGGGAAATTGCTAGGCAGCTCGGAATTTGTAACCAAAGACATGTTGTCAACTATCGTATCAGGCATACAGGGACAATCTAGTTCTATTAGCCAAGCTTTGATAGGTTTTTTATCAGGTCTGACTAGTAATATCGGCAATATTTTTTCAAGTTTGATGAATGCCTTTTTGATTATAGTCTTCACCTTTTTATTTTTATCCAGTAAGGAACATTTGGCAGCGATGACGAGCCGACTTCTGAAAGTCTTACTTTCAGAGAAGGTGGTGATAAAGTTGACTTACATTGGACAAGTAGCACTAGAGACTTATGACCAATTTTTGATGAGTCAGCTGATTGAAGCAGTTATCATAGGAGTTATGATAGCGGTTGGTTACAGCCTGTTTGGGATACCCTATGGAGTAATGACAGGTATATTTGCAGGAGTGCTATCGTTCATTCCTTATGTAGGGCCTATGATTGCTTGTGTTGTGGGAGCGATTTTTATCTTCACAGTGAGTCCTACTCAAGCCTTACTTTCTCTTCTTCTATATCAAGTTATACAGCTGATTGAAGGAAACCTTATTTATCCAAAAGTTGTAGGTCAGTCTATTGGTTTACCAGCTATTTTCACGCTTGCGGCTGCTAGTATTGGAGGCAATCTCTTTGGCTTACTTGGGATGATATTCTTTACCCCCGTATTTGCTGTTATCTATCGACTGGTTAAAGAATTTGTCGTTGCAAAGGAAAATCAGGTAGATTAAGAAAAACTAAATTTAATAAGATATACTGAGAAGAGAGTGAGAGATTCTCTTCTCTTTTATTTCTAAATGACTTGCTCTTGTTCTGTTGCGAAAATTTATGAATTCATAATAGCCCATTTTAATCTCTATGCGGATTGGCCATGTAATATGGGCACAAATTAGTATAGTTTAGTTAATTATAGACTAGCTCTGTACTGTAAAAAACAGTTGGTCTTATCAAATATTGCTAGCAATTGATTGAGAATAAATGATAAGTTTGATAAGGTTGGAAAACCTTTATAATGATTTGCTACAAAAAGTTATTTGACATCAAAAAAGCCTTGAAAACAAGGCTTTTTCCTGTTGATTTAGATGCCCCCTACATGAATTTGTAAGAACTTTTCATATTGAAAATAAACAAAAATGTTGAAATATAGCTGATTTTAGGGAAATACTTTTAGGTATTTTCAATGTCAGGATTTAAAAATGGGGCAAAAGCGGGGCAAAAACGATTGACTCACATTTGGTTTGAAAACCTATAATACCTAATGATTATGCTATACTAGATATATAGTGTTGTTATCAATAAATATCAGTGCGAGACCAAATCGGAGGATAAAATGGAAAAACAAATTATGGGGAAAATTCGTGAGATTGCACAGAGTGTTAATGAGACAATACCAGTAGCATGGGATAATCTTTTTATTAACATAAGTTTAGCTTTTGATGGAGGAGAGGTATATTATTTCTTTAATGAAGAGGGGAAAAATGAGTATATCTACAATCTATATATTCCAAAGCGGTATGGTATTCCTAATTTAGAGTTTCGGAATCAAGAAAGACGCACCTTTAGATTAGCTTGGGAGTTGAGAGAAATTTTTGAGAAAGAAGGCCAACCTTTGTGGACTTCTTGTACTATAAAAGTAATTAGCACGAAATTATCTGCTGAATTTGACTATGCACCTTGGAATGAAAGTGATTATAGTTCAGGTCAACAAATGGACTTTTTTGAATATAAATATCTCGGCAAGCAACCAGCGAATGAAAAAGAGCTTGAGCAGTTCAAGGCCATGGAAGCTTTCCAAAGAGAGCATAATGGGAAATAGCTATATCTAAAGAACAACCCACCTCGGAGGATAAAATGGTTCAACAGATGAATGATAAAATTGCATTTTTAAATCGATACACGTTGTCATCTAAAAATAAAGTAGAATTTATAACTGATAAATCAACGATTTTAAATGCACCGATTCCAGAATATTGGAAAGCAGCATTTCTAGCCGATACTTTGGAAGAATACTTAGAGCAATTCTACGTAGAATGGAATGCGAAAAAGTGATAATTAAAGAGACGAAAAAGCTGAGAATATGATTTCCCAGCTTTTTTGAATGCGATAGAAATAGCAACTAGACTATTTACGAAAGGCCTCAATAATGTAGGTGAAGCCAGTAACTAAAAATGAAAAGGCAATGACATAAACGACAAAGACACCTGTAGCCACTGGATTGAACAGAATCACTAGACCTAGTAAAAATACAAGCAAGGCTACCCACGTGATATTGCTACCAATAATAGGGAAAATCAATCCTAGACGTTTGCCTTTAAAGAAAGCAATAATGGCTTCTACAATTAACCAAATTCCTACAATGGTCGGAATGACGACCGGCAGGGTCACAAAGCCATAAGCAACGAGGTAAAGAGCTAAGAGAAGACTAACAAACCCTTGGAAAAGATAAACAGGTGAGCGAAGCTCTTTTGGTGCAGAGAAATAGCCTAAAATAGCTGCTATAGAAGAAACCAGTAAATCAAATGCAATCCACCAGCTGTAAGCAACAAGATTAGCTACTGGGTTTGTAAATAGGAAAAGTCCTAAAAGGACAAAAACAACTCCTGCAAGGAATAGCAGTAAACGATTAGAAAATTTCATTTCAATACCCCCTATATAGTATAGTTTGCTAATAAAACTATTGTACTTATTTTTATAGAAAATGTCAATAAAATAAATAAACAATTTGGAAGTTTCAGTCTGACTTACAAAAAGAAAAGGAGTTTTCACTTCTTTTCACAGATTGAAGACAAAGTCCTTATAAAAGTGTCTTCTAAAGATTTTAACTTCAATCTGAAGCGAGGTTATCCTCGCTTTTTCTATTTATCAAACAATTCCTTATTTTCAATTAAGAGCTCTAGTGGAGATTTATCTCTTGCTTCAATAAAACCAGGTTCATATTGGGTATGAAGTGTTCTTTTCTGAGAAGTTGGATCAATATACAACTCTTTTCCATCTTCTGTGTATAGTTGGTTGCCTCTTGTTAGGTAAAGTAAATCCTCTAAGTACTGTCCATCAGTATGTAGGAAATGCTCGATGTATTTGACAGCTTTTAAGATTTCACTTACTTTATCAGAGTATTCATTAGATTCAAGAACACTCTTTTCTAACTCAATCTCTTTACTCGTTCCAAAGAGTTGGGTTGGAGTTGCATTAAAATATTCCGCTATCTTATCCAAATTTGCAAAGGTAGGATAGCTTTTTTGTTTTTCATAATCAGAGATGTCTGGAAAGATTGCTCATAAAAAAATGTGGGGCAAATGATGGGGTAAATCAGTTATAGACAAGCAAAAAAGCCTTATAAATAAAGGCTTTTTCCTGTTGATTTAGATGCCCCCTACAGGGCTCGAACCTGTGACCCATAGATTAAGAGTCTACTGCTCTACCAACTGAGCTAAGGAGGCAAATAAAAAGCTGTATTGGTGCCGAAACTTCACGGTTTGTATTGAACCCGCGCAATTAAGCAGGTGGGCAACTCGCTCTAACTGAAGCTGTTTCCGTGTGAGACGGCCTACATGCTGTTAGAAGACTTTTGTTTCCCTAATAATACAAAAAATAGTCGGTCAACACTTAAATGTGAAGTCGTACACCACAGCGTTTCTATGATTATATGATACCACTTTTTCAAAAAAAATCAAGGGAAAATTAAAAATTTTGAAAAGGATTTCATAAGTTTCGTAATTTATCAATGGTTTCCTTGCGTTGAGCCAGGGCACGTTCGTATTTTCCACTATCTTCTGGTGAGAAGTAGCTATGGTTGCGAATTTTTTCTGGCAAGTACTCTTGTTTGACCCAGTGACCTGGGTAGTTATGTGGATAGAGGTAGTTTTGGGCATTGCCTAATTCCTTGCTACCACTATAGTGGCCATCTCGCAGGTGACGTGGGATTGGTAGGTGACCTGAGGTTTTAAGGTCAGACAGAGCCTTGTCCATAGCTACATAGGCTGAGTTGGATTTTGGAGAAAGGGCCAAATCAATCACAACATTGGCAATGAGGATGCGGGCTTCGGGGAAACCGATCCTCTGTGCTGCATCCAGAGCAGTCACGGTATGAATCTGGGCTTCGGGATTGGCCAAACCGATATCTTCATAAGCAATAACAGTCAAACGACGAGCTAGGCTAGGAAGGTCACCGGCCTCTATCAAGCGAGCAGCATAGTGGAGACTAGCGTCCACATCTGATCCGCGAATAGACTTTTGAAGGGCAGATAGAACATCATAGTGTCCGTCTCCATCCTTGTCCATAGTGATGTAGCTTCTCTGAAGACTATTTTCCATGATGTCGAGCGTGATGTGACGGACACCGTCATCATTTTCTGGGGTGGAGAGAACTGCCAAATCAAGCGAATTGAAGGCAGAACGGAGATCTCCATTGGTAGATGTTGCGATAAAATCAAGGGCATCATCATCTAACTCAACAGGGAAATCAAAGCCTCGTTCAGGGTTAGTCAGGGCGATTTGAATGGCTTCTTTAACATCTAGGTTAGATAAGGGTTCCAACTCAAAAATCTGAACACGGCTACGAATGGCTGGGGTGACAGAAAAGAAAGGATTTTCAGTCGTAGCCCCAATCATGATGACTAGACCACTTTCCAAAAGAGGCAGGAGAAAGTCTTGTTTAGTCTTGTCAAGGCGATGAATCTCGTCTAGTAGCAGTACAAGGCCACCTGAGAATTTAGCTTCCTCAGCGATTTCTTGGAGACGTTTTTTACTATCAACAGTGGCATTGAAGGTCCGAAAAGCATACTTGGTCGTTCCAGCGATGGCTGAAGCGATACTGGTTTTTCCGATACCCGGAGGTCCATAGAGAATCATGGAGGACAAGCGGTTAGCCTCCACCATACGGCGGATGATTTTTCCTGGGCCTACCAGATGCTCTTGACCGATAACCTGGTCGATGGTTTTTGGGCGCATACGAAGCGCGAGATTGTCTGGCATAGCAGTCCTTTCTAACATGGATTTTCTGATACGAATGTGGTAATATGGTAGTATCTATTTTAGCATATTTCCGAGTATTCGGGGCGATTGAAGAGTTGTATAGAAAGAGGACAAGATGGCAACATACGGATTTTTAGATGTTTTACAAGAAGAATTGGATAAGAACTTTCCTTTTGACTATGAGATTAGCTGGGACAAGCGCAATCATGCAGTTGAAGTGAGTTTTTTGCTAGAGGCACAAAATCCTGCAGGAGTGGAGATGCTAGATGAGGACGGAGAGGTGTCGTCAGATGATATTCTCTTTGAAGAAGCGGTACTCTTTTACAACCCTGCCAAGTCAACAGTTAATGAGGAAGACTATTTGGCAGTCATCCCTTATCTGCCTAAGAAAGGTTTTTCTCGTGAATTTTTAGCTTATTTTGCGCTATTCCTCAAAGATACTGCAGAGGTTGGACTAGATGCCCTCATGGACTTTTTGGAAGACCCAGAAGCAGAAGAATTCGTCATGGAATGGAACCAAGAAGTCTTTGAAGAAGGGAAAGCAGGCTTGGAAGAGGGAGAATTTTATCCTTATCCGAGATATTAGGAGTCTAGCATGGAAATAGAACTTACTGATTTCCAAGGTTGCAAGATTGCTCTATTTTGCGGAGATAAGCTACTGACCATCTTGCGTGATGACAAGGAAAATATCCCTTGGCCCAATATGTGGGAGTTGCCGGGTGGTGGTCGTGAAGGGGACGAAAGCCCATTTGAATGCGCGGCGCGTGAAGTTTATGAGGAACTAGGCATTCACTTGACCGAAGATTGCCTGCTCTGGAGTAAGGTCTATCCCAGCATGCTCTATGAAGGCAGACAGTCAGTATTTATGGTCGGGCAACTAAGTCAAGAACAGTTTGACAGTATCACCTTTGGAGATGAAGGGCAGGGCTATAAATTGATGAACATTGAGGAATTTTTGACATCCAGTCAAGTAGTTCCGCAGTTGCAGGGTAGATTGAGGGATTATTTGGAGGAAGTGAAATGATTTTTGCGATTGCAACAACCACGTTAAACAAGGAAGTTAAACGCAAACTAAAAACTGGACAATACTCTAGGGAAGAAGCTACATTCATTTACATGGAATATTTAAAGTTAAAGAAGCAGAGAGAAAGTGGTACGAAAGTAGCTGGGATCTCTATGGCTGTTATTTGGGGATTAATGCTTGTTTTACCCTTACTGAGTGGTGAAGGTCTCGTACTGCCCCTTTCAGTACATTTTTTATTACTGCTACTGCTTGCAGGAATTGTTCTATTTGTTTATTATCTTATGTTTGGTATTTTTAAACAGCAGATTCATAGCGCAATGAAAGAACACTATACAGATGTGATTGAAGAATTTAAGAAGAATAAGGAAAATACAAAATGGAAACATGGCAAGAGTTAAAAGTAACGGTTAAGCGTGAGGGAGAGGAATTAGTTTCCAATCTCTTGATCGAGTTAGGCGCCCAAGGGGTAGCGATCGAAGACAGCATGGACTATGTGGGAAATGTCGACCGTTTCGGTGAGATTTTCCCTGAGGTCGAGCAGCAAGAAGAAATCGTGGTGACTGCCTACTACCCTGACACAGTTGATGTAGCAGCGGTGGAAGCGGACTTGCAAACTCGTCTTGCAGAATTGACAGACTTTATGGATTTGGGAGAGGTCAAGATTGGGACGACTGCCTTGGCTGAGGAAGACTGGGCAGACAACTGGAAGAAATACTATGAACCAGCTCGCATTACCCATGACCTGACCATCGTACCATCATGGACGGACTATGAGGCGACGGCGGGAGAAAAGATTATCAAGCTAGATCCAGGGATGGCCTTTGGAACAGGAACCCACCCTACGACCAAGATGAGTCTTTTTGCCTTGGAGCAGGTCCTTCGTGGTGGAGAAACAGTGCTAGATGTAGGGACTGGTTCAGGGGTTCTTTCTATTGCAAGCTCACTCCTAGGTGCCAAGGAGATTTTCGCCTATGACCTAGATGATGTAGCGGTTCGAGTCGCTCAGGAAAATATTGAGCTCAATCCTGGCATGGAAAACATCCATGTAGCAGCAGGAGATTTGCTTAAGGGTGTTGAGATTGAGGCAGATGTCATCGTGGCTAATATCTTGGCAGATATCCTCATTCATCTGACAGAGGATGCTTATCACTTGGTCAAGGATGAAGGTTACCTCATCATGAGTGGCATTATCAGGGACAAGTGGGACATGGTCCGTGAGTCAGCAGAAGCAGCTGGATTTTTCCTTGAAACTCATATGATTCAAGGGGAATGGAATGCCTGTGTCTTCAAAAAAACTAAGGATATCTCTGGTGTGATTGGAGGCTAGCATGCAACAGTATTTTGTAAAAGGTTTGGCTAGTTCTCCTGTCACTATTGAGGACAAGGAAACCAGTAAGCACATGTTTCAGGTCATGCGCCTGAAGGAAAATGATGAGGTTACTTTGGTCTTTGATGATGGCATCAAGCGCTTGGCGCGCGTGGTAAATGTAGAGGCGCGTCAGTTTGAGTTGGTTGAAGAATTAGCTGATAATGTGGAACTACCTATTCAAGTGACCACCGCTTCAGGCTTTCCCAAGGGGGATAAACTCGAGTTTATCACTCAAAAGGTGACGGAACTGGGTGCAAGCCAAATCTGGGCCTTTCCTGCAGACTGGTCAGTTGCCAAATGGGACGGCAAGAAATTGGGCAAAAAGGTTGAGAAGTTAGAAAAAATTGCCCTTGGAGCAGCAGAACAAAGCAAGCGGAACTTTGTTCCAAGTATCACTCTTTTTGAAAAAAAGTCTGATTTTCTAGCCCAACTGGACCAGTTTGACCGCATTGTGGTGGCCTATGAAGAGTCAGCAAAAGAAGGTGAATCAGCTGCCCTTATTCAAGCTGTTGCTGGGTTAGAAAAAGGATCTAAACTGCTCTTTATCTTTGGACCAGAAGGTGGTCTTTCACCCGCAGAAATTGAAAGTTTTGAAGCCAAAGGAGCAGTTCTTGCAGGTCTGGGCCCTCGCATCCTACGAGCAGAAACAGCACCGCTTTATGCCTTATCAGCCATCAGTGTTTTGTTAGAATTAGAGAAATAAGAGGAAAAAGATGGAACAAAAACACCGTTCAGAATTTCCTGAAAATGAACTTTGGGACTTAACAGCCCTATATCAAGACCGTGAGGATTTCTTGCGTGCGATAGAGAAGGCGCGTGAAGACATCAATCAATTTAGCCGTGACTACAAGGGCAATCTTCACACTTTTGAGGATTTTGATAAGGCCTTTGCAGAATTGGAGCAAATCTATATCCAGATGAGCCATATTGGTAATTATGCCTTTATGCCTCAGACGACAGATTATAGCAATGAAGATTTTGCCAATATCGCCCAAGCTGGAATGGACTTTGAAACAGATGCCAGCGTAGCCTTGACCTTCTTTGATGATGCCTTGGTGGCAGCAGACGAGGAAGTCTTGGACCATTTGGGTGAATTGCCTCACTTGACTGCAGCCATTCGTCAGGCCAAAATCAAAAAAGCCCACTATCTAGGGGCTGATGTGGAGAAGGCCTTGACTAATCTTGGCGAAGTTTTCTACAGTCCACAGGATATTTACACCAAGATGCGAGCTGGGGATTTCGAAATGGCTGACTTTGAAGCCCATGGAAAAACCTACAAAAACAGCTTTGTGACCTATGAAAATTTCTACCAAAATCACGAGGATGCTGAAGTTCGTGAGAAATCTTTCCGTTCCTTCTCAGATGGACTACGTAAGCACCAAAATACAGCTGCGGCAGCCTATCTTGCTCAGGTAAAGTCTGAGAAATTGTTGGCAGATATGAAAGGTTATGACTCAGTATTCGACTATCTTTTGGCTGAGCAAGAAGTGGACCGTGCCATGTTTGACCGCCAGATTGACCTCATCATGAAGGACTTTGCGCCAGTTGCTCAGAGATACCTCAAGCATGTTGCCAAGGTGAATGGTCTTGAGAAGATGACCTTTGCTGATTGGAAATTGGACTTGGACAATGCTCTCAATCCAGAGGTTAGCATTGATGATGCCTATGATTTAGTTATGAAATCAGTCGCACCTTTGGGTCAAGAATACAGTCAGGAAATCGCTCGCTATCAAGAAGAGCGCTGGGTTGACTTCGCTGCTAATAGTGGCAAGGATTCTGGTGGTTATGCAGCTGATCCATATCGTGTGCATCCATATGTCCTCATGAGCTGGACAGGTCGTTTGAGCGATGTTTATACCTTGATTCATGAAATTGGGCATTCTGGTCAATTTATTTTTTCGGATAATCATCAGAGCTACTTCAATGCCCACATGTCGACCTACTATGTCGAAGCACCGTCAACCTTCAATGAATTGCTGTTAAGTGATTACTTAGAACACCAATCTGATGACCCACGTCAGAAACGCTTTGCCTTAGCTCATCGCTTGACGGACACCTACTTCCATAACTTTATTACCCATCTCTTGGAAGCAGCTTTTCAACGTAAGGTATATACACTGATTGAAGAAGGGGAAACCTTTGGAGCAAGCAAACTCAACAGCATTATGAAGGAAGTCTTGACAGACTTCTGGGGTGATGCTATTGAGATTGATGATGATGCGGCTTTGACTTGGATGCGCCAAGCTCACTACTATATGGGTTTGTATAGCTACACCTACTCAGCCGGACTTGTCATCTCGACTGCGGGTTACCTCCATCTGAAACATTCGGAAACTGGAGCTGAAGACTGGCTCAACCTCCTCAAATCAGGTGGTAGCAAGACACCACTTGAGTCAGCCATGATTATAGGTGCGGATATTTCAACAGACAAACCACTCCGTGATACCATCCAGTTCTTGTCTGACACGGTTGATCAGATTATCGCCTACAGTGCAGAGTTGGGAGAGTAAGTGTAAAGTAATAGAGAGGTGGGTGATTGCTTTGCTGATGATCTTTGGATGGTTGACAGTCATTATCTTTGGATTATTTGTAGCTATTTTCAAAAAAGCCGTTGGAGGCTGTGATTTCAAAACTGAACTGAAAGTAGAGCTGGTATTGCTTGTGCTTTACTTCATTTTTGTACCATATTCTCTTTCATTAAAAATTCGATGTTTAAGAAATAAAAAGTCATCTATGAATGGCTTTTTGATCAGTGACTAGAAAAGCAGAGGTGCTAGGGATGTATCAAGAATTACAAAGTAAAGTGACAGAAGAAAAACCAAGCTATAGTCGGGAATAAATTTGGAAAGAATTACATAAGCGATCTCCTGAAACACATCCAGATGATAATCCGTCAATCTTAAAATATAGTGACGGTGTTCCAAAATTACTTGAAAATGGTTATGTTCAATAGTAAAATAAAAGTGATCAAGGGAGACGTAAATCACTATGAATAAAACTTTAAAAACATCACTCGTATTACTATTAACGGTTTTCGCCCTTGCGGCTTGCGGACAAAACAATTCAGCAGGAAGCGCAGCGCAAACTTCACAAACAGCTCAAGAAACCACGACTGCTCCAACAACACAAGTAGCGTCCAATAAACAAAATACAACAGAAGCTCTGCCAAAAGACGGTGTACAAAGATTCAAGCGTATAGATAAAGGTGGATCAACATTTCTTATCTACTACTTCAAGGATGACATCGTCTATAAACAGATTGGTATTTACTTTTATAACCCTAAAGGATTAGGCAAATCTGAAGAAGAGGTTGTTCAACTTCTGAACAAAAGTCAAGAGCTTTATAAGGATGTAACTGGAATAACCTCTAAAGTTGAGAAGGAAGATGGAGAATACATTCAAACCGTAATATATGATTACCAAACTATGGACTGGAAAGAGTTACATCGACGCGATCCAAATCAATTTCCTGCGACCAAACCAAAACCAGTGAAAATTAGTGAAGCTGCAGCTAAATTACAAGAAAAAGGTTATGTTGAATATACAGAATAAACTCAACCAAATAAACAGCACCAAAGACACTCCTTAGCCGTCCTTGGTGCTGTTTGTCCTGACTAGCCTCGGGTAACCAAAAGTGCAAAGACCTGCAATTTTCCAAGCACTTTTCTTGAATCCCTCCCCTTCTTTTGATAGACTAATAGGTAGTTGAAAAAAAGGAGACTAATTATGAAAAAATTTGTTGCTGAATTAATCGGTACATTTATGCTTGTGTTCATCGGAACAGGAGCTGTTGTTTTTGGAAATGGTGTTGAAGGACTTGGACACCTTGGGATTGCTCTTGCTTTTGGTTTAGCAATCGTAGTCGCAGCCTTCTCAATTGGAACTGTTTCAGGTGCTCACTTGAACCCAGCTGTTTCTATCGCTATGTTTGTAAACAAACGTTTGTCATCTTCAGAGCTTGTAAACTACATCCTTGGACAAGTAGTTGGTGCTTTCCTTGCATCTGGGGCTGTATTCTTCCTCTTGGCAAATTCAGGTATGTCAACTGCAAGTCTTGGTGAAAATGCCTTGGCAAATGGTGTAACTGTCTTTGGTGGTTTCTTGTTTGAAACAATTGCAACTTTCTTGTTTGTTTTGGTGATCATGACTGTAACATCAGCAAGCAAAGGTAATGGTGCTATTGCTGGTTTGGTGATTGGTTTGTCATTGACTGCTTTGATCCTTGTTGGATTGAATATTACTGGTCTTTCAGTAAACCCAGCTCGTAGCTTGGCTCCTGCTGTATTGGTAGGTGGCGCAGCTCTTCAACAAGTTTGGATTTTCATCCTTGCACCAATCGTTGGTGGAGTTCTTGCAGCTCTTGTTGCTAAAAATTTCCTTGGAACTGAAGAATAATTGAAACTCAAAAAACCTACTCATCACATTGGAGAGTAGGTTTTTTATATATTAAAATCCCCCATGATAAGAGGTGGGGGATTTTATAATTAACTCAATTCAGCAACGATAGCTTTGATTTGTTCTGCAGTGTGAACACCTGCAACTTGTTTGACGACTTGTCCATCTTTCTTGAAAAGAAGAGTAGGGATAGACATGATACCAAATGAACGAGCTGTATTTGGATTTTCATCAACGTCCATTTTAACGATTTTCAAAACATCTTCTGAAAGTTCTTCAGACAATTTGTCCAAAATTGGACCTTGCATACGACATGGACCACACCAAGTTGCCCAGAAGTCTACTAAGACCAATCCGTCTTTAGTTTCTTGTTCAAATGTTGCATCTGTAATTGCTTTTGCCATAGTATTTCTCCTTTTTAGTTATATTGGCTTAAATCTTGTTTCATGAGATAGAAGAAAACATCCCCATAAGTCCCATGGTAGTCCAGAACATGACCATTGTAGGTTAGTTTTTGGACAGGGTAGTAGTCTGCGACACCAATCAGGCAGGCATGTTGAGAACGTTCAAATTCTTCGTATGACTCGAATGTTACGGTTCTCTCTTGCTTACTGGCATCAAGATAAGTGATTTCAATCATAGGATTCTCCTTTGCTAAATCATGTCTTCATTTTACTCCTTGGAAAAAGGAATGTCAAGAAAATTGATTGCGCACGCAAGTTTTTTTGAAAAATTTAGAACAACCAGTCTGCTTTTGTTTCAAGACTTTCTTCGACTGCTTTTTGTAGATAAGCAAGAGTCGTCTGTCCTTCGCTAGTGAGGCAGATAAAACTAGCTCGCTTGTCCTGATCGCAACATCTCCGACTAAGTAAACCACAGTTTTTTTCTTCTAGGCGTGCCACCATCCGTGATACAGCGCTAGGGCTCAGATGAAGTTTATCTGGCAAGTCAATCTGTCTCAAAGATTTTTCTTGAGCCTGATTTAAAAAGTGCAAGAGATAGAATTCTTTGAGCGTTAGACTTTGGTCGCTCTGATCAGCGATCGTTTGCTCTAAAATAGCTTCTAGCTCTACTTGTCGGCGGTTGAAGTCGAACCATTTTTCTAAGTAAGTCATGTTAATCTCCTTTCCTCTATAATAGTTGTAAATGGATTTTTGCATCTAAGATGCTTGCGCACGCAATTAGTATACAACTTTTTAGATGAGATAGCAAGAAGGAGGTTTCTTGTGTATTTCCTTGAAATTTTCTGAAAAAGGAGTAAACTGGTATGCAGAAAGTCTATTTGTGGAGTATACGATGAAGTTATATGTTCAGTTAATGATTCTTTTTGTGATTTCGCTGATTGGTGAGGGAATTTCTGTTCTTTTCCATTTGCCTATCCCTGGAAGCATTATTGGTTTGATTATTTTATTTTTGGCTTTGCAGTTCAAGTGGTTGCGGGTACGTCATGTCAACATGGTTGGGAATTTTCTGCTGGCCAACATGACCATTCTCTTTCTGCCTCCTGCGGTTGGGATTATGGAGAAATTTGATGTGATTGCTCCCTATTTATTGCCCATTGTCTTGATTGTCTTTTTTGCGGCAGTGATCAATATTATCTTGATTGCGCTGGTCGTTCAGTTTATCAAAAAGCGTTATGAAGGTGATTACGAAGAAAGAGGTGCCAAATGAGCGAATTTGTATCCAATCCACTTTTTGGGATAGCCTTGTCTATCCTAGCTTATCTTGGAGGCATGATTATCTTTAGACGATACCCTCATCCTCTGACGACTCCCTTACTGCTAGCAACATTGTTTATCATAGCTTTTCTGAAATTGACGGGTATTTCTTACGCCGCCTATTATCAAGGTGGGGTTTATTTGAATAACTTGATTGTACCTTCGACAGTAGCACTCGGGATTCCTCTCTATAAAAGTTTTCATCTCATGAAGCACCATGTTAGAAGTATTTTGTTAGGCAGTTTTTTAGCAGTCATCGTGAATACTACTTTTACAGCACTAGTCGCCAAATTTTTCGGCATGGATTTCTTCTTGGCGATTTCACTTTTTCCAAAGTCGGTAACGACTGCGATGGCGGTTGGAATCACAGAAAAGCTACAAGGAATCACAACAATCACCTTGGTCGTAGTAGTAGCGACTGGTATTTTGACTAGCGTTATCGGACCGACACTCTTAAAATGGCTAAAAATTGACGATCCAGTAGCTGCCGGTTTGGCTCTAGGAGGAACAGGTCACGCCGTTGGAACAGGGACCGCTTTTCGCTACGGATCAGTTGCAGGTGCCATGGCTGGTTTGGCAATCGGTGTCACAGGTCTGCTTTATGTCTTTATCAGTCCAATTGTAGCTGGTATAATATTGAGTTAAAGGTCAAGTATCTCTTGGCCTTTTATCTGTTTAACAATAAAAATCCCCAGCAAAAATTCATTTGCTAGGGGTTTTTTATTATTGAAGGTTAACTTTATTCTTCAAGATGTAGTAGGTGCCGATATAGTAGACAACAATCAAAATGATATCTTTAATGATTTCATAAGTGAGAAAAGAGCTGTAATTTATACTAATATTTAAGAAAAGATCGCTAAATCCAATGAGAGTGTGAATCACAATATAGGCCACAACAGCTAGAGCTGTACGGTATTCATCAAATAGTTGACCGATAGAAATAGACAAGTAGATACAAAGGATGCTGGCAAGGGTATTTAAGACATAAGTTGTCAGGCTTAACCATAAATTGCCTAGATAGTAGTCGAAAAGATCCTTGAATAAGGTTGATATGAAGACATCAGGGCTAATCATGGCAATGATGATGTAAAGACTCAAAAGAAAGACCACTGTACTTGTCAAAGACCAGACAAAGGCTCCAAGGATTTTAGCAGAGAGAATCTGGTGTTCAGATACTGGAAGGGTTAGGGTTAGATAACCACGACGGTCATAGACACTTCCCTTAAATCGTTGAATGATCAAAATTAAGGTTGAAATACTCAGAGTAATAACGAGGCCCCCAAAAACCAGAGCTAGAAAGAATAACATGAGAGCACCTTTGTCTTGATAATAGGTACTTGATAAGGCACTACCGTGAATTCCTATGATGACAGATAGGGATAGTACAGCTGCATAGAGGGCAAAAAACCATTTGTTGACATTTTTAAATTCATAACGAACTAAATTCCAAAACATAAGAATCTCCTTTACCTAAGCTTTGAATTCGTGACGGAAGAGTTGATCGATAGACTCTCCAGATTCGTAGCGAATATCATCTACATTTCCTTGACGTACGATTTTTCCATCCTTGAGGAAAATAATCTCATCCAAGATTGGCTCGATGTCTGAAATCAAATGAGTTGAAATCAAGACAGTCGAAGTTGGGGAGTAGCTGTTGATGATGGTGTTCAAGATATAGTCACGGGCTGCAGGGTCGACTCCTCCGATGGGCTCGTCAAGGACATATAAGCGAGCATCACGACTCATGACAAGAATCAATTGGACCTTCTCTTTGTTCCCTTTTGAGAGCTTTTTAAGGCGACTGTTTTCATCGATACCCAGATCACGAAGTAAGTGTTGAGCGCGATCAAGATTGAAATCCTTGTAGAAGGTTTTAAAGAAGGTAAGAGCTTCTTTGACCTTCATTTGCTCGTTAAGGTAGGTCGTGTCAGGTAGATAAGACACAATGGCTTTTGTTTCGGGACTAGGCTCTGTATTGTTGATAAGAATACGTCCTTCATCAGGTTGAAGCAAGCCATTAATCAACTTAATCAAGGTTGTCTTTCCAGAACCATTTGGGCCAAGGAGACCAACAATCTTACCAGCTGGAATTTCAAAGGAAACATTTTTAAGGGCAGGGTTGGGTCCATAGGATTTTGAAACATTTTCAAATTCTAATAAGGTCATAGTCTAAACTCCTTCAATATAATCTCTCAAAACAGTAGGTAGTTCTTCTTTTTCATAGCCAAATTCTACCATGGCTGTGACAAACTGTTGCAGTTGTTCTTCGGATAGTTGTTTGCGGGATTGGAAGATCAAGTCCAAGTCTTCTGTGACAAAGCGGCCAGCAGTCCGCTTGCTGTATACGAAGCCTTCTCTTTCCAGGTCTGATAGGGCACGTTGGATGGTGTTTGGATTGACACCAGCTTCACTTGCCAATTCTCTAACAGTTGGGAGTTGTTGACTAGGCTCAAGTTTGTGGGAAATAATTTGCAGTTTGATTTTGTCCATAATCTGCAAATAAATGGGTTTGTTGTTATCAAATGTCCAGGACATCACGGTCTCCTTTCTATTTTTCTCTTGTGTTAATTAAATAGTACAACTAAACAAAAAACTTGTCAAGCCAAAAGGAGAATTATTTTGGGAATTGCTCAAAAAATGGTATAATGAAAAGAAAACGACAAGGAGGGGAAGGCATGCGTTGTCCAAAATGTGGCGCTACTAAATCAAGTGTTATCGATAGCCGTCAGGCTGAAGAAGGAAATACGATTAGAAGAAGACGTGAGTGTGAAGAATGCCAACATCGTTTTACGACCTATGAACGTGTAGAAGAAAGAACGCTAGTTGTGGTCAAAAAGGATGGCACACGGGAGCAGTTCTCAAGAGATAAAATCTTTAATGGGATTATCCGTTCAGCTCAAAAACGTCCGGTGTCCAGTGATGAGATTGGCATGGTCGTCAATCGTATTGAACAAAAACTCCTCAGTCGCAATGATAATGAAATTCAAAGTGAAGACATTGGTTCGCTTGTAATGGAAGAGCTAGCAGAACTTGACGAAATCACATATGTTCGTTTCGCTAGTGTCTATCGTAGTTTTAAAGACGTGAGTGAGCTCGAGAATCTTCTCAAACAAATTACGCAATCTTCAAAGAAGAAAAAGGAAAAATAAATGAAGCCTAATGATCGTTTTTCTTTTCTAAAGAATAATCGGGTGTCGCAAGATCCCACATCTCTGGTGCAGTGCTACCTCCCGATTATCGGTCAGGATGCGCTGAGTCTTTACCTTTACACCCTAGCCTTTTGGGATAATGGGCAAAAGGAATATCTTTTTGCTGCTATTCTCAATCATCTCAATTTCGGGATGGATAGGCTCTTAAAAGCCTTTAAAATCTTATCAGCCTTCAACTTGGTCACTCTTTACCAAAATGGGGATGCCTATGAACTTGTTATTCACCCAACGCTTTCTAGTTCGGATTTCTTGCGTCATACGGTTTATCGTACCTTGTTGGAGAAAAAAATCGGTGAGCCAGCAGTTTCTGATTTGCGTCAAGAGTCTGCAGATGGGGAAGCTTTGACTGTTCCTTTGAGTCAGGCTTTTCCAGAGATAGAAGATATGGCTGACACTGAGGAAACACTCGGAAAAGCTAATTTTTCAAATGATTTTGATTTGGAACATTTCCGTCAACTTATGGCTAGAGACGGCCTCCGTTTCCATGATGAACAGACAGATGTCTTAGAGTTGTTTAAAATTGCTGACGAGAAAAAATGGACCTGGTTTGAAACCTATCAATTGGCTAAGGCGACAGCTGTTTCTCAAGTTATCTCTGTTAAGCGTATGCGTGAAAAATCAGCGCAAAAATCTGTTTCGTCGGACTTCAGTCCCCAAGAAGCGACTATTATCAGGGAAGCTAAAAGCAAAACTGCCCTACAGTTTTTAGCGGGAATCAAACAAACACGAAATGCAGGAATTATCCAAGCTGAACGCGATTTGTTAAAACAGATGGCGGATTTGGGCTTGCTTGATGAGGTTATCAACATTGTTATACTCTTGACCTTCAATAAGGTTGATTCTGCTAACCTCAATGAAAAATATGCCATGAAAGTGGCCAATGATTACTCTTATAACAAAGTCAGGTCTGCTGAGGAAGCTGTACTTCGAATCAGAGAGAATAAAAAGGGACAAGAACCGAAAACAGCAAATACAAGTCAGGGAAAAACCAATGTCCCAAAATGGAGTAATCCAGCATATAAAAATGAAACCAGCGAAGAAACTCGCTTGGAATTAGAACGCAAGAAAAAAGAAATGTTAGCCCGATTAGGAAAAGGAGGAGACTAGATGGAAAGTGTAGGAGATGTGCTTAAGGGTCATCCCAGCCGTTTTCAATACCAGGACTTGGTCCAGCAGATTGTAAAAGATCCAGATGTTGCGGCTTTTATCCAGAAGGAATCTCTCAGTCAGGAGGAGTTGAACCGTAGTATTTCCAAGTTTAACCAATACATCACTGAGAGAGATAAGTTCCTTCGAGGAGATACAGACTATATCGCGCGTGGTTACAAGCCTATCCTAGTCATGAACCATGCTTACGCAGATGTATCCTATGAGGAAACTCCAGAACTGATTGCGGCTGAGAAGGAAGCGGCTATCAAGAACCGTCTCAGACTGATTAATCTTCCAGCTAGTCTTAAAAAAGCTAGCCTAGCTCAAGTTGATTTGGATGACTTGGGACGCATGCCAGTTTTTGAAAAGCTCTTTACCTTTGTTGAGCAATATCCAGAAGTCCGTAAAGGTCTCTTTCTCTATGGAGACTTTGGAGTTGGGAAGAGCTTTATGGTGGCTGCCCTAGCCCATGATTTGTCTGAAAAACGTGGTGTTTCATCTACCCTTCTTCATTATCCGAGCTTTGTCATTGATGTCAAAAATGCTATCGGTGATGGGAATGTTAAGAATTTGGTGGATGAAATCAAGCAAGCTGAAGTTTTGATTTTTGATGATATCGGTGCTGAGCAATCAACACCTTGGGTACGAGATGAAGTCTTACAAGTGATTCTTCAATATCGTATGCAAGAAGATTTACCGACCTTCTTTACTTCAAATTTCAATTTTGAAGATTTGGAAAAACATTTTGCTAAAGGCAAGAACGGAAATAATGAAACCTGGGAAGCTAGACGTGTGATGGAGCGTGTCCGTTATTTGGCAGAGGAAACACGACTAGAAGGAGAAAATCGCCGATGAGTGAAACAATCACATTAATAAAATCTCATACTTCGGTTCGCAGATTTAAAGAAGAAGCAATCCCTCAAGAAGATTTAAATACCATTTTGTCTGCAGGACAAATGGCTTCTTCTTGGAAAAATTTCCAATCGTATTCTGTGATTGTAGTCAGAAGTCAAGAAAAGAAAGAAGCTTTGTATGAGCTTGTTCCTCAAGAAGCGATTCGTCAGTCTGCTGCCTTTCTCCTCTTTGTGGGTGATTTAAACCGTGCAGAAAAAGGAGCTCGTCTCCATACAGATACTTTCCAACCTCAAGGAGTTGAAGGGCTCCTCATCACTTCAGTAGATGCTGCATTAGCTGGGCAAAACACCTTGCTTGCGGCAGAAAGCCTTGGCTATGGTGGAGTGATTATCGGTTTAGTGCGTTACAAATCTGTTGAATTAGCAGAATTGTTCAAGCTACCTGACTACACCTATCCAGCTTTTGGGATTGCACTAGGTGTACCAAATCAACAACACGATGTAAAACCAAGATTGCCACTCGAGCAAGTTGTTTTTGAGGAAGAATACCAAGAACAAACGGCTGAGGCTATTGAAGCTTATGACCGTGTGCAGACTGAATACGCAGGAGCGCGTGCGACTACCACTTGGAGTCAGCGTCTTGCGGAGCAATTCGGTCAGCCTGAACCAAGCTCGACTAGAGAAAATCTTGAACAAAAGAACTTATTGTAGAAAGTGAGAAAACATGGCCTTACCAACTGTTGCCATTGTAGGACGTCCCAATGTTGGGAAATCAACCCTGTTTAACCGTATTGCAGGGGAACGCATCTCAATCGTAGAAGATGTCGAAGGAGTAACACGAGACCGTATCTATGCTACTGGTGAGTGGCTCAACCGTTCTTTCAGTATGATTGATACTGGAGGGATTGACGATGTTGATGCTCCATTTATGGAACAAATCAAGCACCAGGCAGAAATTGCCATGGAAGAGGCAGACGTCATCGTCTTTGTCGTTTCTGGAAAAGAAGGAATCACAGATGCTGACGAATACGTAGCTCGTAAACTCTATAAAACCCATAAACCGGTCATCCTTGCAGTCAACAAGGTGGACAATCCTGAGATGCGAAATGATATCTATGATTTTTATGCACTAGGCTTGGGTGAACCACTGCCAATTTCATCTGTTCACGGGATTGGTACAGGAGATGTGTTGGATGCTATCGTCGAAAATCTTCCACATGAAGTTGAAGAAGAAAATCCAGATGTCATCAAATTCAGTTTGATTGGTCGTCCAAATGTCGGAAAATCTAGTCTGATCAATGCCATCCTTGGAGAGGACCGCGTCATTGCCAGTCCTGTAGCTGGTACAACTCGTGATGCCATTGATACCCATTTTAAAGATGAAGATGGCCAAGAATTTATCATGATTGATACGGCTGGTATGCGTAAGTCTGGTAAAGTCTATGAAAATACTGAGAAATACTCTGTTATGCGTGCCATGCGTGCCATTGACCGTTCGGATGTGGTCTTGATGGTGCTCAATGCCGAAGAAGGTATCCGTGAGTATGACAAACGTATCGCTGGATTTGCTCACGAGGCTGGTAAAGGGATGATCATCGTGGTCAATAAGTGGGATACGCTGGATAAGGACAACCACACCATGAAAAACTGGGAAGAGGATATCCGTGAGCAGTTCCAATACTTGCCTTACGCACCGATTATCTTTGTGTCAGCTCTTACCAAACAACGTCTTCACAAATTACCAGAGATGATTAAGCAAATCAGCGAGAGTCAAAATACTCGTATCCCATCAGCTGTCTTGAATGATGTGATTATGGATGCTATTGCCATCAACCCGACACCGACAGACAAAGGGAAACGCCTCAAGATTTTCTATGCGACTCAAGTGGCAACCAAACCACCGACCTTTGTTATCTTTGTAAACGAAGAAGAACTGATGCACTTCTCTTACTTGCGTTTCTTGGAAAATCAAATCCGCAAGGCCTTTGTCTTTGAAGGAACACCAATCCATCTGATTGCAAGAAAACGGAAATAAAACGATAAAAAGAAGAAGGTTTTCAGACCTTCTTTTTTGTAGAGGATACCAAGAGCGTAGGACTAAATTTGTCATCAAATTAACATCATTTTCCTGGTCCTTGTCACGGTTTTGTAATGGAAACGTACTTTCTTTGTAAGATTCAAAATGCTATAATGCTCTAAACAATTTTCCTTGCATAAGGAGGTTATTATGAAAAAAGATAGATTGTTAAAGAATCCATTCTTGGTGCGTCTACTTGGATTGCTGATGGCATTTTTCTTCCTATCAGGATTTACCGCACCTGAAAAACCAGACTATGGTATTTATGATCCAAATCATTATTTGACAGAGGAAGTAGTTACTCAAATTCGTGACTTAAATGAAACCAATAGTCAAAAGGCAGAAAAGCTTCAAATAGGTGTCTATATCGTAGACAGTTTGGAAGGTGAAAGCATTGAAACGGTAGCAAATGAAACCGCTAGGGCTTGGAAGATTGGCTATTCAGGCGATAATTTTGGAAGTCTCATTGTAGTAGCTGTCCAAGACCGTAAATCAAGAATTGAAACCAGTAATAACACCGCCATTAGAATAACAGACTATCAAACCAAGCAGATCTTGGCAGCCAGCCGTACAGATTTTAAAACTGGTGACTATAGTAAAGGAATTCTAGCGATTGCCAAAGGTTTGGACAATCAGTTTTATAGAGGAACTGGGACCTTCTCGTCTGATGATGACTCCTCTGATATCAAACGTTATTCCGAAAGTATCAGTGGGAAAAAATCTAATCGAGATAGAACTAGTTCATCAAACCGCCGTCAAAAAAATGACCCCATAAAAGATTTCTTTATGTTCCTGACGGTAATATATTTCGTTGGAGTCATTATTGCCATTATCAGAGGTAGAGGTGGCGGAGGGGGAGACTCCTCTGACGGCGGCTGGTGGTTTAGTGACTCATCCGATTCGGGTTCATCTTGGTCTGACTCAGGCTCAGATTCTTCTAGTAGCTGGGACGGTGGTGGCTTTGATGGTGGTGGTTCATCTGATGATTGGTAATGTTCGTATGTAATTTAAAGAAATAAGTAGGTTTAAGAAATGAAAAATAAAGGAATTATTTATGTATTAAGTATTTTACTGGCTATTCTCTTGCTAGGTGGATGCTCAGTAGTAGGTACCTATAATGGTCTTGTATCAGAACAAACCAAGGTCGAGCAAGCACAGGCAGATGTAGCGACAGCTCTTCAACGTCGTTCTGACTTGATTGGAAATTTGGTAGAGTCTGTAAAAGGTCAGATGAACCATGAGACAGAAGTCTTTACCCAAATTGCAGAAGCTCGTGCTAAAATTGGGAATGGCTCCGTAACTTCAAAAGAAAATCAAGAGGCTCAAGGAGAGTTGAGCTCGGCTATCTCACGTTTGATTTCGCTAACAGAAAATTATCCAGAACTCAAGAGCAATCAAAATGTGGAACAACTCATGACGGAGTTGGCTGGAAGCGAAAATCGTATCTTTGTAGCTCGCAAGGATTACAACCAAGCGGCTACAGAATACAATCAAAAGTTGAGAAGTTTTCCAACGGTTCTCTTTGCAAACATGATGAACTTTAAAGAAGCGGAAACTTTCAAAGAAAGTGATGAAGCCAAGACAGCTCCAAAGGTCGATTTTAGTAATTCTACAACCAAGGATTAAGCTTGATCTTCCTAAAAGAAAAACAATGACTAGACTAGTTTGATGATTTATGAAAAAGAGGCTCTAAATGTGCCTCTTTTAGCATGCATAAACACGGATTCTTTCTTGATAAAACTTGGCAAATATGCTACAATAAAAAGAACATTCTAAAATATTCAGAATTTAAAGTAAGGAAACAAATGGCAAATTTACTAAAAACAATCATCGAAAATGATAAAGGGGAGCTCCGCCGCTTAGAAAAGATGGCTGATAAAGTCCTCAAATATGAAGATGAAATGGCTGCATTGACAGACGAGCAATTGCAAGCAAAAACAGAAGAATTCAAACAACGCTATCAAAATGGTGAAACGCTTGACCAACTCTTGTACGAAGCCTTTGCGGTCGTACGTGAGGGAGCGAAACGTGTTCTTGGGCTTTTCCCATACAAGGTTCAGGTTATGGGTGGTATCGTTCTTCACCATGGTGACGTTCCAGAAATGCGTACAGGGGAAGGTAAAACCTTGACAGCGACAATGCCTGTTTACCTAAATGCTCTTTCAGGTAAAGGTGTACACGTAGTTACCGTCAACGAATACCTTACAGAACGTGATGCAACTGAAATGGGTGAGTTGTACTCATGGCTTGGTTTGTCAGTTGGGATTAACCTAGCTGCAAAATCTCCAATGGAGAAAAAAGAAGCCTACCTCTGTGATATTACTTACTCAACTAACTCAGAGATTGGTTTTGACTATCTTCGTGACAACATGGTTGTACGTGCAGAGAACATGGTTCAACGTCCACTTAACTATGCCTTGGTCGATGAGGTTGACTCTATCTTGATCGACGAAGCTCGTACACCATTGATCGTTTCAGGAGCTAATGCAGTTGAAACAAGTCAACTCTACCACATGGCTGACCATTTTGTGAAGTCTTTGGATAAAGATGACTACATCATTGATATTCAGTCTAAGACAATCGGTTTGTCTGACTCAGGTATTGACAAGGCTGAAAGCTACTTCAAACTAGAAAACCTTTATGATATCGAAAATGTGGCTTTGACTCACTTTATCGACAACGCCCTTCGTGCCAACTACATCATGATTCTTGATATTGACTATGTGGTCAGCGAAGAACAAGAAATTTTGATTGTCGACCAATTTACAGGTCGTACCATGGAAGGTCGTCGTTACTCTGATGGTTTGCACCAAGCGATTGAAGCTAAAGAAGGTGTGCCAATCCAAGATGAAACCAAGACATCAGCATCGATTACCTACCAAAACCTTTTCCGTATGTATAAAAAATTGGCAGGTATGACTGGTACTGGTAAAACAGAAGAAGAGGAATTCCGCGAAATCTACAACATCCGTGTTATTCCAATTCCTACTAACCGTCCAATCCAACGTATCGACCATTCAGACCTTCTCTACGCTAGCCTCGATGCAAAATTTAAGGCTGTCGTTGAAGATGTTAAGGCGCGTTACCAAAAAGGTCAACCAGTATTGGTAGGTACTGTTGCTGTTGAAACCAGTGATTTTCTTTCTAAGAAATTGGTTGAAGCAGGCGTACCACACGAAGTATTGAATGCCAAGAACCACTATAGAGAAGCGCAAATCATCATGAATGCTGGTCAACGTGGTGCGGTGACTATCGCAACCAACATGGCCGGTCGTGGTACCGATATTAAACTTGGCGAAGGTGTTCGTGAACTTGGAGGACTTTGTGTCATTGGTACAGAACGTCACGAGAGCCGTCGTATCGATAACCAGCTTCGTGGACGTTCAGGTCGTCAAGGTGACCCAGGTGAATCACAATTCTATTTGTCACTCGAAGACGATTTGATGAAACGTTTCGGTTCAGAACGCTTGAAGGGTGTCTTTGAACGTCTCAATATGTCTGACGAAGCCATTGAATCTCGTATGTTGACACGTCAGGTTGAAGCAGCGCAAAAACGCGTTGAAGGAAATAACTACGATACTCGTAAACAAGTCCTTCAATATGACGATGTCATGCGTGAACAACGTGAGATTATCTACGCACAACGTTATGATGTCATCACTGCAGATCGTGACTTGGCTCCAGAAATTCACGCTATGATTCGCCGTACGATTGGACGAATTGTAGATGGCCATGCTCGTTCTAAACAAGATGAAAAACTCGAAGCAATCTTGAACTTTGCGAAGTACAATTTGCTTCCAGAAGATTCAATTTCACTTTCAGACCTAGAGGGGTTATCAGATCAAGCTATCAAGGATGAACTTTACCAACGTGCATTGAAAGTCTACGATAGCCAAGTTGCGAAGCTTCGTGACGAAGAAGCTGTGAAAGAATTCCAAAAAGTCTTGATTCTACGTGTAGTTGACAACAAATGGACAGACCATATCGATGCTCTTGATCAGTTGAGAAACGCTGTTGGTCTTCGTGGCTATGCTCAGAACAACCCTGTTGTAGAGTATCAAGCAGAAGGCTTCCGTATGTTTAACGATATGATTGGTTCGATTGAGTTTGATGTGACTCGCTTGATGATGAAAGCACAGATTCATGAACAAGAACGCCCACAAACAGAACACCATATCAGTACGACAGCAACTCGCAATATCGCTGCGCAACAAACAAGTCTTCCAGCTGATTTGGACCTCAGCCAAGTAAAACGTAATGACTTGTGCCCATGTGGATCTGGTAAGAAATTTAAAAACTGTCACGGTAAACAACGTTAAGAACGACTAATTTTCAGGCGGATGCCTAGTGAAAAGTGAATTTTCGCTTGGCGTCCGTTTGCTTTATAAGGAGATGAATAATGGTATTTACAGCGAAAAGCCCTAAAATTAATATTGAAGAAGTTCGTAGTTTGTCTAAATTAGAAGGACAAGCGCTGGCCAATAAACAGCAACGCGATCAAGAGCTTGAAGCGATTATTCGTGGTGAAGATCAGCGTATTTTGTTGGTGATTGGTCCTTGTTCATCTGACAATGAAGAAGCAGTTCTCGAGTATGCTAAGCGTTTGGCAAAGCTGCAAGAAGAAGTCAAAGACCGGGTCTTTATGGTCATGCGTGTCTACACTGCTAAACCACGTACTAATGGTGATGGCTATAAGGGATTGATTCACCAGCCAAATGCCAAAGAAGCACCTAGCCTCATCAATGGGATCAAGGCAGTTCGCCACCTGCACTACCGTGTTATTTCTGAAACAGGTATGACAACAGCAGATGAGATGCTATATCCAGAGAATCTTCCTTTGGTCGATGACTTGATTTCTTACATGGCAGTTGGAGCTCGTTCGGTTGAAGATCAACAACACCGTTTTGTAGCCAGTGGAGCAGATTTCCCAACAGGATTTAAAAATCCAACATCAGGAAATCTCAATGTGATGTTCAACGGTATTTATGCAGCGCAAAATAAACAAAGTTTCCTTTTCCTAGGGAAAGAAGTTGAAACTACAGGGAACCCTCTATCTCATGCCATTCTCCGTGGTGCCCTCAATGAATACGGGAAAAACATTCCGAACTATTACTACGATAATTTAATGGATACTATTGCCCAGTATGAAAAGATGGGACTTGAAAATCCATTTATCATCATTGATACTAACCATGACAACTCAGGCAAGCAGTATATGGATCAGATTCGTATCGTACGTCAAACTTTGATTAACCGCGACTGGAATGAAAAGATTAAAAAACATGTTCGTGGCTTTATGATTGAGTCTTATCTAGAAGACGGTCGTCAAAATGAACCAGAGGTCTTTGGAAAATCTATCACTGATCCATGTCTTGGATGGGAAAATACTGAAGCTCTTGTTCGTGAAATCTACCAAAGACTAGGAGAATAATATGTCATTTATCGAGAAGGGTCAAGAAATCGATATTGAAGCGATTAAGGCGGAAACACAGCTATCTGCAGAAGCATTGCAACATAAGGAAAGTCGTGACCAGGAACTAGCAGACATCCTTTCAGGAAAGGATGACCGCATCTTGTTGGTCATTGGGCCTTGTTCGTCTGATAATGAAGAAGCAGTGCTTGAATATGCTCGTCGTTTGGCAGACTTGCAGAAAAAAGTGGCCGATAAGATTTTCATGGTTATGCGTGTATATACTGCAAAGCCACGTACCAATGGAGATGGCTACAAGGGCTTGGTTCATCAGCCAGATACTTCGAAGGCTCCAAGCTTGATTAATGGTTTGCAGGCTGTTCGTCAACTTCATTATCGAGTGATTACAGAAACTGGATTGACCACAGCGGATGAAATGCTGTATCCGGCCAATCTCGTATTAGTCGATGACTTGGTGAGCTATCATGCAGTGGGTGCGCGTTCAGTAGAAGACCAAGAACACCGTTTTGTAGCTTCAGGAATCGATGCACCAGTGGGAATGAAGAACCCAACCTCTGGAAATCTGTCTGTTATGTTTAATGCCATCTATGCTGCACAAAACAAACAAACCTTTCTCTTTCACGGCCAAGAAGTTGAAACTTCAGGAAATCCCTTGGCTCACGTAATCTTACGTGGAGCTATGAATGAATATGGGAAGAATGAGCCAAACTTCTACTATGAAACTCTTTTAGATGCTATTGGACGTTACGAGTCTATGGGTCTTGAAAATCCTTTTATCATGATTGATACCAACCATGATAATTCAGGGAAACAATATATGGAGCAAGTTCGAATTGTTCGCCAATCTTTGCTCAATCGTGACTGGAATGAAAAAATCAAGAAGACAGTTCGAGGCTTCATGATTGAGTCTTACTTGGCAGATGGTCGACAAAATCAACCAGAACTTTTTGGTTGTTCGATTACAGACCCCTGCCTAGGATGGGAAAATACAGTAGCCCTGGTAGAAGAAATCTATACTACCTTAACAAAATAAGTGAAAAGGATGGAGTTGGGGGTATCTCAACTCCTTTTGATAAAAATGATAGTTGGACACGGAATTGATATTGAAGAATTAGCTTCCATACAAAATGCAGTTGAAAAAAGAGAAGGTTTTGCTCGACGTGTCTTGACAGACAAGGAAATGGAGCGCTTTTCCAGTCTCAAAGGTCGCAGACAGGTCGAGTATTTGGCTGGTCGTTGGTCAGCTAAAGAGGCTTTCTCAAAGGCTATGGGAACGGGAATTGGGAAGTTGGGCTTTCAAGACTTGGAAATCTTGAACAATGAAAGAGGAGCTCCCTACTTCAGCAAATCCCCGTTTTCAGGAAAAGTTTGGCTATCAATCAGCCATACAGATCAGTTTGTGACAGCTAGTGTTATTTTGGAGGAGAATCATGAAAACTAGTCCACATAGACCAACCAAAGCCCTCATCGATCTGGGTGCTATCCGCTACAATATCCAACAGATGGGAGCTCACATTCCCAAAGATACCCTTAAATGGGCGGTTGTAAAAGCCAATGCCTACGGACACGGAGCAGTAGCTGTTGCGACGGCTATCCAGGATGATGTTAACGGCTTTTGCGTTTCTAATATCGATGAAGCCCTCGAACTTCGTCAGGCAGGAATTTCTAAGAAGATTCTTATTTTAGGAGTATCTGAGGTTGAATCTCTTTCACTGGCTAAGGAGTATGCCATTACCTTAACAGTGGCAGGATTGGAATGGATCCAGAAACTCATAGCTACAGAGCCAGACTTATCAGGTTTAACCGTTCATCTTAAAATTGATTCAGGTATGGGGAGAATTGGTTTTAGAAGTGCAAGCGAGGCAGAACAGGCTCAAACTTTGCTCAAGGAACATGGGGCTAATGTTGAAGGGATCTTTACCCATTTTGCAACTGCAGATGAAGAGTCAGACAGCTACTTTAAGCAACAGTTGGAATGTTTCAAGGAAATACTCGCTGGCTTGCAAGAAGTCCCTGAACTAGTCCATGCGAGTAACTCTGCGACTACTCTATGGCATGCAGAAACGATTTTTAATGCAGTTCGTATGGGAGATTCTATGTATGGTCTCAATCCAAGCGGACAAGTTTTAGAGTTGCCTTATGAACTGAAGCCGGCCTTGACCTTAGAAACTGCTATTGTTCATGTCAAAACAGTTCCAGCTGGGGCTTGTATGGGCTACGGAGCGACCTATCAGGCAGACAGTGAGCAAGTTATTGCTACTTTGCCAATCGGTTATGCGGATGGTTGGACACGCGATATGCAGAATTTCTCAGTTCTGGTGGATGGACAATTGTGCCCTATCGTAGGGCGCGTATCCATGGATCAAATCACGGTTCGTTTGCCTAAGCTTTATCCATTAGGTACCAAGGTAACTTTGATTGGCTCAAACGGGGACAAAAAAATTACTGCAACAGATGTAGCAGTCTACCGAGGAACTATTAATTATGAGGTAGTTTGTCTCCTCAGTGATCGAGTTCCGAGAGAATATCATTAAGAAACAAAAGGAAAGGAGAGGAGCATGAATTTACATCAACCCTTGCATGTCTTGCCTGGAGTGGGACCAAAATCAGCAGAGAAATATGCCAAACTAGGAATTGAAAACCTGCAAGATCTCTTGCTCTACTTTCCTTTCCGTTATGAAGATTTTAAGACCAAACAGGTGCTAGAGTTAGAAGATGGTGAGAAGGCGGTCCTATCTGGTCAGGTAGTGACGCCAGCTAGTGTTCAGTATTATGGTTTTAAGCGCAATCGACTACGCTTTAGCCTCAAGCAAGGAGAGGTTGTGTTTGCCGTTAACTTCTTTAACCAACCTTACTTAGCAGATAAGATTGAGCTAGGAGCGAATTTAGCAGTCTTTGGCAAGTGGGATCGCGCTAAGGCTAGTCTAACAGGGATGAAGGTTTTAGCCCAAGTGGAGGACGACCTTCAACCAGTCTATCGTCTCGCACAAGGTATCAGTCAAGCAGGACTTGTTAAGGTCATCAAGACCGCCTTTGATCAAGGACTGGATCTCTTGATAGAGGAAAATCTCCCTCAGTCTTTGCTAGATAAATACAAACTCATGCCCCGAAGTCAGGCTGTGCGTGCCATGCATTTTCCCAAGGCTTTGGCAGAATACAAACAGGCCCTTCGTCGAATCAAGTTTGAGGAACTCTTTTATTTCCAAATGCAATTACAGACCCTCAAGTCTGAAAATAAGGTTGATGGAAGTGGTCTGGTCTTGAATTGGTCCCAAGAAAAACTAAGGGCAGTAAAAGAAAAGTTACCCTTTGCTCTGACCCAAGCCCAAGAAAAAAGCCTGCAAGAAATCCTAACAGATATGAAGTCGGACCATCACATGAATCGACTCTTACAAGGGGATGTTGGTAGTGGGAAGACAGTGGTTGCAGGTCTTGCCATGTATGCTGCTGTAACGGCAGGGTATCAGTCTGCCCTCATGGTTCCTACAGAGATCCTTGCAGAGCAACATTTTGAAAGTCTAGAAAGTCTCTTTCCTGATTTGAAACTAGCTCTCCTAACAGGTTCATTAAAAGCTGCAGAAAAACGTACGGTTTTGGAAACTATTGCTAAGGGTGATGTTGATGTAATTATCGGTACCCATGCCCTTATACAGGATGGGGTGGACTATGCTAAACTCGGTTTGATTATCATCGACGAGCAACACCGTTTTGGAGTCGGACAAAGGCGTATTTTACGTGAAAAAGGAGAAAATCCAGATGTCCTCATGATGACGGCAACTCCCATTCCACGAACCTTAGCCATCACAGCCTTTGGAGATATGGATGTTTCCATTATTGACCAGATGCCAGCTGGACGTAAGCCAATCGTGACACGTTGGATTAAGCATGAGCAACTGCCACAGGTTTTGACTTGGTTGGAAGGTGAGATTCAAAAAGGTTCTCAAGCCTATGTTATTTCGCCCTTGATCGAAGAATCTGAAGCCCTGGATCTTAAAAATGCCATTGCACTCTCAGAAGAGTTGACGACTCATTTTGCAGGGAAAGCAAAAGTTGCCCTCTTACATGGAAAGATGAAGAGTGATGAAAAAGACCAGATTATGCAGGAATTCAAAGAGAGAAAGACAGATATCTTGGTTTCTACAACGGTTATCGAGGTCGGGGTCAATGTTCCAAATGCAACAGTCATGATTATCATGGATGCTGATCGCTTTGGACTTAGTCAACTTCATCAACTTAGAGGTCGTGTCGGTCGTGGGGACAAGCAGTCCTACGCAGTTCTAGTGGCCAATCCAAAAACTGATTCTGGGAAAGACCGCATGCGTATCATGACAGAAACGACCAATGGTTTTGTCCTTGCAGAAGAAGATTTGAAAATGCGCGGTTCGGGTGAGATTTTTGGGACCAAACAGTCGGGTCTACCAGAGTTTCATGTAGCTGATATCATCGAAGACTTCCCAATCCTTGAGGAAGCTAGAAAGGTAGCAAGCTATATCAGTTCTCTCCCTAACTGGCAAGAGGATCCAGAATGGCATATAATAGCTCTAAATCTACAAAAGAAAGAACATTTGGATTAAGTATTTTCTAAGAAAACTATAAGATATGTTTTAGGAAAGAGATCTATACTAGAGTCATCAAAAAGAAATAAGGACTCTCATATGATGATTAAAGTAAATGATTAAAAAACATTTCAAGTGAAACAAGTACCTTCTCCTAAATACTAAGTAAAAGAGCGGAAACGCTCTTTTTTCTCTATAAAGTGAGCTTAGACTAGGAATTAAAATAATTATCGGACTAGTCTATTTACTATTGTGGCAAAGGTTGCTATAATGAAGAAAAATAATCAATATACTTCTGAAAGGAGTTCACATGACATTAGAAACAAGAAATGTTGCAATTCAGGATACATATGGGGAAAGATTTCAACACTGTTGGGGTTGTGGACCTAAGAATGATTTAGGATTGCATTTGAAAACTTATCCAAGTTTAGAGGGCACAAGCTGCATTAGCCGTATCAAGGTAGACCAGCAATATACAGGTGGTGTTCCTGCAAATCTCTTTGGTGGCATGATTGCTGTCATTTTTGACTGTCATGGAACAGCGTCTGCTGCATGGTTCGCTCATCATCAAAAGGGTTTGGAATTGACAGCCGAAACAGTTATCGGACGCTTCATCACAGCTCATTTAGAAGTTGATTATCTTAGCCCAACCCCAATTGACGATGAGATTGTCGTTACTTCAACATTGGAGGAACTAGGGGAAAGAAAAGCCATTGTTTCTATGGAAATGTCAGTGGCAGGTAAAGTGCGTGCAAAAGCTAAAATGGTTGCCGTAGCAGTTAAGGACAACATGTAAACGTATAGATAAGCTAGTGAGAGCAAGGATTTCCTCTCACTTTTAGTTGTGTGATATAAACTGAAAATTAATTACGGATTTTTAAGAAAGAGCCTACTTGAAACTACTTTTAGTCTAACTTGAAATGAAAGAATAACCTAAAAAAACTTTCTGATTTAAGGTCATTCTTGCATTGCATTTCTAGATGTGATACAGTTATGATAACGGTTACAAAACAAAGGAGGATTTTATGAGAAATCCAGCATTAATAGAAGAAATGAAAACTTATAGAGGGCGAGATGAAGTACCACTCGATTTTGACACTTTTTGGGATGGAGAGATTAAAAAGTTATCGGCCTTACCAGATTATCAACTAGAGGAACGTGATTTTCATATTCCAAATGTAAAGTACTATGAGTTAACCTTTAAAGGTACACGTGATGGCCTTGTTTATGCACGTGTAGTCTTACCAAAATCAGAAGAGAAAGTACCAGTCATTTTCCACTTCCATGGTTATATGGGACGTGGTTGGGATTGGACAGATATGCTTGCCTATACCGTAGCAGGTTATGGTGTGGTATCCATGGATGTCAGAGGACAGTCTGGTTATTCTCAAGATGGCATGTGTTCTCCTCTAGGAAATACAGTTAAAGGGCAAATTATTCGAGGAGCTGTAGCGGGCAAGGACCAATTGTTCTTCAAGGATGTTTATCTAGATATTTATCAGTTGGTGGAAATTATTGCAAGTCTTCCTCGAGTTGATGAAGAACAATTATCTAGCTATGGAGCATCTCAAGGTGGGGCTTTAGCCATAGTTGCAGCAGCTCTGAACCCTAAAATCAAGCGTACAGTTTCCATCTATCCATTCTTGTCTGACTTTAGACGAGTGTTAGAGATTGGGAATACTAGTGAAGCTTATGATGAGCTCTTTAGATATTTCAAATTTCATGATCCTTTCCATGAAACGGAAGAGAGGATTATGGAAACATTAGGTTATATCGATGTGAAAAACTTTGCCCATCGTATTAAGGGTGAGGTTCGCATGATTACGGGGCTAGATGATGACGTCTGCTACCCAATCACTCAATTTGCTATATACAATCGTCTAACTTGTGAGAAGAGTTATCGCCTTATGCCTGAATACGCGCATGAAGCTATGAATGTTCATGTCAATGATCAAGTTTATAATTGGTTATGTGGCAGTGAAATTCCCTTTACCTATGTTGGCGAGTAAAAGTTTGTGAGGTGAGCCTTGTCAAAGCAGGGCTCTTTTTGTGACAAAGTTCAGAAAGTAGTTTCAATTGCTTCGAAGTCTAGAAACATATTTGAAAGTGAAATCTATTATATAGCAATGCTCAAAAAAGCAACATCTTTATTATATAATAAAGATAAGACGAATTTTGAAAGGAGATAAACTGTTATCGTTTTGTATGCAGGAAAAATGATAGATGCATATAAAATCAAAAGGAATGGGCAAGCATGAGATTGATACTTTTAACTTTCGATGTAGGAGAGTTAAAAATTTTAAGCAAAAAAGAAAGCGCTTTATTTTTGTGAAAACGAAAGGAAAAATATGAAACAGAGAGAATTTGATCGAAAAGAACGCTATGGAATTCGAAAATTTACAGTGGGAGCTGCATCCGTAGTCATTGGAGCAGTTGTTTTTGGAGTATCACCAGTTTTAGCTCAGGAAGCTCCAACAACTAATGGTGAAACAGCTGGCCAAGCTTTGCCAGAATTGCCTAAAGAAGTAGAAACAGGAAATCTTGCTAACCTTGATAAGGAACTTGCAGACAAGTTGGCAACATCTACAGATAAAGGGACTGAAGTCAACCGTGAAGAGTTACGAGCAAACCCAGGTTCTGAAAAACCAACAGAAACGACAGCGACTACGGAAGTTGCGACGACTACAGAAACTCCAGCAGAGACTCCAGCAGCTGAAACGGATAAGACAGAAGAAACTGAGAAACAAGAAGCTATCGCACGTGATTATTACTCAAGAGAATTGGAAAATGTTAATACTGTTGTAGAAAAAAATGACCTTGTCATTAATGCAGCTAATAATCAACGAGATGATTTGACAAGTGACTTAGAGAAACTGAAGAAACTTCAAGATGCAACAGTGCATATGGAGTTCAAACCAGATGCATCGGCACCACGTTTTTACAATCTTTTCTCTGTATCAAGTGATACCAAGGAAAATGAGTACTACACCATGTCAGTCTTTGATAATACAGCCCTTATCGAAGGTCGTGATGCAAATGGTGCGCAATTCTATGATAAATACACCGATGCACCATTAAAGGTTCGCCCAGGTCAGTGGAATTCAGTTACCTTTACTGTTGAAAAACCAACAACTGAAGTCCCTACTGGAAGAGTTCGTCTATATGTAAATGGTGTCTTGTCCAGAACAAGTTTAAAATCTGGGAAATTCATCAAAGATATGCCAGATGTTAACCACGTTCAAATCGGAGCAACTAAACGAGGAAGCAAGACAGTTTGGGGCTCTAACCTACAAGTCCGTAATCTAACAGTCTACGACCGCGCCTTAACACAAGATGAAGTTCGAACACGAAGTCAATTATTTGAAAGAGGAGACTTGAGACAAGAACTTCCAGAAGGGGCTGAAATTTCTAAAAAAACAGATGTCTTTACAGCTGGCAAAAATGGGCAGTCAAATCCAGATGGTATTAATAGCTATCGTATTCCAGCCCTCCTTAAGACTGACAAGGGAACTTTGATTGCTGGTGCTGACGAACGCCGCTTACACCACTATGACTGGGGTGATATCGGTATGGTCGTTAAACGAAGTGAAGACAAGGGCCAAACATGGGGGGATCGCATCACTCTTACGAATCTACGTGACAATCCAAAAGCCAAGGATCAAAACATTGGTTCACCAGTAAACATCGATATGGTTCTAGTCCAAGATACGGAAACTAAACGAATCTTCTCAGTTTACGATATGTTCCCAGAAGGTAAAGGAATCTTCGGAATGTCTTCTGAAAGAGAAGTTGCCTATAAGGAAATTGATGGAAAAACTTATCAAATTCTATACCGTGAAGGAGAAAATGGAGCCTATACTATTCGTGAAAATGGTGTTGTCTACACACCAGATGGTCAGGCAACGGATTACCGTGTTGTTGTAAATCCTGTCAAACCTGCTTATAGTGATAAAGGCGATCTTTATCAAGGTGAGCAACTACTAGGAAATATCTACTTTACAAGCAATAAAACTTCTCCATTTAGAATTGCTAAAGACAGCTACCTATGGATGTCTTATAGTGATGATGATGGTAAGACTTGGTCTGCACCACAAGATATTACTCCAATGGTCAAAGCTGATTGGATGAAATTCTTAGGTGTGGGACCTGGAGTGGGAATTACCCTCCAGAATGGACCTCATAAAGGTCGTATTGTTGTCCCTGTTTATACGACAAACAGAACCAACCACCTCAACGGATCTCAATCATCTCGCATCATCTATTCAGATGATCATGGTAAGACTTGGCATATGGGTGGCGGTGTCAATGACAACCGTACACTTCATGATGGAACAGTAGTTGATTCAAGCAACATGAACAATTACTACGCTCAAAATACAGAATCTTCTGTTGTTCAATTGAACAATGGTCAGTTGAAACTCTTTATGCGTGGTTTGACTGGTGATTTGCAAGTTGCGACAAGTAATGATGGTGGTATTACATGGGACAACAATGTAGCACGCTATGATGTACCTGATGTTTATGTTCAAATGGCGGCGACTCATACGGTTCAAGATGGCAAGGAGTATATCCTTCTAGCAAATGCTAATGGACCAGGTCGTAAGAATGGCTACATTCGTGTGGCTCGCGTAGAAGAAGATGGCGAGTTGACTTGGTTGCATCATCATTTGATTCAAGAAGGTGAGTATGCTTATAACTCACTTCAACAGATCGGACCAAAAGAATTTGGTCTCTTGTATGAACATCATGAAGCGGGTGGCAATCCTTATACTCTATCCTTCAAGAAATTCAACTGGGATTATCTAACTAAAGAGAGGCTTGCTTCTAAAGAAGTGAAAGTTACAGCGGCTATGGAAAAATGGCCAGGCATTATTGCTATGGAATTTGATTCAGAAGTCTTGGTAAATCAAGCTCCAACTCTCAAATTAGCTAATGGTAAGACTGCAACCTTCATGACTCAGTATGATACGAAGACTCTCCTATTTACAATAGCTCCTGAAGATATCGGTCAAAAAGTTAAAGCTATTGAAGCGGGTGCAATTGAAAGTATGCATAACTTGCCAGTATCTGTGGTAGGTACTAAACTTACGAATGGTTTTAATGGTGACGAACCGGCAATCCATGAAGTCCCAGAATTTACAGGTGGTGTCAATGGCGACGAAGCAGCTGTAACAGAACTTCCTGAGTACACTGAAGCTATTGGAACTGCAGGTGATGAAGCCGCACCAACAGTAGAAATCCCAGAATTCGAAGGAGGTGTCAATGGCGACGAAGCAGCTGTAGCTGAGCTCCCTGAATATACTGAACCTAGTGGAACAGTAGGTGACGAAGTAGCGCCAACAGTAGAAGTTCCAGAATTCACAGGTGGTGTCAATGGCGACGAAGCAGCTGTAACAGAACTTCCTGAGTACACTGAAGCTATTGGAACTGCAGGTGATGAAGCCGCACCAACAGTAGAAATCCCAGAATTTGAAGGAGGTGTCAATGGCGACGAAGCGGCTGTAACAGAACTTCCTGAGTACACTGAAGCTATTGGAACAGTAGGCGATGAAGCAGCGATCTATGAAGTCCCAGAATTCACGGGTGGCGTCAATGCGGTCGAAGCTGCAGTCAATGAAGTCCCAGAATTCGTAGGTGGTGTGAATGCAGTTGAGGCTCTTAAGAATGAATTGCCTGAGTTCGTAGGCGGAGTCAACTCTGTTCTAGCTCTCAAGCATGAACTTCCAGAATACGTAGGAGGAATTAATGCGGTCGAAGCAGCAGTCAATGAAGTTCCAGAATTCGTGGGTGGCGTGAATGCAGTTGAAGCGCTTAAGAATGAACTTCCAGAATTTACAGGTGGATCTAATGCAGTCCAAACACTTGAGCGAGAACTTCCAGAATTCACAGGTGATGTCAATGCAGTCGAAGCGGCAGTCAATGAAGTTCCAGAATATAAAAGCGAGGAACAACCACTTGTAACTCTAGTAGCACAACAAGATAAGACTTACCAAGCTCCTGCAGCTCAACCACAACAACCAGCTCTCCCTGAAACAGGAAGTGAAGTTTCAACTTCTCTAGTATCTCTCGGTCTTGTTGGTATGTTCTTGGGATTGTTTGGAATGGCCAAGAAAAAAGAAGATTAATCTACTATTAAATCTTAAAGATATCTAAGAAAAATAGTGAAATTGAAAGAGTCTGTGACGGTGATTTGTTACAGACTCTTTCGTTTATAGAAAGCATAGAAAGTGCTGGAATAGCTAGAGCGAAGATGATTCGAGTGGAAAGTTTCCCTCTGAAACTACTTTCAGCAGAATCTGTTTCACAAAATTGTTTTGAAACTTCAATCTATTCTAGTACAAGTTATTGAAAGCGCTTTAAAAATGATATATAATAGGCTCATAAGAAAAAAGAAAAGGAGGAAAGTAGATGCCACAAATCACTAAAGAAGCTTTGATTGAGCAGATTAAAGATGGAATCATTGTTTCTTGTCAGGCACTTCCTCACGAACCGCTTTATACAGAAGCGGGAGGTGTTATGCCCTTGCTAGCCAAAGCAGCTGAGCAAGGTGGAGCAGTCGGTATCCGAGCAAATAGTGTTCGAGATATCAAGGAAATAAAAGAGATCACAAACCTTCCGATTATCGGGATTATCAAACGTGATTATCCACCACAGGAACCATTCATCACAGCTACTATGAAAGAGGTTGATGAATTAGCAGCTCTGGACATTGAGGTTATCGCTCTTGATTGTACCAAGAGAGAACGCTATGATGGTTTAGACATTCAAGAATTTATCCGTCAAGTCAAAGAAAAATATCCAAATCAATTGTTGATGGCTGATACAAGTACTTTTGAGGAAGGTCTTACAGCAGTTGAAGCTGGAATTGACTTTGTCGGAACAACCTTGTCAGGTTACACATCTTACAGTCCAAAAGTGGATGGCCCAGACTTTGAATTGATTAAGAAACTTTGCGATGCAGGAGTAGACGTTATCGCAGAAGGTAAGATTCATACACCAGAACAAGCCAAGCAAATCCTAGGTTACGGAGTGCGAGGAATCGTAGTTGGTGGAGCTATTACTAGACCAAAAGAGATAACAGAACGATTTGTTGCTGGACTCAAATAAGATAATAAAAACACGAGGAGAGTGGTTGATTCGTAGAAAAAAATGAAAACGTATACAAAGTTGCCAATACTCATTATCCGCTTCGGATACGCTTATCATCATTTAGGAGAATACTAATGAAATTTAAAAAACTAGCTTGTACAGTACTTGCAGGTGCTGCAGTTCTATCTCTTGCTGCTTGCGGCAAATCAGACGCTAAAAAAGATGCTGCAAGTGATTCAGGAAAAACAGAAATCACTTGGTGGGCATTCCCAGTCTTTACTCAAGAAAAAACTGGTGACGGTGTAGGAACTTATGAAAAATCTATCATCGAAGCTTTCGAAAAAGCGAATCCAGATATCAAAGTTAAACTTGAAACAATCGACTTCAAATCTGGTCCTGAAAAGATCACTACAGCAATCGAAGCAGGAACTGCTCCAGACGTACTCTTTGACGCACCAGGGCGTATCATCCAATACGGTAAAAATGGTAAATTGGCTGACTTGAACGACCTCTTTACAGACGAATTTGTGAAAGATGTTAACAACGAAAACATCATCCAAGCAAGTAAAGCAGGCGATAAAGCTTACATGTATCCAATCAGTTCTGCACCATTCTACATGGCTATGAACAAGAAAATGTTGGAAGACGCAGGAGTTGCAAACCTTGTAAAAGAAGGTTGGACAACAGATGACTTCGAAAAAGTTTTGAAAGCGCTTAAAGATAAAGGCTACACACCAGGTTCATTGTTCAGTTCAGGTCAAGGGGGAGACCAAGGAACACGTGCCTTCATCGCTAACCTTTATGGCGGATCTGTAACTGATAAAGAAGTAACTAAATACACAACTGACGATCCTAAATTCGTTAAAGGTCTTGAAAAAGCATCTAGCTGGATCAAAGACGGTTTGTTGAACAACGGTTCACAATTTGACGGTGGTGCAGACATCCAAAACTTTGCAAATGGTCAAACATCATACACAATCCTTTGGGCACCAGCTCAAAACGGTATCCAAGCTAAATTATTGGAAGCAAGTAAAGTTGAAGTGGTAGAAGTTCCATTCCCATCTGATTCTGGTAAACCAGCTCTTGAATACCTTGTAAACGGATTTGCAGTATTCAACAACAAGGATGAAAAGAAAGTTGCTGCAGCTAAGAAATTCATCCAATTCATCGCTGATGATAAAGAGTGGGGTCCTAAAGACGTAGTTCGTACAGGAGCATTCCCAGTTCGTACTTCATTTGGTAAACTTTACGATGACAAACGTATGGAAACAATCAGTGGTTGGACTAAATACTACTCTCCATACTACAACACAATCGATGGATTTGCTGAAATGAGAACACTTTGGTTTCCAATGTTGCAATCAGTGTCTAACGGTGACGAACAACCTGCTGCAGCTTTGAAGACATTTACTGAAAAAGCTAATGAAACTATCAAAAAAGCAGCTAAACAATAAGCTCTAATTAAAAACTGAAATCCCCCTTTTCCCTGTGTACCTCTGTGCACGAAAAAGGGGGACTTTTGTTTAAAAATGTAAGGAACTGACAGGTCAAAATTAAAATGAAGTTCTTACATTGTTAATCTTTAAAAGAATTTCATTTTGATTTTAGATCAATGTCAGATAACAGTCAAAAAAACAAAACTATTTGAAAGTGAGGTGCCAACTGTGAAAGTCAATAAAATTCGCATGAGGGAAACAATTATTTCATACGCGTTCCTAGCACCAGTATTAATCTTCTTTACCGTCTTCGTTTTAGCTCCAATGATCATGGGCTTCATCACTAGTTTCTTTAACTACTCGATGACTAGCTTTGAGTTTGTGGGCTTGGACAACTACATTCGTATGTTTAAAGACCCTGTCTTTACAAAATCTTTGATTAATACCGTAATCTTGGTAATCGGATCTGTACCAGTCGTAGTACTCTTCTCGCTCTTTGTAGCATCTCAGACTTATCAACAAAATGCCGTTGCTAGATCTTTCTACCGCTTCGTTTTCTTCCTTCCTGTAGTCACAGGTAGTGTTGCCGTAACAGTAGTATGGAAATGGATTTACGATCCACTATCAGGTATTTTGAACTTCGTGCTTAAGTCAAGTCATATCATCAGCCAAAACATTTCTTGGTTAGGTGATAAAAACTGGGCTTTGATGGCGATTATGATTATCCTTTTGACAACATCAGTTGGTCAACCAATCATTCTTTATATCGCTGCAATGGGTAATATTGACAACTCACTTGTAGAAGCAGCGCGTGTTGACGGTGCGACTGAATTTCAAGTATTCTGGAAGATTAAATGGCCAAGCCTCCTTCCAACAACTCTTTATATCGCAATTATCACAACCATCAACTCATTCCAATGTTTCGCATTGATTCAGTTGTTGACATCTGGTGGTCCAAACTATTCAACAAGTACACTTATGTACTACCTATACGAAAAAGCCTTCCAATTGACTGAATATGGCTATGCTAATACTATTGGTGTATTCTTGGCAGTTATGATTGCCCTTGTCAGCTTCGCTCAATTCAAGATCCTCGGAAACGATGTAGAATATTAAGGAAAGGAGACAGCTATGCAACCTACACAACAAAAGAAACCATTAACAGCCTTTACTGTTATTTCAACAATCATTTTGCTCTTGTTGACTGTACTGTTTATCTTCCCATTCTACTGGATCTTGACAGGTGCATTCAAATCACAACCAGATACCATTATGATTCCACCACAATGGTTTCCTAAAGCTCCAACAATGGAGAACTTCCAACAATTGATGGTGCAAAACCCAGCCTTGCAATGGATGTGGAACTCAGTCTTCATTTCATTGGTAACAATGTTCTTGGTTTGTGCAACCTCTTCACTAGCAGGTTATGTATTGGCTAAGAAACGTTTCTATGGACAACGCATTCTCTTTGCTATCTTTATTGCTGCCATGGCTCTTCCAAAACAAGTTGTCCTCGTGCCATTGGTACGTATCGTTAACTTCATGGGAATCCATGATACTCTTTGGGCGGTTATCTTGCCTTTGATCGGATGGCCATTTGGGGTTTTCCTCATGAAACAGTTCAGTGAAAACATTCCAACAGAATTGCTCGAATCTGCTAAAATAGATGGATGTGGTGAGATTCGTACTTTCTGGAGTGTAGCCTTCCCTATTGTGAAACCAGGATTTGCAGCTCTTGCAATCTTTACCTTCATCAATACATGGAATGACTACTTTATGCAGTTGGTTATGTTGACATCTCGTAACAACTTGACCATCTCACTCGGGGTTGCGACTATGCAGGCTGAGATGGCAACCAACTATGGTTTAATTATGGCAGGGGCTGCTCTTGCAGCTGTGCCAATAGTAACAGTCTTCCTTGTCTTCCAAAAATCCTTCACTCAAGGTATTACTATGGGAGCTGTCAAAGGATAATACTCTGCGAAAATTGAATATCGTACAATCTGTTTATCAGTATACAGAAGTATAGTTGATAGACTAAGAGAATACAGGATATATAAGTGTCTACAAAATGGAGAGGAGTTGCTTGCTTCACGAAGTTTTGTTAGACACTTATAAACTTGATTTTTGACTTTTTAGATACTATTTAGAGTAGTTATTTCCCATTTTAGTGGTATCTAAGATAAGTATGTCGTGCTTATCTTGGACGGAGTTTTTGAGAGTAAAATAGTTCGGGGAACTATTTTAGCCTGAGCCTAGAAATGAATGAGCGAGGAGCTCAAAAATTAGGTCTTTCATTTCATGGTTTTCTAAAATCATCCACTGGATAATTTTACCTTCCGTCCGCACTATTTAAGGGAAATTATAAAAAGATAAATCAAATTGGAAATAAGCATCAGAAGTAAAGGAAATTACTATGATTTTTGATGATTTAAAAAACATTAGCTTTTACAAGGGAATTCACCCAAATCTGGACAAGGCTATTGATTATCTCTATGAGCATCGTAAAGATAACTTTGAATTAGGGAAATACGAGATTGATGGGGATAAAGTTTTCCTAGTTGTACAAGAAAATGTTCTCAATAAAGAAGAAAATGATCGCTTTGAGCATCATAAAAACTATGCAGATTTGCATTTGTTAGTTGAAGGACATGAGTATTCTAGTTACGGTTCTCGTGTAAAAGACGAGGCTGTAGCCTTTGACGAAGCTAGCGATATCGGCTTTGTTCATTGTCATGAACAATACCCACTTTTATTGGGTTATCACAATTTTGCAGTCTTTTTCCCAGGTGAACCTCATCAGCCTAATGGCTATGCAGGTATGGAAGATAAAGTTCGCAAATACTTATTTAAAATTTTAATCGATTAGTCAGTTAGGAGGATCAAACAATGGCACATAAAGGATCTGGATTGATAAAAGCGGCATTCGATACGGATAACTTTCTTATGCGATTTTGTGAGAAGGTTTTAGATATCGTGACGGTTAACCTACTCTTTGTTGTGTCTTGTTTGCCTATTGTGACAATCGGAGTAGCAAAAATTAGTCTCTATCAGACAATCTTCGAAGTTAAGAGTAGTCGTCGTGTTCCAGTTTTTAAAACATATATGAGAGCCTTTAAGCAAAATTTGAAATTAGGTCTCCAGTTAGGTTTGTTGGAACTAGGAATTTTTCTAATTAGTGTAGTTGACTTGTCTCTATTCTGGGGGCAAACAGGCCTAGGTTTCCAGCTCATTAAAGCCATTTGCTTGGGAATTCTGATATTTTTAACCCTAGTTATGTTGGCTAGCTATCCTATTGCAGCGCGTTATGACTTGACTTGGAAAGAAGCACTCCAAAAGGGCTTGCTCTTAGTTAGCTTTAATTTCGTGTGGTTCTTCTTGATGATTGCGATTATTTTGTTAATCATTATGCTTCTCTATCTATCAGGTTTTACTCTAGTACTTGGTGGTTCAGCGTTTCTACTCTTTGGCTTTGGTCTTCTTGCCTTTTGCCAAGCTGGATTAATGGAAAAATTGTTTGCTAAATATCAAGCAGATTGAAAACGATATGAAACTACTTTCAAACAAGAAAAGCTACGGGAGATGAATAGAAATTAAAATCTAAGTGGCTTGGATGTATTGAAAGCGCTTTTCACAAGGTGTATACTAAAATAGTAAAAAATCATCTGCTCAGAGCAGAAAATAAGAAATCTTAGGAGAAATCTATGTCAGATTTAAAAAAATATGAAGGTGTTATTCCTGCCTTCTACGCATGTTATGATGATGAGGGAGAAGTAAGCCCAGAACGTACTCGTGCCTTGGTACAATACTTTATTGATAAAGGTGTTCAAGGGCTTTATGTCAACGGTTCTTCAGGTGAATGTATCTACCAAAGCGTAGAAGACCGCAAATTGATCTTGGAAGAAGTGATGGCAGTTGCTAAAGGCAAGTTGACTATCATTGCTCACGTGGCTTGCAACAATACTAAAGATAGTATCGAACTTGCTCGTCATGCAGAAAGCTTGGGAGTAGATGCTATTGCAACAATCCCACCAATTTACTTCCGCTTACCTGAATACTCAGTTGCAAAATACTGGAACGACATTAGTGCAGCAGCGCCAAACACAGACTATGTTATCTATAACATTCCTCAATTGGCGGGTGTTGCATTGACTCCAAGCCTTTACACAGAAATGTTGAAAAACCCACGTGTCATCGGTGTTAAAAACTCTTCAATGCCAGTTCAAGATATCCAAACTTTTGTAAGTCTTGGTGGTGATAATCATATCGTCTTTAATGGTCCAGACGAACAATTCCTTGGTGGACGTCTCATGGGTGCTAAAGCTGGTATCGGTGGTACTTATGGTGCTATGCCAGAACTCTTCTTGAAACTCAACCAATTGATTGCGGAAAAAGACCTAGAAACAGCGCGTGAATTGCAATATGCAATCAACGCTATCATTGGAAAATTGACTGCTGCACATGGAAACATGTACGGTGTTATCAAAGAAGTCTTGAAAATCAATGAAGGACTTAATATCGGATCAGTTCGTTCTCCACTTACACCAGTGACCGAAGAAGATCGTCCAGTTGTAGAAGCAGCTGCTCAATTGATTCGTGAAACTAAGGAGAGTTTCCTCTAATCAATAGGAGGCTTTATGACTAATTACGTTGCAATTGATATTGGCGGAACTAATATCAAATATGGTTTGATTGACCAAGATGGACAACTGATAGAGTCTCACGAAGTAGCAACTGAGGCTCATAAGGGCGGTCCACATATCTTACAGAAAACAAAAGATATCGTAGCTAGCTATCTAGAAAAAGGACCAGTGTCAGGTGTAGCCATTTCCTCAGCGGGAATGGTTGATCCTGATAAGGGTGAGATTTTCTACGCTGGTCCACAGATTCCAAATTATGCTGGAACCCAATTTAAAAAGGAAATTGAAGCTAGCTTTAATATTCCTTGTGAAATTGAAAATGATGTTAACTGTGCAGGTCTTGCTGAAGCTGTCTCTGGTTCAGGAAAGGGTGCAAGTATTACCCTTTGTTTGACAATTGGAACAGGTATCGGTGGTTGCTTAATCATTGATGGCCAAGTTTTTCATGGCTTTAGTAATTCTGCCTGTGAAGTTGGTTATCTGCACATGCAGGATGGAGCTTTCCAGGATTTAGCATCTACGACAGCTCTTGTTAAGTATGTAGCAGACGAACATGGAGATGAAGTGGAACAGTGGAACGGTCGTAGAATTTTCAAAGAAGCTACCGAAGGCAATAAACTCTGTATGGAGGGGATTGACCGTATGGTAGATTATCTGGGCAAAGGTTTAGCGAATATTTGTTATGTGGTTAATCCAGAAGTTGTCATCCTTGGCGGTGGCATCATGGGGCAAGAAGCAATTTTGAAACCTAAAATCCGTAAGGCCTTGAAAGATGCCCTCGTTCCAAGCTTGGCAGACAAGACACAACTTGAATTTGCCCACCATCAGAATACTGCCGGTATGCTCGGTGCTTATTATCATTTTAGAACAAAACATTCCTAAATTGGCTTTGCCAATTTAGGTTTTTTACATAAAAGCAAAGAGTAACTTGCTTACTAATGTCAAGGAATCTTGCATTTTTGACTTCGATATAGTATATTTAAGTTAATTCAAATATATGCTAGTAACACTAACAGATATGAACTAAAGGAAAGCAATCATTGACCTATAATCAACAAGAAAAATATAAAAATAAAGTAAGCTCCCCTGAGGATCAAGAAACAGAGATCGCAGCTTACGGTCCACTGCCAAGTAAGGCCCAATTGGACTACCATAAAGAAGAATTGGCTGCCTTCATCCACTATGGTATGAACACCTATACCAACTCTGAGTGGGGGAACGGTAGAGAAAATCCTCAGTACTTCAATCCAACAAATCTTGATACAGATCAGTGGATTAAAACTTTGAAGGATGCAGGATTCAAACGAACAATCATGGTTGTAAAACACCATGACGGATTTGTCATCTATCCTTCTCAATACACAAAACATACCGTGGCTGCTAGTCCGTGGAAAGATGGTAAGGGAGACCTTCTCGAAGAAATCTCTAAATCAGCAACTAAGTATGACATGAATATGGGTGTGTACCTATCACCTTGGGATGCAAACAATCCAAACTATCACGTGAATACTGAAAAAGAGTACAACGAATACTATCTCAACCAACTCAAGGAAATCCTTGGTAATCCTAAATACGGAAATAACGGTAAGTTCATTGAAGTATGGATGGATGGTGCGCGTGGTAGCGGGGCTCAAAAAGTAACCTACACCTTTGATAAGTGGTTCGAGTACATCAAGAAAGCTGAAGGAGATATCGCTATTTTCTCTGCTCAACCAACAAGTGTACGTTGGATTGGTAATGAACGTGGTATTGCTGGAGATCCAGTTTGGCATAAGGTCAAGAAAGCTAAAATCACTGACGATGTGAAGAATGAATATCTCAACCATGGAGATCCAGAAGGAGATATGTATTCAGTTGGTGAAGCAGACGTTTCTATCCGTTCAGGTTGGTTCTACCATGACAATCAACAACCAAAATCAATCAAAGATTTGATGGATATTTACTTCAAATCTGTTGGTCGTGGAACGCCACTGCTTCTCAATATTCCACCAAACAAAGAAGGTAAATTCGCAGATGCAGATGTGGCTCGTTTGCAAGAATTCCGAGCAACCTTGGACCAAATGTATGCGACTGACTTCGCTAAGGGCGCAACTGTTACTGCAAACTCTACTCGTAAGAATCACTTGTATCAAGCAAGCCACCTAACAGATGGTAAGGATGATACCAGCTGGGCGCCAGCAAATGATGCTAAAACGGGTGAATTTACTGTCGATCTTGGTCAAAAGAGACGTTTTGATGTAGTTGAACTCAAAGAAGATATTGCTAAAGGTCAACGAATCTCTGGATTCAAGGTTGAAGTTGAACTCAACGGTCGTTGGGTACCATACGGTGAAGGTTCAACTGTTGGTTATCGTCGTCTGATCCAAGGTCAGCCAGTAGAAGCACAAAAGATTCGCGTAACCATTACTGGTGCGCAAGCAACTCCTATCTTGACAAACTTCTCTGTCTATAAGACACCAAGCAGTATCGAGAAAACAGATGGATACCCACTTGGATTGGATTACCATTCAAACACAACAGCCGATAAAGAAAATACAACTTGGTATGATGAATCTGAAGGTATCCGCGGAACATCTATGTGGACTAACCAAAAAGATGCTAGCGTTACCTACCGTTTCACTGGAACAAAAGCATATGTAGTGTCTACAGTTGATCCAAACCACGGTGAAATGTCAGTTTACGTGGATGGTCAAAAGTTTGCAGACGTGCAAACCAATAATGCAGCTCGTAAACGTAGCCAGATGGTTTATGAAACAGATGACTTGGCTCCAGGTGAACATACCATCAAACTCGTTAACAAGACTGGAAAAGCCATTGCAACTGAAGGCATCTACACGCTCAACAATGCCGGCAAGGGTATGTTTGAGATGAAAGAAACAACTTATGAAGTTCAAAAAGGTCAACCAGTTACTGTAACCATTAAGCGTGTTGGTGGTAGCAAAGGAACAGCAACAGTCCATGTCGTAACAGAACCAGGAACAGGGGTTCATGGTAAAGTGTATAAGGACACAACAGCTGACTTGACCTTCCAAGATGGTGAAACTGAGAAAACAATCACGATTCCAACGATTGACTTTACAGAGCAAGCTGATTCCATCTTTGATTTCAAGGTGAAAATGACCAGCGTTTCTGATAATGCTCTTCTTGGATTCGCTTCAGAAGCAACGATTCGAGTGATGAAAGTAGGTTTGCTTTCAAAAGAGAATTGAGTTTTGATAAATTTGTTATAACCACATTTGAGTGATAAAAAAATCCTAAATTGTTACATCAATTTAGGATTTTCCATTTTTACGATTTCTACGATAACCATTGAGTTTTTTATTTTCCCAATAGCTATTAAAAATCTTTTCTTTACTTTCACGATCAATTTCTAAGAAATAAGCATAAAGCAAGTCAATGACAAAGAGCATAGGAAGCTGGGCAGAAAGCCGTTGAATATAAGGGGATTGACCTTGATTTGCTACAAGTACAGTCTCAGTAAAGTCCTGAGTCTCCTTGCTAAGCATACTGGTAAATAGAACAGTTTTTGCTCCCATATCCTGAGCATCTAGTAGACTATCGATGACGGAAGTTGTTGTTCCTGAAAGAGAAAAACCAAATACGAGACAGTTCTTATCCAAAATGCTTGTAGTCCAGGCGAAACCATCTGGATCTGTTATGGCTTCACAGACTACACCCAGTCTCATGAAGCGAAATTTCATTTCCCGAGCGACTAAGCCAGAACTTCCAGTTCCAAAGAAGTAGACACGCTCAGCCTGTTCAATCATTTGGGCTACGCGTTCTAGTTGTTCTTCATCAATCAGTTCTCGAGACATTTCTCGGAGATTAGTATAGCTTCTTAAGACTCTTTGTGTCAAGGGATTCATATCTGGTTGTAGGAGAGTTAGGGCATCTTTTTGTTGTTGATATTTAAAGATAAACTCACGATAACCCTTAAAACCACATTTCTTAGCAAAACGAGTGAGTGCTGCCTGGGAAATATGAAGTTTTTGAGTAACTTGTTGCGAGGATAGGTCATCATTTATCGTATCTGCCTGCAGAAAATAGTGGGCAATTTCTTGCTCTAAATCGGTCATTTCTTCAAAGTGAAGATCAATGATCGTAGAGATATCTTGCTTATTCATGGGACTCCTTTTATAGATATTTGCTAGAATTCCTTTGATGAATCTAACAAATAAAAATAGCGCTTACCACTATTATATCATAGAAAATAATTTTTGGGCCAAAAAGGAAAAGTCTTTTCTTTTTCCATAATTTTCTCCCTAAATTATGGTACAATGAAAAGTAAGATTTTGATTAGAAACGAGATTGATTCGTATGAGAAAATTCAATAGCCACTCGATACCGATACGGCTTAATTTGTTGTTTGCAATCGTCATTTTGCTCTTTTTAGCAATTATTGGTCGTTTGCTTTATATGCAAGTTCTTCATAAGGATTTTTACGAAAACAAACTAGCTTCTGCTAGTCAAACTCGTGTAACTATGGGTTCTGCTCGTGGAGAAATCTATGACGCGGCAGGAAAGCCTTTGGTTCAAAATACCGTTAAGCAAGTTGTTTCCTTCACACGAAGCAACAAGATGACTGCAGCTGATCTAAAAGACATTTCTAAAAAATTGTTGGACTACGTAACAGTTACTTCTCCAGAGTTGACTGACCGTCAAATGGCTGACTACTATTTGGCTGATACCGAAGTTTATAAGAAGACAGTCGAAGCTCTTCCAAAAGATAAACGGTATGATTCAGATGGCAATCAACTTTCTGAATCTGAACTCTATAATAATGCTGCTGAGAGTATTGCAGTGAATCAGCTGAACTATTCTGATGATGAAAAGAAGGCAATCTACCTCTTTAGCCAACTCAATTCAGTAGAAAATTTTGCGACAGGGAATATCCAAACCGATCCTTTGACGGATACGCAGGTAGCTCTGATTGCATCTGCTTCTAAGAAATTGCCAGGTATTTCTATCTCTACTTCATGGGATCGAAAGGTTTTAGAAACCTCACTTTCATCTATTGTTGGAACTGTTTCTAGTGAAAAATCCGGACTTCCAGCAGAAGAAGTGGATGCGTATTTGAAAAAAGGTTACTCGCTCAATGACCGTGTCGGGACTTCTTACCTTGAAAAACAATACGAAGAAGTCTTGCAAGGTAAACGGACGATCAAGGAAATCCATTTGGACAAGCACGGAGACATGGAGAGCGTAGAGAATATCGAAGAAGGTAGCAAGGGTAAAAACATCAAATTAACCATTGATTTGACCTTCCAAGATAGTGTTGATAGCCTCTTGAAGAGTTATTTCAATTCTGAACTTGCAAATGGTGGTGCTAAATACTCAGAAGGCGTTTATGCAGTAGCCCTTAATCCTAAGACAGGTGCTGTATTGGCAATGTCAGGGATGAAGCATAATCTGGAGACTGGTGAATTGACACCAGACTCACTAGGGACAGTGACCAATGTCTTTGTACCGGGTTCTGTCGTTAAAGCGGCTACCATCAGCTCAGGCTGGGAAAATGGTGTTCTTAAGGGGAACCAGACCTTGACAGACCAACCAATCGTTTTCCAAGGATCCCCAGCTATCAATTCTTGGTATACTCTTGCTTATGGTTCTTTCCCGATTACAGCAGTCGAGGCTTTGGAATACTCTTCTAATGCCTATATGATTCAAACTGCTTTGGGAATGATGGGTCAAACCTATCAACCAGATATGACAGTTAAGACCGACAAACTAGAGTCTGCGATGGGAAAACTACGCGCGACTTTTAGTGAGTATGGTTTGGGTGCTTCTACAGGGATTGATTTACCAGAGGAATCAACAGGATTTATTCCTAAAAACTTTGATTTGGCTAATTATCTGTACAATGCTTTTGGACAGTTTGATAACTATACGCCGATGCAGTTGGCCCAGTATGTGGCAACAATCGCTAATAATGGTGTTCGCTTGGCTCCTCATATCGTAGAAGGAGTCTACGATAATAATGAGCAAGGTGGTCTAGGAAATTTGATTCAGCAAACAACTAGCACCGAAATGAATAAAATTAATATTTCTGAATCAGATATGGCAATCTTGCACCAAGGATTTTACCAAGTATCGCATGGAACTAGTCCCCTTACGACAGGACGGGCGTTTTCAGATGGCGCCACTGTTTCTATCAGTGGTAAGACCGGTACAGCTGAAAGCTATGTAGCTGGTGGTCAAAAAGCTAATAATACCAATGCCGTGGCCTATGCTCCAACAGAAAATCCTCAAATTGCAGTTGCAGTAGTCTTTCCTCATAATACCAATTTAACCAAAAATGTTGGGCCAGCAATTGCTCGCGACATTATCAATCTATACAACCAACACCATCCAATGAATTAGAAAGGAAGCCATGCTTTATCCAACACCTATTGCTAAGTTGATTGACAGTTATTCCAAACTTCCTGGTATTGGGATTAAGACAGCGACCCGACTGGCCTTTTATACCATTGGAATGTCGGATGACGATGTCAATGAATTTGCAAAAAATCTCCTTGCGGCCAAGCGAGAATTGACCTATTGCACTATTTGTGGACGTTTAACAGACGAGGACCCTTGCTCTATCTGTACAGACCCTAGTCGTGACCAATCCACGATTCTGGTTCTGGAAGATAGTCGCGATGTCGCTGCCATGGAAAATATTCAAGAATACCACGGTCTTTACCATGTCTTACACGGCTTAATTTCACCTATGAATGGGATTAGCCCAGATGACATCAATCTCAAGAGTCTCATGACACGTCTCATGGATAGCGAAGTTTCTGAGGTCATCGTAGCGACCAATGCGACTGCTGATGGTGAGGCGACTTCCATGTATATCTCACGACTTCTCAAACCCGCAGGAATCAAGGTTACTCGTCTAGCACGAGGTCTAGCAGTCGGAGCTGATATCGAATATGCAGATGAAGTGACGCTCTTAAGAGCCATCGAAAATCGTACAGAACTCTAGTCTGTGAGGATATAGAACAGGCAATTAGCTAATAGATAAGATTTTAAGAAACTAAGAGGCTGGATTTATTTTTAATCCAGTCTCTTTTTTGCTATTCAAGTTTAAAAAAAGAGACAAATGTGATATACTAAAGAGCAAGTATTCTAGTAGAAACAGGACAATCATATGAAACAAACAATAATTTTATTATATGGTGGACGCAGTGCAGAACGTGAAGTGTCTGTATTGTCGGCTGAGAGTGTGATGCGTGCGGTTAACTATGATCGTTTCGCAGTCAAAACCTTCTTTATCAGCCAGTCCGGTGATTTCATCAAAACCCAAGAATTTACCCAAACTCCTGGACAAGATGAACGTCTCATGACCAATGAAACGATTGATTGGGACAAGAAAATTGCTCCAAGTGCTATCTACGAAGAAGGAGCCGTTGTCTTTCCAGTTCTTCATGGACCTATGGGAGAAGATGGTTCCGTTCAAGGTTTCTTAGAAGTCTTGAAAATGCCTTATGTCGGTTGCAATATCTTATCTTCAAGCCTTGCCATGGATAAGATTACTACCAAACGTGTTTTGGAGTCTGCTGGGATTGCCCAAGTTCCTTACGTAGCGATTGTTGAAGGGGATGACTTGGCCTCTAAGATTGCAGAAGTCGAAGAAAAATTAACCTACCCAGTTTTTACCAAACCATCCAATATGGGTTCTAGTGTTGGTATTTCTAAGTCTGAAACTAAAGAGGAACTCCATCAAGCTCTAGAACTTGCCTTCAAGTATGATAGCCGTGTCTTGGTAGAGCAAGGAGTCAATGCACGTGAAATCGAAGTTGGTCTCATAGGAAACTACGATGTCAAGAGCACGCTTCCAGGTGAAGTTGTCAAAGATGTAGCCTTCTATGACTATGAAGCAAAATACATCGATAATAAGATTACGATGGATATTCCAGCTAAGATTAGCGATGATGTGGTATCGGTAATGCGCAAGAATGCCGAAACTGCCTTCCGTGCTATTGGTGGACTTGGTCTCTCACGTTGTGACTTTTTCTATACAGATAAGGGAGAAGTTTTCCTAAACGAGCTTAACACCATGCCAGGATTTACTCAATGGTCTATGTATCCCTTACTTTGGGACAATATGGGAATTTCTTATCCAGAATTAATTGAACGTTTAGTTGATCTTGCTAAGGAAAGTTTTGACAAGCGTGAAGCGCACCTATTGTAAAGACAGACATAAGGGCGGGGAAGGACTCCTTGCCCCTTTTTAAAGGAGTAAACATGAAACTTACGATTCACGAAGTTGCGCGTGCCGTCGATGCAAAAAATGATGTGACAGGATATGCGGATAGCCCGCTAGTCAAGGCTGAGTTTGATAGTCGTTTGATTGGGCCTGGAGATTTATTTGTGCCACTAAAGGGGGCGCGTGATGGTCATGACTTTATAGAGACAGCTTTTGAAAATGGCGCTGTTGTAACCCTGTCAGAAAAGGAAGTAGAAGGTCATCCTTACATTTTAGTAGATGATGTCTTGACAGCCTTTCAAGCACTTGCGGCCTATTACCTTCAAAAGACAGGTGTCGATGTCTTTGCTGTTACAGGTTCAAATGGGAAGACTACTACCAAGGATATGTTGGCTCATTTGCTTTCTACAAGTTACAAAACCTACAAAACGCAAGGAAACTACAATAACGAGATTGGCCTTCCCTACACGGTTCTTCATATGCCAGATGATACTGAGAAGTTAGTCTTGGAAATGGGACAGGATCACCTAGGAGACATCCATCTCTTATCTGAACTAGCTCATCCAAAGACAGCTATTGTGACCTTGGTAGGAGAAGCTCATTTGGCCTTCTTCAAGGACCGTTCAGAGATTGCCAAAGGGAAATTGCAAATCGCTGATGGGATGGGAAAGGGTGCCTTGCTCTTGGCACCAGCTGATCCCATTGTTGAGGATTATCTACCAGCTGACCAAAAAGTAGTTCGTTTTGGTCCAGGTGCAGAACTAAAAATTACAGATTTGATTGAGCGTAAGGATAGCTTGACTTTCAAGGCTAATTTCTTGGAGCAGGCTCTCGACTTGCCAGTAACTGGTAAGTACAATGCGACCAATGCCATGATTGCATCTTATGTAGCTCTTCAAGAAGGAGTGACTGAGAAGCAAATCCATCAAGCCTTCCAAAACCTAGAATTGACCCGCAATCGTACCGAGTGGAAAAAGGCTGCCAACGGAGCGGATATCTTGTCAGATGTATACAATGCCAATCCGACTGCTATGAAGCTCATCCTCGAAACATTTTCAGCTATTCCAGCAAATGAAGGTGGTAAGAAAATCGCAGTTCTGGCAGATATGAAAGAACTTGGAGATCAGTCTGTTCAACTTCATAATCAGATGATTTTGAGCATTTCACCAGATGTTCTTGATACTGTTATTTTCTATGGTGAAGACATTGCTGAATTGGCTCAATTAGCCAGTCAAATGTTCCCAATTGGCCATGTTTACTACTTCAAGAAAACAGCTGAAGAAGACCAGTTTGAAGCCATGGTCAAGCAAGTTAAGGAAAGTCTTGGTGCACATGACCAAATCTTGCTTAAAGGTTCGAATTCTATGAATCTAGCTAAGCTAGTAGAAAGTCTAGAAAATGAGCACAACTGATTTCGCCAAAGCTATTCAGAGAATGTTAGCCATTACTGATACTGGGTTGACCTATACAAAGGATCCTTTTGACCGTGAACGTTATGAGGATTTACGTCAGATTTTATGGAGTGTCTTGCAAGATCAAACAGAGCTCGATCAAGAGGAATTGACTGCAATTTTAAAACCAACAGCTAGCTATGCAACTCCCTTGATGGATGTAAGGGCTTGGATTGTTCAAGACCAGAAGATTTGTTTGGTTAGAGGACAAGGAGAGGATACTTGGGCCTTACCTGGTGGCTTTGGCGAAGTCGGATTTTCTCCCAAGGAAAATATCCGAAAAGAAGTTCAGGAAGAAACAGGATTTTCGGCAGAAGTAGGTTCTTTATTGGCAATTTTTGATACCAACCGCTTTCAACTTCAGAACAAGCAGTATGCAAAGTTCGTCTTTGACTGTCAGTTATTAGATGGACAATTTCAAGAAAATCAAGAAGTTGCTGAATTAGGATTTTTTGACATTTCGGCTCTCCCTCCCTTATCTGAAAAAAGAATAACTAAGGAACAAATGGATATCCTATGGCAGGTTTATCAGGGTGAGCGGGAACAATATGTTGATTAGAAGCTTTGTTTTAGTTTAAGGCCACTAGCTTCTTTGGAACACAAAAATATTAGAAATAAATGTAAGCTATGATCTATAGAGATAAGTAAGAGAATGGCTTATATGAAAATGAGGAAAGTTACATGAATGTTTGGGATGCTTTATTTACCACCCAGGCTACGGAGCCACCCCGATTTGATCTTTTTTGGTATGGAAGTCTATTTAGTTTATTGGCATTGACTGTATTTCTTGCCTATCGTTATGGTGATAAAAAAGTTTGTCAACGATTTTTCCAGATTTTACAGGCGACCCAGTTAATCCTTCTCTACGGTTGGTATTTGGTCAACCAGATGCCTCTGACAGAAAGTCTGCCCTTTTATCATTGCCGTTTAGCAATGTTTGTAGTGCTTTTGACCCCGGGAATCTCTAGAGTCAAACAGTACTTTTCTGTGCTTGGAACCTTTGGGACATTGGCAGCCTTTGTTTATCCAGTGCCAGATCCCTATCCCTTCCCCCACATCGCTATTCTGTCTTTTATTTTCGGACATTTAGCCCTCTTTGGAAATTCCTTGATTTATCTTTTAAAGGACTATGATGCTAGTTTATTGGATTTCAAACGAATCCTAGTCATCACATCTTCGCTTAATGCGCTGATCTTTGTGGTTAATCTAATGACGGGTGGAGATTATGGCTTTTTGACAAAACCACCATTGGTTGGAGACCACGGTCCTTTGATCAATTATATAGTGGTTACGCTGTTCTTGACTTGCGCTATTTACTTAGTTTCTAAGGCGTTTCAGACCATGCTTGAGGAGAAGGGTGAAAGAAGACTACGAATCTGGCAAAAATGAAAAAATATTTTCCCAACCGCTTGACTTTTATCTGAGAATTTTGATACAATAGTAGGCGGTATTGTTTACCCCATTTGTAAGGCCCCGGAACCTTTCAAATAACTTGCGGACCGGAACATCCGCCCTGTAAACAAAAACGACATTCATATAGGAGAAATCATGAACAAAACTACATTCATGGCTAAACCAGGCCAAGTAGAACGCAAATGGTACGTTGTTGACGCAACTGATGTACCTCTTGGACGCCTTTCAGCAGTTGTTGCTAGCGTACTTCGCGGAAAAAACAAACCAACATTCACACCACACACTGATACAGGTGACTTCGTAATTGTTATCAATGCTGAAAAAGTTAAATTGACTGGTAAAAAAGCATCTGATAAGATTTACTACACTCACTCAAACCACCCAGGTGGATTGAAATCAATCTCTGCTGGTGAACTTCGTTCTAAAAATGCAGTACGTTTGATCGAGAAATCAGTTAAAGGTATGCTTCCACACAATACTCTTGGCCGCGCTCAAGGTATGAAATTGAAAGTATTCGTTGGAGCTGAGCACACTCACGCTGCACAACAACCAGAAGTTCTTGATATTTCAGGACTTATCTAAGGAAAGGAACAATAAAGTATGTCACAAGCACAATATGCAGGTACTGGACGTCGTAAAAACGCTGTTGCACGCGTTCGCCTTGTTCCAGGAACTGGTAAAATCACTGTTAATAAAAAAGATGTTGAAGAGTACATCCCACACGCTGACCTTCGTTTGGTCATCAACCAACCATTCGCAGTTACTTCAACTGCAGGTTCATACGACGTTTTCGTTAACGTTGTAGGTGGTGGATACGCTGGTCAAGCAGGAGCTATCCGTCACGGTATCGCTCGTGCCCTTCTTCAAGTAGACCCAGACTTCCGCGATTCATTGAAACGCGCAGGACTTCTTACACGTGACTCACGTAAAGTTGAGCGTAAGAAACCAGGTCTTAAGAAAGCTCGTAAAGCATCACAATTCTCAAAACGTTAATCAATACGATTATATCAACGTTTACAGACATTCAAGAATTATTTCTTGGATGTCTTTTTTGTTTCAAAAAATCAAAGTTCACCCCAAAATTCACCCCATATTCACCCCATCAATTTTTTAAACTACGAAAAGCAATATCACCTACAGTCTGATTGACTTTATCTTTGATATTAACGTAAGTTTTTGTAATCTCTTTATCACTATGAGTAAGAGCTTCTGAGAAGGCTTCAAGAGAAACCCCAGCTTGTTTTGCGAGTGTCGCACCAGTATGTCTTAGTTTGTGTGGGGAAGCTGGTGCTAGTTCAGGGTGCCTGCGTCTGACTGATTTCATCTTGATAAAACTTAAAATCTTTCTAATTATAACAAAGCATAGTCAAAAAGCTATGACCTCTATATTCACAAAAAAATCCAGACCAATACTAGTCCAGATTTCTTGTCTATTAAACATTCTTTTCAAAGAATGGAAGAACGGCTGTAACGGATTTGTCAACGCAATTATTTAACTGTGAGAATCCGACGCACATAAATTTTAAATGGTGTCTCAGTCACATTTAAATTTATGAGACGCTTAGACGTTAGGCTTTCAATTTATCAAATTTTGATTTGATGTTTGCCTTGAACTCTTCAAGTTTATCCTTGCGTTCGGCTTTACGTTCAGCCTTCATTTGTGCACGTGCCTGGTTGTAGAGGTCTTCTTGGACTTGCAGAGCTGCTTCGATTTCGGCTACGACGGTTGCTACATCCCAACGCATGATTTGGGTGTCGTACTTGGTGAAGTAAGCATCGATGACTGCTTCGTTGTCTTCTTGCACCAAGGCAACAACGGCTGTTTCACCGTTAGTCAATTTCTGAGAAACAACGTCAATCAGGCCAGTTTCTGCCGTATCAATGGTATCACCAGCAGCCAAACCATAGAGGCTACCCATACCATAACCAAACAAGACGCCGATAGGACCACCCAAAAGCCCGATAACTGCACCGAACAAGCCACCTTTTAGGGCTGCATCCGTCGTTGAATCTTCAAAGTCATAGCGTTCTTTTTCAACGATATGACCGTTTTCATTTTTGACCAAGGCGATTTGAGCAACCTTGGTCGTCTGAGTTTGGCGGAAAGCCTTCAAATCCGCAAAGGACTGATAAGCTTCGCTTTCAGTGTTAAAGATTGAAACTACTAGGTTTTCCATAGTTAGTACCTCTTTTCTAAAAATTACATATACATTATAACACAGTTTTCTTTTTTTTGAAACTACTTTTATGCGACAATTTACATGATATGTCGCAATTTGTCAGCGTCGAAGGACTGGTGCAGGCAGCGGTATATCCTTGCCATATCTCGGGCCAGACACTCTGGCGACTCTGAGTGATTATCAAGAAAGATGTCCATTAGATTCTTAAAGCCTCCCGTGCAAAAAGTAAATAAATAGTGTTTTTCCTGTATGCCTGTCACACGGCTAAAAGACCGCTTGACCAAATCTTCCAGAAAATTATAGCAGATATTATGTACCAGCTCTGTGTAGCGAGTCTGATGAGCGTGCCGAATCACAACGACACTTTTATAGAATCTGCCAACTGTTTCCTTATGGTCGAATCCTTGAAAGAAGTCGCTTTATTCGTCGGTCAAGACAATTAATTTGGCTGGTGCAACTGATTCGCCAAGCTATGAATAAGCAATTATTACCTTTTGAAAGCGAAAATGGCAATTATGAAGGTGAAGCTACTCAGGTCTTAGTTCTTCTATCTAATTACTATGCAGACAAAAAACTATTTGATGAAAATACAGATGGATATGGAAATATCTTGATTTTAAAGGATTCATCCATCATTTCTAAATTATCGGTTATCCCAGATTTATTAAAAAGGGGATCTAGTAGGTAACAATAATATCGAATATATCAAAGCACGCAATATTTGGATTTCTTCAGAGGTTGAGTTAGAGTCAGATATTGATGGGGATAAGTAGGATAATCTGCCAGTAGATATAAAAATACTAGAAAACAGGCTTGAAAAAGGCTCGTAAAGCTAGCCAGTTCTCTAAACGTTAATTCCCGTTTGCTGGACAGCATAATACAACGAAAACACTTTGCATCTTGCAAGTGTTTTTTTCTATGGATAACTGGCGTGCGCACTTAGGATAGCTCTAGCGACTTAGTTCGAATAGAGATTATGCTTGCACATTTGCCCCAAGAAAACAGCGAACCGATGTTTTGATTGGATGTCAACCACTGCCTAAACAAAACGTTAATCAACACGATTATATCTAACGTTTAACAGCATTCCAGATTAATTTTTCTTGGCTGTCTTTTTTTGTTCAAAAAACTAAAGTTCACCCCAATTCACCCTATTACTTTTTGAGAACTTCTAAAGGCTATTTTCTCCTGCTGTTGATTTACTGTTTCAGTAGTATTGACATAAGTCTTCGTTTTTGATGTCACTATGATAAGTGCTTCTGAATAGCTTTAATGATGTTACCAGCTCGTCTTCTAAAGTTGCTCGCAGTGTGTCTTAATTGTGAAGGAGAATTGCTGGATGAAGTTCCGGATTCCTTCTCGAATAGTATTCATTCATGATTAAGATAATCAGTATGAGGTGGAACGTTAAATACCGTTTTTTTCTACGTTGTTATATGTAAAAACGAGTTCTTTTTCATTCTGTTTGATTCCAAACAGCTTTAGGTTTTGCTTTTTTTGTTCTATTTTCCCAACGGTGCAGGATTTCATTAGTTTCTTTAGGTGCTTTAAATTAGAGTTTTTTTTATTTCCTTGTTGGTTTGATTTCAGATTTCCCGATTTGTATATGCTTTTTCAATGAGAATTTCATTTTTTTCAAAATTGAATGTTTCCATTGGGAGCACTAGGTTTCTGATTTTCGATCTGATAAAAGAATGTCGTATCGACCAAAGGCATAAATTCTTTTAATTCCATTCAGATCATTTTTTAGATCTCATTCAAATAGCCTTGTAGCCATTGTTTTAAGTTCCTCTCCTCTTTAATGTTCAGAGTCTTCAAACTTTTTACTTTCTTTGAGTCTATTTTTTATTACTTTAATTCTACTGATTGTCTTTTTTTCCCTTATTGACTTGAATATATTTCAAGCTCTTCTGCCGCAGCCAAGCAGAATGGAGTACCTCTACTAATTTAAGTTGGATAAGAATTTGATAATGGGGTAGAAGTGACAAAAACTAGTTGTTTTTTTTCATTGAGATGATCAATAGAATAATTACCTAGAACGGGAGAATCTGCAAACGAAAGAGATTTTCGAGTTTGAAAGATGTTACCGCTTAGGTGTTTAATTGTAGCAGGGCTTGCCCTGCTTATAAGGTTTCTATGCCCAATATCTTTACACTAAGTCCTTTGAAAGAATATCTCCTTTCCTTTGCGATAAAGTAGACACCTTTCTAAACGTGCATTTTCACTGTCCAACCAGCTTACTTGATTTCTGCTTCCTTTGCTTCTCTGCGAGTTTTGAATCGTTTTTCAAACTCGTTTTCCAATCCCCAGCTTTTCCTTGAACGTCGCGGGTATATATACCCTAAGCCTATAGGATCCCTTTTTTGTTTTTTGAAATGCCCCATTTTTGCCGTCCTTATGCGCTTATCATCTAATGCGATTTCATCCACTGGATTGATACTTTCCTTGTTAAACGATGGATTTTTCCAGATTTTACTATAAGGGAGTCCCCATAGCAATCCCGATTCTAAAGTATTATTAGATCCACCCAATAATTACAAGTTTTGCTTTTTATTAAGAAAGGACTGTCTGCCCGATCTTCTTTAAAGTGATTGATGTTCATTTTTCAAGAGAGTTGCAATCATTTGTTGAATTTCTTGTGTCTGTTCTCAGGTATTGTACTAACCTATTTTCTCCTTTCCTAATGTCTAAGACATATGTAGAAAGTTGTTTAGCTGTTTTCTGCATCAATGTGCGATAGCTGACTAGTCCCAAGTCCTTAAATTCGATTGGATATAGTATAGAAACCACAGAATTTAACTTGCGCTACAAATGCTACGTGCCGTCTACGGGATCTGCCCAAGCTTGACTTGATAGAATGATAGTGGCGGAAGTGTTTCCGTAGGTGTTTTCGTGGTTGGAATACCCAGATTATTCATCCATCCATTGATTACCATTCCCCATGTACGGGTCAAAGTAATTCCAGGTGCTTTGCTCTGTTAAAAAACAAACCAAGTACATTGTCCCCAGGGATAGGTACTAGCTTATATAATTAGTCGTATCAATAGTTTTTGTGTGGATGTCGCTATCCTGATGGAATTTCGCTTGAAGTGATTCTAGAACCAGGACATTTGTTTCCTTTGGATGCTGTTGGAGTTCCTCCATGTTTCTCTATATACTGGATCGAGTGTTTTTGCATGGTTTCTGCTCTCCGTTTTCCGAACCGCAGTGTCTGTAAAAATATACTCCACCTCTATATAACTATTAAGAGTTCATTCGCTACTTGAGAGCTTTTATCACCTGTATTTTAAAGGTTTTCTTTTTATTTCCAATAATTGTTTGCTTGATTTAGACTAACCACCTGCTATATCATCATTGAATTCCTTCGCGTTGTCTGGATTGGAGTCAAATGCACAAAGCCAAACATATTAGCGCCTGGATTTCGTGCCACCACCAGCCGTTCCTAGTGAACTTTCATTTAATGCGATTGCTACAATTCCCACGAACATCTTAAGTTTAGACTTAGCTTCCCATTCTAAAGTTTTTCCTCCCGTTAATACTGTTTCGGTCAAACGCGATTCCTAATGTTCTAAAAAGCCGTCTAATGTTCAGCCCTTGTATACCATACCGATAACAAGGAGATTATGTGTATATGGGTCCTCCATCTGACCAGTGTTCAGCATATTTGAAATCTTTTGATGTTTTGGGAGATCTTATTTGCACTTCCCCCATTACTCCCATGAGATTATAATTACAGAAGACTGGATTATTAATGGAATGAGGCAAGGACAATAGATACCATTTTAGTTTTTTTTCTAGAATCTCCTTTTCTAATTTTAGGGTTTAATATAAGCCGTAAATTAAGACGTTCCGAATCTCCCACTTAGTAGCATCCAAAACACAGAATGAGATTTAACTTGGTCATAATTTGTTCTTGTTCTTCCTCTAAACGGAAAAAAAATTAACAAGGACATCGACAGAACGTTTTCTTCTCTATAAAGATTGTAAAGTGTTTCTTCAAAAGGATTTTTGGGAAGGCAATTTCTTGAGCGTATTTTAATGTTCATTTAGTTCTCCTCTCAGTTGATTTTAGTCGTTGAGTACATCGATTACGTCGTTCGATATTTGCTTTCAATTTATTATCTGTGTCCATTGTTTTTCGATAAGCACGAGTGAAAAGCATTTGAACCTTGTGTTAATACATTGATTGGAATCTTATATTTTTTCTAATTGCTGTTCAATATTATTGATCCGATGCTGCTTGAAGGTGAAATTCTTTCTCTTCCTTCAGAGTTTGAAATTCTCATTAGTGTGGAGTAGTTTCTTGTGGGAACATTAAAGTAACAACGGGCTTTTGAATGTTTTTATGAATGTTTCTATTTTATGATTAGTTTTTTCAGAAGGGTTCGGTGTAATTTGGAGTTTTTCAGCTTGGTTAGGCTGCGGATTCTCTATAGATGGATTTGAATCTCTTGTGTAAAATAGGAGCCAATATTTTTGGAAGTGCTCTTGCTATTCCATTACATTCAACTAGCAAATCCAGCACCTGCTAGTGTAAAGTTCCAGATGTTGAGCTGTCTTCAAGCTTTGAGTTGGAATTTGAGATGTAATTTCTTTTGTTTTATGTACGCATTCTCGACCTGAGAAAGAAAGTACCATATTCAGATGTTACCATTCTAGCTTTAGACGCCAGGATAAATTGAATAATTCTGCTTTGTACTTACATATTAGGAAGTAGTATGACACCCTGTAGCAACTACCGAAACTAATAACTTAAGACTAGACCAGTAGACTAAGGATGGCAGATTCTTCAAATAGTATCAAAACTATGATAATCTATTTTCTACAATTTTTTTTCGATGTAGAAAATTACAGATTAATAAACTAAACTAAGATACTGGAAAGGCTAACCTCCCAACATAACTTTTAAGAACCCAAAATTAAATCTTGCATTCGAGGAATAAGAAATAAGAAGAACGATTGGAATATGAGAATCATTGTTACACATAGAATTTGTGGCGATTATATTTAATAATTGAATAACAATGATTGTATGCTAAGACAAATGCTTCTATCCTTAAAGATGACATAAATGTGCGTATAAAGATAAATCTGGCATTGCAGAAACCCACGATTCCTTTTTCCCATCCTCATTAGCACCATTACCTAGTTCGTCCAGATATTGAACGTTCTTTGTTTTTACCGGCAGTGAAATGCCTTTACTATCACTAGTTCCAAGGCCTTGCTATCATCGAAATCTTCTTCTTTTCCATTTTGGGACGTTTTTGTATTTGCCGTTCTCTTGGCCAGTATTTACAAGTGAAGATAGGCTTTATATGAGTTTTCAGCTCTTAGCTATGGCACTGGCACTAAGTACTTCTACCTCAACTTTTACAGACTTTTGTCTTTTTGGCATATTCACCTGCAATCGACTTCACCATCTTTTTGTTTGATCTATATGACCTTGTCTTGTCGTTAGGAAAAAATACAACATTGCTTGCTGCGGAGGTATCCAATAATAAAGTCCTGCCGGAATTTTCTATGGGGCATTGGTAATACCAAAATATGACTTAGAATCCTAGTAGCATGAGCTACCAAACATCGAAGAAGTAGTTTTAGTCGATCCTGATCCTATTTAAGACAAGAAAATACTCGATGGTTTAGTAATTATATGAGATGTGAATCAATAAACCGTGCGTACCAATAAAGAATTAATTTGCAAACTAGATGAAATGATTGATATTTCGCGTAACGTATGCCCTGTTCTGTAATTTTGTATTGTTTTGGAACCATAGAAGATCCTATCTTTCGGAGTTCGTCAGTTTACAGTAGTACTGTGTTTTTCGGAAATTGAACAAAAGAACAAAAGTAAATGATTAGCCAACTAAACGATGAGTTAAGCATTGATGACTACACAAGAAGAGATTGGACAAAGGAAGTTCATTTTGTGGAGCACTCATCCGGCATGCCTTGATTCTATTTAAAAAGCCGTGATGGCTGCATGAACCTGTTGGTCTTCCATGTAGGTAAAATTTTAACAATAGAGGTCAAATTGTACATATCCACCTTCACGAGCCCGTTTAGGTTATTGCGCTTGCTCAAAATAGTGAAGATACAGTGGGCTTTCATTTGCGGGTTTGTCAAAAGCATATCGATACTCATCATTTCAATATAGATGTTATTGCAATCATATTAATATTTCCGTAGCTCATCCATAATAAACGTTGTACTACTTACGGAGACTAAAGTGGGACATACTCACTATGTGCAGTTCGGTATAGTCAGAGGGCACACACTCTAGTTAGAATTGTGTTTTTCCTAGGGAGTACTTATTCGAGTATGATTCCATAATAAGCACGATCTGGTTGTAGTGAACGATACCAAACAAACACAAAGTGAAATACCAAGCGCAACATTCGTTTTTTTTCAGAATATCCTCTCGTGCCACTCTGACCAGTTTGTTTCAAAATCATGTGTGGACGGCCAGCAGAACCTGTGACATACTGTGAATAGAATAGTTTGTGAACTTCAAGTCCTGGGGTCGTTTTTCATGCACGCTAGGTCGATTCGTATTAGTGGCTTTGATACCTCAAGCATTTCAGATTATGCGCAATTAAAAGCGACATCGCTGTGTGGTGATGATGAGTCTTCTCATCAGGGTGAGCGTCCCACTATATGCGTGCGACCGCTAAGTGACGTCCTTCGCGGATTTCATTAGAATCCAAGGCTTTGTCTGGTAAGAAGCTAACATTTGTAGATAGTGCCACTTCTCATTTTTCTATATATTTGCGAGTTATACCGTACGGTTCTCTGAGAGTGGGCTTTTGTTCCAAGATGAGTACGGTCGAGATGAAAGCACCCACTGGTTCTGTTTCCTGCACATTGTAGAGTTTCTTGAGCCCTTCACGTGGCATCTGACATTGGTTATCCTACATCACTCTAGCGCTGTGAAGGCTTAGACGCTCGGAGTGGTGTCTGTCCAGATTTTTTTGGTTGATGTCAGTCTTTAATGGGAGTTTGAGATTGTTTTCCTAAACTGTTTGAATCCTACTGTTTCAACCTGCTGCTCTAAACGTTCTACGATTACTTGATTGCTTTCTGTGATTGCTAGTCTTCTGATCCTTGAGACACATCAACAGCTTGTAAAAGAAACTCGAGCATATTTTTAGAGACTTCTACGGATTTTTCTTTCTCCTAGAACTATAATTGTTGTATCGTAAACACTCCATATTAGAAGGGAGAGAACTGCGAGAGTCACAAAATTGGAAGTTTTCCAATCTGTTTTTTCGTCTGGGTAATAGTTTCAAAAATGCGGAGAATTTAACTTACTTCATGATAAGATTTTCTAAGTTCCCGTTTTGGATCGAGTATAGAGTGTTTTGACATTTTGTAAGCAACACTAAAAAGATAATCTTGAGCCAGGAAAGATTTTCCGTGTCCTGTTGCCCCTGTAATGATTGATGTGTGGGTTTTTAGGATCGTACCAGCGATATCTTTCTTTATTTCCGCCAGTGGCATTATAGAGGACTAAGATTCTTTGAAGAATCAATAGCTCTTCTTCGATGTTATCCCTGCGTCCATCCGTTATCGACAACGGCCGATATACCAACCCAATACGATTTCCTGAGGAAGTACTTGTAAAGGGCATAAGTTCAGAGAAACCTCTGCACTGTGACCAATGTGGTGCCATGCTCCGTGTTTTTTTCTGAAGAGATTCTTCCTAAAGAAGTGCTTGAAAAGGGTAAGGGGCCAGCCTGTAAGCTTCGCTAATTTCAACACCCATATCATCGAGTATTTAGAATAACTTTCTTCTTGAGACGAGCTGAGTTACACTGAGGCTGATACCACAAGTTAATCCCCGTATTCAATGATTTCTTTCCTTTGTTACCCACCTTTTTCATGAGATTACCTTTTTTAGGGGTGGAAACCCCCATATACTTTCATCTTGTTGGACAGTATCGGTGTTTTCCTTCCTTCTTTCCATGATGTTTTTCTAAAGCGAGTGTTTAAGCGCCCCATTTTCCCTTTATTTTGTTTAGAATCAAATGAATTCTGCCTGCCTTTATTCGTAGCTCTAAGGGAAGTCAATCGTTTGGACAAACTCTCCTAAATGAAAACCTTGAAATTGCACAGGATATTTTCCCAATTGGAAGGATAGTAACAAAGGACGAACCATAAGACTTTCAAGTTTTGAGTATACCACCTTAAGGACTTTTGATTAGAGTGTCTTAATATTGAAATTGAGAACGATTGGCCAGGAACCTTCTTTCTTATAAGTGCGGTGATATAGACGAAGGTAAGTGCATGGCGTTTGATAATACAGAGTTCTTCATCAGTAAGACGATTAGCACGAAGAGTAGAAAGCTTGAAAGATTAGTTTCTTCATCGCTTTTATAATCGTCATACCAATTTCAAGAATCTGTTTTTGAAGTTCATTCCCAAATCCATTTAGCAATTTTTCTTTTTCTCAGAGAATTCAGTGAAGCTTTCAGTAGCTTAGTTCTTTAGGTTGCACCATTGTTTTGTTTACGTAACCTTGATTTCACCTATAACCCAATCGTACTGATAGGGAAGTTCCATCTCATCAGTTCTCTATATAACGTATAGCGAAGAGTTCTTCTCCAGTTTCGACTAATCATTCGCAGAGCTTCCAGAAAAGTCTCGGAATTTCTCTTCTAAGAGGTAATCTTTGGAATTAGTGAAATCTCAAAGTGCTTATTTTTTTCTTTAGTTTCTTCATGATTTGAGAAAACGGTTATCTTGTGTTTCTCTTATTTTATCTTCATCCGTAATGGTGATTAGGATGTTAGGAATCCGTAGTAAGTCACACTGAATTATTCTTTTTTTGGAGTGCTAAATTTTTGTTGTTGCATTTTAATTGGGTAAGTTAAAATAATACTCATGAAAAAATAAATCCATCCTTTTCTATAAATTTGTTTTTTCAAAAACTATTTTCATCTATTGGTTTTATTCTATCTTCGTGGTAGATTGCTGTTGTTTAATTTAAATCAAAAGTAAATGATATAGTCTCCAATGAAGACATGCCTTTTCTTAACCTTAGGTTCATATTCCGTATAAAATTTAGCTAAATTTATAAGGAAATACCAATAGAGTAAGTATGAAATAGAGTGTGTGAACTGTGCGATTGGAATCAAATAAATCCTCGCAAAAGCAACATCATCACAAACAATGAAGATGAAAGACAATAAACAAAGATAACTGCATTGGTGTTGCGAAATACCAAATTCGTGTACGCTTTCTATCGTTTTTGATTTCTTGAATCCATAAGGGGCACTTGAGCCCCTTACTGTAGTCATATAGTTTTTTCTTCATTCAGGATTAAAGACCTGTTTTCATTCCGAAAAGGTCTAAGGCACCAACCAAAGCTTTCAAGATATCTTTGTCCCTTTGGTCAGGGAGACGATGACGGCATAAAATCCTAGTACTGAAAGGGGGAGTAATCGCAAGACTATTGCGCCATGCTTTAATGGCTAATAGAACAGCAAATGCTCCCTATATCCAAACGGCATTCACATTGAAGAAATGTTCGTGAGATTTCCAGTATTCATATGTTTCTCTCGCTATTTCTTGTCTCGTTTGCATAATTTAATGAATGGTGTGTTCTAATTTTGTGACATTTACTTCTGTTCTTTTTCTGAGAGGGTAAAAGTAAGTTTTCTGAGTGAGTAACTTCCTCCAACTTCAAAAGTAATTGCACATAAGCAATAGTGGTCCCTCTTTCATTTTTAAGATAAATATAGTACGATAGTTTTAAAATTTTTGTATTATACACAACAAGTGATATCTGGTGCAATTAAATTTAAATTATCTTGATTGCTAGTATAATTTGTAAAGAAAAATCGTAAGAAAGGTTTTATCTACTTTTCTATATGTTTTGAGTCAGAGAATGTGATCTTCCCGCAGATAATTTTAGTTTTTCCTCTTCTTCGTTCAAACTGTCCAGGCTTGTATATGTTTTTTTTAAAGCAGATAACGGTAGTCCGATATAAAGAATTTTCCATTTTTTCTTGCAAAGGTAGTTGAAACTATCTGGTATTTCCTTTTGGGATTCTCATTATTGATCTTTTCTTTTCTTTGTATTTAAAATCTTATATCTGGCAAATATTATCCCTCTACAGTCAGTAATGAGATGAGACCAAGTTCACTTTGGGGGTTTCGAATTTGACCTTGTGATTTGAATCAGGAAACAAAGTTGTAGAAGTTTTCTAATCGTTTAACTTGCTCTGTTTGCTTATCGGATATTCTTGGGAGAGAGTAAAATAAAGCATAACATAGTCATTCAGTAGTATTGGAAGTTGATAGTTGTATGAGCGGGCTCCATTTTAGTGTTGATTTGAAGTGATGTCTATGTTTTAATACTTCTTGAGAGAAGTGACTTGGATTATGATAAGAGTAATCGCTCGGAAAGGAACCCATTAGACAATAAAAAGGAGGAAAAAATTCCTCCGATCATAGCATTTTTACGAGTCTTTTTATTTACCCAATTTTATTTTGGTGGTTTTCCTTCTTCCTCTCTTTTTTTCAAAATTTGAGAGATAATCTCTAATTTTTAGTAGGTAGTTTCTTTGATTTATTCATAGCACTCCTTTTAAATATTAGCTATTCATAATTTTGAACCTTTTTGCATAAAGCCGTTTATTTGGCTTTTTCAATCTCCCCGTGATGAAGTAGTATCCTCAGCAATTCATTTTGTAGCTGCTCTTACTAGATCTTGTTTTAATTCTTTAACTTCTCTTGCTTTTTGAGGAGGAGCATTTAACCTCACCCACGTTTGTCCAATCTGATTGTGGTCCTTTTTTCTTGGCAATTCCCAAATTCCTAAGGAAGTTGACAGACTTTCGTTTCAAATTGTGTTTTTTGTAGCCATAATTATTTCCCTTTTCTAAATATTTCTTGATTGACTTTAATTGTTTTTTTTTGATATAGGTGTATGAGAGAAGGCGCATGTTTAAGTTGAAATTGATTAACTCACCATCTATTGTGAATAGTGCATGGTCGTATGTATAAAATCCTTTTGAGTTAGGAGATTCTTCTCTAGATTTTGCAGCACATTCATAGTAAAACTCTTTTCCTTTTCGTAAAAGGATGTAGAATGTCCAAAATTCTTGATCAGGTAATAGAAAAAAATCTTCTCTATATATTTTCTTAAACATTAGTTTTCCAATAGGTCTTCGTAACCTAATGCTTGGTAGATAAAGTCAGAGTCAAACCAAAGCCAGTCATTAATTTGTACTTCGGTTGGGATTTCTCCGCTGAAAATTTCTTCACAGATAGTGGTTAAGTCATCCATTCCTCCTCGCTCTCGAACGGTATTTAATGTATCTAGGGCGCCAGCCCATGCTTTAAAGCCTTCAAGTGAGCTTAATTCTACTTTATATTCCATGTATAATTCCTCTCTATGTTTCATAATGTTTATTTGCTTTAATAAGATTTAGCATAGCATTCCCACGGTCTGTAATTTCTCCACTATTTTGTATCATTTTCATATACTCCGTCTGCATGATTTTATCCGCTTCATTCACGAGCGCTAAGGAGTTCGATACCTGATGGGTTAGCCAGCGAATAGTACGCTCAAAACTGTAAGGTTGTGGACTTGTTGATAGTTTTAAAGGCTCAACACCTCCAAAAAGTGTTTGCCATTTTTCGTCTGGTTTATAAGCTCCAAATTGATTAGTGCCATTATAGACTTGAATTTCTTTATTAACGATACCACGAGCAATTTCCCCAAGATCCACTCCATTGACATATTCCTCGATTGTACCTTGTGCTTTTTGGTCGGAAAAGCGAATTTCATAGCGATTCCAGATACCAAAAATCTCCAAGGATTCTTCCAAGGAGATGTTTTCCTGTTGAGCAAGTTCGTAGCGTTTTTCATAGAAGTTGAAGTAGAGTTGACTTTGACGGGAACCAAAATAAATAGATAGTCCGTGATTTGCTTCCATGTCGTCATTATTTGTAAAAGAACCTCCACCAGTCACATTCCATTTTTTAAGTGACTTTAGGACGATTTCTTTTGCGTATAGACGTTTTATTAACTCAGGGAGATGTATTTGTTCATCCTCTTTACCGAACCCCTTGTAGAGCTCGTCTAGGGCTATATCTAGTCGTTTAATGCGGCAATCCTCATAAGCATAAAGAAGATTTTGAAAGAATGTCTGCCAGGTTACTCCTTTATGTTCTAAAAGAACTTCCATCTCACGGCAACCTTGACCAGATAATTGAAGGCAAGCTTGAAAATCCTTTGTTTCGATTTTATCAAAGAAATCAAAGATCCAAATATTTCCTCGTTGCCAGAGATGAGTGTAATTCATGAGCCGTGTTTCTTGTTCTGTGAATTCAGTGAGATGACAATAGAGAAAGTTTTTACAAAAGCTTTCTAGATCTCGTAGGGATGGGAATGAAATTCTTACATAGTCAATTCTAGCACGCAGTCTATTTTCTTCATAATCTTTATGAAATCCCAATTTCTCTTTAAGATTTCGGAACTTTTCGATAGTTAAACCTCGTTCTCCGGATTCATAGGAACGGTAGGTTCTAGTTGGAAGATCAATAGCTTCTGCAAATTGTTTTTGACTCATTCCAGTTTCTTGACGAAATTTTTTAAGATTGAATGGGCTGATTTTATCCATTCATGAGTATACCTCCTTTTTTAGAGTGACACACTTTTTTGACGAAAGTTACACACTTCTTAAAATCTGTAAACTCAACTCCTATAAGGAATGAAGAGGGGTGGACGTGGCGTTTTTGCCAAATGTAACCCCCCTGTTAGAAACCGGGGGTTGAAGTTTCATCATGGACTAGGAACGTCGGTCTACGGTCTGCGCCTGACCTGTGGTCAGGCTTGCCCTTGCCCTTGTCCTAGCCCATGATGATTAATAATCGCTTCAACAGCTTTTGGATAAGATTTGCGTCCGTCCTCATCAAATTGTGAGAGTATTTCAAGAAGGAGTTTTTCTTGGAAAGATTCTACTAAAATAGCAGAGTCGGAACGTTCAAAAGTCATTCCTTCTTCCTCTAATAGATAGATTATTTTTCGTAGTGTTGTCATTTTTAAATTTTGCTCATCAGAAAAGTCTTTAAGGGTACGATTAGTAAATTTAAGTTCCATAACAGACTCCTGTGTATCTATTTTAGTTTTAGTTTGTGATTGGAATTCTTCAAAGACAGAGAACTCTTCTCCTTCAAATTCGATAACTGGTATTTGTGAGTAAGCTTCATAAAAGGAGAAACCTTGATCAAGTGGAATATAAGGTGAGAAAAATTCGCCTGCTAAATCACCGTTGTTAGCAATATAGCCTCGACCTTTAATACGGATTCCGTTGATTTCATCAAGTTTTTTAAACTCTTTTGATTTATTTGCATCTCCAAACATCATGTCATATCCTGTTGATTCTAAATGACCGACGGAGAGACGCTTCATAAAGTTGTCTCTAAGAGCTGTTTTGATAAATTCACCATCAGGTCGTTGCATTGCAAAAATAATGAATATGCCAGCTTGTCGGCCTTCTAGGACGAGTTGAGATAAGTATTCCATGAGTTCGGCTTGTTGGCTATAATCACGGTCTATTTTTGCCATGAGAGCTGCCCACTCGTCGACTAGAATGAATTTTGGTTTCATATCATAGTGCGTAAAGTTCTTACCAGCTTGAAACTTATGGGAAGAAGACATTAGTTTATAGCGCTTTTCCATAAACTCTACATTTTCTTTAAAACAGTTAATGATATCCTCTTTACTAGTATAAACTCGGTTATGAAAGACTGGTATCTTTTTTAAACCAGCTAAGTCAGAGTTTTTGGGATCACAAATATCAATAAAACCAATTTTAGCGAGTGCATAAATGATGGTCATGAGGACAACAGTTTTACCTCCACCGGTTCCACCGCCAATGAGAAGATGAGGCTCTTCAATAAAGTCCCAAGTCACATCTTTCATGAGTTGTAGTTTCGAACCTTTGACTATAACATTATCAATAGAAATACGACTATCAATACGATTGATGGCAATTTCATATTTGATAAAGCGTTTATCGAAAGTCTTATTTCGAAAATCTCCATTAAACATTACTTCAAGAGTGGAACCGAGGTTTAAGAAACGATCCTGAAATTTATTCCCTTCTAAGATGAAGCTAATTTCAATTCTATATGGTGATTGTTTTAGATATACTTGGGGAAGTTCAATCTTTTCACTAATCTTATTTTCTCGTTTAATTTTTTTTGATAGGTAGAGATTATTCTCCAATAAAAACCTAGATAAAATACGTAAGCTATTCATTTTTTGAAAGAAGAGTAACTTCTCGTAACAAAGCTGATTAATGAACCAAGCAAGAACAGAAGAACTAAAGAATACAGCGCCTATAAAATAAGCTTGTGGTAGGGGATGAATTTTTAATTCTTCTAGATGAATGTAAGTATAAAGGCTAATAGATAATAAAAAAGGAAACCACAGAATTAACCAAGTGATTCCCTTAATTTTTCGGTGAATGATTCGAACTCTTTGTCCTCGATAGGTAAAGAGTTTCATAATGTTTTACCTCCTAGTCTTGCTTTTTATGTTCTACAGATTTATTTTCCTTGGATGGTGTGCCTCCTGTTTTCTTCTTAATTTTAGAAGCAAATAATTTGAATATATCATTTCGATTTACGTGAGTATGCGTAATAACAATAACATCTAGTTCAATTTCTTCACGGTATTTTAGGCCAAGTTCTTCAATTTCAGATTCGGACATATCTGCAATAGTAAAAAAGAGTGTCTGATGTTGTACAGAAGAATGAATCGCAACAACAATACCACGAACTTCTCCGGTATTAATTTGAGCAAATGAACCGTCAGGGTTTCTTTGTGAACGATCCTCTTCAAAGATAATATCAGGTCCTTCAATACCCCTGAAAGTCAATTTTCCAAGGACTGCCGGGACGTCTAAACCATCAGTGATGACGCGATAAGTTTTGTCAGCAATTTGTAGTTTTTCTCCGTAGTTTAATCCAATTTTAGCCATTTAATTTTCTCCTTTATGTAATTATTTTTTCAATACTAGTTTTTCAGCAAAAACATTAAGTGCAGGTGCAACGGAATTTCCATTCAGAGAAGTATCTGATAGGAAGATGGGATTAACAACTTCTACAAGAGCATCTTCTGGGAAGACTGTGGTAGAAGCAGGTGTGATAACATGGAAGGAACCATGTGTTTCACTGTTTAGAATATGACGTTGATATTTACCTTCTTTTCCAAAGATAAAACGTGGGGCGTTTCCTAATTTTTCATAGTAAGCTGGGCCGATAAATTCTGGTTTCATTTTTAGTGTTTCTGGGATCATAAGTATTTTCCTTTCTGATTGTAAAATAAAAAGAGCTAAGCTAATTGCTTCACTCTTGAGTAATAATGAATAGAAAGTTTACGTTTAAACATTCTAGTATAAAAATGTACTTCACTTTGAGGAAATCCAGTAGCTATTGATTTTTTAGCTATTGTATTTAAATCACTGAGAGTTTGAGAATAAAGTTGAGCTTGTAGTTTCTCAGATGAACGAAACATTCTATCAGTGAAGATATAATTATTGTAGAGTCTTTTACATTGTGATGCGAAAAAAGTTTGTCATAGTTTTCTCCTTTATTGTTTAAGTAAAAAGCTACTAAGAAATTTTGAAGACTTAGTAGCTTGAGAGTTGGTCTATCTAATAAAGATAGACAGCAGTAAAGAAAAGTTATTTGGTTGGAAAGATTACTCTTTCCACGGTGGCAACGTTTAGCAAGGTGCTTTGCGTAAATTACCATCGCTTGCCCAGCCAATCGCAAAAGGTAGTCACTATCATACCTCATGGATTCTCTTACGCCCTTTGGCGAAGCCAGTTCACTTTACTATGCGGAAAAGTGCGAAAGTCCGAAATGCGTGGAAGCCCACAAAAATGTTTTATATCTTCACTTCAACCATAAAGAAGCTTGACTTTTCTTTCCAAAACATTTACAATAAAGGTACGAAGTTTATGTGTAGTTCTGATGATTAGTCTTCTGGTTGTCAGACGCACTTTTTATTAAATTTTCAAAGATCGTAATTTAGCCTTGAAGATAAGGTTATTATTTTCAATCGCTATACAACTATTAGTTGTTGATTATATTATACAACCAGCAGTTGTAAATGTCAACGATTTTCTGCTAAAATTTTTAAAAATTTTTTGAGGTCACATATGGAATTCGCAGAACGCTTGAAAACACTAAGGAAACGAGTAAAACTAACACAAGCTCAAATTGCTGAAAAACTTGATATTTCTCAACAGGCATACGCTGCATGGGAACGTGGAGTAAAGAAACCAACACAAGAAAATCTAGTTAAAATTGCACAGATTTTAAATGTGTCAGTAGATTACTTAGTTGGCAATTCAGAAAATAAAGATGATGATTTAGATAACATAGAATTACTATTCCGTATGAATTCAACGGGACTTACAGATGATGAGAAGAAAGTTTTCAAAAAAGAGTTGATTGAGTTTATGGAAGAGCGGAAAAAGGCGTTTGTGAAAGATACTGATTAATAAAGGAACTGTAATATGGAAAATTTTGAAATTGAACTACCTAAGATTGAGGATTTTGAAATTGACGTCAGAAAAAAGGAATTATATAATTATGACTTTCAATCATACTCCTTACTACCGTTGCAAAAAGAAGCTTCCTTAGTGATTGCTGATAAAATCAAAAATTACTTATTTGATCATGTTTCTGAAATCGAGTTATTAAAAAAACTCATTGAAGATAAAAATGATGTGGAACATGTTGCAAAATTATCAGAAGTAGCAAAAGAAAAATTAAAAACAGGTGAGTGGAGCTATGGGATTCGGAGAAAGACGGGTGAAACTTATGCGGTTATTAAAGATACGGCGTCTGGAAAGATTAAAAGTAGTGTAACACTAGAAGAAAGAGCTGTTCAAGAACTTGGGAATCTCCCAGAACTTTCTGCAATTCAAGGTCAGCTAGCTTCTATTTCTGAACAAATTGAATCGTTGAATGAGTTAGTCATCAGAGTCGAACAAGGTCAATACAATGATAGATTCTCTGGATTTTTTAGTTCAAGACAATTAATTATAGAGGCTTTGGCTACAAAAAATGAGCTATTGAAAAGAGATTTATTAGTTTCAGCAATAAAAGAAAATAATACTACTATTTCAAAATTGATGTTATCGATTTATACTGACAGTACTGATTTTACGAATTCTAAGCTCAAACCAAAAGATGCAGATAGGATTAGTAATTTACTTCAGCAATCATTTAGTTATTTATCATCAACATTGCAATTGAATGTCATAGCTTATACGTTGTTAGAAGAACAAGATTCAGTGATCGCTGTATTAAGTAATTACCAAGGATTTATGGAACAAACTTTATTAGAGCCAAAATATGATGGAAAAAGTTTAGCATGGAAGATTGATAATTTCTCAAAGGGGAACACAAGCTCATTTGAAAAATTAACTCAGAGTATAACTAGTAATGTTGATAGACTTCTTGATAATTCAGAGGAGTTATTAATAGAGGAAAAGAAAGATGGAATCAAAAAAAATTAAAATTTGTAAGTTCTTAAATTGTGATAAGGAGGTTTATACCCCACAGGCTCTGTTTTGTGGTGAACATGAAAGAACTTATAAGAATACTAGAAAATATATAGCAGCAGCAATTGTACCGTTAAGTGCTGTGCTCGGAAGTAAAATAGGTGGGAAACTAAAGAAATAAACTTATTTTTTCTACACTTTAAAATAGTTTAATTTAAAAGTTATTCAGTGGACAGCCGTCCACTTTTTTTGTATAATTTATTCAACCAATTTGGTTTAGTTTGTTACATTAAGACTCAAAGGAGGTAATGTTCGTTGGATGAATTGTATTTAAGAATAAGTAGCATTACAAAACAACGATTATATCAGTACATGAAAGATAATAATATTCCTCTACTAAAATATCATTTCAATTTATTTTTTTATCATTGTGTAAAGATGAATAAAATTCAAGTGATTAGTCATCATTTTACAAATCACAAGATTGAAGGTTTAACCATAATGGATGAGTATGGGATTAGTTTTTCTTATGAGAAGGATAACCCTAAAGTTAAACAGAATTTCACCCTATGTCATGAATTAGGCCATTTTGTTCTAAACCATAACGGTACATGTTTTACAGAATCTGTCGAAAATCAAGAAAGTTTACTAGAACGTGAGGCAAATATTTTTTCTGCTTTAGTGTTGATGCCAGATATTGTCTTATTATCTAAAATCTATTACAGTTGCGATAGTTTTCAGGAAGTACAAGAAAGTTTGGAGGTTTCCAAACAAGCTCTGTACTTTCGTTTGATAGATTTGTTACGAGTGTATTTTCCAAATGGGGAAGTTAAAATTAAACATGCTGTTAATGACTATCTGGAGACGAATAATTCTTCAATACGTAGTTTGTTTCATGAAATAAAACAACAATTAATTGATGAGTTCAATCAATATAGTGCTTCTCTAAAGGTTCAGACCCAAAATCGTATTTTTGAACAGGGATTTGTTTCAAGTCAGGAACTGCCAGAGTTAATTGACCAGAATAATTGGAAAGAATTAAGAGAAAGTATTGATAATTTAAAAATTTGGTTGATTTATAACAAAGGAAAATCAGTAGCATATGCGTGGGATAGTACAAAAATCTCAGATCAAGAAGCAAGAAGGAAAGCAGAATTACAATTACTATTAATGCAATGAAAGAGATAAGATTGTTCAATCAGATAAAATGAATACATATAGAAAATAGTTTATAAAAATAAAGAGTTAATGGATAAGAATTTCTTCAAAAGATAAATCAGTATTGTGATTATTTTGTAGAAGCTTTTTCAAAATGAGTATAGAAATAAAACAGAACTTATATTATAATTATATTTATAAAATAATTAACATCATAACAATAGGGGAGTTGAATATAAATGAAAAAAAGGTTACTTATTAACTTGGAATCCTAAATTTTGGAAGTGCGAAGATTACAACTTTTTAAAATACGTATGGCAGACGTAATAAAACATTTAGCGTTAATTTATTATTTTAATTTTAGCTAGTTTTATTGGCAAACTTTTCGCCGAATTTTAGTATATAACAGTTTTTGGGGAATCGCTCCTTATGGCTATTTCTTTATTAGTTGCCTTTTTATAATATTATGAAGATACTTCATATGTTTAAAGATAGATAAATAGGATTAGTTAAAAAGAGGTATACAATGTCAAATGATGAAAATTTTGAAATATCTATTCCTAGTGATAATGATGGATTTATTGTTTTAAAATGTCCAATTTGTAGTGAAAAATTTATGATTAAAATCCAAGATGTAAATGATGATAGCTTGATAGATGTTTGGTGTCCTAAGTGTGGGCTCAAAAGTGATAATTATTTAGATGATGATATAAATGACTTGGCAGAAAATATAATTCAAAACTATATTGCTGATTTATTAAATAATTTTTCAGAAGATCTGGAGAGGACATTCAGAAACAATAAGGACATACAATTTAAGGGTGGTAAAAAGATAGATAAGGAATCAGAAATGCCAATTGGAAGGAAAGTTGGAGACTTCGAAGAGAAAAGATATTTGTGTTGTGATAAAGTAGTAAAATTACGAACTATATCAAAATTCGAGGGTGGCTATTGTCCATTTTGTGGGGAGTTAGTAGATGGAGATTAATAAAAAAGAGCTTAGAAAAATTAGCAGAAGATTTAGAACGTTGGCTTCAAATGTGATGAATGCTTATTTCGGGGAACAGACTGATGCATTAATAGAATTTCTGGATTATATAAAAAAGACATCTTTGATATTTGATTATGTTGAGAGTTTATCTTATGATGTAGAGGGGTTAGAATCAGAACTTGATAGGATTAATTCCTCATATGGAAATGAAACTTTAAATTTGGGGACTGATAGCCGTAAAAGAACTTATCTTCTATATAGAGCATTTGACTATATTGCCCTTAAAAAGTTGTCTACAATTAATTTTGGATGGTACTATGCACATAGTAAAAAATATCAAGATATGGCGAAAGCATTTGGTGACAGATTGATTTATCCATTTGTTTTAGAAATTGAGGAGTATATTAAGGATATTGCGACAGATATGGGATTTGATAGTGATAGCTCATATAACATAACGATTAATAGTTCAGGGGTACAAGTTAATATAGCTGAACATGGAAGTACAGTCAACGCTGATCAGGTAAATATTATTAATAGCGAGGAATTCTCTAAAGCTATGGAGAATGTTGAAGATGCTATTGAAACATTAGAAAATAGCGAATCTAAATCAGTACTCAAGCAGAACTTGGAAATTATTAAAAATGAGATTCAAGAACCACAACCAAAGCAGACCATCTTGACTTCAGCTTTTAATACGATGAAATTTATCGCAACAACTGTTGCCTTGACACCAGATTTATTCGAAGGGATTAAGTTACTTGCTAAGATTATAGGAATAACAATATAAGAAAGTAGCGGCCGCTAAAACGATTTAGGTAACATATGCCCAATTAATTAAAATAGATTAAGTTTATTTTATATTGTAAGTCTATTTTAAATAGAGAGAAGAGAAAAATTGATTTCTGTAAATAATAATGTAAAACTATTAAATAGTATAGTAGGTATTGAAAGGGATTATTTGGATTACTTTGGTAAAGAGTTTGCTATTGATTATGAACATCTTTACAAAGATATTTTTGATGACAGACTGAGTAAGTTATGTTCTAGCATACACTATCAGTTGGTGAAGGGATTAAGAATATTAAATGATAGTATAAATGGTGGGAGACATTTCTGGGCTGAACCAAGTAGAAATTTGATAAAATCAATTTCACTATCAAACAGATTTGTCAACAACCTTAAGAATTCTGGTGAGAAAGTTAGAATTGTTGAATACTATGATAAAGTATTAAAAAAATGTAATAGTTTTCTATCGTCATCTGGTGGAAGCCCAGTACCAGATGATATGTCGGAAGTTGAAATATACTATGAGTTACCAATTTTTGAAGTATCGGATATTCTCGAGCTCCCGAATAACACTATACAACGGTTCCAATTGAAAACAGTTGGTGATGGTTCTTATGCTACTGTATTTAGTTTCTATGATGAAAATTACAACAAAACTTTTGCATTAAAACGTGCAAAAAAAACTATTCTATTCAAAGATTTAGAGCGATTTTATTTAGAATTTGATATAATGAAGCAGTTACATTCTCCGTATGTACTCGAAGTTTACTCTATTGATAAAACGAAAAATGAGTATGTTATGGAGTATGCTGACACTTCACTTTTTAAATATATAAAGACTCATAATCAGAAATTGACTTTTTCCGAGAGAATGAACCTAGGTTATCAAATAATAAAAGGATTTGAGTATCTAGCTAAAAAAGATATACTTCATAGAGATATATCACCTAATAATATTTTGATTAAAGAGTATGATGATGTAAAAATTATTAAAATTGCTGATTTGGGGAATGTAAAGTTAAGTAATAGCATGTTAACATCTCTAGATACAGAAATAAGAGGTGCATTTAATGATTATTCAGGACTCCAACGAGTTGGGTTTTGTAATTATAATTTTCATTTTGAAGGTTTTGCTTTGTCAAAATTATTGTACTTTGTCTTAACTGGAAGATATAAAGACTTTACAAAATTTGAATATAGTAATTTAGAGGAATTTATTAATAAGGGAACAAATCCAAATTTGAATCAAAGATTTAGTGATATAAATGAATTAAAGAGGGCATTTTCAAAAATAAAACCACCCTATTAAATAATGAACTGCACCCCAAAAGTTAGACAGAAAAAATCTAACTTTCGGGGTGTTTTTATTATGAAATTAACTTATGAAGATAAAGTTCAAATATATGAATTAAGAAAGCAAGGTCAATAGTTGAATAAACAGGGAAATGACTATATAATTGTTCTTAAAACAATATGAATTTATTAAAGGGGATGTAATGGAAAAGAAAGTAACAAATATTCCGTTGATGAGTTTTTGGCCAAATGTATATGATAGAATTTGTAACCAAACAAAGCTATTAGAATATAGACGAAGATTTCCAGACAACTGCAATTATGCGTATATGTATATTAGCTCACCTGTGAAGGCCATTTGTGGTATTGTATTTTTTGGAGAAAAGTATGATCTAGAGGATTGGAAAAAAGAATATTCTCACGATACAGAATTAGTAAAAAAAATTGATGAATATTTAAAAAAATATAGATATGCCTATGAAATTAAAGCTGTTCATAAAATAAAACCAATTACACTAGAAGAACTAAGAATAAATAATGAGGGATTCGTTGCACCACAATCATATTTACTTTTAAATAATTTTCCAAATCTTGCTAATTACATAAAATCTAAAGAAGAATTTATAGATAAAATCATAACGAACAATCTAGAAGATCTACTTCCCAATAATATTTGTTTATAAAAGAAGCTAAGGCTTCTTTTTTTGTTACTTATAGTGTGTAGACTTATAGTATTCTTTTGAGTATTATTGTTTTGAGGTGAAAGCGTTATGATTATAGATTTAAAACTAGTATTAGCAGAAAATGTAAAACATTATAGAAAAGAAGCAGGATTATCACAAGAAGATTTAGCATTCGATACAGGATTACACAGGACTTACATTAGTTCAATTGAAAGAGGTAAAAGGAATGTTTCTATTGAAAATGTTGCTAAGATTGCGGATGCTCTTCACAAAATGCCTTATCAATTACTATATTATCAAGTAGAGGGAGAAAAATGATGTTAAAAGAAAAAATAAACTTGAGGAGGGATTTATTCCTATTCCTACGTAATGTTTTAGATGAAAGCGATTTCGATGAAGGAGTAAAATCGGAAGAGATTGCAAGAAGAAATGCAAAAATAAAGGAAAAGTTCAGTAATATTACAGCAAAAACAGGTAGATATAATGTACCTGAAGAACTATTTCAAAAACGGACCCCTCGAAAAAATAGAGTTTTAATATCTTGGAAGAAAGTTAAGGAAAATAACTTAACAATGGAGCAATTAAATTCTTTTTCAGGTGGTGTTGTAATTGAGTTTGTTAATAATGATTTCTTTTTGGAACAAAACCAAACTGACCCCTTGTTTACAGAGTTAAAGAATAAATTAGGATCAGATGGTATTGTTTCTTCGATAATTTCAATTCGTTCAGAGGCAGGGTCTTCTTCGTCTGAAGAACAAAGAAATGCTTATGAGAAATTAATTCAAAATACTGAAGTAAATTATGAGGAGGAGGGGGAGAAAAAAATTGCTGTATTGAATCCAAAAAATCTCGAAAATTATTATTTGCGAAAGAAAGGTGGAGCTGGTGGGACAGGTAATGAAAAGTGGGAAGGTTTCCTTTATATTTCAATTAGAGGAGGTCAACAAGATACTATTATAAGCCACCATGGGAATATTACATTATTTAATCCAGCATGTGAATATGCTAGTAAAGAAGTTGGGGAAGACATTAACTTAGTTATGTGTTATTTTGCATTGAGAAGTATACGATCAAAAAGTAAACAAACTCCCATTTTTAATTCCCTTTTGGAAAGAACAAAAAATATATTAGCAAAAACTATCTATGAAACGCCAGAATTTAATGGAAATTTGTTAGATTATTGTGAAAATCATCCATCAATAAAATTTTCTGATGATGGTTATCTTTGTGACCCTATTCAAATGAAAAAAATTGAGATTAAAGATTTTTCAGTTGATGATAAAAATTTGCCAGAATCAATAGATTTTACACATAGCGAGGCAGTTTTCTATGAGAAGTATTACTGGGATAAAGGACGAAAACAGCTATTATCTCCCTCACGTCCGACAAATGTTTTTTGGTCAAAACACTTATCTAATATGATGCAACAGAATTTTACTTTAGAAAAATATTTCGAGGAGGAATATAGCAGAGTTACACGTAGGCAAAGGAGAAAATCATGAAAACAAAACAGCTGATTTTCACTAATCATTTTGAAGGTAAAGAGACTAGCTTAGAAGGCTATTTTCAAATGAATCAAGAAAATATACTTGAAAATTTCAAAGATGAACTAGTTTTTGATGCAATTCAATATTTAGCATTTTTATCTTTATCAAAAGAAATACAAGAAAAATTTGATAAAAAAAATTTGATAAAAAAACTTGAAGAGACTCAATGTGAGTTATCTACGGATGGGACTGAGAGATCATTTAAATCAATTATTGATGAATGCTCAGGAAGTGTCTGTAAAGGTGAATTAGTTGATTATTTTGACAAAATGCCAATTAAGCTAGACGATTTTATAGCTAATAACATATTAATTTTCTATGATAAAGATGGAGTTAGAATAAAAAATGGGAAAGTAAATAAAGTACAACATGCTGCTAATATTGTTGTTGCTAAAAAATCTCAGTATGAGCATCTAGAGAGATATAAGAAAATTAAAACCCTAATAAAAAAAGCAAAGAAACTAGTTACAGCAGAAAATAAAAAAGTTGGAACTAAAGTAAAAAATATTATTGATAAAACTAGCCCATATGATGTCCCAAAAGAATTATTTCAACAAAGAACACCAAGAACGGGTAGAGTGTTAATTTCTATAAAAACAGTAATAGACAGTGATTTAACAATAGATGAGTTAAACTACTTCAAAGGTGGTGTAGTAGTTGAATTTGTTAATGATGACTATGTAAAATATTCTAACAACACTGCAAATAGTGTAGTAGTTGAAGAATTGCTAAAAAGAATAGGTTCGGATGAGAATGTTTCCTCAATGATTTCATTTAGAAGTATAGATGGAAAATCATCTGGTGCTAATGCAAAAAAGAGTTATGAGGAGTTTATAAATTATTGGAGAAAAAAACCAATTAAAGTAAATAATCTTGATGTATCACCACAATTTGATGACGCTTCAAACTTAGATTTTAACCTTTACAGAATCATCAGGAAAGATAAATTCGAAAATGAGAATAGTGTTTTTTTTGGAAATGAAAAATGGACTGGTTTTCTATTTGTATCTATTAAGGGCGGGGAAAAAGATTCTATTTCGAGTCACACATTTAGAAAAGAAGAAAAGAACAGGGGATATCTATTTAATCCTGCTAGAGAATATGCTAACGGGGAAGTTTGTCAGGAAATATTATTAGTTTTGCTTTATTTTGTTTTACATTCATTTGATGAATCATTTAAAGACGAACAAAGGTCTTTAATTAAAGAAATAAGGGAAGTTCTATCAGAGATTTTCTACGAAGAAAATGGGAAGACAATGACCTTAGAAGAATATTGTGTAAATATATCTGGATGTATAGTTGATGACAAGCTGGTTGATCCATTAACAAAAGAAAAAATAAATTATCTTGATTTTTCTTATGAATTAGGACAAATAGCAAATATTTCAATAGGAGATTCCTATAAAACTGACTGGGATAGATCGATGGATGTTTCACACAATGAATCTGCTAAATTCCAGAAATTTTACGTGAATACCGACCTAAATAGAATTTTAACTGCAGCGCGTCCAACAAATTTATTCTGGTCGTTTCACACATCAAATATGATGCAACAAAACTTTACAATAGATCAGTTGTTAGAAGTTATTAGACATCTCAGTAGCAAATAAAAAAACAAGGAATATTATCCTTGTTTTTAATTTAAATTAAATAAAGTGTTGGTAGACTCTTCAATCTTTTGTACAGCTAAATTATAATAATCTTCATTAAGTTCAAATCCAATAGCTTTATATCCATTCTCCATCATGGAAATAATTGTTGTTCCACTACCTAAAAATGGATCTAATATATATCCGTTTTTATTTTTGATAAATGGATATATAATTTTCACCAATTCAATCGGATATGGAGCAGTGTGGCCAAATATATTATCTCCCTTTGAATTAATCTTTTTAACTGGATCAATTTTAACGATAGTTGTTTGGGATTTATAACTATTTGGTTGTTTTTGGAAAATCCAACAATGTTCGTATGCATTGACTGGTTTAAGATATCCACTTACATGATTTGAAGTAGAGTTTCGTTTGCTCTGGACTTCCCCTTTGTCCCAAATTATATTTCCTGTCAGGTTGAAACCAATAATAGAAAAGATGAATACAGAGTAAAAACCTAACATTTGCCGTCTTTTTGACATATTTGATTTTATATAGATATTGTCTTGTCCTACTATATCACCTATGTTATATATGTATGCAGCATCGTCTTCCAATACTTCGAAAATTGCTTTAGCATTTATCATCATATCAATTAAATAAAGAAGAAGATTAGGCCATTGGGAGTATTCCCGAGCATTGTAATACGGTGGAGAAGTGATTGCTCCTGTGATAGTATTAGCACTGGTAATTTCACTTATGAAAGGAATTAGATCACTAGAATTTCCATTTAGTATAATCGAGTCTTTAATCTTATTTTTGTTTAAAACTTTATAATTTTCTTTGAAATATATTTTATTAACTATTTTATCAAAGAGAGCCGTTAATTCTAATGAATTTACATAATCATTATTTGAAAAATCGTGATATACTATTTTTTGAACGGATCTGCCCAGGTAATTCTTCTTATTGTATGTACTGTTAATTAATTTGACAGTATCTGAGTCCCACGAATATAATTGAATTAAATCTTGAATTTCAATCTTTTTCGAATTGAGAATATCTCTTCTATAGTTTTTATAAATGTCATCAGAAATTTGATCATAATAACTATTTCGCTCAAGCATTATTTGTCTTTTTGCCGAGAATAGATCATATCTTTTTCCGCGCCCTATTTTACTTCGTGATGAGCAATATGGATTTTGACATTCAAAACTTTTATAAAGTAGACGTGGGTATGAGTTTCCTCGAACAATTTCTTCGTGACAAACTGGGCATTTTTTGGGGTTTTCATCTAATTCTACTTTTTGCATGATCAAAGCTTTTTGAGATCCATCAGACGATAATAATAAATCTTCAAAATGAAAACCGTAATCAACCCCATCGTAAAAAGCATTAATAGCAGAAATCAAATCATTATCTAAATCAATGTGGTTGTTTTCATCAATAAATTTTATCATTTCATCGATTCGATGTTTTTTATTACTTTTTTCAAAAACACTGAATTGGTGCTCTTTTTTGAAATGTTCCATAAAAATAGCAACCTCGGATACGGTTGACCACTTTATTTTATGTTTAGAAGTGTCTTTAAATAGAATAATCATATAGTGGAAATTAGAGAGATTATCATACTCATTCTTTATAATTTCGGCTATGTTATTAGCGGATAGTTGAGAATCTCCATCGATTTCTACGATAGAAAGTTGACTTTGATTATGCTGTAAATGTTGTAAGTATCTAATATAGTTATTTAAATCATTCCCTCTATTCAGATACATGGTATAAAATCGTGCTGATAAGGAATGGAGCATTTTTTCAGAGTTTCTTTGGAAACCTTCATTTACAGAGTGTAATGCTGATTCTAATAAATGGGAGGAATCTTTTAAATCCATAAAGGATAGTGAATCTATGTTCTCTGTACCGACGATATCCTCAATTATTTTATCGTCGATGTTATATCCAAGGATGGCTTTGCGTAATAGCTCTTTTTGAGTAGAGTTAATTTTGATTGAGTAATTTTTTTTAATTTCATTAATATCTTCAGTTATGTATTTATCTGCAATACGAGATGTATCCAGAAGTATAGTTTTTAGCTGTTCTTCTGACATTTTATGTCCTTCTTCTAAATTGTCATTAAGAAGATTGAGTAGTTCATTGAATTTCATGTCTAGCCTTTCTAAAAAGCAAGTAGTAAGTTCAATTATACCATAAAACAACTTCTATATGATTGATAAAATTAAGTAGAATTATTCTAAAAATAGCTGGAAAAGAATTTGTATGGTATAATGGGGCCAATATTTGAATGTTTTTTATCAATATTATTGAGATAAGATCTCGAAAGAATGATTTATACTTTCGATATGTATTAGAAAATTGAGAAGTGATTATTTATTATGAAAATTAAGCAATTATATGATTTCTTTAAAAATAAAAAAGATATAGACTGTCCATTAACTGAGGCACTTATGAGAGGAGGTTATATTCAAAAAGAAGGAACGGGCTATCGAATAGAACAAATAGATGATATGCCGTCACAATATATCCATTTAATGAATTATTGCGAAGATAAGATACGTAGAGGTGAAAACAAGGATTTTCCTAGGACTGTGCAATGTGGTGAATTGATATTTTGGATGGCTGAAGCTTCCAATGCTGTAAGATACGAGGAATTAGATGAGTTAAAGAATGAAATTCTCGAAAAATATAAGGATAGTCGTAGTGCTGGCAATATTAGAATACAAGATATTTGTTTTGATAAGATTATTTCTCTTATTGAATTTGAAATGTCACATAAATGATAAGGGATATGTGATCTTTTAAGATATAGTGAGCTCTCCATTCCAATAAAATGGTATATTGATTTAAAATACTTCCTCCCTGTCCAAATTTGGATAGGGTTTTTCATTATTAAAAACTCGAAGTAATGTGTCAACACTTGCTTTTAAATGGAATAGTTCAGCTTTCATATCGCTATGAGAGTGGTTATTTTCTATATAGTAACAATGGCGTTTGATATGCCATAATGCTTTTTGAATGTTATTTTCTTTTATATTTTTCATGGTTATATCATATCAAAAGAAATTATATGATTACTCTAGTAATTCTCAAATGATTAAAAACAACTCTGAACTGTCTATACAGATTATAAACAAGTATTTTAAAATGTTTTACGGATACAAAAAAAGAACACTCGAATGTAGTGTTCTTATGAATTAAGCAAAGTCTTCCCTAATTTTCGAGTATATTATTGATAGCCATATTTTTTTAAAGCTTCTTGATAAGCCTTGCTATCTTTTTTATAGTAGTCGTGTTTCATACCTGAAATATCTACAGTAAATACATCATCTTTAAAAGTATAACTTTTTGTAAGTTTAATGATATTTTCTCCTAATAATTGAATGGTTGATTTTTCTTTGTCTATAGTAAACCCTTCGGCCTCTCCATGTTTAATAGTTCCCATATCCCCAGATATAACAAAAGCTACTTCATTTCTATTTTCGTTTATCCAGTAATATTCTCCATCTAAGGAGTTATTTGATTGCTTAGAGCAGGCCATTAGCAAAAATGTAGACACAGACACCAATATCAATACGATTATTTTTTTCATTTTGCTTCCTCCTTTCAATATTATACCAGATAAATATCACAAGTATAATATAGATGTTGTCAGCTACTATTAAATATCTTTCGAGAAAATATACATTTTTCGGAAAGATAGTTTGAAAAACAAGGGGAAATTGATGATCTGTAACCAAAAAATTTTGTAACCAATATATTATCAATAATGTACTTTGTTTAAATAAATACTGATAAATATTATTAGATACTCATCTTTTATAAAACAGCCTTTATTCAAGTGAAAATTAAAAATTTTTTAAATTCATATTTTAGAAATAAAGGGACACTACATTGGTATATGAGTCCAATTCGATGATAGAATTTATTCAATGCTAGGTATTCTATTTTTTTAAGTTTCTTGAAGTCTGTTCTTCATTCATTACCAAATTTTCAATTTCTTTAGAATTACGAACTAATATTTTAATTTGGTTATTAATATAAGTAATCAAATCCTTAAAAGTCGCTTGATCCACAATCTTTTTATAATCATACAAATCAATTGATTTATCACTTTCATATTTATTCCAATTGTTTCTTCTTCTTGAAGGTGTGATTAAAAAATCATTTTTTTCGAAAGTGAAAAATAATTTCTTTGTTTTTAAATCTTCACAAATATCAATCAACTCCTCCTTGGATTTTCCAATACTCTTTTTAATGTTTAGTTTATGACGATATTGGTTTCCCTGAATTTGTATATCAAAACTTAGATATTCATTTATTTCATAATTATAACCAAAATAAAATCCTCCACTCATTCTATTAGAATAGGGTCTACCAATTCCGTTGTTACACTTAATTCTGTTTTTCATTTTTTCATATCTAATTTTATCTACTAAATCAACTAATCCTATATTTTTTAATTCTTTTCTCACAGATGGTTCTATATAATACTTTTCTAATTCCATATCAAGTTCGCTTGCATTTAATAGTTTAGATACTGCCGAAATATACCTTATGTAATCCTTTAGAAATTCCTTAAAGAGTAAATCATTAGTCTTCTTTGCTATTTTTGAGTAATATTTACTTAATTCATCGTAATTTTTCCAACACCATTTTTCTGGTAAGATATCCTTTTCAGGCTCTGTTAGAGATAGAAGAATATAGTACATATTACTATCCTTAGTTGTGTATTTTTCTAATTGTTCTCGTTCAGGTAATGATTTGAATTTGTTTTCTATAATTACTGTTATAGTTTGATTTCCGTTTGAAAGTATAATAGTTAAGTCTTTGTGTTTACTCTCCCTTTCTACACAAATGGTACGGTATGCTTTATAGTTTGGAACTACTCCCTCCAGTAACGAAAACGGTTCTTCTTTATACTTTTCAAGTACTCTTGCAAGTAAATTGCTGTGGTATAGCTCCATATTACTCATTGATAATTTATGATTTAGTGTTTGGTCAATTGCTTCAATATATGATTTCATAATATTTTCCTCCCACTTTATTATATCAACAAATATGCAGAAATGATATTATGAAATGAACTAACTCAAAAATTTAAAATATTTATACAGGTGGACGTTAATCGTCCATGCTAAGTGTTATAATGAAACTACTAAACAATTATGAACAATTATAGCAAAGGAGAAAAAGATGGTATTAAAGGATTTTAAAGACATTTATGAACAAGAATATAAAAAACTGAATGAGCAACAGAAAAAAGCAGTTGATGCTATAGAAGGACCAGTAATGGTTATTGCTGGTCCTGGTACAGGTAAAACTCAGATTCTTTCTCGTCGAGTAGCCAACATTTTGACAAAGGACAAGGCACATCCAGAAGAGATTGTCTGTTTAACATATACAGACGCGGGTGCATCTGAAATGTTGGATCGTCTTGAAGGATTAATCGGTGAAGAAGGGCGAAAAGTTAGAGTATCGACTATTCACTCTTTTTGTAGTGAGTTAATTTTGGAAAACTCAGATTTGTTTGGAAGACAACCAAAAGTAATTTCGACAGCTGTGAAGTATGAATTACTTAAAGAAATTATGGATGAGTATATAACGGAAAATAGCTCATTATATAAAAACAGTGGAGATCGTTATTCTTCTAAGAAGCAATTATTAGAACTATTTTAAAGGATGAAACGTCAAGGGTTGAATAAAGCTAAAATTGAAAAGAAAATTGAAGAATGCAAGGGGGGAAAAAAGTATCAACGATTACTTGATGGTGTATCCATTGTAGAAAAATATCGTGAAAAAATCCGAGAGCATAATTATTTCGATTTTGATGATATGATTCTGAAGACTATTAAAAAGTTGAAGAAAGATGAAGGATTTCAAAAAAGTGTATCTGAGTCTATAAAATATTTATTTGTGGATGAATTTCAGGATACTTCAGTTATTCAGTATGAACTCATAAAATTATTAGTAAAAGGGAAAGAGAAAGAGAAACTAAATATTTTTGTTGTAGGAGACGATGATCAAAGTATTTATCGTTTCCAAGGAGTAAGTGCAGATAATATTCAAGTTTTTGAAGAGGAGTATCAACCTACGAAAATAATCCTTGAAGAGAATTATCGTTCTTCCCAAGCTATCATTGATGCTTCTAGACAACTAATCAGTCATAACCCAAGAGAAGAGAAGCTTCTTGTTGCAGCTGGCGCTAACAAAGATTATGATTATCAATTGCCAATCTTAAAATCTTACCCAAATGCAGAAGCTGAGATGTTTGGTGTGTTGAACGAGATTAAAGAGTTGATTCATTCAGGTGTGTCTCCTAAGGAGATAGGAGTCATCTATGGAAGAAATTCCTATGGAGAAAAGTTTGCGAAGATTCTTCGTGATAATGGTATTTTCGTTCAAATGAAAAAAGAAGAGAAGAATTTATTTAAAGATTCCTTCTTCAAAAAAATACTAGCTATTTTAAAATATATTTGCCAACCATCAAGAAATGTTAGAGAACTTCGAAAAATTTTATATTTTGATTTCTTTGAGGTGGAAGTCTCAGAAATCGCAAAAATACGAAATCTCAAGAATGATGAAAAAATTTCTATTCCTTCAATGGCAGAAATTGATAAGAAATTAGAATCGATTCGTAAAAAGATTAGTAAATCGGAAAAATACTTATCACCTATGTATATCCTTAGCGAACTCTTAAAATCTTTAGGGATTGATGGCTATATCATGAAATCAAAAGAAAAATATCACTTGGTTTCTACTTTAAATACAATTTACGAGTTAATGTTAACGGAATGTATCCTCCACCCTAAATTAACTGTAAAAGAATTTTTGAATCAATTATCGTCTTTACAAGAAATGAAGGTTAGTCTACCCATTAAAGATATCTCGGGTTCTCCAAGTAACTGTGTTCAATTAATGACAGCTCATGGTTCCAAAGGACTGGAGTTTGAACATGTATTTATGATGAAATGTAATGATGGAAAACAAAAGAATACAAATTGGCCAGGAGGTGAAAATAATTCGGGTAGGTTCTCTTATCCACCAAGCTTAAATGGAAAAGCTAAGAATGAATCTCAACTGAAAGAAGAGGAGAATCGTCGCCTATTTTATGTTGCAATGACTCGGGCAAAGAAGGTACTCCATCTCTCTTATTCTGATGATTTCGATAAAACCCACTTTATTAGTGAATTTGAGAATTTTATTGATTCGGTAGAAGTAACAGAATCTTTTGAAGATTGTCAATCTGTAGAAAAAGTAGTAGTACCAAAATTTTCTAATGATGTTCTGAGTGAAATTTTAGGTGAATTAAGTTTAAGTGTTAGTACATTGAGTGACTTCCTTAAATGTCCTTTGAGTTTTTATTTCAATAAGGGATTAAAATTATCATCTGAAACAAACGAAGTTATGGTATTTGGTAGTATCATTCACGAAGTCTTAGAAAAAATATATAGTTCTAAGGATGATTCGCAAAGTTCGAAACTAACAGCAAAAACAGTTCTGTCTAAAGAAGAAGCTTTAGTATCATTTGAGACAATCTTAGATAAATCTTATCAACTATCTTCAGATAGAGTAAAGACGGATGTCTATGCAAGAGGTAAAGAGATTATTGAAAATCTCTACAAAAAATCTGGTTATCTCAAAGATGGTGTAATTGCAGTTGAGCAGCATATCAAAGGAATTAAGCTAGGTGATATTTTGAACACCAAAGTTGATCTATCAGAAGTATCTGATGTTGAGTTAAATGGGAAAATTGATAAAATTGAGTGTGAAGAAGGTATTATACGATTAATTGACTATAAAACAGGAGAAGCTGAAAATGCTAAAAAGAAATTAGTAGCTCCGAGTGAAAAAGAACCTCTCGGTGGTAACTACTGGCGCCAAGCTGTATTCTACTATATCCTCGTTACAAATGCTGATATCGATATCGATATTTCTAACAAAGAGATACTAGTTAAATATGTTTTTGTTGAGGATTCAACTAGTGAAGACGGTTTTTCTGAAACTGAAGATATACGAATCACTCAAAAGGAAGTTGATATAGTACTTGATCAGATTAAAGAGTCTATTATGAAAATTAAACAAGGTGATTTTAATTGTGGTTGTGGACTATTGAAAAAGAACAGAGATAATTACCCTTGCGACTACTGCCTCCAAGCATTCGATAATAGAGAACCTAAATTTGATAATACCGAAGCCTTAGAGGTTGCAACTTACCAACAAGCACGAGACAACTATAAGAGTTTAAGTGTTAGCAAATTGAATCGTTTCTTAAGTTGTCCGAAGAGTGTATATTTTGATGATGTTTTACAGTTATCTCAACCAGCTGGATTATCTGCAGGAACAAAAGAAAAGGCTGCAAAAGTAACAGTTAAGCATGCCCCAACTGGTCCTGTGTTTGGTACTGCAATTCACGAAACTATGGAACAAATCTATAAAGTAGATTTACAATTGGGGAAAGCAATTGAATACTACGATAATTCATTGCACTCACATCAAGAGGAAATCGTAGATACAATGTCCGTTGAAGAATTAAAAGAATATGGGCATCGCTTACTAACCAATCTTTTTAAACATTATATTCCTAACAGTTTAAAAGGGAAGAATGTCTGTTTAGAGAAAGAACTTCGTGTCAAATTAGGAGATAAGTACTCAATTAATGGGATTATAGATAAGTTAGAATTTGACGATGATCTGATTCGAGTAGTAGATTATAAGACAGGTTCTGCTCAGAGAGGTGTTGAAGAACTCGCAGTTGGACGTGATTATTGGCGCCAAGCCGTCTTCTATAATATTTTATTAGAAAATTTTTCTGAAATAGATACTACTGGTAAACGAATTGAAACGCAATATATTTTCCTAGATGATGATGATGCAAAAGAAGGCTACTCCATCCATACTGTAAATGTTACAAAAGAGGATATGGATATAGTTCGTACTCAGATTCAAGAATTCTATGATAAAGTAAATGTAGCTGATTTTACTGGTGGTTGTGGTAAGGATGATTGTGATTATTGTCGATTGGGAGAATTTGTAGATTTTCAATTATTGAAAGAGAATTTAGAATCGCAGTCAAATAAGAAAAATTAGATAATGGCTAGAGAGTTAGGAGAATAAATGAGTCGAGAAATTGCAGCAATTTTTGATATTGATGGGACTATTTTTAGAGATTCACTTCTTCTTCATCATATGGAGAAGTGTATTGCATATGATGTTTTTCCAATATCAGTAGAGATGGAACTAAAACCTCATAAAAATGCTTGGCAAAATCGAGAACTAGACTACGATGATTATCTGTATACAGCATCGAAATTGTATACAAAATATATATCTAATAAGGATATTCTAGATGTTGAGTTTGTGGCTAAAAAAGTGATTGAAAAAGAAAGTAAGAAGCTCTATCGTTTTACACGCGATCGTATTAAATGGCACAAAGAACAGGGACATAAGATTATCTTTATTTCTGGTTCCCCGGATTTTCTAGTTGAAAAAATGGCGGAAAAATTAGGAGCTGATTTATGGTTTGCATCTCAATACTTAAATGATGGCAACAAGTATAGTGGAGAAGTAATTCCAATGTGGGATGCTGATTCTAAAAAGAAAATTCTAGAGAGACTGCCTTTTGATTTAGATAATTCTTATTCTTATGGGGATACGACAGGTGACTTTACGATGCTTCAAATGACTGGTCATCCAACAGCTATAAATCCAAATCAAAAGTTATTGGATAAACTAAAGAAAGAGGGGGTAGCATGTAATATTGTTGTTGAACGTAAAGATGTTATTTATTCGATAAATGATATTAGTTAAGTGTAAATTTTAAAGTATAGAAGGAGGATAATATGGAAGTTGATCGTTACTGTAATGAATGTCTAGGGTACTATAGTTATGATGTCGATGAAACAGATAACTTCAAAAAGTGTCGATGGTGTGGTTCTGAAGATACAGAGGAGGCATAGAGATTTTCTACATTTTTGAAAAATTTTTTGTAACAACAATTGAGTGGACATACTTTGTCCACTCTTTTTTGTAAACTTAAATTATCAATAAAAAGAGGTGAAATTAAATGAATTATTATCAAGTTGAGTTTAAGAATCCTGATGATTTCTTAAAAACTCAAACAGAAGATTTTATTAAGACTAATCGTTTATTACTATTTAAAGAGGATGACGCTTATTACCTTATTTCTAAAGAAAATTACAATGATCAAGAAATCATGGGGAAAATAAAGGATTTTTTTGATCATGAGTTTACATTAAACAAAGTTAAAACTCTATCAGAAAGTGATTTTATAAAGAAACTTGAAACAAGTGATAGAAGAGAACTAGTAAAATTCTTATTAAGTGCAAATAAAGAAACAATTTCTCATTATCTAAAACCTAATTTTGAAAAACTGGATGAATTGAAAAACATTTATGGTCTCACTGATTTTAAGAAGGCTGTTCAAGAACTAATTACATATCTTTCATTTCAAGAAAAAATAAATGATAATGAACAACAGCAACACTTTTATATTTTTAATGGTGAGAGGGGATCTGGCCGTAAGTTTGCTATCAAATTTCTGATGTCTCTTTTTGGCATGAATGCAATATTTGTAAATTGTAACAATTTTTTTATTCCTAAGATAGGCGAAAAAGATTTCCCAGTATTAGTTGATTATCTTTCAGCAAGACCAAGAACAAAATCAGATGTTTTTGATGTTTTTAGGCAAAAAAAGGGATATTCATTTAATGTCATTATTGCGAGAACTAGGCAGGAGGCAGAATCTATTAGAAAAGAATTACTTGAAGATTTTAGTAAAGTATCAATTGTTAATTTTCCGCAATATGATGAAGCAGAGCTTAAAGAGATCGGCCTTCAAATGTTAAATCAAAAAGGTATTCAGTTGAGTAATGAAGACTATGAACAATTAATAGCTGGAAATAAAGTACTAAAGGATGCTAAAGAAGTTCGACTTTTTGTTCAAGAACTTGTTGAATTTGCAGTACAAAATAATTATGATCCTACAGATAAAAACGAATTAAATCTGGATGGATTTATTCTCCAAAATGAATCTTCAGTTGAAGATGAAGAAAATGCGGAGAAAAAGTTGAGTGAATTAATTGGTTTAGAAGAAGTGAAGATAGTCCTTAATCAGCAGTTAGCTTATGATCGAGTTTCTGCGTTGCGTCAGGCTCATGGATTTAGTAATGAAATATTAAATCGTCATCTCGTTTTTTCCGGAAATCCTGGGACTGGGAAAACTATAGTGGCTAGGCTTTATACAAAAATTTTATACAATAACAAGATAATTCAAGAGAATAAGTTAGTGGAAGTGGGGCGTGCGGACCTTGTTGGTGAATATGTTGGACAGACTGCTCCAAAAGTAAAAAGAGCTTTTGATGAAGCGAAAGGAGGAGTACTCTTTATAGATGAGGCTTATAGTCTTATCCCTAGTAGTGAGAGAGATTTTGGACATGAAGCTATTTCAGCGCTTATACAAGAAATGGAAAATCGTCGGGATGAGGTGTTGGTTATTTTTGCTGGGTATGAAGAATTGATGGCCCAATTCATTGAAACTAACCCGGGACTTTCCTCTAGAATTTCTAGAGAAATAAAATTTTTGGATTATACAATTGAACAACTAATTGCTATTTTGGAATTGATGATAAATAAGAGATATTATCAATTAACTGATGATTGTAAGATGGTACTACGTCAGCATTTTTCAGAAGTTGTCAATTGTAAAAACTTTGGAAATGCTAGATACGTTCGAAAATTAGTAGATGAGATTGTCTTCAGTCAAGCACAACGAGTGATTGAAGGTGATAAGAATCAGTTAGAAGATGATACCTTTTTAAATCAAATTACATTGACAGATATCAATAAGGCTATTGTAGCTATTGAAGCAAAATCATCAAAATCAATATCGTTGATAGGATTCGGAAGGTAGGAGTAACCTATAATAGACTTTAAAAGAAAGATTAGGTACTTGTCCAATAGTTGTATCGGTAGAAGATTTGAACTAGGAAATTGATTGAATCTAAGTCATTGGAAATGTTATAATATTGTTAAAGGATTTAGGATTATATGAACGACCAAGAACGCTTATTAACTATATTTTTACGATTACAGTCTGGCGCGCATTTAGCTAAGGCTCAGCTTGCAGATGAATTTGGTGTTAGTGAAAAGACTATACAACGAGATTTTTCTCTCTTGTCGGGTTTCTTAGATACACAACCGATGGTTGCAGCAGAACTTGCCTACGATACGAGGCACCATACTAGGTATTTAAAAGGAAAATCTTTATTTAATAAAAAGGATATTCTTGTAATTTCAAAGATTTTACTAGAAAATCGTTCTTTGAATAAAGAAGAAAACAAGTCATTACTTGATAGTTTATTGGCACTTATTTCAAAAGATGAGCAAAAAGAAGTTTCCAGTATTATTGCAAGTGAGTTGCTAAATTATGCACCGCTGTCAGATACACAAAACCGTATTGATAAGGTTTGGGAATGGTCTGAAATGATTCGTAAAGAGTTGGTCTTAGACATTGATTATCAATCTCCTTATAATACTGAAAAGAGACATACAATTTTTCCGGTTTCTCTTTACTATGATACTCATTATTTTTACATAGTAGCCTATAATTTACTTTTTGATTCTTATATGACTTTAAAATTAGATAGAATACTCAGTTGGAAAGAATCTAAAAAAGAAAAACCTTCTCTCTCATATGGAAGAAAATTTCGAGATGGAGAAATTCGTAATAAACGAGTAGATCCATTCATAGGAAAAGAGTTAAATATCAGAGTTCTATTCGACAATGATCCAGCGATTGTTGTTGATCAATTTCCATTAGCAACAATTATTGAAAAAACATCAACTGGCAATATTATTGAGTTTGTGAGTCAAGATACACCAGGGCTGAAGAGGTGGTTGTTGAGTCAAGCGGATGCTCTAACGGTTTTGTCTCCTCAATCGTTAATTGATGATGTAAAAACTCTTATTAAGAGAATGCAAGAAAATTACATTGACTAGAAGTTTGAGAGCGAATAAGATAAATTTTTGTCTGTTAGAAAAGAATACTGTGAATTATATAAACTAAAGGAGAAGATGAAATGAGTAGAGTTATATATAGAACTCGACCATTTAGCCCCTACGCTAAGTATGACAAGTATTGGAACGAATACATTCAAGAGGGTGATGAGATTATTAAGTACGTTTATAATAAAGTTAAATTTCCTGATAGAGAACTAAGAAATGAAATATATTCAGATGAGAAGCAAAGATGGACAATAGGTGATGTTAATCTTCCTGATTGGTTATATAGATATATAGTCGACGATGATTTATCTGACAATGGCAAAAAAATTGTCAAACAGTGGAGATTAGACAAGTATATTTCTGATTTAAATAATTACAAAGAAAAAGGATATTTCATTGATGAAGAAAAGAAAATTGTCATAACGGATAGAGAAATATTAATGTTCCGAGAAGACTCAGAAGTACCTTATTGGGATAAAATCACTTCCTTAGTCAAAAATGCCTATAATCGTATTCGAATCACACCTAAATTTATGGGGTCAGTCAAAGATGACTTTGAGAATCACAAAGTGGATTATGAAAAGCTTCGTGATATGGCTGAACAAAATAGGAAGAAAAATGAAGAGAAAGAAAAAGAAATTTTAGCTAAGCAGCAAGAATTACAAGAGAAAAAAGATTATGAAGTAGCTATTCAATTGTTTTTTAGACTACAAAAAAATTTAGTTGAAATAAAGCCAAAGTTAAGTGAAGAAGGAAGAAAAGAAATTGATAATCTTCTTAATTTAATCGATGAATCAGATATAAGTCGTGCTAGATATGATATTTTACATCAAGCGGGAGTCGAAATAATCTTGAAAGAAAAAAGTAAGAGAGGCTAATTTAAATGGATTATGTGACTAGAATACATTTAAAAAGAGACGATAACATTAGGAAAGAGTTAATTGATTTCTGTTTAAATAATTCTGAACAGTATGTTGCGATTGGCTGGAGTTGGTTGAGTGAAGATATTAAATTAGATAATTTTTTAGAATATTATAATCGTATTAAAAAACATAATGGTAAAGCACATCCAGCAATAAATATTTTTAGAGATGCAAAGAAAGATGATTTGTTCTGGACCAGAGATTTAAGTGGAAATTACTGGATTTGTAAAGTAAAATCTCCAGCTATAGTAGTTTGCGATACTCATTTGGATATTGGATCAGTCATCCCAGTTGATGCATTTAATGTGGGAATGCAAGTCCCTGGGCAAATTAAAGCATCGTTTAATAGACCTCTTGGTGCTACCGTCGAGAGGATACGGGATAAAAGTATAATAGAATACTCAAAATTGATATTTAATAAATTTTCGAAAAAGAATTATTTTGAGGTAACAACCTATAGTGGAGGTCTCTTAGATAATTTGCCTGAATTTGATTTAGAAGAACTTGTCATCTCATACCTTCAAATTAAGGAAAACTATTATGTCCTTTCTAATTCAATTGCAAAGAAGTCAACAACAATAAAAATTGAATGTGAAATGATTTCAAGAGAAATTGATGACCCTAGAAAAGCAGTAGTTCAAGTGAAAGGCAAAAAGGCAAAGGAACTTGACGCTTTAGAATTTAAACAATATGTAGATGAAGGTTATCTAGTATATTTATATGCTCCGAGAGTAATAAATTTAGATAAGATAGAAAATGTATTTAGGATAGGGGACAACGATTTATTAAATTTCTATGAGAAATATAAATTAATCCTACCAGCATCTATCACTCAGTGGGAAGATTTATTTACTAGTGAGAGTGATTAAGATGTAGAAATAGTAACTTTGATTGCTGAATCTCTTCTATTATTTCAGTCTCTACCTTTTTCTCTACCTTTTTTTCGCAGACGGTTATAAAGTCTATCAAAATAAGCTTTGTAAGAGTATAAGTTAATTTTTACAGAACTAAACTATTTCCCCTTTTAAAATATATTGATTCATATTTTATGAAATCAATAGGTATATATAGTTCTGAAAACACAAGGTATTGCATTGTTTTTGGTTCAAGTAAAAATCATTCTTGTCAAACCAGGCTTGAAAAAGGCCCGTAAAGCGTCACAATTTAGTAAACGTTAAAACTTATTTACATTTATTAAAAGCATTTCGTATCAAAAATACGAGATGCTTTTTTTCTAGCTTAATTTTACAAATTGGATTTTGAAGGACACCATGGACCTATTTTCAAGTTGATAACGACTACAAATTTGTTCTGGAGACCATGAAGATTGTAATCGCTCTTTAATTTCCTACTTCAATTCACAGGAGTCTAACTCGATTTTCTTCCCTTCTGCTTCGCCAATTGTTCATTGTGTGTTTGTGCTGCTTGTGCAGAGTAAGTGTCATTACCACACTTAATTCTCTTGAGAAGGTTGATTTGTGAACGCCTAATTTTCTAGCTATTTGGCAGGGTTTGAGACCTAATTCTAGGTAAGTCTCTATCTTAATTCGCTCAATTATGGTAATATGATGGTAGCTTATAGATTTCTCCCGTGTTCTGTTTAGTGTGGTTACTTACAGTTTATACGAGATTGGGCTCTATGAGTTTTTTGTTGCACTATATTTTACCATTTATCAAATATAAAAAAGTAAGCTCAGAAAATCTCTGATCTTATTCTCATATCTCTCCAAACAACTTCCGTAAAATTTTCGGTGTGATACGTTGTCCTGGCCCTACGTAAGTATAGGCGTGCAGGTACATGGCAGGATTGAAGTTGAGTTCGATACAGGTGCAATTTGGTAGCTCCTTACTAGCAGGCTTGGTGTAGTCTGGGATAATCAAATCGACTCCACAGGCCCAAGCCCCCATAGCAGTCGCCATATCGGCAGCTAGTTGTTTGTAACTCTCGCCCATCTGGTCAGTCATGTCAATGGAGTCGCCTCCAGTTGAGATATTAGAATTACCACGCAGAAAGGCTTGGATACCTTTAGGCAAGACTGTATCAGGTGTGTAACCCTGCTGTTCCAACATGAGTAATTCAATATCACCCAGATTGATGATTTCAAGAGGTGAGCGATGGTCGCGACCACGCAGAGGGTCTTGGTTTTTCTTTTCGACTAATTCTCGTATGCTTGAGCTTCCGTCGCCTACGACATTGGCCGCGACGCGGAGCAGGACAGCCTCGCATTTTCCATCCAAGATAAAGAAACGGTACTCGGTCCCTGCCACAAACTCCTCGACTAGCACATGGCTATCTTCCGAAAAGGCGATGTCTAGGGCTTTTTCATAGCCAGAAAGGCTTGTTGACTCTTGGAAGATGGAAATGCCCAGACCGAAGTTGGTGGATTTGGGTTTGACAACAATAGCAGAGTTGGCTATTTGTCCGTAGTACCGCAAGGCATCGTCCTTGTTAGCAAATTCTGCTCCCGCAGGTACTGGAAAACCAGCCTTGTCCAAAATCTTTTTGGTCACAACCTTATTAGCCATGGCCAGTGGAATTACGTAGTTATCTTTGGATGTCATGTTGCCATTTTTAATGTACTCCACATGGTCACCATGCCAGAGTTTGAGAAATTGGTCTTCCTCATCTAAAATTTCTACGTTCAAGCCCAGCTGAATGGCGTCAAAGAGAATCATTTGGGTGGAGAGTTCCATGTTTTCATAGCCTTTGAGGGCATAAGGTGCTGTCCAAGCGTAGTCATGAAAGGCTTGTCCTTGTTGTTGGCCAAATTTTTCAAGGGACCCTTCTTCAACCTGCTCTGCTATTTTTCCAGAAAGGGTCAAACGTGGATCAAGAAGAGAGGCCTCCACCTTAGTGATAAGCTGGCTATAATAGTCATCCAGTCCAAAGTGAGCGACGATGGCCTTCATGGCTGTCACGATAGGTTTAGGGTCAGCCTCTTTAGGAAGTGGTGTGTGGGGATGGCTGAGAGCGATTTGGTTGTTGAGAGTAGTAGCTACTGCCAATTCTTCGTCGACTTGCTCCATGTCGTCTAGCCACAAGAGTGCGAGTGCAAAGAGGTGGGTGGTGTCTAGTGTTTCTTGGCTGATTGCCAGTGGCTCAAAGGGGTTGAGGTCAAAGTTGCGGAACTCTAGATAGGAGATGCCCTTAGTCAAAAAGTCCCGGCTAGTCTTAGCACCGCGTAAACGGATAGCAGAGTAAAATTCTTTTTCGGCGGACAGTTGCCCAGATCCAACAGCGTTTTCGATGTCGGTCACGTATTGCTCCAGTGAAGAGAAGGAAATGTGAACATCGGGGGCATTGACATAGCCGTAGTTGGAGTTACGAATCGACCGCACGCAACCAATTTCATCTGTCAAAAACCCTTTTTCTGCTAGCGGGCTTGCTCCGTAAAGGTAGGTCAAGAGCCAGCGATAACGCAAGAAGTTCTGAGCTAACTTGAGATAGAGGGCATTCTTGAAGGTCAGTAAATCGTCATAATCACTGACTTCAAAGAGCTGCTGGGTCAGATCTTTGCCGAGTTCAAAATTATAGTGAATTCCAGATATGGACTGGAGCAATTTGCCGTAGCGTTCTGCCAAACCAACTCGGTATTGATACTCGTAGTCACTTTCCAACTGGGCAATCTGAATCTCTTCTTCTACAATCACAGGTGGCATGGATAAAGGCCAAAGATATTCTGACTTATCCATTGAGCGAATAGCCACATCGGTGATGGCCCCGAGGAAGCGACGAGCTTCCGTGGTCGACTGTGCTACCGGTGTAATGAGCTCTAGTTGAGGTTCGCTATAATCTGTCTGGATATAGGGATGGAAACTGCGAGAACCCAATTTTTCAGGGTGTGGCGTTTGAGCGACACGGCCTTCAGTATTGATTCGTAGAGATTCGCGCTCCAGACCAAAGGTAGCTTGTAAGATGGGAGTATTTGGGGATAATTTTTGAAATACGTTTGATAGGTTCATGATTGGGCCTCGAAATAACTAGTTTCTCTATTATTTTATCAGTTTGTTAAATAAACTCAACTTTCTGCTACGGAGATGGAGAAGGAAATGCTCGGACGAATTGACTATTTACTTGCATTAATATAAGCAAAAGCATTAGTAGAAGTATTGAAACTACACCTAATAGTTTTTTCCCCACACTCAATCTCTCATTTCTGTCTTTTTTTCGTAGACAGTTATAAAGTCGATCAGAATAAACCTTGTAAGTGTATAAGTTAATTCTTACAGACCTAAACTATTCCCCTATTTAAAAAATAATGATTCATATTTTATGAAATTAATTAGTAGATATAGTTCTGAAAAGCCGTTATATTACGCTGTTTTTAGTCCAACTGAAATCCATACTTTCCAAACCAGGCTTGAAAAAAGCTCGTAAAGCATCACAATTTAGTAAACGTTAAAACTTATTTAAACTTATTGAAAGCATTTCGTATCAAAAATACGGGATGCTTTTTCTGTTCACCCCAAATTTTTGTAACTAGGTGATACTTGAAATTAATACAAATTTGGTTGTTTTTGATAAATCTAAGCAACACTACATGATGAAGTGAAAGGGGATGAATCTTTGATAGTATTCACTTATTGTGAAATATGATATATTTATTAATTAGATGGATGAATACTTCTAGAGTTAAATATAGTATAATAGGGACATACTTTTTGGTTTATTTTTGTTTGTAGTCGGATTATGAAAGAATATCCAATATTATGCGATAAGATAGAATGTTACAAAAAAGAAAGGGGATGCAATCCGATGAAGAAAGACAGATTAATTGTATTGACAGATGCTGTTCTAGCAATTATTATGACCATCTTGGTTTTAGAGTTAGAAAAACCAACAACACCAAGTCTTGAAGCTTTTTGGGATTTACGGCAAAATTTCTTTGCTTGTTTTCTTTCCTTTTTCTGGTTGGGATCGTTATGGATGGCACTAAACACATTATGGGAAAAGGTTGAGAAAATTTCCTCAGAAATTATTTGGTGGAATTTGTTTCTACTCTTGGAGCGGCAGGAGTTCTCTTTGGAGAATTTCATGCCATCCAAGATACCAGTCTGAATGATGTGGTGGACCGGATCTATATAAATGTCAAGGATTTACCGTTTCAGTCCTTGGGAGCTTTAGCTAATATCCTGTCTGATATTAAGGAGGGACTGATTCAAGACAGTCATATCTGGTCTTTCTTCCAGTCATTTTTCAAACAATATCAGTTGATAATCAGCTTAAATCAGATCTATCAGTTTGTCTATCTTTCTCTGATGGAGATCATGTCCTATCTTCACTTTGATTATTGGAAAAAAACGGCTCGGTCAGGAGCTAGTATGAATAAGGAGAACAAATGAAACGTTTAAAAATGTTATGGCATATTATGCAGGTTACGGGTTTTACTCGGTTTGCTCTGAGTTTTGTGACCTTTGTTTTTGGGTCAGGAGGCGTGCTTTTCCTAGTTGAACCTGCTATCACAAATTACGGAGACGGTCTTTGGTATGCTTTTGTGACTTCGACGACTGTCGGCTACGGGGATCTCCTAGCTGTGACCTTGATTGGAAGGATTACCAGTGTCTTCTTGACGATTTATGGGCTCATATTTTTTGGCTGTTTATCAGCTGTTATTTTTAATTATTATACCAATTTAAATAAGGAAAGAGGAGAGGACAAATGACTGCCAATTATTCAACACGGGAATACCGTGAGAAATTATACGATGACCTTCATGTTCGATTGAGAGATACAGCGATTTTGATGTGTGCAATTTTTATTGCCTCTATCGGACTAAATATGAATTCAACAGCTGTCATTATAGGAGCCATGTTGATTTCACCTCTCATGACACCGATTGTTGGACTGGGATTCGGTTTAGCTATTTTTGATACGCGTTTAATCAAGCAATCTCTAGAGGTTTTATTGACTCAAGTGTTGGTCAGTTTGCTTGTCTCGACTCTGTATTTCTGGATTTCTCCCTTGTCTTATGCAAGTAGCGAGTTGATTGCACGAACCTCTCCAACCATTTGGGATGTCCTCATTGCTATTGCTGGTGGGATTGCTGGTGTGATCGGTTCAAGGAAAAAAGAAGCAAACAATATCGTGCCAGGAGTAGCCATTGCTACAGCTCTGATGCCGCCTATCTGTACTGCTGGCTATGGTTTAGCTAATGGGAATGTACGATTTTTATTGGGGGCTCTCTATCTTTTCTTGATCAACTGTGTCTTTATCATGCTAGCCAACATTGTTGGAACAAGAATTTTGATGAGAAAATCTCCTTTAACTTCATTTAAAGAGCTGAGCATTAAAATGAGAATTGGCTTGATTTCTTTGATTGTATTGTTGATTCTTCCAGCTAGCTATTCGGCAGTTACTCTGACAATAGAACAAGCGCGCAAAGAAGGGATCAAACAGTTTGTAGGAAAAGAGTTCGCCAATTATACGGTTATTAATCAAGTCTACAAGTCAAGTAACAATGAATTGGTCTTGACGGTTGTTGGAGATCCGATTTCAGAAGAAGAATTAGAAACACTCCACCAAAAACAAGCCTCTTACGGTATTCAATCTGTTCAATTGAAAGTGAATCAAGTTCAGAACTCGCCAACATTAGATAGTGAAGCGACCAAGGAATTTTATGAAAACATTGACAAGTATATTGATCAAAAACTCTCTGAAAAAGATTCACAAAACGATCTCGTAAAAGAAAATGAAGCAGACAAGGATTGAGGACAATGAACTGAATCGGTTTTTACGCCGTGTTTTTCTTGTATCTTCCTCTTTCTTACTTATAGCAGGTTGTTTTTGCTTGAATAAGAAATAAATTAGAAGTTCTATCATCTAAGAAAAATGATGAAAAAAATCATTTAACTAATGGTGTGAACGTTTAGTGTTTATCAGCTCCATTCTCTGTAATTTTGGGGGTAAAATCCACACCATTTAGATAAAATTAGTTGAATTTGATTGGAAAAACGCTTTTATAAAAGCGGAGAAAAGTCTTGATATTACGCTGTTTTTAGTCCAACTGAAATTCATACTTTCCAAACCAGGCTTGAAAAAGGCCCGTAAAGCATCACAATTTAGTAAACGTTAATTCGTTAACTGGACAGCAGAATACAAACGAAACCTTTGCCAGTTGGCAAGGTGTTTTTTTCTATGAGAACTGGCGGTGCGCATTAGGATAGCTCTAGCGACTTTTAGTCGCATAGAGATATGCTATGCACAGTTGCCTCAAGAAAACAATGCTTCTTGGTCCCACCCTGTTAGACAAGCTTCAAAACCAAGGAATCCAACAGATTTCTCTGTAGTTACAGATCGGCTTTAGGGCTTGAGCAGATATCAGTCAGGCTCACCCATGGCTAAACAACAATGGTTGCGTAATTCATATTAGTGAAATCTGCGAGTAAAGTGAAACGAGCAGATATAGCGTTATTCTGGGCAATTTATAATGATTTATCGTGCTGAAAATTTAGAAAGGCAGGACAAGGCTTTAGAGGACTTTCTCGCCGAATGGAAACCAAAGTATGGAAGTCATGGAAAGTCTGGAGAATACGATAATCTTTAACTTTTTTATCAGTTTCCCTACCAGATTTGGGCACAGCATGTATTCGACAAACCTCATTGAGTCTCTTAACAAAAGAATCAAACATCAACGAAAAAGACGTTCTTTTTCCTAAATGAGGAGGCTCTGGAACGTTACTTAGTTACGTTGTTTAAGATTGACGATTATAATTTTAGCAAAGTCACCGAATCCTAAAGGGGTGGTTGGTCCATGTTCTTATACGACTTGGAAAGCTTATTATTAACACTCGTACTCTACTTAAGTTTTCACATAATTTTTGACAGTATACAAAAACTAAGTATATTGTTTTCATCATAATAAGATTAAATATCAGTATAGAGAATTTTTATCTATATATCAGGCCTATCGCAGCATTGCTTGTTGCTGTCCTTTTTCGCTACAATATTTCAAGAGGAAATAACAGTTAAAAGAAGTATTAAATGTCGCAAGTTCGAAAAAATCATCTCTCTTCTTAGGACGGGTATGCATTTGGGACGCTTGCTTGAAAGTCTTAGCAGTAAAGACGCTAAGGACAAGGCTATTCTAAGGCTCCTGTGCTAAAAGCTTATCAAAATTAGAAAGCACGGCGCTTGTATGGCAGGATCCTGTGTGTCTGTTGTAAAACACACGGTGTGGATGATGTTTTACAAGACGCTAATATTTCTACGAACAGGAAAGGAACAAGAAGAACAATTAGATAGCTGGACAGGTGAATAATATGTCTTTTAAAGCGCTACGACGAGAGGATATCAACATAATCCGATTATCGTTCCTCTGTTTTCACTGTGCCCTTGGATATTAACAAGATTTAATTCTTCGTTCCTTGGCTAAAAGATTAAAAAGGGGCTCACTCTATGGTCAGTTTTATAAGAGGATCAGCACAACATTTACTCTACCGTAGGAAAGAGGCTTCTCTGTATTTAGAAAAGCTGCAGAGGCCTTTTTAAAAAGATTGACAAGGGAAGTTTCGGACTTTCGATGATAGCTTCCATTCGTAGAGAGCAGAGTGCTCTTTCAATTGTATCGTGTGCAGCGATTCAAGTCGTTTGCTGTTTCGATTGTGTACCTACCTATTCGTTTATTTTGGACTTGTTTTCAGGCTTGGTGGGTTGATGTACAGAAGCCTATCAAACTTTTAGTCGCGCAAGGAACCTAACCATGGAGGTCTTGACTGCGTTCGCCATTTGTTGTCCTTGTTTATGAACGCAGCCAAGACAGCTAGCAACAGCATATTTATGTCTTGAATTTGGGTACTCTGTAAATCAGTGTCTTTAAAAAAAACAGAAACAGATTTTAACAAAGCCTTCTGTGCTACAGAAAGTGATTGTTTGGTCTTAGTGTCGGGGAGACATGGTTCATCACAAGCATACACAAAACATAAAAAAAAAAATAAAAATAAAAAAAAAAACAAAAAAAAACAAACAAGAGTTCTGATGTTCAAGTAGGTTGTATTAGTGGTCTCCAGGAATGAAATCTTGTTTGACGGCCAATTGGTTTCAGGATTAGGTGCATGGTCAATGAAGTATCCTTACTGGGAGAGCTTCCTGTTGAAAAGAAAAAGGGAGATTCTGTATGTTGCGAATATCTGTTTTGGAAACCGAGAATGTTACAGAGATTCGTGTGACTGATAACTCAGATAAAACATATCGTTATTTTTTTGCAACTCATCACGTGATGAAAAAATCTGAATGAGAGTAGAAGACAAAACAACGTCTTATTAGGATGGCGGGGCGACAAGGTTGTAAAAATATAACTTCTTAGGTGGCTGGTTTGACTTATCTGTTCAACAGGTTCGTTTTGCCAAAAGCCATTTCCTTTTTATTGGTGGATTTTCATGTGCTCTAAAAATATCCACACCTGTAGCCCTACCCTTACGGCCATAAAGGGAAGGGTCTTAAATCGAGAACATGGTTCTAAAGATGGTGATGTATTAGAAAAATATCTGGAAGATGGATACTATCTTGTTGATAAAACGGGTACCATCAACGACGAGTTATCCTTTGGGTGAAAAATTTTCTTCCTTTCGGAGATTATACTGAGAAAGATATATTTTACAGCAATAGTGCATGTTTGGAGGACATTCTATCTCCTATTTGCAAATGCAATTGTTTAAACAAGCTGAAATTGAAGGCATTGAACACGAAGAAATGCAGGCAGCTTCCGTATGTTTGCAAGCAAGGGATTAATCGCAAATTTGATGGTGCAATCGTTTGTGCAGTGAAATTATGTACTCATGCCAGACTAACAGGTAAGAATTAAGTTCTGTGAGCAGGCTGGCCTTGATTGGAAGCACCTAAACGACTCGCATTAGCAATTATTGTTTTTGGCTTATCAGAAAGATTAATTGGGATGTTTTGATATCTCACACGTGCCTTGGAGGCGAGGCGACAGTTTGCATTGAAAGCTAAAGCCCAAGGAAACAACTGATTCTGGCAACTGTGATACGATTGGCTAGAAAACAGAAGAGTTGGTTAAGAGCATCTGCCTTTGCAACGTGTTATACTGATTTGAAAAGAACAACCAGGTGGTAAATTTTTCAGTTGGTTCAGGAAATTACAGAAAGCTGGCGGAACTAGTTTTTGCATTGGTTGAGGACGGGTTTAAGTGCGTGACTCTGCTGCTTGACGCTTGGCAGGATATTGGGTTGTGTGAATGAAAGTGCTGATATTTCTAAGCCGATGAGTGATATTTTATATTAGATAATCGTTAGATTTCTTCGAGGAATATGAATTCTTTATCTGAATCGTTGCAGAATTAATTCAAGAGAAATAGTTCAAGAAACAGTTGTGAATAAATGAAGTTTAATTGGTGTGTTGGTGTCTCTAAATTGGGTTAAAGAGCCCCAGCTAATCTTTCGATATTGCACAATGCTGAACATACTTTGTAAGAATCGCCGTTCGTACTAGTCTTTGCATATTCAAAGTAGGTAAGAGACCGAGAAGCTGAGGTTATAAAACTAAGAACTGGAGTTGTCTCATGTTGAGAAGTACTGGCTCCGTTGTGTCAACTGTATGGCGGTGTGATGGCAAAATATATACCCTGGAGAGGGACCAAAATGTGGGTGTCCTCCCTGTCTAAATTATTGTAAAAAACCATTGGCAGTGGACATACTTTATGACTTATAATTGTCTGAAACTAGTTTCACAATACAAACTTGACAGTGCAATTATTAATGTGGATTTTAAGTTTGATGCATCGTACGAAAGGTTAATGTTAGAATAGCATGCTAAAAGTATAATTTGAATGAGGTGTTCTTATGATTCAAAATGTTGTTACTTCCATAAGTCCTGTATTCTGGGACAGCCGAACTTACTTATTATCCTATGATTTATTTTTTTGCCTAAAAGAAAGCGAAAAGACAATCATTAACATCTATTTAGGACATTTCTAGGCTCTGTTAGTCCTATATTGCTAAGTTTACTTTTGCATTTGTCTTAAATTATATGTCCTATTTAAAGATTTTTAGGTTTTTGCTCGTTTTGATTCGAAATTTTCTAGGACTCAAAGTTTTGACTTTTAGGCAGATTCTGATGGAGAACGCTATTGCAAAAGATGGTTTGCCGCAAAGATGAATAAAAATCCTGATCTGTTTCATTCGAATATGATATACTTTTGCAAGGTTGTGTGCTGACCATGTATCGGTGTTTTTTGTCCCTATTTTATTACCTTAAATTTAGCGGGGATGAAATGCGCAGAAAGAGGGGGCAGAAATGAGTAATTTTTGATAGTGGCTTTACTTACTTTTCTAGTCATGATTTATCTGCTTGGTTTTTTCTGCCCAAAAGTTTGGCACAAGTCCCTTCTGTGAGAACTTGGAAAAATATAGCAGATGGTTTATTGCGCGTTGTTTATTTTATTATTGGGGATACTATATCCTGATTGAAAACAACGTTTTTGCATGCTATGGACCTTTGTTAAGCTAGGAGAAAAATATTAATGAAAAAAGATAGGTCGTCTGCCAGTGATGTTTATAAATCAACAAAATGTTGACAATACGCAAGAACTACCTTGAAAACGGAAAAAATCCAAAATCACTTCGCTATTCTTTATCAAGTTTACCGATAGTAAACAGATAAAATCATCTTTTCTCTCCTTGCCCGTCGAAGGAACTCTGTGTCTGGCGATATAGCCCTGTTTATTAAGGCGTCTCAGTATGTCACACTGCCTCCCACCCCTTCGTAAACTAGCCAATCAAAACGCTTGGCACTAGAAGGAAGAGGGGAAAATTTATATTATTTTATAAAAGATGAGAAATCAGAGATTTTTTTTAATCAACTAGGATAACAACTATTATTTACTACTGGTTAGCCAATGATTCTATAATAGGACTTATCTATGAAATTTTTTGATGAAAATTCCTCACAAGGAATACCTACTCGTATCAAATGTTTAAGAAAAAGTATAATTTAAAGCAGCGACCTAGGTAATGCAGGCAAGTTAGCCAAGTTGACAAGGGAGGAATTTGAAAGAATGTGGTTCTTTTATTTTTTGTTTCATTTATGCCGCGTATGGCTACTGGAATATTAGTGGTCATTCATGAATCATAATAGATCGGCCCGCTCTTTTATGGACTGATCGTTTATTGTTTCAATCGGTAGCAAACGGTTTTACATAAATTTAATTGATAAAACCCAATATAGATCAGAAAGATTACTGTGAAAGCTTACCGCACAAGATAGAAAGTTATTGATACCATGACCTAATCATTAAAGGAGTGTGGGATTGATTCGATCCCTTTAATTCCTCTATATCCGATTCTGATGTAATTGCGGCATTTTACATCATAACTTTAAAACACTTATCCGAAACAAGAGTGATAACTAAAAAACGGGGACCAAAGTTAGGTGTATTATTTAATGCTTAGGAGACCTAAACTATTCCCCTATTTATATCCTATTGATTCAGATTTTATGAGATTAATCGTAGTATCGGTTCTGAAAAGCCTTGATAATACGGCTGTTTTTAGTCGCACACTGAAACCCATACTTTCCAAACCAGGTCTTAAGAAAGCTCGTAAAGCATCACGAATTCTCAAAACGTGAATCAATACGATTATATAACGTTTACATACATTCAAGAATTTACTCTTGTATGTCTTTTTTGTTGACAAAGTAAGACTTATCACAAAATTTTTCTTGAGTTATTTTTTATCGATAACTTATATCAAATAAATGAAATTTATTTGATATAAAAAGGGACCGTATACAATATTCTAGTAAAACTTCTATTAGTTTGACAGTAAATCAAAGGAGTGTTTTAATAGAAAAAAAGATAGAAAAATGAGAGGATTGATTGTGAGGAAAAAAACAATAGGTTGTAGTTTCAATACTTCTACTAATGATTTGCTTTTGCTTATATTTAATGCAAAAGTAAAACAACATAATACCTAGATAATGATTTCCAACTTCGTTAGCAAAAGGGTTGATAACGTTGGGAGTTTGTTGCCAAAAGGGGGTATATAAAGAATCCCTAAAAAACTATAGAATCTGTGTGGATTATGAACTAAATGACTTAAGAAATATAAAAATCGAGAGTTCGAAATCCTGAGTTAAAGAACTAGCTTGAGCACCTATATTGATTGTCCTTAAGAAGGAAAAGGAAACGGCAAAATAAATCGAAAATACTTGGATAGAATTCTTTAGAAACGCGTGGAACCAACCCAATATAAAACGTTTATGAATTACTTTTAGCTATGTACATTCAATAAGTGAAATCCCTGTTCAAGATAAAATAGTTTTTCCATCATATATTGAGGTCCGTGAAGCTGTTAAGAATTTAATAGAGTTTTTTAACGGAAATATTTAGTAGATACTTTTTGATGCAAAAAACTTTGTAGTTGAAGAGGTTGAAGAATGGTCCAAAGAAGAGAAACGATACGTGGGGAATTTTGAAAATACTACAGGTCATCGCATCAATTACATTTATTAATATTTCTTTTTATGATGAAATGATAAATTTTTCTGGTTTTAGTGTTTGAAACAAGATATTTATGGGGAAACATAGAAACTAAACAAAGCTTTGAAATTCTCGATTTCCATATCAGACAATAGGTCAATATTTTAGGTTAATTTGGGTGGGAAAACAGTTTTAGGTATGAGTAAGTTTCTTGTTTTATTAGCTAAAAAAATAATATATTCAATAGACCTTTAAGAAAAGCTCGTAAAGCATCACATTTATTAGACGTTACTTCGAGAGAATATTACTATACTTACAAAGAGCACCTTTCGGGAGGTGTTCTTTTTTTTGTACTTTCTTACTAAGATTGGGTGCACATGACAAAGTCAGTTGCCTCAAAACGTTTAATCAATACGATACTATAAACATTTACAGACATTCAGAATTTTCTCTTGGATGTCTTTTGTTTTAAAAATACAAAATTCACCCAACAATATATTTTAAATCAATATTTTGTTCCTTGTATGAGTGTAGTATTATATATTAAGTCAAGATAATTTAAAGGAGTTATGAATGAAAATAGAAAAGGCATAAATTGGCTTTTGATTTTGTTATTGTTGCCTTAATCCCTATAGTGGCTGATAAGTTCTCTCTCTTCTTTTTTATCATAAGAAGCAAGTGCAGGAAGTAGTGACTACTCCTACAACGGAACAGCGTTCTACTACTAGTACGACAACGACGTTTCACAAGTACTTCTAGTTTCAACGCTTCCCCAAGATAGTATTACTACGAACCACCAGAGGAGGAAGAGACCTTCGGACACAAGAAAGAGAAAACGAATGCTGAATCACAAAAATAGTGAGCAAGAGCCATTCTAAATGAATTTCTCTACTCTAGTTTGTCCATGAGAAATGGGCTTTGACAAGATTTACATTCGATAAAAATGGACTAGTAAAACAGTGGGACACATTGAGAAAGGGAGCATGGTAGCCATTGAACTATGTGAATTCAGTGTTAGATCTGGTTTTACCAGGTATGGAATGAGTGTGTACCCTGCTGGACTTATTATAGATGGGTTAGATTCTGCCTTAGTCAAAAACAGCTTAACTGCTGGTCCAAGCTGCTCAAACTAGCTCGACAATTTTTATTAAAGTAGACTAATAATCAACCATCTCCAATTGATGAGATGGTTTTTTCTTCTTTATTTTGTAAGTCATTCTCATTTTTTAATAAGCAAGTAGGGGTTTAAAAATAGCTTCCATAGGTGTTTCCAGCCTTGTTTAGCAGATGTTGGAATTTAAATGAAGGACCTTGAATGGATTATTATTTTTCTTCATAGTATGTTTTGTGTTTATAATGTAGATGCGATATGAATTAAATTACGATAGCTCTGTAAAATTCCCTGTAAATATCACTTTTGTGTGAACATGACTACATTTGAATTTTATTAGAATGGGTAGGAGGTGGTGTTACAATGATAAGTTTAGAGTTGATGTCTGAAGAAAAATAGCATAGTGTTTATTCTTTTGAAAAAGAAAATACGAGAGTAATTTTGGGCGAAGGTTGGTTCCTCCTAGACCAGCTCCAACTTATTTTTTTTTTTTTTTTTTTGGATTCAGGAAAGTTTTAAAGAAATTACAAGGAATTGTTAAGGGAACAAGAGATCATGATGTCTCCTGCATCTTATTAGAGATACACAAGGTGTTATGGTTGGAAGAATCAATTTAAGTTTTTAGGGAAGGATAGAAAAACAGCAGAAACTTGGATATAGAGTGGAGAAAATGTTACTAATTTAGGATATGGCCAGCGAAGCGGTAAACTCGTTTTAGAAAGGCTTTACTACTTTATGATAAGGCCTTATACTTATGGTTTACTTAACCCATGTCATTGCGGGACGCAACGCTACAACTCTGGCTTCACAAGAGTGTGCTTTTACAAAAATGGTTTTACCTGGTTGGTAAAATATAGAAAATGTACTTTCAAATGAATAACGAGTGGATTCATACGGAGTATTGAGCATAAGAATTCTATAGCATCATCATTACAGCCGTTTGCCAACCCCCAACATTTGAGTAGACACCCGACAGCTCTTTACTTTTTATATAATAAAACTAAACCAAAATGGTGCCAATTGCAACCACAAGTACAACTACGATGACCAAACATCACTCGCTAGGAGGTAAAAAACAGGTACCAAACCAGAAAAATCAAAGCTACGGACCGAAAAGAGCTAAAGCTAACAACAGAAAGAAATTGCAGAGCAGCGTTGGCATAGTTTTTCAGGCTTATTCGGCTTGGTGAGCGTGGTGTCAAAGAGCCTTCTGAAGGAAAGGTTACGCAGCCTAGCAGAAAATCTGTAAAGTACCAAAAGCTATTTCACCCAAATTCGACAATTTGTTCCGTCTCTATAATAGCCTCTCGAACCACCACGGGAAAGAAAAAGGTGGTCAGCTCCTATGCCCCGTAATTTGGCTCAAGAAGCAACCAATGCCAAGACGCGTGCACTCGATGATTTTTCAGGGGGGGGGGGGAAAAATAAAACACAATCTACGAGTATCTACGTCTATGAACGTGCAAGTGTCGGCTGGTATCCCCCGGCACGCTTCGGGTTTATGATGATCGAAACTTTGATACGGTTTACTTCAATGAAGTAATTGGCATCACGATTTGCTTCATGGGTATCTGGGGATTCCGATGGAACCTAAATATCAACCCAATGGTTCGTGCCTCTAGATTCGAGACGACGATTTGCATATGACGGAGCGCGTCCTCTGCAGGATGCGTTGCAATCCCCACCTCAGACCTATATCAAACGGTGAAGAAGAATGTTCTGGCGTCTGGGTCTCTATCGATCCTAAATACAAGGATATTCACATTTCTTACGAAGAATAATCCGCGAATTGTGGGCATTATCGTGGTAATTTTTGTACCGATGGAGGGGATGCCGATGTGGCTTATTACTTTGAATTTTTCCCAAGAGCCAAAAGTTGATTTATTGCCTTTGTTGAGAATATGAGAGTCCCTTTTTAATCCAGTGGTTGAGTGTTGGTGGAAAGAGGAACCCATTCCCCTTCAAAACCTCCCTTTTGTGTCCTGAGTCCGATCGGATAATTGCCTGTTGGGCTTATTCTTGCCTCCTCGCCTATGTTTAAAAAGTTTTTTGAAAAGCAAATGTAGGCCGTGCTTATGACCTGCCCTTTGATATCAAGACGCGTAAATTTTTCATACTATAATGCAAGAAACGAAGGTTTACGGTACAGACCCAGACCTATGTAAAACTTCATCGAAGACTGGGCCTCGAGCGACCGTGGATTGTTCCTCCTCGGATGGATAAGTATATCGCAGTTAATCGGGAAATCCAACGAATCTTCAGAACGATGGAGTCCCAGATGGATATCATCCTTACTCTATTGATGAGGTTTTATATCGATTTACCATTCGCTCAATTATTTTGTCCCAGGACATGCAATTTCTCGCAAGGATAAGCTGATATGCTTCGGCCGTATCCAGAGGGAATGATCTGGCGGCAGCCGGGGATTTACTCGACGGTCCGGCATTCGAATGCCAATCCTCTGCTTGCTAAGTTTGCCTTGGATAATGAAGCCAAGCACACACCGACTAAAGGGCCAACTGGTCCTATCAAGATGTGACAGATATGTCATGGTCCATTCCAAAGATGACCGACTTTTGGGGATTGGGACATCGGATGGAGAAGCCGCTTGAATGCCTTAGAGATTTATTCGATTCCAGAATTAGCCAATAGCAATCCGGATTTTTCTGAAGAAAGAACTTTGGCCACGCTGGACTGCGCCTATGGTTTCATGCTGGCAATGGGATTTGACGAGGTAATTTCATCTAACCGTGTATAAAGCTAAATCTCATGGTTTGGAGGGCAAATTCGCAAAATTTTATCAGCCAGAGGAGACTATTTCAAAACGGCAGTTCCGAGATATTGAAATTATCCTTCGAGAGATGGCTGAACAGTTGGGCTATCGGTTTTTTCTTCGAAGGGGGCTAGAAAGAAGACGACGGTGGTATCTATCCATCTGGTTTTTCTACAGCAGGTAACACAAAACGCTCCTCGTAACGAAAAAATGAAAACAACATCCTCATATCCCACCGCAATGAAGGTGAGCCAACCAATAACACCATTTTTTGGTCGGGCATGTCCTGGCAAGTTCCTATAAGGCAATACAGCTTGCTGGGGGGCCGTCAGTATTTGTTGCTGTCAGTTATGTCCGAGTTTGTGGACGAATCCTTTGGTTTGATTTCGCCTTTTTGATGATGGTTGATAAAGTAGAAAAAGAAGAAGGGCTCCAGACTGGGGCTATTGATTTCCCAATTCGAGAGGCAATTCTGATTTACTTCTTTCTCTCTTAAATGTCGACTGGTCCCGACGACCCCGGCCTTAGAGGATGCATCGAGACAGGTGATTTCCAGAAGTAAGGGCTAATCGGAGGGGCAGTCCTGCTGGAGGGTTAGAATGGGCTAAAATGATTGATCGTTCTTATTTGCCCTTCCAATCCGACAAGGGACATATCATGAGATCCAGGGATGGCGCCGAAGGGATGTGGCTTCTTTTTGTCAGAAGAGCATACGAGCTCGCTCAGTGAGACTAAAAATGCTGTGTCGATTTTTCGACTAGATTTTGACTCCTGCTTGAGAAGTCGCTCTTTGCCCCTCACACTCTTATAAATAGACTAAAAGTGGTTCTTTCATATTTAAGAGAAAGAGAGTGCAAAAGCAGGATATTGGTTGAATTAAGAGAATTATCTCCTGAAGGAGTCTCTGGTTAGGAAGCGGATGATGGCTATTAGACTCAGACTGCTAAGGGTTGATGAGCCTCCTAGAAATTCAACTGTGTCAGGAGGAAGTTTATGATATAAGAAAAAGCTTTATGAAAATAAATTGGGGGGCAGATGGACTATTTTCTGCCGATGATCTACATAGTTTTAGGAAGATTTTGCAAAAATACTCTATTATGAATGTACCCCTGACTTTTCTGATTGACGACATTCTAACGAACGCATGGCTATCACAACCAAAGGACTACTTTGTCTTGAGTCAAGGAAACGCCAAGGACGGCGGTAGGGAAATGGTTTTATTTAGGTGAAGAGGAAACGGAGGGGAATTGTCCCCGACCCGACTCTGCTCTCTTGGACTTGTGCGTAAACATCAGTAAAGATTCTTTGGGGCCCCCTTACGGGGAAAATTATGTGTTGCACTACACACAATCGCACGGCACCCCCCCCTTGAATCATTCCTAGCCGTTCACGAGCGTTTCCTTGAAATGGTTACACTGTTTGTCTCGTAAAAGCCAATTGAACTATACAATTTTTAGTTCTTGACTAAGTGCCAGAAACAAGTATCTACTGTTCTTTGCTGATCGCCACAACGGCTCGAGAACTAGGACTCTAATTTTCAGGAGAAAGCACCCCACACACACACTGGTCGTTATATTTGGTTTTTAATATATGTGTGGAATGTTGGTGTGGTTGGAAACACAAATGTCACCTGATATTTGATTCAAGGGCTGAAAAAGCTCATCCTAACACTGCCGTTTGATAGGATTTTTGTCCTAGGTGCTGCTGACAACATTTGGTGAAGGGTGTGTATTGCCAGAATGTCTGCTAAAACGGCTGGTGTTGAGCTTGACACAATTGGTAGTCGGACATACTCGTTGGGGCCCACTTCACGGTGGAACTGCCAAACAGAGGGGACAATGCCACCATCACCGCTCTGAGACAGGACGTTTTGTCTTGGTGCACAACGGGGTGATTGAAAACTTGAAATCAAGGAAGAATACCTGCGGGTCACCACTCAAGGGACAAACAGATACGAAATCGCCGTTCCCTTAATTGATTGGAAATTTTTTTTTGCGGAAGAAGACGGCTTGTCATTATTGGCTTTCAAAAAGACCTCACATCCCGTGGTTTATGCCTTTGCTTGATCGACTCTGAAAATCCAGATGTCAGCCTATGTAGGCAAAAACAAATCACCTATCTGTTGGTCTCGGGAAGCCTATAACATGGTTGATCAGACGCTATGGCCATGCTCGTGACACCGATATAACCCAATACGTATGGAGACCCATGCACCAAAGAGTTGGGTTATCGTGAAAGCTGATAGCGTTGAACGATGCAAGACTACGATGGCAACAGCCGTGCGCGTGCTGCTAACATGCTGAGAGGACTTTTTTGATATCGGAACGGGAACCTACTCCTTACACATGCTCAAAGAAATTGAGAGCAACCAACAGTGATAGCGTAAGCTCATCCAGCTACACAGATGGAGCTGGTATAGTGTAGAACGCCACCATCATCAAGGCTGTTGCAAGAACGCTGATCGCATCTACATCCTTTCAGCTGGAACAATCTTATCATGCAGGATTTCGCTTCTCAAGAAGATGTTGGAGCTTGACGGATCACCCGTTGAACTTGGAATCTCTCTTGAGTGTGGATATGATATGCCACTTTCACAAGAAACCTCTTTTCATCTTTATCAGTCAGTCTGGTGAACAGCTGATAGCCGTCGTTTTGGTCCAAGGCTAAATGGGAATGGGTATCCAAGCTTGATCAGTGACACGTGCCAGGATCAACGCTGTCACGTGAAGCCAACCATACTATGTTGCTTCATGCAGGTGTCCTGGAAATTGCCGTAGCATCACTAAGGCTTATACAGCACAAATCGCAGCCTTGTCCTTCACTTGCAAAAGCGGTTGGTGAGCAACTGGCAATGAAAAAGCCAAAGCCTTTGACTTGTTTTCATGCGTTATCTATCGTGGCTCCTTCTATCGAAATCAACTCTTTCAGAAAAAGAATTGATTGATGCTAAAGTTCGTGACCATCCTTGAACAACACGCAAAGCCTTTTACATCGGACGTGGTCAAGAACTAATATTTGGCTATGGAAGCTAGTCTCAAACTCAGAGATTTCTTACTCCAATGTTGAAGGTTTTGCGGCTGGATGTAACCTCAAGGCACGAACGATTGCCTTGATTGAAGAGGGACACCTGTTTTTGGCCCTCTTGTCAGATCCAGTTCTTGCTAACCCACTCGTGAAATATCCAAGAATTGCAGACGCGTGGGTGCTGAAGTCCTTACCATCGCAGAAGAAAATGTTGCCAAAGATACAGCGATATCGTTCTTACGACCGTACACTTACCTCTCACCAATCGCATGTCGTACCAACGCACTAGTCGCTTACATTTGCAACCCTACCCGTGGACTCGATGTGGACAAACACGTAACCTTGCTAATCATAACAGTAGAATAAAAAAAGTCTAGTTAACACTAGTACTTTTTTATTATAAATCTTGCATAGACTCTTATTGGTTCGTTGACAACTGCAGATAGATAGTCGACTGATATTGATGACGAGCATGTCTTCGAGCCTTTGATATCAAAATTATTGAGTAATAGCATCGTAGTCATATCCATGATTTCTTTTCGATATTAGAGGGTTTCTTTGATCCCAAGTTTCATACTCGGATTTTATTTGAAGATGGAATTCGTAGAGGGAATCAAGAATTGTGTATGGGCGAATCATACTCACTTAGGACAAAGACCTTGACTTTCTTTTATGTTCAAATAATTGATCTGTAAGGCCCTCGGATGAGTAAATAGGGTGTAGATTAGGTGAGAAAGGGGCCGGAGTTTCTCCTTTTGCCCCATAATATCTTGCTATCGCACATTTCAAGACTGTTGCCTCATAAAAATTTGGGGAAGAATTTTTTATCTTTTCCAAGGGGTAATCTTTATTTTGTGAAATTGATTGATTCAGAGTTGATTTCTCTTCGCTCAAGCAAAGGCAGTTATGTGTAAAGCTCAAATCAAGGTATCAGTATTTGAAAAATTGAACACCAAATCTTCGAGTCAAGTTGGTCTAGAAATGTCTCGTGCCGCATGGTAGGAACGATCCATGTTGTCAAGGGACTGACGGGCCATAGGAATCTTTCAAACTGTAAAGAAGAAGGAGCAGGTTCGCAAAAGGGCTAAAAATCTGATTGAGGTTCTCTGCGGTAATTTTCAACATTGAGGCCTTGGGCCAATTCTTGCAGTTGCTGTTGGAAATCATCAAGCTGGTCGTAGATGGGCTCAACCAAAAGAAGTACTTTGTTTTGGCAAACGCAACAAAATAGCCTCTCTTCATTCTGGGCAAATCGACGTAGCCTGCGTTCGGATTTGGTAGAGGATTTTTGAATTTGGCAGGGAATTTTGCCTAAAATGGATAAAGAAAGAAACAAAGTATCAATATCTGACTTCTGTGATTTCGTGAAAGGCCACTTAAAAAAGCTATAGGCCTCATGGAAAATATTGGGAGGAAGAAAAAACGAATATCTTTCGCTCCAATGATAGAAATAGGAGTTACCTTAGCATTAAAGCGATACTGGGGTCTTTTTGCTCCGTCAGTGTCTTGTTAATATCTGCACTTCTTTCGTAAGGACGGAAGTGAGATATCTAGAGATTCTCAGAAAGATGTTCATAGGTAAAGGACTGTCTGGAGGGAAAAAGGCTTTAAAGATTTGAAAATAATCAGATGTTTGTAAAAATATTGGTAGGATTCGGCTCGATGCAATTTATGTTGGACATTGACCATCATAATCCCTGCAGTTGAGTGTCTGATATCAAAGTCAGGAAAGATTCACGTAATTCCTTGATATCACTCTTACAATCGAGCATTGTAGCCAATGATTTTAGGCTAAATCATCAAAGATAAATCCAGTCGGATTTCAAACAAATATTTCTAAATCTTTAATGTCTTTGCCCCCTCCTCCTTTTTTGACTGAGTAATTCTCTCAGTATAAATAAACTCCCTAAGTCATGTTGGAATAATTAGAAAAAAAAGATATTTGTAGATTGCCAGAGTTTTAATAAAATAAAGTCACCCTAAGAGAGATTGAAAATCTATCGAAGAGGGGTGATTATGGTAAGAAGTTTTCTATTAGTCTTCAATCTACCTTACGATATAACGATTCGTATTGGTAGTAAGGATTCAAATGTTACGTTGATTCCTAGTTTACGAAGGAAGTTCTTGTCTTCATCCGTTAGATAATTGTAGAATGGCTTCGCTTCCTTTGAGATTTCCGAGTTCGTTCATGGCACGATCTTGCATCAGGATTTGCATAGCTGTGATGGCAAGTGCAATTGAGGAATTCGTTAGAATGAAGACGTAGATTGCGACTACCCAAGTGATTGATTTTCAATCCTTGGATTGGTTTTACCCCTTCTGTTCAATTAATTTTGTTTTCTGCATCGTATTTGCGACTTCTTGATAGCATTGATCAGGCAGCAGCTGTTGGGCCGAAGAGTTCGGAGTTCTATACCTGTAAACGATTTCACCAGATGGTAATTCAAGAGCCAGAAGCTGGTACGTCTGTTTCTTCAGCTCTTTGGACGAGCGGTACAGATACCTTACGGTCAGCTGGTGTGATACGAGATAGTTCATAAGAAGTTCGATTTTTCTTGCAGGCAGACTCAGCAACTTTTCAAGCCTTAAAGTCGAGAACTGTTGATATAGCGGACGGATAATTTCTTGTTAGATGCTTCAATTGCAGCGGCGCATATCAGTAATTGCAAAACCCACCATATTTACACCCATGTCGTTGGAGATGCATAAGGAGATTCACCCAAGCTATCGTTCTAGCATACGCTTAAGGGAAGGGAAAATCTCGATATCGGCGGTTGTAGTTGACTGTTGTTTCTCCGTAAGTTTGGAGATGGAATGGGTCAATCATATTAACGTCATCTAGGGTCTGCTGTTGCCGCTCATAAGCTAAGTTGACTGGATGATGGAGAGGAAGGTTCCAAAATGGGAAGGTTTCAACATTAGGCTAAACCAGACTTTAATGCCATTTAGTGGGTCGTGGTCCATGTTAGGACAACAAGTTGCCAATTACTGACCCAGGTCCAGGAGCAGTTACGACAATCAAGTTGGCGACTAGTTGTGATGTAGTCGTTTTTCCCCATGCTTCTGGAGAAATGATGTGGCCATATTCAGTCGGGTATCCTTTTATTGGATAATGAAGATAGGAATCAATCCCGTTTTTATCTAACTGATTGCGGAAAGCATCTGCTGCAGGTTGGCCAGCATATTGAGTAATAACAACTGAACCTACAAAGATACCTAGCTCGTTGAATTTATCAATCAAACGAAGCACTTCTTGGTCATAAGAAATGCCCAAGTCTCCACGAGCTTTTGAGTGTTCGATATTGCTAGCGTTAATAGCGATCACAACCTCAACTTGCTCTTTCAACTCTTGCAAGAGTTTAATTTTGTTGTCTGGTTCATAACCAGGAAGTACGCGAGCGGCATGGAAGTCTTCCAGCATCTTGCCTCCAAACTCCAAGTAGAGCTTGCCATCAAATTGATTGATACGCTCCAAAATATGGTCGCGTTGTAAATTTAGATATTTTTCAGAACTGAAAGCTTGTTTTTTCATTTTTTTACCTCTGTTTTCTATTATATAAAAAAAATAGAAGATTAGAAACTAGAGAGTCGCAAAAGTGAGAAAAAAAGATGAAGCAAACGCTTGCATAAAAATGATAAAAAGTCTATGATGGAATAAAGTGAACATTAAAAGAGGTAAAAAGATGCAAGAAAAATGGTGGCATAACGCAGTCGTCTATCAAGTTTATCCAAAAAGTTTTAAGGATAGCAATGGAGATGGGATTGGTGATTTGCCTGGGATTACTAGTAAGCTTGACTATCTAGCTAAACTAGGGATTACAGCAATCTGGCTTTCTCCTGTTTATGACAGTCCTATGGACGATAATGGTTATGATATTGCCAATTATCAAGATATTGCGGCTATCTTTGGAACCATGGAAGATATGGATGAGCTGATTGCTGAGGCTAAAAAACGAGATATCCGAATCATTATGGATTTGGTGGTCAATCATACATCAGATGAGCACGCTTGGTTTATTGAAGCTTGTGAAAATCCTGATAGTCCTGAGCGAGACTACTATATCTGGCGGGATGAACCTAACGAACTTGAGTCTATTTTTAGTGGTTCTGCCTGGCAATATGACGAAAAGTCTGGTCAATACTATCTCCACTTTTTCAGTAAGAAGCAGCCAGACCTCAACTGGGAAAATGAAGAACTCCGACAAAAAATCTATGAGATGATGAACTTCTGGATTGATAGGGGAATCGGTGGTTTCCGTATGGACGTAATCGATATGATCGGAAAGATTCCGGATGAGAAAGTTGTAAATAATGGTCCCATGTTGCACCCTTATCTCAAGGAAATGAATCAAGCTACTTTCGGCGATAAAGAGCTCTTGACAGTAGGGGAAACTTGGGGAGCAACACCAGAGATCGCTAGACTCTATTCAGATCCTAAAGGACAAGAACTGTCTATGGTCTTCCAGTTTGAACATATCTGTCTTCAGTATCAGGAAGGGCAACCTAAGTGGCAGTACCAAAAAGAGCTAAATGTTGGGAAGTTAAAAGAGATTTTCAACAAATGGCAGACAGAGTTGGGAGTTGAAGATGGCTGGAATTCACTTTTCTGGAACAATCATGACCTCCCTCGTATTGTCTCTATCTGGGGAAATGACCAAGACTACCGTGAAAAATCTGCTAAAGCGTATGCCATCTTGCTTCATCTCATGAGAGGGACGCCTTATATCTACCAAGGGGAAGAAATCGGGATGACCAATTTCCCGTTTGAAAGCTTGGATCAAGTAGAGGATATTGAATCCCTCAACTATGCGCGTGAAGCTCTTGAAAAAGGTGTTCCAATGGAAGCAATCATGGATAGCATTCGTGTGATTGGACGAGACAATGCCCGTACCCCAATGCAGTGGAATGGGACAAAAAATGCTGGTTTCTCAGATGGTCAACCTTGGCTTGCAGTCAATCCAAACTATGCGAAGATAAATGTAGAAGAAGCTTTAGCAAATCCAGAATCAATCTTTTACACTTATCAAAAACTGGTAGAAATTCGTAAGGAAAATAGCTGGTTGATTCGTGCTGACTTTGAACTTCTTGATACGGCTGAAAAAGTCTTTGCTTATATCCGTAAGGATGGAGACCGTCGTTTCCTAGTTGTGGCCAATTTGTCCAACCAAAAGCAAGAGTTTGCAGTAGAAGAGTCAGTTAAGTCTAACTTGATTGAAAATACCTCAGTAGAAAAAGTTTTAGCTACACAGACCTTGGCTCCATGGGATGCCTTCTGTGTCGAACCAGCTGATTAAAACCAGAAACTCAAGTATCTAAGATGCTTGAGTTTTTTTCTAAAATAAGTGTAGAAATTTCTTTAAAAAATATTAGTTTGAATTTTCTAAAAAATTCCATGAAAACCCTTGCTTTTATATAAAAATAGGGTATAATGGTGAAAAATAGTATTTTAAAGGAGAATACCGATGAAATCGAAAAAGTGGCTTGCAATAGCAGGGATAACGATGAGCGCAGCTCTACTTTTAGCGGCTTGTAACAAGGCTGAGAAAAAAGCAGATGCTCCGACAACATTTTCATACGTATATGCCATCGATCCGACAACATTGGACTATAGCATTACTAGTAAAAGTTCAACATCAGACGTCATCGCCAACTTGGTCGACGGACTCTTGGAAAATGACAAATACGGGAACTTGATTCCGTCGCTTGCCGAAGATTGGTCAGTCTCACAAGACGGCTTGACTTATACTTACAAGTTACGTAAAGGTGTCAAATGGTATACTTCTGAAGGAGAAGAGTACGCTGAAGTCAAGGCCCAAGACTTTGTGACTGGCTTGAAGCATGCTGCAGATGGGAAATCAGATGGTTTAACACTTATCCAAGACTCTATCAAAGGTTTGGCAGAGTATGTTAGCGGTGAGACAAATGACTTCTCAACAGTCGGTGTCAAAGCAGTTGACGATTATACAGTTGAGTATACCTTGAACAAGCCAGAAAGTTTCTGGAATTCTAAGGTGACAACGGCTACCATGCTCCCGGTTAATGAAGAATTCCTTAATTCTCAAGGGAAGGATTACGGAGCAGCAGCTCCTTCAGGTATTCTCTACAACGGTCCATATATTTTGAAGAACTTCACTTCAAAATCAGTGATTGAGTACGAAAAGAATCCAAACTACTGGGACAAGGACAATGTTAAGATTGACCACGTCAAATTGACTTTCTACGACGGTTCTGACCAAGAATCATTGATCCGTAGCTTTGCATCAGGTTCCTATACAACAGCTCGCCTCTTCCCAACTAGTTCAAGTTTTGACTCAACTAAGAAAGAATACGGCGATAAGATTGTTTATAGTCCTCAAGAAGCGACAAGCTATTACTTTACTTTCAACGTAAATCGTCAGTCTTATAATAAAACAGCCAAGACAGATGAAGCACAAAAAACTTCAACTAAAGAAGCCCTTCTCAATAAAAACTTCCGTCAAGCTATCAACTTTGCTCTAGACCGTCATGCCTACTCTGCACAGATGAATGGTGAAGAAGGTGCAGACAAGATTATCCGTACTAGCCTTGTGCCTTATGACTATGTACAGGTTGGTGAAAAGACCTTCGGTGAATTGGCGCAAGAACAATTGGTAACATACGGAGATCAATGGAAAGATGTTGCTTTGACAGATGGTAAGGATACTCTTTACAATCCAACAAAAGCAAAGGCTGCCTTTGAAAAAGCAAAAACAGAATTGCAAGCCAAAGGTGTAACCTTCCCAATTCATTTGGATATTCCAGTTGAACAGACAGATGTTATTGCTGTGCAACAAACCAACTCTCTCAAACAGTCTGTCGAAGCAGCGCTTGGAAGTGAAAATGTTGTTATCGATGTACTTCAAATGACTGACAATGAGAAAATGAGTATCACATCTCAAGCCAAAGTGCCTTCTCAAAAAGACTATGACTTGAATGGAACTGGATGGGGGCCGGACTATCAAGACCCAGCAACCTACCTCAATATCCTAGATGCCAAGAAGGGTTCTGCTCTTAAACACTTGGGTATTACAAAAGGTAAAGATCCAGAAGTCATGGCTCAAGTTGGACTTGATGAGTACAAGAAACTCTTGGATGATGCAGCGTCAGAAACGAGCGACCTCAACAAACGCTATGAAAAATATGCCAAAGCACAAGCTTGGGTTTCAGATAGCTCACTTCTTATCCCTGTAGCTTCTTCAGGTGGTTCTCCGACAGTTAGCCGTACAGTGCCATTCACAAAAGCATACTCTCAAGTTGGTATCAAGGGAGATCCATTTGTATTCAAAGGCTTAGAATTGCAAAATGATATTGTAACTGCTAAAGAATACGAAGAAGCTCTCAAGAAATGGCAAAAAGAAAAAATCGAAACAAATGCCAAATACCAAAAAGAGCTAGCAAATCACGTTAAATAAATTTTGACTATCCATAAAGAAATCTTGTTTTTAGCAGGATTTCTTTCTTTTTTTCGATTGCAAATAAGAGGTCGAATAGTATATAACTTTACTTTTAGGCTAAAATTTGATAATATAATTATATGTCATAAAACCTAACATACAAGGAGAAATGAAACATGAAGCTTAAAAAACATTTGATTGGAGTGGGGTTGACGCTTGCTGCTACGGTTCTATTGACAGCCTGTGGCCAGTCAGCATCAGACGGCAAGACATACTCGTCTACCTTTGGTGCAGATCCGACAACCTTTAACTATCTCTTGGATTACGCTGGTGATAACACTGCTATTGTAACCAACTTGGTAGATGGTTTGCTTGAAAATGATAACTACGGGAACCTCATTCCATCCCTTGCAAAAGAGTGGAGTGTTTCTAAAGACGGTTTAACTTATACCTACAAACTCCGTGAAGATGCTAAGTGGTATACTTCAGATGGAGAAGAGTATGCTCCTGTTAAAGCTCAAGACTTTGTAACTGGTATCAAGTACGCTGCTGATAACAAGGGTCAAGCTCTGGATTTGATTCAAAACTCTATCAAGGGTTTGGATGATTATGTAACAGGTGCTAATACGGACTTTTCAAATGTTGGTGTAAAAGCTATAGACGATTACACAGTTGAGTATACTTTGACTCGTCCAGAGCCATTCTGGAACTCTAAGACAACTAACAGTATCTTGTTCCCTGTAAACGAAGAATTCCTTGCTTCTAAAGGAAAAGACTTCGGAACTCTGAAACCAGATAGTATTCTTTATAGTGGACCATATTTGTTAAAAGATTTTACATCTAAGTCTTCTATCGAGTATGTGAAAAACCCACATTACTATGACCAAGAAAAGGTAACGATTGAAAAGGTAAAATTGGCCTACTTTGATGGCTCAGACCAAGACTTGACGATCCGAAACTTTGAAAGTGGCGCATACTCATCTGCAGGTGTTTATCCAAATAGTTCAAACTTTGCTAAGACAAAGGAAAAATACAAGGACAATATCGTTTATAGTTTGCAAGATGCGACATCTTGGTACTATAACTTTAACGTCAACCGCGGTGCTTATAACCACACTGCAAAAACAAGCGATGAACAAAAACAAGCAACTCAAGCTGCAGTTTTGAATAAAAACTTCCGTCAGGCAATCAACTTCGCCATTGATCGTACAGCTTATTCAGCCCAATCAAACGGTGAAGAAGCAGCTAAGAACACTCTTCGTAACACACTTGTGCCACCGACTTTTGTACAAGTTGGAGACAAGACTTTTGGTGAAACAGTTGCTTCTAAATTGGTGAACTATGGTACACAATGGGCAAATATGAATCTTGAAGATGCTCAAGATGGTTATTTCAACGAAGAAAAAGCACAAGCTAAGTTTGCAGAAGCTAAAAAAGAATTAGAAGCTCAAGGTGTGAGCTTCCCAATTCATTTGGATTTGCCTGTAGACCAAGTTAACAAGACTTTGCTTTCAGGTACAAACTCCATCAAGCAATCAATCGAATCAACGCTTGGTTCTGAAAATGTAGTGGTTGATGTTATCCAATTATCGACAGATGATTATACAAATGCAACAGCTCAAGCACCAACTCCAGCAGATCATGACTATGATTTGAATTTGGATGGATGGTCAGCTGACTATCAAGACCCTTCAACTTACCTCAATCCTTTCAACTCTGAGGACGGTTTCTATCTCAAAATTTTGGGACTTGATCCAAGTAAGGATGCAAACAAGATTACTAGTCTAGGTTTGGACCAATATACTCAAAAATTAAAAACAGCAGATGCAGAAAATACAGACGTAGCGAAACGCTATGAAAACTATGCAGATGCACAAGCTTGGTTGATTGATAGTTCCCTTCTAATCCCAGTTGTATCAAATGGTGGTGGTGCTTCGGTGACACGTGTGACACCATTTACACGTGCTTACTCACTAGTTGGTATCAAAGGAACTGGAAGTAACTACAAGTACATGAGATTGCAGACAGATGTCGTTACAAGCTCTCAATTTGCTGAAGCCAAGGCTAAATGGGAACAGGAACGTAAAAATTCTGTCGAAAAGAGTCAAAAAGAATTTGAAAGCCACGTTAAATAACAAAAAATAGAGCTTACAAAAGCTCTATTTTTATTTTGATTGTTTTTAAAAAACGCAAAAACTAACAAAAACAATAATAAAAATGCACAAGATAAATACATATTCAAAAGTAAGCGTTTCCTTGGTATAAGTAGATAGCCTTGAGGTATAGTTTGTGATATAATTGAATTAAAATATATTGTAGAGGTGTTCCGTGAGTACCAGACGATTAAAAAAAAGTAAATCTAGTCAAATTCAGCAGAGCTTGAACGCAGGTTTGTTAGTTATCTATGTAGTTCTTGCTTGTTTTTTATTGTTTCTAATTTTTAGATATCAGATTTTAGCCATTCACTTTGTAAATATCATTCTCTCGGGAGTCCTCGTACTTGTAGGATTGTTGGCCTTGGTTTTGATTTTAAAGAAAAAAGCTAAAATATTTACATTGATTATGCTTATCTTAGCAGTGTTACTAAACTCTGTTGCGTTAGTAGCAGTACAACAGTTTGTTAGTCTTGCAAATCAATTTAATGCCACTTCTAATTATTCGAGTTATTCGATGAGTGTGGCGGTGCTAGCAGATAGTGAGATTAATAATGTTTCAGAACTTTCAAGTGTAACTGCTCCAACGGGGACTGATGCTGAGAATATTCAAAGATTGATGGATGACATTAAGGTAACTCAAAGTAAAGAGTTGACAGTAGAAGAGAGCTCTTCATACCTGGCAGCTTATAAGAGTTTGTTAGATGGTAAAACCAAAGCGATTGTTTTAAATAGCGTTTTTGAAAATCTGATTGAGCAGGAATATCCTGACCACGCTAAAAAGATTAAGAAAATCTATACCAAGGATTTAACCAAGAAGGTGGAAGCGCCTAAGGTAGCTACAGGAAACTCCTTCAATGTCTACATTAGTGGGATTGATACCTATGGTCCTATCAGTTCTGTTTCGCGTTCAGACGTTAATATCATCATGACAGTCAATCAAGATACTAAAAAGATTCTTTTGACGACAACTCCTCGAGATGCTTATGTTCCGATAGCAGATGGAGGGAATAACCAAAATGATAAGTTGACGCATGCAGGTATTTATGGTGTTGATGCTTCTATTCATACTTTGGAAAACCTTTATGATATTGACTTGAATTACTATGCTCGTCTTAATTTTACTTCGTTCTTGAAATTGATTGACCTTCTCGGAGGCGTCGATGTCTATAATGATCAAGAGTTTACTTCACTACACGGTAAATATCACTTCCCTGTAGGGAACGTTCATCTGGACTCTGAACAGGCTTTAGGATTTGTTCGTGAACGCTATTCATTGGCAAATGGTGATGGAGATCGTGGCCGCAACCAACAAAAAGTCATTACAGCTATTATTCAAAAATTGACTTCAACTGAAGCTTTGAAAAACTTTGACAGTATTATTCAAAGTTTACAAGATTCGGTTCAAACCAATATGCCGCCAGAAACAATGGTTAGTCTGGTCAATGCTCAATTGGCAAGCGGAGGGAAATATACCGTTACAAATCAAGATTTAAAAGGAACCGGACGTATGGATCTTCCGTCATATGCTATGCCAGATAGCAACCTTTACATGTTAGAAGTTGATCCAACGAGTTTGGAGACAATCAAGACTGCAATAAAAGATACCATGGAAGGAAAATAAGATGATTGACATCCATTCACATATAGTTTTTGATGTCGATGATGGACCAAAAAGTATAGAAGATAGTCGGGCACTGCTAAAAGAAGCTTATGCACAAGGTGCTCGAACTATCGTTTCAACTTCTCATCGACGAAAGGGAATGTTTGAGACACCGGAAGATAAAATTGCTGCTAATTTTAAAATCATTCAGGAACTATCCAAGGAGATAGCTCCTGACTTAACAATCTTATACGGTGCTGAGATATATTTCACTAGCGATATCTTGGACAAATTAGAAAATCATATTATCCCGAAACTAAATGACACACGCTATGCTTTAATTGAATTTAGTATGAATACACCTTATCGAGAGATTCATAGTGCCTTGTCAAAAGTTCTCATGTTAGGTGTAACGCCTGTGATTGCTCATATTGAACGTTATCACGCTTTGGAAAATGATGAAAAAAGAGTGAGAGAGCTCATCAATATGGGATGCTATACGCAAATAAACAGTTCAAGTGTTCTAAAACCGAAACTATTTGGGGATACTTATAAGTTTATGAAGAAACGTGCTCGCTATTTTTTAGATAGAGATTTAGTTCATGTTGTTGCGAGTGATATGCATAATTTGGATGATAGACGACCTCATATGAGAGAAGCTTATGATTTGATAAGTAGAAAATATGGCAAAGAAAAAGCTCAGGAGCTTTTTGAAACAAATCCTTCAAAAATTATAAAAGATGAAATTATATAGGAGAAACGATGAAAGAACAAGATAAAATCGAAATTGATGTAGTGCAAATGCTAAAGGTTTTATGGAAACGCAAATTGATAATAGCGTTGGCAGCAATTGTCACAGGTGCGCTTGCTTTTGGATATAGTTCATTTGTAGTTAAACCTCAATTTACAAGTACCACACGTATCTATGTGGTCAATCGTAACCAAGGAGATAAACCTGGTCTGACTAATCAAGATTTGCAAGCTGGTTCATACTTGGTAAAAGACTACCGAGAAATTATTCTATCTCAAGATGTATTAGAAAAAGTAGTAGCTGACCAAGGGTTGAGTTTTGATGCAAAATCCCTCGCTAAAAAAGTTCAAGTAACGGTTCCAGCAGACACCCGTATTGTGTCAATTTCAGTAAAAGATGGGAATCCTGAAGAAGCTAGTCGTATAGCGAACGCTCTTAGAGAAGTGGCTGCTCAAAAAATTATCTCTGTTACGAAAGTATCTGACGTAACTACTTTAGAAGAAGCTCGCCCTGCTCTATCACCATCTTCTCCAAACATTCGTCGCAATACAATCTTGGGTGTTGGGATAGGAGCAAGTATTGTCATTCTATTAGCTCTATTAGTCGAATTGTTAGATGACCGTGTAAAACGTCCAGAAGATATTGAAGAAGTTATGCATATTTCGCTTTTGGGAGTTATTCCAAATTTAGAGAAATTAAAGTAAGGGAGTAAAAATGGCAAAGTTAGAATTATCAGAAAAACGCCAAACATTCGTAAAAAAAGCAGAGGAATATTACAATGCTTTGCGTACTAATATACAATTGAGTGGAGATAAGTTAAAGGTTATTGCTATTTCTTCGGTTAGACCTGGAGAAGGAAAATCAACGACTTCAACTAATATTGCATGGTCTTTTGCGCGTGCTGGTTATAAAACCCTTCTTGTTGATGCCGATATTCGAAATTCTGTTATGTCTGGTGTCTTCATGTCGCGAGAAAAAATCACTGGTTTAACAGATTACTTGTCTGGGACAAAGGACTTATCACAAGGGTTGTGTGAGACAAATGTGGAAAATCTATTTGTTATCCAATCTGGGGCTATTTCTCCGAATCCAACAGCACTTCTTCAAAGTGAGAAATTTGAAGTTATGATAGAAACACTACGCAAGTATTTTGATTATATTATTGTAGATACAGCTCCTATCGGAGTTGTAATTGATGCAGCGATTATTGCGCAAAAATGTGATGCTTCTATTTTAGTGACAGAGGCTTCTGCAACTAAACGTAGAGAAGTTCAAAAAGCTAAGACCCAATTAGAACAAACTGGGACACCATTCCTTGGTGTTATTCTAAATAAGTTCGATATTCATCTTGAAAAGTATGGCACATATGGTGGTTATGGGAGCTATGGTGCTTACGGTCAAAAATAAGTTTAGGGAGTAAATATATGGAAGGAAGGGGTTTCTATAAGGTAACTCTAGCGTTTTTGCAGAGTATACTGGTTAGTGTATTAGCTTATATACTAATTTCTGTAACAGAAACAAAGATTGTTGCAAAAACTGTTTTTGTCCTTTATTTTCTTCACTTTGCTGCCTTCTACATCAGTAGTTATGGGAAGGATTTTTTCAAACGAAGTCAATCGGTCGAATTGATAGAGACAATAAAATACATTATCTTTTTTGCTTTGTTAATTAGTTTCTCTAGTTTCTTTTTAAAAGACCAATTTGTGATTTCGAGAAGAGGAATGATTTACTTCCTTTCATTATATGGGATTTTCAACTACATTCTCAGCTTTGTTATAAAAAAATATTGGGTACAATTTAACCATAATTTAAAAGGAAGTCGTAAAATTCTTTTGATAACTGCGGCAACACGTACTGAGAAAGTAATTGATCGTCTCTTGACTTCTAATGATGTTTTTGGAAAGCTTGTAGCAGTAAGTGTCTTAGATGATCCAAATTTTAAACATAATAAAGTTACGATTGTTCCACATGAACATCTCATTCATTATGCAACTCACGAAGTAGTGGATGAGGTTTTCGTGAATTTGCCAAGTGAGGATTATGACATTGGTAGCATTATTTCTCAATTTGAAACGATGGGTATTGATGTTACAGTTAATCTAAATGCTTTTGATAAAAATTTAGGTAGAAACAAACAAATTCATGAGATGGCTGGTTTGAATGTAGTAACTTTCTCTACAAATTTATATAAACCTAGTCATATCATTGCTAAGAGAATCATTGATATTCTTGGTGCTATTGTAGGACTAATTATATTTGGTCTTGTAAGTATAGTCCTTGTGCCAATGATTCGAAAAGATGGTGGACCAGCAATCTTCTCTCAAACCCGAGTTGGTAAAAATGGTCGCTATTTCACATTTTATAAATTCCGTTCCATGAGGGTAGATGCAGAAGAAATCAAGCTACAATTGATGGACCAAAATACTATGCAGGGTGGGATGTTTAAGATGGACAATGACCCTCGCGTTACAAAAATTGGACACTTTATTCGAAAGACAAGTTTGGATGAATTGCCCCAGTTTTGGAATGTGTTGATTGGCGATATGAGCTTAGTAGGAACTCGTCCTCCAACTGTCGATGAATACGAAAAATACACACCAGAGCAAAAACGTCGTTTGAGTTTCAAACCAGGAATTACTGGCTTGTGGCAAATTAGTGGTCGTAGTGGAATTACCAATTTTGATGATGTTGTCAAACTAGATGTGGCCTATATCGATGATTGGACAATTTGGAAAGATTTTGAAATTTTATTAAAAACAATAAAAGTAGTTTTGATGAGAGATGGAGCAAAGTGATTCTATGAATAAAGTGAGAGAGATTCAATTAGGAGAGTTAACTCTTTTAGAAAGTTATATCGATCTTTGTAAAAGGCATGATTTGCGATATTATGCCTTGGGTGGGACTTTACTCGGTGCTATTCGTCATAAGGGTTTTATCCCGTGGGACGACGATATGGATTTAGGAATGCCCAGAAAAGATTATGAAAAATTCTTATCAATCTGTGAGAAAGAACTTCCTGAAAGTGTTATTTTAAGACTTCACGATGATAATCTAGGTAATACTTCGATTATGGATACTTCAGTCCAAATTCAATTTGGTAATGAATGGTGTAGTCCTTTTATTGATATCTTTCCCTTAGATGGTTATCCAGAAGATGGTTTTCACTACTGGTTGCATACAAATAAAATCAAACTTTATCGTGCCTTGTCTAAAATTTCTGTCATCGATCGTTTGCATGAAAGAGATAGAGGCTCGTTCGAAAATGCAATTGTGAAAGTTTCCAAAGCCTTAAAATTAAATAAGCTTTTAAACACTTCAAAAATTAATAAAAAATTACAAAATATCATTAAAGAATATGATTACGAGACTAGTACCATGGTTGGAAATGTCTTAGGTTCTTACCGCGAGCGAGAACTCGCAAGAAAAGAAGTGTTCGGGGAACCGCAATTACTAGAGTTTGAAAACTTACAAATTAGTTGTCATGCAAATCCTGATGAATATTTGACAAAAATATATGGTGATTACATGCAACTACCAAAAGAAGCTGAGCGTAAGGGTCATTTTGAGTCTACGTGGGGAGATTAAATTGAATAGTTTTGATTTAATGGGGGTCAGAATTGACCCCTTAACAATGGACGAAACTGTCCAAGCTGTTGAAAAATTTGTTCTTGAGCAACGGCCACTCCATCTAATGGGGGTGAATGCAGACAAGATTAATCAATGTCAAACAGATGAATCGATTAAAAAGATAGTGAACGATTCTGAAATCATTAATGCTGATGGAGCTTCAGTCGTTCTAGCTTCCCGTTTTTTGGGATATCAAGTTCCTGAGAGAGTCGCTGGAATTGATTTGATGCAAAAATTGCTCCATTTAGCTAATGAAAAGTCTTATTCGGTTTATTTTTTTGGTGCTAAGGAAGAAGTTTTAATAGATATGTTGGAAATCTTTAAGAAAGACTATCCAAATTTACGAGTCCTTGGATATCGTAATGGTTATTTTTCTGAAGAAGATGAATATGGCATTCAAGAAGATATCCGAGAGAAAAATCCTGATTTTGTTTTTGTTGGGATTACCTCTCCCAAGAAAGAATACATCATTCAAAAATTTATGGATCAAGGTGTTAATTCTGTCTTTATGGGAGTTGGAGGCAGTTTTGATGTCCTGTCTGGTCATATCCAACGAGCTCCTCTCTGGATGCAAAAATCAAATCTTGAGTGGTTGTTCCGCGTGGTAAATGAGCCGAAACGCCTCTTTAAACGGTATTTCGTAGGAAATGTCACTTTTATTAAGCGAGTTTTAGATGAAAAACGGAAGTCGAAAAAATAATATTCTACATATTTCACGTACCATGGATATCGGTGGTGCGGAACGGATTGTCTACCAGTTGGCGACAGATCTTAAGGATGAATTTGATCAGGTTCATATCGCATCTACTGGTGGACTTTGGGAGAGTGAGCTTGCTAATCAAGGGATTCAACATCATAAAATTTTAGATATCGATAGTAAAAATCCTTTGACAATATTAAAGCTTCTATATTCTATTTACCAGATTATCAAAAATAATGAGATTACTATAGTTCACACTCATCATCGTATGGCCGCTTTTTATATCCGTTTATTAAAACTGTTTAATTCAAAATTAATACACGTTTATACTGCCCACAATGTCTTCAAAGATAAATTACCTCTATATAAATTTGCTTTAGGAAATGCTAAAAGTGTAGCAGTAGGAGAAGCAGTAAATAAAAACTTAAAAGAGGACGTAGGCATTACGGATAGTAGGGTTATTTATAATGGAGTCGTCTTCAAAGAAACGGATGACCAAGTCGATGAGATTATCAGTTATAGTGGGATTAGAATAGGGTGTATTGCAAGATTATCTGAACAGAAGGGCTTGATATATCTTATTGAAGCTATGTCTTTACTTACGGTAAAGGATATTCGATTGTTTATCGTCGGTGATGGTGAGCTTAAAAATGAACTTGAGAATAAGGTTGAAGAGCTACATCTTCAAGATTCAGTAACATTTTTAGGATATCGCAAGGATATCGTAGAATGTATCAATAGTTTTGATTTTTGTGTTTTGCCTTCAGTATTTGAAGGATTTGGCTTAGTTGCCATTGAGGCATTTATGAATAGCAAAACCTTAGTTGCCACGGATATACCGGGATTAAACGAAGTTGTTACAAATGAAAATGGAATCTTAGTCCCAGTAAAAGATCCGATTGCCCTAGCTGGTGCTATAGACAAATTAGCAACAGATGTAGCATTAAGAAATAGTCTAGCTTTCCAAGCCAAAAAAACCTATGACGAAAAATTTAGTTATCCTATGTTTTTAGAAAATTATCGAGCGTTGTATAGAGAGATACAGGGAGAACCAAAATGAAAAAAGTAATGTTGGTTTTTGGGACACGTCCAGAAGCAATCAAAATGTGTCCATTAGTAAATGAGTTGAAGAAAAATGATTCAATTAAGACTATTGTCTGTGTAACTGGCCAACACAAAGAAATGCTTGAACAAGTTTTGGATGTTTTTGAAGTAGTACCTGATTATGATTTAGGAATTATGAAAGCGAACCAAACTCTATTTACAATCACGACTAGTATTCTTGATAAGATTCAAACAGTTTTAGAGCAAGAAAAACCAGATATCGTTCTTGTTCACGGTGATACAACTACGACTTTTGCTACGGCTTTGGCTGCCTTTTACATGGGAATAAAAGTTGGGCACGTGGAAGCAGGGTTGCGAACTTATAATCTCCAGAGCCCTTTTCCTGAGGAGTTTAATCGTCAAACAACTTCTATTATTGCGGATTATCATTTTGCACCAACAGAAACGGCCAAGGAGAATCTTCTGAAAGAAGGAAGAAAAAATATCTTTGTGACTGGGAATACCGTTATTGATGCTTTGAAGACAACTGTTCAGGAAAATTACGACCACCCAATTTTAGAGTGGGCTAAGGACAGTAAGTTAATTATGCTGACAGCTCACAGACGTGAAAATCTTGGGCGACCAATGGAGCATATGTTTAATGCCGTTAACCGTATTTTAAATGAATTTGAAGATGTTAAGGTTGTTTACCCAATTCATAAAAACCCTAAGGTTCGAGAGTTGGCAAGTAAAGTATTTGGTGAAAATGAACGCATGAAAATTATTGAACCTTTAGAGGTCATTGATTTCCATAATTTTATGAACCAAAGCTATATGATTTTAACAGACTCTGGCGGTGTTCAGGAAGAGGCTCCATCTTTAGGGAAACCAGTTTTAGTCATGCGTGATACCACAGAACGTCCTGAAGGGATTGCGGCAGGAACTTTGAAATTGGTAGGAACAGAAGAAGAAAATATTTACTCTAATTTTAAACTTCTTTTAGAAGACCAAGCAGAATATAACAAGATGAGTAAGGCTAGCAACCCATACGGAGATGGAAAAGCTTGTGAAAGAATCGTCGATATTATTTTGGAAGGATAGGGATAATGGATAAGGTTTCTATTATTGTACCAGTATACAATGTCGAAGATTGCTTAAGCTATTGTGTGGACAGTCTAAGACAACAGACCTATAAAAATATAGAAATTATACTGGTAGACGATGGTTCTACAGATCGTTCGGGAGAAATTTGTGACCAACATGCTCAAGAAGATAAGCGTGTACGAGTACTCCATATTGAAAATGGAGGAATATCCAATGCTCGAAATACAGGAGTTAAAGAAGCCTCAACTGATTGGATTATCTTTGTTGATTCAGACGATTATTACGATAAAAGAGCTGTAGAATATTTAGTAGGACTTAGAGATAAATACGGAGTTGAACTAGTAGCAACTCCAGTGATTGAAGTTCGAGATTATGAATCTAAAGATTTCTCTGGCTCTTTAACGGAGAAATCTTCTGAAAAATTAGATCGCTATACAGCCTTAAAAGAGATGTTCTATGGAAATCGTGTAGGGACTCATTCGGGTGGGAAACTTTATAAGAAGACGATTCTGTCACGTTTCCCTTATCCTAAAGGAATGCTTTACGAAGACTTAGCAATAGCTTACGAGCATATTGCTTCTTGTAAACACATTGCGGTAGGAGACATTAATCTATATAAATATTATCGAAGACCTGGTAGTATTGTAAATTCTAAGTATAGTGATCGTCTCTTAGATTTTTACAAGGCCATGGAATGGAATAGAAGCTATATCGAACGAGACTATCCTAATGATAAGGAAATGAGAAGGGCTTTAAATGTTCGCTATGTTTTTAATGGTCTGCATATTGTACATGCTATGCTTAGTTCAGATATGTATGCTGAAGTTAATAAAATTAGAAAAGAATACATTCAATATTTCAAAGATGTTATTCTGAATTCAAATGTTACAAGGAAAAATAAAGTGAAATACTTGATGCTTTTGGTTTCTCCAAAACTGTATGAAAAAATTAGAGAGAAGATGAGTTAGGTAAGAATGAAGGTTTTAAAAAATTATGCATATAATCTCTCTTACCAGCTACTAGTGATAATTCTTCCTATTATAACAACACCTTATGTAACTAGGGTATTTAGTTCAACTGATTTAGGGACTTATGGTTATTTCAATTCAATTGTAACCTACTTTATTTTATTGGCGACATTGGGCGTGGCCAATTATGGTACTAAAGAAATTTCAGGCCATCGTAAAGATATCCGAAAAAACTTTTGGGGCATATACACCTTGCAGTTTGGTGCGACCATTCTGTCGATATGCTTATACATTCTCTTATGTCTGTCCTTGTCATTTATGCAGAATCCAGTTGCCTATATATTGGGATTGAGTTTGGTATCTAAAGGTATGGATATTTCTTGGTTATTTCAGGGGTTAGAGGACTTTCGCAAGATAACAGTTAGAAATATTACTGTTAAACTTGTTGGTGTTATTTCGATTTTCTTGTTTGTTAAATCAGCAAATGATTTATATTTATATGTTTTTTTGTTGACGATATTTGAGCTACTAGGGCAGTTGAGTATGTGGTTGCCAGCCAGAGAATTTATCGGGAAACCACATTTTGATTGGTCCTATGCTAAACAACACTTGAAACCAGTTGTTCTCTTGTTTTTGCCGCAAATAGCTATTTCGCTATATGTTACTTTGGATCGTACTATGCTAGGGGCATTAGCCTCAACTAAAGATGTCGGAATTTATGACCAAGCCTTAAAATTGGTCAATATTTTGCTTACACTAGTGACTTCGTTAGGAAGCGTAATGCTTCCTCGTGTTGCCAATCTCCTATCAACTGGAGATCACAAGGCTGTAAACAAAATGCATCAGATGTCTTTCTTAATATACAATTTAGTCATTTTTCCTATAATAGCAGGAATGTTAATTGTTAATGATGATTTCGTGCAATTTTTCTTAGGACAGGATTTCCAAGATGCTAAATATGCGATAGCAATTATGATTTTTAGAATGTTCTTTATTGGCTGGACAAATATTATGGGTATTCAAATCTTGATTCCACATAATAAAAATAAAGAATTTATGATTTCGACAACTATTCCAGCTATTGTGAGTGTCGGTTTAAATTTATTATTACTACCTAAATTAGGTTATATCGGAGCAGCCATTGTTTCTGTATTAACAGAAGCCTTAGTATGGGCTATTCAACTGTATTTTACAAGAAACTATTTAAAGGAAGTGCCTCTTCTAGCTTCGACTTTTAAAATTATAGGAGCATCAGCTCTTATGTACGGTGTACTATTCGTTGTAAAAACTACAGTGAATTTTACGCCTGTTATAAATGTTATGGTATTTGCTACAATAGGAGCGATACTTTACATTTCTCAAATACTATTCTTAAAAGTAATTAATCCAAGAGAGTTAAAACAGCAGTTATTGAATAAGTGAAATTGAAAGGAATAAATAGAAATTTCAGTAGCTTATAGTCTTGTTGTAATAATGAACTCTTGTATAGAATTAATTTCGCTTTGGTTGATTAAATAGTTAGGAAAGGGAGGATAGAAGAGTATAAGTGAACTAGAAGATTAAAGAAATATTATTTTTTCTCATTCAATTCCATATTTCTTTTTCTTATAATTCACCCTGTATGATTCTTTTTCAAAAAGTATGATAAAAATTAAATTTGAAAACCTACTAGTCAGCATTGTTGTATCTGTAGTGGTGTTTTTTAATACCATATCAACTACGATGCTGGATAGGACTTTTTTTCAAGTCAAAGTAAATTTCCTATTTTTAGTTGTATTGCTTTTAGGACTTCGTTTTTTGTATAAGATGCAGGTCTCATACAAATATCTAATACTTTCTATTCTATTGTTGCTTTCGGGGGGATTAGTGTATTTTCAAACGAACAGACTTAATTTTCTAGTCTATTCGATGCTACTAGTCCTCTTGGTTAATGTAGATATGAAAGTAGTTTTGAGGAACTATATAGTTGTAGCTGGTATTCTCGTAGTTGGTGTTTTTCTTTTATCGCTGGTTGGCATGATTCCTAACCTGCAATATAATCGTGCGGGAGTTATTCGAAATTCGTTTGGATTTATTTATCCTACGGATTTTGCATCACATTGCTTCTATCTATTTTTAGCAGTTTCTTATCTTTTAAAAGATAAATTTATATGGACCAGATCTCTGTTTGGCGTCTTGCTATCAGCTTTTATTATAAAATACTGCGATGCACGTTTAAATGCTTTGTCAATTTTGTTAGCGACAGTTATTTTCATTTATTTTTATTACAGCAATGGGAAAAAACTAAAAATATTTGCCTTGCTGCCTTATTCGGCTGTTGTATTCGCATCAATTGTTACCTATTTGTCATACAAGTTTTCTTGGTCTAATCCATTTTTGGTATCGGTAAACAAATTAATCACGGGAAGACTAGCTCTAGGTAGGAATGCATTTGATACATTTGGAGTTCATCTATTTGGAACGAGAAACGTTCAATTTATAGGATCAGGTGGGAAAACAGAATCTGTAATAGGGTATAACTATGTGGATTCCTCTTATGTGCAGATGTTGTTTACATATGGAATAGTGCCTGTAGTACTATTACTAATAATTTATGTTGTCGCCTCAAGGAAACAGTATAAGGATGGTCAATATTTATTAGTTGCGATTTTATCATTGATTGCTTTTAACTGTATGATTGAAGCCTTCTGGTTTGTTCCTACATATAATATATTCATGTTTTTACTATTTACAACAAATACCTTTAGCGAAAAAGAATCAAATGATAGTGTTACATTAAATATAACCTAGCTTCAGCATTAATTTTTAGATAGGTATGATAGACGATATGTGGCCTTCTAGGGAAATGTTGACTCTGAGTCAGCATTGATAAGAAATTGTAGAATTCATTAACGGAGTTTTAAAATGTATGATTATTTAATTGTTGGTGCAGGTTTGTCTGGGGCAATCTTCGCACACGAAGCAACGAAACGTGGTAAAAAAGTAAAAGTGATTGACAAGCGAGATCACATCGGTGGTAATATCTACTGTGAAAATATTGAAGGTATCAACGTTCACAAGTACGGTGCCCACATTTTCCATACGTCCAACAAAAAAGTATGGGACTATGTCAACCAGTTCGCTGAATTTAACAACTATATCAACTCACCAGTAGCTAACTACAAGGGCAATCTTTACAATCTTCCCTTCAACATGAATACTTTTTATGCTATGTGGGGAACAAAGACTCCTCAAGAAGTCAAGGATAAGATTGCTGAGCAGACAGCTGACATGAAAGACGTTGAGCCTAAGAACTTGGAAGAACAAGCTATCAAGTTGATTGGCCCAGATATCTATGAAAAGTTGATTAAGGGCTATACCGAAAAACAATGGGGTCGTTCTGCTACAGATCTTCCACCATTTATCATCAAACGTCTACCAGTTCGTTTGACCTTTGATAACAACTACTTTAATGACCGTTACCAAGGAATTCCAATCGGTGGTTACAACGTCATCATTGAAAATATGTTGGGCGATGTAGAAGTAGAGCTTGGAGTTGATTTCTTTGCCAATCGTGAAGAGCTGGAAGCTTCAGCTGAAAAAGTTGTCTTTACAGGGATGATTGACCAGTACTTTGATTACAAACATGGGGAGTTGGAGTATCGCAGTCTTCGTTTTGAACACGAAGTCTTGGATGAGGAAAACCATCAAGGGAATGCGGTCGTCAACTATACAGAGCGTGAGATTCCTTATACTCGGGTCATCGAACACAAGCACTTCGAGTATGGTACCCAACCGAAGACAGTTATCACACGTGAATACCCAGCTGACTGGAAACGGGGAGATGAACCCTACTACCCAATCAATGATGAAAAGAACAACGCTATGTTTGCCAAGTACCAAGAAGAAGCCACTAAAAATGACAAGGTTATCTTCTGTGGACGGCTAGCAGATTACAAATACTACGACATGCACGTGGTCATTGAGCGTGCTCTAGAGGTCGTAGCAAATGAATTTGATTGAAAGAAACAGTGATTCATGAAGTATTTTCTAAAAGAAGAGTTTTTGAAAGATTCTGGTGCTCGAAACGCCGGGAACAAGGCTAGAAATGATGTCGAAGAGATCGTCAAACGAGAAGGCTATCAACCCTTGTTGTTAACAGTTGAGGATTGGTATCAAATGGGAACCGTTAAAGCTCAGCGACACAAGGCAAAAGCTCTAGCTCAAGCTTTTTCTCAGTTGAAATCAGGGGATCAACTATTGATTCAATTCCCCATGCTCCATCATAGTTTTTTCACCACTCGCTTGATAAGAAAAATCCAGCGAAGAGGGGTACAAGTCTATTTTATTATCCATGATTTGGAAGCTTTGCGCTATGCCAATCTAGATACAGTACCTTTGAAGCATAAGATTCGAGTCCATCTTCAAGAATCAAGTCTATTAAAGGTAGCTGATGGAGTGATTGCTCATAATCCGATTATGAAATCAGTATTGGTGGAGAAGGGGATCCCAGAGCACAAACTAGTTAGTTTAGAAATTTTTGACTACCTCATTCCGAATTACCAAGAGAAAGATGGTCTATCAAAGGATCAACCAATCATTGTAGCAGGGAATTTAGCCCAAGAAAAAGCAGGATACCTTTATCAATTGCCTGCTAGACCGGCCTACAATCTCTATGGTGTCGGCTTTGATGAGAAAAGAGCCCTTGCCAACGAGACCTATTTTGGCTCCTTCCTGCCTGATGAGCTTCCTGCAGCCCTAGAAGGTGGTTTTGGACTTGTTTGGGATGGTGACAGTGCTCAGACGTGTAGTGGTGTTTTTGGGGAGTATCTTCGCTATAACAACTCTCATAAGGCTTCCCTTTACTTGGCATCAGGCTTCCCACTTGTTGTTTGGAAACAGTCAGCCTTGTCTCGCTTTGTTCTTGAGAATGGATGTGGGATTGCAGTAGAGTCGCTTCATGACTTGAAGGCAACAATTGATTATCTTTCAGATGAGGATTACCAAGATTTGGTTGAAAAAACTAAATATATTGGTAAAAAAATACGGGATGGCTTTTTCCTCACTAATGCTCTAAATAAATTATCGAAATAAGAGGTCAGTAACGACCTCTTTTTTTATTAAAAAAATCGAATATAATAGACAGTTTTTTTACAAAGGACTTAAACATCAATTCCTATTACAAAAATGAATGATTCATGAATGAATTTGAATAAAATTTCTATGGGGGAACAGTTGATTTTCAGAATAATTTTCAGTATTTTTAATAGTTTTACACTATTTTTTGACATAAAATATAAAATTTAGGACTTGTAATGGAATATTAAAATAAATTTAATGAAAAACCTTCGATAAAATCATAAAAAAATGGCCACGAATCAGATTTTTGTGATATAATATTCTGTGAATAGCTATGCCTTCTTGTAGCTGTTAAAAAATCAAAGTGTGAAACTTGGAAGATAGAGAGGACGCAATGTAATGACTAGAAATGGTTTCTTTACAGGCTTAGATATTGGAACAAGCTCAATTAAAGTATTAGTTGCTGAGCTTGTAGATGGTGAAGTAAATGTAATCGGTGTTAGCAACGCCAAAAGTAAAGGTGTCAAGGATGGAATTATCGTTGACATCGAGGCCGCAGCAACGGCTATCAAATCTGCTATTTCTCAAGCAGAAGAAAAAGCAGGAATTTCAATCAAATCAGTAAACGTTGGGCTTCCAGCAAACTTGTTGCAAGTGGAACCAACTCAGGGAATGATTCCTGTAACATCAGATACAAAAGAAATTACAGATCAAGATGTTGAGAATGTTGTCAAATCTGCTTTGACAAAGAGCATGACACCTGATCGTGAAGTGATTACTTTTGTGCCAGAAGAATTTGTAGTAGACGGCTTCCAAGGTATTCGTGACCCTCGTGGTATGATGGGTGTTCGTTTGGAAATGCGTGGACTTCTCTATACAGGTCCAAGAACCATTCTTCACAACCTTCGTAAAACTGTAGAACGTGTTGGAGTTCAAGTCGATAACGTGATTATTTCACCACTTGCAATTGTAAACTCTGTTCTTAACGAAGGCGAACGTGAGTTTGGAGCAACAGTTATCGATATGGGTGGTGGCCAAACAAGCGTTGCTACTATCCGTAATCAAGAGCTTCAATACACAAATGTTTACCAAGAAGGTGGCGATTACGTCACTAAAGACATTTCAAAAGTTCTTAAAACTTCTAAGAAGATTGCAGAAGGTTTGAAGCTTAACTACGGTGAAGCTTATCCGCAACTTGCAAGCAAAGAAACTTTCCAAGTTGAAGTTATTGGTGAAGTAGAACCTGTTGAAGTTACAGAATTATACTTGGCTCAAATTATTTCAGCTAGATTGAAACACATCTTTGAACAAATCAAACAAGATTTGGAAAGAAGACATTTGTTAGATTTGCCAGGTGGTATTGCTCTGATTGGTGGGAATGCTATTCTGCCGGGTATCGTTGAGCTTGCCCAAGAAGTACTTGGAGTTCGTGTAAAACTTTACGTTCCAAACCAAGTGGGTATCCGCAATCCTGCATTTGCTCATGTGATTAGTCTGTCTGAATTTGCTGGAAGCCTTACAGAAATTAATGTTTTAGCTCAAAGAGCTATCAGAGGAGATCAAGTTTTGCGTCAACAACCGATTGATTTCAGAACTTCAAGTCAGGAAAAGCCTGCAGCTTCTCAACGTTCAGTGTTTGGTACAACTTCAACTGAATCAGCAGAACCGACTTATACTGCTGACTCAGCAACTTCAAATCAATCAGAAGAAAAACCAAAATTGACTGAGCGATTCCGTAGCTTAATCGGAAGCATGTTTGATGAATAGGATAGAGGGATAAAATATGACATTTTCATTTGATACAGCAGCAGCACAAGGTGCAGTAATTAAAGTAATTGGTGTCGGTGGTGGCGGAGGAAACGCCATCAACCGCATGGTTGACGAAGGTGTTTCAGGTGTTGAGTTCATCGCAGCCAACACAGATGTACAAGCCTTGAGCAGTACAAAAGCTGAAACAGTTATCCAGCTTGGCCCTAAATTAACTCGTGGACTTGGTGCTGGAGGACAACCTGAAGTTGGTCGCAAGGCTGCTGAAGAAAGCGAAGAAGTAATCACTGAAGCAATCAGTGGTGCAGATATGGTCTTCATTACTGCTGGTATGGGTGGTGGTTCTGGTACAGGTGCTGCACCAGTTATCGCTCGTATCGCTAAAGGTTTAGGCGCTTTGACTGTCGGTGTTGTAACACGTCCATTCGGTTTTGAAGGAAGTAAACGTGGTCAATTCGCAGTTGAAGGTATTAACGAACTTCGCGAACATGTTGATACTCTTTTGATTATCTCAAACAACAATTTGTTAGAAATCGTTGATAAGAAAACTCCACTTCTTGAAGCTTTGTCTGAAGCAGATAACGTTCTTCGCCAAGGTGTTCAAGGGATTACAGATTTGATTACAAATCCTGGTTTGATCAACTTGGACTTTGCAGACGTGAAGACAGTAATGGCAAACAAAGGAAATGCCCTCATGGGTATCGGTATCGGTAGTGGAGAAGAGCGTGTTATTGAAGCGGCTCGTAAAGCTATCTACTCACCACTCCTTGAAACAACAATCGATGGAGCAGAAGACGTTATCGTGAACGTAACTGGTGGTTTGGATATGACCTTGATTGAAGCTGAAGAAGCTTCAGAAATAGTTAACCAAGCTGCTGGACACGGTGTAAACATCTGGCTCGGTACTTCTATTGATGAATCAATGAAAGATGAAATCCGTGTAACTGTTGTTGCTACTGGAGTTCGTCAAGATGCAGTTGAAAAAGTGGTAGCACCACAACCAAGACAAGCATCATTCCGTGAGCCAGCAAGAACTGGACACACCCACACTTACGACCGTCATTTTGATTTAGCTGAAACAGCTGAACTTCCAACTCCTTCTCAACGTCATTCTGAAGCACCTAAGGCATCAGCTTTCGGTGATTGGGACTTGAGACGTGATTCAATCGTTCGTCAAGGTGAATCAGTCGTATCACCAGTTGAGCGTTTCGAAGCACCATCTTCTGATGATGATGAGTTAGAAACACCACCATTCTTTAAAAACCGTTAATAGAGATGGATTTAAAAGAAAACACAAATCAGGTATTTCAACAGGTTACCAAAGCAATTACAGAAGCCGGCCGTGAAGACGGTTCGGTTTCTGTAATTGCAGTAACAAAATATGTTGATATTGCAACCGCAGCTAATTTGATCGACCAAGGAGTTCAACACATCGGTGAAAACCGTGTCGACAAATTTCTTGAAAAGTATCATGCTTTAAGTGATAAGGATGTTACTTGGCACTTGATTGGTAGCTTGCAAAGAAGAAAAGTGAAAGATATTATTCCTTATGTTGATTATTTTCACGCTTTAGATTCTTTGAAATTAGCTCAAGAGATTCAAAAACGTGCCAATCGTAAGGTTAAATGTTTTTTGCAGGTCAATATTTCTGGAGAAGAAAGCAAGCATGGTTTTTCGAAAGAAGAACTTTTGGCGGTCTTACCAGACTTGTCAAGCTTGGATCAAATAGAGTATGTTGGTCTTATGACTATGGCTCCATTTGAAGCTGAAACAGAAGAGTTGCAAAAAATCTTTAAAGAAACGCAAGAGTTGCAACAATATATTCGTGAACAACAACTCCCCAATATGCCAATGACAGAATTAAGTATGGGAATGAGTCGTGACTATAAAGAAGCGATTCAGTGTGGCTCGACTTATGTTCGAATTGGTACAGCATTTTTTAAATAGGAAATAATCATGTCATTAAAAGATAAATTTGATAAATTTATAGATTACTTTACAGAAGATGGAGATGAAGTTGCTTCAGATGTTGTAGCTGCACGTTCTGAACGTCCACTAGCTTCAGTGCCTCCAAAGAGAGAATTACCTCAGCAAGCTTCTGTTGCTCAAGAATCTTCGCCAGTTGAAGCAAAAGAAAAAAACATTACAAAACTTCATGCTCGTCAACAACAACTAGCAATTGAAAGCCATCGCTCTACTGAAAAAGTAACCATCGATGTTCGTTACCCACGCCGTTACGAAGATGCAACAGATATTGTTGATTTGTTAGCTGGAAACGAAAGTATCTTGATTGACTTCCAATATATGACAGAAGTCCAAGCTCGTCGTTGTTTGGATTACTTGGATGGAGCACGTCATGTCCTTGCTGGTGAGTTGAGAAAAGTCGCACATACAATGTACCTTTTGACACCAGTTGGTGTTGTGGTTAACATTGAAGATATCCGTTTACCAGAGGAAACTCAAAGCGAAGAGTACGACTTTGACATGAAGAGAAATAGAGTACGTTAATGTTTCTAATAATTCGTTTTATCCAAAATGCTACAGATATCTATTCAATGATACTTGTAGCTTTTGCGCTATTATCATGGTTTCCAAATGCCTACGACACTCAGTTGGGAAAATTTTTGGAGACCTTGTGTAAACCAATTCTGGAACCCTTGAAACGTCTACCGCTGCAAATTGCAGGCTTGGATTTCTCAGTTTGGATAGCTCTAATTCTCTTGCGCATGATAAGTCGCTATCTTATCAATTTGCTGGTTATGTTATGAGCAAAGAACTTTACCAACATTTTGCAACAGAAGATATTCCATTCATTGACAAGGGTTTGGAGTGGTTAGGGCAGGTAGAAGAACATTACGCACCGATTTTATCACCTTTTATAAATCCTCACCAAGTATTTATCTTGGAGACATTGGGAAACAATAGAGGGGTAAAAACCTTTTCTAGTACTCGTTTTGTACCTTCAGAGTATGCTCGGGTCATTCTAGCGCCGGATTATTTCGCGCCAAGTTTGGAAGATTTTGAAATGACCTTGCTTGAGATTGAGTATTCCAGCAAGTTTCAACAACTAACCCATTCAAAAATTCTGGGTACGGTTCTCAATCGTCTAGGTATTGACCGAAAGTTATTTGGAGACATTCTGGTAACAGAAGAGAAAGCCCAAATTATTGTCGATCGAAGATTTACCACTCTTTTTCAGGATGGCATTCAAAAGATTTCCAAGTTGCCTGTAAGTTTAGTAGAACGTCCTTTTTCAGATAAGATAGAGTCTAAAGATGAGTATCAAGAAAAAGAAATCCTAGTTTCAAGTTTTCGTCTAGATACTTTCTTATCAAGTATATTGAAATTATCTCGTTCACAAACTTTAGCTCTAGTTGAAAAGAAGTTGGTTCAAGTCAATTATCATATAGTTGAAAAATCTGACTATCAAGTAAAAGTTGGGGATTTGATAAGTGTCAGACGGTTTGGCCGAATCATCTTGCTTAAAGAAAACGGTCAAACGAAGAAAGATAAGAAAAAATTAACAGTTCAGCTACTATTAAGTAAGTGAGAAAAAATATGTCGATTACACCACAAGATATTGTTGATAAAGCTTTCTCAACAAAATTCCGAGGCTACGATAAGGAAGAAGTTGACGAATTTTTAGATAAAATTTATATTGATTACGAGGAATTAACCCGTTACAAGGATGAGACGGAACGTTATATTAAACGACTAGAAGAACGTCTGTCCTATTATACGAATGATATTCCTAAGAGAACAGTAACAAACGACCAAGAGCAAGAACCAGAAGCAATGAATGATTCTATTTTTTATTAAGTAAGTGAGGAAAAATATGCCAATTACATCGTTAGAAATTAAGGACAAAACCTTTGGTGTTCAGTTTAGAGGTTTTAATCGTGAAGAAGTTGATGAATTTTTAGATATTGTTGTTCGTGACTATGAAGATTTGGTTCGTAGCAATCATGAAAAAGATCAACATATTAAAAATTTAGAAGATCGTCTATCATATTTTGATGAAATCAAAGATTCATTGAGCCAGTCAGTTTTAATCGCTCAAGATACAGCTGAGCGTGTAAAACAAGCAGCCAACGATCGTTCTCACAACATTATTCAACAAGCTGAACAAGATGCACAACGTTTACTTGATGAAGCTAAGTACAAAGCAAATGAAATCTTGCGACAAGCAACTGATAATGCTAAGAAAGTTGCTGTGGAAACTGAAGAGTTGAAGAATAAGAGTCGTGTCTTCCACCAACGCTTGAAATCAACTATCGAAAGCCAATTGGCCATTGTTGATTCATCTGAGTGGGAAGAGATTTTACGTCCAACTGCAACTTATCTTCAAACGAGTGACGAAGCATTCAAGGAAGTTGTTGAAGAAGTATTGGGTGAAGCAACATATTCATATCATGAAGAAGACCCAATTGACATGACTCGTCAATTCTCTCCTGAAGAAGTTGCAGAATTTCAAGCACGTATTGAAGCAGCTAATAAGGAATTATTAGAAGCTCAACAAGCTACTGCAAGTCAAGATGTTGAAGAGACAACTGAACCTGAAGTTGAAGTTCAGCCAGTTGTTGAAACTCCTGTTGAATCTGCTAATGATGAAGAACCTCAAGATGATGCTAATACTCAACAAGAGTCAGTTCTAATTTTATAAGATTTTAGTAGAGAACAAGGATTTATCAAATATATTTCTAGCGAGTAGGAGATGGTGGAAGTCCTACAATCCCTGTTGGTAAATTTATCCTCTCTTAGTATCAAGTCCGAAATGAGTAAGACTTGACGTTACCCACGTTACGGGAAAAGAGGGAAAAAGGCAAGGTCTTTTTCCGAACAAAGGTGGTACCACGATTTTCGTCCTTTTTGCGAGTCGTGGTTTTTATTTTTTCAATTTACATTAAAGGAGTAATAATGAAACTAAAAGAAACCCTTAATCTTGGAAAAACAGAATTTCCAATGCGTGCCGGTCTTCCAACCAAAGAGCCAGTTTGGCAAAAAGAATGGGAAGATGCAAAATTGTATCAACGCCGTCAAGAGTTAAATGAAGGGAAACCTCATTTCACTCTTCATGATGGACCTCCATACGCTAACGGAAACATCCACGTAGGACATGCCATGAACAAGATTTCAAAAGATATCATTGTTCGCTCTAAGTCTATGTCAGGATTCTACGCACCATATATTCCAGGTTGGGATACACACGGTCTGCCAATTGAGCAAGTCTTGGCTAAACAAGGTGTCAAACGTAAAGAAATGGACTTGGTTGAATACTTGAAACTTTGCCGTGAATACGCTCTTTCTCAAGTAGATAAACAACGCGAAGACTTTAAACGCTTAGGTGTTTCAGGTGATTGGGATCATCCTTATGTAACCTTGACGCCTGACTATGAAGCAGCGCAAATCCGTGTCTTTGGTGAAATGGCCAATAAAGGTTACATCTACCGTGGAGCTAAGCCAGTTTACTGGTCTTGGTCTTCTGAATCAGCCCTCGCTGAAGCGGAAATTGAATACCATGACTTGGTTTCTACATCACTTTACTATGCCAACAAGGTTAAAGATGGTAAGGGTGTTCTAGATACAGATACCTACATTGTTGTTTGGACAACAACTCCATTTACTGTTACAGCTTCTCGTGGATTGACAGTAGGTGCAGAGTTTGATTATGTCGTAGTGAAACCTGCTGGATCTGACCGCAAGTATGTCGTAGCTTCTGAGCTCTTGCCAAGCCTTTCTGAAAAATTCGGTTGGGAAAATGCTGAAGTTCTTGCGACTTACCAAGGAAAAGAATTGAACCATATCGTTACAGAACACCCATGGGATACGGAAGTTGATGAATTGGTGATCCTTGGTGAGCATGTGACCCTAGATTCAGGTACTGGTATCGTCCATACCGCTCCTGGTTTTGGTGAGGATGACTACAATGTAGGGATTGCCAATGGCCTCGAAGTTGCTGTGACTGTTAACGAACGCGGAATCATGATGGAAAATGCTGGTCCTGACTTTGCTGGTCAGTTCTATGACAAGGTTGTCCCAACTGTTATTGAAAAACTTGGTGATTTGCTTCTTGCTCAAGAAGAAATCTCTCACTCCTACCCGTTTGACTGGCGTACGAAAAAACCAATTATCTGGCGTGCAGTACCACAGTGGTTTGCCTCAGTTTCAAAATTCCGTCAAGATATCTTAGATGAAATTGAAAAAGTAAAATTCCACTCAGAATGGGGGAAAGTTCGTCTTTACAACATGATCCGTGACCGTGGTGACTGGGTCATCTCTCGTCAACGTGCTTGGGGTGTTCCTCTTCCAATCTTTTATGCAGAAGACGGAACCCCGATCATGACCGCTGAAACAATCGAGCATGTGGCGCAACTTTTTGAAGAACACGGCTCCATCGTTTGGTGGGAACGTGATGCCAAAGACCTCTTGCTAGAAGGATTCACCCATCCAGGTTCACCAAATGGAGAGTTCAAAAAAGAAACAGACATCATGGACGTTTGGTTTGACTCAGGTTCATCATGGAACGGTGTTGTGGTTAACCGTCCAGAACTTAAATATCCAGCCGATCTTTACTTAGAAGGTTCTGACCAATACCGTGGTTGGTTCAACTCATCACTCATCACCTCTGTTGCGAACCATGGTGTCGCACCATACAAACAAATCTTGTCTCAAGGTTTTGCTTTAGATGGTAAAGGTGAGAAGATGTCTAAATCACTTGGAAATACCATTGCCCCAAGTGACGTTGAAAAACAATTTGGTGCGGAAATCTTGCGTCTCTGGGTAACAAGTGTAGACTCAAGCAATGATGTGCGTATCTCTATGGATATCTTGAGCCAAGTCTCTGAGACTTACCGTAAGATCCGTAACACTCTTCGTTTCTTGATTGCTAATACATCTGACTTTAACCCAGCTGAGGATGCAGTTGCTTATGACGAACTTCGTTCCGTAGACAAGTACATGACGATTCGCTTTAATCAACTTGTTAAGACTATTCGTGATGCTTATGCTAATTTTGAATTCTTGACCATTTACAAAGCGCTAGTAAACTTTATCAATGTTGACTTGTCAGCCTTCTACCTTGATTTCGCCAAAGACGTTGTTTACATCGAAGGTGCAAAATCACTTGAACGCCGTCAAATGCAAACGGTCTTCTATGATATTTTGGTGAAAATCACTAAACTCTTGACACCAATTCTTCCTCACACTGCCGAAGAAATCTGGTCTTACCTTGAGTTTGAAGCAGAAGACTTCGTTCAATTGTCAGAATTGCCAGAAGCAGAAACGTTTGCCAACCAAGAAGAAATCTTGGATACTTGGTCAGCCTTCATGGATTTCCGTGGTCAAGCTCAAAAAGCCTTGGAAGAAGCACGTAATGAAAAAGTAATCGGTAAATCTCTTGAAGCTCACTTGACAGTTTATCCAAATGAAGTTGTGAAAACCCTTCTTGGAGCTGTTGATAGCAATGTTGCTCAACTTTTGATTGTGTCAGAATTGACCATCGCAGAAGGAGAAGCTCCTGAAGGTGCTGTCAGCTTTGAAGATGTGGCTTTTACAGTAGAACGTGCAGCTGGTGAAGTTTGTGACCGTTGCCGTCGTATCGATCCAACAACGGCTGAACGCCACTACCACGCAACCATCTGTGATCACTGTGCAAGCATCGTCGAAGAGAACTTTGCAGACGCAGTAGCAGAGGGCTTTGAAGCAAAATAATTTAACAAAAATACAGGAGTTACTCCTGTATTTTTTTAAAAATTAAAAACTTTAATAAAAATATGGTATAATATACTTTATTAAAATAAAAGGAGACATTTATGAAGACAAAAACACTTGCACAAGTAGATGGATTCATTGGTATCATTGCAGGAGCTGTTTTAGCTTTCTTACCATTTTTTATTATTTTTCTTGCAGCTATTTCTGAGGATGAAGATGTAGCTGGACTTATATTGGGAATCATTTTCATCGTTTTCTCTTTGGTAAAAATTGCAACCCTCATTCTTGGAATCCTAACGCTTGTCTACTATAAGGATGACAAACGTATTTCACTAGCACCGTCAATTCTATTTATTGTTGGTTCTGTTGTTGCACTGATCCCATTCTTTGGATGGATTGGAGGAATTGTCCTCGTAATTGGTGGAGCTTTGTATCTAGCAAGCTTGAAACAATTTAAAATTGAAGGATAAATGATTATCTAAGAGAAGAGTTGAAGCGCTCTTCTCTTTTTCGTTGATTTTAACTAGCTTTTTTGTGAAAAATTTTGTAAAATAGAATAGATAAACGAGGGGAACCTCGAAAAATAAAAGGAGAATCCAACTAATGGTAAAATTGGTTTTCGCTCGCCACGGTGAGTCTGAATGGAACAAAGCTAACCTTTTCACAGGTTGGGCTGACGTAGATCTTTCTGAAAAAGGTACTCAACAAGCTATCGACGCTGGTAAATTGATCAAAGAAGCTGGTATCGAATTTGACCAAGCATACACTTCAGTATTGAAACGTGCGATCAAAACAACTAACTTGGCTCTTGAAGCATCTGACCAACTTTGGGTTCCAGTTGAAAAATCATGGCGCTTGAACGAACGTCACTATGGTGGTTTGACTGGTAAAAACAAAGCAGAAGCTGCTGAACAATTTGGTGATGAACAAGTTCACATCTGGCGTCGTTCATACGATGTATTGCCTCCAGCAATGCCTCGCGATGATAAGTACTCAGCTCACACTGACCGTCGTTATGCTTCACTTGATGACTCAGTAATTCCAGATGCTGAAAACTTGAAAGTTACTTTGGAACGTGCCCTTCCATTCTGGGAAGATAAAATCGCTCCAGCTCTTAAAGACGGTAAAAACGTATTCGTAGGAGCACACGGTAACTCAATCCGTGCTCTTGTAAAACACATCAAACAATTGTCAGACGACGAAATCATGGATGTGGAAATTCCTAACTTCCCACCATTGGTATTCGAATTTGACGAAAAATTGAACGTTGTGAAAGAATACTATCTTGGAAAATAATGTAAAATAGAGTCTAGGATTAATCCTAGGCTTTTTTATTTTGAAAATAGGAAAAACTGATAATATAATTTAACTTGTCAAAGACAGGGATTCTTGTTATAATAGTTAGGATGGAGGCGCTATGGCACTTAAAAAAGCAAGTCTAGCCTGTGCGGTTTGTGGTTCGAGAAACTACTCAATTAAAATTAGTGGGAATCCAAAACCGACTCGCTTAGAAGTAAATAAATTTTGTAAACATTGTGGTAAATACACAACACATAGAGAAACGAGATAGGAGATAAAAATGGGTTTTATTAAGGATATCTTTACTCTTCTTAAAGATACAACTTGGCCAACTCGAAAACAAAGTTGGGTAGATTTTAAATCTATCATGGAATACACTGCCTTCTTTGTAGTTATTATTTATATTTTTGACCAATTAATCGTTAGCGGATTAATTCGATTCATTAATATTTTTTAAAATAGAACAAATTCACTGAAAGAAGTTTACTGTTAAGAAAGGAAAAAAGATGGATAGTTTTGACAAAGGATGGTTTGTCCTACAAACATATTCTGGTTATGAAAATAAAGTAAAAGAAAATCTCTTGCAACGTGCACAGACATACAATATGTTGGATAACATCTTGCGTGTTGAAATCCCAACTCAAACTGTACAAGTTGAAAAAAATGGGAAGAAAAAAGAAGTTGAAGAAAATCGTTTCCCAGGTTATGTTCTTGTAGAGATGGTTATGACAGATGAAGCTTGGTTTGTAGTGCGTAACACACCAAACGTTACTGGATTTGTTGGGTCACACGGTAACAGATCTAAACCAACTCCACTATTGGAACAAGAAATCAGAGATATCTTGGTATCAATGGGACAAACTGTACAAGAATTCAATATCAATGTTGAAGTAGGTCAAACTGTCCGTATTATCGATGGTGCCTTTGCTGATTACACAGGAAAAATTACTGAAATTGATAATAACAAAGTGAAGATGATTATTTCAATGTTTGGTAATGATACAGTAGCAGAAGTAAACTTGAATCAAATTGCTGAATTGTGATTGCCGACATTCTATTTGTAGCTATTGACTCTAGTCAACTAATTTTTTATAAAACCAGTTGACAAGCGTCAAAAAGTAGGTATAATAGAAAGAGTTGAAAAGCTCAGGGTCCGTTGGTCAAGGGGTTAAGACACCGCCTTTTCACGGCGGTAACACGGGTTCGAATCCCGTACGGACTATGTGTGTATCGCAGTTAAGGTGATAGATTTTAAAAAAGTTAAACCTGTTGAAAAAAACCCTGTTGAACCAGACAGAAAAAACGGACTGTGATATACTAATATAGTGTCGCAAGCGCGACAAATACCTTTGAAAAAATGAACAAGACGACCCAATGTGGCAGGGGCACTATAAAACGGAAGTTATTAGTTATCTGAACAATGAAAAAACAATAAATCTGTCAGTGACAGAAAATGAGTGAGGAAACGCAAACTTTTAATGAGAGTTTGATCCTGGTCACGGATGAACGCGGCGGGGGCCTATACAGCAAGTAGAAAACGCTTGAAGCTTGGTGCTTTGCCACGAGCGGGATGAGTTGCGAACGGGTGAGTAACGGCTTAGGTAACCTGCTGGGATCCGGGGGATAACTAATTGGAAAACGATAGCTAAATACGCCATGACAAAACAGTGAGTGCATGATAAACTGTTTTAAAAAAAAAGGGGCAATTGCTCCAACTACAGATTGGGAACCTGCGTTGTATTAGATAGTTGGGTGAGGTAACGGTCACCAAGGCGACGAGACATAAGCCGAACCTGAGGAGGGTGATCGGCCACACTGGGACTGAGAACCCACCCCCCGGCCCCGACTCTCGGGAGGCAAGGCAGTAGGGGAATCTTCGGCAATGGGACGAAGTATGACGAGCAAAACCGCGAGGGAGTATGAAGGAAGGTTTTCGGATCGTAAAAGCTCTGTGTAAGAGAAGAACGAAGTGTGAGAGTGGGAAAGTTCACACTGGTGACGGTATTTACCCGAAAGGGACGGGCTAAATACGTGCCAGCCAGGGCTCCCCCCCCCCCGGTTATTACGTAGGTTTCCCCGAGCGTTATCCGGAATTATTGGGCGTTTTAAAGCGAGCGCAGGGGGTTAGATAAGTCTGAAGTTAAAGGCTGTGGGTGCTTAACCATAGTACGATTGGAAACTGGTTTAAATTGAGTGCAAGAAGGGGAGAAGTGGGAAATTCCATGTGTAAGCGGTGAAATGGCGTAGATATATGGGAGGAAACACAACGGTGGCGAAAGCGGCTCTCTGCTTGTAACTGGCGCTGAGGCTCGGAAAAGCGGGGGGAGCAAAACAGGATTAGATACCTGGTAGTCCACGCCGTACACGATGAGTGCTAGGTGATTAGACCCCTTTTCCGGGGTTTTAGGCCGTAGCTAACGCATTAAGCACTCGCCTGGGGGAGTACGACCGCAAGGTTGAAACTCGAAAGAATGGACGGGGGCCCGCACAAGCGGTGGAGCAGTGGTGTAAATTCGATAGCCAGAAACGCGAAGAACCTTACCAGGGAGACTTGAACATCCCCTCTGGACCGCCTAGAAGATAGAGTTTTTCCTTCGGGGACAGAGGTGAAGGTGGTGCATGTTGTCGTCAGCTCGTGTCGTGAGAGTTGGGTTAAGTCCCGAAAAACGAGGGCGCAACCCTATTGTTAGTTGCAAGCATTCAGTTGGGGCCCACTCTAGTCGAGGGACTGCCGGTAATAAAAACCGGGAGGAAGGTGGGGATGACGTCAAATTCATCATGACCCCTTATTGACCTGGGGCTTACACACGTGTACAATGGCTGGTTACAAACGAGTCGAAGTCGGTGACGGCAAGGCTAATCCTTAAAGCCAGTCTCAGTCGGATTGTAGGCTGCAACTCGTCCTACATGAAGTCGGAAATCGCTAGTAATCGCGGATCAGGCACGCGGCGGTGGAATACGGTCCCGGGCCTTGTTACACACCGGCCCGTCACAACCACGAGAGTTGTAAAACACCCGAAGCGGTGGAGGGTAACCATTGGAGCCAGGGCGCCAATGGTGGATAGATGATGGGGTGATAAGTCGTTAAGGACCAAGGCGCCGTATCGGAAAGTGCGGCTGGATACCTTCCTTTCTAAGGATAAGGAAAGCAAATTGTCTTGTTTAGTCTTGAGAGTTTTGTGGGGCCTTAGCTCAGGCTGGGAGAGCGGGCCTGCTTTGCACCGCAGGAGGTCAGCGGTTCGAATCCGGCTAGGCTCCCATTTGGTTGAGAGATCACCAAAAGTATTGCACATTGAAAAAAATTGAATATCTATATCAACTGTAACAAGAAAATAAACCGAAAAACCGCTGTATTATTATAAAGAGTTTGACTGAAAGTCAAAAAAAGTAAGGTAAGTTTAATAAGGGGCGCACGGTGGGATGCCTGGCATAGGAGCGAAGAAGGACGTGACAACCGACGATATGGCCTTGGGTAGGCTGTAAGTAAGCGATGATCCAGGATTTCCGAATGGGGAACCAAACAGGTACTGTACCTGTTACCTACTCTGTTAAGGATATGAGGAGGAAGGACGCGTGAAACTGAAACATATAAAGTTAGCTGCAGGAAGAGAAAAAGCAAAAAGCGATTGGCTTATAGCGGCGAGCGAAAAACGGCAGGGAGGGCAAAACCGAAGAGTTTACTCTTTCGGGTTGTAGGACTGCAAGTGGACTCAAAGGATTATAGAAGAATGATATGGGAAGGAATCAAGCCAAAGAAGAGAGGGAGAGGCCTTGGTATTTTATAATAGTTCTTGTACTAGCAGTATCCTGAGTTACGGGCGGGGACACGTGGAAAAATCCCGTCGGAATCTGGGAGGGACCATCTCCCAACCCTAAATACTCCCTTAGTGACCGATAGTGAACAGCACCGTGAGGGGAAAAGGTGAAAAGGTGCACCCCGGAGGGGAGTGAAATAGAAACTGAACCGTGTGCTACAAAACAAAGTTCGAAGGCCCGTTAATGGGTGAACGTAGCAGTGCCTTTGTAGAATGAACCGTGCAGAGTACGATATGAGTGCGAGGGTTAAGTTGAAGAGGACGGAGCCGTAGGGGAAAACCGAGTCTGAATAGGGGGCGCATTAGTAATATGGCGTAGACGAAACCATGTGGACCTAACCCATGAGCAGGGTTGAAGGCGGTGAGGAACCGCACTGGAGGACCGAAAAACCAGGCACGTTTTGAAAAAGTGATTGGATGATTGTGGGTAGCGGAGAAATGCCCAAAAAAAAACGGAACTGGGAGACTAGCTGGTTCTCTCCGAAATAGCTTTAGGGCTAGCGTCGACATTAAGATTCTTGGAGGTAGGCACGTTTGGGTGTGAGGCAGGGGGGTCCATCCCGGAGTACCAATCTCAGATCAACTCCGAATGCCAATGAATTATGGTCGGCAGTTAGACTGCGAGTTGCCTAGGATCCGTTAGTCGAAAGGAAACAGGCCCCAGGACCACAGCTAAAGGTCCCAAAAATAAATTGTTAAGTGGAAAAAGGGATGTGGGGTTTGCACAGAAATAGGATGTTAGTCCGTAGAAGAGCTATTCATTCAAAGAGTTGGCGTAATAGCTCACTAGTCGAGTGACCCTGCGCCGAAAAAATGTACCGGGCTAAAACAATGTACCGAAAAGCTTGTGGATACCTTTATAGGCTATGTAGGAGAGCGTTTCTATGGTGGCGAAAGGGGTAAACCGTGAGGAGCGCTGGAAAACCATAGAAGTGAGAAAATGCCGTATGAGTAGCGAAAGACAGGTGGAGAATCCTGTCACCGTTAAGACCTAAGGTTTCCAGGGGAAGGCTCGTCCGCCCCTGGGGTTAGTTCGGGACTAAGGGAGAGGACCGAAGGTGGTATCCGCATGGACCAAACAGGTTTATATTTCCTGTACTAGGTATGTTAGTGATGGAGGGACGCAGGTAGGCAACTAAAGCAGGGGACGATTGAAGTGGTCTGTCTAGCAGGGAGGTGTTGAACTGAGCAAATGCTTAGGTTCGATAACATTGACGCTTGTGATGGGGAAGCGGAAGTTTAGTAGCGAAGTTAGTGGAAGCGGCACATGCCAAAGAAAAAGCTTCTAGCGTTAAAACAATACTCTACCCGTACGCAAACCGACACAGTAGTCGAGCGAGGTAGTCCTCAGGTTGAAGCGAGAGAAACTTCGTTAAGGAAACTCGGCAAATGACCCCGTAACTTCGGGGAAGAATGGGGGGCTGGACTTTAAGGTCAGCCGCAGTTGGAATAGGCCAAGCAACTGTTATCCAAAAACACAGCTCTCTGCTTTTAACAAGAAGATGATGTATAGGGGGTTGGACGGCTTGCACCGGTGCTGGGAAGGTAAGAGGAGTGCTTAGAGGTACTCGAAGGTATGAATGAAAGCCCAGTAACGGCGGCCGTAACTATAACGGTCCTAAGGGAGGCGAAATTCCTTGTCGGGTTAAAGTTCCGACCGCACGAAAAGGGCGTAATGATTTTGGCGCACTGGTCTCAACGAAGAGACTCGGTGAAAATTTTAGTAAATGTGAAGATTGCAGGTACCCGCGACAGGACGGAAAGACCCCATGGAGCTTTGACTGCAGGTTTTTGTATGATGTCTGTACCAACATGTACAGGATAGGTAGGAGTCTATGAGATCGGGGGAAGCCAGTTCGAAGAGGACGTTGTTGGGATTACTACCTTGTGTTATGGCACTCTAAAACCCGGGATAGGTGATCCCTATCGGAGGGAACAGTGTTTGACGGGTTCAGTTTGACTTGGGGGCGTGTTCGGCCTCCTAAAAGGTTAAACGGAGGCGCCCAACGGTTCCCTCACATGCGCAGAGTGTAAGGTATAAGGGAGCTGACTGCGAGAAACTCGAGCAGGGACGAAAGTCGGGCTTAGTGATCCGGTGTTCCGTATGGAAGGGCCATCGCTCAACGGATAAAAGCTACCCTGGGGATAACAGGCTTATCTCCCCCAAGAGTTCACATAGGGGGGGGGGGGGGGGGGCGGGGAGGTTTGGCACCGTCGATGTCGGCTCGTCGCATCCTGGGGCTGTGGTCCGTCGGTCCCGGTTTTGGCTGTTCGCCCATTAAAGCCGGCACGCGAGCTGGGTTTCGAGAACGTCGTGATACGTTCGGTCCTATCCGCTCGCGGGCGTAGAAATTTGAGAGGATCTGGCCTCCTGTACTGAGAGGACCAGAGTGGACTTCCGCTGGTGTACCAGTTGTCTTGCCAAAGGCATCTCTGGGTATCTATGTAGGGAAGGGATAGACGCTGAAAGCACTAAGTGTGAAACCCACCCTCAAGATGAGGATTTCCCATGATTTTATATCATAAGAGCCTGGAGTGATCAGGTGATTAGGTTAAAGTGGAAGTGTGGCGACACAGTAGTCGGACTAATACTAATAGCTCGAGGACTTATCCAAGTACTGAGAATAACGAAAGCGAAGTTTTTCTAAGTATTTGATAATATTCAATTTGATAGGTATTACTCAGTTTAAGTGACGATAGCCTAGGAGATACCTTACCATGCGAACACGAGAGTTAAGCCTATAACGCCGGAAGTAGTCTTGGGGTTGCCCCCTTTGAGATATGGAAGTCGCTTAGCTCCTAGTGAGGTTTAGCGTCAGCTGGGGAGAGCATCTGCCTTACAAGCAGAGGTCGCGTTCATCCCGTTAACTCCCATAAGGTCCCGTAGTGTCGGGGGTTTTTTTTTTTTTTTTTTTTTGTAATTCCAACCCGGGTTTTTTTTTTCGCCCTGTCACGAGCGAAGATCGCGGTTCGATTCCCGTCGGGACCGTAATAAACGAAAGTTATTTGACTCGTTAGCTCAGTTGTAGAGCAATTGACTTTAATCAATGGGTCCTGTGTCGAGCCCATTAACGGGTCATCTTTTGCGGTTTTGGCGGAATTGGCAGACGCACCAGATTTAGGATCTGGCGCTTAAAAGGCGTGGGGGTTCAAGTCCCTTAACCGCATAAAGAAATCGCCGTGCTTGCTCAGTTGGTTAGAGCATCTGATTTGTAATCAGAGGGTCGCGTGTTCAAGTCATGTAGCCGGCATTTATTTTTAGGTTAAAGCAGAGTCGATGCGACATCGGAGTTCAGTGGTAGACACCACCTTTGCAGGTGGGGGGGTCGCGGTTCGAATCCCGTCGTCGCTTAGAGATGCCGGGTGCGGACTGGCAGACGCACAGGACTTAAATCCTGCGATTGGTACGATCGTACCGGTTCGATTCCGGTCTCGTCATATAATGATGATCACCTCTTAGCTCCACTGATAGAGTACCTGACTACGAATGAGGCGGTTAGGAGGTTCGACTCCTTATGGTGCATTAACATTTAATTCGGGAAGTAGCTCACTTGGTAGAGTACTTGGTTTGGACCAAGGTGTCGCAGGTTCGAATCCTGTCTTTCACGATTTAATGGCGGTGTAGCTCGCTGGCTAAGCGTCCGGTTCATACCGGGAGGTCGGGGGTTCGATCCCCTTCGGCCGCTATACTGATCTTGTTGGACCTTTAGCTCAGCTGGTTTAGAGGCTCTCGGCTCAGTAGCGATGTGGTCGGTAGGTCAAGTCCTAAACAAGGTTCCATTGAAATGATGGAGGATTTACCCAAGTCCGGCTGAAGGGAACGGTCTTTGAAAAAACCGTCAGGCGGTAAAAGCGTGCGGTGGGTCTCGAATCCCAAACATTTTCTCCTTTATTATTAACGCGGGATGGAGCAGCTCGGTAGCTCGTAAGGGGCTCAAACCCGGAAGGTCGTAGTTTCAAATCCTGCTCCCGCCAATATGGCTCGGTAGCTCAGTGGTAGAGCAATGGATGAGCTCCTTGTCGGCCGGTTCGATTCCGTCTAGCTCCATTTTTTTATTAAATTATCAGCGGGTGTAGTTTAGTGGTAAAAACACAAGCATTCCAAGTGTTGTCGCGAGTTCGATTCTCGTCACCGCTTTGAACTTTGTTCAAGTACCAAGTTTTGACTTGGGGCGTAGCTCAGGTGGTCTAGGGAGGCACGCCTGATAAGCGTGAGGTTCGGGGTTCGATCCACTCGGCTCATTAATAGGGAATTACTCAAGAGGTGAAGAGGACGGTTTGCTCAAATGTTAGGTCGGGGTAAACCGGCGCACGGGTTCGAATCCCTATTCTACGTAAGTAAAGAGCGTTTAGCTCTTTTGTGTTGTGTATTTCTTTTATCAAAATTGGTTCCTTTCTTTGACAAAACTGTGGTTGAGTGATGAATTCTTACTATCTGGAGCGAAACCAAAATGGTTCGCTCTTTTGTTTTCAAATTTGGGAGATTTCTCAGGTTTAATGTTTTAAAGTCACTTAGTATAAAGTATCTTTTAAGATTTCGTGGCTTTTCCTAGCTTTTATCTTTCATTTATATTTTATTCTTTCAATCCGTTAATGGTCCTTTTCTTATTTCTGTAAGCTTGTAGAATAATTTTTACTCTATTATTGGTTAGCTTTAAATATGGTTTAATCTCTTTTGTTATACGTCCTATAGGATTTCTCTACAATATATTTAGCTATATAAATATTTATTGAAGTGTATCGAATATAAGAATTATTGAAAATATTTACTTAGTATTTGTATATATAAAGATTTCGTTATCTTACACCGCAACTCTCAAATATTTGATATCATGTAAGCAAATCTATGGTCACCATTAATTTTATGAGGTGTTTTTTAGGTCATAGAATATAGTAGGAATCTGTTTATCTTTATTTTGTTTTTTTACAGTTGGTTGTAGTAAAAGAAAAAAAAAAAAAAAAAACAAAAAGAAAAAAAAAAAAAAAAAAAAAAAAAAAAAAAATAAAAAAAAAACAAAAAAAAAACAAAAAAAAAAAAAAACATCAAAATTCGGAGCTTTCTAGTACAAGATATTAGTTTATCTACTTCAATTACTAGTAACGAGATAAAGTCTGGGGAGTCTAAGAAAGATTATAAAGATGTGTACAAGTCAGTTTTTGATGTTACCAAAAGCTATTTCTACCTTCTTCAAGATCCACTGCATTTCAAATCTTTATCAAAGTTTAAAAGCTACTGATCGTCTATCACTATTTGGTCTCTGAAAATGCCATGAATCGTTCAGATGATATGCCGTTATTCCTTTGTTGATTTAAATGATGATGGCGTCGATGATTTACTTATAGCAGATATTAATTTAAGTGGAAATACTTTTTTGACTGGTGTGTATCCTTTACAGAGGTAACTGTTCTCTTAGCAGAAGTGTTTTGCTGCAGTACATGGTGGATCTAGGAGATTGCGGCAATTATTTATCAGGTGTGTATTCTTGATAAGTTGGTCGTCAGAACTGGTTAAAGGTTATGGAACTCCTCATATAAGTTAATGAAAGCAAAAGGGGGCTATAAACTTCAGGAAAAAGAATTTCAAATAGAATCTAATTTATTGGATCTAAATTTTGGAAAACTTGATCTGATCAATTGATCTAAGAGGTTTTGATTGCAGAAATTTGAAACTCTACTAGTACGACCATTTCGGGAGAAAAGCAAAAAGCTCCTTGGAATGAACAAAATTGCTAAATTAGAGATTTATTAAAGGCGGGAGAAATACTTGAGTCAACCTAATTACAAAAAAGAATTGCTGGTGGAGATCGTCGGGCAGACTAATCTCTATCCCTTGGTGATGGGCCAAGTGAAAAAAATAAATGCGGAATACTCGGAGAATGGGTTAGAACTGCTAAGCTATAGCATCGTTTAGATGCGCTATAGTAACTGGGGATAAATTTCCAGATTTCATAGCTATACTTTGCGATTACTAACACAGAAGAAGAAAGCGCTGGTCTTTCATCACCGACCAACGACATGGTGGTTATTATGTACTTGAAAACAACCGAAAATACAGAAATACAAGCAGAGTTCAAACGCTTGGTTGAAGAAGAGTAATGAAAAAACAGAGTTTAGCCTTAGCTAAACTTCTTTTTTTTTTAAAAAGTTTAAATTTCGATATCGAAATAGTTGACCAGATGTAATCAGGGTGTTACAATAATTTAAAAGTGATATAGAACAAAAAGGAGACCAAAATGGACAAGTTGTTAGGAGGCTATCAAGCTCTACAGATCCGATTGTAAAGGCGTATCTTCAAAAAAACTCTTGAGCAAGGAACCAGATGTCATATAAGAATGTGAGCAAGGGAAAATTAACGATTTTGTGTTTTTCAAGCAAGAGTTGGGATGCGCTACTGCGACCGATACGCTCTTGCGACGGGTTTAGTCCAATAATACATGACCAGTATGGTTAAGAAATGGAATAAGAAAAGGTTTGGTCCACGATTCAACCTTGCACGGCAGGATAAAAGGAAAAAATATATCTCTTTGACAGGGACCTGGGTTGGGCGCAAAAGAAATTGGAGACCCGTGTTAGTCGGGAACTTGGAGAGATTGTTTACAAGGCTTTTCAGATCAAGAAATCGGAATTTGAGGCCTATCACGAGCCGTATTATAACAAATCTAAAGAAAGAGAATGACATCTATGTGTGGAAGGAAGTAACAGTTATGATCGGAATTACAGGTGTAACAGGGAACTTAGCTCCTATGTGTGGGCTGATCTGTCGATAAAAAAGGAATGCTTCCGTCCATCTAGCACGAATCCCAGAGTCCGTGCTACAGTTTCCGCGTCTGCTCGAAATCGTAGAAATGTCGTATAACCAATACCTCCAGACGTAGTTGAGAGCCTAAGGGGATCGATATCTTGTTGGAGTGGGTTTTCTGCTCGGGAAATCCAGAGCGTGTCAAGGGACACAAGGACTTTTTTAGATTGCTGCAAAGCTAGCGGGGGTGGCAGCAATATTTGTTTTATACCTCCTTTTATGGGCAGATGAGAAGGCACTTTTACCTTGTCTCGAATCATGCCCAGACGGAAGCTATATCACGGAGTAGGGTTCACCTACACTTTTTTGAGAGATAATTTTTACTTGGGCTTTTTGATTGATCTGGCGCTTGAAAATGAAGATTCGTGGTCAGGCCGGTAGATGTCCTGGTATCAGCTGTTTGCCCGTAAGGCACATCTAGGGTTGCAGCGAAATTTCTTTTAATCCTAGGAGTGGGAAAATCAAAGCCTGAATTTGACAGACCAGCAGGATCTTTCCATGGAAGAAATCGTATCGCTTCTCTCAAAGGAGATCGGTGAAGGACATCCACGTATATAGAAATCATAGAAGAAGCCTATGAGTCCGGAAAAAATGGCCAGCACAAACTTGGGAGTACGGTGCATGGGTCAGTCCCTTACAGCGATTAAAGCCTGGCGAAACAGGCTGGGGTTTCAACAGATTGAAAAAGTTTCTAAGGCTCCAGCAAGCAGCCATTTGGATATTCTTAGAGATTAGAAACTTATTGAGGAAAAACATGATTGAATATACACGTAGCCTTGCGCTAGCAAACGGATAGAAACATTTTTAATAAGATGTCATAATCTCCGAATTAAAAATGGAAATTTAGGGTGCTAGTGGGTCCTTCAGGATCTGGGAAGACCACTATGATTAGATGATTAACCGTCTTTTGGAACTCGACAGATGGCATATCTATACGGAGGGAAACGCATTATGCTATAGAACGGGAGTTACGTCTCATCGTTTATGTCCCTACAAATCATTGCCTATTTCCTAACTTGACAGTTGCTGAAAATATAGCTCTCATTCCTGCGATGAAGGGCTGGAGCAAGGAGCAATCATTCTAAACAGAAGACTCTTGACTCAAGGTTGGTCTCCCTGCTGCAGAGTATGCAATCGCATGTCAGTGATTTATCTGGTGTAGAGCAACAGCGGATTGGCATTGTGCGAGCTATCATTGGGAACCAAAAAATCCTATTGATGGACGAACCTTTTTTCAGCCTTGATGCAAGCTCTCGCAGCAGTTTGCAGGCTCTTACCAACGGATTTACATAAAGAATTCGGTATGACCACCATCTTCGTAACACCGTTATACGGACGAGGCCTTAGAAAATTAGGGATCGAATTGCAGTTTTGCAGGATGGAGGAAATCGCCAGTGGCAGACACCCTGACACAATTTTACTAAGCGCCTGCGACAGACTTTGTAGCAAACTTGTTTTGGAGGTAACCTTCATGTCTAATTTGATTTCAACCTTGTCAGAGCGATTTAGTGACATGGGTAACAGCTCTTGGAACAACACTTACAGTTGTCTCTTTTTGAACCTTATTTGGTTTCTCTCTTTTTCTGACCATTCCACTTGCGGTTTATCTAATGGACACAAACAGCGGCGAATTGGGTGCTACAAGTTTCGGGTCTCTCCAGACCATACCCTCAATGGCTTTATGGGTCTCTTTGATTTCCTTTTCATGGATTGGACCTTACCAGCCCTCACAGCCCTTGTTATTTACGCTATTTTTCCCGATTTTAGAAAATAACGATTAACAGCCTTGAACGGCAGTGATCCTAGTCTTGAGGAAGAGCAGGGATTAGCTTTTGGAATGACCAAGTGCGAGCGACTCAAGAAGTTCTTGAAATTCCCACTGCCTGCCGTATTGTATCGGGGGTTCGTACAGCAACTGTTTATGATCCTTGGGGACAGCGAACTTTAGCTGCTCTTGTGGGAGCTGGTGTATTGGGCTCCTTTATCCTTTGGGGAATTATCGTCGGAATGCTAGTTCTCCATTTATCGTGTCAATCTCATCCGCCATCTTGGCCATTCTCTTTAATGTTGTTCTCAAATGGTTGGAAAGGCAAGTTGACGTAACAATCTGTTGCAGCCTTTGCTTATGGTGTGCTTGGTTTTGGGAGCAAGTTATGCTCCAGCATGTTCCAATAAAGAGAAAGAAAATCTGGTTATAGCTGGGAAGTTGGACCTGACCTGAGATTTTCTCATGAATATGTACAAGCTTCTCCTCGAGGAAATACGGATATTACGGGTGACGGTCAAACTAACTTTGGGAATACAGACTTTCATATTATCAAATCGCTGAAAAAGGGGACATTGATATCTGATCGCAGATTTTCTGGAACAGTGCCAGAGAGTCTCCTCAACCATCTCCACAAATTTGGGCATGACCCAGAAAAAGGTTTACGAGTTGGCTCGTGACGGCATTGCAAACAGGATCAACTAGCCTTTCTTAAACCCATGGCTTATCAAAATACTTAGGCGATAGCAGTTCCTAAAAAATTGCGCAAGAATATGGGCTGAAGACGATTTCAGACTTGAAAAAAGTAGAAGGACAGCTCAATGGCGGGATTCCTCTGGAGTTTAATGACCGTGAGGATAGAAACAAGGGCTTGCGTCTGTTTATGGATTGATCTCAATGTGCAAACCATGGACCAGCTCTTCGCTACCAAGCCATGCCAGTCAGGTGACATTCAATTACAATGCTTACTCAACAGAAAAATGCTGAAAGTGGCTCGCTATGGATTTAGTGGTTTTGGAGGATGATAACCAACTCTTCCCTCCATACCAAGCGCTCACTGCTTAAAGAAGCTCTTCCAGAACCATCCAGAGTTGGAAACGTGCTTAATAAATTACTGGTAAGATTACAGAAAGCCGAGATGACCAGCTTAACTATCAGTCGTGTCGAAGACAAGCCAGCAGAACAATAGCCCAAGGAATTTCTGCAAGAACAAGGTTTGTTTGAAGAAATAACTTTGAAAATGCGAACTCACTCCATTAAACGACTATTAGGATGCTCAATAATTTTATCTGGCTTTTTTTCTATGTTAGAGTTTACTGAATTGTCATTGAAAAATGGCAAGGAGAGAAACTTTTACTGTAAATACACTTGACTATTACAAATAGGTGTATCATGTGGTTGTGAACTACTTAATAAATAGGAATTTCTAGCTCATGTCGACTAGGATGGAATCTTGTGTATGACAGTTCGTAGATATATATAGAGCGTTGCGTCCGAAACGTCATTCTACACGGCTCTTTAAAAAACAAAGGAGCAGATTATGAAAACAAAACCGATTCATCGTCACAGTATGGTGGAAATTTAAGTTAATGCTGCCACCATGACTTTGATTCCCGCTGCCGTAGGGATTAACTATGTTGCCAAAGCCTTGGCGGAGGGGGTTAAAGGTTGCCCGTTTGGCTGGTCTTTTGGGAACCTTCTTGGCCAGCATGTTGGCTGGGCCGGTTGCCGTGCATCAGTGGTTTCACATCAATAACGTGATCTTGGGGTTGAGCCTTATCGCCAATTTTCAACCGTGTATGCGAATTACAGCATCGGAATTGGATTGCTGTCGGAGTTGTGCACGCGAATGGTGGTTCTCGTCAGCGCGAACGAGTATTTGTTTTTCTGCGATTACTTACTGCCCTCGTTTCATCTGTCCATTTCACGCCACTAAACGTCTCTTTTGGTGGTCAGACCGTATCGCTGGGGTGACTCCATTGTTTGCGGTAATGTCGCCAATTCATGCACCCCAGTGTGGCTGGCCATCATTATCGATGAGTTTGTCTTTGATATTTTGGATAAAGTCTGGCGTGGCCTACCTGGCATTCTTCATCATTATCGCAGCTGCCGAAGCGGTGGTGCACTTCTTTAGCGTATAAATGATGACTGATCAAACATTGATTGTCTGGAGCGCCACGGGTCCAAGCTCAAGTGGTACCAGGTGATCGATCCGATTCTAAGCTCTTGTTCATCTTGAACATGACGTTGTTGAGCTTTGCCAGTATGATTTAATTGCTTCAGGCCTATTAATTCTTGTCGCCACACTGCTATGTTATTTTTTCCAAATTTAGCTCTACCATCCTTTAAGCGCTGGGGATTTCAGCCTGTTTCTGATTTGACTAATGTTGCTGATCATCCAGGTTATTTTACAGTCGGAATCAAACTGTGGCTGTTTTCTGTGCTTGGGGTTCGTCTACAAAAGAAGGCATGATTTACGCCACCACTCTGGGTTGTCGAGTATTGGTATTATTTGACCAGTGCTTTTTGGTGCCACGAGTTTTCAGAAACGCTGCCTATTTGGAACTGTCCGGATTGTCTATAAACCGCTACGTTCTGATGTCGGTGTGTTATATTTGCCGAAATGATGCGCAATATCGGAATAATAAAAAATCCAGCAGCACAAAAAGTTTCGGGAAGCGGGGGGAAGGGAAACCAATCCGCAAAAAACGTTTTTCAGAATTAAAGTCAGTCCTGCCGGTTCTAATTCCATTGTGTTAAGACCTTGTCAATCGATGACGCGGTCGATTTCTCTCCACTGAGAGGTTTTGAATAATCTCAACCGACTGTCAAACCTCCCAGCGCGTGTATCGCCTGTCGCGGACGCTGCACATTGGTCTGATGGATTTCATTTATTGATGTCGGTGGAAGATTTGACGAAGAAAACGGATTGTAATTGAAAATTTGACTACCCTTTATCCGGGTACTGAGCAAACACAACTGCGTCAGATTAACGCGGAGGTTCATACCGGCCAGGTGGTGGGATGATCGGGAATAGCCACTCCGGCAATCGACTTTGTGCCATGTGCTAGCGGGGTCATTCCCAAAATTGTGTCTGCTGAGATTGAGGGCGACTGGCACATGTTTGGCCGCGAGTGTCCGAAATTGCCCCGTTTATAATGCCTGAATGGAGTTGTTACTGCAAATCCGCTGGCCAACTAAGCGGTTGGCAGACACGGTTGCCGATGAAATCGCCTTTGACTTGGATTAATCATGGAATGGCTGAAGACGATTCAAAGAACGGGTTGAAGAAGTTGCCACGCAAATGGGCTGATTGAACAGTTGAATTTGCGTCCGCGAAGCCCCTTTCCGGTGGTCAGAGCCAGCGGTTGGCAATTGCACGGCGATTGCGGCTAACCGCGGCTGGTTTTGATTATGGATGATCCAGCAGTCAGATGTATCCCCTTGGCCGCCGACAATTTTTCCATGGCTGCCCAAGTCAAAGAGACGACTGTCTTCATTGTCACCAGTGAATTGACGATTTGTGCGAATCGCCGCGTTGTGTGGGTGCTGCACGAGGTCAAATGGTAGCAGAAGGGCAAAAAAAGGGAGTCCGGGTGGGTGTTTAATCATTTGGCAGTGAACTGGCAGATTCAGCCCCGTGACAATCCCAGCAACCTTGCTCAAAAATGGATTGGACTTGGCTGATGGCCGGTATGCCCGGTGAATGCGCGGATCTGAAGGAGGTTCGTTTATGCCACATTGACTGAACCACCTGACGTTCACTATCCGGAGGGTCCTTTTGCTGGATGTTGAAGACAACATTCGCCGATCCGATGGGTGGCGATTGTCGGCCAAAATGGTGCCGGCAAATCAACGCTCTTCATTTGTTTGACGGCTTGCTGACACCAAACCGGTGTGATTAAGTCGATGAGAAAATTTTTAATGATCTTAACCAGTCGAAAAGTTACTGAAGGTTGGGATTACTTTTCTCAGAATCCTGACGATCAGCTTTCACCCGACCGTTCACCGAGAGGTGGAGTGGGGAGTGGTCGCGCAGGTCATGGATGACCACGACACTAGAAGCAAAAATTAATGAAATAACATTTACAGGCGGTCGTTAGCGGCTTCTAACAAGAGTTGGCTTGATGATAAACAGCTGAAAGTCCTATCTGCCTTCTTGTCGGAACGCAAGCTGTTGAGCGTTGCACAGTTTTGGCAGTGAATCCGGCGATTTATTTTATTTGATGACCGATGATGTCGCTTGATTGGGAAGCCGCGCAAGTTGACCGCAATTTTCCCATCAGTTGGCTGTTCGGTCACCAAGGTTTTGACAATCCACCCTGACATGGATTGGTTCGCGCCGAGTTTGAGTCGGTGTATGTGATGGAACACGGGAAGTTGGCTTCGCCGGCAGTCCACGGGAATTGTCAGCGATCACGACTGTCCACGAGTGGGATTACTACCACGCGGATTATGGACATAGCGCGGAGTCGCTGGGTGATCACAGACATATTTATCGGTTAATGATTATTGCCAGAAAAATCGAGATGTATAGAAAAAGTCACCTATGCGGGTTTTTCCAGGTTGAAGGATTAAACTTCAGCTTCTGCAAGAAATCACATGGGTGACTTTTTGTGTTAATAGCGTTCTTTGTCAACTGTAGGGGGACGAAAAAGCTAAACATCTGAGAGGACCGGATAGGTCTTCGGTTTTTTTTACTCTTTTGATGTATGTTCAGATGATGAAAACAACGTCCTAAAGTTAAAGTTTCTAAACCGAACCCCAACCGTTTGACGTCTTTGATCAACTTGTAGTCGCTTCAAGTTTTGCGTTGAATAGTTCCGTTGCTAGGGCTTTTTTGATGTAGTGCTTGTGTATAAGGAAAAGTCCTAACAGACAGTTGAAAGTAGTGATTGACCTTGCTCCTATTTGCCTCTAGCAGCTCAAAGAAAAACTCATCTACTCTCCTTCTCCTGAAGTAAAAAGCAGAGCTTGATAAAGTGTATAGTAGTCGTAAGCTCTTCCTGAAAAGGTCTAGGTCTTACAATGATGTCATGTGGACTTAATGTGAAGGAAAGTCTTTGAATAAAAAGAGATTGAGAGTTAGTTACGGCTGTCCTTTGGAAGAGTCGCAGTGATTTTTCAAGGATCGATAGGGTAGTGACTTCTTATCGAACTGCTCATGATTGCCATTAGTCTTAACAAAGGCACGTCCAAGGTAGAATGGATAATGTGGAAACAATCAAGACGAATTTTAGCGTTTGGAAGAGTCGCGTGCTAGTGGGATATAAGCCTCCAGACATATCCATTCGTGATAACGCACCTTTGGGAGCTTTAATGGATACTTCAAAAACTGATCAAAAGTAGTTCCTTACGCGTATAAGGTAGTCCTATTCGGCCCTGGCGATTAATCAGGGATGCGTTAGGAATGTTGGCTTGGTTCATAAGTTTGAGCAACAAAGCAACTCCCACTTTCTTGAACCCAAACTCATCCCAGGACATCACTAAGAAGGCGAGTTTGTCATAAACTTGCTTCCTTGAAAAGTATAAAAATGAATCCAAGCTTAACGATCAGACATGTGACGTCGACAACGCTCGCAAGTAATTCGGCAATATCGTTAATGACACCTATCAGTTAAGGAGTATGTGCAACCTTTTGTCGCGACTAGATTGCGCAGATTATGGCCAGTTTCTATCTCAACGATTGAATGTACTCAGCTACCGTGATCGTTTACAACTTCTTTATACACTGAAACGACGTTTCTTCAGAAGTAGCTAGTGTAGCGCCGTTCCAGCTTGCTTCGAGAAAGCAGGGATCTTAGCAGCGTTTTTGCCAAAGTCATATTGGATCATACATTTCCATGCAGCAATGAGCGACATTAATGGTGCCCGAGGGAATCGAGTTTTGCTTAGAATCTCGATCATGGTTTTTTTGTGTCCAGTTTCAAAAATAGTGAAATCTTGATATTTTAGGTCTTTATATACGAATTAATTTGTGCCGCTAATGCTGATAACTACGGTACCCTCATAAGTATCTTCTTTTCTCCCTAATGCCGGCTAGTTCGTCGCCCTTATTATGCAGTATAAGGTTCTTATAGGGACTTTTTGTCTGCATTCAAAAGCTCTATAATCTCATACAGCTCGGTTTACCACTACAGAAATTAATAAGAGCAAAAATCCAGTTCCTAAGTTTTTTTTATGTCTTTTATCACTTAGCCTGATAACGAACCTGCCCAAACAAGAGGAAAAGGACAAAAGCAAGGCGCCATAAAAGACTATGTGATGATGCATACAGATGGGATAAGTGACATAGCATGTTTCCTTCTCAGAGATAAATAAAGTAAATAAGCCCCCGTGATAGTGTAAAGACCGTTAGCTATACCCTTAAGCTTATGAGATCTTACCTATGAAGAACCATAAATGAAACAGATAAGATTTACAAGGAAAAGTCGATAAGGTAATGCAAAGAGATACAATAAAGATGATGGGTACGTTATGTGTAGACAGATATATTTTTGAGAAAATAAACTCGTAAAAATAAGCAGGACAGTTAACAAATCCAGGCACATATTTTCTAGAATGACAAATTGTCTGAATTAGATGGCCGAACACATAGATAGATATAAGCGATTATAAGGCGTATTACAATGGTTGTGTAAATGTTATAGTTGCTTAAATTGTTCAACTTATAAAGATAAAGTGTTATCAGTAGAAGTAGAAGTTGCTCCATGACAATGACATTGAAAGCAAAAGGGGTGTATAAATTGAAAATTTGTTTATATGGAATTTGTAATGATATTTTTTTGACAAAAGATGGCATCCATATGATTTCTTCCAGTTCATGAAGCATGAATAAACTCGGAAATAGGAAATAAAATTGTAGGGTAGTCATTAAAGCTGGTCCTTTCTAAATAACATGAGATTTATTTAGAGCTAGCATTCAGTATCTCCAAATAAAACTGGACCACTTTCTGCTCGTTATAAGATTTCCCATTTTTCAACCACCAGCTGATTGTTTCAATGAAGTGGCTGACGACCAGGTGCTTGAGATAGGAGTGAGGAATGTTGGGGTGTGCTTGAATCAGTTCGTCTGCTAACATGGGATAGACGTCATGTTCTAGTTCTTTTCGCAGTTGCCGGATAAAATAATCGTTTTTGGAGAGCAAGAGGCTGCTTACATGGTCTTGATTTTTCTTGAAGTGCTGAAAGATATGAGCCAAGTAGTCTTGTGGAGAGAGGTGTTCATCACGCTCAAAGAGATGGTGAAAGAGCTTTTGGCAGAGCTCATCCAGTAGTAACTCCTTGCTCTCATAATGGCTGTAAAAGGTGGAACGCCCTACATCAGCAAGGTCAATAATCTCCTGAACCGTGATGGCCTCATAATCTTTTTGGTTAAGTAACTGTAAAAAAGCAGCATAGATAGCTTTTCGAGTCTTGGTAATGCGACGATCTTGAGTACTCATATGGATAATTTGAACAAATTGTTCAGTAACTTATAAACTGAACAGAGTGCTTCTATCCTTTCTTTTTGGTGTGAGAGATAATACTAGTAAAGAGAATAATCATACTACTATTATACCAAAGGAGAATAAAAAAATGAGTTCAAAACGTGCTGTTTGGCTGTCTTTTTTCTTAAATTTGAGTTATGCTATTGTCGAGTTTATCGCTGGTGGAGTATTTGGCTCTAGTGCTGTGCTGGCTGACTCTGTCCATGACTTAGGAGATGCGGTTGCAATTGGGGTATCAGCCGTTCTAGAAACAATCTCCAATCGTGAAGAGGATAGTCAGTATACCTTGGGTTACAAACGATTTAGTCTTCTAGGAGCTTTGATAACGGCTGTGATTTTGATGACAGGATCAGTTTTCGTAATTTTGGAAAATACAACAAAACTATTTAATCCCCAACCTGTCAATGATGAGGGTATCCTCTGGCTAGGAATCATTGCAGTTACTATAAATGTGCTAGCGAGCTTAGTGGTTCGTAAAGGAAAAACAAAGAACGAGTCTATTCTTAGCCTGCATTTTCTGGAAGACACCCTTGGTTGGGTCGCAGTCATCCTGATGGCCATTATTCTCCGATTTACGGATTGGTATATCTTAGATCCTCTCTTGTCGCTGGTCATTTCCTTCTTTATCTTGTCAAAAGCCATTCCACGTTTTTGGTCTACGCTGAAAATTTTCTTAGATGCTGTACCAGAAGGAGTAGATATCGAGCAAGTCAGGAGTGATTTGGAGCAATTGGAGTATGTGGCCAGTGTGAATCAGCTTAATCTTTGGACTATGGATGGTTTGGAAAAAAATGCTATTGTCCATGTTTGTCTGGAGCAGGTCAAGCATATGGAGGTCTGTAAAGAATCTGTCCGAGACTTGCTCAAAGAGAGGGGCTTTCAAAATGTCACTATTGAGGTGGATAGTAGTCCGATTAGTCATGCTCATCATAAACGACGTGTTGATGAGTTGAAATCTTTAGATAGACATAGGCATTAAAGGAAGTGGAGAAAAATTTGATGTTCCTTTTCTTCATTAAGTACGAAGAATTGCTGTCGTTTTTCCTTCTGTAAAAGCTATTTTCATTTGCTAGTATACAAATCTTTTAAATGAGTGTAAACTAAAAGTAATAAAAGAAGTAGGGGAAAATATGTATTACAAAACCTTAAACAACAATGTCAAAATGCCACAATTAGGATTTGGAGTATTTCAGACACCAGTAGATGAAACAAAGCGAGTAGTTCTTGATGCTATCGAGGTTGGATATCGTTCTTTTGATACCGCTCAAATCTATGGCAATGAAGCAGGTGTGGGGGAAGCTATCTTGGAATCGGGTCTTTCACGTGAAGAATTCTTCATTACGACAAAGATTTGGATTTCGAATGCTGGCTATGAAAAGGCCAAGGCTTCTATTGAAAAATCCTTGAAAAAACTTCAAACAGATTATATTGATCTTTTGTTGGTTCACCAACCTTTCGGTGATTACTATGGCACATACAGAGCTATGGAAGAAGCCTATAAGGCAAGGCAGGTCCGTGCCATTGGTGTTTCTAATTTTTCACCAAATCGCTTTATTGATCTTCAGTATTTTGTGGAGATCAAGCCAGCTATCAATCAGATAGAAACCCATGTATTCTATCAACAAAAAGAAGCCAAAAAGTATTTGGAGAAGTATAATTGTCAAATTGAATCTTGGGGGCCCTTTGCTGAAGGGAAAAATGATTTCTTCAATACCCCTCTCTTGAAAGAGATTGGAGAAAAATATGGCAAATCCGTAGCCCAAGTAGCCCTACGTTTCTTACTCCAAAGTGATGTTATTGTTATTCCTAAATCTGTTCGTAAAGAACGGATGCAAGAGAATTTTGATATTTTTGACTTTGAGTTAACAGAAGATGAAATGAAGAGCATAGAAGGCTTGGACCAAGGAAGTACCCTATTTCATAATCATCAAGAACCAGAAACAGCAGAAAGATTTTTATCTTTTTTAAGCTAGTCTAATTCTATAATCATTAGATAGTGGGGTATTCGATAAAAAGCCTCCTTAGAAAGATTTTCCTCTTACAAAATGGGCTATAAAAGTGTATACTAGAATTAGTAAGAAACAGAGAGGATTGTTTTTATGAAATCAGCAGTTTATAGTAAAGCAGGACAGATTGGTCTTGTTGAAGTGGAGCGTCCACAAATTAAGGAAGCAGATGATGTTATTATCCGTATCGTGAGAACTTGTGTCTGTGGTACGGACTTATGGACATATCGTAATCCTAATATAAAAGAAGGCCGTTTGAACAGTGGTCATGAAGCTATCGGAATTGTCGAAGAAATTGGAGAGGCTATTACGACAGTGAAACCAGGGGATTTTGTTATTGCTCCATTTACACATGGTTGTGGGGAATGTGATGCCTGTCATGATGGCTTTGATGGAACTTGTGATCGTCATTTGGGTAATAGCAACTGGTCTACTGGTGTTCAAGCAGAGTACATTCGTTTCCATTATGCGAATTGGTCCCTAGTCAAAATTCCTGGGCAACCTTCTGACTATACAGAGGCTATGCTCAAATCTTTCTTAAGTCTAGCAGATGTTATGCCAACAGGTTACCATGCAGCGCGTGTGGCTAATGTGCAAAAAGGTGACAAGGTGGTCGTTATCGGGGATGGTGCTGTGGGTCAATGTGCGGTTATCGCAGCCAAAATGCGTGGTGCATCGCAAATCGTCCTCATGAGTCGCCACCAAGACCGTCAACAGATGGCCTTGGAGTCAGGTGCGACAGCTGTTGTAGCTGAGCGTGGTGAAGAAGGGATTGCCAAGGTCCGTGAAATCCTTGGAGGCGGAGCGGATGCTGCTCTTGAATGTGTGGGTACAGAAGCAGCTGTTGAGCAGGCCCTTGGAGTCCTCCATAATGGCGGGCGCATGGGATTTGTCGGTGTGCCTCACTACAATAACCGTGCCCTTGGTTCAACCTTTGCCCAAAATATCTCAGTGGCAGGTGGAGCAGCCTCAGTTACTACTTATGACAAACAAGTTTTGTTAAAAGCAGTTCTTGACGGTGATATCAATCCAGGACGTGTCTTTACTAATAGTTACAGCTTGGATGAGATTAATCAGGCTTACAAAGATATGGATGAACGCAAGTCTATTAAGTCTATAATTGTGATGGAATAAAAAAGAAAATCCTAATAGAGTATGGAAATCTCTATTAGGATTTTTTATGTTCAGCTATTGTGCTTAATGCAAGGTACTTTCTCTTAAAGTTAGTTTGGTTCCTAGCATGGTCAGACTTGGGATTTTACGGCCGTGAAGGACTTCTCTGTTCAGGATATCCATTCCTGTGCGTCCCATTTCTTCGGTGTAAACTGTGATACTAGAAAGTGGTGGGAACACTTGCTTGGTTAGAATGGTATCATTAAAGGAAATAATACTGACGCGCTCCGGTATGCTGATGCTGGCTTCTTGAAGGGCGCGAAGGGCACCAATGGCCAAGCTATCACTGGCTGCAAAAAAGGCTTGTGGAAGTTTATCTCCTAATTTCTCGATAGCCTCTTTCATTAAGTCGTATCCAGATTGGGCAGTAAATAGACCTTGAAAAATGAATTTCTCGTTATAAATTCCTTTTTCTTGCGTATAAGATTTGAAGTAATCTAAACGCTTGTCTGCGATAACTTCTTCTTGGTCAGTAGTAGTTTCAAGACCGGATAGGATACCAATCTTCTTAAGCCCGTGGTCTGTAAAGTAATCAACCACCTGTCTAACTGCATTATAGAAATCCGTAATAACACAGGTATGGCCCAAGGCGATGGTGTCACTATCAAGAAAAACTAGAGGTTTTTGATATTCTTCAAATGAGGCAATCTGTGCTTGGCTAAATTTTCCAATACAAAGAATTCCAATAACTTCTTCACTGAGCGTGAAAGGCTGGTCATTAAAATAGCGCAGAATGTCATAATCTAATTCTTGGGCTCTATTTTCAATTCCTAGTCGAATCTGGTAGTAGTAGAGATCTTCTAACTCTCCCTGTTCACTGACCCACTGGATGATGGCAATTTTCTGTTTGAGTTTATGAGATTCACCAGTTTTGAGATGTTTGGTATAGCCTAGTTCTTCGGCAACGGTTAAAATACGATGTCTGGTTTCTTCTGTCACAGATAGACTCTGATCGCGATTGAGGACACGGGATACAGTTGCGATCGAGACAGAGGCTAGCTGAGCAATATCTTTGAGTGTAGCCATAATTCCCCTCCTTTTTAGGTTATTATAGCATATTTTTCTTCCTTTTTACTCATAGTTTAGTAAAATATCGGTAAAAATGTTGACCTAAGCAAAACCCTTGGGTACAATAGAAGAAAACGATTACAGGATAAACTTTTTTACCTAATATTTCGTAAAAGGAGAATTCATATGACACAACATCTTACTGCTGAAGCACTTCGCAAGGATTTCCTTGCTGTTTTTGGTCAAGAAGCAGACCAAACCTTTTTCTCACCAGGCCGCATCAACTTGATTGGGGAACATACTGACTATAACGGTGGTCATGTTTTTCCAGCAGCTATTTCACTCGGAACCTATGGAGCTGCTCGTAAGCGTGATGACCAAGTCTTGCGTTTCTACTCAGCAAACTTTGAGGATAAGGGCATCATCGAAGTGCCTCTAGCTGACCTCAAATTCGAAAAAGAGCACAACTGGACCAACTATCCAAAAGGTGTCCTTCATTTCTTGCAAGAAGCTGGGCATGTGATTGACAAAGGTTTTGATTTCTATGTCTTTGGGAATATCCCAAATGGAGCTGGTTTGTCTTCTTCAGCATCTTTGGAGCTTTTGACAGGTGTCGTAGCAGAATACCTCTTTGACCTAAAATTGGATCGTCTAGACTTAGTTAAAATCGGAAAACTAACTGAGAATAACTTTATCGGTGTTAACTCTGGTATCATGGACCAATTTGCTATCGGTATGGGTGCAGACCAACGTGCTATTTACCTGGATACTAACACTCTAGAATACGACTTGGTACCACTTGATTTGAAAGACAATGTCGTTGTGATTATGAATACCAATAAGCGCCGTGAACTAGCAGATTCTAAGTACAATGAACGCCGTGCTGAATGTGAAAAAGCAGTGGAAGAACTTCAAGTGGCCTTGGATATCCAAACCTTGGGTGAATTAGATGAATGGGCTTTTGACGAGTACAGCTACCTGATCAAAGACGAAAATCGTTTGAAACGTGCTCGCCATGCTGTTCTTGAAAATCAACGGACCCTTAAAGCGCAAGCAGCTCTTCAAGCAGGAGATTTGGACAAGTTTGGTCGTTTGATGAATGCGTCTCACGTTTCTCTTGAGCATGATTACGAAGTGACTGGTTTGGAATTGGATACCCTTGTTCATACTGCTTGGGCTCAAGAAGGTGTTCTCGGTGCTCGTATGACAGGAGCAGGCTTTGGTGGTTGCGCTATTGCCTTGGTTCAAAAAGACGCTGTTGAGTCCTTTAAAGAAGCTATAGGCAAGCACTATGAAGAAATCGTTGGCTATGCTCCAAGCTTCTATATCGCTGAAGTTGCAGGTGGTACTCGCGTTTTAGACTAGGAGAGAAGGATATGGAAGCTGTAATATTTGATTTAGATGGCTTATTAGCCGATACTGAAATCATTTCTCTAAAAGTTTATCAAGAATTGCTTAGAGATTTTGGAATTCCTTTCACAGAAGAAACTTATTCTAGAGACTACAGTGGACATAGGGAAGAGGAGAATGTTCAACGATTTTTGGACACCTATGATTTACCTTGGAACTTTGACCAAACCTTGGCAAAAGTTTATGAACTGGAAGCTCAAATCTTAGCTCAAGGTGTAAATTTAAAAAAAGGTGCTAAAAATTTGCTTACTTATTTGCAAAAAGAAGGCGTTCCAATCGCTTTAGCAACATCAAGTGTTGAATCTCGAGCTAGAATGATCTTGGATAGCAATGGTATACTGTCACTATTTGACCATTTAGTTTTTGCAAAAGATGTAAAGCGAAGCAAACCTTACCCTGATATATTTTTAAAGGCCTGCAGTGATTTGAACGTTTTACCAGAGAATTGCTTGGTACTAGAGGATAGTGAAGCAGGGATTGAAGCGGCGTATAGAGCTGGGATTCCAGTTATTTGTATTCCAGATTTAAAAATACCAGCACAGTCTTTCTTAAATAAGACAGAACAAGTTTTTCAGGATTTGGATGCTGTTAGAGACTATTTAGAAAGTAAGAAGGAGGTTTTCTAGTGACCTTAGTAGAAAAATTTGTTACCAAAGTCATTGCAGAAAGCACCTTTGAAGAGTTGGATCGTATCTATCTGACCAATCGTGTTTTAGCATTGGTGGGAGATGGAGTTCTCGAAGTTGAGACTGACCAAGATGGCTTGATTGATCTTAAAGATCAGCTTCTCGAGGAAGCAGTTCGATTAGGGACGATTGAAGATAGTCTGGCTGCGCGTGAGATTCTCGGCGCTGACCTCATGAACTTGGTAACTCCTTCTCCAAGTCAGGTCAATCGTGACTTTTGGGCTACTTATGCCCAGTCACCAGAGCAGGCGATTGCGGACTTCTACCAACTCAGTCAGAAGAATGACTACATCAAACTAAAGGCCATCGCAAAGAATATTGCCTATCGTGTTCCGTCTGATTACAGTGAACTGGAGATTACCATCAATCTCTCTAAACCTGAAAAGGATCCAAAGGAGATTGCGGCAGCCAAGTTGGTCAAGTCGAGCAACTATCCTCAATGTCAGCTTTGTATGGAAAACGAAGGCTATCATGGTCGTGTCAATCATCCAGCTAGAAGCAATCATCGCATCATTCGTTTTGATATTTCTGGGCAGGAGTGGGGCTTCCAATATTCTCCCTATGCGTACTTTAATGAGCACTGTATTTTCCTAGACAGTCAACACCGTCCTATGGCTATCAGTCGCCAAAGTTTTGAACGTTTGTTAGCGATTGTGGAGCAGTTCCCAGGCTATTTTGCAGGTTCGAATGCTGATTTACCAATCGTGGGTGGCTCTATCCTGACACACGATCATTATCAAGGCGGTCGTCATGTCTTCCCAATGGAAGTGGCTCCTTTACAAAAGAGCTTTACCTTTGAAGGTTTTGAATCTGTCAAGGCAGGAATTGTTCAGTGGCCTATGTCTGTGATTCGATTGACCTCAGATTCAAAAGACGATTTGACCAACCTTGCTGAGAAAATCTTACTGGCTTGGCGTCAGTACTCAGATCCAAGTGTACAGGTCTTGGCAGAAAGTGATGGAACACCGCATCACACCATCACACCGATTGCGCGTAAACGAGATGGGCAGTTTGAGTTGGACTTGGTCTTGCGAGACAACCAGACATCGTTAGATCATCCTGACGGCATCTATCATCCCCACAAGGATGTCCAACATATCAAAAAGGAAAATATCGGCTTGATTGAGGTCATGGGATTGGCTATCTTGCCACCACGCTTGAAGGAAGAAGTAGAGCAAGTAGTAGCTTATCTAGTCGGAGAGGATGTTTTAGTAGCAGATTATCACCAAGAATGGGCAGATGAGTTGAAAGAATCCAATCCTAGATTGACTGATAAAGACCACGCTCTTGAAATCGTCCAAGAATCTGTTGGTAAAATCTTCGCTCGGGTATTGGAAGATGCAGGGGTTTACAAGCAAACAGAAGAAGGACAGGCAGCCTTTATGCGCTTTGTAAATCATGTTGGACTTATGCCATAGTGTCAGGACCTTCCTCTTGCATACTAGTATAAAAAGTAGTATGATAGCGTTTGAAAGACTAGGAGGAATGTATGAAGGATTTTCACTTTGATGCCATATCTGCCTTTGAAAACTATGAAATCAAGGAGATGAGAGATGGTCGTGTCACCGTAACTACCAAGGTCGTGAACTCTTCTCTTAACTATTATGGCAATGCCCACGGAGGTTATCTTTATACTCTGTGTGACCAAATCAGTGGCTTAGTCGTTATTTCTCTTGATTTAGATGTTGTAACCTTACAGTCTTCCATCAATTACTTAAAAGCAGGATATCTCGGAGATGAATTGACCATCAAGGGAGAGTGTGTCCATAAAGGACGTACCACCTGTGTCGTCGACGTAGACCTCATCAACCAAGATGGGAAAAATGTCTGCAAAGCAACCTTTACCATGTTTATAACAGGTGAGCGCTCAGAAGAAAAAAGAATTAGAATTTAGAAATATAAAAAAGAGGCTTATGCCTCTTTTTTATATTTACTTTTTCCGTCTAGTGCTCAATTATTTTATTCACTAAATCTTAAAAAATAGCCATCTGGGTCCAAAACTGCAAATTCATGAGGGTAGATATATTGTTCATCAACACGAAATTCTCTTTTAGTCAAAGGACGATGAATAGGATAGTTAGACTCGATTACTTTCTGATAGAGTCGAGGGACATCCTTTATGCCAAAGGAAATGTTGATTCCACGACCAAAGGGGTAGGCCAGTTCAGCTAGCTCCTCCTTTGTCCCCTCTTCTAGCATTAGCTGACAATCTTCAAGAGATAAGAAGAGGAAATTTTCTTCTGGTCGCTCGTATTCGATTGTAAAACCCAGCAAATCGCAGTAGAAGGAACGTGACTTTTCTATATTTGATACCATAAACTCGGGAATAACTGCATTGTAGTCCATAAAGAAAATCCTTACAATTCAATCTCTAAAACAATTGGTGCGTGGTCTTGGCGTGCGCCTGAGTCGATCATATCTGACTTGGTAACCTTATCTGCCACACGGTTACTTGTGAGCCAGTAGTCGATTCTCCAGCCTGTGTTGTTGATTTTTGAAGTCTTGCTGCGTTGTGCCCACCAAGTGTAGCGTTCTGGAACATCGCCATGGACATGGCGAAAGGTGTCAGTAAATCCTTTGGCTAAAAGGTTTGTAAATCCTTCACGTTCTTCGTCTGTAAATCCTGGTGAACGACGGTTGCTGACTGGGTTGGCAAGGTCAATTTCCTTGTGGGCAACGTTGTAGTCACCTGTAGCAAGGACTGGTTTTTGCTTATCTAGTTCAGCCAAGTATTCCGCATATTTGACATCCCAAATTTGACGCTCTTCCAAACGTTTGAGGCCATCCCCAGCATTTGGAGTGTAGACCTGAGTCACGAAAAATGTATCAAATTCCAAAGTAATGATGCGGCCTTCCAAGTCCATAGTAGAAGGTGCGCCAATCTCTGGGAAGCTGATAGTTGGAGTCAGTTCTTTCTTATAGAGGAACATAGTTCCAGCATAGCCTTTACGGGCAGGCTCTTGAGAAGAGCGCCAAGTGTTTTCATATCCAGGGAAGAGTTCTTCCAGTACCTCAAGGTGTTTTTTAGTAGGACCTTTAGCTGAAAGCTTGGTTTCTTGGATAGCGATGATATCAGCGTCTTCGGCTACCAAAGTTTGGAGAACGTCTTGTGACAATTTAGCACGCGCAGAGTCACTCGTCAACGCTGCATTGAGGGAATCAATGTTCCACGAGATTAGTTTCATAGTTTATTCCTTTTCATTCAGATTATAGACAATATTATACCAGAAAAAGGACTATTTCCCCAACGTATAGTTTGAAAAATCAAGGTCATTCCTATATAATAAAGAATGATTTATGTAAAAGATTGAAAATAAATGAAATGTTACTCCTATGAATATCTTTATCACTGAGTATGACAAAGTTCAAGTGAGTGTCGTCACATATGAATAAGAAAAACCTGGGGTTCATGCCTCAGGTTTCCATTTGTTATTAGAAAGGAATACTATGTCCATCATCCAAAAACTTTGGTGGTTTTTTAAGTTAGAAAAACGCCGTTACCTAGTCGGAATCGTAGCTTTGGTCTTGGTTTCTGTGCTCAACCTCATCCCACCGATGGTTATGGGGCGCGTGATCGATGCCATTACTTCGGGACGATTAACACAAGATGAGCTCCTGCTTCATCTCTTTTATCTCCTGCTTGCTGCTTTCGGGATGTACTATCTGCGTTATGTTTGGCGCATGTATATCCTAGGAACCTCCTACCGACTGGGACAAATCATGCGTTCAAGACTATTTGAGCACTTTACAAAAATGTCGCCTGCTTTTTATCAGAATTATCGAACAGGGGATTTGATGGCTCACGCTACCAATGATATCAATGCTCTGACTCGTCTAGCAGGTGGTGGTGTCATGTCGGCGGTGGATGCCTCTATCACAGCCTTAGTGACTTTACTAACCATGCTCTTTAGTATTTCTTGGCAGATGACCTTGGTTGCCATTCTGCCTTTGCCATTTATGGCCTATGCGACTAGTCGTCTGGGGAGAAAGACCCATAAAGCTTTTGGGGAATCGCAAGCAGCCTTTTCTGAACTCAACAATAAGGTTCAGGAGTCTGTAGCAGGTATTAAGGTAACCAAGTCCTTTGGCTATCAGTCTGAGGAATTGGCATCTTTTCAGGAAGTTAATGATTTGACCTTCCAAAAGAATCTGCAAACCATGAAATACGATAGTCTCTTTGACCCTATGGTTCTGATTTTTGTTGGTTCTTCTTATGCCTTAACTCTCTTAGTGGGTGCCTTTATGGTGCAAGCAGGACAAGTAACTGTCGGGAATCTGGTCACTTTTATCTCTTACTTGGATATGCTGGTCTGGCCTTTGATGGCGATTGGGTTCCTCTTTAATATCACTCAGAGAGGTAAAGTCTCTTATCAACGTATTGAGAGCCTCTTGTCTCAAGAGTCACCTGTCAAAGATCCAGAATCTCCACTTGACGGGATTGAAAATGGGCGTTTGGACTATGCTATTGATAGTTTTGCCTTTGAAGACGAGGAGACGCTGCAAGATATTTACTTTAGTCTCGAAAAAGGGCAAACCTTGGGCTTGGTTGGGCAAACTGGTTCAGGAAAAACAGCTTTGATTAAGTTGCTCCTACGTGAGTATGATGTTGACCAAGGAGCTATTTATCTAAATGGCCATGACATTCGTGACTATCGACTAGCTGACTTACGTAGTTTGATGGGTTACGTCCCACAGGACCAATTTCTCTTTGCTAGCTCTATCTTAGATAATATCCGCTTTGGGAATCCCGACCTACCTTTCTCAGAAGTAGAGAAAGCAACTAAGCTGGCTCAAGTCTATCAAGACATTCAAGCTATGCCCCAGGGATTTGATACGGTTATCGGCGAAAAAGGTGTCAGTCTATCTGGTGGACAAAAGCAACGTCTGGCTATGAGTCGGGCTATGATTTTAAATCCTGATATCCTGATTTTAGATGATTCCTTGTCAGCTGTAGACGCCAAGACGGAGTTCGCAATCATCGATAATCTCAAGGAAACTCGCAGAGATAAAACGACCATTATCACTGCCCATCGTCTCAGTGCAGTTGTTCATGCGGATTTGATTTTGGTCATGCAGGATGGTCGTATCATTGAGCGAGGGACACACGAAGACTTACTCGCCTTGGATGGTTGGTATGCACAAACCTACCAGTCTCAACAGTTAGAAATGAAAGGAGAAGAAGATGCGCAATAAACAAGAACAATGGGCTGTATTGAAGCGTTTGTTGTCTTATCTTAAGCCCTATAGTCTCCTCACATTTTTAGCCCTTGCTTTTCTCCTCGCGACGACTGTTATTAAGAGCGTTATTCCATTGGTGGCTTCACACTTTATCGACCAGTATCTAAACAATCTCAATCAGCTTGCTGTTACAGTTTTGCTAGTTTACTATGGTCTCTACATTCTTCAAACCACTGTCCAATATGTGGGGAATCTCCTTTTTGCGCGCGTGTCCTACAGCATCGTTAGAGATATCCGACGTGATGCCTTTGCCAATATGGAGAAGCTAGGCATGTCTTACTTTGATAAAACGCCTGCAGGTTCCATCGTTTCTCGTTTGACCAATGATACAGAGACTATTAGTGATATGTTTTCAGGGATCTTATCTAGCTTTATCTCGGCAGTTTTTATCTTTGTGACAACCCTTTATACCATGCTCGTTTTAGACTATCGTCTGACAGCTTTAGTATTGCTCTTTCTACCCTTGATTTTCCTTTTGGTTAATCTCTACCGAAAAAAATCGGTCAAGGTCATTGAAAAAACCAGAAGTCTCTTGTCAGATATTAACAGTAAGCTGGCAGAAAATATCGAAGGGATTCGCATCATTCAAGCCTTTAACCAAGAAAAGCGCCTGCAAGAAGAGTTTGATGAGATAAATCAGGAACATCTAGTTTACGCTAACCGTTCAGTAGCCTTGGACTCCCTCTTTTTACGTCCGGCCATGAGCTTACTGAAGCTATTGGGGTATGCAGTTTTGATGGCTTATTTTGGCTATCGTGGTCTTTATCTAGGAATAACGGCAGGAACTATGTATGCATTTATCCAGTACATCAACCGTCTCTTTGATCCGCTCATCGAGGTGACACAGAACTTTTCTACTCTTCAGACATCCATGGTGTCAGCAGGTCGTGTCTTTGCACTTATCGATGAGACCAACTATGAACCGGTCCAAGAAAATGGACAAGCGGAGATTCAAGAAGGAAATATCCGTTTTGAACATGTGTCCTTCTCTTATGATGGAAAACACCAGATTCTTGATGATATCTCCTTTACAGTCAATAAAGGTGAAACCATTGCCTTTGTCGGGCATACTGGCTCTGGGAAATCTTCTATCATCAATGTTCTCATGCGCTTTTATGAATTTCAGTCTGGTCGAGTTCTCCTAGATGGTGTGGATATTCGTAAGTATAGCCAAGAGGAATTGAGAAAAAATATCGGTCTGGTCCTACAGGAACCTTTCCTATATCATGGGACCATCAAGTCCAATATCGCTATGTACCAAGATATCAGTGATGACCAGGTTAAGGCAGCAGCAGAGTTTGTCGATGCCGATTCTTTCATTCAGGATCTTCCATTAGGCTATGATGCCCCTGTGTCTGAGCGTGGTTCGAGTTTTTCAACTGGTCAACGTCAGCTTCTTGCTTTTGCTAGAACCGTTGCCAGTCAACCGAAAATTCTGATTTTGGATGAAGCGACAGCCAATATTGACTCTGAAACAGAAGCCTTGGTCCAAAATTCCCTAGCCAAGATGAGACAGGGCCGGACGACCATTGCCATCGCTCATCGTCTTTCTACCATTCAGGATGCTAACTGTATCTATGTTCTAGACAAGGGACGAATTATCGAGAGCGGCACACACGAGGAACTTTTAGCCCTGGGAGGTACCTATCACAAGATGTATAGTTTACAAGCAGGAGCTCTATCCTAAGGAAGAATTCCTTTAAAATACAGATTTCTTGCACGGCCTCTTTCATTTTGTGGTATAATGTAGAATGTTTAAAGATTACATATTAAAAAACAGAGGAGAATGTGCATGCTGAAATGGGATGAACTACCTCAGGAGATGCAATTGAGCGAGGTAAAACCATACTACCAGCTCGTCTCTGGAAGAAAAGGTTCACTGATTCTCAAGCGTTGTCTAGACTTGTTTCTAGCCTTGGTCTTGTTAATCTTGACTTCACCCGTATTTCTAATTCTAAGCATTTGGATTAAGCTTGATAGTAAGGGCCCAGTCATTTACAAGCAAGTTCGGGTAACCCAATACAACCGACATTTCAAGATTTGGAAATTCCGAACCATGGTGACCGATGCGGACAAGAAAGGAAGTCTCGTAACATCTGCCAATGACAGCCGCATCACCAAAGTTGGAAATTTCATTCGACGTGTTCGTTTGGATGAACTTCCGCAATTGGTCAATGTTCTCAAAGGAGAGATGTCCTTTGTGGGAACTCGTCCAGAAGTACCACGCTACACAGAGCAGTACAGCCCAGAAATGATGGCTACCTTGCTCTTGCCTGCTGGGATTACGTCGCTTGCCAGCATTAACTATAAGGACGAGGATGCCATTATCAGTCAAATGACTGCAAAAGGTATGACTGTTGACCAGGCTTATGTTGAGAGAGTCCTACCAGAAAAAATGCACTATAATCTAGCCTACCTACGTGATTTTAATTTCTTCGGGGATATTAAGATCATGTTCCAGACTGTATTTGAAGTTTTAAAATAATTAGTCGCAAGATTGAAACCGATCAAAGGAGTAAAACAATGACAAAGTATAATATTCCATTTTCACCACCTGATATTACCGAAGCTGAAATTGCTGAAGTAGCAGATACCCTCCGTTCTGGTTGGATCACAACAGGTCCAAAGACAAAAGAATTGGAGCGTCGTCTATCTGCCTATACTCAGACACCTAAGACAGTCTGCCTCAACTCTGCAACAGCAGCTCTTGAATTGATCTTGCGCGTGCTTGAAGTGGGTCCTGGCGATGAAGTTATCGTTCCGGCTATGACTTATACAGCATCATGTAGCGTTATCACTCACGTAGGTGCTACACCAGTTATGGTTGATATCCAAGGTGATACCTTTGAAATGGACTATGACAAGCTTGAGCAAGCGATTACTGAGAAGACTAAGGTTATCATCCCAGTAGAACTTGCAGGGATTGTCTGTGACTATGACCGTTTGTTCCAAGTTGTTGAGAAGAAACGTGACCTCTTTACAGCTACTAGCAAGTGGCAAAAGGCCTTTAACCGTATTGTGATTGTCTCTGATAGTGCCCATGCTTTGGGTTCAACCTATAAAGGACAACCAGCTGGTTCCATTGCAGACTTTACATCATTCTCTTTCCACGCAGTTAAGAATTTTACAACTGCTGAAGGAGGAAGTGCGACCTGGAAAGCTAATCCAGCTATTGATGATGAAGAAATGTACAAGGAATTCCAAATTCTTTCCCTTCATGGTCAAACAAAAGATGCGCTAGCTAAGATGCAACTAGGTTCATGGGAATACGATATCGTAACTCCTGCCTACAAGTGCAACATGACAGATATCATGGCTTCAATTGGTTTGGTACAATTGGATCGTTATCCTGGCTTGCTTCAACGTCGTAAAGAAATCGTAAGTCGCTACGACCGTGGATTTGCAGGAACTCGTATTTACCCATTGGCGCATGAGACAGATACTGTTGAATCTTGTCGTCACCTTTACGTTACCCATGTAGAAGGTGCTAGTCTCGAACAACGCAATCAAATTATCCAAGAATTGGCCAAAGCTGGAATCGCAAGTAACGTTCACTACAAACCGCTTCCGCTTTTGACAGCCTATAAAAATCTTGGCTTCGAAATGGCAAACTATCCTAAGGCCTATGCCTACTTTGTAAACGAGATTACATTACCGCTTCATACCAAATTAACGGATGAAGAAGTAGATTATATCATTGAGACTTTTGTCAAAGTTTCTGATGAAGTTCTAGGTGCTTCACAAAAATAATTAAAAAAATTAGTAAAAAATTAGTGAAAACGGTTGACAAAGGAAAAACAATAACATATAATTAACTCAACAAATCAGAAAAGTAATTATTTTTAATCTTCAGGGAGCCTGTGGTTACTGTGAACAGGTGGTTGGAACTAGTGAAATTGGGCTGATTTTAAAAGTGAATTTGAAACAATGAAAATTCGGTAGGCACACCTTACAGTGCAACTTGTTGTTAGACAAGGCAGAGATGTAAAGGGGTATTCTCTTTACAAATGAGGTGGTACCGCGTTACAAACGCCCTCACATGGAAGTAAATTCCGTGTGTGGGCTTTTTCATATTTTGGAACAATGGAAAAGAGGAAAAATTTATGACAACTAAAGGATATTTTGGACAATTTGGTGGTAGTTTTGTACCAGAACCAATTCAGGCTTTATTAGATGAGTTGGAAGTGACTTTTGATAAATACAAGGATGATCCAGAATTTTTGGCAGAATATCGTCATTACTTGAAGGATTATTCAGGTCGTGAAACACCGCTTTATTTTGCGGAAAGTTTGACAGATCACTTAGGTGGCGCTAAGATTTATCTCAAGCGCGAAGACCTTAACCACCTGGGTTCTCACAAGCTTAACAACGTTTTAGGGCAGATCCTTCTTGCCAAACGTATGGGTAAAAAACGTGTCATTGCAGAGACAGGAGCTGGTCAGCACGGTGTTGCGACAGCTGCAGCGGCAGCCAAATTTGGTATGGCATGTGATGTCTACATGGGGGCAGAAGATGTGGAGCGTCAACGTCTCAATGTGTTCCGCATGGAGATGATGGGAGCAACTGTTCACGCAGTTGAAACTGGTACTCGTACCCTCAAAGATGCGGTTGACGCAGCCTTTGGAGCATGGATGAATGACCTTGATGCTTTCTACGTTTTAGGTTCGGCTGTAGGTCCGCACCCTTACCCAACGATTGTTCATGAATTCCAAAAAGTAATCAGTGAAGAATCACGTCGTCAAATCTTGGAAAAAGAAGGACGTTTGCCAGACTACGTCATTGCCTGTGTGGGTGGTGGTTCGAATGCCATCGGTGCCTTTTCACAGTATGTAGGTGATGAAGAAGTTAAATTGGTTGGGGTAGAAGCTGCTGGTCACGGTCTAGATACTGACAAACACGCGGCAACAATGACCAAGGGCAGTGTAGGAATTGTCGATGGAATGAAGACCTATGCAGTCTTTAAGGAAGATGGAGAGCTCGCGCCAGTTTACTCTATCTCAGCAGGTTTGGACTATCCAGGGGTTGGTCCAGAACATGCCTTCTTTAAAGACTCTGGTCGTGTAGAGTATGTTGCAGCGACTGATGAAGAGGCTGTTCAAGCCTTGCTTTTACTAAGCAAGACAGAAGGAATTATCCCAGCGATCGAAAGCTCGCATGCCATCGCAGAAGCAGTCAAACGCGCACCAAAACTAAGTAAAGATGAGATTATCATCATCAATGTCTCTGGTCGTGGAGACAAGGACGTAGCTGCTATTGCAGACTACCTTGAAGCTAAAAAATAAAAGATGGAAAAATTATAGCTGTTTCTCTCTCAGAGAGCTTGTGGTTGCTGAAAACAAGCAGGGAAAGCTGTAAGGTTGGGTCCATCTCAAACGAGAGAAGAATTCATAATTCTCAAGGGAGTGCCCTTTATCGCACAACCTGTTACAGGAGCTATCTGAGACAGGAATGAGAGATAGGAGAAATCCTATAATTGAGGTGGCACCGCGAATTTCGTCCTCACGCAAGTTATTTTGCGTGGGGATTTTTATATATGTATTATAGGTGTGGCTATTCAGTTATAATTATGCTTCATCAATAGGTAGATTTCTATAAAATATTTGCGAACGAAGTGAGCATCGAACCGCTATTTCCCGCCATGGTGGTATCCTAGAGAAGCATCTTTGCTTCTCTAGGACGGAATTTTTGAGACACATGGCTCAAAAATTAGGGATGAAATTTCGGAGAAAGTTGCTCCCGTCCGCACTATTTAAGGGAAATAGAAAAAAGATAAAAAATTAAAAATAAGGAACTGAAAGGGAAATTACAATGGAACGAATCATTCATGGAGATGTTTTATCACCAATCTTGGCGTATATGCGCTTAAATGGACAACACAAGGTCATACTTGAAAGTATCCCAAGAGAAAAGGAAAATGCTCGATTTTCTATCTTGGCCTATAATCCAGTTTTTGAGATTAAGTTTAAGAATGGAGTTCTATATCAAAATGGCCAAGTGATTGATCGTGACCCATTGGATTTCCTTTATGAGGTGACACAAAAGAGCCAGCACCATTCAGACCTACCTTTTGGTGGTGGAGCGATTGGCTTTGTTGGTTACGACATGATTTCTCTTTACGAAGAGGTTGGCCAGCTTCCTGAGGATACGATTGGGACGCCAGATATGCATTTCTTTGTTTACGAGAGTTATATGGTATTTGACCACAAGAAAGAAAAAATTCATATCATCGAGGATGCTCTTTACAGTGATCGTAGCAATGATGAACTAGAAGTTGCTTTAAATCAGGTTTTAGAGGAGTTGAAAATCCCTGCTCCAAATGAATTTGAAGACTTGGACGTTTCTCCACTTCAGTTTAGACCACATATTGCACCTCAGAAATTTGAAGAAATGGTAGAAACAGCTCGCGACTTGATTCGCAATGGAGATATGTTCCAATGCGTGCTCAGTCAGCGTTTCTCAGCAGAAGTAACTGGAAATCCTTTTGACTTCTACAGAAATCTCCGAGTAACAAATCCATCAAATTACCTATACTTTTATGACTTTGGAGATTATCAAATCATCGGTGCCAGTCCTGAGAGCTTGGTTTCCGTAAAAAACGGCATTGTAACAACCAATCCGATTGCAGGGACGCGACCTAGAGGTGCAAATGACGAGGAAGATGCAGCACTTGCAAGTGATCTACTTTCTGATGAAAAGGAAACGGCAGAACACCGAATGCTAGTGGACCTAGGACGCAATGATATCGGTAGAATTGCTGAAACAGCAAGTGTCCAAGTAACCAAGTATATGGAAGTGGAACTTTTCCGCTATGTCATGCATTTGACTAGCGTAGTAAAAGGACGTTTGTTGCCAGAACTGACTGCCATGGATGCCTTGAAAGCGACTCTTCCGGCAGGAACAGTTTCTGGGGCCCCTAAGATTCGTGCTATGAAACGCATATATGAGTTGGAAACAGAGAAGCGAGGCGTTTATGCCGGAGCTATCGGCTACCTTTCAGCAACTGGAGATATTGACTTTGCCATTGCAATTCGAACCATGGTTCTAAAAAATAAAACAGCCTATGTGCAGGCTGGAGCAGGAATTGTTTATGATTCTATCGCTCAAAACGAATACCAAGAAACGATTAATAAAGCTAAATCTATGACTAGAATGGGAGAACTAAGACCATGATTTTATTGATTGATAATTATGATTCATTTACCTATAACCTAGCCCAATACATTGGGAATTTCGCAGAAGTTCAGGTTTTAAGAAATGATGATCCAACCCTTTATGAAGAAGCTACAAAGGCAGATGGACTGGTCTTTTCTCCTGGTCCAGGTTGGCCAGCTGATGCTGGGAAGATGGAAGAAATGATTCGTGATTTTGCAGGTAAGAAACCGATTCTAGGGATTTGTTTGGGGCACCAGGCCATCGCAGAAGTCTTTGGTGGCAAGTTGGGCTTGGCTCCTAAAGTTATGCACGGTAAACAAAGCCAAATCCGATTTGAGACTCCATCCGTTCTCTATCAAGAGATTGAGGACAATCGCCCAGTCATGCGTTACCACAGTATTTTAATTGAAGAGATGCCGGAAGAGTTTGAAGTGACAGCTCGTTCGACAGATGACCAAGCCATTATGGGAATTCAACACAAAATCTTGCCGATTTATGGCTTGCAGTATCATCCAGAAAGTATTGGAACACCAGATGGCCTATCTTCTATTCAGAATTTTATCGAGAAAGTTGTAAAGTGAGGAAGACAAAATGAAAGAAATTATTGAAAAATTAGCGAACTTTGAAGACCTATCAAGTGTTGAAATGACAGATGTGATCGAACGCATCGTAACAGGGCGAGTGACAGAAGCACAAATCGCTTCACTTCTTTTAGCCCTCAAGATGAAGGGAGAGACACCTGAAGAAAGAACAGCCCTCGCTCAAGTCATGAGAGGACATGCTCAACACATTCCAACCAACATTCAAGATGCTATGGATAACTGCGGTACAGGTGGAGATAAGTCATTTAGCTTCAACATTTCAACAACTGCAGCCTTTGTCTTAGCAGGTGGAGGCATCCATATGGCTAAACATGGTAATCGTTCAATTTCCTCTAAATCTGGTTCAGCAGATGTCTTGCAAGCTTTGGGAATCAATATTGACCTCAAGCCAGCACAATTGGGTAAGGTATTTGATCAAACAGGAATTGTCTTTCTCTTTGCCAAAAACATGCATCCAGCTATGAAATATGTCATGCCAGCACGCTTGGAGTTGGGAATTCCAACCATCATGAATTTGACAGGTCCACTCATTCACCCAATGATCTTGGAAACACAGCTTCTAGGAATTAGTCGTCCAGAACTTCTAGAAAGTACTGCTCAGGTTTTGAAAAACATGGGTCGCAAACGTGCCATTGTAGTAGCTGGTCCGGAAGGATTAGATGAAGCTGGTTTGAATGGTACTACTAGCATTGCCCTTCTTGAAAATGGTGAAATCACTTTGTCAACCTTTACCCCAGAAGATTTGGGAATGGAACGCATTGCCATTGAGGACATTCGTGGGGGAAATGCTCATGAGAATGCAGCCATTCTTGTTAGCGTTCTTAATAACGAACCAAGTCCATTCTTGGAAACAACAGTCTTAAATGCTGGCCTTGGTTTTTATGCCAATGGTAAGGTAGATACTATCAAAGACGGAGTTGAAATGGCACGTCAAGTGATAGCTAGTGGTAAGGCCCTTGAAAAACTCAGACTATTACAGGAGTATCAAAAATGAGTCAGGAATTTTTGTCACGTATCTTAGAACAGAAGGCGCGTGAAGTTGAAAAGATGGAGCGAGAGGAGTTTCAGCCCCTGCGAGCAAGCTATCGCTTAGCTGAATATTTGAAAAACCATCAGGACCGCTTGCAAATCATTGCAGAGGTCAAGAAGGCGAGTCCAAGTATGGGTGATATCAATCTGGATGTGGATATCGTTCAACAGGCCCAGACTTACGAGGCTAACGGCGCTGTTATGATTTCTGTATTGACAGACGAAGTTTTCTTCAAAGGTCATTTGGATTACCTTCGTGAGATTTCCAGTCAGGTACAGATTCCGACGCTGAACAAGGATTTTATTATCGATGAAAAGCAAATCATCCGAGCTCGCAATGCAGGTGCGACAGTTATCTTGCTCATCGTAGCGGCTTTATCAGAAGAACGCCTCAAGGAACTGTATGACTATGCGACAGAGCTTGGACTAGAAGTGTTGGTGGAAACTCATAATCTGGCTGAGCTAGAAGTGGCTCACCGCCTTGGCGCTCAAATTATTGGTGTGAATAATCGTAATTTGACTACCTTTGAAGTCGACTTACAGACCAGTGTAGACTTGGCCCAATACTTTAAGGACGATTGCTTCTACATTTCTGAATCTGCTATTTTTACAGAAGCAGATGCGAAACGAGTTGCACCCTACTTTAACGGAATTTTGGTAGGAACAGCCCTCATGCAAGCAGAAGACGTAGCCCAGAGAATCAAGGAGTTGCAGATTGACAAAGGTTAAGATTTGTGGACTATCGACCAAAGAAGCGGTGGGAACAGCCGTTTCAGCAGGGACGGATTACATCGGTTTTGTCTTTGCTCCTAGCAAAAGACAGGTGACCCTGGAACAAGCAACAGAGCTGGCTGAGATTATTCCTACAAATGTAAAAAAGGTTGGTGTATTTGTTTCACCAAGTCGGGAAGAATTACTAGAAGCGATTGAAAAAGTTGGCTTGGACTTGGTGCAGGTTCATGGTCAGGTGGCGAATGATTTTTTTGAGGATTTGCCTTGTGCCGGCATTCAGGCTGTGCAAGTGGATGGAGATGGTCATGTGCCAAGTTCTCGGGCAGACTATCTCCTCTTTGATGCACCTGTGGCAGGAAGTGGTCAAACCTTTGATTGGGGGCAACTAGATACGACAGAACTAGCCCAGCCTTTCTTCATCGCAGGTGGGCTCAATGAGGATAATGTAGAAGAAGCTATTCAACACTTTACCCCCTTTGCAGTAGATGTATCAAGTGGTGTAGAGACAGACGGACAAAAAGATCATGAAAAGATTAGAAGATTTATAGAGAGAGTAAAACATGGCATATCAAGAACCAAATAAAGAAGGATTTTACGGAAAATTCGGTGGACGTTTTGTCCCAGAAACATTGATGACAGCAGTATTGGAGTTGGAAGAAGCTTATCGTGAAAGTCAGGCAGATCCAAGTTTCCAAGAAGAGTTAAACCAACTTTTGCGCCAGTATGTAGGACGTGAAACACCTCTTTACTACGCAAAAAACTTGACCCAGCATATCGGCGGAGCCAAGATTTACCTCAAACGTGAAGACCTCAACCATACAGGTGCACACAAGATTAACAATGCCTTGGGACAAGTTCTTCTCGCTAAACGCATGGGCAAAAAGAAAATTATCGCTGAAACTGGTGCCGGTCAGCACGGTGTAGCAACTGCAACAGCTGCAGCCCTTTTCAACATGGAATGTACTATCTATATGGGTGAGGAAGATGTTAAACGCCAAGCCCTCAATGTCTTTCGTATGGAACTTTTGGGAGCCAAGGTGGAAGCTGTAACAGATGGTTCGCGCGTGCTTAAAGACGCGGTCAATGCAGCCCTTCGTTCATGGGTAGCCAACATCGATGATACCCACTATATCCTTGGTTCTGCCTTGGGGCCTCATCCTTTTCCAGAAATTGTGCGTGATTTCCAAAGTGTTATCGGTCGAGAAGCAAAACAACAGTACCGTGACTTGACAGGGCAAGATTTGCCAGATGCCCTAGTAGCCTGTGTTGGTGGAGGTTCTAATGCTATCGGTCTCTTCCATCCATTTGTGGAAGATGAATCTGTAGCTATGTATGGAGCTGAAGCGGCAGGACTTGGTGTGGATACAGAGCATCATGCAGCAACCTTGACCAAGGGTCGACCAGGAGTTCTTCACGGTTCTCTCATGGATGTGCTCCAAGATGCCCATGGACAAATCTTAGAAGCCTTCTCTATCTCAGCAGGTTTGGACTACCCAGGTATCGGTCCTGAACATTCTCACTACCACGACATCAAGCGTGCGACCTATGTTCCTGTGACAGATGAGGAAGCCTTGGAAGGATTCCAACTCTTGTCTCGTGTGGAAGGGATTATCCCAGCTTTGGAGTCTAGTCACGCTATCGCCTTTGCGGTGAAATTAGCCAAAGAACTTGGTCCAGACAAGTCTATGATTGTCTGTCTATCAGGTCGCGGGGACAAGGATGTAGTTCAAGTCAAAGACCGTTTGGAAGCAGACGCAGCAAAGAAGGGAGAAGCTCATGCCTAAGACACTAACAGAAAAACTGAACGCTATCAAGGCAACCGGAAAGGGAATTTTTGTCCCCTATATTATGGCTGGAGACCATGAAAAAGGTTTGTCTGGTCTCGGAGAAACAATTCACTTTTTAGAAGATTTGGGTGTGTCTGCCATTGAGGTAGGAGTTCCCTTTTCAGACCCGGTTGCAGATGGTCCTGTTATCGAAGAAGCAGGCTTGCGCAGTCTAGCTCGCGGAACCTCTACCCAGGCTTTGGTTGAAACCTTGAAAACCATTGAAACAGAAATTCCGCTTGTCATCATGACCTACTTTAATCCCCTCTTTCAGTACGGTGTGGAGAAATTGGTTAAAGATCTTACTGATACAGCAGTCAAGGGTTTGATTATCCCAGACCTTCCTCATGAACATGCCAACTTTGTAGAGCCATATTTGGCGGATACAGACATTGCCTTGATTCCACTTGTTAGCTTGACGACAGGAATTGAGCGTCAAAAGGAACTCATTGAAGGGGCAGAAGGATTTGTCTATGCCGTTGCTATCAATGGGGTAACAGGGAAATCAGGAAATTACCGATCTGACTTGGACAAGCACTTGGCTCAACTTCATCAAGTGGCTGACATTCCAGTATTGACCGGATTTGGTGTATCCACTCAGGCTGATGTGGAACGCTTCAATGCAGTATCAGATGGCGTCATCGTCGGTTCCAAGATTGTTAAGGCTCTGCATGAAGGACAAGTAGCAGAAATCGCTGACTTTATCCAAGAAGCAGTAGCTTACCAAAAATAATCACGCAAGCAGCAAGTAATAGGAAAGGCACAAAAGGAAGTCTTTCCTTTTTCCTTAGCAGGAGAAAGGCTAGAATGCCGATTGTAGAAGCAAATTGAATGAGAATCAGCATTTCAGTTAGGCTAAAAATAAGGGCACAAGAAGTTAGAAAGAGAAAATCACCTGCTCCTATACGGATATCGATAACATGGGCAATGATTCCAAGAACTAGGAAGAAAACCATGATTAGATTCCAACTAGAGCAAACCATGAGAATTAAGTGAAATATTAGCCAGACGATTAAGGGGTATTCTTGATGTCGAAAGTCATAGATTCCCAAAGTTAAACCGGCAGTGATTAGGATGACTTGACTCAAGGTTAGAATTTTCCAAGAAAAAGCTAGAAAGAGCAGTCCCGAGCCTAACTCAAAGAAAGCATACCAGAAAGGATATCGTACCTTACAATAGCGACAGCGAAAGCGCCCAATTACTTGAGAAACAATTGGAATCAAATCCAGAGGTCTCAAAGGAGTCTGACAAGAATCACAGTGACTTGCAGGAAATACGATGGATTGTTCAGGAAAGCGATCAATGACCAAGCCTAGAAAGGAAGCAAGAATCGTTCCAACAAGAAAAAAGTAAAGATGAATCATACTTATTTATTCGGAAAAAATAAGAGAAAGAGTATAATAGTTGGATATAGGAGAAGTTATAGGAGCAAATATGAAAATTCACTTTGAAAAAGGACTTCAGTTAGAAAATGCCAAACTCATTTGTCAGTGGTCTAATGCTTTGGGAGAAAGTTTTCAGAAGCAATGGATGGGGCCAAAGATTTCTTATCCCTTGATTACCCAATCCTTGCAAAAGATGGAAGGGATTTTTTCCATTTTTGTTGGAGAAGAGTTTGTAGGCGTCATCCAGAAAATCAGGTTAGAAGACAGGAATCTTCATATCGGGAGATTTTTTATCAATCCTCAGAAACAGGGGCAGGGGTTAGGTAGGCAGGCTTTAAGGAAATTTGTTAGTTTGGCCTTTGAAAATGAAGACATAGATACTATTTCTCTAAATGTCTACGAGGCAAATCAAACAGCTTACAATCTTTACCAAAAGGAAGGATTTGAAATCGTTCAAATGGTTGAAGTACCTATACGAAAATACATCATGAGAAAATCTAGGTAAGAACTAGATGAAACCCAAAACTGTCCCCTTACAATTTTTAATTCTCAAACTTGTTGCAGAGAAATTTTCTTGATAAAATAGATACATGACTAGATATAAAGCTATAATTTCCTATGATGGCTACGCTTTTGCCGGTTTTCAGCGGCAACCTCATGCGCGTAGTGTTCAGGAGGAAATTGAAAAAACTTTAGCCAAATTAAATAAAGGACAGGCCATTACCATTCATGGTGCTGGGCGAACGGACAGTGGTGTTCATGCATTAGGACAGGTCATCCACTTTGATCTTCCCTATCAGATGGATGAGGAAAAACTTCGCTTTGCTCTTGATACCCAAAGTCCTGAAGACATCGATGTGATTTCGATTGAGATTGTGGCCGATGATTTTCATTGCCGTTATGCCAAGCATAGCAAGACCTACGAGTTTATCGTAGATAGAGGGCGTCCCAAAAATCCCATGCGTCGCCATTATGCGACTCATTATCCCTATTCACTAGATGTGGAGCGGATGCAGCTTGCTGTAAAAAAACTGGAGGGAACACATGATTTTACTGGTTTTACAGCATCAGGGACTAGTGTAGAGAACAAGGTTCGAACGATTACGGAAGCTAGTCTTAGGGTTGATGAAACAGGGCAGTTTTTGACCTTTACATTCTCTGGCAATGGCTTCCTCTATAAGCAGATTCGAAATATGGTTGGAACCCTGCTAAAAATTGGCAACAATCGGATGTCAATTGAGCAGATTGACCTGATTTTGGAGAAAAAAGACAGACAGTTGGCAGGCCCAACTGCAGCACCCAATGGTTTGTATTTGAAGGAGATTCGTTATGAAGAATAATCGTATTTTAGCACTTTCAGGAAATGATATTTTTAGTGGTGGCGGATTAGCTGCTGACCTTGCCACCTATACTTTGAATGGTTTGCATGGATTTGTAGCTATGACCTGCTTGACTGCCTTGACAGAAAATGGTTTTGAGGTCTTTCCGACAGATGAAACTATTTTCCAACAACAGTTGGATAGCCTCAAGAGTGTAGACTTTGGAGGGATTAAGATTGGTCTCTTGCCAACGGTCGGTGTTGCTGAGAAAGCCTTGATTTTCATTAAGGAAAGATCAGGAGTTCCAGTGGTCTTGGACCCCGTATTGGTTTGTAAGGAAACGCACGACGTTGCAGTCAGCGAGCTCTGTCAAGAGTTGATTCGCTTTTTCCCTTATGTATCTGTGATTACTCCGAATCTTCCTGAGGCAGAGTTGCTTGCAGACCAAAAGATTGAAAGCCTGGAAGACATGAAAACTGCAGCCAAAAAACTGCATGATTTGGGTGCACCAGTAGTGATTATCAAGGGTGGAAATCGCCTTAGTCAGGATAAGGCTGTGGATGTCTTTTATGACGGAGAAAATTTCACAATCCTTGAAAATCCAGTCATCCAAGGACAAAATGCTGGTGCAGGATGTACCTTTGCATCTAGTATTGCCAGCCAGTTAGTCAAGGGAGAGGAACTCTTGCCAGCAATTGAAAGTTCCAAGGCCTTTGTTTACCGAGCTATTGCTCAAGCAGATCAATATGGAGTGAGACAATATGAAGCAAACCAAAACAACTAAAATCGCCCTAGTATCCATCTTAGCAGCCAGTTCTGTAGTATTAGGTTATTTTATTAAAATCCCGACCCCAACCGGAATTTTTACACTTTTGGACGTCGGTGTCTTCTTTACAGCCTTTTACTTTGGCAGCCGTGAAGGAGCCGTTGTCGGAGGTTTAGCAGGATTTCTCATTGACCTTATTTCAGGTTATCCTCAGTGGATGTTTTTTAGCTTACTTAATCATGGTTTCCAAGGCTATTTCGCAGGTTTTAAAGGGAAATGGCAATGGCTAGGCTTAGTCTTGGCGACTATTTTCATGGTAGCTGGCTATGCTCTGGCATCGGCTTGGATGAATGGTTGGGGAGCAGCCATACCAGAAATCATCCCAAATCTCCTGCAAAATATCGTTGGAATGACTTTAGGATTTCTTCTTTGTCATAGTGTAAGGAAATTCAGATAATCGTGAAAAAGGGAATCCTCTGCGGGAACTATTGAAAAAACTCTGAATATTTGCTAAAATGAAAGCTATGAAAACACTCTATGATGTGCAACAATTTCTCAAACAGTTTGGCATTATTGTCTATATGGGGAAACGTCTCTATGACATTGAACTGATGAAGATTGAACTATCTCGAATCTATGATGCAGGCTTGATGGACAAGCTGGATTATCTTGAAGCAGAAGCTGTTCTGCGTAGAGAGCACAAACTAGAATTAGACTATTTAGAAAAAAATGGAGATTAAGTATTATGGTAACTTGGGTATTATGGGGACTTGTCGTAGCAATGTTAGCTTGGATGGGATACAACTATCTTCGCATTCGTCGAGCAGCGAAAATCGTAGACAATGCAGAGTTTGAGTCTTTGATTCGTACAGGTCAGTTGATTGATTTGCGTGATCCAGCTGACTTCCACAGAAAACATATCCTCGGAGCTCGTAATATCCCTTCAAATCAATTGAAGACAAGTCTCGCAGCGCTTCGCAAGGATAAGCCTGTCCTTCTTTATGAGAACCAACGTGCGCAACGTGTCACAAATGCAGCGCTTTTCTTGAAAAAACAAGGTTTCTCAGAAATCTATATCCTCTCTTATGGATTGGATTCTTGGACTGGGAAGGTGAAATCTAATTAACAATGTGAAAAAAACTTGTCACATATGTTTAATATAGAAATATGACTTTTTATAGTATAATAGTAATATAAATTTTAAGGAGTTTTTATTATGCAAGAAAAGAAAAAAGCATCGCTTGTTTTAGGTATCCTATCTATCGTCCTTGGTTTATTATCTCCAATCGTAGGTCTGATTTTGGGTATCATTGGATTAGTATTGGGTAATTCACACCAAAATCAATCTGGACTAAATTATAAAACAGAAAAAATCCTCAATATCGTAGGGATTGTCATTTCAGTCCTTAACTGGATTGCAGGAGTCATTTTGATGATGCACTAATCAGGATTCTAACAAAAAAGCTTTATATTTAAAGCTTTTTTATTTTATCCAATCTTCTCGAAGTAGGTATCAATCATTTCTAATATTTCCCGGCTCAAGGGAAAGGTTATTTATTGCACATTAGATAAAATCTCTTTGTGTGATATAATGAATCTGTAATAAATTTAAGGAGTTTTATAATATGGATACACACAAAAAGAAAAAACACCCACTTATTTTAGGTATTCTATCAATCGTCCTTGGATTGCCATCTCCAATAGTAGGACTGATTCTAGGTATCGTTGGACTAGTAATGGCTAATTCAAGTCAAAAAGAATCTGGTCTAGATTTTAAAAGAGAAAGAATCCTAAGTATCGGGGGGATCGTAGTTTCTGTCCTTAGCTTGATTGTGGACATCGCTTTATTTTATAGCTTAGCAAGAATCTAAAAAAGCTTTATATTTAAAGCTTTTTTATTTTATCCAATCTTCTCGAAGTAGGTATCAATCATTTCTAATATTTCCTGGCTCAAGGGAAAGGTTATTTATTGCACATTAGATAAAATCTCTTTGTGTGGTATAATGAATCTGTAATAAATTTAAGGAGTTTTTATAATATGAATACAGAAGAAAAGAAAAAAGCCCCAATTGTTTTGAGTATCATATCTATCATACTTGCCTTTGGATTCCCAGTGTTCAGTATTATTTTTGGTATTTTTGGTTTAGCCTTGGCTAATTCACATCAAAAAGAGTCTGGACTAGACTATAAGACAGAAAAAATTCTCTCTATTTTAGGGATTGTGTTAGGGATTGTGATTTCTGCACTTATCTGTATCGTACTTATCTCACAACTTTCGAGAATTAATTAAAACAAAAGAGCTTTAGTTTTAAAGCTTTTTTGTTTTACCTACTCTTTTCTAAATATTTTTTAATGATTTTCAATTCCTCTTGATTCAAGTGCCTGTATTGACCTTCTGCTAGGTCAGGGTCTAATAGGAAATCCCCGAACTGAACTCGTTTGAGGGCAGTGACCTTGACACCGACTGAGAGGAACATTTTCTTGACCTGGTGAAATTTTCCTTCCGATATGGTGATGGTGGCTCTACTGTGGCTAGGACTTGAGGCTAGAATTTCAAGCTGAGCTGGTTTACAGACAGTTCCATCAAGAAAGACTATTCCATCCTTGAACTCTTGGATATGGTTAGGAGTCAGTGGTCCATTGACCTCAACTTGATAAGTTTTATCCACATGATACTGAGGGTGGAGGAGTTGAAAACCTAAAGGTCCATTATCCGTCAAGATGAGAAATCCTGTCGTATCTCGATCCAGCCGACCAATAGCATAGAGTTGGTCTGACTGGAGATGTTGAGGAAGGAGGCCCATGACGGTTGGAAGTTTTTTGTCTTTGCTTGCTGTCACGACACCATTTGGTTTGTGAAGCATGAGGTAAGTATGTTCATATCCTTGGATTTTTCTATCTTTGAAAATCAACTCTTGCAACCCTGTATCAACATTGTGTGCAAGGGAAGTAGCAGGGAGTCCATCAACTAAGATTTCTTTTTTGAGAAGAGCTTGTTTCATGGTTTTTCGACTAATTTTTTCCTGGGCTAATAATTTATCTAAACGCATACCAGCCTATCTTATCACAAGTCGATATTTTTGAAAAGAAAAGAGAAGAAATGAATTTTCTTTTGAAAACATTTACACTTACTTGAGTTATGCCATTTGCTTAAAATTGTGGTATAATCGTTCAGTTAGAAAATAAATTTGAAATAAATAGAGGAAATCATGACAAAATTAAGAGAAGATATCCGTAATATCGCGATTATCGCCCACGTCGACCACGGGAAAACAACCCTCGTTGACGAATTGTTGAAACAATCTGAAACTCTTGACGCACGTACAGAATTGGCTGAGCGTGCAATGGACTCAAACGATATCGAGAAAGAGCGTGGAATCACCATCCTTGCTAAAAATACAGCCGTTGCTTACAACGGAACTCGTATTAACATCATGGATACACCAGGACACGCGGACTTCGGTGGAGAAGTAGAACGTATCATGAAAATGGTTGACGGTGTTGTTTTGGTCGTAGATGCTTACGAAGGAACCATGCCACAGACTCGTTTCGTATTGAAAAAAGCCTTGGAACAAGACCTTGTACCTATCGTTGTAGTTAACAAAATCGATAAGCCATCAGCTCGTCCAGCAGAAGTAGTGGATGAAGTTTTGGAACTTTTCATCGAACTTGGTGCAGATGATGATCAGCTTGACTTCCCAGTAGTCTATGCTTCAGCGATCAACGGAACATCTTCATTGTCAGATGATCCAGCAGACCAAGAAAAGACTATGGCGCCAATCTTTGACACCATTATCGACCACATTCCAGCTCCAGTTGATAACTCAGATGAACCCCTTCAATTCCAAGTGTCACTTCTTGACTACAATGACTTCGTAGGACGTATCGGTATCGGACGTATCTTCCGTGGTAGTGTGAAAGTTGGGGATCAAGTAACTCTTTCTAAACTAGATGGTACAACTAAAAACTTCCGTGTTACAAAACTCTTTGGTTTCTTTGGTTTGGAACGTCGTGAAATCCAAGAAGCTAAGGCTGGTGATTTGATTGCCGTATCAGGTATGGAAGATATCTTCGTTGGTGAAACCATTACTCCAACAGATGCAGTTGAAGCTCTTCCAGTTCTTCATATTGATGAGCCAACCCTTCAAATGACCTTCTTGGTTAACAACTCACCTTTTGCTGGTCGTGAAGGGAAATGGGTTACTTCACGTAAGGTTGAAGAGCGCCTTCAAGCAGAATTGCAAACAGACGTTTCTCTTCGTGTAGACCCAACGGACTCACCAGATAAATGGACCGTTTCAGGACGTGGGGAATTGCACTTGTCTATCTTGATCGAAACCATGCGTCGTGAAGGATATGAGCTTCAAGTATCTCGTCCAGAAGTTATCATCAAAGAAATCGATGGTGTTAAATGTGAGCCGTTTGAACGCGTGCAAATTGACACACCAGAAGAATACCAAGGATCTGTTATCCAAAGTCTTTCTGAACGTAAAGGTGAAATGTTGGATATGATCTCAACTGGTAACGGTCAAACTCGTTTGGTCTTCCTAGTTCCTGCGCGTGGTTTGATTGGATACTCAACTGAGTTCTTGTCAATGACTCGTGGTTACGGTATCATGAACCATACCTTCGACCAATACTTGCCATTGATTCCAGGAGAAATTGGTGGACGTCATCGTGGTGCTCTTGTTTCTATCGATGCTGGTAAGGCAACAACCTACTCAATCATGTCTATCGAAGAACGTGGTACTATCTTTGTTAACCCAGGTACTGAGGTTTACGAAGGAATGATCATCGGTGAAAACTCTCGTGAAAATGACTTGACTGTTAATATCACGAAAGCAAAACAAATGACCAACGTTCGTTCAGCTACTAAAGACCAAACAGCGGTTATCAAAACTCCTCGTATCTTGACGCTTGAAGAATCACTTGAGTTCTTGAACGATGATGAATACATGGAAGTAACGCCTGAATCAATCCGTTTGCGTAAACAAATCTTGAATAAGGCAGAGCGCGAAAAAGCAAACAAAAAGAAAAAATCAGCTGAATAAGAGCTAGAAAGAGATAAAAATGGTCTATCTAATCATAGGGATTTTATTACTCTTACTTTATATCTTTGCGACTCCTCAAAGTATTAAGGGAACGGTCAACGTTGTTATTCTGGTTTTCGGATTGGTTGCTCTCTTGATTTTATTGATGCTGTCAACTCTACAAATCTTCCAACTTCCAGCAGAAATCTTTATTACATTGGGGATGCTAGCTCTTACCTACTTTAGTTTGAGAGATATCAGTCTCATGTCTATTCGAAAGAAGCGAGAAAATTAAATCTATTAATAACAAAAAAACTTCTATTAGCAACTGTGTTGCCGATAGAAGTTTTTATTTGTTACTGTCATTGTCAGAATAACGGTTGTAGAAATCTACTTTTATCTGGATAAAATGTTCTAATTCACGAAAGAGTTGTAATAGTGTCGCCCGTGTTTCAAACTCTTCTCTTGTTTTAGGGAGACTACGATTGCGAAATACCTGCAGGTAGCTATCGATATCATTCAATAAGTCATAGGCTGGATTGGTTTGACTCAATTGACTAGCTGTCTTTGAAAAGAGCTGTGCGACAATAAGGCTCTCACTTGCGGCTAGTTGGCAAGTATTAATCTGTTGTGCCATATTTCTCAAGATACGCGTTTGCCTTTGTCGCATCTCAAAGTAGTGAATATGATAATCTGTCTGGTGAAAGAGATGGTCAGAATGATCGAGGTAAACTAACTTAAGAGCATCCTCAAGCAGTTGATCAAGTTCATTTACAAGTTGAGCCTGATTACGGCCATCTCCTCTTTTCAGATAGTAAGAAAGCCGTAGAAGGACATCTCTAAGTTTTTCTTCAACAAGCGTATGATAATGTTGAATGTCTTTTTCACGTGAAGGCATGTAGAGATTGACCAGAAGCGCAAAGCCAGTACCGATTAGGAAGAGTAAGAGCTCATTCAGTAAAAGTGCTGGTGCTGTTGATTGTTGGATTAAGAGATGGCTGACCAGAACGCTACTAGGAGTGATTCCAATTTCCCAACCAAGTTTATAGGCAAGGGGAACATAGAATGCTAAGTAGAGTCCAAAGCTCCAGATATGATAACCAGTTAGTTGAAAGGCAATAACACCAATCATTAACGCCAGCAAGGTTGAAAAAAGTCGATTGCGGGCTAGCTTGATCGTGCTTCTTCGAGTATCAGAAAGACTCAAGATAGCAATGATACCAGCTGATACAGCTGATGACAAATCAAAAAAGTAGGCTAGTAAACAAGCAAAACAGGTTGCCAGGACTAGTTTTAAAGTACGTTGAGTGATAGACATAGAATATTTCCTTGAGATAAATGCTTTAAAGTTTTAGTAGTAGGTGAGGTAGAAAGGTCTATTCCAAGAGAGTTATTGAGAAACTAATTTGTTCTCTATGTAGTGGTTTGATTATAGTATAAATATGTTTTGAAATCAAGTCAATCTATTGATAATATTGGCAGAATGAATATTTGCCAAACTGGTTCAGATATCGTTTTGTGGTATAATAATTAGAAAGGAGTTTTACATGCAAGAATTTTTTAAAAGTTATTTTGATAAGCTAGATTTAACCTCAGTATTTGAGAATCTCTTGACAAAAGTGATTTCTCTTTTAATTTTATTTGTACTATTTTATATTGCTAAAAAGCTACTTCATACGACTGTTAAGAGAATTGTAAAACCATCGCTTAAATTTTCAAATCGGGACGCGGGAAGACAGAAGACAATTTCGCGTTTGCTTGAAAATGTCTTTAATTACATTCTCTATTTCTTCTTAGTCTACTGCATTTTATCTATCCTAGGACTGCCTGTATCAAGTTTACTAGCTGGTGCTGGGATTGCTGGGGTTGCGATTGGTATGGGGGCACAAGGTTTCCTTTCAGATGTCATCAATGGTTTCTTTATTCTCTTTGAACGTCAGTTGGATGTGGGAGATGAGGTCGTTTTGACAAATGGTCCCATTACTGTATCGGGGAAAGTAGTTAGTGTTGGAATTCGAACTACTCAACTAAGAGGTGATGACCAAGCCCTCCACTTTGTTCCTAACCGTAATATCACTGTAGTTAGCAATTTTTCAAGAGAAGAGTAGAACTGAAATTTCCCTTTATTTATGGTATAATGGAGGAAGTTTGACAGAGGAGAAATGATGGTTTTAGATAAACAATTAGGAAATGGTTGTACCTGGATAAATCTTGATATTGAAAAAATTAAAAATCTTGAAGATTTATCTGAAATCTACGGATTGGATAAGGAAACCATCGAATATGCGCTGGATAAAAATGAACGTGCCCATATGGATTACAACCGTGAGAATGGGACTGTGACCTTTATCTACAATGTTCTGGACTTAGAAAAGGACAAGGATTACTATGAAGCCATTCCTATGACCTTTATCGTTGAAAAACAACGAATGATTACGATTAGTAACCATAAGAACGCTTATGTCATTGATCAAATGTTATCTTATCTGAATAGTCATGAGTCCCTTTCTATTTACAAATTTCTCTTTGCCGGTTTAGAGATTATTAGTAACGCTTATTATCCCGTCATTGAAGAAATGGATAAAAGTAAGGACGAAATTAGTGCCTTGCTACGTCAAACCACAACAAAGAAAAATCTTTTCGCCCTCTCTGACTTGGAGACTGGTATGGTTTACTTGACAGCAGCGGCAAAACAAAATCGACTTTTATTGGAACATATCCAAGGTCATGCTCTTTATCGGAGATTTAACGATGTCGAACGAGAGCAGTTTGATGATGCGATGATTGAAGCCCATCAGTTGGTGTCTATGACAGATTTGATTTCTCAAGTCTTGCAACAACTCTCCGCTTCTTACAACAACATCCTAAACAATAACCTGAATGATAGTTTGACAATTTTGACCATTATCTCCGTCTTACTAGCAGTACTTGCGGTTATTACAGGTTTCTTCGGAATGAATGTTCCTCTACCATTTACAGAAGAGCCAAATGCTTGGATTTATATCTTAATGGCTAGCTTGATTTTATGGGCAGCCTTATCTCAATGGCTGAAGAAAATTACTAGGAAATAAAAGAGAAGGAGCCAGAATGGCGATTGAACATTACATGCCAGATTTTGCTGTGGAAGCAGTTTATGATTTGACAGTAGAAAGCCTGCAAAAACAGGGAATAAAAGCTGTTTTGGTAGATTTAGATAACACTCTCATTGCTTGGAATAACCCTGACGGGACTCCAGACATGAAACGATGGTTGCATGATCTTCGTGATGCAGGGATTCGCATTATCGTAGTCTCAAACAATTCTAAAAAACGTGTTCAACGAGCAGTTGAAAAATTTGGAATTGATTATGTTTACTGGGCTTTGAAGCCTTTTACTTTCGGGATTGATCGAGCGATGAAAGAATTCCACTATGAGAAAAATGAAGTGGTCATGGTTGGGGATCAGCTCATGACAGATATTCGTGCAGCTCACCGTGCAGGAATTCGCTCGATTTTGGTTAAACCCTTGGTGCAGCACGATTCCATCAAAACGCAAATCAACCGAGCTCGTGAACGTCGTGTTATGAAGCAAATCACTGAGAAGTACGGACCTATTACTTATAAAAAAGGAATTTAACTATGGAAGAAATTCTCTGTATTGGTTGTGGAGCAACCATTCAGACGGAAGATAAGACTGGGTTGGGTTTTACACCTCAGTCAGCATTGGAAAAAGGTTTGGAAACTGGAGAAGTATATTGCCAACGTTGTTTCCGTCTTCGTCATTATAATGAAATTACAGATGTGCAGTTGACAGATGATGATTTCCTCAAACTCTTGCACGAGGTAGGAGATAGTGATGCCTTGGTGGTCAATGTCATTGATATTTTTGACTTCAATGGCTCTGTTATCCCAGGTTTGCCACGCTTTGTATCAGGTAATGATGTGCTCTTAGTCGGAAATAAAAAAGATATCCTACCTAAGTCAGTAAAGGCTGGGAAGATTAGCCAATGGCTCATGGAACGTGCCCACGAAGAAGGTCTACGTCCTGTGGACGTTGTTCTGACTTCAGCTCAAAATAAGCATGCTATCAAGGAAGTCATTGAAAAAATCGAGCATTACCGTAAAGGACGCGATGTCTATGTAGTTGGGGTGACTAATGTCGGTAAATCAACTCTTATCAATGCCATCATCCAGGAAATCACGGGTGACCAGAATGTCATCACGACGTCTCGATTCCCGGGTACAACCTTGGACAAGATTGAGATTCCGCTTGATGACGGATCTTATATCTATGATACACCGGGGATTATACACCGTCATCAGATGGCTCACTACTTGACGGCTAAAAATCTCAAGTATGTCAGTCCTAAAAAGGAAATCAAACCCAAAACCTATCAGCTAAACCCTGAACAAACCCTATTTTTAGGTGGTCTGGGACGTTTTGACTTTATTGCAGGAGAGAAGCAAGGTTTCACAGCTTTCTTTGACAATGAACTCAAACTTCATCGTACCAAACTGGAGGGAGCTAGTGATTTTTACGACAAGCACCTGGGAACTCTTCTCACACCGCCAAATAGCAAGGAAAAAGAAGATTTTCCAAAACTGGTCCAACATGTCTTTACTATCAAGGACAAGACAGACCTAGTTATTTCAGGACTAGGCTGGATTCGTGTAACAGGAACTGCCAAAGTAGCCGTCTGGGCCCCAGAAGGCGTCGCAGTCGTCACACGAAAAGCAATTATTTAAAATAAAATTACTGAGCGAACAAAGTGAGCTCATACAGAGATAGTTATTGCCGTGGTGTGATTGCCAATCCATAGATTGGCAAGGGGCACAATTGAGACCTAGGCTCAATTGTGAGGTCAGGAAATCCATTTTTCAAAGATGATATCTTTGGAAAATTAGTTCCGACCGTCCCTCACCACCTAAAATAACTATCAAAAAAGGAAGAAAGAATATGTCATTAACATCAAAACAACGTGCCTTCCTCAACAGCCAGGCACACACCCTCAAACCCATCATCCAAATCGGGAAAAATGGTCTCAACGACCAAATCAAAACCAGCGTACGTCAAGCACTAGACGCTCGTGAATTGATCAAGGTTACTCTCTTGCAAAACACAGATGAGAATATCCACGAAGTAGCTGAAATATTGGAAGAAGAAATCGGTGTGGACACAGTTCAAAAAATCGGACGCATCTTGATTTTGTATAAACAATCAATCAAGAAAGAAAATCGCAAGATTTCTAAAAAAGTTAAAGAAATCTAAGAATGACACTCCCAAAAACTGTTTTTACAGAAGAGTAAAGGAGATTAACCTATGGCAATCGAATTATTAACTCCCTTTACGAAAGTGGAGTTAGAGCCAGAAATCAAGGATAAAAAACGGAAACAAGTCGGTATTTTGGGTGGAAATTTTAACCCTGTTCACAATGCCCATCTGATTGTTGCAGATCAAGTGCGCCAACAGTTGGGATTGGATCAGGTTCTGCTCATGCCCGAATACCAACCACCTCACGTAGATAAAAAGGAAACCATTCCTGAACACCATCGCCTCAAGATGTTAGAATTGGCGATTGATGGAATCGAAGGTATAGCTATTGAGACCATAGAGCTAGAGCGTAAGGGGATTTCCTACACCTACGACACCATGAAGCTTCTAACAGAGAAGAATCCAGACACAGATTACTATTTCATTATCGGTGCCGATATGGTAGACTATTTGCCTAAGTGGTACCGAATTGATGAGTTGGTGGAACTAGTTCAGTTTGTAGGGGTTCAACGTCCGCGTTACAAGGCAGGGACTTCTTATCCAGTTATCTGGGTGGATGTACCTCTCATGGATATTTCATCTAGCATGGTGCGTGATTTCATTGCCCAAGGACGCACACCTAACTTTCTCCTACCTAAGCCTGTATTAGACTATATCGAGAAAGAAGGACTTTACTGATGGCATACCAGGACTATATCAACTGTTCCCGTGAGGAATTATTGAAAAAAATGGCAGAGCTTCTGCCTGAGAAGCGTTTGACCCATTGTTTGGGTGTAGAGCGCGCAGCCATTGAACTTGCAGAACGATTCGGAGTGGATGCCGAGAAAGCAGGTCTAGCAGGTCTCCTTCATGACTATGCTAAAAAATTGTCAGACCAGGAATTTCTAGACTTGATTGATCGATACCAACTTGACTCTGACCTTAAAAACTGGGGCAATAATGTTTGGCATGGTATGGTCGGTATCTACAAAATTCAGGAAGATTTGAACTTGCAAGACTCTGAAATTCTGCGTGCAATAGAAATTCATACAGTCGGAGCGAGTCAGATGACAGACCTTGACAAAGTTATCTATGTCGCAGACTACATCGAGCACAATCGTACCTTTCCAGGAGTAGATGAGGCGCGTGAAATTGCTGAACTATCGCTAAATAAGGCGGTGGCTTACGAGACAGCTCACACAGTGGAGCATTTAGCTCACCAAGGATTTCCCATCTATCCCCAAACCCTTGAAACCTATAACGCCTATGTGCACTATTTGAAAGAGGACTAAATGAACGAAAAAGAATTACTAGAACTAGTCGTGAAAGCGGCTGATGAGAAACGAGCGGAGGATATCCTCGCGCTTGACGTACAAGAATTGACCAGTTTGACAGACTACTTTGTCATTACTAGCTCTATGAACAGTCGTCAGTTGGATGCTATCGCTGACAATATTCGTGAAAAAGTAGCGGAAGCAGGCTTTAAAGGCAGTCATGTCGAAGGTGATGCAGCTGGAGGCTGGGTCTTGCTAGACCTTGGCAGTGTCGTTGTGCATATCTTTTCAGAAGAAATGCGTGCCCACTATAATCTAGAAAAACTTTGGCATGAGGCAGAGTCAGTAGACCTCTCAGAAACTCTGGCTTAGAAGATGAACTCAGTTGCAGTCAACTGGGTTTTATTTGCTTATTTTAGAAAAATTGATTGAAAGGTAAGAGCGTCGTGTTTTGTTCATCTTGAAACTGAACACGAGCTAAAAGCTGCGAGAAAAAGATAAACTTTCTTTGCATCTGACGATACAGCAGAAAGTTTCCTATTTTCTCCTTGCTTTTAACGCTCTTTGTATCTTAATTATGGCTACTTATGAAACTTTTGCGGCTGTTTACGATGCAGTTATGGATGATAGTTTATATGACAAATGGACAGACTTTTCCCTCCGTCATCTGCCTAAGACTAAGGAGAGAAAGAGACTCTTGGAATTGGCTTGTGGGACAGGGATTCAGTCTGTGCGCTTTTCTCAAGCTGGTTTTGATGTGATAGGATTAGACCTGAGTGCTGATATGCTGAAAATTGCTGAGAAGAGAGCGGCTTCAGCCAAGCAAAAGATTGATTTTATTGAAGGCAATATGCTGGATTTGTCCAAGGCTGGTAAATACGACTTTGTGACCTGCTATTCTGATTCTATCTGCTATATGCAGGACGAAGTGGAAGTCGGGGACGTCTTTAAAGAAGTCTATAATGCCCTCAATGAGGACGGAGTCTTTATCTTTGATGTGCACTCGACCTACCAGACTGATGAGGTCTTCCCAGGTTATTCTTATCATGAAAATGCAGAAGATTTTGCCATGCTCTGGGATACCTATGAGGATGATGCTCCTCACTCTATCGTGCATGAGTTGACCTTCTTTATCAAGGAAGCGGACGGTTCCTTTAGTCGTCATGATGAAGTGCATGAGGAGCGCACTTATGAGGTCTTGACTTATGATATTTTACTAGAACAGGCTGGATTCAAATCCTTCAAACTCTTTGCGGACTTTGAAGACAAGGAGCCAACAGAGACTAGTACCCGTTGGTTTTTCGTCGCACAGAAGTAGGAGAATATCATGACCATTACAGGTATTATCGCGGAGTTCAATCCTTTTCATAATGGCCACAAATACCTGCTGGAACAGACAGATGGCCTGAAAATCGTTGCCATGTCTGGAAATTTCATGCAGCGTGGCGAGCCGGCTATCGTTGACAAGTGGATAAGGGCTCAAATGGCGCTGGAAAATGGTGCGGATTTGGTCGTAGAATTACCCTTTTTAGTCAGTGTACAAGCAGCGGATTTCTTTGGTCAAGGTTCAGTAGATATCTTGGCTCGTTTGGGCATTGATACCCTAGCCTTTGGGACAGAAGAAGTTCTGGATTACCAGCAAATTGCTAACCTATATACAGAACGTGGTCAAGAGATGGAACTCTTCATGGAAAACTTACCGGATTCTCTTTCCTACCCTCAGAAAACCCAAGCCATGTGGAAGGAATTTGCAGGTCTTGATTTTTCTGGTGATACGCCCAATCATGTCCTTGCACTTGCCTATGCTAAAGCGGTAGCAGGGCGAAAGATCAAGCTTCATCCAATTCAACGTCAGGGAGCAGGTTACCATTCTGTGGACAAGAATGTGGACTTTGCCTCAGCGACAGCTCTTCGTCAGCACCAATCAGACCAGAATTTTCTAGAGCGCTTTATGCCTTCTGTTGCCCTTTTTGCAAATGCTAGCAAGGTAAGCTGGGAAGATTATTACCCTTTGCTTCGCTACCAAATCTTGTCAAACCCTGACTTAACCACTATCTATCAGGTCAATCAAGAAATGGCTGTTCGTATCAAGGATGCAATCAAGACAGCTCAGTCTATGGAAGAGTTGGTCGAGGCAGTTGCGACTAAACGTTACACCAAAGCGCGTGTACGTCGCCTCTTGACTTATATCTTGGTACAAGCCAGAGAAAGTGCCTTGCCAGAAGCCATTCATATCCTTGGATTTACCGAAAAAGGTAGGCAACATCTCAAGTCTCTGAAAGAGCAGGTCCATCTAGTTAGTCGAATCGGCAAAGAGCCCTGGGATGCCATGACTCAAAAAGCAGACCAGATTTACCAACTAGGACATCCAAGTATCGCAGAACAAAATTTTGGCAGAGTGCCAATCAGAATCGAAACAAACTAAGTCTACTGAAAGGTAGGCTTTTTACTTATTTTTTTGTAAAAAATTCTATAAAAAATTGGGTTCGTTAAAGAAGCCTATTTTACTAGGGAAAATAACAATTTCAACTCAAAAAATGACCAAAATATCTTCCATTTAAGGTTTGTTAAAAATAGTTTTTTGTGGTAGAATGTATAAGAATGCATGTCATTCGGATAAACAAATAAATTGAGGTAAAAACATGGAAATTATGACAATTGTTATAGTTGTTTTTGCCGTCATCATTGGTTTAGTCATTGGATATGTCAGCATCTCAGTCAAGATGAAATCATCACAAGAGGCTGCAGAGTTGATGCTTTTAAATGCTGAACAAGAAGCAACTAATTTACGAGGACAAGCTGAACGCGAAGCGGATTTATTACTCAATGAAGCTAAAAGCGAAAGCAAATCCCTTAAAAAAGAAGCACTATTGGAGGCTAAAGAGGAAGCCAGAAAATACCGCGAAGAAGTGGACGCTGAATTTAAGTCAGAGCGTCAAGAACTCAAGCAAATCGAAAGTCGTTTGACGGAGAGAGCTACGAGCCTTGACCGTAAAGACGATAATTTGACGAACAAAGAAAAAACACTTGAACAAAAAGAACAAAGTATTTCTGATAGAGCAAAAAACCTTGATGCACGTGAAGAGCAACTAGAGGAAATTGAAAAGCAAAAGCAAGCTGAACTTGAGCGTGTCGGAAGTCTGACTCAGTCAGAGGCAAAAGACATTATCTTAGCTCAAACAGAGGAAGACTTGACCAAGGAAATTGCTAGCCGTATTCGTGAGGCTGAGCAAGAAGTTAAGGAACGTTCTGATAAACTTGCTAAGGATATTTTGTCCCAAGCCATGCAGAGAATTGCTGGTGAGTATGTAGCTGAGTCTACCAACTCAACAGTTCATCTGCCTGATGATACCATGAAAGGTCGTATCATTGGTCGTGAAGGGCGTAACATCCGTACCTTTGAAAGTTTGACAGGGGTTGATGTCATCATTGATGATACGCCAGAAGTGGTAACCTTGTCAGGTTTTGATCCTATCCGCCGTGAGATTGCCCGTATGACGATGGAAACCTTGCTCAAGGATGGACGTATTCACCCAGCTCGCATCGAAGAGTTGGTTGAGAAAAACCGTCAAGAAATTGATAACCGTATTCGTGAATATGGTGAAGCAGCAGCCTATGAAATCGGTGCACCTAACCTTCACCCAGACTTGATGAAGATCATGGGTCGCTTACAGTTCCGTACTTCGTACGGACAAAATGTCTTGCGACACTCAATCGAAGTGGCTAAGTTGGCTGGTATCATGGCTAGCGAACTTGGTGAAAATGCAGCCCTTGCCCGTCGTGCAGGATTCCTTCACGATATCGGTAAAGCCATTGACCGTGAAGTAGAAGGTAGCCACGTTGAGATTGGTACTGAATTGGCTCGCAAGTACAAAGAGCATCCAGTCGTGATTAACACAATTGCTAGTCACCACGGTGATGTAGAGCCTGAAAGTGTGATTGCAGTTCTCGTTGCTGCAGCGGACGCCTTAAGTGCAGCCCGTCCAGGAGCTCGTAGCGAATCACTTGAAAGCTACATCAAACGTCTCCATGATTTAGAAGAAATCGCTAATAGCTTTGAAGGTGTTCAAAATAGCTTTGCCCTTCAAGCCGGTCGTGAAATCCGTATCATGGTGAACCCAGGTCAAATCAAGGACGACAAGGTCACAATCTTGGCTCATAAAGTTCGTGAGAAAATTGAAAGTAATCTCGATTACCCAGGAAATATCAAGGTGACCGTGATTCGTGAACTTCGTGCAGTTGATTATGCAAAATAAATAAGAAAGAGCAGTTGAAAAATTACTGCTTTTTTGTTACACTAGATAGAAAGATTGTAGTAAGCAGAAATGGCTTTACATAGTGAATTCAGATGAATTTTCAAGTCATTTCACAAACTATCCAAAGGAGACATCATGGCAGACCGTGGCTTACTAATCGTTTTTTCAGGTCCTTCTGGAGTCGGAAAAGGAACGGTTAGACGAGAAATTTTTGAGAGTTCTGAAAATCAATTCCAATATTCTGTATCTATGACAACACGGGCTCAACGTCCAGGTGAAGTAGACGGAGTTGACTATTTCTTCCGTACGCGTGCAGAATTTGAAGAATTGATCCGTCAAGGACAGATGTTAGAGTATGCAGAGTATGTGGGCAACTACTACGGTACTCCTCTGACTTATGTCAATGAAACCCTTGATAAGGGCATTGATGTTTTCCTTGAAATCGAAGTTCAGGGAGCTCTCCAGGTCAAGAAAAAAGTTCCAGATGCTGTCTTTATATTTTTGACACCACCAGATTTGGAAGAATTGCAAGATCGTCTCGTTGGTCGTGGTACAGATAGCGCAGAAGTGATTGCACAGCGTATTGAAAAAGCCAAAGAAGAAATTGCTTTGATGCGTGAGTATGACTATGCTATTGTCAATGACCATGTTCCTCTTGCTGCAGAACGTGTCAAACGTGTGATTGAAGCTGAACATTTCCGTGTGGATCGTGTTATCGGTCACTATCAGGATATGCTACCAAAGTCTCCGACTATTCGATAAACTATAGAAAACAGGTACAAACAAATGATGCTTAAACCCTCTATTGATACCTTACTTGACAAGGTACCATCAAAATATTCACTCGTAATCTTGTTAGCAAAACGTGCTCACGAATTAGAAGCTGGAGCAACTCCAACACAAGAATTCAAATCTGAAAAATCTACACTTCGTGCTTTGGAAGAAATTGAATCAGGGAATGTAACCATCCACCCAGATCCAGAAGGAAAACGCGAAGCTGTTCGTCGTCGTATCGAAGAAGAAAGACGATTGAGAGAAGAAGAAGAAAAGAAAATCAAAGAGCAAATCGCGAAAGAAAAAGAAGAAGGTGAAAAAATTTAAGGTTGGGGGGACTCAATCTTATTTTTTCTATTGCAAGAATACTCAATCAATTGAAACGATTTAAGAAGAGAAGGAGGTGAGGATATGGCTATTGCAAAAATTATTGTCGATGTTCCTTTGATGCAGACGGACCAACCCTATAGTTACAAGATTCCTGAAGAATTTAAAGATATGTTGGAAGTCGGCATGCGAGTCCACGTTCCATTTGGAAAGGCCAATCGCTTGATTCAAGGGATAGTACTTGGAATGGAACAAGAAAATGATACGGAAGTGGCAGACGAGGACTTGAAAGAGATTGCCGAAGTGCTGGACTTTTCTCCTGTCTTAACGGAGGAACAGCTCTGGTTAGCTGAAGAACTACGTAAGTCAGTATTCTCTTATAAAATTTCCATTCTTAAAGCTATGCTTCCTGGGTTTTTGAACTCTAGCTATGATAAGATCCTCTATCCTCTGGAAGGTTTGAGTCAAGAAGACAGACATCGTTTGTTTGGTTCGCAGGACTCCTTAGCATTTTCATCTCTCGACCTAGAAAAGCAAGCTGAGATGATGAGGTTGACTCGAAAAGGGCTCTTGAAACTAGAGTATCAGGCTGTAGACCAGAAGAAGGTTAAAACGCAGTCTTGGGTTGAAGTGAATCCTGACAAATTAGAAAAATTAGAAATCTCAAATCGTGCCAAGAAGAAATTGGAACTGCGAGAATATTTATTAGCACATCCTGAAACAGTTCCTTTGGCTGATTTGTTAGAATATTACTCACGGGAACAAGTTAACTTCTTTGTGGGACGTGGTGCTGTTACCATTGTTCAAAAGGAAGTCCAACGTTCAGCTGCCTACTTTGAAGGAATTGAATCGAATCAAGCCCTAGAGTTAAATCCAGAACAAAAAGAAGCCTGTGAGGCAGTTGTTGGAGCGATTGGGAAAGAACATCCTCCATTTCTTCTACAAGGAATCACAGGAAGTGGGAAAACGGAGGTTTACTTGCAGATTATCCAAGGAGCCTTGGATATGGGGAAAACAGCTATCGTTTTAGTCCCAGAAATCTCTTTGACACCTCAAATGACAGAGCGTTTCATTGCTCGTTTTGGTGATAAAGTAGCCATTCTCCATTCAGGTTTGTCCAATGGTGAAAAGTACGACGAATGGCGCAAGGTGGAGCGAGGAGAAGCCCAGGTAGTTGTTGGTGCTAGGTCTGCCATTTTTGCACCTTTGAAAAATCTAGGGGTAATCATTATCGATGAGGAGCACGAGGCCAGCTACAAGCAAGACAGCAATCCTCGTTATCATGCTAGAGATGTGGCCATTTTAAGAGCTCAGTACAATCAAGCTGCTCTAGTCCTTGGTTCTGCAACACCGAGTCTAGAAAGCCGTGCGCGTGCTGGCAAGGGTGTTTATCAACATCTCCGCCTGACGCAAAGGGCCAATCCTTTAGCCAGTATTCCTGAAGTTCAAGTGATTGACTTTCGGGACTATATCGGGCAAAATGAAACATCTAACTTTACACCACCACTAATTGAGGCTATTCAAGATCGATTGGATAAAAAAGAGCAGGTTGTTCTCATGCTCAATCGTCGTGGTTATTCTAGCTTTGTCATGTGTCGAGAATGTGGAACCGTGGATACCTGTCCGAATTGTGATATTTCCTTGACGCTTCACATGGATACCAAAACCATGAACTGCCATTACTGTGGCTTTTCGAAAGAAATTCCCCATGTCTGTCCAAATTGTCAGAGTCGCAGCATTCGTTATTACGGGACAGGGACTCAAAAGGCCTACGATGAGCTAGCAGAACTCTTTCCAGAGGCACGCATTCTACGCATGGATGTGGATACAACTCGCAAAAAGGGTAGTCACCAAGCCTTGCTTGAGCAGTTTGGAAAAGGTGAGGCAGATATTTTACTGGGAACTCAGATGATTGCCAAGGGCTTGGATTTTCCAAATGTAACCTTAGTTGGTGTTCTCAATGCGGATACAGCCTTGAATCTACCTGACTTCCGTTCTTCTGAGAGAACCTTCCAACTCTTGACCCAGGTAGCCGGTCGTGCCGGTCGCGCTGAAAAGGCAGGTCAGGTCTTGATTCAGTCCTATAATCCTAATCATTATGCCATTCGTTTTGCCAAAGATCAGGATTATGAAGGTTTCTATGCCTATGAAATGGGCATCAGACGTCAGTTGGGTTATCCACCTTATTATTTTACTATTGGGATTACCTTGTCTCATAAGAAAGAAGAAGAGGTTCTTAGAAGAGCTTATGAGGTCATGGAAATTTTGCGGTCAGGTTTGTCGGATGCTAGTATCATCCTTGGTCCAACGCCTAAACCTATCGCTCGCACTCATAACCTCTATCATTACCAAATTTTGATTAAATACCGTTTAGAAGATGAGTTGGCTTCGACTCTTAATCAGGTCTTGGCCCTAACTCAAGAACGTGAAAATAGTGAGCTTCGTCTCAGTATTGATCACGAACCGCAGCAATTTTTGTAAAAAGGAGAAAAGATGACAAAACTAATCTTTATGGGAACGCCCGATTTTTCAGCGACTGTTTTGAAGGGACTTTTGTCAGATGATTGCTATGAAATCGTGGCCGTCGTGACGCAGCCAGATCGCGCGGTCGGTCGTAAAAAAGTCATCCAAGAAACCCCAGTGAAACAAGCAGCTAAAGAAGCAGGGCTTCCTATCTACCAACCCGAAAAATTATCAGGTAGTCCAGAAATGGAAGCTATCATGAATTTGGGAGCTGATGGGATTGTGACTGCAGCTTTTGGACAATTCCTCCCAAGTAAACTTCTTGATAGCATGGATTTTGCAGTCAATGTGCATGCTTCGCTCCTTCCTAAACACCGTGGTGGAGCTCCCATTCATTATGCCTTGATTCAAGGAGATAAGGAAGCAGGTGTTACCATTATGGAAATGGTCAAGGAAATGGATGCAGGAGATATGATTTCTCGTCGTAGTATTCCGATTACCGATGAGGACAATGTCGGAACATTGTTTGAAAAATTGGCGATTGTTGGTCGTGATCTGCTTTTGGATACTCTTCCGGCTTATATAGCTGGTGAAATTCAGCCAGAACCACAAGATCCAAACCAGGTTACATTTTCTCCAAATATCAAACCTGAGGAAGAAAAGTTGGACTGGAATAAGACTAACCGTCAACTCTTCAACCAAATCAGAGGGATGAATCCGTGGCCTGTTGCTCATACTTTCCTCAAGGGAGATCGTTTTAAAATTTATGAAGCCCTGCCAGTAGAAGGTCAAGGGACTCCAGGTGAAATTCTCTCCATCGGAAAGAAAGAATTGATCGTCGCTACGGCAGAAGGAGCTCTATCTCTTAAGCAAGTGCAGCCAGCAGGTAAGCCTAAGATGGACATTGCTTCCTTCCTCAACGGTGTGGGACGAACTTTGACAGTAGGAGAACGATTTGGTGACTAAAGTAGAAACGGCTAGAAGTTTAGCCTTAGAGGTGCTAGAAGACGTCTTTGTCAATCAAGCATACTCCAATATCGCCTTAAATAAACACCTCAAGGGAAGTCAACTGTCAGCAGCAGATAAGGGCTTGGTGACAGAGATTGTTTATGGGACTGTAACGCGAAAACTTATACTAGAGTGGTACGTTTCTCACTTTATCGAGGATAGAGACAAGCTAGACAGCTGGCTCTATGTTTTGCTTCTCATGAGCGTCTATCAACTTCAATACTTGGATAAGCTTCCTGATCATGCAGTGGTCCATGAAGCGGTAGAAATTGCAAAATCTCGTAAGAAAGGCAGTGAAAAACTAGTCAATGCTGTTTTGCGCCGTATTTTGCGAGAAGGTTTGCCAGATATTGCCAATATCAAGCGTAAAAACAAGCGTGATTCTATCGCCTACTCTTTGCCAGTTTGGTTGATTTCTAAGCTCAAGGAAGAGTATGGCGAAGAGAGAGCGCAAGCGATTTTTGAAAGTCTTTTGCAACGCAATAAAGCTAGTATCCGTGTGACAGATTTGGGTCGAAAAGATGAAATCAAAGCTCTGCTTGGTGCAAGTGATTCGCTCTTGGCACCCACTGGTCTAGTCAAGGAGCAGGGGCATTTTGCTAGTCATGACTTATTTGCTGAAGGGGCTATTACCATTCAGGATGAGTCTAGTCAGTTGGTTGCGCCAACATTGGATTTGCGAGGAGATGAACAGGTTTTAGATGCTTGTGCGGCTCCAGGTGGCAAGACAGCCCATATGGCGTCTTATCTAACGACAGGTCAGGTAACAGCTCTGGATCTCTACGATCATAAACTCACTTTGATAAAAGAAAATGCGGAGCGTTTAGGTGTAGCGAACCGTGTTCAAACGCAAAAACTGGATGCACGAAAAGTGCATGAGTTTTTTGGCAAGGATCAATTTGACAAGATTTTGGTCGATGCGCCTTGTTCTGGTATTGGACTCTTACGTCGAAAACCAGATATCAAATACAATAAAGACACTGCTGATTTCGCGTCATTACAGGAAATTCAGTTGGAAATATTAGGTAGTGTTTGTCAAACACTACGTAAAGGTGGTATAATAACTTATAGTACCTGTACTATTGTCTCTGAAGAGAACTTTCAAGTTGTTCAAGCATTTTTAGAAAGTCATCCAGAGTTCGAGCAGGTTAAACTAGAACACGAATGTAAGGATATCCTGAAAGATGGCTGCATCCTCATTACTCCAGAATTGTATGGAAGTGATGGATTCTTTATCAGCCAATTTCGCAAGATATCCGATTAGGGAGGAACTGACACAATGGAGATTTCATTATTAACAGATGTTGGTCAGAAACGTACAAATAATCAAGACTATGTTAATCTTTTTGTCAACCGTGCCGGTCGTACATTGATTATCTTAGCAGACGGGATGGGAGGACACCGAGCAGGGAATATTGCCAGTGAGATGGCAGTAACAGATTTAGGTGTAGCCTGGGTTGATACTCATATCGATACCGTAAATGAAGTTCGTGAATGGTTTGCAGAACATCTAGAAATCGAAAATCAAAAAATTTATCAAATGGGGCGTGATGATGCTTACAAGGGAATGGGAACAACTTTAGAAGCCCTTGCAATTATTGATAATCAAGCTATTTATGCCCACATTGGAGATTCTCGTATCGGCTTGATTCGTGGTGAAGAATACCATCAATTAACGAGTGATCATTCTTTGGTGAATGAATTGCTTAAGGCAGGTCAATTAACACCTGAAGAAGCTGAAGCTCATCCACAAAAGAATATCATTACCCAGTCTATCGGGCAAAAAGATGAGATTCAACCAGATTTAGGAATCGTAAGCTTGGAGCCGGGTGATTATCTTGTTATGAATAGTGATGGTCTAACTAACATGATTTCAGGTTGCGAAATCTATGACATCGTGACAAGTGATATCTCACTTGACGACAAGGCGGCAACTTTAGTGCGTTTTGCAAACAATGCCGGAGGGCTTGATAACATTACTGTTGCTTTGATTGCGATTGAGGAGGAATCAGAATGATCCAGATCGGCAAGATATTTGCCGGACGATATCGGATTATCAAACAAATTGGCCGCGGAGGGATGGCAGATGTCTACCTGGCCAAAGATTTGATTCTGGATGGGGAAGAAGTTGCTGTAAAGGTTTTAAGAACCAACTACCAGACTGACCCAATCGCTGTTGCGCGTTTTCAGCGTGAAGCTCGTGCGATGGCAGATCTAGATCATCCTCATATCGTTCGAATTACAGATATCGGTGAAGAAGATGGTCAACAGTACTTAGCTATGGAATATGTAGCTGGTCTTGACCTCAAACGCTATATCAAAGAACACTATCCTCTATCAAACGAGGAAGCAGTTCGTATCATGGGACAGATTCTCTTGGCTATGCGTTTGGCGCATGCAAAGGGGATTGTTCACCGTGATTTGAAACCTCAAAATATTCTCTTGACTCCTGATGGTACTGCGAAAGTTACAGACTTTGGGATTGCAGTAGCCTTCGCAGAAACCAGTTTGACACAGACCAACTCTATGTTGGGTTCTGTCCACTATCTATCACCTGAGCAGGCGCGTGGTTCTAAGGCAACTATTCAGAGTGATATTTATGCGATGGGAATTATTTTCTTTGAAATGTTGACCGGTCATATTCCATATGATGGAGATAGTGCTGTTACGATTGCACTTCAGCATTTCCAAAAACCACTTCCTTCAGTCATCGCAGAAAATCCATCGGTGCCACAATCATTGGAAAATGTGGTCATTAAAGCGACAGCTAAAAAATTAACAGACCGTTATCAAACAGTTTCTGAGATGTATGTTGACTTGTTGAGTAGTCTTTCATACAATCGTCGCAATGAACCAAAGCTAGTATTTGACGATACAAGTAAGGTTGATACAAAAACCTTACCAAAGATGTCCCAATCTACTCTGACTGCGATTCCTAAAGTTCAACCGAAGGAAGAAAATCCTCAGACTAAAAAGCCAAATAAAAAGGTAGCAAGTAAAGAAACTGCTCCAAAACCAGTCAAGAAACGCCGTTTCAAAGCAAGATATTTGGTACTTTTAGCTAGCTTTATACTTGTTTTGGCTTCCCTTTTCTGGATTGTATCGAAAACACCAGCTACTGTTGAAATTCCAAAAGTTGCAGGTCAAACTGTAGCTGAAGCTAAGGAAAACCTGAAAAAAGCGAATTTTGAGATTGGTGAGGAGAAGGCCGAAGCTAGTGATACTGTAGAAGAAGGTCGAGTTATCCGAACAGATCCAGATGCTGGCTCAGCACGAAAAGAAGGAACAAAAGTTAATCTTATTATCTCTTCAGGTCAACAATCCTTCAAGCTTGGAAATTATGTTGGTCGTAAATCAACAGATGTTATAGCAGAATTGAAAGGGAAAAAGGTTCCTGAAAATCTCATCAAGGTTGTTGAAGAAGAATCAAGTGAAACAGAGGCAGGTCTCGTTATGAAACAAAGCTTGCCAGAAGGAACTACATATGATCTTAGTAAGGCAACAGAAATAGTCTTGACTGTAGCTAAAAAGGTAACTAGTGTTTCAATGCCAAGTTATATTGGTTCTAGTCTTGAATTCACCAAGAATAACTTGATTCAGATAGTCGGTGTTAAAGAAGCCAATATTGAAGTGGTAGAGGTTTCTACAGCTCTAGAAGGAACTGCCGAGGGTACAGTTGTTAACCAAAGTCCAAAACCAGGTGAAAGTGTAGATTTGAATACAACTCGTATCAAGATTTCCATCTATAAACCGAAAATAACTACAACAACAAATCCTACAATAAGCAATCCTAGTCGTGCAGAAACATCTCCACAGATTAGAGAACCACAGGCTAATCAAAACACTACAACGTCAGATTTGCATCGAGGGGATAACTAGTCAATCTTTGTCACAGTTTTTGTGACAAAGATTTTTTTTCCTTCAAATTTATGATAAAATAAAAAGGAGTTTTAAAAGGAGGAAAACATGGACGAAGTCAAACAACTGAATGCAGTGATCGATGTCATTATGCTAGCAGGAACGATACTGCTTCGCAATGGTTCTGAAATCTATCGTGTTGAAGATACCATGATTCGGATTGCTCATTCACAGGGCATTATAGATTGTAATGTTTTGGCCATGCCTGCTGCCATCTTTTTCTCCATTGAAAATACAAATATCTCTCGCATGAAGCGAGTGACCTCCTCTGCTTATAATATTGAGAAGGTGTGTGATGTCAACCAAATTTCACGGCAACTCGTATCAGGACAACTTGATTTGGAAACAGCCTTTATCCAACTAAAGGAATTAAATGCCAAGCCGTCTCCCTACACCAATGTTCAACTGACTGCTGCAGCTACCCTCAGTGCTCCCTTCTTCTCTATCATGTTCGGGGGGAATGTCTACGATGCCATTGGTGCAGGAGTAGCGACCATATTTGCTTTTACCTTTTCTCTTTACGTAGAAAAATTTATTCGTATTCCCTTTATGACAGCTTTTGCAGGTGCTCTTGTTTTTGGCTTGATTGCACAGTTTTGGGCGCGCTATTCTGGATTGCCCTCTACAGCTGATTTGGTCATTGCAGGTGCGGTTATGCCCTTTGTACCTGGAATTGCCCTGACTAATGCTGTTCGAGATATTATGACCAATCACATTAACTCTGGTATGAGCAAGATGTTTGAATCCTTGCTAGTTACCCTTGCCTTAGGGGCTGGAACATCAGTCGCCCTCGTACTCATGAACTAATATGACAGTAACAACATTTTTATTGCAAGCTCTGGCAAGTTTGCTTGCCATTATTACTTTTTTAATCGTTTTAAACGTCCAACGTTCCATGCTCATCCCTGGTGGGGTTTTGGGAATGTCTATCTGGCTACTCTATCTGCTACTCAAGGAACCAACCAATGTTATTTTGGCTACCTTTATTGCTGCGGTGATTGGTTCTTGTGTCAGCCAGATTATGAGTATTCTCTACAAAACACCAGCCGTGGTTTTTGCTTTAGCCATCTTGGCTCCACTAGTTCCAGGTTACCTGTCCTATCGAACAACTTCCTTCTTCGTTACAGGTGACTACGGTCATGCCATTTCTAGTGCCATGCTAGTCATGATGTTGGCCCTTGTTATCTCCATTGGAATGGCCAGTGGAACAGTTTTGTTGAAATTGTATCATTATCTCAAAAAGAATCGAGCTAGCTAAGACTCGATTTTTTATGGCTCTTCAGTTCAGTTTGTTAGAGTATCCTAAAATGAGATAAACTTTTAAAAATGAACTTGATTTGGGGAATCAAGTCTTTTTTTGCTCATTTGACCTCAATTATGATAAAATAGAGGTGTACGAATTTTTATAATGAATGATAAAAATAGAGGTAAATATGACAATCGGTATTGATAAGATTGGTTTTGCGACCAGTCAATACGTTTTGAAATTACAAAATTTAGCAGAAACCCGAGGAATTGATTCTGAAAAATTGAGTAAAGGACTCCTTTTAAAAGAATTGAGTATCGCTCCTTTAACAGAGGATATTGTTACCTTGGCTGCTAGTGCAGGAAATTCTATCCTGACTGAAGAAGATAAGCAAGAGATTGATATGGTTATCGTAGCGACAGAGTCTGGGATTGACCAGAGTAAAGCTGCAGCAGTCTTTGTACACGGTTTGTTAGGAATCCAACCTTTTGCTCGTAGTTTTGAAATCAAGGAAGCTTGCTATGGTGCAACAGCGGCCCTTCACTATGCTAAGTTACATGTAGAAAATTCTCCTAAATCAAAAGTTTTAGTGCTGGCTAGCGATATTGCAAGATATGGTGTCGAAACTCCTGGAGAACCAACTCAAGGTGCAGGATGTGTTGCTATGTTGATTAGCCAAAATCCACGTGTGATGATTTTCAACAATGATAACGTTGCACAAACTCGTGACATCATGGACTTTTGGCGTCCAAACTATTCGACAACACCATTTGTAAATGGGGTTTACTCAACGCAACAATATCTTGATAGTTTAAAAACGACTTGGGAAGAGTATAAAAAGCGTTATAACTGTAACTTGGACGATTTTGAGGCTGTATGTTTCCACTTACCTTATCCGAAGCTAGCTCTCAAGGGTTTGAAGAAAATTCTCGACAAATCCTTGCCTCAAGAGAAGAAGGACTTGCTTCAAAAGCACTTTGATGAATCTATTATTTATAGCCAAAAAGTTGGGAACATTTATACTGGTTCACTCTTCTTAGGTCTCTTGTCTCTTCTTGAAAATTCTGATAGCCTGAAAGCTGGAGATAAGATTGCCCTCTACAGCTATGGTAGTGGTGCTGTATCTGAGTTCTTTAGTGTGGAATTAGTTGAAGGCTATGAAAAACAATTGCAGAATAATCGCTTAGAGTTGCTAGACCAACGTCAAGCATTGAGCGTAGCTGATTATGAACGAATGTTCTTTGAAGAAGCGAAATTAGATGAGTCTGGATCTGCAACGATGTCAGGTTATGAAGGGCAAGACTATGCCCTTGTTGAGATTGTAGACCACCAACGTCGCTACAGCAAGGTTTAAAAATAATGAAAAAAAATTGGAATGGATTTGCTAAAAAATCAATTCAAGAGCGTCTAGAGTTCGTTAAGTCTCAGGCGCTTACTTCTATCGAAGCCCAAGAAAGTCTTGAACAGAATGAAAATCTCAGTCTAGCAGTAGCTAACCAATTGAGTGAAAATGTGGTAGGAACCTTCTCGCTTCCATACTCAATCGTTCCAGAAGTTCTGGTAAATGGTCAAGAATACACAGTTCCCTATGTGACCGAAGAACCATCTGTAGTTGCTGCAGCTAGTTTTGCTAGTAAGATTATCAAACGTGCGGGTGGTTTTACTGCTCAGGTTCATCAACGCCAAATGATTGGTCAGGTAGCTCTTTATCAGGTTCCAGATAGGGATAAAGCTTGTCGGGCTATTCTGAGTCAAAAAGCAGAGCTACTCGAACAAGCAAACCAAGCCTATCCCTCCATTGTCAAACGGGGTGGTGGTGCTCGTGATTTAAAGGTTGAGAAAATTTCTGGTGAGACGGACTTTTTAGTAGTTTATCTCCATGTAGATACTCAGGAAGCCATGGGCGCCAATATGCTCAATACCATGCTTGAAGCTTTAAAACCTAGTCTAGAGGCTATCAGTCAAGGACAAAGCTTAATGGGGATCCTATCCAACTATGCCACAGATTCGTTAGTAACAGCAACTTGTCGGATTGCCTTTCGTTATTTGAGTCGCCAGAAGGATGAAGCGCGTGAACTGTCAGAAAAAATGGTATTAGCCAGTCAGTTTGCCCAAGCAGATCCTTATCGAGCAGCCACTCATAACAAGGGTATCTTTAATGGCATCGATGCTCTCTTGATTGCTACTGGAAATGATTGGCGTGCTATTGAAGCGGGAGCGCATGCCTATGCGAGCCATGATGGCGCCTATCGAGGTCTCAGTCGTTGGAGGATAGATCTGGAAAGTGAAGAGCTAATTGGAGAGATGACCATGCCGATGCCGGTTGCTACCAAGGGTGGATCAATTGGTCTCAATCCTCGAGTCGTGCTCAGCCATGAGTTGCTAGGTCATCCATCTGCCAAAGAATTGGCTCAAATTATCGTTTCGATTGGTCTTGCACAAAACTTTGCAGCTCTTAAAGCTCTTGTCAGCACAGGGATTCAGCATGGACACATGAAACTTCAGGCAAAATCGTTAGCGCTTTTAGCAGGTGCGACTGAGGCAGAAGTGCCTAAGTTGGTAGAAAGCTTGATTGCTGAAAAAATTTTTAATCTAGAAAAAGCACAAACTCTTTTGAAAAACTTAAGATCATAAGAAAAACTCAGACTAATCAAGTCTGAGTTTTTTTGTTTATACTCAATGAAAATAAAAGCACAAACTAGGAAGCTAGCCGCAGGTTGCTCAAAACACTGTTTTGAGGTTGTAGATGGAAGCTGACGTGGTTTGAAGAGATTTTCTAAGAGTATTAAATACTTTTACCTGGTAAGAGACTAACTGGTAAGAAATAACCAGTCGTAGCAACTTCTTTCCCCTCGATTTTTTGGAGTAGTAAATCAACTGTCAGGCGAGCAATTTCTTCCAAGGGTTGTTTAATGGTAGTAAGGTGAGGATAGAAATTCTCGATAAAATAAGTTCCGTCGTATCCAATAACCTTAAGTTGTTCTGGAACAGAAATACCAAGTTCCTGAGCGATCTTCATCACCAAGATGGCTGTCAAATCATCCGAGGCGAAAATAGCATCTGGTTTTTGTTTGGTTAGGATAGTTTTGATTTCCATTTCCTTGCGGAGGGGTGAAAAGTCACTGGAAATATTAATAATGGGAGCTTTAGGGAAGATAGAAGCAAAGCCTGCATGACGAAGTCCAGTTGGTGAATTGGAGTTGTCATTACCTGTAATCATAATAACAGACTTAGCTCCAGTTTTAGCCAAGGTTTCAGCAGCTAGAACCCCACCAGCATAGTTATCAGAGGAAACGACAGGAATGTCCGGTGATAGGTTACGGTCAAAAGAGATGATTGGTGCTGTGACGCGATTGTAGTCTTCGATCCCTAAGTTATGGCTACCAGAGATGATTCCATCCACTTGGTTGGCTTCTAGCATTTCAAGATACTCACGTTCTTTTTCCGAATCGTGCTCACTGTTGCAGATGATCGTCTTGTAGCCTTTTTTGAAGAGTTCGTGTTCCAATTTGTCAATTAACTCTGCATAGAAAACATGGCTGATTTTTGGGAAAATCAAACCGATTAACTTGGCTGATTTCCCTTGGAGGCTACGAGCAAGGTTGTTGGGTTTATAGCCCAGCTCACGCATAGCTTCGTTGACCTTTTGGATGGTTTTTTCAGACAGATAACCCTTTTTATTGATGACACGTGAAACGGTAGTAGGGCTGACGCCAGCTAATTTCGCGACATCAGTTAGTTTTGCGACCATATTCTAATTCGTAGTAAGTTCCAGTTGGGTTTCCAGATTTAATCACGATTCCATTTTGGTTCTCATGTGGGAAGACACGACCAGAAAATACTTTTTCTCCTTTATTAATGAAAATTTCAAAGACTGAATTGTCGATGAAGATATTTACGGTAGTAGCTTGATTATCAATTGGACATGAGCGAGTAGTTCCAAATTCTTGAGCGTATTGCTCACCCGCCTGACTGCGGTCAACGGTAACTTGGCCATTGACAAGATCAAAGTTGATCGAGAGTCCTTTGCCGTCTTTATCTGCAAGAAGGACGATTTCACTTTGACTATTAGCCTCTAAGTTAAGCTCAAGTTCGTAAGTGTTTTTGGTTTCCGAGCGATTTGAAAATTCCTCTTCTGAAGCACGGAGTTCTTTGATAGCAGCTACAGGATACTGATAGAGTTTGCCATCTTTAATGGTAAGTTCTTTGACTAATGAGAAAGTTCCTTGGTGATCAAAGCGATCAGATGGATAAGAAACATCTGGTAAACCAAGCCAACTTACTGCTAAGGCACGTCCATCAGGAGCATTGAAGGCCTGAGTAGCATATGCTTCGAAACCATAGTCTAGATTGTGTAGTGCAGACACATCTACCAAACGAGCATTTTCAGGATCGAAGGAAGCACCAATTTTATACATATTTGGATAGATATTGTCATAGTCAAGAACCTTTTTATCCAAACCTTGTGGGCAGTAGAGAAGGACAGGTTGTTCTCCGACAAAGACAAGATTTGGGCACTCCATCATATAGGCAGTGCGGTCATTGTTGAAGTCCAAATCACCGACTTCTTTCCAGTTTGTATAATCATTATCGACCGCTTTGTAGAGACGGACAAATCCTTTTTTCTCCAAATCTTGACCACCAACGATAGCATAGTATTGTCCTTTAAAGTTAAAAATCTGTGGATCGCGAAAGTGGTCGGTAGCGTCAGAAGGTTTATCAATCAAGACCTTATCAATCTTTTCAATCTTACCGTCCTTATCCATTAAGGCACCGATTTGATAAGGGTGACGCACCCAGTTTTCATCACGGACATTTCCTGTATAGAATAGGAACAATTGATCACCAAACTGCATAGCAGATCCAGAGTAAGCGCCGTGGCTATCAAGTGGAGTGTCAGGTAAGATTTTTACACCTGTTTCAGTAAAGTGAACCAAGTCGTCGCTTTCAAGCTGAACCCAAGATTTCAATCCATGAGCTGCACCAAAGGGGAAGTTTTGGTAAAAGACAACCCACTTGCCATCAAAGTAAGAAAAACCGTTCGGGTCGTTAAGGAGTCCTTCTTTTGGCTCAATGTGATAGCTGACATGCCATGGGGATTGTGCCATTTTTTCTTGGATTTTTTTTCTTTCTTCTTGTGTCCAATCTTCATAACGTCTGTAACGACGTTCAGTAGTCCATTCCATTTCTATTCCCTCCATAAATTCTACTATCTTTATAGTAAACGTTTCCTTCTAAAAAAGCAAGTCTTTTATCATAAAATTAAGAAAAAAATGTCAAACGATTGACAGAAAAAATTTGAAGGAATTTATGAAAATAAATGAAAAAATGAAAGAATTTGCAAAAAAATCTTTAAAAAACTCACAATAATAGGTAAAATATTGCTTGTTTTATTTCAAAAACATCAAAAACAATCAAAAAATTCAAAATGCTAAAATTTTTTCTGCAAAACGCTTGACATATTTTAAAAACATGATAGAATTATATGCGTAGGGCGGATAAAATCGCTTTCAAACATTTTACAAATTTTTTATAAGGAGATTTTTGCAAATGACGAATACAGAAATTGCAAAAAAAGTCATCGAAGCCTTAGGTGGACGTGAGAACGTTAACAGTGTTGCGCACTGTGCGACTCGCCTTCGCGTTATGGTTAAAGATGAAGCGAAAATTAACAAAGATGCTATCGAGAGCTTGGAAAAAGTTCAAGGTGCTTTCTTTAACTCAGGTCAATACCAAATCATCTTTGGTACTGGTACAGTAAACAAGATGTACGATGAAGTCGTAGCCCTTGGTTTGCCAACTTCAACAAAAGCTGAAATGAAAGCAGAAGCTGCTAAACAAGGAAATTGGTTCCAACGTGCCATCCGTACTTTCGGTGACGTCTTCGTTCCAATCATTCCAGTTATCGTAGCAACTGGTCTCTTCATGGGTGTTCGTGGTCTCTTGACTGCTCTTGGAATGACACTTCCAGAAGATGTGACAACTTATACTCAGATCTTGACAGACACTGCCTTTATTATCTTGCCAGGTTTGGTTGTTTGGTCAACTTTCCGTGTATTCGGTGGTAACCCAGCTGTTGGTATCGTTCTTGGTATGATGCTCGTTTCTGGTTCACTTCCAAATGCCTGGGCTGTTGCGTCTGGTGGTGAAGTAACTGCAATGCAGTTCTTCGGATTTATCCCAGTTGTAGGTTTGCAAGGTTCAGTTCTTCCAGCCTTCATCATCGGGGTTGTCGGAGCTAAGTTTGAAAAAGCAGTTCGTAAGGTTGTTCCAGATGTACTTGACCTCTTGGTAACACCGTTTGTAACACTCCTTGTAATGTCAATCCTTGGATTGTTTGTTATCGGACCAGTCTTCCACGTTGTTGAAAACTACATTCTCATTGGAACAAAAGCTATTCTTAACTTGCCATTCGGACTTGGTGGTTTCTTGATTGGTGGAGTTCACCAATTAATCGTCGTATCAGGTGTTCACCACATCTTCAACTTGCTTGAAGTTCAATTGCTTGCTGCTGACCATGTTAACCCATTCAACGCTATCATTACTGCAGCTATGACTGCTCAAGGTGCTGCGACAGTAGCCGTTGGTGTGAAAACTAAAAATCCTAAACTTAAAACACTTGCTTTCCCAGCTGCTCTTTCTGCCTTCCTAGGTATTACTGAGCCTGCTATCTTCGGGGTTAACTTGCGTTTCCGTAAGCCATTCTTCCTTTCATTGATTGCTGGTGCAATCGGTGGTGGATTGGCATCTATCCTTGGACTTGCTGGTACTGGTAATGGTATCACAATCATCCCTGGTACAATGCTTTACATTGGTAACGGACAACTTCTACAATACCTTCTTATGGTAGCTGTATCATTTGCACTTGGTTTCGCTCTTACTTACATGTTTGGTTATGAAGATGAAGTAGAAGAAGCTGCAGGTGCTATTACTGAAGCTGAAACAGATCGTTTGACTGAAGAAGCAGTTACTGGTGCTGTTGTTGCACCGAGCGAAGGTGTTATTCAAACACCAATCGTTGGTGATGTCGTTGCTCTTTCAAATGTGAATGATCCAGTCTTCTCAAGTGGAGCTATGGGACAAGGTATCGCTGTAAAACCTAGTGAAGATGTCGTTTACGCACCAGCTGATGCTGAAGTGACAATTGTCTTCCCAACAGGACATGCTTATGGCCTAAGAACAGCTAACGGAGCTGAAATCTTGATCCACGTTGGTATCGACACTGTTTCAATGAACGGTGAAGGATTCAACCATAAAGTTGCTCAAGGTGACAAGGTTAAAGCTGGAGATGTTCTTGGAACATTTGACTCAGCTAAGATTGCTGCTGCAGGCCTTGATAACACAACAATGGTTATCGTGACAAACACTGCGGACTTTGCTTCAGTAAATCCAGTTGCTTCTGGATCAGTTGCTAAGGGTGATGCAATCATCGAAGTTAAAGCTTAATAAATCAAAAAAACGAACAAATGTTATGTTTGTTCGTTTTTGCTTGAATGGTAAAATTTACAGAGGAAAAACTAAAATATTGAGCAACTTTCCTTCTGGAAATATGCTATAATAGAGAAAATAAAAACTAGAGGTTTATCATGACAAAATTATATGGAAGCTTGGAAGCGGGCGGTACAAAATTTGTCTGTGCTGTCGGTGATGAAAACTTTAACGTTGTAGAAAAAGTACAATTTCCAACAACGACTCCTATTGAAACAATTGATAAAACGATCGAATTCTTTTCAAAATTTGATAATCTTGCAGGCCTTGCCATTGGTTCATTTGGTCCTATTGATATCGATAAAAACTCAAAAACTTACGGATTTATCACAACAACTCCAAAACCTAACTGGGCAAATGTTGACTTGCTTGGTGCTCTCCGTCGCGCTTTGAACGTACCAATGTACTTCACAACAGACGTTAATAGTTCTGCCTACGGTGAAGTGGTAGCGCGTAATAACGCAGGTGGACGAATTGAAAACTTGGTTTATTACACAATCGGTACAGGTATCGGAGCAGGTGTTATCCAACGTGGTGAGTTTATCGGAGGTGTTGGTCACCCTGAAATGGGTCATTATTATGTAGCTAGACACCCAATGGATATTGAAAAAGAATTTAAAGGTGTTTGTCCTTTCCATAATGGATGTTTGGAAGGTTATGCAGCTGGTCCAAGTTTGGAAGCTCGTACAGGAATTCGTGGTGAAAACATCGAACTTAACAGCTCTGTATGGGATGTTCAAGCCTACTATATCGCTCAAGCAGCAGTAAACGCAACTGTAACTTTCCGTCCAGATGTTATCGTATTTGGTGGTGGGGTTATGGCCCAACAACACATGCTTGATCGTGTACGTGAGAAATTCACAGCTCTTCTCAATGGCTACCTACCAGTTCCAGATGTGCGTGACTATATCGTAACACCAGCTGTTGCTGGTAATGGTTCAGCGACACTTGGAAACTTCGTTCTTGCTAAGAGCGTTGCTAAATAAACATGAAAAAGGAGGCCGGGATATATCCCGGCCTCTTTCTTTAATCTTTTTCTATTTTGGTTTCCTGATGGAAAATATTTTGCCAAGTTTCGTGTCTGCGCCAGATACTGGTATGAATGGTATCGCCGACTTGGTAGCGGATGAGTTTAGTCTTTTGACTGATAGAAGTTAAATGAAGCTCCTTGATAGCAGAGGTCAATTCTTTTTCAGCCTTATAGGCTCCCTTGTCTAGTTCTTGTCCATCTTGACGGATATAAATAAAATCCTCAGCCAGTAACTCTTCCAGTTGATTTCCTTGGTCAATCAGTTGCTCTCTCATGAGCAATTTTTTATAGACATTATCTAGGATTTCATCCTCAGGGATTGGGGCTGGTTCGATGTGAATGTCAGTATCAAAGACACCAAATCGTTCTGATAACATAGATTCAACCTGGTCCGCAATTTCGTGACTCTCAAAAACAGAAAGATCTGGGTTCATCTCAAGTGTGATATCCAGATAGATATTGCTACCGTAAGTACGACCGCGTTGTGATTTGACTTTACTAATCTTAGGGATTTCCATGATAGCCTTTTGATAATCTTCAAGCAAGTGTTCATCAAAACCATCAGAAAGGCTGAAGGATGACTCGATAAAGATGTCATAAGCAGTTTTAAGAATAAAGAAAGTAATGATAATAGCGACCAACTTATCCACGATTGGATAGTTGAAGCTACTAGCCAGGATAGCAATAGAAGTTCCAAGAGATGTCACGGCATCTGACAGATTGTCCTTAGCTGCAGCCTTGAGGGCCTTGGACTTAGACTGCTTGCTGAGGTGAGTGTTGTAGAGATAGACTCCAAACATAATCACTGCAGAGATGACTCCCAACGTCGCACCAAGTGGGTCAATGACGGTTTGCTCTCGGCTGAGTATTTTTTGGATGGTGTCACGTAGAACATCAAAGCCAACGTAAAACATGATGATGGAAGTGATGAGACTTGCCAAGTCCTCGATTTTCCAGTGACCGAAGCGATGGTCTCTGTCTGCCGGTTGGCGGGCCAAACGAATTCCGATTAGAAGGGCAACATTTCCAACAATATCTGAAACGTTGTTAAAACCATCAGCCACCAAACTGGATGAATGGAGGAGGTGTCCGGTCGCTAGCTTAGCTGCAGACAAGAAAAGATAAGTCAAAATGCTGATAATGGCACCACGCTCAGCTAATTTTAAGTTTGAAACCGATTGATTCATCTAACTCCCTTTCTAGCATTTTAGTATTCTTTCATTATACTGGTTTTCCAAGGAAAATTCAAATGTGGGAAGTAAGTTAACTACACCTCAAAACTTGAAAACTTTTGAAATTCTGATATAATAGAACTACTCAAGGGAGTAGCTGGCGGGTATCCGCGATAGTGTCGTCATTCCGAATTATTTCCGGCACTATATTAAACAGCGAGACTTGTTTTTTTAAAAAACAGGTCTCTTTTTTTGTAAAAAGAGGCCAAAAAGGAGGAGACTGTTTTGTCAAAAGAACAAAATAAAGACTTGTTTTACACGCAATCTTCTGAGGAAGTCCTAAGGAATCTGGATTCATCTGTCGAAGGTTTGTCAACTGCTCAAGCTCAAGAACGCTTAGCGACTTATGGTCGTAATGAGTTAGAAGAGGGCGAAAAACGTAGCCTACTAGCTAAATTCCTTGATCAATTTAAGGATTTGATGATCATCATCTTGCTAGCGGCAGCGGCACTTTCTGTCATTACAGAAGGAATGGACGGTTTAACAGATGCCATTATCATCTTGGCCGTAGTTGTCCTGAATGCAGCCTTTGGTGTTTACCAAGAAGGTCAAGCAGAAGCAGCGATTGAGGCTTTGAAAAATATGTCTAGCCCAATGGCCCGTGTTCGTCGTGATGGTCTTGTCATTGAGATCGACTCAAAAGAATTGGTGCCTGGGGACATCGTCTTGCTTGAAGCTGGAGATGTAGTTCCTGCTGATATGCGCTTGCTGGAAGCGGCGTCTCTTAAAATCGAAGAAGCTGCTCTTACAGGGGAGTCTGTGCCAGTTGAAAAAGATGTGACAGGGCTTGTTGAAGCAGATGCTGGTATTGGGGACCGCGTTAATATGGGTTACCAAAACTCAAACGTAACTTACGGTCGTGGTATTGGTGTCGTAACAAACACTGGTATGTATACAGAAGTTGGTAAGATTGCAGATATGTTGGCTAATGCCGATGAGACTGAAACACCATTAAAGCAAAGCTTGGAACAATTATCTAAAGCCTTGACTTACTTAATCGTTGTGATTGCGGTCATTACTTTCTTAGTTGGTGTCTTCGTTCGTGGAGAGCATCCATTAGAAGGCTTGATGGTTGCGGTAGCCCTTGCGGTTGCGGCGATTCCAGAAGGACTTCCTGCTATTGTAACTATCGTTCTATCTTTAGGAACAACTACTCTTGCTAAACGTAATTCTATCGTTCGTAAATTGCCAGCGGTTGAAACTCTTGGTTCAACAGAAATCATCGCATCTGATAAAACAGGTACTTTGACTATGAACCAAATGACTGTTGAGAAGGTCTACACCAACGGTCAATTGCAAAGCTCAGCAGCTGAGATTGCTCCTAGCAACAATACGCTTCGCATCATGAACTTTGCTAATGATACCAAGGTAGACCCATCTGGTAAATTGATTGGGGATCCAACTGAGACAGCCCTTGTACAGTTTGGTTTGGATCACAACTTTGACGTTCGTGAAGTTTTGAAGGATGAGCCACGTGTGGCAGAGTTGCCATTTGACTCAGAACGTAAACTTATGTCTACCATCCATAAGGAAGCAGACGGTTCTTACTTTATCGCTGTCAAGGGGGCTCCTGACCAATTGCTTAAACGTGTGACGCATATTGAAGTCAATGGGGAAGTTCGTCCAATCACAGAAGAAGACAAACAAGCTATCCTTGCAACCAACAAAGATTTGGCTAAACAAGCCCTTCGTGTTTTGATGATGGCTTATAAGACAAGCAAGGAAATTCCAACTTTGGAATCTGAAATCGTTGAGTCTGACCTTATCTTCTCTGGTTTGGTCGGCATGATTGACCCTGAGCGTCCAGAAGCTGCAGAAGCTGTCCGTGTCGCTAAGGAAGCAGGCATCCGTCCAATCATGATCACGGGTGACCACCAAGATACAGCTGAAGCCATTGCCAAACGTCTTGGAATCATCGATCCAAATGATACAGAAGACCATGTCTTTACAGGGGCTGAGTTGAACGAACTGACTGATGAAGAATTCCAAAAGGTTTTCAAGCAATACTCTGTTTACGCTCGTGTATCACCTGAACACAAGGTTCGTATCGTGAAAGCATGGCAAAAAGAAGGTAAAGTTGTTGCCATGACAGGTGATGGAGTCAACGATGCACCATCACTTAAGACAGCTGATATCGGTATCGGTATGGGGATTACTGGTACAGAGGTTTCTAAGGGAGCTTCTGATATGGTCCTTGCCGATGACAACTTCGCAACCATTATCGTAGCGGTTGAAGAAGGACGTAAGGTCTTCTCAAATATCCAAAAATCAATTCAATACCTCTTGTCTGCCAATATGGCTGAGGTCTTCACTATCTTCTTTGCAACCCTCTTTGGTTGGGATGTGTTACAACCAGTGCATCTTCTCTGGATTAACTTGGTAACCGATACGCTTCCAGCCATCGCTCTTGGTGTTGAACCAGCTGAGCCAGGCGTTATGACCCACAAACCTCGTGGTCGTAAGTCAAACTTCTTTGACGGTGGTGTATTCGGAGCTATCCTTTATCAAGGTATCTTCCAAACCATGCTCGTTCTAGGTGTTTACGGTTGGGCAATTCTCTTCCCAGAGCATCAAGTTCAAACTGAAATCCACGCAGATGCCCTTACCATGGCCTTTGCAACTCTTGGTTTGATCCAATTGCTCCATGCCTTTAACGTTAAGTCTGTGTACCAATCAATCTTTACAGTCGGACTCTTCAAGAACAAGACCTTTAACTGGTCAATCCCAGTTGCCTTTGTCCTCTTGATGGTGACAATTTTGGTTCCAGGATTTAACAGCCTCTTCCACGTTTCACATTTGAGCTTGACTCAATGGATAGTGGTTGCTGTAGGAGCACTTATGATTGTTGTCCTTGTTGAGATTGTTAAAGCCATCCAACGAGCACTCGGAAAAGATAAAAACGCCATTTAACCACTATGAAAAGTCATCTTCGGATGGCTTTTTGTTTGTATATAAAGGTAAACTGACAAAGATTTTATGCTATAATCAAGGAGAATGATATGGTATGGAGGAAAGAATCTTGGAAAAGAAAATTGTCAAAGATATGATGTTTTTATCGCAGGTATCCCAGCCTGCGAGTCAAGAGGATTTACCCCTTGCAAAGGATTTGCAGGACACCCTACAGGCTAACCGTGAAACTTGTGTAGGACTAGCTGCCAATATGATTGGGGTGCAAAAACGTGTCATTATTTTTAATATCGGCATGATTCCTATGGTTATGTTTAATCCCGTTCTCAAGTCTTTTGAAGGGTCTTACGAGACCGAGGAAGGTTGCTTGTCTCTGACAGGAGTAAGACCAACAACCAGATATGAAAAGATTACAGTAAGATACAGAGATATCCAATGGCAAGAGCAGACCATTACCCTGACAGGCTTTCCTGCTCAGATTTGTCAGCATGAATTGGATCATTTGGAAGGACGTATCATTTAGGCTCAAATCCTTGGTGCTCCTAGAAAAATATGCTACACTAACACTATGAAGATTTTAATCCCAACTGCAAAAGAAATGAACACTGAAATCCCTAGTTTAGATGCAAAACCTTTGTCTCCTGAGAGTCAGGCTGTTCTGGATGAATTAGCTAGATATTCTGCCCAAGAACTAGAGATTTTTTATAAAATCTCTGCCGAAAAGGCGCAAGAGGAGTATGACCATATCCAAGCCTTGAAAAATGGAACGGCTAGAAACTATCCAGCCTTGCACCTCTTTGATGGACTTATGTATCGCAACATTAAACGAGAAAATCTAACCAAGAAAGAGCAAGCCTATCTGGAGAAACACCTCATGATAACGTCGGCTCTCTATGGTGTGATTCTGGCCTTTGCCCCCATTGCTCCCCACAGACTGGACTTTTTGATGAAACTCAAAGTCGCTGGAAAAAGCCTGAAAAGTCACTGGCAGTCAGCCTATGAAGAGTCGCTGAAGGGTGAAGAACTAATCTTTTCACTCTTGTCTTCTGAATTTGAAACTGTCTTTCCAAAAGAAATCCGAGAGAAGATGGTGACCTTTAAGTTTATGGAAGAGCGAGATGGAAAACTAAAAATCCATTCAACCATTTCAAAAAAAGCCAGAGGAGCCTTCTTAACAGCCTTGATGGAAGGTCAGGTAACCTCAGTTGAAGAGATTAAAAAACTCAGCTTTGCAGGTTTCCACTATCGAGAAGACCTGTCTACTAGCAAGGAATTGTATTTTGTAAAATAACAAATATAAAGCCTGCCCATGAATGTATCAGGGCAGGCTTTTTGTGATTTGGTGCTCCTATTTTTAGTTTTGAATGGTAGGAATTTTCACACAATTTTGGTATAATAGGACTATTAGAAAATTTCGAGGAGACAAACATGTCAGTTAAGATTGCTTTACTTGGATTTGGTACAGTAGCCAGTGGTGTGCCATTCTTGCTAAAGGAAAATAGAGAAAAAATTGTTCAAGCAGCCCAGTCAGAAATTGAAGTAGCTAAAGTTTTGGTTAAAGACGATCAAGAGAAAGCCCGCTTGCTTGAAGCAGGAAATGATTTTAATTTTGTAACAAATATCGATGAAATCTTGTCAGACAAAGACATCACGATCGTTGTTGAGTTGATGGGACGTATCGAGCCTGCTAAAACCTTTATCACTCGTGCTTTAGAAGCAGGTAAACACGTCGTAACAGCTAACAAGGACCTTTTGGCAGTCCATGGTGCAGAATTGCTTGAAATTGCCAAAGCTCATAATGTTGCTCTTTATTATGAAGCAGCAGTTGCCGGAGGAATTCCAATCCTTCGTACCTTGGTTAACTCACTAGCATCAGACAAAATCACTCGTGTTCTTGGTGTTGTCAATGGAACATCTAACTTCATGATGACTAAAATGGTAACCGAAGGTTGGTCTTACGAGGATGCTTTGGCAGAAGCCCAGCGACTTGGCTTTGCTGAAAGCGATCCAACCAATGATGTGGACGGGATTGATGCAGCCTACAAGATGGTTATCCTTAGCCAGTTTGCTTTTGGGATGAGTGTCAAGTTTGAAGATGTTGACCACCAAGGAATTCGCAACATCACTCCAGAAGATGTAGCAGTAGCTCAAGAGCTTGGTTATGTTGTTAAATTAGTTGGTTCTATCGAAGAAACAGCTTCTGGAATCGCTGCTGAAGTTACGCCAACCTTCCTTCCTAAAGAACACCCACTTGCAAGTGTTAACGGTGTTATGAATGCGGTCTTTGTGGAATCTATCGGTATCGGCGAATCTATGTACTATGGACCAGGTGCAGGTCAAAAACCAACTGCAACAAGTGTTGTGGCTGATATTGCCCGTATCGTTCGTCGTTTGAATGATGGAACAATTGGAAAAGCCTTTAATGAATACAGCCGTCCAGTGGTCTTGGCTAAGCCAGAAGATGTCAAAGCCAACTACTATTTCTCAATCTTGGCTCCAGACTCAAAAGGTCAAGTCTTGAAATTGGCTGAACTCTTTAACGCAGAAGATATTTCCTTCAAGCAAATCCTACAAGATGGCAAGCAAGAAGGCAAGGCTCGTATTGTCATCATCACTCATAAAATCAACAAGGCGCAACTTGAAAATATTACAGCAGCTTTGAAGCGTGTATCTGAGTTTGAACTTCTCAACACTTTCAAGGTTTTAGGAGACTAAGATGAAGATTATTGTACCTGCTACAAGTGCTAATGTGGGTCCAGGTTTTGACTCTGTTGGTGTAGCTGTAACTAAGTATCTAGAAATTCAGGTTTGTGAGGAACGTGAAGAATGGATGATTGAGCACCAATTAGGCAAATGGATTCCACGTGACGAGCGTAATCTTTTGCTGAAGATTGCTCTACAGATTGTTCCAGACCTACAACCTAGACGTTTGAAGATGGTCAGTGACATTCCGCTTGCGCGTGGACTAGGTTCATCGAGCTCGGTCATCGTTGCTGGGATTGAACTGGCCAATCAACTCGGAAACTTGAAGCTAAGCAAACATGAAAAATTACAGTTGGCGATTAAGATTGAGGGACACCCTGATAATGTTGCACCTGCTATCTATGGAAATCTCGTCATTGCAAGCTCAGTCGAAGGCCAGGTTTCAGCAGTTGTGGCGCCCTTCCCAGAGTGTGCTTTCTTAGCTTATATTCCAAACTATGAATTGCGAACTCGCGATAGTCGTGGTGTCTTGCCAAAGAAACTCTCTTACAAGGAAGCTGTTGCAGCAAGTTCTATCGCCAATGTGGCTATTGCAGCCCTACTGACTGGAGATATGCTCAAAGCAGGCCAAGCGATTGAGAGTGACCTCTTCCACGAGCGTTACCGTCAAGAACTGGTGCGAGAATTTGCGACCATCAAAAAAGTTGCCAAGAAAAATGGTGCTTATGCAACCTACCTCTCTGGAGCTGGTCCGACTGTCATGGTCTTGGCTGACCCTGACAAGATGCCAAAGATTAAGGCAGAGCTTGAAAAGCAACCTTTCAAAGGCAAGCTTCATGATTTACAAGTAGACACAGAAGGCGTTCGCGTCGAAGCAAAATAAATTTAGCAATAGGATGGGGAAACTCTCTATTAGAGGGCTTCCTGTCCTTTTTTTGAAAATGAAAGATGGGATATGAAATGATTCCCGTGTTTAGCGACCGACAGACGGTCAAGGAGGATTTGAAATGGCAGAAATATATCTAGCAGGCGGTTGTTTTTGGGGCTTGGAAGAGTACTTTTCACGTATTTCTGGAGTGCTGCAAACCAGTGTTGGTTACGCTAATGGTCAAGTAGAAACTACCAATTATCAATTGATTAAAGAAACAGATCATGCAGAGACTGTTCAAGTTATTTATGATGAAAAGGCAGTCTCGCTTCGTGAAATTTTACTCTATTATTTCCGAGTTATCGATCCCCTTTCTGTCAACCAACAAGGAAATGACCGTGGTCGTCAATACCGCACAGGGATTTATTATCAAGATGAAGAGGATTTGCCAACCATCCATACGGTCGTTCGAGAACAAGAGCTTCTTATCGGTCGTAAAATAGCGGTAGAAGTGGAGAAGCTTCGTCACTATATCCTGGCTGAGGACTATCACCAAGACTACCTCAAGAAAAATCCTGGTGGTTATTGCCACATTGATGTGAGGGATGCTGAGAAACCACTGATAGATGCCGCCAACTATGAAAAACCTAGTCAGGCAGTTTTACGAGAGAATTTGTCAGAAGAGTCTTATAGAGTTACCCAAGAAGCAGCAACGGAAGCTCCATTTAGCAATGCCTACGACCAAACTTTTGAGGAAGGAATTTATGTCGATATCACGACTGGGGAGCCCCTCTTCTTTGCCAAGGATAAGTTTGCCTCAGGCTGTGGTTGGCCAAGCTTTAGTAGCCCCATTTCTAAAGAGCTTATCCACTACTACAAAGACTTGAGTCATGGTATGGAACGTATCGAAGTCCGGTCACGTTCGGGTAATGCCCACTTGGGGCATGTCTTTACAGACGGGCCTCAGGAACTAGGTGGTTTACGCTATTGCATTAATTCTGCTTCTTTACGATTCATTGCTAAGGATGAAATGGAAGAGGCTGGCTATGGCTACCTACTTCCATATTTGAACAAGTAGAAAAGATGGTGGTTTTTCCACCTTCTTCATTTTGAAAATAGAAGGGACACATGAAACAATTACTTTCTTACTTTAAACCCTACCTGAAAGAGTCTTTCCTAGCACCCTTGTTTAAGTTGTTAGAGGCTGTCTTTGAACTTTTGGTTCCCATGGTAATAGCTGGGATTGTCGACCAATCCATTACTCAAAAAGATCAGGGTCATCTGTGGATGCAAATAGGCCTCCTCTTTGTGTTTGCAGTTATTGGTGTTTTGGTAGCTTTAGTAGCCCAGTTTTACTCAGCCAAGGCAGCAGTTGGCTTTACCAAGGAGTTGACCAATGACCTCTATCGTCATATTCTCTCTTTGCCTAAGGATAGTCGAGATCGTTTGACGACTTCGAGTTTGGTGACACGTTTGACTTCAGATACCTATCAGATTCAGACAGGTATCAATCAATTTTTACGCCTCTTTTTAAGGGCGCCTATTATTGTTTTCGGTGCCATTTTTATGGCTTATCGACTGTCGCCTGAATTGACTCTATGGTTCTTGGTCATGGTTGCCATTTTGACCTTTGTCATTGTCGTGTTATCACGCTTGGTCAATCCTCTATATAGCAGTTTGAGAAAGAAAACAGACCAGCTGGTTCAGGAAACACGCCAACAATTACAAGGGATGCGCGTGATTCGTGCCTTTGGGCAAGAAAAACGAGAAATCGAGAACTTCCAACGACTCAACCAAATCTATACGGCTATCCAAATGAAAACAGGCTACTGGTCTAGTCTATTGACCCCCTTGACCTATTTGATTGTCAACGGAACTTTGCTGGTGATTATCTGGAATGGTTATCTTTCTATCCAGGGAGGATGGCTCAGTCAGGGTGCCTTGATTGCCTTAATCAACTATCTCCTGCAAATCTTAGTCGAATTGATCAAGCTGGCCATGCTGATCAATTCACTCAACCAGTCCTATATATCAGCTAAGCGTATTGAGGAAGTCTTCGCTGAACAACCTGAGGATATACTGGCAGAAATTGAGAAAAGGGAAGGTTTGTTGAACCAGTCCTTACGAGTTGAACACTTGAGCTTTACCTACCCAGATGCTGCTCAACCTTCTCTGAGAGATATTTCTTTTGATATGCAACAAGGGCAGATTCTTGGGATTATAGGGGGAACTGGTTCTGGTAAGTCAACCTTGGTCCAGGTTTTACTTGGTTTGTACAAACCAGATAAAGGAACAGTGGGCCTCTATCAGGCTGGACATAGCCCTCGGGATCTGGCCCAATGGCGGTCCTGGATAGCCTATGTCCCTCAAAAGGTTGAACTTTTTAAGGGAACGATTCGTTCCAATTTGACTTTAGGTATGGAAAATCCTGTCTCGGACCAAGAACTCTGGCAGGCTTTAGAAATTGCCCAGGCCAAGGACTTTGTCAGTGAAAAGGATGGTCAGCTGGACGCAGAGGTCCAAGCGGGTGGCCGTAATTTCTCAGGTGGGCAAAAACAACGTTTATCGATTGCCCGAGCAGTTTTACGTCAAGCTCCTTTTCTCATCCTCGATGATGCGACGTCAGCCCTTGATACCATTACTGAGTCCAATCTTCTGAAGGCTGTTCAGGAAAACTTGCCTGATACTAGTTTAATCTTGATTTCCCAACGAACTTCGACTTTGAAGATTGCAGATCAAATTCTCCTTTTAGAAAAAGGTCAGCAATTAGCACTCGGAAATCATGAGGAATTGATGAAGATTAGTCAAGTCTATCGTGAAATCAATGCATCCCAACATGGAAAGGAGGACTAGAATGAAAGGTAAACATGCAAGTCAAACCCTCAAACGTTTGGCAAAAGATTTAGCAAGTCATCCCGTCCTTCTTTTTCTAGCTTTCTTGGGAACCATTGCTCAAGTGGCCCTATCAATCTATCTTCCATTCTTGATAGGACAGGTAATTGACCAAGTCTTGGTGACGGGCTCTTCTCAGATATTCTGGCAGATTTTTCTCCAGATGATATTGGTGGTGATAGGAAATACACTGGTACAATGGGCCAATCCCCTCCTATACAACCGTCTCATATTTTCCTATACCAGAGATTTACGTGAAAAAATCATCGATAAGCTCCATCGTCTTCCGATTGCCTTGGTAGACAGACAGGGGAGTGGAGAAATGGTCAGCCGTGTGACGACAGATATCGAGCAGTTAGCAGCAGGACTGAACATGATATTTAATCAATTTTTCATCGGAATTCTGATGATTTTGGTCAGCATCCTTGCCATGCTGCAGATTCATCTTTTGATGACTCTCTTGGTCTTGCTCTTAACACCTCTGTCTATGGTTATTTCACGCTTTATTGCCAAGAGATCCTACCATCTCTTTCAGAAGCAGACAGAAACGAGGGGGATTCAAACTCAGCTAATCGAAGAATCCCTCACCCAGCAGAACATTATCCAGTCCTTCAATGCCCAGGAAGAATTTATCGAGAGACTTCATGAGGCAAATGACAACTACGCAGGTTATTCTCAGTCAGCTATCTTTTATTCTTCGACAGTCAATCCTTCAACTCGTTTTGTCAATGCCCTCATTTATGCGCTCCTAGCTGGCGTTGGGGCCTTGCGAATCATGGCAGGTTCTACTTTGACGGTTGGTCGATTGGTAACCTTTTTGAACTATGTGCAGCAGTATACCAAGCCCTTTAACGATATTTCATCGGTCTTAGCTGAGTTGCAAAGTGCTCTAGCCTGTGCTGAACGTGTTTATGCAGTTTTAGAAAGCCCTGAGGTTACAGAAACGGGTCAGGAAGTCTTGACTAGCAATCAAGTCAAGGGAGCTATTTCCTTTAATCATGTCTCCTTTGGCTACAATCCTGAAAAGATCTTAATCAAGGACTTGTCTATTGACATTCCAGCTGGTAGTAAGGTTGCCATCGTTGGGCCAACGGGTGCAGGGAAGTCCACCCTTATCAATCTCCTCATGCGTTTTTACCCGATTAACTCTGGAGATATTTTACTGGATGGTCATTCGATTTATGACTATACCCGAGCTTCTCTTCGACAGCAGTTTGGGATGGTACTTCAAGAAACCTGGCTCAAGCAAGGAACCATTCATGACAATATTGCTTTTGGAAATCCTGGAGCAAGTCGAGAGCAGGTTATTGCAGCAGCTAAGGCAGCAAATGCGGACTTCTTTATTCAGCAGTTGCCACAGGGTTATGATACCAAGCTTGAAAATGCAGGTGAATCCTTGTCTGTCGGTCAGGCTCAGCTCTTAACCATTGCTCGTGTCTTTCTAGCCATTCCTAAGATTCTTATTTTAGATGAAGCAACCTCATCCATCGATACCCGTACCGAGGTTCTGGTTCAGGATGCCTTTGCCAAACTCATGAAAGGACGGACAAGCTTTATCATCGCCCACCGTTTGTCAACCATTCAGGATGCTGATTTGATTCTTGTCTTGGTGGATGGAGATATTGTCGAACATGGTAGCCATCAGGAACTCATGGCGAGAAAAGGCAAATACTATCAAATGCAAAAAGCAGCAGCCTTTAGTCCAGAGTAAATCGTAAAACGTTTTTAATCCAATAAACAACAAGAAAAGTTGCCTTCGGGTGACTTTTTTGTTACAATAGCTAGAAAAATTATCCAGTATGAATTCCTATTTAGAAAAGGAGCCTATTGATGAAAGTCTTTCAGCATGTAAATATCGTGACTTGTGACCATGATTTCCACGTTTATCTGGATGGGATTTTAGCTGTTAAAGAATCCCAAATCGTCTATGTCGGTCAGGAAAATCAAGAGATTCTCAAACAAGCAAATCAAGTCATAGACTATCAGGGGGCTTGGATTATGCCTGGCTTGGTTAACTGCCATACCCATTCTGCCATGACAGGTTTGAGAGGCATTCGTGATGATAGCAATCTCCACGAATGGCTGGAGGACTATATCTGGCCAGCTGAGGCAGAATTCACACCAGAGATGACTACAAAGGCCGTCAAAGAGGCTCTAACAGAGATGCTCCAGTCAGGAACGACAACATTCAACGATATGTACAATCCTAATGGAGTGGAGATAGAGAAGATTTATGAAGCGGTCAAGGCTTCCAAGATGCGATGCTATTTTTCTCCAACCCTCTTTTCTTCAGATGTGGAGACGACAGACGAGACTATATCCAGAACGCGTGCTATTATCGCGACAATCAAAGGCTATCAGGATCCCAATTTCAAGGTGATGGTGGCTCCGCATTCGCCCTACAGTTGTAGTCGAGAATTGTTAGAGGCTAGTTTAAACCTAGCAAAAGAAGAAGATATTCCGCTTCATATCCACGTTGCAGAAACAAAAGAAGAGTCAGGCATTATCCTGAAGCGTTATGGCAAACGTCCAATAGCCTTTTTATATGAACTTGGCTATTTAGATCATCAGGCTGTCTTTGCCCATGGTGTGGAGTTGAATGAAGCAGAAATTACCCGCTTGGCAGATTCACAAGTCGCCATCGCCCACAATCCTATCAGTAACCTCAAACTGGCCTCAGGGATTGCACCAGTTGTCCAACTTCAACAAGCAGGAGTAGCAGTTGGTATCGCGACAGACTCAGTTGCTTCTAACAATAACCTTGATATGTTTGAGGAAGGTCGTACAGCAGCCCTTTTACAGAAAATGAAGAGTGGAGATGCCAGTCAATTTCCAATTGAAACTGCCCTCAAGGCACTGACGATTGAAGGAGCTAAGGTATTGGGAATGGAGGATGAAATTGGTAGCCTAGAAGTTGGCAAGCAAGCAGACTTTCTTGTCATTCAACCCCAAGGGAAAATCCATCTTCAACCCCAAGAAAACATGCTGTCTCACCTAGTTTACGCTGTCAAATCCAGTGATGTTGATCATGTCTATATTGCTGGTCACCAAGTCGTGAAGGACGGTCAAGTGTGGACAGTTAACTTGTAAAAAGTAGTATAAATTCTCTAAATCTCATGGGAAATTTCTTGTGAGATTTTTAAAGTTTTGCTAGAAATCAGGCGAGTAGACCTCTTACAGAAATATATTGATAATAAATTGGAGAAACACCGATTAGATAAATAAAAAAAATTATGGTATAATAAAAAGATACAATTAAAGGAGTATGTATGGACATTTCAGAAATTCGTCAAAAAATTGACGCAAATCGTGAAAAATTAGCTTCTTTCAGGGGGTCTCTTTGACCTCGAAGGTTTAGAGGAAGAAATTGCCATTTTGGAAAACAAAATGACGGAACCTGATTTTTGGAACGATAATATTGCGGCCCAAAAAACGTCGCAAGAATTAAACGAACTTAAAAATACCTATAATACCTTCCACAAGATGGATGAGTTGCAGGATGAAGTTGAGATTTTACTAGACTTTTTGGCAGAGGATGAATCCGTTAAGGATGAGTTGGTTGAAAAACTCGATGAGTTAGATCAGATGATGACTAGCTACGAAATGACCCTTCTCTTGTCAGAACCCTATGATCACAACAATGCTATCCTAGAAATCCATCCGGGTTCAGGGGGAACAGAGGCTCAAGACTGGGGCGATATGCTCCTTCGTATGTATACTCGCTATGGAAATGCCAAAGGCTTCAAGGTTGAGGTCTTGGACTACCAAGCAGGTGATGAGGCAGGAATCAAGTCAGTAACCTTGTCTTTTGAAGGACCAAATGCTTATGGTCTTCTCAAGTCAGAGATGGGAGTTCACCGTTTGGTCCGAATCTCACCATTTGACTCTGCTAAACGTCGCCACACCTCATTTACTTCTGTAGAAGTTATGCCAGAGTTGGATGATACCATCGAAGTTGAAATCCGTGAGGATGATATCAAGATGGATACCTTCCGTTCAGGTGGAGCAGGTGGACAAAACGTCAACAAGGTTTCAACAGGTGTCCGCTTGACTCACATTCCAACAGGTATCGTCGTAGCATCAACTGTTGACCGTACTCAGTATGGGAACCGTGACCGTGCTATGAAGATGCTTCAGGCAAAACTCTACCAGATGGAGCAGGAAAAGAAAGCTGCTGAGGTAGACTCGCTCAAGGGTGAGAAAAAGGAAATTACATGGGGAAGCCAAATCCGCTCCTATGTATTTACGCCTTATACAATGGTAAAAGACCATCGTACAAACTTTGAAGTAGCGCAAGTAGATAAGGTTATGGATGGAGACCTAGATGGTTTCATCGATGCTTATCTGAAATGGCGTATTAGTTAAAAGAAAGGAAGTCACATGTCAATCATTGAAATGAGAGATGTTGTCAAAAAATACGACAACGGGACAACAGCCCTACGTGGCATCACTGTAAATATCGATGCAGGAGAATTCGCCTACATCGTAGGACCTTCAGGTGCTGGTAAATCAACCTTTATCCGTGCCTTGTATCGTGAGGTCAAAATCGATAAAGGAAGCTTGCAAGTTGCAGGTTATAACCTGGTTAAGATCAAAAAGAAAGATATTCCGTTCTTGCGTAGAAATGTCGGAGTAGTCTTTCAGGATTACAAACTTTTGCCAAAGAAAACCGTTTATGAGAACATTGCATACGCAATGGAGGTTGTTGGTGAAAGTCGTCGTAACATCAAAAAACGTGTTATGGAAGTCTTGGACCTTGTCGGTTTGAAGCACAAGGTTCGTTCATTCCCAAATGAGCTTTCGGGTGGTGAGCAACAACGTATCGCCATCGCGCGTGCTATTGTAAACAATCCTAAGGTTTTGATTGCCGACGAACCAACAGGTAACTTGGACCCAGATAACTCATGGGAAATCATGAACCTCTTGGAACGTATCAATCTCCAAGGGACAACTGTTTTGATGGCGACCCACAACAGCCAAATCGTAAATACCTTGCGCCACCGCGTTATTGCCATCGAAAATGGTCGCGTGGTACGTGATGAAGCGAAAGGAGAGTACGGATACGATGATTAGTAGATTTTTCCGCCATCTATTCGAAGCTTTAAAAAGTTTAAAGCGTAATGGATGGATGACCATTGCTGCCATCAGTTCAGTAATGATTACCTTGACCTTGGTTGCTATCTTTGCTTCAGTTATTTTTAACACTGCGAAATTAGCAACTGATATCGAAAACAACGTCCGCGTCATGGTTTATGTTCGTAAAGACGTTGAAGACAACAGTGAAACCATTGTAAAAGAAGGCCAAACAGTCACGAACAATGACTACCACAAGGTCTACAATGCCCTAAAAGCCCTGCCAGCTGTTAAAAATGTAACCTTCTCAAGTAAAGAAGAACAGTACCAAAAGCTGACTGAAACTATGGGTGACGAGTGGAAGGTGTTTGAAGGAGACGCAAACCCTCTTCATGATGCCTACATCGTAGATACCAATTCACCAAGTGATGTAAAACCAGTAGCTGAAGAAGCTAAGAAAATCGAAGGTGTCTCTGAAGTTCAAGACGGTGGTGCCAATACCGAACGTCTCTTCAAGTTGGCTTCCTTCATCCGTGTATGGGGATTGGTCATCGCAGGACTCTTGATTTTCATCGCAGTCTTCTTGATTTCAAATACCATCCGTATTACTATCATTTCACGTAGTCGTGAAATCCAAATCATGCGTTTGGTTGGTGCTAAGAATAGCTACATCCGTGGTCCATTCTTGCTAGAAGGTGCCTTTATCGGATTGTTGGGAGCAGCCCTTCCATCAGCTTTGGTTTACTTTATCTATAATAAAGTCTTCCAATCTGTCAACCCATCCTTGGTTGGTCAAAATCTATCCTTGATTACACCGAATACCTTTATTCCAATGATGATTGGTCTCTTGTTCCTCATCGGAATCTGTATCGGTTCACTTGGTTCAGGAATCTCAATGCGTCGATTCTTGAAAATCTAAGTTAAATAACTTGATAAAACACATAAAAAAGTGGGATGTCATCAAGACTTCACAGAGCTTGATGCCCCGCTTTTTCTTTTGGTCTTGGGGCTCAGTCGCTTGCCAATTTTGGGTAAAGAGTGTATGATAGGAAAGGACCTTTTTTACTAATATGAATAATGAATGAGGAAAAGATGAAACAATTTTTGGAAAAAGTGAGTATACTCTCCCTATCGTTAGTATTGATCACATCGTTTTCAATTTCGAGTGCCCTGCCAGCCATGTTTGACTATTATCAGGGCTACTCAAAAGGCCAGGTCGAACTCTTGGTCAGCCTCCCATCCTTTGGGATTATGGCCATGCTTTTGTTAAATGGTGTTCTTGAGCGTATGTTCCCTGAACGCCTCCAGTTGACCTTGGGACTTTTAATCTTGTCAATCAGCGGAACTGCACCTTTCTGGTATCAGGGCTATTACTTTGTCTTTGCGACCCGCTTGCTATTTGGACTCGGAGTTGGGATGCTCAATGCCAAGGCTATTTCGATCATCAGTGAACGTTACCACGGAAAAACTCGTATCCAGATGCTTGGTTTTCGTGGCTCAGCTGAGGTAGTAGGAGCCTCTATCTTGACATTGGCAGTCGGTCAGCTTTTAGCATTTGGTTGGACAGCAACCTTTCTAGCCTATGCAGCAGGTCTAGTGGTTCTCGTACTCTTCCTTCTCTTTGTCCCTTATGGAAAAGGAGAAGCTCATGAGTCCAAGCAAAAGACAGAAGAAGCAGCCAAACTAACTCGCTCCATGCTACAGTTGATTTTCTTCCTTGCCATTGGTGCTGCTGTCATCGTGTGTACCAATACGGCTATTACCTTCCGTATTCCTAGTCTCATGATTGAGGCAGATTTTGGGGATGCTCAGTTGTCTAGTCTGGTCCTTAGTGCCATGCAGTTAATCGGTATTTTAGCAGGAATCAGCTTTTCTTACCTCATCTCTGCCTTTAAGGAAAAACTTCTATTGGTCGCAGGTGTTACCTTTGGGATTGGGCAAATTATCATTGCCTTAGCACCATCACTCTGGGTGGTTGTTGCAGGTTCGATTCTTGGAGGCTTTGCCTACAGTATTGCTCTAACGACAGTCTTTCAGTTGATATCTGAGAGAATCCCAGCAAAACTCCTCAACAAAGCGACTTCCTATGCGGTTTTGGGATGCTCTTCTGGTGCATCTTTAACACCATTTGTGCTATCAGGGATTGGCTTCATAACTACGGATGGTCGAATGACCTTTATCATACTAGGGACATGGATGATTGCTACATCTGTGCTTGTTTCCTTTTTATTGAAAAAAGAAGCCTAACAAAGAAAAACTCAAGGATGAATCCTTGAGTTTTTTTTTGTGTATTAGCCAACCATTTGCCAAAAGAAATCAATGATATAGGTCAATCCATAAGTGTAAACAACCAGGGTAAAGGGCTTGGTTAAGATGATAATGGTCATGTAACGTTTGAAGCTCATCTTGGTCAGGGCAGCCAACATACAGAGAAAATCAGCTGGACTAACTGGCCAAATCATCATAAAGATAAAGAAACGATCAAAGCGATTGCCTTCATCCAGCCAACCGATATACTTGTCATAGGTACGCTTGCTGACCATGGACTGGACAAAGGGTGCTCCGTAAAGACGTACTAGGTAAAAGATAATCGCACAACCAATGACAATGCCGATATAGTTGTAAATCGTCCCAATGATGTGACCGTAGATAAAGATACCTGCAACGGATGTCAGGGCACCTGGAATGATAGGAACAACCGTCTGTAAAATCTGTAAAAAGATAAAGAGTGGTGGCCCCCAGACACCGGCCTGTTGGATAAAGGCAGATAGGGTTTCCTTGGAGTGCAAGACTCCAGCCTGATAGGCCCAGATACAGAAAATCAAAGTACCAACTCCACCGATGATGGAAGAAATATTGATTGCTTGCTGTAGAAGGGGAGAAACAGCTTTCATTTCTTTCTCGTGTGACATGTAAACTCCTCTTGTGTAGTATGATTCTACTATACCATATTTTAGGGAGAAAGACTACATGGGATACTTTGTGTGACTTTGCCTCAAGTATGGTAAAATGGGAATAAGAAAATGACAGCTTAGAATGAGGAAAATCATGTTAGGATTGAAGTTTAATGGCACTTGGCGCAACTACCAAAAACAGGTCTTGGACAATTTCCAAGAATACCAAGCAGATGGTCATGTCCACTTGGTGGCAGCGCCAGGTTCAGGGAAAACAACCATAGGAATCGAGTTGATTGCCCGCTTTGATAAGCCTGCTCTCGTTTTGGTACCGACAGTGACCATCCGGGAACAATGGGTGGATAGAATTCGCCAGGCCTTTTTAGAGGATGAGAACCAGGTCACAAGTCTCGTGTCTCAAAATCTCAAGGACATGAAGCAAATCACCATCGCCACCTACCAAGCCTTTCACAGTGCTATGCAACAGGTGCAATCTCAAGAAGATAACGGCGAGGTTGAGGACTTTGTAGGCTTTGACCTGCTTGCCAGACTCAAGGAAAGGGGTGTCGAAACCCTCTGTCTGGACGAATGCCATCACTTGAGAAATGAATGGTGGAAAAGCTTAGAAGACTTCCGTAAAAACTACCAACAACTGCAAGTCATCTCTCTAACAGCAACACCGCCTTATGACAGTGAACCAGAACTCTGGGATCGCTATCTCCAGATGTGTGGCGAAATCGACCAAGAAATCACGGTGCCAGAACTGGTCAAGGAAGACACCCTTTGCCCTCATCAGGACTTTGTCTATATCTGTTTTCCGACTAAGGAAGAGGACAAGCACTTGGAAGAGTTTGAAGACACCAAGTGGCAGTATGTCAGCCAACTAGTGGTTGATCCTGATTTTCAAGAGTTGATTAAGAGTTCCAAGGTCCTCAAAGGGGAAATATCTGCGGATATGCTCCTTGAAGATCCCAAGTATCTCTCAGCGCTACTCATTTATCTACAGGCTCAAAAGCTAGAAATTCCTAAGCACTTACGAGATTTATTAGGTGCCGAAGGCTTGCCTGCACTTAATTACTACTGGCTGGAAGTTCTCTTGCAAGGCCTTCTCTATCAGACACCTGATTGGTATGAGGATCCACAGGAAACAAAGAAAAAGATAGAAGCAGAACTGAAATCAAGAGGATTGATTGAAAAACGTCAGGTCTTCTTGGTCAAATCCAAGGCTAATGACCAAATCCTCAACCAATCTCTAGGAAAACTGGCTGGTATTGCTTCAATCTTTGAAACCGAGTATGCCAGTCTAGGTCAGGACTTGAGACAGTTAGTCTTGGCGGACTATATCCGCAAGGATTTTGCCAGTTATCTGGGAGATGACCAAGCACCAATCACCCAATTAGGTGTCCTCCCATATTTTGAAACCATTCGTCGCAGTGCGCAAAAACAAGGTTTTTCTGTCCCTATAGCAGTCCTTTCAGGTAGTGTCGTGATCATACCGGCTAGTGTCAAGGCAGAACTCGAAGCTCTCATCCCAAATACCAACTTGACCTTCTCAGCCATCGGAAAACTTGACAAAGGCGCCTATCTACAAGTAGGATTTCCATCTAGCTTTAAGGGAATGGTCGCAGCAGTGACCGAGCTCTTCCAACGTGGTTCTATCCAGGTCCTGGTCGGAACCAAGTCTCTCTTGGGAGAAGGATGGGATGCGCCTTGTGTCAACTCTCTCATCCTAGGAAGTTTTGTCGGAAGCTTTATGCTCAGCAATCAGATGCGAGGCCGTGCTATCCGTATCTGGCCAGGACATCCAGATAAGACCAGCAATATCTGGCACCTAGTAGCCATCAAACCATATAAAACCCCCGCCTTTTCAAATGGAAATCAAGAAGAACAAGACCTCAATCCTTATCAGGACCTACAAACCCTTGCCCGTCGTATGGACCATTTCCTTGGCTTGTCCTATAAAGAAGATACCATCGAAACAGGTCTGGATCGCTTGGACTTTCCTGAGTTCCCATTTAAGAAAAAGAAACTCGAAGACTATAACGAGAAGATTATGGAACTATCCAAGGATCGTGCCTCCCTTCGTAAAAAATGGCAGGAATCTCTCATCGTTGCTGATAAGATTGAGATTGTCAATGAAGTAGCGACCGATAGTAAACGAATTCCTCTGCTTGCCCTAGCGGATGCTGAAAAATGGCTTCGTTATGTTCTGATGGTATCTGCCATTAGCTTCCTAGCCTATGTCTTTAGACTAACCTTTTTTGCCTTGCCATGGTTGACAGCACTTTGTGTTATCGTCCTAGCTATCACAGCCTTTCGCTATTACAGTTACAAGAGTCCCTATAAACGCTTGCGCCAGATTGGAGAAGCTATTCGTAAGGTCATGGTGACTGCAGGGCATTTGTCTGATGACCAGTCGCGCGTGCAGGTCGATGAGGACAAGGACAGCTTTAACGTCTTTGCCTATTTAAAAGGTGGAAGTATGCGAGACAAGGAACTCTTTTCCAAGGTCTTAGGAGAATTCTTTGCGCCAGTGGACAATCAACGCTACCTCTTAGTCGCTCAAAAAGCTCCAGCAGGTCAGTCCAAGTATTTCGTTGTGCCTAGCCTCTTTGAAAAACGCAAGGAAGATGCCCAGCTCTTCCTAGATGCCGTTGCACCACACATTGGCAACTACCAACTCGTCTACACCCGCAACGAAGCAGGCCGAAAAATCCTACTCGAAGCCAGACTCAAATCCCTAGCCAACAAAAACGACCGCATCATCACCAAGAAAAAAGTTAAAAGTGCTTTGAAATAGAAGGAAGTGAGCGTTTTCTTCTAGGAATATGATATAATAATAGGGAGAATTTTGTCCCTGAAGGAGAAATATAAATGCACGTAAAACCAGAACTGGAAATAGAAAAACAACTGATTAACCAGCTGGTAACTGGTGAAAGCCAATGGACTTATAGAGAAGACCTAAAAACAGAAGAACAACTATGGGACAATTTCTTTGAGAAACTAGCCCAAAACAACGTTGCTCTGCTAGCAGACCATCCCTTAACTGAGCAGGAAAAACGCCAGATTCAGAACCAACTCAACTTTGTTAGCTACTATGACGCTGCCAAGTGGTTGGTCGGAGAAAATGGCATTGCCAAAGTCGAGGTACAAAGAGAAGATGCAAGTCTAGGCACCATCCGTTTGTCAGTCATCTGGCGTGACAATATCGCAGCAGGAAAGTCTAGCTACGAAGTTGTCAATCAAGTCCAACGAGAAAAAGTAAATCCTCTGGACCAAGACCGTAGACTGGATGTTACCCTCCTCATCAATGGCTTACCCATGATTCAAATCGAGCTCAAGAGCTCCCAAGCGGCATTTATCGATGCCTTTCATCAGATAAAAAAATATGACCGTGAAGGGAAATTCCGTGGAATCTACTCTAGCTTGCAGATGTTTGTTGTGACCAACAAGGTCGATACTCGCTATATCGCAGCAGCTCGTGAAAATAAACTCAACAAGCAATTTCTAACCAAGTGGGTGGATAAGGACAATCATCCTGTGACAAACCTGACTAGCTTTGCCCACGAAGTCCTTTCTATCCCTCGTGCGCATCAGATGGTCATGCAGTATTCGGTCATTGATGATAGCAAGAAATCTCTCATCCTCTTGCGCCCCTATCAGATCCATGCCATCGAAGCAGTGCAAGAAGCCTCTCGCCAGCAAGCATCAGGCTATGTCTGGCATACAACAGGTTCAGGGAAAACCTTGACTTCTTATAAGGTAGCGAGGAATCTCCTTCAGATTCCATCTATTCAAAAGACGATTTTTGTCGTTGACCGTAGGGACTTGGACCAACAGACCACATCATCCTTCCTCTCGTATGCGACCAATGATGTCATTGATATCGATGAGACGGACAATACACATGATTTGGTTAAGCGCTTAGGCAGTAACGATAAGCGTGTGGTGGTGACAACCATCCAGAAAATCACCACCATGATGCGCAAGTTTGACCAAGGTCTTTACCAACGAGATGCGGACAAAATCAAGGGACTCCGAGTGGCCTTTGTCGTGGATGAATGCCACCGTGCCGTGACTCCACAAACACAAAAAGATATTAAGGCCTTTTTCCCACAGTCCCTCTGGTATGGATTTACAGGGACACCTATCTTTAAGGAAAATAAACGCCAGCAAGTCGGAGACCTAGCCCAAACCACCCAACAACAGTATGGTGACCGTCTCCATGAGTATACGGTCAAGGAGGCCATCCATGATGGAGCTGTTTTAGGCTTTAAGGTGGATTATCGCAATACTCTCATCACAGATCAGAATGAAAATGAAATACCAGATACCGTCTACGAGAATGAGGAGCACATGCTGGAAGTCTTGGATGCCATTATCAATAAATCGCGCCAACAACTTGGCTTCCAAAAAGGTGTGGGCAATACCTACAATGCAATTCTAACCGTCAAGTCCATCCCTCAAGCCCAAGCCTACTATGACCTTCTTAAAAGAGTCAAGGCTGGTCAGACACGTGTCGAGGTATCTGAGAGAGTCAAGATGGTCCTTCCAGACTTTCCGAAATTTACCATCACCTACTCTGTCACTGAAAATGAAGAAGACTCAAGAGCCAACCAAGACCACATGAAACAGGTCTTAGCGGACTATAACCAAGAGTTTGATACTCACTTTACTATGGCGGATCTTCGTGGCTTTAATACCGATGTCAATAACCGCCTTGCCCGTAAGCAAGACAAGTATCTCTATCGCAATGAGCAGTTGGACTTGGTTATCGTGGTCAATCGTCTCTTAACTGGATTTGATGCCCCTTGTTTATCGACCCTCTTTATCGATCGTAAACCAATGCAACCGCAGGACTTGATCCAAGCTTTTAGTCGAACTAATCGCATCTTTGATTTTAGTAAGACCTATGGGCATATCATCACTTTCCAAAAGCCTATAGCCTTTAAGGAAGCAGTGGATAATGCCCTCAAGCTCTACTCAAATGGTGGAGAAAATGATGTCCTAGCACCTAGCTGGGAGGAAGAAAAGAGAAACTTTTTGAGAAGTTGTAGTGACTTCCAAAATCTCATTACTGATGATCCCGTCGAAGGACTCCAACTGGAACAAATCTCTACACCTCAGTTGAGGAAAATCGCCAAGGCCTATCAAGGGTTTGATAAGTACCTAGCTTCTATCCGAGTATACAAGGAGTATGATGAAGCTGAGATTTACCAAGAAACAGGTTTAAATGATGAATTGCTCGAAGCCTATCTAGGTCTCTACAAAAACATCCTTGCTGAACTCAAAGCTCGTGATGGAGAAGGGACTAGCGGTGACGATGATGGACCTTTTGATATCCACTACGAACTAGAGTCTATCCAAGTCGATGAGATTAACTACGCCTATATCCTGACCTTGATTCAAAGCCTGATCGAGCAAGAGCAGAGTCCGGAAAAGAGTCTCAGCGCACAAGACAGAGAAGCAGTGGATACTTATATCCAGAGTCTGGAGAAGACCAATCCAAATCTTGCGCAGATCATCTCAGAACTTTGGCAAGAAGTACAGGCAAATCCTGACCGCTACAGAGGTCAATCCATCGCCAATATCCTTGACCAGATGATTGAAGCAGTCATCCAGCAACATATCCAAGACTTTAGTAAGACCTGGTATGTGGGTGAAGATGAACTCCGCTACTATGTCAATCACTACCGCAAGGGTGCTAAAAAACAACTAGGAGAAAGCCAACTGACCAAGAGTCAGCGCTACAAGGACTATAAAGTTGAGGTGACAGATGCCCTCAACCCACTCCTCTATAAAAAACAAATCAAAGAAGCCTATACCCAACTGATAGAAGAAGTGATTGAGCCACTCAGAGTGGGGAGATAGGAGAAGGGAAGTAAAATACATTTGATAAAAAAATCATTTAAATTATCGTACAAGTATTTTTTTAGTTTTTTATCCTTGTTATCATTATTGGCGACTTTTATAAATATCAGTGATATTTATGAAAGTAATAATCTAATAAGCCATATAATTAAAGTTATAAAAACTTTAATTATATTATATGCCTTAAGCTTCGTTTGTGCATTTTTATATTGCTATTTCAAAAGGAGAGTAATATATTTTAAATATAATAGGTTTGTAGTTTCAGGAACATATGGAAATATACTAGATTACATTGGCGCTAGTAGAGTTAATTTAATAGTTCCTGTAAATAGTTGTTTTGATACCGAAATAGATGATTCAGTTATTTCTGCCAATTCACTTCATGGGCAAGTTATTAATTTTTTATACGATAATAATTTAGTATCACAGTTGGATCTCGATAAGAAGATTAAGCGTAGTTTGAAAGAACAGAGTATATCATCAGTAAATATTAGTAATGATGTAAAACAAGGTGGAAAATCAGTAGGAAATTATAAAAGGTACCCTATCGGAAGTACTGCTTTTGTGGATATTGGTAACGTTAGATATCATTTTATAGCATTATCTATTATAGAAAATAATAAGAATGCTAAAACTAGTGATCAAGACTATCTTATAGTTTTGAATGCAATAGTTGATAATTGTTTTAGGAATTCTAATGGTAATCCAATATATCTACCCTTGATTGGTTCTGGTTTGTCAAAACTAAATTATAATCATCAGCAACAATTAGAATTTATGGTTAAATACTTCATGCTACGTAAAACAAAATTAACATCTGATGTCGAAATCGTAATCCGAAAGGAAGATGGAGATACAATTTCTATATTATAATTTAGGTGAGAGATGAGTACGAATAAGGTAAAAGATCCGATTATAGTTTTTATTAGTTCTAAATGCGATGGGAAGTATAGAAAGATGCGTAAAAGACTCTCTAAACTCATTAATGATTCGCCTTTAATGAATTCAATTTGTTATGAAGAAGAGGGAAGTCGCAGTGTTAAATCGGAGGAATTTTATGTAAATCATGTAAAGTCTTGTGATGTATGCTTGATTATCATTGATAATGAAGATGGAATCAGTCCTTCGGTTTTGAAGGAAATTGACACTGCAAAGAAGCATAATAAAAAATGTTTATATTTCTTTTGTACTGAAAATTCTAGTGAAAAGACTCAATTACAGGAAGATCTTTATGCCAAAGTAAAATTTTCAGAAATACCCGTGTTTGATCAGATCCCTGAAAAAGTAATTGAATCAATTGTTGGAGATATTATTTTTTATTATCGTAATAAAAATAGTGATACTGTTGATTACAAAATTTCTGACATCAATACAGATAAGTATTCTTCAACAATTCTTGATATTTCAAAAGAATCAAAAGTTTTATGTGAATATCTTTTCAAAGTGTTTCAGTTGAACTTATCACAAGATGAAAATAAAATATCAAACATTGAGCAGGAGATAATAAAGTTTTTCCAATTTGTTTTTAATAAACATAAATTCTTAGAAATTAATTTTGATATTCTAGAGGAGTATTTTGTTTCAAAAACTGAAGAGGAATTAAAAGAAATCCTAACTCAAAGATTCAATGCTTTAAAACTATATTTTAGGGGTGATCTAAATGGTGCAATATCCATTCTATCTGATAGTTTAGTGAAAGCAACTGACGATGTAAATATTCCAAAATGGATAGTTAACAATATAGCAATAGATTTAAGAAATGTTCAAAATGAGAAAGGGAATTATGAAAATAGATGGCCAATTTTAAATACAGGTCAGGAATATATAAATAAATCAAAAGAGCCTCTTTACTTTCCATTGTTAGATAGAAGAGAGAAAATGTTTTTTGAGCAAATAGACAAATTTCAAGCAGATAATTTATATTCAGAATCTGTAAAGAGTTATAATCTATGTAATATTGGACTATTTCAATGGATATCGGAATCATTTGTATTATCATTAGGTTATGCCTCTATTACTCATATACAACATGCAAAAAATTTGATGAAAGTGCTATTAAGAACACTTGCCGAAATGTATGATGGTTATGAATTTAAAAAAGAATTATTTGTCTTAGCAGTAACTTCTTCGGACAAAGAACTAGCGAATTTCTTGCTTAAATCTAAACAGATAATAGGAACCATTAGTTCAGAAGAGATTGAGTATACTATAGGATTGATTCGTAATATTGATTTTTTTAATAATCGTTTGCGTTCTCAATGTTACTTGTTACATCATTTTTCAGATTATATAAATGATTCTATAATTGTTTCGTTTCTTATGGAATTTAAAGGAGAGGTCATAAAATGGTTGAATCAAGATAATCGCGAGTTGAATTTGGAAAAGCCAATTTTTGATGCTTTAAAAAAAGTAATAACACGTTTTAATTATGAAGATACTATTGTAATCTTAAACATAATTTTTGAAAAAAAACTAATTCGGTTTTATGATAGCGCATTTTCTCTATTATGTAGAATGGACTATCGTTGGCTAACAAACCAAACTCAGAAAAAAGTTGGAAATTATTTTATATTTCAAAATAATGAATATCAATTAGATGCATATGGAAGTTATAGTAATGCTTTGATAAATTATATAAGAAATTCTTCTATTGATAATACCAATTTATTAAGATATATTGAAGAGAATAATTCTGTATTAATGCAGAAAATCAATCTTGAATTGGAACACAATACTGTTCCTGAAAAATATATTGATAAATATATTGAGGATATAATCAGTTATAATAGAACTCAAGGAGAAAATGGGATATTTACGTTTTCGTCAGTAAATAATTTCCAAACAATATTTAATATTATTAAGATAGATAATGTAAAATTATCTGAAGAAATTTTTAATAGACTTATTGACGTTTGTAAGCAGACTATTATTTCAGATAATCAAATATTAAGTGATAAATATTCTTCATTTAACCTTTTATTTCAAATCTATTTTTCTCAGACTCATCACTATAATTGGGAAAAACTAGCAGATGTATTTCAATCAAGTAAAAATACATTACTAGTACATAGTGATTTAATTGACGAAAATCCAATTATTTTATCTATTCAACTGAATGTAATGAAAAGTATTTTTGATGGTAATTATAATCTTGTTATTAACGATATACTCAAACTATCTGTTGAAAATATATTTGAAATTAAGAGAGTAATATCATTTTTGCAAACAATCTTCGAGTTTGATAAATTCTCTCCAAATGGTGAATTTATTATGTTTTGTACTTATTTTTGTTTAAACATGACCAAACATTATTCTAGAAATATTAAGATGAATGCAACAGATTTGTTGATTAAACTAACTAAATATGAAATAGTTAATCAGATTATATTAAATCAACTATCGAATATGATGGATAATTCTAACTCTGATATAAAGCTAGTTATTGTAAAAAATATAGATAAAATTAGTTCAAATGGTGATTACAAAGAATATATTATAGAGAAGGCAAGATTAGATAATCACTATTTAGTAATTAAGTATGCAAATGAATATAGAATGGAAAATTCTAATGAATAATTTTAAAATTCCCAAAATTAGATTTATGAATTTTAATGACAAGTGGAACTATAAAACACTTGATGAAATATCAAATTCTATCGAATATGGTTTAAATGCTTCTGCAAAGGATTTTGATGGTATTCATCTATATCTTAGGATTACAGATATAGATGATTCTTCTAGATTATTTTTAACTGATAAACTTAGTTCTCCAGATGTCAATTTTACTGAAGAGGACTATGAAAACTATAAATTGCAGAAGAATGACCTCCTATTCGCACGTACTGGTGCAAGTGTTGGCAAAACATATCTTTATAGAGAATCAGATGGTGAAGTCTATTATGCTGGATTCTTAATTAGGGCAAGATTACATGATTCATATGATGGGAATTTTGTTTTTCAACAGACGCTTACCGATAAGTATAAGCGATTTATTGAAATCACTTCTCAACGGTCAGGTCAACCTGGGGTTAATGGGAAAGAATATGGAGAGTGGAAGATTGGCATGACATCCTATGATGAACAATCCGCCATAGGTTCCCTTTTCCATACTCTCGATGACCTTCTGGCGAGCTACAAAGACAATCTAGCCAACTATCAATCTCTTAAGGCGATTATGCTCTCCAAGATGTTTCCCAAAGCAGGACAGACAGTTCCTGAGATTCGTTTGGATGGATTTGAAGGTGAGTGGGAGAATATAAGATTAGGTGACTGTGCAATAATTAAAGGAAGATTAGGTTGGAAAAGTCTAAAACAAGAAGAATATACTGAAGTTGGACCAAGTATGATTGCTGGTAAACATATAAAAAATGGAGTAATTGATTGGGGAGAAGTCGACCATATACCACAGTGGAGATATGATGAATCTCCAGATATTATGTTAGAGAACGGAGATATCATTTTTTCAAAAGATGGATCTCTTGGAAATCCTGCTTTGGTTTCGAATTTGAAAGGGAAAGCGACTATTAATTCAACAATGATGTTAGTACGGTTGTCTAAGAAAGTCTCTTCTCATTTTTTCTATCAGGTTTTGACAAGTTCTGTATTTCAAAAATTAATTTATCTAAAGGTATCGGGTAGTAGTATCCCTCATCTATTCCAAGCAGATATGCAAGATTTTAGGTTTTTTGCTCCTTGTTTAGAAGAACAACAAGCCATCGGAGCCTATTTTTCAAACCTAGATAATCTCATCAACTCTCACCAAGAAAAAATTTCTCAGCTAGAAACACTGAAGAAGAAACTATTGCAGGATATGTTTATATAAAAGGAGTGCAGTAAAATGTCAAAAGTAAAATCAGAAACGCTAAAGAAAGAACAAAAACCTGTAGTAGCAATTTGCTATGATTTTGATAAAACCCTGTCTCCTGATGATATGCAAGCCCAAGGATTTATACAGAAGCTTGGGTATGAAATCAGTGAATTTTGGAAGAAATCCAATGGTTTTGCCAAGGCTAATAATATGGACAAGAACCTTGCCTATATGTTTACGATGAAAACAGAATCTGAAGGGAAAGTCCTATTTACAAAAACAGAGTTAGCCAAGTTTGGTTCAGTGGTTGAACTTTTTCCAGGAGTCGAAAGCTGGTTTGAACGCATTCGAAAGTACGGTGAAGAAAACGGAGTTATTGTTGAGCACTATATTATTTCATCTGGTTTGAAAGAAATGATAGAGGGGACTTCAATAGCTAAAAATGGTGCTTTTAAGAAAATTTATGCGACTTCCTTTTATTGTGATGAAAAGGGTGTCGCGGTCTGGCCTGCTCAAGTTGTTAACTACACCAACAAGACTCAATTTCTTTTTAGAATTACCAAAGGTATTTTAGATGTCAATGACGATGCAGTGAACGATTTTGTTGCTGAAAGTGATTTACGAGTTCCTTTTAGAAATATGGTCTATTTAGGGGATAGTGATACAGATATTCCATGTATGAAGCTAGTCAAAACAAGAGGTGGCTACTCTATCGGTGTATTCAATCCAAAAACCAATGACAGAAAGAAAGTTCACAAAATGACTCAGGATAATCGTATTGATTATTTTGTTCCAGCTGACTACTCAGAAAATACAGAACTTGATAATCTAATCAAAACGATTATTAAAAAGACAGCTTATAATGAACTATTAGAAAACAAGAAAAATGCTAATAAACTTGAAGCACACTCAAGAAAGCGAAAAAGAAATCCAAAACTAAGGTAATTGTTTCAAAAGGCTCTGATTTCCTTTCTATCGAAAATCTGGATTTTATAACCCTCGAAAAACATCGTTTATCAACTTCCTATTTCTGATATTCCTTTGGACTTGATTCAAACGGTAGAAAGAGAAGTGATTGGTTATAAATGATTGCTTGTTTAAAAATAATTGCAAAAATTAGAAAGAAACATTATGGAAACAACACAAACTTCCCAGTCGCTCTACCAAGCTCTGTGGAACTCAGCGGATGTTCTCCGCTCTAAGATGGATGCCAACGACTACAAGTCCTATCTTTTGGGCATGGTCTTTTATAAGTATCTGTCAGACAAGATGCTCTTTTTCGTGGCGGAGACCATGGAAGAGGGGACAGATAGTCTTGAGGATGCCCTTGAGGTCTATCGCAACTACTACGAGGATGCGGATACCCATGAGGATCTAGTCTCTGTCATGAATGATGAGCTCAACTATATCATCAAGCCCGACCTGACCTTTACGGCTCTGGTAGCGCGTGTCAATGAAGGGACTTTCCAGTTGGAAGACTTGGCTCAAGGTTTTCGTGATATCGAGCAGAGTGACGACCTCTATGAAAATCTCTTTGAAGATATCGACCTCTACTCTAAAAAGCTAGGGGCTACTCCGCAAAAGCAAAACCAAACGGTAGCAGCGGTCATGAAAGAGTTGGCTGTGCTAGATGTGGCTGGTCATGCTGGTGATATGCTTGGGGATGCCTATGAGTATCTGATCGGTCAATTTGCGACCGACTCAGGTAAGAAAGCTGGTGAGTTTTATACACCTCAGCCTGTTGCCAAACTCATGACTCAGATTGCCTTTTTGGGTCGTGAAGATCAGCAAGGTTTTACCCTCTATGATGCGACTATGGGTTCTGGCTCTCTCTTGCTCAATGCCAAGAAATACTCTCACAAACCGCAGACGGTGGTCTACTTTGGTCAGGAACTCAATACCTCGACCTATAACCTAGCTCGGATGAACATGATTCTACACGGTGTTCCAGTTGAGAATCAATTTCTCCACAATGCTGATACACTAGACGAAGACTGGCCGACACAAGAACCGACCAACTTTGATGGGGTTCTCATGAACCCTCCATACTCTGCCAAGTGGTCAGCAAGCTCTGGCTTCCTGAATGATCCTCGTTTCTCTCCTTTTGGGAAACTGGCGCCTCAGTCCAAGGCTGACTTTGCCTTTCTATTGCATGGATATTACCACCTCAAGCAGGATAATGGGGTCATGGCTATCGTCCTTCCCCATGGTGTTCTCTTCCGTGGTAATGCGGAAGGAACCATTCGTAAGGCCTTATTAGAAGAAGGGGCCATTGATACGGTTATCGGTCTACCTGCCAATATCTTCTTTAATACCAGCATTCCGACCACGGTCATCATTCTCAAGAAGAACCGTACCAATCGTGATGTTTACTTTATCGATGCTTCTAAGGAGTTTGATAAGGGTAAAAACCAGAATATCATGACGGATGCTCATATCGAGAAGATTCTGGAAGCCTACAAGTCTCGTGAGGAGATGGATAAGTTTGCTCATCTTGCAAGCTATGAAGAAATCGTCGAAAATGACTACAATCTCAATATCCCTCGTTATGTAGACACCTTTGAGGAAGAAGAAGTCGAGCCACTGACAGAAATCGTCAGCAAGATTAATGAGACTAATAAAGCGATCGAAAGCCAAACAGCTTCTCTACTTGAAATGCTCGGTCAACTCCACGGAACCACACCAGAAGCTGATGCCGAGCTCAAAGAGTTTTTGAAAAACTTTAAAGGGTGATGGAGCCAATTGATTCGCTCATTTTATAGATATAACTTTGTTTCCGTATTTCCTGGGAACTAGTAGAAAGTTAGGAGAAATATGGAAACTAACAACCAACGTGCCCTTTGTCAGCAACTCTGGGCGGAAAATAAATACCTTGTTTTGAGCCATTCTAGTAATATTTACAAGGACATTCGCCAGTATCTCAAGCAAGAAGTGGTGGAGGTGAGTCAGGTTCAAGAGATGATTGACCATGCCTGCAAGATTCCAGAACACAGGGGTCAAGTTTGCAACGCCTTTCAGCATATTTGGGGCTATTTTAAAAAGCAAGCCAGCCTTGACGAACGCAAAGACTATATGCTCTTGCTGGATCGCTACCGCTTTGGTCAAGCTTCCAAGCAAGACTTGATTGCTAAGACGAGAGATTTGCTTGAGCGTTACCCAAATAGCTATCTGCAACATTCTAGCTTGCTGAAAGGAGACTCCCATGAGACTTTGGCATGAGACTTTGATTTCACAACTTCCCCGTCCTCAGCTTTTGGGGCAACATCGGGAGTGTTGCGCCCTTCGTGGCAATGGCTGGGGCAGAAAGCATGCGACAGTGGACTATGTCTTTACCCACTCGCCCTATCGTCTCTATGCCTATCATTGCTTGATCATGGATGAGATGACTAGCCGTGGCTACAAGATAAGTCCGGAGTGGCTGGACAAGAACTACCGTGGCAAGACCTGCCCTCCTTATCAAGACTTAGCAGAGGAAAAGCTGAAAAGTCCTATCTATAGTGAGCATGACCATGCCTACTATGAGGAGTGTCTGGCTAATCTTCGTGACAAGGGGATAGAGCTGGAGTAAGAGTCAGGATGTTCTCCAATATATAACTCTTTTCGTAATTTTTCGAATAATAAAAATGAGACCTTTAGAATTTTCTAAGGTCTTCTTTTTATAAATATTTGGATTTACTTTTAATAACTTTTAAGTTATAATTTTAAAAAAGCCAAGCGTGAACTGAAGGACTTAAAAGAAAGAGGGTTAAGTGATGAAAAATAGAGCCATTGGAAGTAACTGGAAGGATGTCCGGTCTCAACTCTTCACCAAGGAGGAAATCCTTGAAAGTGATATGCGAGTGGCTATCATGAGTGAACTGATTGAAGCTAGACGTGCGCAAGGAATTAGTCAGAAAAAGCTAGAAGAACTCAGTGGAGTGAGTCAGCCTGTCATAGCCAGGATGGAAACAGGGAAGACGAGTCCACAGTTAGATACCGTCTTAAAAGTTTTAGCCAGTTTAGGCAAGACACTAGAGGTTGTACCGCTTGAACAGGAAAATAGTTGAGAATCAGTGCCTATAGTCTTTTCTAATAACAAGCCATAGGTAGCTTTCGATTTGTTGATATTTTGTTCTGAACGTAGATATTTAAAAAGTCAGTGAACCGTTATCTATCAAAGGATTTGGGGAATCTTCTCCAAATCTTTTTTTGTCTTTTGAATCGAGATATAGTTTCAAACTATATCAAAGCCTAATTTTTTACAATTATACAGACAGTTTCTTTTCTGTTAAGATAGTTTCAACAACAATTTTTGGAGGACAAAACATGTCAACTACTATTATCGGATTCCCACGTTTGGGTGAATTCCGCGAATTAAAATTTACAACTGAAAAATACTTTAGAAAAGAAATCTCAGAAGAAGAACTCTTGGCTGCGGCTAAAGAATTGCGTGCAAAACACTGGAATATCGTCAAAGAAAAAGGCATCACTGAAATCCCATCAAATGACTTTTCTCACTACGACAACTTCCTTGATGCTGCCTTCCTTTTCAACGTAGTTCCTGCTTCAGTACAAAACTTGGACTTGTCTGACCTTGAACGCTACTTTGCTTTGGGACGTGGTTACCAAGGAGAAAAAGGGGATGTTCGTGCCCTTCCGATGAAGAAATGGTTCAACACAAACTACCACTACATCGTTCCAAAATTTGAAAAAGACACTAAAGTAAAATTGGCTGGTCACAAGATTTTCGATGAGTTCCAAGAAGCTAAAGAATTGGGTCTTAACACTCGTCCTGTCCTTGTAGGTCCATTCACTTTCCTTCAATTGTCAGACTTTGAAGAAGGTGTGAAAGCAGAAGATTTCGTGGATAGCTTAGTAGCTGCTTACCAAGATGTTTTTGCGAAATTGGCTGAACTTGGTGCAACTCGTATCCAACTCGACGAAGCTGCTCTTGTCAAAGACTTGACAGAAGAAGAAAAAGCCCTATTCTTGAACATCTACAACAAACTCTTGACTGATAAAAAAGGTCTTGAAGTCTTGCTTCAAACTTACTTTGGAGACGTTCGTGACGTTTACGCTGACCTTGTGAAATTGCCAGTAGATGCGATCGGTCTTGACTTCGTTGAAGGTAAGAAAACTCTTGAACTCGTTAAAGGCGGATTCCCAGCTGACAAGACTCTTTATGCGGGTATTGTCAATGGTAAGAACATCTGGCGCAACAACTACGAAAAGAGCTTGGCTATTCTTGAGCAAATCCCAGCTGAAAACATCGTTTTGACAAGCTCATGTTCACTTCTTCACGTGCCTTTTACAACAGCAAATGAAGACTTTGAACCAGCTATCTTGAACCACTTTGCTTTTGCAGTAGAAAAATTGGATGAAATCCGTGACTTGGATGCTATCCGCAACGGTCAAGGTGCAGAAGCTCTTGCAACTAACAAAGAACTCTTTGCGACTGAGCGAGTTGGTGAAAATGCTGAACTTCGTTCTCGTATCGCTGGATTGACAGACGCAGACTACACTCGTTTACCAGCCTTTGCTGAGCGTGAAGCTATCCAAGAAGATGCTTTCAAACTTCCAGCTCTTCCAACAACAACTATCGGTTCATTCCCTCAAACTAAGGAAGTTCGTGCTAAACGTTTGGCCTTCCGTAAGGGTGAGTTGTCAGCAGAAGACTATGACAAGTTCTTGGCAGAGCAAATCGACGAATGGATTAAATGGCAAGAAGAAGTTGGATTTGACGTGCTTGTACACGGTGAATTCGAGCGTAATGACATGGTTGAGTACTTCGGTCAAAACTTGTCAGGTTACCTCTTCTCTAAGAACGGTTGGGTACAATCATACGGTATGCGTGGGGTGAAACCACCAATCATCTGGGGCGATGTTACTCGTCTCAACCCAATCACTGTTAAATGGTCTAGCTACGCACAAAGCCGTACAGACAAACCTGTTAAAGGTATGTTGACTGGACCTGTTACAATCCTTAACTGGTCATTCCCACGTGAAGACCTCTCTATCAAGGATTCGACTCTTCAAATCGCTCTTGCAATCAAGGATGAAGTTCTTGACCTTGAAGCTGCAGGCGTGAAAATCATCCAAATCGACGAGGCTGCTCTTCGTGAGAAATTGCCACTCCGTCGTAGCGACTGGTACGAAGACTACCTTGATTGGGCTATTCCAGCCTTCCGCTTGGTACACTCAACAGTAGCGCCAGATACTCAAATCCACACTCACATGTGTTACTCAGAATTTACAGATATCATCAAAGCTATCGACAACATGGATGCGGATGTTATCTCATTTGAAGCTAGCCGTTCAAACCTTGAAATCTTGGATGAACTCAAAGCTCAAAACTTCCAGACAGAAGTGGGTCCTGGAGTTTACGATATCCACTCTCCTCGTGTGCCTAATGAAGGCGAAATCGACCACACAATCGAAGCCATCCTTGCAAAAGTTCCAAGCAAGAAAGTATGGATCAACCCTGACTGTGGTTTGAAAACACGTGGTATCCCAGAAACTAAAGAAAGCTTGATCCGTCTTGTAGAAGCTGCGAAAGCTGCGCGTGAGAAATTGTAAGAAAAGACAATTCTCCCTACACGGTTAATCAGTAAGAAATCAACTAGAAAAGGTTCATACATATGTCACGTCAAACACCGTCCCTCTCATTTGAAGTTTTCCCTCCAAACCCAGAAGTAGGCAATGATAAAATTATTTCTGCACTCCAAAATATGCAGGATTTAGCACCACACTTTATCAGTGTGACTGCAAGTAATAATAAATTTAATATCAAAGAGACGACGGTTCGTTTGGCTGACTATATTCAAAATGACTTGAATATTAAGACCATTGCTCACTTGCCAGCTATCTACTTGACTAAGGATAAGGTGGCTGAGACCATTGCAGATTTGGATAAGGTTGGAGTACAGAAGATTTTGGCTCTTCGTGGAGATATCATTCCAGGTGTTGAGCCACAGAAGGATTTCCGTTATGCGACAGACTTGATTGAGTTCATCAAGGAGCAGGCACCACACTTTGATATCATTGGTGCTTGTTATCCTGAAGGGCACCCAGATTCGCCAAACCAAATCTCAGATATCCAAAATCTCAAGAAAAAAGTGGATGCAGGATGCTCTAGTTTAGTAACGCAACTTTTCTTTGACAATGAGCGTTTCTACGATTTCCAAGACAAATGTACCTTGGCTGGGATTGATGTTCCTATTCATGCAGGGATCATGCCAATTCTTAACCGTAACCAAGCGCTTCGTCTTTTGAAGACTTGTGAGAATATCCATCTTCCGCGGAAGTTTAAGGCTATCTTGGACAAGTATGAGAATGACCCTGAGTCACTCAGAGCAGCAGGACTTGCCTATGCCGTAGACCAAATCGTGGACTTGGTAACGCAAGACGTAGCTGGTGTGCATCTCTACACTATGAACAATGCAGAAACGGCTCAGTATATCCATCAAGCAACTCATGCCTTGTTCAACCATCAGCCTGTAAAATAAAACAAGCAGACCATTCTTTTCTGGTGAGAAGAATGGTTCTTTTTTTGTAGAAAAGCCCGCACTTTTTAAGAAAAATATGATAAAATAGACTCTGTACGTACTTGATACAAAGATGAGGGTATAAACGATATTTAAGCAGTCTTAATCTTATGTCAAAGAGATGTAAGTTAAAGAATCAGATCTAAAATAATTTCGGAGTTGAACATGGGCTAAATCCCTAGTGAAAAAGATAGATTTCCTGGTGTGCGTGGCACACTGCGTCAATCTCCTATTTTCATACGGGATTCTTCACGCCCTTTGTATCCTGATTTTTGTAGGCAAGGCGTATAATTTTATCAATCCAAAGGGGATTAAAATGACAAAACAAGTGTTTCAAACGACTTTTGCGGGTCGTGAGTTAATCGTAGAGACTGGTCAGGTTGCTAAGCAAGCAAATGGCGCTGTTGTCGTTCGTTACGGTGAGTCAACTGTCTTGACTGCTGCCGTTATGTCTAAGAAGATGGCAACTGGTGATTTCTTCCCACTTCAAGTCAACTACGAAGAAAAAATGTATGCGGCTGGGAAATTTCCTGGTGGCTTTATGAAACGTGAAGGACGTCCTTCAACTGATGCGACCTTGACAGCACGTTTGATTGACCGTCCCATCCGTCCTATGTTTGCGGAAGGTTTCCGTAACGAAGTGCAGGTCATCAATACAGTCCTTTCTTATGATGAAAATGCATCTGCACCAATGGCAGCTATGTTTGGTTCATCATTGGCACTTTCTATCTCAGATATTCCATTTGACGGACCAATCGCTGGGGTACAAGTAGGCTATGTTGATGGCCAAATCATCATCAACCCAACGCAAGAACAAGCAGAGCAATCGCTTCTTGAATTGACAGTAGCTGGTACTAAGCATGCTATCAACATGGTAGAGTCTGGTGCCAAAGAATTGTCAGAAGAAATCATGTTGGAAGCTCTTCTCAAAGGACACGAAGCCGTTAAAGAATTGATTGCCTTCCAAGAAGAAATCGTTGTGGCAGTTGGTAAAGAAAAAGCAGAAGTAGAATTGCTTCATGTGGATGCTGAATTGCAAGCTGAAATTATCGCAGCCTACAACAGCGACCTTCAAAAAGCTGTTCAAGTTGAAGAAAAATTGGCGCGTGAAGCTGCAACTCAAGCAGTCAAAGACCAAGTTACAGCAGTTTACGAAGAAAAATATGCAGACCACGAAGAATTTGACCGTATCATGCGTGATGTGGCTGAAATCTTGGAACAAATGGAACACGCAGAAGTGCGCCGTTTGATCACAGAAGACAAGGTTCGTCCTGACGGTCGTAAGGTCGATGAAATCCGTCCTTTGGATGCGGTTGTTGACTTCCTTCCTCGCGTACACGGTTCAGGTCTCTTTACGCGTGGACAAACTCAGGCTCTTTCTATCTTGACTTTAGCGCCAATGGGTGAAACGCAAATCATCGATGGCTTGGATCCAGAGTACAAGAAACGCTTTATGCACCACTACAACTTCCCACAATATTCCGTTGGTGAAACTGGACGTTACGGTGCGCCTGGTCGTCGTGAAATTGGTCACGGTGCCCTTGGTGAGCGTGCTCTTGCGCAAGTATTGCCAAGCTTGGAAGAATTCCCATATGCGATTCGTTTGGTAGCAGAAGTCTTGGAATCAAACGGTTCTTCATCTCAAGCATCTATCTGTGCGGGAACACTTGCCCTTATGGCTGGTGGTGTGCCAATCAAGGCACCAGTGGCTGGTATTGCAATGGGTCTCATCTCAGATGGAAACAACTACACCGTATTGACCGATATCCAAGGTTTGGAAGACCACTTTGGAGATATGGACTTTAAGGTTGCAGGAACGCGTGACGGTATTACAGCCCTTCAAATGGATATCAAGATCCAAGGAATCACTGCAGAAATCTTGACTGAGGCTCTTGCTCAAGCCAAGAAAGCTCGTTTTGAAATCCTTGACGTGATTGAAGCAACGATTCCAGAAGTTCGTCCAGAATTGGCTCCAACTGCACCGAAAATTGATACTATTAAGATTGATGTGGACAAGATTAAGATTGTCATCGGTAAGGGTGGAGAAACCATTGATAAGATCATCGCTGAAACAGGCGTTAAGATTGATATCGACGAAGAAGGTAACGTATCTATCTACTCTAGCGATCAAGCTGCTATTAACCGTACCAAAGAAATCATTGCTGGTTTGGTTCGTGAAGCGAAGGTGGATGAAGTTTACCATGCCAAAGTGGTTCGTATCGAGAAATTCGGTGCCTTTGTCAACCTCTTTGACAAGACAGATGCCCTCGTACACATCTCTGAAATGGCTTGGACACGTACCAATAATGTAGAAGATTTAGTTCAAATTGGTGATTTTGTGGATGTTAAGATTATCAAGATCGATGAAAAAGGTCGTGTAGATGCTTCTATGAAGGCACTCTTGCCACGTCCACCAAAACCTGAACGTTCAGAAGAAAAAGGGGATAAAGGTCATCGTCATGGCGATCGTCCTCGTCACCACCACAAGGATCACAAACCTAAGAAAGAAACTACAGAAACACCAAAAGACTCAGAATAAGAAAGGAGAAATGTATGGGATGGTGGCGTGAAACCATTGATATCGTAAAAGAAAATGATCCAGCGGCTCGCACCACTTTGGAGGTTCTTTTGACCTATCCTGGTGTGAAAGCCTTGGCTGCCCACCGTCTCTCTCATTTTCTCTGGAAACATGGCTTTAAGCTTTTAGCTCGTATGCACAGCCAGTTTTGGCGTTTTTGGACGCAGATAGAGATTCACCCTGGAGCTCAGATCGAATCAGGTGTCTTTATTGACCATGGAGCAGGACTTGTGATTGGGGAGACATCTATCGTTGAAAAAGGTGTTCTCCTTTATCATGGGGTAACCCTTGGTGGGACAGGTAAGGATAGTGGCAAACGCCATCCGACCGTTCGAAAGGGAGCTCTCATATCGGCTCATGCCCAAGTTATCGGACCCGTTGAAATCGGTGAAAATGCCAAGGTCGGTGCTGCAGCGGTCGTTGTGGCAGATGTACCTAGCGATGTGACGGTTGTCGGTATTCCTGCCAAGATTGTTCGAGTACATGGACAAAAGGATGAACCCACCATTCATGAAGTCGAAGAAAAACGTGAATACTACGTCAATAAACTTGAGCAGGCAAGAGATGCTAGTCACAGGTCGTCTGGGCTGTAAGGAGAAGTGATTCGTTAATTAGGAGGTTAGGTCGATGCTATTAGAAGAATTTGAAAATGTACCTGCTGTTATCGAGCCAACTGATCGAAGCCTCCTTAGTGGTGGAGAAGTTTGTGATACCATTATCTTGTCTTTTAATGGAGAAATCCTTGAACGAGTAAAGCAGATAGATGGTGTCTACGAAGGTGGCTATCTTACCAATCTAAATGGCAAACTGCCATGGTATATCTATGAAAAAGATGGGAGTAAGGTAGCAGTTTCTATGGCTACTATTGGAGCTCCAATGGTTGTTGGACTCTTAGAAGAACTAAAAGCAAGAGGATTTAAGAACTTTATTGTTTTGGGATCTTGCGGAGTTCTAGACCGGTCTATTCAAGCAGATAAGATTATCCTACCAAGTTCGGCTTTACGTGATGAAGGTACTAGTTATCACTATGCTCCAGCAAGTGATGAAATAGCCTATGAGCGATCTCTACTCTTAACTATGGAAAACGCCTTGGATAAAGCTGGTGTTGAGCATATTCGAACAAAGTCTTGGACCACAGATGCCTTCTATCGTGAGACAGCTGCTAAGGTCAAACGAAGACTTGAAGCAGGAGCTAGAGTTGTAGATATGGAAGCTTCGGCTATCATGGCCTGGGCCCAATATCGACAAGCCAAGGTCTATCAATTTTTCTATACAGCTGACTATGTCGACCATCATAATCATGAGTGGGATGCCAGACGCGAAGAAAGAAAAGCAGATGCTATGACTTTCTTTGAGATAGCCTTAGTAATTGCCAGAGAGCTGGATTGAAACTACTCTTTACGATAAACAAGAAAGAGAAAGGAGTCAGTGAGTGATTAAAATCTATGACACTATGTCTCGTGATTTGCGAGAATTTGTCCCAATCGAGGACGGCAAGGTTAAGATGTATGTCTGTGGGCCAACTGTATACAATTATATCCACGTTGGGAATGCCCGTTCGACAGTAGCCTTCGATACCATTCGTCGCTACTTTGAGTATCGTGGCTATGAGGTTGCCTATATTTCTAACTTTACGGATGTGGATGATAAGATTATCAATCGTGCTAAGGAAGAAGGCATCACACCTCAGGAAGTAGCGGACAAGTATATCGCGGCTTTTCGTGAAGACGTGACGGCTCTTGGAGTGAAGCCTGCAACTCGCCATCCACGTGTTGTAGAGTTTATGTCTGATATCATCCGCTTTGTGGAAGATTTGATCGAAAAAGGCTTTGCCTATGAGAGTCAAGGGGATGTCTATTTCCGTGTAGAAAAATCCCACAACTATGCTAAGTTGGCCAATAAAACCTTGGAAGACTTGGAGTTAGGAGCTTCAGGTCGCACAGATGAAGAAACGGCTCGCAAGGAAAATCCAGTCGACTTTGCCCTCTGGAAAGCTGCTAAACCAGGTGAGATTTCTTGGGATAGCCCATGGGGATCAGGTCGCCCAGGCTGGCACATCGAGTGTTCAGTCATGTCAACTGAGATTTTAGGAGATACCATCGATATTCACGGTGGTGGTGCTGACCTTGAGTTTCCACACCACACCAACGAAATTGCCCAGTCAGAAGCCAAGACAGGTAAGACCTTCGCCAATTACTGGATGCACAATGGTTTTGTCAATATCGACAATGTCAAGATGTCTAAGTCTTTGGGGAACTTCATTACAGTACACGATGCCCTCGAAACGATCGATGGGCAAGTACTACGTTTCTTCTTTGCGACTCAACACTACCGCAAACCTATCAACTTTACAGAAAAAGCAGTGCGTGATGCCGAGACCAATCTCAAGTATCTAAAAAACACCTATGAACAACCATTTACTGGGACTGTAGATGCGGGGGAGTTGCAAGCTTTTAAAGATAAGTTTGTAGCAGCAATGGATGAGGATTTCAATACAGCTAATGGAATCACAGTTGTCTTTGAAATGGCCAAATGGATCAACTCAGGTAACTATGATGCAAGTGTTAAGGAAACTCTTGCAGCCATGTTGGAAGTCTTTGGAGTTGTCTTTGTTGAGGAAGTTTTGGATGAAGAGATTGAAGCTTTGATTCAAAAACGCCAAGAAGCGCGTGCCAATCGTGACTTTGCGACAGCAGACCAAATCCGTGACCAACTAGCAGCACAAGGGATTAAGTTGCTTGATACAAAGGATGGAGTGAGGTGGACTCGTGATTGATGTCAATCTCATTAACGGGATTGCTCTAGCCTTTGAAGGTGATGCGGTTTATTCTATGTATATCCGTCGCCATCTCATCCTCAAAGGCATGACCAAACCCAATAAACTCCACCAAGAGGCAACCAAGTATGTGTCGGCCAGGGCTCAGGCTCGCTTGATTTCCCTCATGTTGGAAGAAGAAGTCCTAACGGAAAAAGAGGAAGAAATCTACAAACGGGGTCGCAATACCAATAGTCATACCAAGGCAAAAAATGCGGATGTGGTGACCTATCGCATGTCTACGGGATTTGAAGCGGTCATGGGTTATCTTCATATGACCGAAAATGTGGAGCGCCTAGAAACCTTGATTTCTTGGTGTATTCAAAAAGTGGAGGGCTAGGAAATGATTGCAAAAGAATTACTAGATTGGTTTCCACAAGCTCAAATCGTAGACCAACCAGTCGACAAGGAAGGCTATCTGACGCTTCCAGTATCCTCAAATCAGTGGGTTTTACTAGAGGAAGCTGGACTTAGTGAACGTGAGAAACAGTTGGTGGCTCTCTTAACTCAGCAAGAACAAACTATCTCTTTAAATCCCTGGCATAGCTATTTGATTGAGGGCAAGGGACAAGCCCCGCAGAGCTTTAAAAAGCTACAGATTGTTTATTGTCACCTTTCTTATTATCAACAGGAGAACTTGATTTCTTGGTTGGATATGATGAAAACCCTCTTTCCTAATTGCGAGACAGTGCTTCAGGTTGGAGCTCAGGATTACCTTTTTGTTCTCCAACAGGACAAGTATACCTCAGTTCGCTCAATCTTGATGGATACCTTGGAAGCCGTAGAATACGACTTTGGGGTGCGTTTGTCCATCATGCTTGGTCAGGTATGGTCACAAACTGGCCATCAGGCGCTGCCAGACTTGATCAAAGCAGAACGTGACTTGTTTAAGAACTGGTGGCGTCAAGGCCATCAAGGATTCCATACGTTTTCTCAACTTTACCTTTGGAGTGTCGGTGAAAGAATGGTGGATTTAGGTCTTATCAAAGAATATCTACACCAAATGATTTTGGATCAGGATCAGATTCAGGAAATCATTCTCTCACTATGGGAAAACAGTGCAGTCCTGACTAAAACAGCCCAGCAACTCTATTTGCACCGCAATTCTCTCCAATACAAGATTGATAAATGGGAAGAATTGACGGGGCTTCAGTTGAAAGAATTGACAGATTTGACCTTGTGTTATCAGTTGATTTTACCAGATATTATTTAAAGTTTTGTGCAAGTTGCACAGAACTTTTTTATTTTTTTGGTCACCTTGCCATAGAAATGTAAAGCGTTTTCATTTATAATAAAACTATCAAAATTAAAAGGAGTTCACCGAAATGGTAGAATTAAATCTTCAAAACATTTACAAAAAATATCCAAATAGCGAACACTACTCAGTTGAAGACTTCAACTTGGACATCAAAGACAAAGAATTTATCGTTTTCGTAGGACCTTCAGGATGTGGTAAATCAACTACTCTTCGTATGATTGCCGGTCTTGAAGACATCACAGAAGGTACTGCATCTATCGATGGTGTGGTTGTCAACGACGTAGCTCCAAAAGACCGTGACATTGCCATGGTATTCCAAAACTACGCTCTTTACCCACACATGACTGTATACGATAACATGGCTTTCGGTTTGAAATTGCGTAAATACAGCAAAGAAGACATCGACAAACGTGTACAAGAAGCAGCAGAAATTCTTGGTTTGAAAGAATTCTTGGATCGTAAACCAGCTGACCTTTCAGGTGGTCAACGTCAACGTGTTGCCATGGGTCGTGCCATCGTCCGTGATGCAAAAGTGTTCTTGATGGACGAGCCTTTGTCAAACTTGGACGCAAAACTTCGTGTATCAATGCGTGCTGAAATCGCTAAAATCCACCGTCGTATTGGAGCTACAACTATCTACGTAACTCACGACCAAACTGAAGCGATGACACTTGCAGACCGTATCGTTATCATGTCAGCTACTAAAAACCCTGCTGGTACTGGTACTATCGGACGTGTTGAACAAATCGGTACTCCTCAAGAAGTTTACAAAAACCCAGTTAACAAATTCGTAGCAGGATTCATCGGAAGCCCAGCTATGAACTTCATCAACGTAAAATTGATCGGTGACCACATCGTTGGTGACGCCTTTAACTTGAAAGTTCCAGAAGGTGCTTTGAAAGTTCTTCGTGAAAAAGGTTACGAAGGTAAAGAATTGATCTTCGGTATCCGTCCAGAAGACGTGAACGCAGAACCTGCTTTCCTTGAAACATTCCCAGAATCAGTTGTGAAAGCAACTATCTCTGTATCAGAATTGCTTGGTTCAGAATCTCACCTATACTGCCAAGTTGGTAAAGATGAATTCGTTGCTAAAGTTGATGCACGTGACTACTTGCAAGCAGGTGCAACAGTTGAACTTGGATTTGACCTAAACAAAGCACACTTCTTCGATGTAGAAACTGAAAAAACAGTTTACTAAGATATAAGAAATGATCAAACACTGCTAGAAATTTTCTAGCAGTGTTTTTCTTATAAAGCTCTAGGTTCTTCTAGTTTTCATATTGACCAAAAAGTGTTAAAATGGTAGGAAGAACTGGAGAGTATGCATGCCAAAAGAAGTAATTTATTCAGGCGATGAAGTCGTCGCTTTAACGCAACAATATTTATCGAAAGAAGATGTGGCTTTTGTACACAAGGCCTTGGTTTACGCTGTAGAATGTCATAGTGGGCAGTATCGTAAATCGGGCGAGCCCTACATTATCCACCCTATTCAGGTAGCAGGTATTTTAGCCAAGCTCAAGCTGGACGCTGTCACTGTTGCCTGTGGTTTTTTGCATGACGTGGTAGAAGACACAGATGCTACTTTGGATGACTTAGAGCGTGAGTTTGGACATGATGTTCGAGTGATTGTAGACGGTGTTACCAAACTTGGTAAGGTCGAGTATAAATCTTTTGAGGAGCAATTGGCCGAGAATCACCGCAAGATGCTCATGGCCATGTCTGAGGATATCCGTGTTATCTTGGTAAAACTCTCTGACCGCCTGCACAATATGCGCACTCTCAAGCATCTTCGTAAGGACAAGCAAGAGCGTATTTCTAGAGAAACAATGGAAATCTATGCACCACTTGCTCATCGTTTGGGGATTTCAAGTGTGAAGTGGGAACTGGAAGATCTCTCTTTCCGCTATCTCAATCCAACTGAATTTTACAAGATTAGTCACATGATGAAGGAAAAACGTCAAGAACGTGAAGCCTTGGTCGATGAAGTTGTGACGAAGCTTGAGGAATATTCATCTGAGCGCCACCTTACAGGAAAAATCTATGGCCGTCCAAAGCATATCTACTCTATCTATCGCAAGATGCAGGACAAGAAAAAACGATTTGAGGAAATCTATGACCTGATTGCCATTCGCTGTATCTTAGACACTCAGAGTGATGTTTACGCCATGTTGGGTTACGTTCATGAACTATGGAAACCAATGCCAGGCCGTTTCAAGGATTATATTGCCAATCGTAAGGCCAATGGTTACCAGTCTATCCATACGACTGTTTATGGACCAAAAGGGCCGATTGAGTTCCAGATTCGTACCAAGGAAATGCACGAGGTTGCTGAGTACGGGGTTGCGGCTCACTGGGCCTACAAAAAAGGAATCAAAGGTCAGGTTAATAGCAAGGAATCTGCTATCGGGATGAACTGGATCAAGGAGATGATGGAACTCCAAGACCAGGCGGATGATGCCAAGGAATTTGTAGATACTGTCAAAGAAAACTATCTGGCTGAGGAGATTTATGTCTTTACTCCAGATGGAGCGGTTCGTTCTCTTCCAAAGGATTCTGGACCGATTGACTTTGCTTATGAGATTCATACAAAGATCGGGGAAAAAGCAACTGGTGCCAAGGTTAATGGCCGTATGGTTCCGTTGACGACTAAGTTAAAAACGGGTGACCAGGTTGAAATCATCACCAATCCAAATTCATTTGGACCAAGCCGTGACTGGCTCAACATGGTTAAAACCAGCAAGGCCCGTAACAAAATTCGTCAGTTCTTTAAAAACCAAGATAAAGAATTGTCCATCAATAAAGGCCGTGAAATGCTGATTAGTCAGCTCCAAGAAAATGGCTATGTGGCTAATAAATTCATGGACAAGCGCCACATGGATGAAGTCCTTCAAAAAACCAGCTACAAGACAGAAGAAGCCCTTTTTGCAGCCATTGGTTTTGGAGAAATCGGAGCCATTACCGTCTTTAACCGTTTGACGGAAAAAGAACGTCGTGAAGAAGAGCGTGCCAAGGCTAAGGCAGAAGCAGAAGAACTGGTCAAGGGTGGCGAAGTAAAAGTAGAGAACAAGGATACGCTTAAGGTGAAGCATGAGGGTGGAGTTGTCATCCAAGGTGCTTCTGGGCTCTTGGTCCGGATTGCTAAATGTTGTAACCCTGTTCCAGGTGATGATATCGTTGGTTATATTACCAAAGGTCGTGGTGTTGCCATCCATCGTGTGGACTGTATGAACCTTCGTTCACAGGAAAACTATGAGCAACGTTTGCTAGATGTTGAATGGGAAGACCAATTCTCAAGCAAGGAATATATGGCTCATATCGATATCTATGGACTCAACCGTTCTGGTCTTTTGAATGATATCTTGCAAGTCCTATCCAATACAACTAAGAATATCTCGTCAGTTAATGCCCAACCAACCAAGGATATGAAATTTGCTAATATCCATGTATCCTTTGGGATTTCTAACCTTTCAATGTTGACAACTGTGGTTGATAAGATTAAGAGTGTACCAGAAGTCTATTCAGTCAAACGTACCAACGGCTAAATTGGTTGAGATAGTCAGAAAGGATTTCTATGAGAATTATCGTTCAGCGCGTCAAGGAAGCTCAGGTTTCTATTGATGGGCGAATTCATGGTCAGATCAAACAGGGGCTCCTGCTCTTAGTGGGTGTTGGACCTGAAGACCAGCAAGAAGATTTGGATTATGCAGTTAAAAAACTTGTCAATATGCGGATTTTCTCAGATGCCGAAGGCAAGATGAACCTATCTGTCAAGGATATCCAAGGAGAAATTCTCTCCATCTCACAGTTTACTCTGTTTGCGGATACCAAAAAAGGAAATCGTCCAGCCTTTACAGGTGCAGCCAAACCGGATATGGCTGAGGCCTTCTATCAAGAATTTAACCAAAAGCTAGCCAAGGAAGTTCCTGTTGAGACGGGAGTTTTTGGAGCAGATATGCAGGTGGGACTGGTCAATGATGGCCCAGTCACCATTATCCTAGATACTAAAAATAGATAAGAAAAAACCAAGCTTGTATGCTTGGTTTTTTTGTGACGTATTTAGTTCAGTTTTTCAACATAGAGCTGTTTGGCGATTTCTAGACTTACCAAGAGTTCTTCATTTTTATGAATCAAAGTAAAGGTGTTAGAGAAGTCATCAAACTGTTGAACTTGAAGCTTGTCTCCGATATTGATGTCATGTTTTTCCAGATATTTGAGGAGGTCAAAGCTATCATGAACCCGAGTCAGAAGATAAGTTCCAGCTTCTTTAGTTTCCGCCAGAGGAAGGTTATTGATTTCCACTAAAAGCTCTCCCTTAGCTGGTATGGTTCCACCATGTGGACAGGTTTTTGGAAATCCTAGCATACTTTCTAATCTTTCCACAAAAAAGTCTGAAACGGTATGTTCTAATACTTCAGCTTCCTCATGAATCTGATCACTGGTATAGTCTAAATGATGTACCAGGAAAACCTCAATCAAGCGATGTTTACGATACAGCTCAGAGACCAGTTTTAAACCAATATCAGTGACTAAATAGCCTTTTTTCTTGTCTTTAAGAATGAGATTTTCAGCTTGCATGCGCTTGATCATCTCGGTTACAGCTGGAGGAGATACCTGCATTCGAGCAGCAATTTCCTTATTGGTAACCTTCGGAAATTCCATGCCAATCTCATAAATACATTTCAAATAGTCTTCTTTATTTGGTGTCATTCGCATTTCCTTGTCTATTATCTGTATCTAGTATACCAAAAAAAGCTAGATTTCTCTAGCTTATTGCCTTGTTACTTTAGTTAAGAGACTTAGCTGCTTCGATGGCTGCTTCAAAGTTTGGTTCGCTGTTGATATTATCCACGTACTCTACATAGCGTATGATATTGTCAGTATCGAGAACAAAAACCGCGCGTGCGAGCAGATGCCATTCATTGATTAAGAGGGCGTAATCTCGTCCAAAGGAGTGGTCGAAGTAGTCTGAAAGCATGATAGCATTTTCAATTCCTTCTGCCCCACACCAACGTTTTTGAGCGAATGGAAGATCCATAGAAACAGTGAGGACAACAGTGTTTTCTAAGCTGGCCAATTCTTGGTTAAATCGACGAGTCTGAAGTGAGCAGATGCCGGTGTCAATAGAAGGAATGACACTCAAAATCTTTTTCTTACCATCAAAGTCAGCCAGTGATTTTTTAGAAAGGTCAGTTGTTGTTAGAGAGAAGTCAAGAGCCTTGTCTCCTACTTGTAGTTGTTTTCCTGTAAAAGTTACAGGATTTCCAAGGAATGTAGTCATAAGCTACTCCAATCTTTTTTCTTTCATTTTACATTAAATGTTCAGACTCTTCCAATAATTTGACCGAAATTTAAATAGATAAAAAACGCCAATTCGTGGTGACTGACGTTTTTAAAATAATTATTTAGACAAACCTTCAGCAATCTTGTCAAGGTTATATTTCATCATGTTGTAGTAGCTATCGCCTTCTTTACCTTCTTCAGCGATTGAGTCAGTAAAGATTTGAGCATAGATTGGGATGTTTGTGTCTTTAGAAACAGTCTTCATTGGACGATCATCGACACTGGATTCAACAAAGAGTGATGGAACTTTCATTTGGCGAAGTTTTTCAACCAAAGTCTTGATTTGGTCAGGTGTTCCTTCTTCTTCAGTATTGATTTCCCAGATGTAAGCACTTGGGACACCGTAAGCTTTAGAGAAGTATTTGAAGCATCCTTCGCTGGTTACGATGAGTTTCTTGTCAGCATCAATAGCGTTAAATTTCTCTTTGGCTTCCTTGTCAAGCTTGTCTAGTTTTTCAGTGTATTCTTTGAGATTCTTTTCGTAGAATTCCTTGTTGTTAGGGTCTTTAGCGATTAGTTGCTTAGCAATGTTTTGCGCATAAATAATCCCATTTTCAAGGTTGAGCCAGGCATGTGGGTCTTCTTTCCCTTTTTCATTTTGGCCTTCTAGGTAGATGACATCAACGCCTTCACTGACAGCAAAGTAGTCCTTGTTTTCGGTCTTCTTAGCATTCTCAACTAATTTTGTAAACCAGGCATTTCCACCTGTTTCAAGGTTGATGCCGTTGTAGAATATTAAGTCGGCTTGAGACGTTTTCTTGACGTCTTCAGGAAGAGGTTCGTACTCGTGTGGATCTTGTCCAACAGGCACGATACTATGAAGATCAATCTTATCTCCAGCGATATTTTTAGTGATATCAGCGATAATTGAGTTTGTAGCAACGACTTTTAATTTTTGTCCAGAAGCTGCATCTTTCTTTCCAGTAGAACATGCTACAAGAGCAATGACAGAAAGGCAAAGAACCAGCAATGCACCTAATTTTTTCATTAGATTCCTCCAGAGGGGATTCCCTCGTTATTGTTTGATTTTTTTATTTTTCAGCTTCAGATAGCGTTGTTTTGGTGCGATAAAGAAACTGATAAGAAAGAAACTGGCAGATGTCAGCACGATACTTGAACCTGCAGCCAAGTTAAAGCTATAACCGATAAAAAGTCCCAAGACAGAAGCTAGAGCTCCCAAGCCTGATGAAAGAAAAATCATGCTCTTAAGACTATTAGCGTAAAGATAAGCTGTCGAAGCTGGGGTAATCAGCATGGCTACGATAAGGATGGTCCCGACACTTTGCATAGCAGTCACTGACACCAGAGTCAAGAGTACCATGAGTAGATAGTGGTAGAAATTAACTGGCATGCCCATAGCCTTGGCTAGGAGTTCATCAAAGGATGTAATCAAGAGTTGTTTGAAGAAAATTCCGATAATCAATAGAATGAGAGCTCCCACACCGATGGTAATATACATGTCTAAGTCTTGCACAGCTAAGATATTCCCAAAGAGGATATGGAAGAGGTCAGTCGAGCTTTTAGCCACACTAATCAGGATGATACCCAGAGCCAAGAAGGAAGAAAATGTAATCCCTATGGCAGTGTCGCTCTTGATGATAGAATTCCCCTTGATGTAGGTGATGATGACAGAAGCAAGTAGTCCAAAGATAATAGCCCCGATAAAGAAGTCAATTCCTAAAATAAAAGAAAGAGCTACACCAGGTAAAACAGCGTGCGAGATGGCATCGCCCATGAGAGACATCCCACGTAGAATGATAAAGCAGCCAACAGCTCCGGCTACAACACCGATGACAACTGCTGTAATCAAGGCATTTTGTAGAAAGTGGAAATTCTGCAATCCATCTATAAATTCTCCAATCATAGGTCACCTCCATTGAAAAAGAGTCGGTCACCATAAGCTTGTTTGAGATTGGCTTTGGTAAATGTTTCCTTGGTAGGACCTAGGGCTATTAGCTCCTTGTTGAGAAGGAGTACCTGGTCAAAATAATGGGGAACCTTACCGAGATCGTGGTGGACGATAAGAACCGTCTTACCAGCCTTTTTAAGATCTCTCAGCGTGTTCATGATAATTTCTTCACTGACTGAGTCAATCCCAACAAAGGGCTCGTCTAAGAGAATATAGTCAGCCTCTTGAACTAGACAGCGGGCAATTAAAACACGCTGGAATTGTCCTCCAGATAGTTGACTAATCTGACGATCTGCATAGTCAGAAAGACCTACGATTTCGAGTGCTTCAGCTACCTTTTTCCAGTGGTTTGCTTTTAAAGTGTGAAAGAGTGGGATGGATGGGTAGAGTCCCAGAGAGACACATTCTTTTACCTTGATAGGAAAGTTGTAGTCGATATGAATTTTTTGCTCGACATAGGCAATTTTCTTAAGAGATTTGTTCATTTCTTTATCGTCGATAAAAGCATGTCCTTCATGTGGGATAATGCCCAGCATACTTTTTAATAAGGTTGATTTTCCAGCGCCGTTTGGACCAATAATCCCGGTAATCGTTGGTCCTTGGAGCACTAGTGAAATATCCTTTAGTGCCAAAGTTTCTTTGTAGGAGACACTGAGGTTTTCGATACGTATCATACAGTTGTATTCCTCCTTATTTTAATATACCTTAATTTTATTTTTAAGTCAAGTTAATTTTGGTAAAAATTAAAATATTAATAATGAAATCAAATAGGAGGAGAAGGCATTTTTAATTGCATTCCCCAGGGAATTTTGCTAAGCTAGGAATAAGTGAAATTAGGAAAGTGAGAACAAGATGACACGTTATCAAGATGATTTTTATGATGCTATAAATGGTGAATGGGAAAAGACTGCAGTCATTCCAGCTGACAAATCACGAACAGGTGGTTTTATCGACCTTGACGAAGAAATCGAAGACCTCATGCTAACGACAACTGACAAATGGTTGGTTGGAGAAGATGTTCCAGAAGATACCATCTTAGCAAACTTTGTCAAATACCATCGTATGGTCAGAGATTTCGATAAGCGAGAAGCTGATGGCATCAAGCCAGTCCTTCCTATGCTTAAGGAATACCAAGATTTGGAGAGCTTCGCAGACTTTACAAGCAAGCTAGCAGAGTTTGAGCTAGCAGGGAAACCAAACTTCCTTCCATTTGGAGTATCACCAGACTTTATGGATGCTAGAACCAATGTTCTCTGGGCTAGTGCTCCAGGAACAATCTTGCCTGACACAACCTACTATGCGGAAGACCATCCACAGCGCGAGGAATTATTGAACCTTTGGAAAGAAAGTACTGCGAATCTCCTCAAAGCCTATGACTTCTCAGATGAAGAAATCGAAGATCTTTTAGAGAAACGATTGGAGTTGGATCGCCGTATCGCAGCAGTCGTACTTTCAAACGAAGAGAGTTCAGAATATGCCAAACTCTACCATCCATACTCTTATGAAGATTTCAAGAAGTTTGCACCTGCTCTACCTCTCGATGACTTCTTCCAAACTGTGATTGGTCAAACTCCAGATAAGGTTATCGTAGATGAGGAACGTTTCTGGCAAGCAGCAGAGCAATTCTATAGTGAAGAAGCTTGGCCTTTGCTCAAGGCAAGCTTGATCTTGAGTGTGGTCAATCTTTCAACTAGCTATCTGACAGATGAGATTCGCATTTTGTCAGGTGCCTATGGCCGTGCTCTTTCAGGTGTTCCAGAAGCCCAAGATAAGCGCAAGGCTGCTTACCACTTGGCCCAAGGACCATTCAAACAAGCGCTCGGTCTTTGGTATGCACATGAAAAATTCTCTCCGGAAGCTAAGGCAGACGTTGAGAAAAAAGTGGCAACTATGATTGATGTTTATAAGGAACGCTTGGCTAAGAATGACTGGTTAACTCCTGAAACGCGAGAAAAAGCTATCGTCAAACTCAATGTCATCAAGCCTTATATCGGTTATCCAGAAGAGCTCCCAGCTCGCTACAAGGATAAAGTAGTAGACGAAAACGCTAGTCTCTTTGAGAATGCTCTAGCCTTTGCGCGTGTGGAAATCAAGCACAGCTGGAGCAAGTGGAACCAGCCAGTTGACTATAAGGAGTGGGGAATGCCTGCTCACATGGTCAATGCTTACTACAATCCACAAAAGAACTTGATTGTCTTCCCAGCGGCTATCTTGCAGGCTCCATTCTATGACTTGCACCAGTCATCTTCTGCCAACTATGGTGGTATCGGAGCAGTTATCGCCCATGAAATCTCTCACGCTTTTGATACCAACGGAGCTTCCTTTGATGAAAATGGTAGCCTTAAGGATTGGTGGACAGAAAGCGACTATGCAGCCTTCAAAGAGAAAACTCAGAAGGTTATCGACCAGTTTGATGGTCAAGAATCTTACGGTGCAAAAATCAATGGTAAATTAACCGTATCCGAAAACGTTGCTGACCTTGGAGGAATCGCCGCAGCGCTAGAAGCTGCTAAGAGAGAGCCAGACTTCTCAGCTGAAGAGTTCTTCAACAACTTTGCTCGTATCTGGCGAATGAAAGGTCGTCCAGAGTTGATGAAACTCATGGCCAGCGTTGATGTGCACGCGCCAGCTAAACTCCGTGTCAATGTCCAAGTGCCAAACTTTGATGACTTCTTTACAACCTATGATGTCAAAGAAGGCGACGGCATGTGGCGCTCACCAGAAGACCGTGTGATTATTTGGTAATCAAAAAACCAAGGATGATTGTCCTTGGTTTTTATGTTTTAGAAAAATGGATTAAAGGTTTTTTCGTGAGCGATGGTCGTAGCAGGACCATGTCCAGGATAGACATCGTAGTTAGGAAGGGTGAAGAGCTGGCTTTGGATACTATGAAGGAGTTGTTCCATACTACCAGTTGGCAAGTCTGTTCGACCAATGGTTTCTCGGAAAAGGGCATCTCCCGTTAAGACCAAGTGTCCGTCTGGGAAAACGAGTGAAACGCCACCGATAGAGTGACCTGGAGTTGGAAGTACCGTAAAACGAAACTCCTCGATTTGGTATTCTTCATGAAAAACGAAGGTATGTTCAGCTGGTCTACATAGGACATCTGCCATATCATCGTGTCTAGGAAGCCCAGAAAGATTATCAACAGGAGTATAAAGCCAAGAAGCTTCACTCTCAGCCACATAGACTGGAGGATTTCCAAAAGTATCTCTGACCAAGTCAAGACTCAAGATATGATCGTAGTGAGTATGGGTCAATAGAATCGCACAGACTGGTTTGTTGATGTTCTCGATAGTCTTGCGAATAGCATCCCAGTTGCTACCAGGATCGACCACGATCAGGTGTTGGTCTCCTTCGAGATAATAAGTGTTTTCATAGGCAACAGGATTTACGGTTTTATGGATTTTCATAGGATTTCCTCTTTCAAAGAATTTACAGTTTCTAGTATAACACAGAAGGACAAAATAAGAAATCAATCAACAAGAAAGTCCCTCCATAAAAGAAGGGACTTTTTAATACATTAAAAATGATTTTTCCATGCTTGGAAACGGGCATCCAGTAGGAGTTGTGTTAGATTTTTTAAGGTTTCAACTTGCTTGGGCTCTAGAGTTTGTGCCTGGGAAACTAGTTGTCGAACATGTTCGATCGCGTTTTTTGAAGATAGTTCATTAATGGAGCTAATTCCAGACTCTAGGATGGTTCCAAAGAAGAGATCAAAGTAGAGCTCTAATTCCTCATCGGGAACACTATCCACCCATTCTTTAAGAGTGTCTTTGATTTGTAAACTTTCGCTACTGATTGCCTCTAGTTGGACGAAGTGGTGTCCTTCAGTTAGCCAGCTGAAAGTATTGTGTTGAGCGATTCCTCCAAGTGCGGTAGACTTGACAACAATAGGAGTATCAGGAGCTTCCAGCATCATTCCGATGACAGAACCTTGTGGGACATAACGATGAATTTTTGGAATGACATCTTGATAGCCGGTGCTTTTAGTCAGTTCAGCTTGGAGACCAGGGGCATCATAGGTATAAACTGCGGATATTTTTTCTTGCAATTCAAGTTGAATTTGGCTAGCAGCGTAGACAGCTAGATTGCCACCTTTAGAATGTCCAGCTACCATCACTTTTTGTTTTGGATGTTGAGCAAAGAAATTTTCCAAGTATTCAAGAGCATGCTTTTGGGCAGGGATTTCCTTCATGTAGGTCATATGGAAATCTTCTTTCCAGCCAATAATACTATCGTCTGTACCTCGAAATACAATGAGATAAGTATCTAGATTCAGGCGATAGGTCATAGCAGCAAATTGCTTTTGAAGTTCCACATCAATCTCGTTAATAAAGTTTGATAGCTTGCAATTTCTAAAACGTTTGTGTTGGGCAAGCTGATCTAGAAGCTGGAGACGTTCTTTATTGGTCAACATGGTGCTCTCTCGAGGAACACGGGTTGCGACATCGCTTAAACGATTGACAGGCTGGCCCAATAAGTCATCAAAAGGAAGATAAGTCAGCTCTGTTAAAGCTAGTACATCTAGTTCATTTAAGGGAACATCATAAAAAGAATCGTATTGAACATTAGTTAGGTAGTCAAAAATATTGGCCATGGGAATTCCTTTCTTAACTTTTATCATATCAGATTTACATCAATTTCGCTAGTAGTGAGAAAAATTTTGCTATAATATAGAAAAAGGAGGAGCAGATGCATAAGATTTTACTAGTAGAAGATGATCCAGTAATCCGTCAGCAAGTTGGGAAAATGCTCTCCGAATGGGGTTTTGAAGTAGTCATGGTAGAAGACTTTATGGAAGTTCTAACGCTATTTGTTCAGTCTGAGCCACATCTGGTTCTTATGGATATTGGTCTTCCCTTGTTTAATGGCTATCATTGGTGCCAGGAAATTCGCAAGATTTCAAAAGTTCCTATTATGTTTCTGTCTTCCAGAGACCAGGCTATGGATATCGTGATGGCTATCAATATGGGAGCAGATGATTTTGTGACCAAACCTTTTGATCAACAGGTCCTTTTAGCCAAGGTACAGGGATTATTGCGTCGCTCTTATGAGTTTGGGCGGGATGAAAGTCTCTTGGAGTATGCAGGAGTGATCCTCAATACCAAGTCTATGGATTTGCATGTTGAGGGACAAGCAATCACGCTGACAAAGAATGAATTTCAAATCTTACGTGTTCTTTTTGAACACGCAGGAAATATCGTGGCGCGTGATGATCTGATGCGAGAACTCTGGAATAGTGACTTTTTCATCGACGATAATACTCTTTCTGTCAATGTTGCGCGATTGCGTAAAAAACTGGAAGAGCAAGGTTTGGTAGGATTTATTGAGACCAAGAAAGGTATCGGATACGGGTTGAAACATGCTTAATTGGAGACAATTTTTTCTGGCTTATCTGCGCTCACGGATTCGCCTTCTGGTTTTCATTTTTTTGATTAGCTGCCTTGCCCTCGCCTTTCACATTTTATTTACAAATCTAGGTTCTTACTTTCTTTACTTCTTTCTGCTTTGTAGTTTTCTAACCCTTTTATTTTTCATCTGGGATATCCTAGTAGAAGCAGAAGTTTATCGTAAGGAAATGCTTTATTCTGAGAGAGAACCAAAATCTCCTTTGGAATGTGCTCTAGCAGAAAAATTGGACGAACGCGAAGCTGAGCTTTATCAAAAGAAATCAGAAGCGGAAAGCAAGCTAACAGATTTACTAGACTACTATACCTTGTGGGTGCATCAAATCAAGACCCCCATAGCAGCAACCCGTCTATTGGTGGCAGAAGTTTCTGAACGAGAGCTTAAGCGACAATTGGAACAAGAAATTTTCAAAATTGATTCCTATACCAATCTCGTGCTCCAATATCTACGCTTAGAAAGTTTCCATGATGATTTGGTTTTGAAAAAAGAAAATATAGAAAATCTGGTCAAGGAAGTCATTCGCAAATATGCTATTTTCTTTATCCAGAAAAGCCTAAGTATTAATATGCATGACTTGGATAGAAGCATTGTGACGGATAAAAAATGGTTGTTGGTGGTCATTGAACAAATTCTCTCAAATAGCCTCAAGTACACTAATGAAGGTGGAATTGAAATCTATATGGACGGTCAGGACCTTTGTATCAAGGATACAGGAATCGGCATTAAAAATAGTGATGTTCTTCGAGTCTTTGAACGCGGATTTTCAGGTTACAATGGTCGTATGACCCAGCAGTCATCTGGACTTGGTCTCTATTTAACCCAGAAAATTAGCCAAGAATTAGGTCATCAAATCCGTATCGAATCTGAACTTGGTCAAGGAACAACCGTGCGAATTAAGTTTGCGGAAGTGAACCTACTTATTGAGTAAAAAGAAATGCTAAGAGCTTGGAAGAAATCTTTCAAGCTCTTCTTTAGATTTCTATGTAGTGAGAAAATAGGATAGAACAAAGAAAAAGGTAACTGGAATTTTTCCGTTCGCTATCTTTTAAATTGATTGAGTTCTTCAGAGAAAGACTGTAAAATTTTTGATATAATATGTAGGATGGACTGATGGATATTTAAATGATAATGTTCAAAAGAATCACAGGTAAGAATTAAAAACATGTCAGTTTGGACAGAAGTCTCTCTACCATCATCCATGCAGAAACAAGATTATATGAAATAAAAGGAGTAACCAATGTCCGGAAACTATTCAACACGTGAATTCCGCGAGAAACTATATGATGACCTTCATGTTCGATTAAGTAATATATTGATTTTAATGTGTTCGATTTTTATTGCCTCTATAGGCCTAAATATGAATTCAACAGCTGTCGTTATTGGAGCTATGCTGATTTCCCCTCTTATGACACCGATTGCTGGACTGGGATTTGGTTTAGCTATTTTTGATACGCGTTTAATTGAGCAATCTCTAAAGGTTTTATTTACTCAAGTATTGGTCAGTTTGCTTGTATCGGCTCTGTATTTCTGGATTTCTCCCTTATCTTATGCAAGTAGCCAGTTGATTGCACGAACCTCTCCAACCATTTGGGATGTTCTCATTGCTATCGCTGGTGGGATAGCAGGTGTCATTGGTTCAAGGAAAAAAGAAGCAAACAATATCGTACCAGGAGTAGCCATCGCAACAGCTCTGATGCCACCTATCTGCACTGCAGGATATGGTTTAGCTAATGGAAATGTTCGATTTTTATTTGGGGCCCTTTATCTTTTCTTGATCAACTGTGGCTTTATCATGCTAATCAACATTGTTGGAACAAGAATTATGATGAAAAAATCTGCCTTAAGTTCATTTAATGAGCTAAACATTAAAATTAGAATTGGGTTGATATCCTTGATTGTATTATTGGTCCTTCCAGCCAGCTATTCAGCAGTCACTCTGACGATGAATGAAAAACGAAAACAAGAGATCAAACAGTTCGTAGGAAAAGAGTTCGCCAATTATACGGTCATTAATCAAGTTTACAAGTCAAGTAATAATGAATTGGTCTTGACTGTTGTTGGAGATCCGATTTCAGAAGAAGAATTAGAAACCATTCGCCAAAAACAAGCCTCTTACGGTATTGAATCTGTTCAATTGAAAGTCAAGCAATTCCATAATTCGGAAAAATCAGATAGTGAGACGATCAAGGAATTTTACGAAAACATTGACAAGTATATCGATCAAAAACTCTCTGAAAAAAATTTACAAAACGATCGCGCAAAAGAAAATGAAGCAGACAATGAAGCAGACAAGGATTGAGGATATTGACTTGTCTAATTCATGAGAGCAAATCTTGGGAAGAGATCTTATATTCAAAATCTAGTGGATAGAAAGGATTGTTGATGAGGATAGCATTTTTAGTGAGTTGACCAATCACTACTAGCTCAGATTAAATAAAATATAAAAAGCAACAGCTGAAATAGTTGTTGCTTTTTCTGGCTCTGAAAAATGTTTCTCAGACAGTGATCGTTTTATTTCTCAACACGTGATTTGTTGGCAATATCAGCTAGGATAGCTTCTACAAAGTCATCAACTGAGACAGTTTGTGTTTCTTTTTGGCCGTAGCGGCGGACATTAACAGTACCGTCTTCCATTTCCTTGTCACCAACGATCAATTGGTAAGGAATCTTGCTAGTTTGTGAAGCACGGATCTTGAATTGCATTTTCTCATTACGTTCATCCACGTCTGCACGGACACCACGGTCACGGAGTTTCTTCGCTACTTCCCAAGCGTAGTCAACGTGTTTCTCGTTAGATACTGGGATGAGAGTTACTTGGTGTGGTGCAAGCCATGTTGGGAAGGCACCCTTGTAGTTTTCAATCAAGATAGCTGTAAAGCGTTCCATAGTTGAGATAACCCCACGGTGGATCATAACTGGACGATGCTCTTCACCATCAGCTCCGATGTATTTAAGGTCGAAGCGTTCTGGAAGCAAGAAGTCAAGCTGAATCGTAGAAAGTGTTTCTTCTTTACCGAGAGCTGTCTTGACTTGGATATCCAATTTTGGTCCGTAGAAGGCAGCTTCACCTTCAGCTTCAAAGTAGTCAAGTCCCATGTCATCCATAGCTGATTTCAACATACGTTGAGCATTTTCCCACATTTCATCGTTATCGAAGTACTTGTGAGTATCTTTAGGGTCGCGGTATGACAAACGGAAACGATAGTCAGTCAAGTTGAAATCTTCGTAAACATCGATAATCAATTGAAGCGTACGTTGGAACTCATCTTTGATTTGTTCAGGTGTTACGAAAGTATGACCATCATTAAGTGACATTTCACGTACACGTTGAAGCCCTGTGAGAGCACCAGATTTTTCATAGCGGTGCATCATACCGATTTCAGCAATACGGATTGGTAATTCACGGTAAGAGTGAACGTGGTGTTTAAAGACTTCGATATGGTGAGGACAGTTCATTGGACGAAGAACGAATTCTTCACCATCACCCATATCCATAGTTGGGAACATATCTTCACGGTAGTGATCCCAGTGACCAGAAGTCTTGTAAAGTTCTACTGAGGCAATTGGTGGAGTGTAGACGTGTTGGTAACCAGCGGCGATTTCCTTGTCGACGATGTAGCGTTCCAATTCACGACGGATAGTCGCACCATTTGGCAACCAGAATGGAAGCCCTTGACCAACCTCTTGAGAAATCATGAAGAGGTCAAGCTCTTTACCAAGTTTACGGTGGTCACGTTCTTTAGCTTCTTCACGCATTTGAAGGTAGTTCTTCAAGTCTTTCTTGTCAAACCAGGCAGTACCATAGATACGTTGCATCATGGCATTGTCGCTATTACCACGCCAGTAAGCACCAGCCACGTTGAGAAGGTGGAAGATTTGGATGCGACCAGTTGATGGGACGTGTGGGCCACGGCAGAGGTCTACGTACTCACCTTGACGGTAGATGGTCAAGCCACCTTCGTCTTCTGAGTGTTCTTCGATCAATTCCAATTTGTATGGATCATTTTTGAAGATTTCACGCGCTTCATCCTTGGTCACTTCTTCACGAATAGATGGGAAGTTTTCCTTAACGATTTTCTTCATTTCTTCTTCGATACGAGGAAGGTCTTCGTTAGAGATTTGGCCAGCTTGGTTATCTGTATCGTAGTAGAAACCATCTTCGATAGCTGGGCCAACACCCAAATGAATATCTGGGAAGAGGCGACGAGCTGCTTGAGCGAATAAGTGAGCTGCTGAGTGACGCAAGATTGGAAGGGCATCTTCGTGATCAGGTGTCACGATTTCAATGCTTCCGTCTTCTGTGATAGCACGAGTAGTGTCAATCAATTTGCCGTTAAATTTACCAGCAAGAGCCTTTTTAGCTAGGGAATTGCTGATAGATTGGGCAATTTCAAAAGTAGTAACGCCAGATTCGAATTCACGAACAGCGCCATCAGGGAAAGTAATCTTAATCATGTTTTTCTCCTTATATTTATTAGTTATCAATTATTTCTATAGCAGAAGTGTTTCCCTATTTTGCAGTCTTAAATCAAGAAAAACAAAAAGCGACCTCCTCGAAAGGACGTCGCAACGTGGTTCCACCTTCATTTATGTTCCTCAAAAAAGAGGGACACCTCTGATTGGCTCTAACGTGGCCACCGTTTTATGTTTGCATAAAAGTTAGTAGAGTAGTATCAGTTTAGACTTCCTATGCGTTCTCAGCAACCACGCACTCTCTAAAAGAAAGATTCTAAGTGACTTGTCTCTATGCATTATTATAGCATGATTGCGAGATTTTTCAAGGATTTTGTGAAAGTTTTTTGTTTTTCAGTTTTTGAACCAGATACTTGATAGTGGCACCAATAACTGTACCTAGTAGAATAAGGATTTCATAGGCTAGGAAATAAACAATGATAAATTCTCTGAAAGGAATGATAGTAAATCCATAGAGTAAGCAACTACCTAAAAGCCAATGCAGTGAAAAACCAAATCGATAGCTATAAAGAAGCGAAACTATAAAAACTACGATGGGCGTAAGGATAAATATATTTAAAAGATAGAGCTCCGTTAGTTTTGGATTCTGTAATAGTAGAATAAAAAATCCATAAAGTGGACAATAAAAGAAAAATACAACCAGATAGTAGGGGAGATATTTGAAGAATTTACGCATGGTAATCACCTCATTTTTCAAGCTATCACCTTAGATATCCTTCCTATAACTATTATAGCACTTTTGCGGTAAGAATAGTAAATCAGTTGACAAAGAAGCTAGTTCTTGGTAGAATAAGAACTGTCGTAAAGACAAATAACTTCTTCTTGGTTACAGGCATGCCAACCTGTCACTCGGATGAAGCCAAATAAAAAGGAGAAACATCATGGCAATCTCAAAAGAGAAAAAAAATGAAATCATCGCACAATATGCACGTCACGAAGGTGACACTGGTTCAGTAGAGGTTCAAGTTGCTGTCCTTACTTGGGAAATCAACCACCTTAACGAACACATCAAACAACACAAAAAAGACCACGCTACTTACCGTGGTTTGATGAAGAAAATCGGTCGCCGTCGTAATTTGCTTGCATACTTGCGTAAAAACGACGTTAACCGTTACCGTGAGTTGATTAACTCTCTAGGACTTCGTCGCTAATTCAAGATACAAAGGCCGTCAAAAGCACAAAGCAAAAATAGGAAAATTGACGAAGAAACTTCAGTTTCTAGGAGATTTTATCTTTTTTGCCAAGTGCTTAGGCCGTGTTCAATTGAGCATATCTTGAACATAAGGCTACTCTAGTTGAGTAGCTTTTTTTATTTTCGTCACCTTACCTCGATATACTCAAGTATTATCTTCGGTTACGGTTCCTAGCACTGTAAGGTAAAATAAACCAGATCATCTCCCTTTGGGGAGATTTTTTATTTCACTAAAATTCTTGTTCGATCTTCGGCTTGCCACCTAGTCTATAAACGTTTTATCCAGCAAGAATTATGATGCTAAGGGCGATAAAAATCCGTATGAAAATAGGGAAAGGACACAGTGTTCGATGAACACAAGGAGTTTCATCTTTTTCACTAGGATTTTAGCCCAAGCTCAAATTAGCTCTCTGACTTCAGAGGGCTTTTTTCTATATTTTTCTAGTCTTGTTCCTGATTTGGAAATGTGGTATACTAATTATGAAAATTGTCTAAATTTTTAATCTTTAATTAAGGGAGGGTTTCATGCTTTCCAAATTTTCTGGAAGCCATCAAAACCTGCGATATTTTTTTCTGCTAGCTTTTTTGCTTGTAGCATTGGGAGTCTCTCTATTTTTTGCTGTTTCTATGGGTTCTGTTCAAATTAGTTTGAGTGATACCTATCGGATTATATTCAGTAAGATGGGAGCTCCGTTGGATATAGGAGACATTTCGAAGTCGACACTTGCTATTGTTTGGAATATGAGATTGCCACGGGTCTTTCTAGGTTTGATAGTTGGCGCGGGTCTTTCTATGTGTGGAAGCGTGATGCAGTCAACAGTCAATAACCCCATTGCTGAACCTTATGTGTTAGGGATTTCAGCTGGGGCAACCTTTGGCGCTACGTTGAGCATCATTCTTGGGTTTAAAGTCATGATTGGTCTCGGCTCTTTCCTTGGAGCGCTTGTGGCAACAGTTGCAGTCTTAGTCATTGCTTCCATGCAAGGCAGGATGACAACTTCAAGCCTCATTTTATCAGGGACTGTGGTCAATGCACTCTTTTTGGCTTTTTCAAACTTTATTATCTCAATTGGCGCTAATGCTGACAGTGTCATGAGCATCAAGTTTTGGACCATGGGTTCTCTAGCAGGGATCTCATGGGCTCACTTAACCCTGCCAGCAGTAGTTGTGGGAATAGCCTTTTTATTTTTCTCTACCCAATACCGTGTTTTTAATGCCATGATGATGGGAGATGAGGCAGCCTTGACCTTGGGGATTCCTCTACGTTTTTACTGGTATCTCTATGTGGCTATTGTGGCTGTGCTGACAGCTATCTTGGTATCAACCTGTGGAATTATCGGCTTCGTTGGTCTTATTACCCCACATTTGGCGAGAAGTTTGGTGGGTACAAACTACAGAAGGCTTTTTCCGATAGCAACCTTGCTCGGCGCCCTCTTTGTTATCTGGGCAGATGTTCTTGCTCGTGTTTTAATCCAAAATGCTGAGCTGCCGATTGGTATTTTCACGGCCCTAGTAGGTGCACCTTTCTTTATCTACATGGTTGCAAGTAGACGAAGGGAGGTGAAGGTCTGATATGGACTTAATGTGTCAGGATATTCACTTTGGAATCGGAGAAAAAAAGATTCTCAAAGGAGTCTCACTCAAACTGGAGGGCAACCAATTTCATACGATTTTGGGACCCAATGGAAGTGGGAAGACTAGTTTGTTGAAACTCCTCTATCGACAGGAAAAGCCTGATCAGGGCCTGATTTCCCTTGATGGGAAACCCTTGGAACAAATGAGCGTTAAGGAAACGGCAAAACAGATGGCAGTCATCACCCAGTTCAATCAACTCCAATTTGATTGTACGGTTGAAGAAATCGTTATGCTGGGCAGAACACCCCATCTCTCTTTCTTACAAAAGGAAAAAGAAAAAGACTTTGCCTTGGTTGAGGATGCTCTAGCCAAGGTAGATATGCTCGAAAAGAGAAATCGCCTTTACTCTTCTCTATCAGGAGGAGAGAGACAGCGAGTTTTGTTAGCACGTGCCTTAGCTCAAGAACCTTCACTCTTGCTCTTAGACGAACCGACCAATCATCTAGATATCAAATACCAGCTGGACTTGTTGACCATTGTTAAAAATCTCAAGATCAATGTGTTAGCCGTCTTGCATGATATTCAGCTAGCTTGTCGCTATTCAGACTATCTCTATCTGATGAAAGAGGGAGAGATAGTTTACCAAGGTACTCCAAAAGAGACCATCACTCCTGAGTCTTTGCAGGTTGTCTATGGTGTCCAAAGTAAGGTTACTTGGACGGAAGACCAGCAAGCCATGATTCACTATTTATAAGATTTAAAGGAAATTGACATGAAAAAATCACTCAGTATTTTGCTCGTAACAGTAGCTACCTTATCTTTGGCGGCTTGTAGCAACACATCTAAAGAAACAGCAACTGCACCAGCTACAACAGAAGTTAGTCAAAAAGCTACTACAGAAACAAGCTATCCTGTAACCATCAAAACATACGATGCCAAAGGAAACGAAGTCGAGCAAGTCTTTGAAAAGGCTCCTGAAAAGGTTATCACCAACAACCTTTCAACAACTGAAATTCTACTTGAACTTGGTTTGAAAGATAAAATTGCCGGCATGCTCAATCCTGATAATGCCGTAACTGGTAAATACAAGGATGCCATTGAAGCCATCCCTCATATCGGGGATAAGAAATCAGTCTCACAAGAAACGGTTCTTTCTTATGAACCTGATGCCTTGATGGGGCGCAACATGATGTTCTCTGAAAAGTCAATGGGAACGATTAGTGCTTGGAATGAAAATAAAATCCCTGTTTATACGCAAAAAGCCTCACTATCAAATATTCAACAGGATTTGGGAAATATCGTAGAAGATGTAAAGAATCTTGGTACTATTTTCAATGTTCAAGACAAGGCGAATCAATACGCAGAGCAATTGCAAGCTAAAATCGATGCGGTTAAAAAAGCCAACCCAGAAACACAGGGTGAAAAGAAAAAAGCTTTAATTATGGTTGCCTACAATGACGAAACCTTTGGTGCCTACAAGTCAGCCCTTCAAGAAAGCTTGCTTAACCAACTTGGTTATACCAATGTTGCAACAGGAACATCTGGCTTGACCTTGGAAAATCTAGTATCAATGGATCCAGAGTTGATTATCTATGTAACTAGCGATCGCAACAAAAAATTGGATGAAAAAGCAGTGGATTTGATGAAGGCAAACACTGTTTTGGAAAATGTCCCAGCAATCAAGAATCAAAAAATCATGACCATCTCTTACGATGAGTTGATGGACTACGGTCCTGCAGTGATTGATTCACTTGAAAAAATCAATGACTTTATCAAGAAATAAGGAGTTTAACTGGGAAAGAATTCAGGTTAGGGTCAGCCTTCCTTCAAACTATGACTCTAAACAAGCCTACCCAATTGTACTTCTAAACGATGGGGAACTGGACTATTTGTCAGACCTATCTCAATCTGTGATTTTGGTGGGTTTGATTCCAGAAAGCCGTCTGAATGACTTTACACCTTGGAAAGCTAGTGCTTTAAAAGAAGGGGCTTCGGATTTTGGTGGGAAGGTAGAAGCCTATCATGAGAAGCTCTTTCAAGGAATTCTAACAACTCTAAAAAAAGCCTACTTGATTGATGAAAATAGGATTGCATATGGTGGTTATTCACTTGGTGGTCTTGCTGCTATCTATAGTCTCTATAGTAGTTATCTTCCTGTGACCTGTATCTTTTCTGTCTGTGGTTCTTTCTGGTATCCAGACTTTACAGAATTTTGTAGGGAACATGACCTGATACAGAGTCAAAGTCTTATTTATCTGCAAAATGGTCAGATAGAAGGTGCCAATCATTCCAATCGCCTGTCTAAGGCTCCGATGTTTGCAAGGGAACTACATAACCTGATTTCAGAAGCAGTTCCCACAACATATTCTACATTTGATGCTTATGGGCATCATGAAGCTCTTAACGAACGCTATCATCAGTTTTGTGATTGGCTAAGAGAGCAGTGGGTTCTCAAGTGATCTTATAACACTCCTTGTTCATCGCAACTAGGAGTGTTTCTCTTGTATGCTTGTCCTTGGAATTTTCAAGCGATTACCCTTGACGGAAATACCTCCCTGTAATAAACTAAATTATGGTATAATGAGAAGATAGATAGAATCGAGGAAATTATGTCATTTACACAATTTAAATTTAAGAAGTATATAGAAAAAGCTTTGGAAGAGTTGAAGTTTACGACGCCTACCGAAGTGCAAGAAAAGTTGATTCCTATTGTTTTGGCAGGTCGTGACTTGGTCGGTGAATCAAAAACAGGTTCAGGAAAGACCCATACCTTCTTGTTACCAATTTTCCAACAGCTAGATGAAGAGAGTGATAGTGTACAAGCCGTTATCACAGCTCCTAGTCGTGAGTTGGCAACTCAGATTTACCAGGCAGCTCGCCAGATTGCGGAACATTCTGAAGTAGAAATTCGTGTTGCCAACTATGTTGGTGGTACAGACAAGGCGCGTCAGATTGAAAAACTTGCCAGCAATCAGCCACATATCGTTATTGGAACTCCTGGGCGTATTTATGACTTGGTAAAATCTGGTGATTTGGCTATTCATAAGGCTAAGACCTTTGTAGTCGATGAAGCAGATATGACCTTGGATATGGGATTCTTGGAAACAGTTGATAAGATTGCAGGAAGTCTTCCCAAGGACTTGCAATTTATGGTCTTCTCAGCGACTATTCCACAAAAACTGCAACCGTTCTTGAAAAAATACTTGTCAAATCCTGTCATGGAAAAAATCAAGACCAAAACAGTCATCTCTGATACCATTGATAACTGGTTGATTTCTACTAAGGGACGTGACAAGAATGCCCAGATTTATGAATTGACTCAAGTCATGCAACCGTATCTTGCCATGATTTTTGTGAATACAAAAACACGTGCAGATGAATTGCATGCTTACCTGACTACACAAGGTCTAAAAGTAGCTAAGATTCATGGAGATATTGCTCCTCGTGAACGCAAACGGATCATGAATCAGGTGAAAAATCTTGATTTTGAGTACATCGTTGCGACTGACCTAGCTGCGCGTGGGATTGATATTGAAGGTGTCAGCCACGTTATCAATGATGCTATTCCACAGGATTTGTCTTTCTTTGTCCACCGTGTTGGACGAACTGGACGTAATGGTTTGCCAGGTACAGCCATTACCCTCTACCAGCCTAGTGATGACTCAGATATTCGCGAATTGGAGAAATTGGGGATCAAGTTTACTCCGAAAGTCGTCAAAGATGGAGAATTCCAAGATACCTATGATCGAGATCGCCGTGCTAATCGTGAGAAAAAACAGGAAAAACTGGACATCGAAATGATTGGCTTGGTTAAAAAGAAAAAGAAAAAAGTTAAACCAGGCTATAAGAAAAAAATTAAATGGGCAGTAGATGAAAAACGTCGCAAAGCTAAGCGAGCAGAAAGTCGTGCTCGCGGGCGTGCAGAACGTAAGGCCAAGCGTCAAACCTTTTAAAATTAGAACAGTAGAACCAGTTGGTTTTACTGTTTTTTTGATAAAGTATTTAAGACTTTTGTAGTTAAATTGTTGTCTAAATAAAATAAAAAGTCCTAGAAATCAATATTTCTAGGCTTTTTTAAGTTCATTAATTCTATTCCCACTCTACAGTTGCAGGTGGTTTACTTGTGATATCGTAGACGATGCGGTTGACGTGATCAACTTCGTTTACGATACGAACTGAGATTTTTTGGAGTACTTCCCATGGAATCTTCGCAAAATCAGCTGTCATTCCATCGATAGAAGTGATAGCGCGGATAGCGATAGTGTAGTCATAAGTACGACCATCTCCCATAACACCTACTGAACGAACGCCAGTGTTAACAGTGAAGTATTGCCAGATGTCGCGGTCAAGACCTGCTTTAGCGATTTCTTCACGAAGGATAGCATCTGATTCACGAACTGTTTCAAGTTTTTCTTCAGTGATTTCACCCATGACACGGATGGCAAGACCTGGACCTGGGAATGGTTGGCGCCATACGATATTATCTGGCATACCAAGCTCAGTACCGAGGGCACGAACTTCATCTTTGTAAAGAGTGTTAAGTGGCTCGATGAGTTCAAACTGCATGTCTTCTGGAAGTCCACCAACGTTGTGGTGAGACTTGATGGTTTGAGCAGTATCAGTACCTGACTCGATAACGTCTGTATAAAGAGTTCCTTGGGCAAGGAATTTCACATCTTTCAGTTTGCTTGCTTCATCATCAAAGACATAGACAAACTCGTTACCGATAATCTTACGTTTTTGTTCAGGATCAGAAACACCTGCCAATTTATCCAAGAAACGTTTGGCAGCGTCTGCTTTGACAATGTTCAAACCAAACTTACCACCAAGCATATCCATAACTTGGTCAGCTTCCCCTTTACGGAGAAGACCGTGGTCTACAAAGATACAGATCAATTGATCGCCGATGGCTTTTTGGAGAAGAACCCCAACAACAGAAGAGTCAACACCACCTGAAAGACCAAGGAGAACACGTTTGTCTCCAACCTTTTCACGGATTTGTTTGATTTGCATCTCGATAAAGTTATCCATAGTCCAGTCACCTTTGGCACCACAGATATTCAAGGCAAAGTTACGAAGGATATCATAGCCGTGAACTGAATGACGAACCTCTGGATGGAATTGGATACCATAGATTTTCTTGTCTGGATTTTCGATTGATGCATAAGGACAGTCAGCTGATGTACCAGTACGAATGAAATCAGCAGGAATTTCTGTAACAGCATCTCCGTGGCTCATCAAGACAAGTTGTTCTTCTGGAGTTCCAGCAAAAAGAGCAGATTCTGTGTGAGTCAATGTTGATTGACCGTATTCACGGTTACCAGCATCGCTTGCAGGAACAACCTTACCACCAAGCTTGTGAGTCAAAAGCTGCATACCATAGCAGATTCCTAAAATTGGAATTCCCAGTTCGAAAATTTCTGGATCAATATCAAACGATCCTTCTTCGTAAACAGAGTTTGGACCACCTGAAAGTACAATCCCGATAGGATTGATAGCACGGACTTCGTCAGCCGAAATCTTGTGACTTTTTAGTTCTGAAAAGACACCAATCTCGCGAATTCGACGGGAGATAAGTTGGTTATACTGGCTTCCGTAGTCCAGTACGATGATCTTTTCGACATCTTGCAAATCAGTTGAAATGTTGGTCATCTTTTCCCTTTCTTAAAAGAAATATCTTCTTGAATATTCTATCATAAATGAATCGTAATTACCAACTAAACAAGTGATGTTTGACTTTTACATATGAGATACGGTACAATGGAAAAAATAAAGAAAAGAAGTGAGCAAGCATGTTACCAGCTTATATGAAAATCCATGACCAAATCAAAAAAGACATTGATGAGGGAAATTGGAAAATTGGAGAGAGACTTCCTAGCGAGCGAGATCTAGCTGAGGAATTTGCCGTTAGCCGCATGACCCTGCGTCAAGCAATCTCTCTTTTGGTTGAAGAAGGGGTTTTGGAACGGCGTGTTGGTAGTGGGACCTTCGTTTCAAGTACACGAGTTCAGGAAAGAATGCGTGGAACAACTAGTTTTACGGAAATTGTTAAAGCTCAAGGGAAAACGCCATCTAGTCATCTGATTTCCTACCGTCGTACGATTCCAAATGAGCAAGAAGTGGCTAAACTAGGTATACTGCCAACTGACAATATTATTCGTATGGAACGTGTTCGTTATGCAGATAAAGTTCCTGTTGTCTATGAAGTGGCATCGATTCCTGAGAAATTTATCAAAAATTTCAAAAAAGAAGAAGTAACCAAGCACTTTTTCCAAACTTTACAGAAACATGGTTATCGAATTGGGAAATCGCACCAGACCATTTATGCTCGCTTAGCCAAGGAAAAAATTGCTCATTATCTGGAAGTAGAAAAAGGGCATGCCATTTTAGGTCTGACTCAAGTTTCCTACTTTGATGACGGGACAGCTTTTGAGTATGTGAAAAGCCAATATGTTGGGGAACGTTTTGAGTTTTATCTAGAAAATAATTAAGTGTAACATCTCTCTTAAAGTAGGAAATCATATCTACTTTAAGAGTTTTTTATTTGCTTTAAAGTAGAAAACAATTTCCCGTTGAGAAAAATAGTAATCATACGAGTATTTTTACAAGATTCGTGTTATAATAGATAGGTTATATGGTCCCGATAAGGTGGTAGGTTTGATTGTAAACACTCTTCCTACCAGTTCTTTGTAACTCTATAACGAATATTTTTTAAGGGGGGACATTTTTATGTCAGAACGTAAATTATTCACGTCTGAATCTGTATCTGAGGGGCATCCAGATAAGATTGCAGACCAAATTTCAGATGCTATCTTGGATGCTATTTTAGAGCAAGATCCAGAAGCACACGTGGCTGCTGAAACAGCTGTTTATACTGGTTCAGTCCATGTCTTTGGTGAGATTTCTACAAATGCTTATGTCGATATTAACCGTGTAGTTCGTGATACGATTGCAGAAATTGGTTATACCAATACAGAGTATGGATTTTCTGCGGAGACAGTAGGGGTACACCCATCATTGGTGGAACAATCTCCTGATATCGCTCAAGGGGTTAATGAAGCCCTAGAAGTTCGTGGAAATGCAGACCAAGATCCACTTGATTTGATCGGAGCAGGAGACCAAGGTCTCATGTTTGGTTTTGCGGTGGATGAGACAGAAGAACTCATGCCCTTGCCAATTTCACTCAGCCACAAGTTGGTTCGTCGTTTAGCAGAGCTTCGTAAGTCTGGTGAAATTAGCTATCTTCGTCCAGATGCCAAATCACAAGTCACGGTTGAGTATGATGAAAATGACCAACCAGTGCGCGTGGATACAGTTGTTATTTCAACTCAACATGATCCAGAAGTCAGCAATGAACAAATCCATGAAGATGTGATTAACAAGGTCATCAAGGAAGTGATTCCAGCATCTTACCTAGATGATGAGACAAAATTCTTCATCAATCCAACCGGTCGTTTTGTTATCGGTGGACCTCAAGGTGACTCTGGTTTGACTGGTCGCAAGATTATCGTAGATACCTATGGTGGTTACTCACGTCACGGTGGTGGTGCCTTCTCTGGTAAGGATGCGACTAAGGTTGACCGTTCCGCTTCTTATGCAGCTCGCTATATTGCAAAAAACATCGTGGCAGCAGGGCTTGCTAAGAAAGCAGAAGTGCAATTAGCTTACGCGATTGGGGTGGCTCATCCAGTATCTGTTCGTATCGATACTTTCGGTACAGGAACAGTTGCTGAAAGCAAATTAGAAGCAGCAGCGCGTCAAATCTTTGACCTTCGCCCAGCAGGAATCATCCAAATGCTTGACCTCAAACGTCCAATCTACCGTCAAACAGCGGCTTATGGACATATGGGACGTACAGATATCGATCTTCCATGGGAACGTTTAGACAAGGTAGAAGCCTTGAAAGAAGCAGTTAAATAAAATCAAAAAAGATTGGTGTAATGACCAATCTTTTTTAGTTTACAATTACTTATCCAGTATTTTTACAAAAGCCCAGTTTCCAATAGATTTTGCTCCATATTCCAACATCATCGAATCCAGTAATTCATACTTGTTTTTTTCATAGAAGCACACATTTTTCTCAGTGCTGGTGATTAAGCCCAAGCGTTTGCAGCCCTTAGCTTTAAGATAGGGCTCGACACCTTCTTGTAGAAAAGCACTACCGATACCTTGATGTTGACTAGAAGCATTGACTCCTAGCATCATCAAATACCAGTCAAAATTGCCCGATCTTTTTAAATGCTGTTCAGAACGTTCGACCAAATCTAGATATTTCAAGAGGTTCCGTGGTGTAATAAAACGGAAAAGCTTGATAATACCATTTAATAAATAAGATAGAATAGAAAAATCCTTCTGTTGTAAAAGGGCGACTGCTAGGATTTCTCCGTCTCGTTCAGCGACTAGACAAGTCTCTCCCTTGATGTAGAGTCTGGTCAAAAGGCTATCCAACAATTCTAGAAAGGATGGGTAGTATTCTGGTTTCTTTAAATCATCTTTGATAAGAGTCATAAAAGGATAGTCCATAAAGGCTCCAGCCAATACTTTTCCAATTTTTTGGTATTCATCTAGCTTGGCTTCTCTATATACTATTTCTTTCATTTCACACTCCTTCATAAAATCTCTCTAACTATTATAACTAAATTTCTTCTTTTTTTCGATTTTAATGTGAAATATTCACAAAAAGTATAAGAAAATGCAGTTTTTCTAGAATTTCTATTAGAAAAGTAGGTATGAAAAGACCCCACACGGTTTAACCTTGCGGGGTAGATTTAAAGTCTAGTTAGAATCTATTTTGTTGGAATTGAAATTTCAATCAATTTATCAGAATAGAGGGTTTTGATATTTGCTTCATCAATAACTTGTTTATCAATTTTACGATTTAAGAAGAATTCTTGGATTTTCTCAATTTCTTTTTCACGGATTGCACGGTGTTTATTGGAAATGAGGATTTCGTAATGAAGCGGTGACTGAGTAAAAATAACATCTGTATTACCTGCAGAATAAACTTCTACAAGCGTTGCGTCAGTACTTTCTAACTGATTTTTAACAAGAAGCGAGTGTGAGTTTGTAGTATTGATGAGCTTCATAAGGTTTCCTCCTGTGTTTCTATGTCTATTATAGCACTTTTTAGGGAAATTGGAAAAGTTAGCTTAAATTTGATGCTGTTTTTTCCAAGCTTCGATTGCCCATTTATGACTGCCACGTTTCAAGTTTGCAATAGCTTCATCAATTGGGAACCAAGCTAGATGATTAAAATCTTCTAAAGGTTTTTGAATTTCTTGATAAGAAGTGGCTTCATAGAGATAGGCTGGGTTATAGTAGTAGGTATCACGATGACTAGAATAGAAATACTCATCCGCTTGTCCATAATAGGTGCCGATTTCAGCAGTAAAACCCAACTCTTCAATTAGTTCTCGTTTGAGAGCTTCGAGATGGTTTTCGCCTGCTTCAATCTCCCCACCAGGTAAGAACCATGCACCATTTGGAGCTTGGACGAGGATAATCTTTTCGTGGTTTGCATCAGGTATGACTGCATAAACGCCATATCTATTTTTGTAGGTTACTCCCTCTTTTTTTTCTCCAAATGTTGGATTTGCCATAAATTTCTCCTTCGTGAGTGCGCTTTCTTTCTATAATAGTAAAGAATGTTCTCACTGTCAAGCAAGAACATTCTTTTGTATGTGAGGAACTAGTCGTTTGACTCGACCGTTTCCGTTTTATTTTTGGACTTAATCACGATTTTACCTTTACTTGTCATGACTGCCTTGAGGTCTTTTTCACTAGGATTTTCAAGGTAGTAGTCTGTAATGGCATCTTCGATATAGTCTTGGATGGTACGACGGAGTGGACGAGCTCCCATTTTTGGATCGTAACCAAGGTCTACAAGTTTTTCTTTGACCTTTTCTGTGACATCGAGATGGATATTATTGCTGGAAAGTCGCTTATTCACATCATCTAGCATGAGGTCAACGATTTGAAGGAGATTTTCCTTGCTGAGAGCCTTGAATTCGATAATGCCGTCAAAACGGTTCATGAATTCTGGACTAAAGAAGTTGCCTAATTCTCCAAGAACAGAGTTGGTACGACCTTCTCTAGCAGCACCAAAACCAACGCTAGCTTCTGCCTTACCTGTACCTGCATTTGAGGTCATGATAATGATGGCATCCTTAAAGCTAACAGTCCGACCTTGACCATCTGTTAAACGACCATCATCCAAGACTTGAAGGAACATATGCATAACATCTGGATGGGCTTTTTCAACTTCATCCAAGAGGATCAGTGAGTAGGGGTTACGACGAACCTTTTCAGTCAATTGTCCAGCCTCATCATAGCCGACGTATCCTGGAGGAGCACCGACGAGTTTAGCAACGCTGTGTTTTTCCATGTATTCACTCATATCAAAGCGAATCATGCTATCAGCAGAACCAAAGAGTTCGATGGCCAGTTGTTTAGAGAGTTCTGTTTTACCGACACCTGTAGGACCAACAAAGAGGAAGCTACCAATTGGACGGTTTGGTGTTCCAAGCCCAACACGGTTACGACGGATAGCCTTAGCAATCTTATCGACAGCATCATCTTGACCAATAACATGAGCCTTGAGGTCATCTGCTAGGTTGATCAGTTGAGACTGTTCTTTTTCTTTCAAATCACCAACTGGGATATTGGTCTTTTGTTCGATGATGTGTTCGATTGTTTTTTCACTGATGATTGGGGTATCCTGATCCGTTACCTTGGTCTTTTGCATTTCCTTATATTTAGCAATCTGGTCACGGAAGTAGGCTGCTTTTTCAAAGTCTTCATCGCGGGTTGCTTGTGCCTTGAGATTTTCTGCTTCGATTAAACGTTGGTCGATGACCTTTGGATCCACAAAATTTAAGGTTAAGTTCATTTTAGAACCAGCTTCATCTAGGAGGTCAATGGCCTTATCCGGCAAGAAACGATCTTGGATATAGCGGTTAGAGAGAGTAGCAGCTGCTTCGATAGCTCCGTCAGTATAATGAACGTGGTGGTAATCTTCGTATTTCTTTTGAATACCTTTAAGAATAATAATAGTCTCTTCCACAGTTGGTTCATCAACTTTGACAGGTTGCATACGGCGCTCAAGGGCTGCATCTTTTTCGATGATGCGATATTCATTGAGGGTAGTAGCACCAACTAGTTGGAGTTCGCCGCGAGCAAGAGCTGGTTTGAGGATATTTCCTGCATCCATATTTCCTTCTCCAGCAGAACCAGCACCGACGATTTCGTGAATTTCGTCAATGAAGAGGATGACATCTTTACGCTTACGAATTTCTTCCATGAGTTTTTGCATGCGTTCTTCGAACTGTCCACGAATTCCTGTACCTTGGACAAGGCTGACAACATCTAGGCGAATGACTTCTTTCCCTTGAAGTTTATGGGGAACATCACCATCAACAATTTTCTGAGCTAAGCCCTCGACAACGGCTGTCTTACCAACACCAGGCTCACCGATAAGGACAGGGTTGTTTTTGGTTCTACGGTTGAGAATTTCAATAACGCGGATGATTTCTTCGTCACGACCAATCACAGGGTCGATATTTCCACGACGGGCAATCTCAGTAACATTGATACCATATTCATCCAAGAGTCCTTTTTCCTGACTAGGAGGAGGAGTTTGAGCCGGTCCACGATTTTGGGAACCATAGCCACCATTACCGCCGTATCCACCACCTGACTGGGTAGGAGGAGTATTGCTATTAGAAGAAGGTCTAAAGTTGTTCAGGTCGTTAAAGAAATCTCCAAATGGATCGAAATCACGATTGTTTAAATCTGTAATTCCTTTAAATAAGCTATTGTTAGGATCTGTTTTGATAATTTTGTAGCAATTTTGGCAAAGATCGATTTGCTTTTGTTGCCCATTCAGATTAGTGTAAAGATGGATTGTTGAGTCATTGATTTTACAATTTTGACAGAGCATACCTCTACCTCGTTTCTTTCTTGGCCTTGACTAAAACCGAAAGGTCAAAAATAGTCAAAGTTCTTTAGTCTCATTATATCATGATTGAAGGGGAAAGCAAGTAAAAAGATTGAGTATTAAAGTTGATGTTGCGAGTCTATTATAGTCAAACCTTTAAGGGTAAAAAGAAAAATCCTATTTGTCGTACAAAAAGGATTTTCTTGGTCAAAGCAGAAGTATTCTCTGCCTTTATTTAACGATTAGTATAAAAGTTCGTAAATTTCCATCGCAATAAGGTCGATGCTATCAAATGTATAAGTCTCACGAGCTTCAACGTCACGAAGTGTGAAAAGTGGTCCGTTTTCTTCGTCGTGGTTAAAAGCAACCTCTGCGACAACAACTCCTTCGCGTTCAAAGTTACGTTTTAAGTTACCACCATCTTTTGTCATTGCTTCTAAGCGATTGATGATTCTAACCAAATGTGATTCCATTTTGATTCTCCTCCATTTCTTATCTTTACTATTTTACCATAAACAGACTCCACTTGACTAGAAAAAAACTAAGATTTCTCGCTATTTCTATCGTCTTTGAAAATTTATTGAAAATCTTAGATGAAAATGTTGCATTTTTATGCAGAATATGTTATCCTTATACAAGTTTTAAGTTTAAATATAGAAAGTAGAGTGTCCATGAATTTTTCTTTTTTACCGAAATACTTGCCATATTTTAACTATGGTGCTGTTGTTACGATTATTATCTCGATCTTAGTTGTCTTTTTGGGAACCATTTTAGGGGTACTGTTGGCCTTTGCACAACGTTCAAAGATTAAGCCACTTGCTTGGTTTGCTAATCTTTATATCTGGATTTTCCGAGGAACTCCGATGATGGTACAGATTATGATTGCCTATGCATTGATGCATATTAGTGCTCCAACGATTCAAATTGGATTTTTGGATGTCGATCTCACTCGTTTGATTCCAGGGATTATCATTATCTCTATGAATAGTGGTGCCTATGTATCAGAAACTGTTCGTGCTGGAATTAATGCAGTGCCAAAAGGACAACTAGAAGCAGCTTATTCACTAGGTATTCGTCCTAAAAATGCTATGCGCTATGTTATTTTGCCACAGGCTATCAAGAATATTTTACCAGCCTTGGGGAATGAGTTTATTACCATTATCAAGGATAGCTCGCTCTTGTCAGCTATCGGGGTTATGGAATTGTGGAATGGAGCAACTACAGTGTCAACAACCACATATCTACCATTGACTCCACTTCTATTTGCAGCTTTTTACTACTTAATTATGACATCTATCTTGACAGTAGCCTTGAAAGCTTTTGAAAATCGTATGGGACAAGGAGATAAGAAATAATGACTGAAACGCTAATTAAAATTGAAAACCTTCATAAAAGCTTTGGAAAGAATGAAGTTTTAAAAGGGATTGATCTTGAAATCAAAAAAGGGGAAGTAGTGGTCATTATCGGCCCTTCTGGAAGCGGTAAGTCAACCCTCCTTCGTTCCATGAATCTCCTCGAAGAGGCTACAAAAGGAAAGGTTATCTTTGAAGGTGTAGACATTACGGATAAGAAAAATGACCTCTTTGCTATGCGTGAAAAGATGGGAATGGTTTTCCAACAATTCAATCTCTTCCCAAATATGACAGTTATGGGAAACATTACACTTTCTCCAATTAAGACTAAGGGAGAAAATAAAGAAGTGGCTGAAAAGAGAGCGCATGAGCTCTTGGAGAAGGTTGGTTTGCCAGATAAGGCTGATGCCTATCCACAAAGTTTGTCTGGAGGTCAGCAACAGCGTATTGCTATCGCGCGTGGTCTTGCCATGGAACCAGATGTCCTACTTTTTGATGAACCGACTTCTGCCCTAGACCCAGAAATGGTAGGGGAAGTACTAGCAGTTATGCAAGAACTTGCCAAGTCAGGTATGACCATGGTCATCGTAACACATGAGATGGGTTTTGCGCGTGAAGTGGCAGACCGTGTTATTTTTATGGCTGACGGTGTAGTTGTCGAGGATGGAACACCTGAGCAAGTTTTTGACCAAACACAAGAACAAAGAACCAAGGATTTCTTGAGTAAGGTTTTGTAAAACATTGTTTATCAGAAAAGCTCCAAGGGGGCTTTTTCTTATAGTTTCAGACTATAGGGAATCTTAGGTAAGAAGTGTTAGAAGGTCGAGCGATTTTTTGTTATAATAGAGGATATTTGTTAGAAAAGAGAAAATACATGACACAGATTATTGATGGGAAGGCTTTAGCAGCCAAGCTACAAGGACAACTGGCTGAAAAAACAGCCAAACTAAAGGAAGAGACAGGCTTGGTTCCTGGTTTGGTGGTTATTTTGGTTGGGGGCAATCCTGCTAGCCAGGTTTACGTTCGTAACAAGGAACGTTCAGCAATCGCAGCGGGTTTCCATAGTGAAGTTGTACGTGTTCCGGAGACCATTACTCAAGATGAATTGTTGGAGTTGATTGCCAAATACAATCAAGATCCAGCATGGCATGGGATTTTGGTCCAGTTGCCATTGCCAAAACACATCGATGAAGAGGCAGTTTTATTGGCCATTGACCCTGAAAAGGATGTAGATGGTTTTCATCCGCTCAACATGGGGCGTCTTTGGTCTGGTCATCCAGTGATGATTCCTTCAACTCCAGCAGGAATTATGGAGATGTTTCATGAGTATGGGATTGATTTAGAAGGTAAAAATGCGGTCGTAATTGGTCGTTCAAATATTGTTGGCAAACCCATGGCTCAGTTGCTCTTGGCTAAAAATGCAACTGTCACCTTGACCCACTCTCGCACCCACAATCTAGCCCAAGTAGCATCTAAAGCCGACATTCTTGTAGTAGCAATCGGCCGTGCTAAGTTCGTGACTGCTGATTTTGTCAAAGCTGGTGCAGTTGTCATTGATGTGGGAATGAACCGAGATGAAAATGGCAAGCTCTGTGGAGATGTTGACTACGATGCTGTTGCACCAGTCGCTAGCCATATCACACCTGTACCTGGTGGAGTTGGGCCTATGACGATTACCATGCTGATGGAGCAAACTTATCAGGCTGCTTTAAGAACGCTGGATAAAGACTAAGTTTACTATGAAAAATAGTTGAGATAGTAATATCTCGACTTTTTATTTTCTGTAATGATACTTCTATCTATTATTTTGTAGTATAATGAGAGACAAGAAGTAGTAAGGAAGTAATAATGAAGGATATTAAGAAAGCTTTACTAAAAAAAGTGATCATCGAGCGTCCTCGTTCTAGTCATAAGGGAGACTACAGTCGTCTTCTCTTGATTGGTGGAACGTATCCTTATGGTGGAGCGATTATTATGGCTGCCTTAGGGGCTGTTAGAAGTGGTGCAGGCTTAGTGACAGTAGCTACGGATAAAGAGAATATTCCAGCTCTGCATAGCCATCTTCCAGAGGCTATGGCTTTTGCTCTTGACGATAAGCAATTACTTGAGCAACAGTTGCAGAAGGCTAACATTGTCTTGGTTGGACCTGGACTAGTGGATGATGGGCGTGGAGAAGAGCTTCTCCAAACAGTTTTTGATCATTTAGACCAAGACCAGACTCTCATACTGGATGGTGGTGCCCTATCTATTTTTGCTAAGTCGGGGTTGAAATTTCCTAAAGCCCACCTTGTTTTAACTCCACATCAAAGGGAATGGCAAGTCTTATCAGGCTTAGATTTGACTTCTCAAGGAGCTGAGGAAACAGGAGAGGCTTTGAAGAGTTTTCCTTCAGGGACGATTCTAGTTCAAAAAGGTCCTGCGACTCGAATCTGGCAAGCTGGTCAAGATGATTTTTATCAGTTAGAGGTTGGGGGTCCTTATCAGGCGACTGGGGGTATGGGGGATACTCTGGCTGGGATGATCGCTGGCTTTGTAGGTCAATTTCACCAAGTTAGTCTCTATGAAAGAGTGACAGTAGCGACATATCTGCATTCAGCAATTGCCCAAGAACTAGCTGAGGACAATTATGTAGTTCTGCCAACCACGATTAGTCAACATATTCCTGCATTCATGAAGAAAATACAAAAAGACACCTGAATTTTTCAGGTGTCTTTTGACTATTAGAAGAGGCCTTTGACCTTATCTACAAGACCGTCAAGCCCTTCTGAGCCTGAAACCAATGCTTGCGCTTGGCTAAGGTAGTCCCCTAGTTGATCCTTGTTTTCTTCAACAAATGTTTTTGCTGCAGAAAAATCTTTTTTCTCGACGAGTTCTTTTACTTGATTAAACAAATCCAATGGGTTCATGAATTTCCTCCTTTTCTACCATTTTATTCAATCATTTTTGTTTAAATCTTGCAAGAAACTTGACTCTTCAAATAAAGTTCATGGGTGTCAAATGGTGTAAATTTTGATATAATTTTTAGTGATGAATTTTAGAAATGATCGGTATGTGGTTGTAGATTTAGAAGCAACAAGTACCGGAAGCAAGGCAAAAATCATCCAAGTGGGAATTGTAGTCATTGAAGATGGTGAGATTGTTGAGCAATATGCCACTGATGTCAATCCGCATGAACACTTGGATTCTCATATCAAAGAATTAACGGGTTTGACTGATAAGCGTTTAGCAAAGGCTCCAGAGTTTTCCCAGGTAGCTGGAAAGATTTTTGAACTGGTCAAAGACGGTATTTTTGTTGCGCACAATGTTCAGTTCGATGCCAATTTGTTGGCAGAATTCCTGTTTTTTGAAGGTTATGAATTACGCACCCCTCGTATCGATACGGTTGAGTTGGCTCAAGTCTTTTATCCTCAGCTTGAAAAGTATAATCTTGGAATTCTCTGCCAAGAGTTGGGAATTCCCTTGGAGCAAGCTCACACAGCCTTATCAGATGCCCAAGCAACGGCAGAACTCTTTCTTTGTATGAGACAAAAGATGTTTCAACTTCCAAAAGGTTTGTTGGAGCGCTTATTAAGTCTGGCTGATAGCTTATTGTACGAATCATACATGGTCATCGAGGAAGTTTATCAGAAACAGTCTCTCTTAGTTGAACATGACTTGGTCGAGGTGCAAGGTCTATTTTTGAGAAAAGAAAAATCAGCCCTTTCTCCACGAAAACTATCTAAAGATTTCCAAACCAATATTGCCTTGTTGGGGTTGGAGGAGAGAAACTTGCAAGAACGCTTCGCACAAAAGGTTCAAGAGTGCTTGCAAGGGGAAGACATTTCTTTTATTCAGGCTCAAACTGGGATTGGAAAAACCTATGGCTATCTCCTGCCAGCCTTGTCTCTTGAGAATGAAGGGGGGATCCTACTTAGTGTTCCAACTAAAATCCTTCAAAATCAGGTAATGCATGAGGAGGCTAAAAAACTCGAAGAGATTTTTCATATCTCTATTCACAGTCTCAAAGGACCACAGAATTACTTGAAGTTAGATGCCTTTCATGCAGTGCTAGAGGAAGAAGAATCAAATCGTTTGTATACGCGTTTCAAGATGCAACTCCTAGTTTGGCTGACTGAGACAGATACTGGAGACTTAGACGAAATTGGTCAGCTTTATCGCTACCAGCAATTTTTACCAAACTTGGTGCATGATGGAAATCTTCACAAAGATTCTCTCTTTTGGTTAGAGGATTTTTGGAGACGTGGTCAGGAAAAAGCGCGTTCTTGTAAGTTGCTAGTGACCAATCATGCTTACCTCGTTACTCGACTTGAAGATGATCCGAGTCTTTTAGAGGGACGTTTCTTGATTTTGGATGAAGCCCAGAAAATCTTGTTGACCTTGGAAAATCTTTCTCGAAAATCTTATTTGCTTACAGATTTGCTAGAACAATTAGATCAAGCTCTATCTAAAGAAGAAGGCATGCTTGAAAGACGCTTGCTAGAGAGTATTCGTTTTGAGCTTTCTTATCTGCTGGAGCAGTTTCTATCTGGCAAACGTAAGATGTGCCCAGCTAGTAGCATTGATAAGCTCCAACAGGATTTTTCAGAGTTGAATCTTCCAGAATTTAAAGACTATCAGAGATTTTTCTCGTCTGAAGGAGAATTTTGGTTATCAGTTTCAGAACTCTCTAGTAAAAAAATCGAGATTACTTCTAGTCGCGATCAGCGTTTGTTATTTTCTCAGATATTTCCAGAATCCTGCCAGCTTCTCGGAATCTCTGCAACCCTAGAAATTAGTAGCAGAGTTTCTTTGCCAGAATTGTTAGGATTCCCGCAAGCAAATATTTATTACCTAGATGAACAGTTTCAGGAAAATCAGGAAATTTTCTTGGTGAATGATTTTCCATTGGTGACTGAAGTTTCGCTTGAGGAATATGCACAAGCAGTTGTGGAAGTTCTAGAAGATTTGTCCTACCTTGAAGAACCGATTTTAGTCTTATTTACTGCAAAAGATTTATTGCTGCAGGTATCTGATACTTTAAGAATTCCCCATTTAGCTCAATATAAGCATGGGGAACCAGCTCAATTGAAAAAACGCTTTGAAAAAGGAGAGCGTGAGCTCTTACTTGGTGCGGGGAGTTTCTGGGAAGGAGTCGATTTTTCCAGACATCCTCGGGTGATTGAAGTGGTGACACGTTTGCCTTTCCAAAATCCAGAGGATCCATTTACCAAAAAGATGAATCAAGAACTCCGTCTTGAAGGGAAGAACCCTTTTTATGATTACCAACTTCCTATGGCGATTATTCGTCTCAAGCAAGCGATAGGTAGGACCATGCGCCGAGTTGGTCAACGCTCCGCAGTTTTGATTTTAGACAGCCGCATGTCAAGCAAACGATATGGCAAGCAAATCAGCAAGGCCTTGTCTCGCACTAGTCGAGTAAGGAATATTAGCCGAGAGCAAGTGTTTGTCAACGTTCAAGAATTTTTAAATAAACAATGAATTGAATATCAGAAAGAATGAAGGAGGCCGTTATGAAACGTTCATTCGACTCTAGGGTCGATTATAGTTTAATATTACCAGTGTTTTGTCTATTGGTAATAGGAGTTGTAGCGATTTATATAGCAGTTAGTCATGACTACCCAAACAATGTTTGGCCCATACTTGGACAACAACTGGCTTGGATAGCACTTGGGATTATCTTTAGTTTTGTAGTTATGTTTTTTAACACCAAGTTTTTATGGCAGTCCACCCCCTATCTATATGGTCTTGGTCTAGCCTTGATGGTCTTACCCTTGGTCTTCTATAATCCAAGTTTAGTTGCTGCAACAGGTGCAAAAAACTGGGTATCAATCGGTGGTTATACACTTTTTCAACCTTCCGAATTCATGAAGATATCTTATATCTTGATGTTGGCCTATGTGATTGTAACTTTCACTAAAAAATACAAGGACCAAGCACGGACCATCGGTTTAGATTTTCTTTTGATTCTTTGGATGATCGTTTTCACGATTCCAGTTCTAGTGTTGCTAGCCTTACAAAGTGACCTTGGAACGGCAATGGTTTTTGTTGCGATCTTTGCAGGTCTTGTCTTGTTGTCAGGTGTTTCTTGGAAGATTATCATTCCAGTCTTTGTAACAGTTGTATCAGCCATTACAGGATTTTTAGCCATCTTCATTACAAAGGATGGGCGTGCCTTTATGCACCAACTTGGCATGCCGACTTATCAGATTAACCGTATCTTGGCTTGGCTCAATCCCTTTGATTATGCTCAAACAACTACCTATCAACAGGCGCAGGGTCAAATTGCCATCGGTAGTGGTGGAGTATTTGGTCAAGGTTTTAACGTGTCCAATCTCCTCATTCCAGTCCGTGAGAGTGACATGATTTTTACAGTTATCGCTGAAGATTTTGGTTTTATTGGTTCAGTTGTAGTGATTGCACTCTATCTGCTCCTCATCTATCGTATGTTAAAGATTACTCTCAAATCTAACAATCAATTTTACACCTATATCTCTACAGGATTTATCATGATGCTCTTGTTCCACATTTTTGAGAACATCGGTGCCGTCACAGGACTCCTTCCTCTTACGGGGATTCCTTTGCCCTTTATTTCCCAAGGGGGATCAGCCATTATCAGTAATCTCATCGGTGTCGGTCTTCTTTTATCGATGAGCTACCAAACACATCTCGCCGATGAAAAGAGTGGTCGAACAAGATTTAAACGTAAAAAAGTTGTACTGAAGAAAGTGAAATAAGGAGGTCGCTATGCCTAAAGTTGCAGTTATCCTAGCAAATGGCTTTGAAGAAATTGAAGCCTTGACTGTCGTAGACGTCTTGCGTCGCGCAAATATCACCTGCCATATGGTCGGATTTGCTGAAAAAGTGACAGGTTCACATGCCATTCAAGTTCAAGCCGATCGAGTGTTTGATGGAAATTTATCAGAGTATGATATGATTGTCCTTCCAGGAGGTATGCCTGGTTCTGCCCACTTGCGGGACAATGAACAATTGATCACTGAACTTCAAAAATTTGAGAAAATCGGTAAAAAGGTAGCAGCCATCTGTGCGGCTCCAATTGCATTGAATCAGGCAGGTCTACTAGAAGGTAGAAACTTCACCTGCTATGATGGAGTCCAGGAACAAATTGCTAACAGTCACTACCATAAAGAAACAGTAGTAGTGGATGGGAATGTTATCACTAGCCGTGGGCCAGCAACAGCTTTAGCCTTTGCTTACCACTTGGTTGAAACACTGGGCGGAGATGCTGAATCTCTAAGAAATGGCATGCTCTACACAGACCTATTTGAAAAATAATGAACAAATTGAGGAGAATCTTTCTTGATGGAGAAGATTCTTCTCTTTTTTAAGGTCAAAACCAAGGTAAACATCGCTTTTTTTATAAAAAAATGGTATAATGAAGGGTATGAAATATCACGATTACATCTGGGATTTAGGTGGAACCCTGCTTGATAATTATGAAACTTCTACAGCAGCTTTTGTAGAAACATTAGCAGAGTTTGGGATTGATCAGGAGCACGACAGTGTCTACGAAGCTTTGAAGGTTTCGACTGCCTTTGCCATCGAAAAGTATGCTCCAGATATTGAAAACTTTCTTGAGAAATATAAAGAAAATGAAGCCCGTGATCTTGAACACCCGGTATTGTTTGATGGGATTCCTGCGCTCTTGGAAGAAATATCAGACCAAGGTGGACGTAATTTCTTGGTTTCTCATCGAAATGATCAGGTATTGGAGATTCTTTCAAAAACAAAGATAGCACCATACTTTACAGAAGTAGTGACAGCTAGTTCAGGATTTAAACGTAAACCAAATCCTGAATCGATGATTTATTTACGTGATAAGTATCAAATTACATCTGGTCTGGTCATTGGTGACCGTGCTATTGATGTAGAGGCAGGACTTGCTGCAGGCTTAGATGCCTATCTCTTTGAGAACGTTGTAGCGTTAAAACAAGCAATAGACATGTAAGAAAAAGGGGAAACATGACAGAAGATATTAAAAACCAACAGGCACAAGATTATGATGCCAGTCAAATTCAAGTTTTGGAAGGTCTGGAAGCTGTTCGTATGCGTCCAGGTATGTACATCGGTTCAACTTCGAAGGAAGGTCTTCACCACCTAGTCTGGGAAATCGTAGATAACTCTATCGACGAAGCCTTGGCTGGATTCGCTAGTCATATCGAAGTTTTTATTGAGCCAGATGATTCAATTACAGTTATTGACGATGGTCGTGGGATTCCAGTTGATATCCAGGAAAAAACAGGTCGTCCTGCCGTTGAAACAGTCTTTACTGTTCTTCACGCCGGAGGTAAATTCGGCGGTGGCGGATACAAGGTATCTGGTGGTCTCCACGGTGTAGGTTCATCCGTTGTAAATGCTCTTTCAACTCAGTTGGATGTTCGCGTTCACAAAAACGGAAAAATTCATTACCAAGAATACCGTCGTGGACATGTTGTGGCTGACCTAGAGGTAATTGGGGATACAGATAAAACAGGAACAATCGTTCACTTTACTCCAGACCCAGAAATTTTCACAGAGACAACAACATTTGACTTTGACAAATTAAATAAACGGATTCAAGAGTTAGCCTTCTTGAATCGTGGGCTTCAAATCTCTATCACTGACAAACGTGAAGGACTAGAGCAGACTAAGCATTATCACTATGAAGGTGGGATTGCGAGCTACGTTGAGTACCTCAACGAAAATAAGGATGTTATCTTTGATACACCAATCTACACAGATGGTGAAATGGATGATATTACAGTGGAAGTCGCCATGCAGTACACAACGGGTTACCACGAGAATGTCATGAGTTTCGCCAACAATATTCATACCCATGAAGGTGGAACACATGAACAAGGTTTCCGTACAGCCTTAACTCGTGTTATCAATGACTATGCTCGTAAAAACAAACTTCTAAAAGATAACGAAGATAACCTAACAGGTGAGGATGTCCGTGAAGGATTGACAGCGGTTATCTCTGTGAAGCATCCAAACCCTCAGTTTGAAGGGCAAACGAAAACTAAACTTGGGAATAGTGAAGTTGTCAAGATTACCAACCGCTTGTTCAGTGATGCATTTTCTGATTTCCTTTTGGAAAATCCACAGATTGCTAAGCGCATCGTAGAAAAAGGTATCCTAGCAGCTAAGGCTCGTGTGGCAGCAAAACGTGCACGAGAAGTGACTCGTAAGAAATCAGGTTTAGAAATTTCAAATCTACCAGGGAAACTAGCTGACTGTTCATCAAATAATCCAGCTGAAACGGAACTCTTTATCGTCGAAGGAGACTCAGCGGGAGGTTCTGCAAAATCAGGGCGTGACCGTGAATTTCAAGCTATCTTGCCTATTCGTGGGAAAATCCTTAACGTTGAAAAGGCAAGTATGGATAAAATCCTTGCTAATGAAGAAATTCGTAGTCTCTTCACAGCAATGGGAACAGGATTTGGTGCAGAATTTGATGTCAGCAAGGCTCGATACCAAAAACTGGTTATTATGACGGATGCCGATGTCGATGGAGCTCACATCCGTACCCTCTTGTTAACTCTGATTTATCGCTATATGAAACCTGTTTTAGAGGCGGGTTATGTTTATATCGCTCAACCACCTATTTACGGTGTTAAAGTTGGTAGTGAGATTAAAGAATATATTCAACCAGGAGCAGACCAAGAAACTCGCTTACAAGAAGCTTTGGCTCGCTACAGTGAAGGTCGTTCAAAACCAACCATTCAACGTTATAAAGGTCTTGGAGAAATGGATGACCACCAACTTTGGGAAACTACTATGAATCCTGAACATCGCCTTATGGCCCGTGTATCAGTAGATGATGCTGCTGAAGCAGATAAGATTTTTGATATGCTCATGGGTGATCGAGTAGAACCACGTCGAGAATTTATCGAAGAAAACGCTGTGTACAGTACTCTTGACGTTTAAAAAAATTAGGAAATAGTTCCCAAGGCTTTAAAAATATGATATAATCATTACAATTGTGTCAAGTATAAAAGGAGTTAGATATGACAGATAATCAGTTGATTATTACCTTGATTGGAATCGCAGTTCTGCTTCTTATTGCCTTTGCAGTAGCAATTTTGCTTCGTAAACGTAATGAGAGTAGACTTGCAACTTTAGAAGAAAGAAAAGAAGAACTATATAATCTCCCCGTTAATGATGAGGTAGAGGTTGTTAAAAACATGCATCTGATTGGTCAAAGTCAGGTTGCTTTTAGAGAATGGAACCAAAAATGGGTTGATTTATCTCTTAACTCATTTGCGGATATTGAGAATAACCTCTTTGAAGCTGAAGGTTACAATAGCTCATTCCGTTTCTTGAAGGCTAAACACCAAATTGATCAAATTGAGAGTCAAATCGAACTCGTAGAAGAGGACATCGCAGCCATCCGTAATGCTTTGTCAGATTTGGAAAAACAAGAATCAAAAAATAGCGGACGCGTATTGCATGCCTTAGACTTGTTTGAAAAACTACAAAATACTGTAGCCGAAGATTCTGAAAAATATGGTCAAGCTCTTCCAGAAATTGAAAAACAATTGGAGAATATCCAATCTGAGTTTTCTCAATTTGTAACCTTGAACTCTTCAGGTGACCCAGTTGAAGCAGCAGGTATTTTGGATAACGCAGAAAATCATATTCTTGCGTTGACACATATCGTTGAAAGAATTCCAGCGATTGTGGCTAAACTTACTACTGAGTTGCCAGACCAGCTTGAGGATTTAGAAGCAGGTTACCGTAAGCTTTTGGACGATAACTACCATTTTGTAGAAACTGATATCGAATCACGACTTCAACTTCTATATGAAGCCTTGAAAAACAATCACGAGAATATTCGTAAGTTAGAATTGGATAACGCAGAGTATGAAAATACTCAAATCCAAGAAGAAATCAATGCGCTTTATGATATTTTCACTCGTGAAATTAACGCTCATAAAGCTTTCGAGAAATTGGTAACAACCCTACCTACATATCTTCAACACTTGAAAGAAAACAATCAAGTCTTGGTTAAAGATATCGAACGTCTTGGTAAAACTTACTTGATTTCAGAAAGCGATGTGAATCGAGTTCGTCGCCTTCAAGCAGATATTTCTGCCTTGAATACTACAATTGAAGAATTGACAAACGACCAATCAGAAGTTTCAGAAGCATACTCTGTCTTGCAAGAACGTTTAGAAAGTCTCCAATCTACATTAAAAGATATTGAAGATGACCAAATCGGTGTCAGCGAACGCCTTGTTCAGATTGAAAAAGATGACATCAATGCTCGTCAAAAAGCAAATGTATACGTCAACCGTCTACATACCATTAAACGCTATATGGAGAAGAGAAATCTTCCAGGAATTCCACAAAAATTCTTGAAGCTCTTCTTTGATGCAAGTCACAGTACAGAAGACTTAATGGCTGAGTTGGAACAAGCACAAGTGAATATCGAATCTGTCAATCGTATTCTTGAGATTGCGACAAATGATATGAATATGTTGGAAGAAGAAACATACAGTATTGTTCAAAATGCAACATTGACAGAACAATTGCTTCAATATTCTAACCGTTACAGATCATTTGATGATCGTATTCAACAAGCTTTCCAAGAAGCTTTGAATATCTTTGAAACGACCTTTGATTACCAAGCATCTTTCGAAAAAATCTCTCAAGCATTAGAAGTTGCTGAGCCAGGAGTAACCAACCGTTTTGTTACTTCTTATGAGAAAACAAGAGAAAGTATTCGCTTCTAATTTTAAAAAGAACCCTAGAATGTGCCAGGGTTCTTTTACTTTTCCTTTCCTATTAAAAACGACTTTCTTCTGTGTTTTCATTGAAATTATAGCTCTGATTTGATATGATAAAACTATGACAAAAAAGAGATTACCCCAGAATAAAGTAAAGAAGAAAAATAATAAAAAGCTTGGCACTCTTGTCTTGCTTTTATTTATAACAATGTTAGCACTTGGCAGTGTAATTACCTATAAAGTGATGAGTAAACATGCTTTCGAACAAAAGATTGAAAGTCTCAAGAAGGAAAAAGATGAAGTCTACTCACAAGGCACTCAAAAGGAACATTTTCGCAAGGAAAAATCAGAGATTATCACCTATTATCCAATGGTTGGAGATAGTGTTATCTCCTCTGTTAAGAATGAGATTGTAAAGGATATCACTGACAAAGTAGAAGGAAAAGAACAGTTGATTTTTTATTACCCAGAAAAAGGGGACTCATCTTTAACTGGGGTTGAAAATCGATTGATTAAAAAGCAAGCTTTTAATTTGGTAAATTCGAATGTTGTCGAATTAGAAAATACCACACTCAGTCAGCTTTATCTAAAAGAAGATGGTTCTGTCTTTACTCTGGACCAACTTTTCACAGATACAAGCAAAGCTAAGGAAAAATTACTCGAAGATCTTAAGTCTACTCTTCAGGATAAACAAGTTGAGCAATCAGTGGTTGATCAAGTTTCAGCTGATTTATCAGCGACAGAATTATCAACTTGGAAGTTTGCCTATAAAGATAGTCAATTGGTTCTTTATCCAGTCAAAGCAACTAACAATATAGAAGAAATAGCAATGCCTATTTCAAATTTCTTTGATTTTATTCAAACATCATATCTAACAGAAAAAGATGCTGAACTTTATAAAAAAGTTCAAGAGGAAAAACATAAAAAAGTTGTAGCTCTCACCTTCGACGATGGTCCAAATGCAACAACAACACCACAAGCCTTGGATATTTTAGCAAAGTACAAAATAAAAGCAACCTTCTTTGTACAAGGAAAGAATATTGCAGGCAATGAGTCAATCCTTAAACGTATGCAGTCTGAAGGCCATGAAGTTGGAAACCATAGTTGGAATCATCCAGTTCTAACCAAGCTATCATTGGAAGATGCTAAGAAGCAAATTACGGATACAGAATCAGCAATTACTAGTGTACTTGGAACAAGTTCAAAATTGATGCGACCTCCATATGGTGCTGTTTCAGATGATATCCGCAACAGCCTGGATTTGAGCTTTATTATGTGGGATGTTGATAGTTTGGACTGGAAGAGCAAGAATGAGGCTGCTATTTTAACTGAGATTCAACGTCAAGCGACAAATGGATCTATCATCCTCATGCATGATATCCATCAAACATCCGTTAACTCATTGCCAAAAGTTATTGAGTATCTGCAAGGACAAGGATATAGCTTTGTTACAGTATCTGAATTGCTAGGTAACCATGTGAAACCACATGAGATTTACTATTCACGGAATCAGTAGAGTCAATACCTAAGGAACTGACTTGAATCAAAATTCCATTGAGAAAAAATAAAAAAGATAAATTTTTATCTTGACAAGTAGGGGAAAACTTGATATCATATACAAGATGAGAAAAGCAGAAGTGAGAACTTCTCGCCTTGCGACTAACGTTGTCTGGCCCCTACAGATCAAGTTTCAGGAATGAAATATAATCATGTAGTGCGGATTTGCGTTAGCAAGTCCGCTCTTGTTTTTCTCTAAACTAAAAAAAGAGGTGAAAACCATAGCAAAGCAAGACTTATTCATCAATGATGAAATTCGTGTACGCGAAGTTCGCTTAATCGGTCTTGAAGGTGAGCAATTGGGTATCAAACCACTAAGCGAAGCGCAAGCACTTGCGGATGAAGCTAACGTGGACTTGGTTCTCATTCAGCCTCAAGCTAAACCTCCTGTTGCGAAAATTATGGACTACGGTAAGTTCAAATTTGAGTACCAGAAGAAACAAAAAGAACAACGCAAAAAACAAAGCGTTGTGACCGTGAAAGAAGTTCGTTTGAGCCCAGTTATCGACAAGGGTGACTTCGAAACTAAACTTCGCAATGCTCGTAAGTTCCTTGAAAAAGGAAACAAAGTAAAGGTATCTATTCGCTTTAAGGGACGTATGATTACCCATAAAGAAATTGGTGCAAAAGTTTTAGCAGACTTCGCTGAAGCAACTCAAGATATTGCTATCATCGAACAACGTGCTAAAATGGATGGTCGTCAAATGTTTATGCAGTTGGCACCAGCAACTGACAAGAAATAATCTGTCAGAAAGTTAAAAAAAGGAGAAAAAATCATGCCAAAACAAAAAACACACCGCGCATCAGCTAAACGTTTCAAACGTACAGGTTCTGGTGGACTTAAACGTTTCCGTGCTTATACATCTCACCGTTTCCACGGAAAAACTAAAAAACAACGTCGTCATCTTCGTAAAGCATCTATGGTGCATGCAGGAGATTTCAAACGTATCAAAGCAATGCTTACTCGCTTGAAATAATCGCGTATTTGTAAGTAAACAATTCTAGGAAATATTTGGAGGAAATATAAATGGCACGTGTTAAAGGTGGCGTTGTATCACGCAAACGTCGTAAACGTATTCTTAAATTAGCTAAAGGTTACTATGGAGCTAAACACATCTTGTTCCGTACTGCAAAAGAACAAGTAATGAACTCTTACTACTATGCATACCGTGACCGTCGTCAAAAGAAACGTGACTTCCGCAAATTGTGGATCACACGTATCAATGCGGCAGCTCGTATGAACGGACTTTCATACTCACAATTGATGCATGGTTTGAAATTGGCTGAGATCGAAGTTAACCGTAAAATGCTTGCTGACTTGGCTGTTAACGACGCAGCAGCTTTCACAGCTCTTGCAGATGCAGCTAAAGCAAAACTTGGTAAATAATTTTAAAAGTTTCATTTCTACACTCGTAGTTTAAGCTGCTGGTGAGAATGAAGCTTTTTTTATTTTCATGGAATGATTCGTGAACTGCATTTTTAGTTTAAGAAAATAGGGCTTTTCCTGTATAATAGAAGTATGTCTAAAAAAATGGAGTTTAAAAATGATAGTAGGTATTGATTTAGGGACGACTAATTCATTGGTAGGTGTTTATCAAGAGGGTCAAGTAAAACTGATTCCAAATGCTTTTGGAGAATTTTTAACGCCATCTGTTGTTGCTTTGGACGATAACGATGAAATCATTGTAGGGAAAATTGCTAAGGAACGTTTGGTAACACATCCTGACAAAACTCTTTCCCAATTCAAACGTTTTATGGGAAGTAAACATGAATTGGTTCTAGGGGGTAGAACTTATAAAGCAGAGGAACTAAGTTCTTTTATTATTCGAAAACTAGTGGATGATGCAGAGACTTTTCTTGGTGAAAAGATAGATGAGGTGATCGTCAGCGTACCAGCTTATTTTAATGATGCCCAACGATATGCTACAAAATTAGCAGGACAATTTGCAGGAGTTAAGATAGAGCGTATCATCAATGAACCTTCCGCAGCTGCTCTGGCAAAAAAATCTATGGGCAATCAAGAAGACCAGTCATTTGTGGTCGTCGATTTTGGTGGTGGAACGCTGGATATCTCAGTCGTAGAGTTGTTTGATAACGTTGTTGAGATTGTGTCTATTGCGGGTGATAATCGCTTGGGAGGAGAAGATTTTACTGCAGCTATTGCTGAGGAATTTTTAGCATCTAATCAATTGTCTAAGAAATCTATTTCTCGTGAGTTTTACAGTAAGATTTTGGTTCAATCTGAGAAGGCAAAATTGAATCTGAATACCAATGAAGAAGTGCAGATGTTAGTGATGGATCAGGACAAAGAATATTCCTTGAATCTGACTTATCAACGATTTTATGAGCTGTGCCAGCCATTGCTGGCTCGACTTAAGTTAGTACTAGATAGAGCCTTGATGGATGCGCGCTATAGTTATGTATCCTCCGAAAATTTTGTTCTTGTTGGTGGTACTTCTAAGTTGCGTTTAGTCCAAGATTTTCTATCTTACTGTATCGACCAAGCAGTACAGGTAGCTGATGATCCTGATAAAATGATTGCAAAAGGCTGTGCTCTTCTCGCAGGAATAAAGGAACGTCAAGGAGAGGTTCGTGATTTACTGTTGTCGGATATTTGTCCTTTCACACTTGGAACTGCAGTTGTTGGTGATCGTTTTTCTCCAATTATAGAGCGTAATTCTCCTTTACCTGCTTCACGAACAGAACAGTATTACACCGCAGAATTAGGGCAAAGCCAAGTGAAGGTAGAGGTCTACCAAGGAGAAATGATGAAGGCTTCCCAAAACTTATTTCTTGGGGAGTTGGAAGTTCCAGTCCCTGTTAATAAAAAGGCTCATGAAGGCTTTACTATTCGATTTACCTATGACCTAAATGGGATTTTGGATGTAGAAGTAACCATCGATTCAACAAAGAAAGTATTTAATCATGTTATTCTTCAAGAGAGTATTACCTTAACTGAAGATGAAATCAAGGAAAAACAAGTAGAGCTAACACGTTATAAGATTAATGCTCAAGAAACTGAGGTTTACCGTTTCTTGATTGAAAAGGCCAATCGTGTATACAGCATGCTTTTAGGTAGAAGAAGAGATGAGTTGATGGCAGAGACTAGACGTTTTGAAGAAGAAGTTAGACAGGCATCTATGTATCATTTACCAAAAATTTATCAATCATTTTCTAACTATCTAGAGTTTCTAGAGCGAGGCCTATGAGAGGGGATTGTATGGACAAATGGGAAATCTTAGGGATTGAGCCAACTCATGATGTTAAGGATATTCGAAAACGATATTCTGAGTTAGTGAAACTTTACCATCCTGAGGACCAACCAGAAATCTATCAACAAATTGTAGAAGCCTACCAGTCTGCTTTGAGAGAAGCACGGTCTAATAGTACGAGACAAGAAACTGTTGGAAGTGGAGCTAGTTCCTATCAGCATTTCAGTAATCAAGAAGAAAAAATAGTTGCTTCTCCGCTTAATTTTGAAACTTTAAGTGAAGAGTCAACTGCTTACGAGTCGAATGCTTCTAGTCATGTCTTAGATTTTAGTGATTATCTAGAGTCAGAGTATATGATTCGCAATGCGATTGAAAGTATTGTAGGGAACCCTGACTATACCGTAGAAGAACAAGAACATCTGTGGCAACAGTTTTTTAGTCAATATCGATATGATATGAGCACTGTTCAGTCTGTTTTAGAGGAAATGGATGTTTATATTTTTAACAAACCTGAGCAATTCTCTATTATCATTCCCTTGCTGGAAGACTATATTCCTGACTATAAGTACTGGGGATACTACTATAAACTAAAGCATTGGAAGGTTAAAAGAGCTACTGCCTACAAAAATGGAGAGTCTCCTGAAGAGGCAAAAAAAGAAATTTCGAAATTGTATGCTTCTTATTGTTTATGCCAAGCTATCCTTAAGGATTCTCAAAAAGCCAATCAAATTCGAGTTTGGATCAGGTTTTTCAAACAATCTTTTTCTCCTAGTACGGTTCTTTTTCTATTGAAAAGCAGTAAACAAATGATTACTAGCATTCCAGTTTTGGCTTATATCTTGGAGAAGATTAAACCTGAGGTGGGGGAAGAGGAACAAAAAGCCTATGACGAGCTTGTGGCTTACTTGGAGGAATTGAAGGTAGAAACAACTGAACCAGTTGATATTCATCGTTACAATTTGCTAAATCCTTCAGATGTTGAGGAGGCATTATATCTCTTAGTCTACAGTCCATATCAAGACGATGATAGACTGGTAGACGCTTGGAATTACCTCCTTGAAACAACTCAGGATAAATCTCTCTTGCTTCAATTATTAGAGGAAATCGATGTTTATCCATTTACAAATCAAAAGGTCCTAGATCTTGTTTTTGAATTTGTGAAGAATCGTATCAATGATGAAGAAAATCCTTATCTGAAGAAATTGACTTTCTGGAAAGATGTGCATTCCTATCCTTGGGCTATCAAGAAATATGAGTTCAATAAAAAAGAGAAATTTGATTACTGGTATTACGAAGGTTATCTCTATATCGACAGCTTGTTAAAAGATGATAAACACATGAATGATTTGATGCTTTGGAAACAAGTCTATAAAGAGAAACCTCGTATTTATCCTATCTTTTTTGAACAAATTTATAAGGAGTATCACCGTTTTACAGACGGAGAAGTGTTGAAGTTTATCTTGAGTCAATTTCATACCTCTAATAACGCTCCACATTTGATGACAGAGGAGACAGACCAGAAATTAGAAGAAATGACCAGCTATGCTTATCAACTCTGTCATCCAAGTTCTAAAGTATCCTATCTTAGCTGGATAAAAAGAGAGGTGTTTAAGAATAGGCTCTTAGCTTTTATCTTTGCGATTTTAACCATTATAAGTTTGCTTCTAAGTGTCTATGATGAACCTGGTTTAAATAGATGGCTTTATATAGGGATGGTTTCTCTCTGTAATTACTACATGTATAGGAGACTAGACCAACCAATCAAAGAAGGACTCAATGCCCGAGGGGAAAAAATAAAATTTTATTACAATAGAAATCTTTGGGTTTTAGCAGTAATACTGCTTTCTTTTGTTCCAGTTGTTCCGCTTGGACTCATCTCTTGTCTATTATTTATAAGCATTTTTTCTTTTATTGATGGTTTCCATGTACGTCACGGTTTGAGAGTGACTGTTTCTTTAAACAAGTTAGTTCCACTTGGACTGTTTCTATCAGCTGGCTTTCTAGTTGCTTTGGCAAACCGAAGTGAAAAGATTTCAGATGTTGTGATATCTTACATTTTTATTGTGATGTTAGTTATTGGTATTCTATACTTTACAAGATTTAAAATAGGATTTCCCCCCTCGCTGAAGGAAATTATCTTTCCGACAATAGTGGGTATTTTATTCTTTCAATTATTACCATTTACTCACAGTCGTATAAACCTCTTTAATCCAGTTATTCTAAGGAATGAAACTCTGAGCTTAACATTCTTCCTCTTATTAAATGGAATCGCATTGTCTTATTTTACAAAGGATCAGCGTTTAGTAGCTAGTGTTAAGAATATATTTATGATTTATGGATTGCAGATATTTATTTTCCTAAGACGTTTATTTAGAATCTTATTTTCACCTATACCAGATTTTAGCAAAGTCTTTTTTGAAAAGGACCTTCTAATTATGAACAATGAGTTTGCTTTCTACTTCCTAGAAGTGCTCTTTGTCCTTATGTTACTATTACTTATACGAAATATTCGTAAGGAAAATCGTGAAGAACATGGATAGCATTGAAGCAAAGAGCAAAGAATTATCCGTTCAAGTTCCTAGTAACTTTTCCTAATTAAAGGTATAATAGTACTAATAAAATGAAAGAGGTAATGAAGATGGCTTCAAAAATGTTACATACTTGCTTGCGAGTAGAAAATCTTGAAAAATCAATTGCTTTTTACCAAGATGCTTTTGGATTTAAGGAATTACGTCGCAAGGATTTTCCAGACTATGCTTTTACCATTGTTTATCTAGGTCTTGACGGTGATGATTATGAATTGGAGTTGACTTACAACTATGATCATGGGCCTTATGTTGTGGGTGACGGCTTTGCTCACATCGCTCTAAGTACACCTGACCTTGAAGCTCTTCACAAAGAACATAGCGAAAAAGGTTATGAAGTAACGGAACCTAAAGGACTTCCAGGTACTCAACCAAACTATTACTTTGTCAAAGATCCAGATGGATACAAGGTAGAAGTGATTCGTGAAAAATAATAAAAACTCCTCATTTGTCAAATTGAGTTAGACAATTTCACCTGACTCAGAAAAACTTGATACGGAGTAGTGTAGGTCATTTATGTTAGTTTCTTTCAGACAAATGTGAGCGTTTGTCTGAGACTAACATAGATGGCTTTTTCTATCTAGCTTAATTTGACAAATTGGGATATAATAAAAATAATGAAACAAATTAGTGGGAGAAAAAAATGTCAGACCAAAATCCAAATGTAGAGCTAAACAAAAAAGAAGATAAACTAATTGTAGAAAATAATTCGGTGGAAGATATGCAGAATGGTCCAAAAGCTGTCAAGAAACCTTCGGCTCTTCTATCTTTCTCATTTTATTTGGCTCTTACCTATATTCTTCTATTTATATCTATTGCTTTAGTTGCTGGTCCATGGGGAATTGTATTCTTGATTTTTCTAGGTCCTAATTTAATTGCTTACGCTATAGCAACTGTCTTAACACAGATAGGAATCAAGAAAGTAAATAAAACTGTCTTGTATACAAGTGCAGGATTTTATTTGCTTTCAGGACTTTTGGCATTCGACCCGGATTGGCAGATTTTTAGGATTTTTCCTTTTCTCTCCCTAGTTCTAGTTTTAATCGGTATATTTTTAACGAAAGATACAAGTAATTAAATTAAAAAAGCTAGGCGCAACTCTTCTTCGAACTTATTTCATATCATAAAACCATAGCATTTAAGGCTGTGGTTTTTTAGTTTGATAAGAACAAAAGTATCTGTTTTTCTATTTTTTAAATGGTATAATAGAGAAAGAATAAGGGAGGTGAGAAAGAATGATTGCCCAACTGGATACAAAAACGGTCTACAGTTTCATGGAGAGTATGGTTTCAATCAAGAGATATGTCAGTCTAGGGAAAGAATATGGCTATTCATCACTTGGAATCATGGATGAAGATAATCTCTATGGAGCCTATTATTTTATCAAAGAATGCCAAAAACAGGGGATTCAGCCTTTGGTGGGTCTTGAGATGAGACTTCATCATCAGGATGAATGGATTAATCTACGTTTTCTAGCCCTGTCAAATCGTGGGTATCGAAACCTGATGAAGCTGTCGTCTCTAAAGATGACAGGTAAAAAAGATTGGACTGATTTTTCTTCTTACCTAGAGGATATCTGTGTTATTGTTCCCTATTATCCTGAGATTGCTGGCTTAGATTTGGGATATGACTACTATATCGGGGTTTATCCAGATACGCCTCAATCGAATTTTTCTCACCCAATCCTCCCGCTATATCGTGTTAATTCTTTCGAACCTGAGGATTTGGAAGCCCTACAGATGCTTAAAGCGATTAAGGAAAACGTGACCTTGAGGGAGGTTGATGTTCAATCTCAACAGGGTTTATTTTTACCAGCTGATCGTCTAGAACAGGCTTTTATTGAAAAGTTCCCAATCGCACTAGAAAATCTTGCAAAATTGACCAAGGATACTTCCTACGAGATTGATAGTGGTCTCAAACTTCCACGTTTTAATCCAGAGAGACCTGCTGTTGAAGAACTCCGGGAACGAGCTATTCAGGGTCTGAAGCAGAAAGGGTTATGGATTCAAGATTATCAGGCTCGTTTAGAAGAAGAACTATCTGTGATTCATGATATGGGATTCGATGACTATTTCTTGGTTGTCTGGGACCTCCTACGTTTTGGTCGGTCTCAGGGTTATTATATGGGTATGGGACGTGGATCTGCGGTTGGAAGTCTAGTGGCCTATGCCTTAGATATCACTGGTATTGACCCTGTGGCTAAGAATCTCATCTTTGAACGTTTCTTGAATCGTGAACGCTATACCATGCCAGATATCGATATTGATATTCCTGATATCTATCGTCCAGAGTTTATTCGCTACGTTCGTGACCGCTATGGTAGTATCCATGCTGCTCAGATTGTTACCTACTCGACCTTTGGTGCCAAGCAAGCTATCCGTGATATTTTTAAACGGTACGGTGTCCCTGAATATGAGTTGACGGCCATTACCAAAAAGATAGGAACCAAAGATACCTTAACATCTGCCTATGAAGGTAATCTAGGATTTAGACAACTGATTCAGAGTAAGATGGAGTACCAAAAAGCTTTTGAAATTGCCAAAAAGATAGAAGGCTATCCTCGACAAACTTCCATCCACGCTGCTGGCGTTGTAATCAGTGATAAAAATCTAACAGATTATATCCCTCTTAAGTATGGTGAGGACATGCTGATTACCCAGTATGATGCTCATGGAGTTGAAGGAAATGGCTTGCTCAAGATGGACTTCTTGGGTCTTCGAAACCTAACCTTCGCTCAAAAAATGCAGGAGCTCTTATATGAAACTCAAGGAATTCAGCTAAGAATTGAGGATATAGACCTTGAAGATAAAGAAACTTTAGCTCTCTTTGCTGCAGGTAAGACCAAGGGAATCTTTCAGTTTGAACAACCTGGTGCCATTCGCTTATTAAAGCGCGTGAAACCAGAAAGCTTTGAAGAAGTAGTGGCAACGACTTCCCTCAACAGACCGGGGGCGAGTGACTATATCGATAACTTTGTGGCTCGAAAACATGGTAAAGAAAAGGTGACAGTTCTGGACCCAGTTTTGGAAGATATTCTAGCTCCAACTTATGGCATTATGCTTTACCAAGAACAGGTGATGCAAGTAGCTCAACGCTATGCTGGTTTTAGCCTTGGGAAGGCCGATATTTTACGTCGTGCCATGGGGAAAAAGAACGTAGCTGAGATGCACCGAATGGAAGAAAGTTTCATCCAAGGTGCACTCGAAAAAGGACATAGCAAAGAACAGGCGCAAGAAGTTTTTGCCGTAATGGAAAAATTTGCTGGTTACGGCTTCAACCGTTCGCATGCTTATGCTTATGCAGCTTTAGCTTTTCAGCTTGCCTACTTTAAAACACATTACCCTGCTATCTTTTATCAGGTCATGCTCAATTATGCGAGTGGAGATTATATTCTCGATGCGCTTGAAATGGGCTTTGAACTGACTCCGCTTTCTATCAACACGGTTCCATATCAAGATAAGCTAGCAGATAAGACAATCCATCTAGGACTCAAGAGTATCAAGGGAATGTCTCGAGACTTTGCTTATTGGATAATCGAGAATCGTCCTTTTAGCAGTGTTGAAGATTTTATCACACGATTACCCAAAAATTATAAAAAGATTAGCCTCTTAACCCCTTTAGTGGAAGTAGGACTTTTTGATGGATTTGATAAAAATCGGCAAAAGATTTTAGCAAATCTACCAACTCTATTTATTTTTGTAGAAGAGTTAGGTAGCCTCTTTGCTGATTCTAGCTATAGCTGGACAGAGATAGAGGATTTCTCTAATATTGAAAAATTCAAAAAAGAACAAGAATGGTTAGGAGTTGGAGTTAGTCAACATCCATTATTGGTCTTAGCAAAGAATCCCTTGTATCCAATTGTGAGTTTGGCTGAACTTTCTGAAGGACAGACAGCCACAGTGCTTGTTGAGGTTCAATCTATCCGAGTGATTCGAACTAAAAAAGGTGAAAATATGGCCTTTTTGAAAGTAAGTGATAGTAAGACAAATTTGGAAGTTACTGTTTTTTCTGATCAGTATCGCCAATTTAAAAATCTCTTACATGAAGGAAGATTTTACTACCTAAATGGAAAAGTACAGGCAAGAGATGGTCGTCTTCAATTAGTGTTAAATAATCTAAAAGAAGCAGTGAGTGAACGTTTTTGGATTCAAGTTGCTAATCATAACCATGATTCTGAAATTTATCATATTTTAGAGCAATACAAGGGACAAATTCCTGTCGTTATTCGCTATGAGGATGAACAAAAAAATGTCCTTTTGCCAGGTTATTTTGTAGCAAAAGACGCAAGCTTACAAGAATCTTTAAGTCAAATGACAATGAAAACGATTTATCGTTAAAAATCAATGAAAATAAAAGAATTTTAACTTTAAATATGGTATAATCAGTTAGAATGTTAAAAGAAAAAGGAGCAAAACCAAATGAAACGTATTGCCGTTTTGACTAGTGGTGGAGACGCCCCTGGTATGAATGCTGCTATCCGTGCAGTTGTTCGTCAAGCAATCTCAGAAGGAATGGAAGTATTTGGTATCTATGATGGATACGCTGGTATGGTTGCTGGTGAGATTTATCCACTTGATGCTGCTTCAGTGGGAGACATCATTTCACGTGGTGGTACTTTCCTTCACTCTGCTCGTTACCCTGAGTTTGCACAACTTGAAGGTCAACTAAAAGGGATTGAGCAGTTGAAAAAACATGGTATCGAAGGTGTCGTAGTTATCGGTGGTGATGGTTCTTATCATGGAGCTATGCGCTTGACTGAGCATGGATTCCCTGCTATTGGACTTCCAGGTACAATCGATAACGATATCGTAGGTACTGACTTCACAATCGGATTTGATACTGCAGTTATGACTGCAATGGACGCGATCGATAAGATTCGTGATACCTCATCAAGTCACCGTCGTACTTTCGTCGTTGAGGTAATGGGACGTAACGCTGGAGATATCGCTCTTTGGGCAGGTATCGCGACTGGTGCAGACGAAATCATTATCCCTGAAGAAGGTTTCAAATTTGAAGATATCGTAGCAAGCATCAAAGCTGGTTATGAACACGGTAAAAAACACAACATTATCGTTTTGGCAGAAGGTGTTATGTCAGCGGCTGAATTTGGTCAAAAACTAAAAGAAGCTGGAGATACAAGCGACCTTCGTGTAACTGAACTTGGTCACATCCAACGTGGTGGATCACCAACTGCTCGTGACCGTGTATTGGCGTCACGCATGGGTGCACACGCTGTTAAACTCCTTAAACAAGGAATCGGTGGTGTCGCTGTTGGTATCCGTAACGAGAAAATGGTCGAAAATCCAATTCTTGGTACAGCAGAAGAAGGAGCTTTGTTTAGCTTAACAGCTGATGGTAAGATTGTTGTCAATAACCCTCACAAAGCTGATATTGAGCTTTCTGACTTGAACAAGAGCTTGTCATAATCAACTTTAACTAATCTGGTAAATGACCATAAAAGGTCGAATTATATAAAGGAGTCACAAAAATCATGAACAAACGTGTAAAAATCGTTGCAACTTTGGGTCCTGCGGTAGAAATCCGTGGTGGTAAAAAATTCGGTGATGACGGATACTGGGGTGAAAAACTTGACGTTGAAGCTTCAGCTAAAAACATTGCTCAATTGATTGAAGCAGGAGCTAACACTTTCCGTTTCAACTTCTCACACGGTGACCACCAAGAACAAGGTGACCGTATGGCAACTGTTAAACTCGCAGAAAAACTTGCAGGTAAAAAAGTTGGTTTCCTTCTTGATACTAAAGGACCAGAAATCCGTACTGAATTGTTCGAAGGCGATGCAAAAGAGTATTCATACAAAACTGGTGAAAAAATCCGTGTTGCAACTAAACAAGGAATCAAATCAACTCGTGAAGTGATTGCTTTGAACGTTGCTGGAGCTCTTGACATCTATGATGACGTTGAAGTTGGTCGCCAAGTATTGGTTGACGATGGTAAACTTGGTCTTCGTGTTGTAGAAAAAGACGATGCAACTCGTGAATTTGTAGTTGAAGTTGAAAACGACGGTGTTATCGCTAAACAAAAAGGTGTAAACATCCCTAACACAAAAATTCCTTTCCCAGCTCTTGCTGAACGTGATAACGCTGATATCCGCTTCGGTCTTGAACAAGGTATCAACTTCATCGCGATTTCATTCGTACGTACTGCAAAAGACGTGAACGAAGTTCGTGCTATCTGTGAAGAAACTGGTAACGGTCATGTTCAATTATTCGCTAAGATCGAAAACCAACAAGGTATCGATAACTTGGACGAAATCATTGAAGCTGCTGACGGTATCATGATCGCTCGTGGTGACATGGGTATCGAAGTACCATTCGAAATGGTTCCAGTTTACCAAAAAATGATCATCACTAAAGTAAACGCTGCTGGTAAAGTTGTTATCACTGCAACAAACATGCTTGAAACAATGACTGAAAAACCACGTGCAACTCGTTCAGAAGTATCAGACGTATTTAATGCTGTTATCGACGGAACTGACGCTACTATGCTTTCAGGTGAGTCTGCAAATGGTAAATACCCACTTGAGTCTGTTCGTACAATGGCTACAATCGACAAGAACGCTCAAACTCTTCTTAACGAATACGGACGTTTGAACTCAGATTCATTTGAACGTAACTCTAAGACAGAAGTTATGGCTTCAGCAGTTAAAGATGCTACAAACTCAATGGACATCAAATTGGTTGTAACTCTTACTAAGACAGGTCACACAGCACGTTTGATTTCTAAATACCGTCCAAATGCTGATATCTTAGCATTGACATTTGACGAATTGACAGAACGTGGATTGATGTTGAACTGGGGTGTTATCCCAATGTTGACAGAAACTCCATCATCAACTGATGACATGTTTGAAATTGCTGAACGTAAAGCAGTTGAAGCAGGTCTTGTACAATCTGGTGACGATATCGTTATCGTAGCAGGTGTGCCACTTGGTGAAGCAGTTCGTACAAACACTATGCGTATCCGTACTGTACGTTAATCAAAAAATAAAAACCTATCACATCAAGCGTTCGAGCTTGGGTGATAGGCTTTTTTGTTGTGGAATATAAAAAAATTAAAAAAGCTTTCTGGAAAACCAGAAAGCATGAGAGGCATCTCCATGTGAGAAACCGGTTCACACAATTTCTCAAGGTCCGCTCCTGCGTTAATGACCTCCTTTGCGCAATTGTAGCTCTCGCTACATATCGACTCATCGCAGATTTTATTTTACTATAGGGGCAATACTTTGTCAAGAAAAAACAGTTCCTAAAAAAGGAACTGATAAATGATGCTAATTGCCGGGATCGAACCGGCGACCTCATCCTTACCATGGATGCGCTCTGCCTACTGAGCTAAATCAGCTTACCTAGAAAGTATACTATAGATTTAGGCTTTTGTCAATATGTTGAAGAGTATCTTAACTCATTGAAAAAAGCCCAAGTAATCAACTTAGGCTTGTGAAGATTAGACTATTATAATTGCTCTCTCTTTTTATCGGGATTCCAAACAAAACTTGCTACAAAGGTAAAGAGAATTGTTAGAATTCCAATAATAATTGCTAGAATCAAGGCAGGGATACGGATGAACCACCAGAGTGGGTTAGGTTTTTTATTGTTGTGCCACTGTTTTGTTTCTTCATCTAAACGTTGAAATTCAGATTGGATACGGTCTGCAACCATCTCAATTCCTTCATCATTCATCTTTTTAATATCAGAGATATCAATCGGATTTCCGAAGTTCATATCAATACGTTCACGGCTGACAAGCCCTTTTAGAGTCATAGGACCAGTATAGGTAACAGGCATGATGCGAACCTTGGCCATCTTTGCAATGAGGGCTACACCACCCTTAACATCATTGGAATGACGGCTACCACTAGGAAACATGATCAGTGAGCGATTGCTCTTTTTAAGAACATTAATTGGATATTTGATAGCAGAAGAACCTGGGTTATCACGGTCAATAGGGAAGGCACCACACATGCGAATCCACCAACCAAAGATGCGATTTGAAAAGAGTTCTTTTTTGGCCATAAAGACAAATTGCTTTGGTTTTGTTGCAAAAGCCATATAGACTGGATCCCACCAGGTACGGTGTGGCGCAACAAGGATATAGTTTTCATCTAAACTTGGAATTTTTTCAGTATTGTGAAAGTGAGCATTTCCATTGATTGACCATAGAATCAACATAACCAGCCCACGCAGATAAGTGTAAAACATGATGTCTCCTTCAGTTTTCTTTCTTTTATTATACCTTATCATAGTAGGACAGGCAAATGTTTTTTGTTTAGGCGGAATAGCTTTTTATATGAAATTAGAAATATTCAAAAAAAAATGATATGATAGAATTTATGGATAAAAATAAAATGTTGGGCTTAAGCCAATCAGAAGTAAAAGAACGTCAGAAACAGGGACAGGTCAATGATTTCCAAGCTTCAGCTAGTACGAGTACCTGGCAGATTGTAAAGCGAAATGTCTTTACTTTATTCAATGCATTAAACTTTGCCATCGCCTTAGCACTCGCTTTTGTTCAAGCATGGAGTAACTTGGTCTTCTTTGCGGTTATCTGTTTTAATGCTTTTTCAGGAATTGTAACTGAATTACGTGCCAAGCATATGGTTGATAAACTCAATCTCTTGAATAAAGAAAAGATTACGACTATTCGTGATGGACAAGAGATCGCTTTGGACCCTGAAGAGCTTGTTTTGGATGATGTGATACGCTTGTCTGCAGGGGATCAGATTCCAAGTGATGCGATTGTATTAGAAGGCTTTGCAGAAGTCAATGAAGCCATGTTAACAGGCGAGAGTGACCTGGTACAAAAAGAAGTCGAAGACTTGATATTGTCAGGAAGCTTTCTTGCAAGTGGGTCTGTCTTTGCACAGGTTCATCATGTTGGAGCGGACAACTATGCTGCTAAACTCATGCTTGAAGCTAAGACCGTTAAACCAATCAATTCCCGTATCATGAAATCACTTGATCAACTTGCAGGCTTTACTGGGAAAATCATCATTCCATTTGGAATTGCCCTCTTGCTTGAAGCTTTGGTCTTAAAAGGTTTACCCCTTAAATCTTCTGTAGTGAATTCTTCTACAGCTCTTTTGGGGATGTTGCCTAAGGGAATCGCACTTTTGACCATTACCTCTCTTTTAACCGCTGTTATCAAGCTAGGTTTGAAGAAGGTCTTGGTGCAGGAGATGTATTCTGTTGAAACCCTTGCACGCGTGGATATGCTTTGTTTGGATAAAACAGGTACCATCACTCAAGGGAAGATGCAGGTTGAGACTGTTCTTCCTCTGACCCAGGCTTATGACAAGGATGCTATTGCAAAAATACTAACCAGCTATATGGCACACAGTGAGGATAAAAATCCAACTGCTCAAGCTATTCGAAAGCGTTTTGCGGGAGAGGTAGCCTATCCGATGATTTCTAGTCTTCCATTTTCTAGTGATCGAAAATGGGGAGCCATGGAATTGGAAGGTCTCGGAACTGTTTTCCTAGGTGCACCTGAGATGTTGTTGGATGCTGATGTTCCTGAAGCTAGGGAAGCTCTTGAACGAGGGTCTCGTGTCTTAGTTTTAGCTCTAAGTCAAGAAAAACTTGACCACCACAAACCGCAGAAACCATCGGATATGCAAGCCTTGGCTCTGCTTGAGATTCTAGATCCTATCCGAGAAGGGGCTGCTGAAACTTTAGACTATCTACGTTCTCAGGAAGTAGGGTTGAAAATTATATCTGGTGATAATCCAGTTACCGTTTCAAGTATTGCTCAAAAAGCAGGTTTTGCAGATTATCATAGCTATGTAGATTGTTCAAAAATCACGGACGAGGAATTGATTGCTATGGCTGAGGAGACAGCGATTTTTGGACGTGTCTCGCCTCATCAAAAGAAACTGATTATCCAAACTCTGAAAAAAGCAGGTCATACTACTGCCATGACAGGAGATGGTGTCAATGATATCCTTGCTCTCCGCGAGGCAGATTGTTCCATCGTGATGGCTGAAGGAGATCCAGCGACTCGTCAGATTGCAAATCTGGTTCTCTTGAACTCAGACTTTAATGATGTTCCTGAGATACTCTTTGAGGGTCGTCGTGTAGTTAATAATATTGCTCACATTGCTCCAATTTTCTTGATTAAGACCATCTATTCATTCTTATTGGCAATCATCTGTATTGCAAGTGCATTGTTAGGTCGTACTGAATGGATTTTGATTTTCCCGTTTATCCCGATTCAGATTACCATGATTGACCAGTTTGTGGAAGGTTTCCCGCCGTTCGTATTGACCTTTGAACGAAATATCAAGCCAGTAGAACAAAACTTCCTCAGAAAGTCCATGCTTCGTGCTTTACCAAGTGCCTTGATGGTAGTCTTTAGCGTTCTATTTATTAAAATTTTTGGAACAAGTCAAGGCTGGTCAGCCATTGAAATTTCGACTCTTCTGTATTATCTACTAGCATCGATTGGTTTCATGTCAGTAGTTAGAGCTTGCTTGCCATTTAGTCTGTGGCGTGTTCTCTTGATTATTTGGTCAGTTGGTGGCTTCCTTGGAACAGCTCTATTCCCAAGAATCCAAAAATTGCTTGAAATTTCAACACTTACAGGACAAACATTACCTGTCTATGGCATTATGATGGTCATATTTGCTGTCATTTTCATCCTGACAAGTCGTTATCAAGCTAGAAGATAAAGAAAGGCTGCAATCCTTGATTGCGGTCTTTTTTAGGTACAGGATTGCTAGATAAAATATGGTATAATAAAGGGAAATAGACTTTTGGAAAGTGAGAGAAGATGATTTCAAAGAGATTAGAAACGGTAGCTTCTTTTGTTCCGCAAGGAGCCGTTTTACTTGATGTTGGGAGCGACCATGCTTATTTACCGATTGAATTAGTTGAAAAGGGTCATATCGAACGTGCTATTGCAGGAGAAGTTGTAGAAGGTCCCTATCAATCTGCAGTTACAAATGTTGAAAGTCATGGTTTGACTGAGAAAATTCAGGTTCGTTTAGCCAATGGTTTAGCAGCTTTCGAAGAAAGTGACCAGGTCTCTGTCATCACTATTGCTGGAATGGGTGGCCGTTTAATTGCTACGATATTAGAAGAAGGATTGGACAAACTAGCCAATGTTGAACATTTGATTCTTCAACCGAATAACCGTGAAGACGAGTTACGTAGTTGGCTACAGGAGCATGATTTTCAAATCATAGCAGAAAGTATCCTAGAAGAAGCTGGGAAATTCTATGAGATCATAGTTGCAGAAACTGGCGAAATGAAGCTATCAGCCACTGATGTTCGTTTTGGCCCCTTCTTGTCCAAAGAAGGCAGTTCAGTCTTCATCCAAAAATGGCAAAAAGAAGCTGCTAAGCTTGAGTTTGCCCTTAGTCAAATTCCAGAAAAAAATCAAGAAGAACGTCAGGTTCTAGCAGATAAAATTCAAGCCATCAAGGAGGTGCTCCATGAAAGCAAGTGAAGTGATTAAGCGTTATGAAGCCTATTGCCCACAAGAATTTTCTATGGAAGGTGATAGTCGTGGTCTGCAAATTGGCACTCTAGATAAGGATATCCAAAAAGTCATGGTTGCTCTTGATATCCGTGAAGAGACAGTCGCTGAAGCTATTGAAAAGGGTGTTGATTTGATTATCGTTAAGCACGCCCCTATCTTTCGTCCGATCAAGGATTTGGTAGCTAGTCGTCCTCAAAATCAGATTTACATCAATCTCATCAAGCACGATATTGCCGTCTACGTCAGTCATACTAATATCGATATTGTTGAAAATGGTCTTAATGATTGGTTCTGCCAACTATTGGGTATTGAGGATACAGCTTATCTGCAGGAAACAGGTCCTGAACGTGGGATAGGCCGTATTGGAGCTATTAGACCTCAAACATTTAAGGAATTTGCTGACTATGTTAAGGAAGTCTTTGGTTTAGATAGTCTCCGTATGGTGTATTATAAAGAGAGCGATTTGCGAAAAACCATCTCAAAAGTGGCTATCTGTGGTGGAAGTGGTCAATCATTCTATCCTGATGCTTTAGCAAAAGGAGCGGATGTCTACATTACTGGAGACATATACTACCACACTGCCCAAGATATGCTGTCAGATGGTTTGTTAGCTCTGGATCCGGGACACTATATCGAAGTGCTTTTTATCGAAAAAATTGCAAAGCTCTTGAACGAATGGAAGAAAGAGAATGCTTGGTCTCTCGAAATTATCGCAAGTCAAGCTTCTACCAATCCATTCCATCATATCTAGTTAGAAAGTAAAGACAATGAAAAAAGTTGCCATTGTAGGAGCAGGGATTGTAGGGGCAACGGCCGCCTACTACCTCTCTAAAGAAGCAGATATCGAAGTAACTGTCTTTGATCATGGATACGGCCAAGCGACCAAGGCAGCTGCAGGAATCATTAGTCCTTGGTTCTCTAAACGACGTAATAAAGCTTGGTACAAGATGGCTCGCTTGGGAGCGGATTTTTATGTGGATTTATTGGCTGATTTAGAAAAATCTGGTCAAAAGGTTGATTTCTACCAGCGCTCAGGAGTCTTACTTCTCAAAAAAGATGATTCCAAGCTCGAAGAACTCTATGACTTAGCCTTGCAACGTAGGGATGAATCTCCCTTAATTGGCGAATTAGCCATTTTGGACCAAGCTACTACAAGTAACCTATTCCCTGGATTAGAGGGATTTGAGAGATTGCTCTATGCTTCTGGAGGAGCTCGAGTAGATGGGCAACTTATAGTCAGTCGTTTACTTGAAGCAAGTCAGGTTAAGGTCATAAAGAAAGAGGTCAGTCTAAAACCTCTATCATCGGGTTATCAAATAGGCAACCAAATGTTTGACCAAGTTATCTTGTCCACAGGAGCTTGGCTTGGACACATGTTAGAGCCTTTAGGCTATGAGGTTGATGTTCGTCCTCAAAAAGGACAACTTAGAGATTATCAAGTGCCACAAGACATGGGAGCCTACCCTGTAGTTATGCCAGAAGGAGAGTGGGATTTGATACCATTTCCAGGCGGTAAATTATCTTTAGGGGCTACCCATGAAAATGACATGGGATTTGATTTGACTGTTGATGAGAAGTTACTCCTTCAAATGGAAGAAGCAGCAAGTCTATATTATCCTAGCTTAAAAGGTGCAATGATTAGTGGAGAACGTGTAGGAATTCGGGCTTATACGAGTAACTTTTCTCCATTTTTCGGACTGGTCCCAAATTTATCAGAAGTCTATACAGCAAGTGGTCTAGGATCTTCAGGGTTAACGACTGGTCCTATTATCGGTTATCACCTAGCTCAAATGCTTCAAGGAAGAAGTGGAGTATTGGATCCAGCAGATTATCCAACTGAGAGATATATTAAAGAGAAACAATCGTAAATCTTTTACCTAGTTTTTACGGTAGTCTTAGGAAAGTAAATGACTTTCCCTATCAAAAATGGTAAAATGAAAAAAATAATCCAAGAATTGAGGAAATAAAATGCAAGAAAAAATTCTGGTTACAGGTGGAGCAGGTTTCATCGGAACTCACACTGTTATTGAATTGGTTCAAGCCGGACACCAAGTAGTTGTCGTGGATAATTTGGTAAACAGTAGCCGTAAAAGCTTAGAAGTGGTGGAAAGAATTACTGGCGTAGAAATTCCTTTCTATGAAGCAGACATTCGTGATACTGAAACCCTTCGTGATATTTTCAAACATGAAGAACCAACAGGTGTAATTCATTTTGCAGGTTTGAAAGCTGTTGGTGAGTCAACTCGTATCCCGTTGACCTACTATGATAACAATATTGCAGGTACTCTCAGTCTCTTGAAAGTCATGGAAGAGACAAATTGTAAAAATATCATCTTTAGCTCATCAGCAACAGTATATGGAGATCCTCATACAGTTCCAATCTTAGAAGATTTCCCACTTTCAGCTACTAACCCTTATGGTCGTACCAAGCTAATGCTTGAAGAAATCTTGACAGATATCTATAAAGCCGATTCAGAATGGAACGTTGTGTTGCTTCGTTATTTCAACCCAATTGGAGCTCATAAGAGTGGTGACTTAGGTGAAAATCCAAACGGTATTCCAAACAACCTTTTGCCATATGTTACACAAGTTGCAGTTGGTAAGTTGGAACAAGTTCAAGTATTTGGGGATGACTACGATACTGAAGACGGAACAGGTGTACGTGACTATATCCACGTTGTTGACCTTGCGAAAGGACACGTTGCAGCACTTAAGAAACTTCAAAAGGGTTCAGGTCTAAATATTTATAACCTTGGTACAGGAAAAGGTTACTCTGTTCTTGAAATTATCCAAAATATGGAAAAAGCTGTTGGTCGCCCAATTCCTTACCGAATTGTTGAACGTCGCCCAGGTGATATTGCAGCTTGCTACTCAGATCCAGCAAAAGCTAAGGCAGAGCTCGGTTGGGAAGCAGAACTTGGTATTACAGAGATGTGTGAGGATGCATGGCGTTGGCAAAGTCAGCATCCAAATGGATTTGAAGATTAAATAAAAAGAGGTATTATAGAAAAAAGAGGAAGAAATTCCTCTTTTTTAACAATCAATAGAAAATAGCAACTAAAAATCCATCAGTTATAAAAATGTTTAACGAACAATTAAAATAGAATAAAATAAGTCTGTAAAAAGACTATAAATTTCTATAAAAATATGCTAAACTAGAGGGAGTGGAAAATAGAAGTCTATACTCCACAACAATTTAAGATTCATCTTTGATTAGAGCACGAGTAGGGCAATTTTTAACGGCTTCTAAAATATTGGCGCTAGAAGGGATTTCTCTCTCTAATTGTTCAGGATCATCGAAAAAACGGACGATGCCATTATCATGGTAATCAAATAAATCCGAATAAGTTTGGCAAAGCCCACAGGCAATGCAACGTTCAGGTATAAGCATAATTTTCATATTTACATTGTAATAAGAAATTAAAAAAAACTCAAGGAGTAAGGTATGGAAAAGGAACCGTGGCAAGAAGATATTTATGAAAACCAGGAAGAAGAAACAAGAACAGAACGTCGCCATCGTAATCAATATGATTCAGGTATCTTGGCTAATCATATTTTAACTGTTTTAGCAATTATTTTCTTTGTGATTGTTGTTGGGATGATAGTCGTACTAGTTTACTTGTCATCTGGTGGAAGTGACCGCACTTCGACATTGAAAGATTTTTATGATTCTTCAGCTCCAAAAGTAGAAGAAGTTACAACAGTGGCTACTACTGCTCAGTCAACAGAAGCAGAGACAACTCAACAAGAACATACAGAGGCGCATACTGATTCTGAAGGAACTATTACAGTTTTGCCAGGAGAAGGGGAAGCTGCGATTGCAGCTCGAGCAGGGATTTCTATTGCTCAACTTGAAGCTTTGAATCCTGGTCATATGTCTACTGGAACTTGGTTTGCAAATCCTGGTGATGTTCTTAAGACAAGATAGGAGTGACGATGAAAACAATTCAGATTGCCATTGATGGACCAGCATCCAGTGGTAAAAGTACAGTAGCAAAGATTATCGCTAAAGACTTTGGCTATACTTATCTGGATACGGGTGCTATGTATCGTGCTGCGACTTACATCGCTTTGAACAATCAAGTAAGTCCAGAAGAGTCTTCACGACTTCTTGAATTACTGGAACAATATCCGATTAGCTTTGGTCGCGCTGAAACAGGAGAACAGCTTGTTTTTGTTGGAGATGTCGATGTGACAAATCCAATCCGTGAAAATGAAGTAACCAATGCTGTTTCTGCCTTTGCTGCTATTCCAGCTGTTCGAGAAAAATTAGTAGCCCTCCAGCAAGAGATTGCCCAGCAAGGTGGTATTGTCATGGATGGTCGTGATATTGGTACAGTGGTCTTGCCTAAGGCTGAATTGAAGATTTTTCTTGTAGCATCTGTAGATGAACGTGCAGAACGTCGTTACAAAGAAAATCTTTCAAAGGGAATCGAAACGGATTTGGAAACTTTGAAGGAAGAGATTGCTGCGCGTGACTACAAAGATAGTCATCGTGAAACTTCGCCTCTCAAGCAAGCCGAGGATGCAATCTATTTGGATACAACTGGACTCTCTATTTTAGAGGTTGTTGAAAAAATCAAATCAGAAGCACAAAAACATTTATAAGAAACTAAAAAAACGATGAACTGAATTTCGGTTTGTCTTTTTTTTATCATGATTTGTCAAATGGCCTGTTTTAAGGTATAATAGTTGCTGTTAAAGAAAATTTGACAATCAAATAATCATAAATTTTTAAGGAGATAACATGAGTCAATTACCAAATTGCCCAAAATGTAATTCAGAATACGTATATGAAGATGGCACACTTCTTGTTTGCCCAGAATGTGCTTATGAGTGGAATCCTGCTGAGCAAGCAGAAGTTGAAGAAGGAGTTGTTGCCATCGATGCAAATGGAAATAAACTAGCTGATGGAGATACAGTCACTTTGATTAAGGACCTTAAAGTCAAAGGGGCTCCAAAAGATCTCAAACAAGGAACTCGTGTTAAAAATATCCGTATTGTAGAAGGTGACCACAACATCGACTGTAAAATTGATGGTTTTGGTGCTATGAAGCTTAAATCAGAATTTGTGAAGAAGATTTAATCATGATTAAAAATGAAAAAGTAATATTTTATAGTCGTATCTTTTTATTTATAGCAGCCTTTACCGGTGTATACTTGGAGATTACCAAGCGCGGTGGTTTAGGGATGTTGCTTTACTACACTGTACTTTCTAACCTTTTGGTTGTACTTTTTACAGGTTATCTTTTGTTAAAGATGCGTAGTGAAGGTGATAGTTGGCAGAGTCCTGGAATTCTACGTCTCAAAGGTGGCGTCACTATGAGTATTATGATTACTTGTGTCATCTATCATTTCATGCTAGCTCCCTTGACGACAGATTTTTACCGTTTGGAAAATTTCCTTTGTCATTATATTGTCCCTCTCTGGTTTTTAGCAGATACAGTTATTTTTGATAAGAGTCGTCAATATAAGTTAGTTGATCCCATGATTTGGACTAGCCTTCCTTTGCTTTATATGATTTTTGCCCTTTTAAACGGTTTTGTTTTAAAGATGGATGTCCCTAATGCTAAGGATAGTCCCTTCCCTTATTTCTTTTTGAATGCTACCAAACATGGTTGGGGCTTTGTCTTTAAATGGGCAGCAACTATCTTTGTTGCCTATATGGTTTCAGGATATCTCTTTTATCTTGTAAAAAGTATTAAAAAATCTAAGAAATAAAAGTACCCAATGTGGGTGCTTTTTTTGTGATAGAGATAATTGTACCCGGACAAATCGATTTATTTTATCTTGTTATGCAGTCTTTTATACCTTACAATAAAACTGTAGCTATCAATACAAAAAACTGTAGCTACCAATACAACTATTGAGGATGAAAAAAATGACTGAAAATCGTTATGAATTAAATAAGAATTTGGCACAGATGCTTAAAGGTGGCGTCATCATGGATGTCCAAAACCCTGAACAAGCAAGAATTGCTGAGGCTGCAGGTGCAGCAGCAGTTATGGCTTTGGAACGAATCCCAGCTGATATTCGTGCAGCGGGTGGTGTCTCTCGCATGAGTGATCCAAAGATGATTAAGGAAATCCAAGAAGCAGTCAGCATTCCAGTTATGGCTAAAGTTCGAATTGGACATTTTGTCGAAGCTCAAATTTTAGAAGCCATCGAGATTGACTATATCGATGAGAGTGAAGTGTTATCTCCAGCTGATGATCGTTTCCATGTGGACAAGAAAGAATTCCAAGTTCCTTTTGTTTGTGGTGCAAAAGACTTGGGAGAAGCCTTGCGCCGTATCTCTGAAGGAGCTTCTATGATCCGTACAAAAGGGGAACCAGGAACAGGAGACATCGTTCAGGCGGTTCGTCATATGCGTATGATGAATCAAGAAATTCGCCGCATTCAAAACCTCCGTGAGGACGAGTTATATGTTGCTGCAAAAGAACTCCAAGTACCTGTAGAATTAGTTCAATATGTCCACGAACATGGAAAATTACCAGTTGTTAACTTTGCGGCTGGAGGGGTTGCAACACCAGCGGACGCTGCTCTTATGATGCAGCTAGGTGCAGAAGGTGTGTTTGTTGGCTCAGGGATTTTCAAATCAGGTGATCCTGTTAAACGTGCAGCAGCAATTGTCAAGGCTGTTACCAATTATCAGAATCCTCAAATTCTGGCTCAAATCTCGGAAGACTTAGGAGAAGCCATGGTTGGTATCAATGAGAATGAAATCCAAATTCTCATGGCAGAGCGAGGAAAATAGATGAAAATCGGAATCTTGGCCTTGCAAGGTGCCTTTGTAGAACACGAGAAAATGCTTGCTCAACTAGGAGTTGAAAGTATTGAACTGCGAAACCTAGAAGATTTTCAGCAACATAGAAGTGAGCTATCAGGATTGATTTTGCCAGGCGGTGAGTCAACGGCCATGGGGAAACTGTTGCGAGATCAGCAGATGCTAATTCCTCTAAGAGAGGCTATTCTCAATGGTTTACCAGTCTTTGGAACTTGTGCGGGTTTAATTTTGCTAGCAAAACAAATCACTTCTAAAGAGGAAAGCCATCTAGCAACCATGGACATAGTAGTAGAGCGCAATGCCTATGGACGTCAGCTAGGAAGCTTTTATACAGAAGCTGACTGCAAGGGCGTTGGAAAAATTCCAATGACTTTTATCCGTGGCCCGATTATCAGTAGTGTTGGTGAGGATGTTGATGTTTTAGCAATTGTGAACGATCAAATCGTTGCGGCACAAGAAAAAAATATGCTGGTAACCGCCTTTCATCCTGAATTGACAAATGATCTTCGCCTGCATCAGTACTTTATAAATATGTGTAAATAAAAAAAGAAGTTGGGATTTTTCCAACTTCTTTTTTACATGTAATAAACAATAGCAATGTATTGGAGAGCAGAGGCTGCTAGAATGAAGAGATGCCAAATCATATGGAAGTATGGTTTCTTTTTAGCGTAGAATCCAGCGCCAACTGTATAGCAAAGGCCACCTGATACCATAAGACTCCAAAACATTGGACTTGTCTGACTGATGATTGCTGGTAAGATAGCCAATACAAGCCATCCCATGATGAGGTAGAGAATGAGACTGAATTTTTCGTTGACTTTTTTGGCAAAGATTTTATAAAGAATACCGAAAATTGTAGTTCCCCACTGAATGGCGATAATGAGATAACCAAACCAGTTGTTCATCAAAGTTAAAACTACAGGAGTATAAGATCCAGCGATTGCCACATAAATCATGGAATGGTCAATAATCCGTAAGACATACTTATGAGTGGAACCGTAAGCCATAGAATGATAAATAGTGGATGAAAGAAACATGAGAAAAAGGCTGATGACAAAAATCGAAACACCAATGGATGATAAAAATCCATGCGCCTCGTAACTATAGGTTGATGAAATGGGAAGTAGGATGAGCATGAGAAATGCTCCTACAGCATGGGTGACACTGTTGGCAATTTCTTCTCCAAAACTAAGTCGTTTACTAAGTTTGAAACTAGTATTCATTTGTTTCCTCCTCTTCAGTTTCTGTATAGACTAGTGCTAGTGTTTGATGATAGAGTTTGACAGTTTGGCAGCTTGCCTGGATAATAGGATTTGCTGGGTCAATGTCTTCATTCATATAGTCCACAAAAGCATTGTAAAGTTTTTCTGAATTAGTGTCTGTGTGTAGGGTATTAAGGGTTTGAGCAATTTCTTGGATAGAAAAAACGGACTTGAGAGTAGTAATAGCTATCAATCGTGCGATTTGTTTGCGTTGGTATTTTTTCTTATCAGGTTTTGGCAGATAGCCATGTTTTACATAGTTATTGACCATAGAAGCTGTCAAACCTTTCTCCTTATCAGGAGAAACTGGAGGACAGATTTGATTGACATAAAGTAAAACCTGGTCCAGATAGAGATTGATATTTGGAATTTCTTTCCATTTTGGGTAGGAAAAAACAGATTTCATTTCCAACTCCTTTTTATCTAGTTTTGATAACTAGATTATAGAATAATAGAAATTAAAAGTCAAGTTTTAACTGCTTGTAGAAAGCCTTAAATTATGCTATGATGAGAGAAACTAGTCAGAAAAGAGGAGATAGGATGGAAATTCGTTTAGCCTTTCCAAACGAAGTTGATGCAATTATGCAAGTGATTGAGGGAGCCAAGAAATGTTTGGCAGAAGCTGGTAGCACTCAGTGGCAAAACGGCTATCCAGATGCAGATACGATTATCGAAGATATTATATCTGGTCAAGCTTATGTAGCCTTAGAGGAAGGAGAACTCTTAGCCTATGCAGCAGTGACTAAGAGTCCAGAAATAGCTTATGAAGCCATTTATGATGGAAACTGGGAAGGAAGAGAATCAGAATACTTAGTATTTCATCGTATCGCAGTTGCCAGTGATGTGCAAGGTCAAGGTGTTGCTCAGACCTTTTTGGAAGGCTTGATTGAAGGTTTTGATTACCTAGATTTTCGTTCAGATACGCACGCTAAAAACAAAGCCATGCAGCATATTTTTGAAAAACTTGGCTTTAAACAGGTCGGTAAAGTTCCAGTAGATGGGGAACGCTTGGCCTACCAAAAAATAAAATCAAATGCCTAAGAAGTATGCAAAAATGCTGTACAAGTCTCCGGTTGGGATTTTATCTCTGGTTGCAGATGACCACTATCTGTTTGGAATATGGATTGAAGAAGAGAGTGATTTTGAGAAGGGATTATCTGAAAATGATGTAACTCTTGTTGAAAGTCATCCCATTTTAAATCAAATTATTTCCTATTTAGAGACTTATTTTAAGGGGCAAGATCAAGACTTATCTAAGATGCCTTTAGCTCCTGTCGGTAGTGACTTCGAAAAAAGAGTCTGGAACTACTTGCGTGGAATTCCTTTTGGTCAGACAGTTACTTATGGACAAATAGCTAAGGACTTGCAGGTGGCTTCTGCCCAAGCAATCGGAGGAGCAGTAGGGCGCAATCCCTGGTCTATCCTTGTCCCCTGTCACCGTGTGCTAGGGGCTGGGAGACGTCTGACAGGCTATGCTTGGGGGCTCGATAAGAAGGTTTGGCTTTTGAATCATGAAGGTGCAAGTTATCAAGAAAATAAAAAATAGAAAGAGAAAAAATGTTAGAATTTATCGAATATCCAAAATGTACAACTTGTAAGAAAGCAAAGAAAGAATTAGATCAACTCGGACTAGAATATAAAGATGTTCATATCGTAGAAGAGACTCCGAGTGAAAAGGTTATTTTAAACTGGCTCGAAACTTCTGGGTTTGAATTGAAGCAATTTTTCAATACTAGTGGTATCAAATATCGTGAGCTTGGCTTAAAAGATAAGGTTGGAACTTTATCAAACAAAGAAGCAGCCAAACTTTTAGCTAGTGATGGTATGTTGTTAAAACGTCCAATATTAGTGGAGAATGGGATGGTGAAACAGATTGGTTACCGACAAACATACGATAAGTTGGAGTTGAATTAGTTTTTTTCTATCTCTTTGATAGGTAAAATATATAACCTCCCACTTTTAAAGTATGATAAACTAGAAGGTAGATAATGTACGATGTGCCGTAGCAAATATTTTATATTAGGGCAGAAGTATGATAGAATGAATCATTATCTTGAGAGGATGTTTCTATGAATGTTACAACGATTTTAGCATCTGATTGGTATCAAAATTTGATGCAATATATCCCAGACGGCAAACTCTTTAGTTGGCGTTCAGTCTTTGATGGGATTCCAAGAATAGTACAGCAATTACCGACAACTTTGATGTTGACAGTATTTGGTGCTTTTTTTGGAATTATGCTAGCCCTGCTTTTTGCCATTGTAAAAATCAATCGCGTTAGAATTCTTTATCCATTACAAGACTTTTTTGTTAGTTTCTTAAAAGGAACTCCTATTTTAGTACAACTCATGTTGACTTATTACGGAATTCCTTTGGCACTTAAAGCATTGAATCAACAATGGGGAACTGCATTTAATATCAATGCGATTCCAGCTGCAGCGTTTGCGATTGTAGCCTTTGCCTTTAACGAGGCAGCCTATGCTAGTGAAACCATCCGTGCAGCCATTCTTTCTGTAAATCCTGGTGAGATTGAAGCTGCTCGCAGTCTTGGAATGACACGTGCACAAGTTTACCGTCGTGTGATTATTCCAAATGCAGCAGTAGTTGCGACACCAACCTTGATTAACTCCCTCATTGGCTTGACCAAGGGAACTTCCCTAGCCTTCAGCGCGGGTGTCGTAGAAGTCTTTGCCCAAGCTCAAATCTTAGGTGGTGCAGATTATCGTTATTTCGAACGTTTTATCTCAGTAGCTCTAGTTTATTGGGTTGTAAATATTGCTATTGAAAATCTTGGTCGTTTCATTGAAAGAAAAATGGCGATTTCAGCACCAGATAATGTTGAGACAGATGTGAAAGGAGAGCTTCGCTAATGATTAAAATTTCAAATTTAAGCAAATCCTTTTCAGGTCAGACTGTTTTGGACCATCTGAACTTAGATATTCAAAAAGGAGAGGTCGTTGCTCTTATTGGTTCATCAGGAGCAGGAAAATCAACCTTTCTTCGTAGCCTAAATTACCTGGAAACTCCTGATAGTGGAAGTATTCAGATTGATGATTTCAAAGTGGATTTTTCTCAAATTACGCAAGAAGAAATTCTGACTCTTCGTCGCAAACTATCTATGGTGTTCCAACAGTTCAATCTGTTTGAGCGTAGAACAGCCTTAGACAATGTCAAGGAAGGTTTGGTAGTAGTTAAAAAACTATCCGATGAAGAGGCGACTAAGATAGCTAAAGAAGAGTTGGCTAAGGTTGGTTTATCTGATCGTCAACAACACTATCCTCGCCACTTGTCAGGTGGACAAAAACAACGAGTAGCCTTGGCGCGTGCTTTGGCTATGAAACCGGACGTCTTACTCTTGGATGAGCCAACTTCAGCACTGGATCCAGAATTGGTTGGTGAGGTAGAAAGATCTATCTCCAATGCCGCTAAATCAGGCCAAACCATGATTTTGGTGAGTCATGATATGTCCTTTGTCTCTCAAGTGGCTGATAAGGTTTTGTTCTTGGACAAAGGAAAGATTATCGAATCTGGAACACCAGATGAAATCATCAATCATCCAAAAGAAGAACGAACAAAAGAGTTCTTTGCTAGTTACAAACGGACCTATATTTGATATAATAGAAGATAAGAAAAACTCAGTTGGCTAAGCTAACTGGGTTTACTCTTTAAAAATAATAGAAATGAGAGAAAGCATGTTAGTTCAGCTATTTGCTTTGTATTTAGAGAGTTTGGTTTTGACGATTTTACTAGTCTTGGTTATTTTAGGACTTTGGATTGGTTTTAGAGCTCTATCAGGTGCGGATAAAACTGCTAAGGAGCGTCAAGCTCACCTCTATGATATGATTATGATTGGAGTTCTAACAATTCCAGTATTGTCTTTTGCAACCATGAGCATCTTGTTGGTTCTCAAGGCATAATAGTTGTTAAATAGGATATAATCCGTTAGAATAAAAATAGTTACAACAAGAAAGAAGGAAAGAGAATGTACGATACGATTATTATCGGTGCAGGTCCTGCTGGGATGACTGCAGCCTTGTATGCAGCACGCAGTAATCTGAAAGTTGCTTTGATTGAAGGTGGCCTTCCTGGTGGTCAGATGAATAATACTTCGGATATTGAAAACTATCCAGGATATGCCAATATCAGCGGTCCAGAATTAGCTGAAAAGATGTTTGAACCACTTGAAAATCTTGGTGTTGAGCATCTTTATGGCTTTGTTGAAAATGTTGAGGACCATGGCGAATTTAAAAAAGTCGTAACAGACGACCAAGTTTATGAAACTCGCACAGTTATCGTAGCAACAGGTTCTAAGCACCGTCTATTGGAAGTTCCAGGCGAAGAAGAACTCAATAGCCGTGGTGTTTCTTATTGTGCCGTTTGTGATGGAGCCTTTTTCCGTGACCAAGATTTATTGGTCGTAGGTGGAGGTGACTCAGCAGTTGAAGAAGCAATCTTCTTAACACGATTTGCTAAGTCTGTAACCATCATTCACCGTCGAGATGAACTTCGTGCTCAAAAAGTCTTGCAAGATCGCGCCTTTGCCAATGAAAAAATCAAGTTCATTTGGGATTCTGTTGTCAAAGAAATCAAGGGTGAAAACCGTGTGGAGTCAGTTGTCATTGAAAATGTTAAAACAGGACAAGTGACAGAACAAGCCTTTGGTGGTGTTTTCATCTATGTTGGATTAGATCCTGTTAGTGATTTCGTTCAAGAATTACAGATTCGAGATCAGGCAGGTTGGATTGTGACTGATGACCACATGAAGACAAGTGTTGCTGGTGTCTTTGCAGTTGGGGATGTTCGTCAGAAAGACCTTCGTCAAGTTACAACAGCAGTTGGGGATGGTGCTATTGCAGGTCAAGAAGCCTATAAATATATCATTGAACATAATTAAAAAAGTTTCCAATCAAACGATTGGAAACTTTTTTATAATCGATTTCGGAAGACTTCGTACATGAGAATAGCAGCAGCAACACTGGCATTGAGGCTTTGTACATGTCCATTCATTGGAATAGTTATCATCTCGTCCACTTGCTTCTTGATGTTACTTGAAATACCTTTTCCTTCATTTCCGATAATGAGAGCAACTTTGCCACTTGTATTCCATTTATGGCAAGGTGTTCCGTTCATATCAGTTCCAAAAGTCCAGAATCCCTCGTCTTTGAGTTTGTCCAAGGTTTGACTAAGATTAGTGACTCGGGCAATAGGAACATGTTCAATCGCACCTGTTGCTGTTTTTGCTACGACAGGAGTGACGCCGACAGCTCGGTGTTTGGGAATAATAACACCTGAAACATTGGTTGCATCCGCTGTTCTCAAGATAGAACCGAGATTATGTGGGTCTGTTAAACCATCAAGAATTAGCAGTAGTGGGTTTTCTTCTTGGCGTGTTTTTGTAAGAATCTGCTCAAGTTCTGTATAGGCAAATTCAGAAACACGCAAAACAAAACCTTGGTGAACAGCACCCTCAGTCATTTCAGAAAGTGATTTTTTTGAAGTCCAAGAGATAGATACTTTCTTTTCTGTAGCTAGTTCCTTAACCTTTTCTACATTTTTTCCTCGTAGATCATCTTGGAGATAGAGTTTATTTCCTGTGTTTGCTAAAAGTGCTTCCGTAACGGCGTGAACGCCATAGACAATATCATTTGTTTTCATGGCTCTATTATAACATAAAACCCCGTATTGCAACGGGATTTTCTTTATTCGAGAATGAGTAGGCCTTCTTTGATTTCAAAGGGATCTTTTTCGTTAATTCGATCGTAAAACATAATACCATTTAAGTGGTCAATTTCATGTTGGACAACGATTGAGTTGTAGCCTTTTAGCTTGATACGATGTTTTTCGCCATCCTTGTCAAAGTAGTCAACAGTCACTCGAGCATGACGGATAACATAACCAGGTACAGCTCGATCGACTGATAGACAACCTTCTCCCTCGCCTAGAGCAGCATCTTGAACTGAGTGTGAAACAATCTTAGGATTGTACATAACAGCTTGTAAATCATAGGCTTCCTGAGGTGTTTCACCATCCTCAGTGATATTTGGAACCAAAACAGCGATGATGCGTTTTGAGATGTCCAATTGTGGTGCTGCAAGTCCAACTCCTCCACGTAGTCCAAGTTTTTCAGCCATAACTGGATCTTGTGAATGTTTTAAAAATTGCATCATTTTCTCACCGAGGATAATATCTTGATCACTCAATGGGAAAGTGACCTCCTCAGCAACAGCACGTAGGGTTGGATTGCCCTCGCGAATAATATCTTTCATATCGATTAAATGAGAAGCTTTTGTAATACGTTCTATAGCAGACATGTTCTCTCCTTCCTTCCATTACAATTACATGATAACACAAAACAGATGAGAAAGAAAGTGACAGAAGCCGTTAAAAAATAATAGAATAAAAGGAAATACCTATTTGTCTGTGGTATAATAAGATAAGGAGACTTGCATCAAAAAGCAAGGAGAAAAAAGATGGAAAAACGCAGTAGTAGAAATCAAAATGGTCCTATCTTTCGGCTTGTCGGGAAATTGATTCGATTTTTTAGGAACTATCACCAATGGAGTAATAAAACCTTTATCGCTGTTTTGTTGATTGCCGTTGCAATCTCAATGGCTTTGACTTTATTAGCCGAGGGGCTAAAGGGATTTCCATTGACCAGTAGTAGTACAACTGTCGTAAGTCAGACAGCTGATTTTAAGGAGAAAACTACGGCAACAGAGCAAGAAACAAGTGCTCGGATCATGGCCAATGGTGATTTGCTCTATCATGACATTATCTATATTTCAGCCAAAAAATCAGATGGTACCTATGATTTCCATGAAAATTTTGAATACGTAAAGCCTTGGCTTAAGCAAGCTGACTTGGTCATTGGTGATTTTGAAGGAACTGTAAATAAAGATCACTATCTTGCAGGTTACCCCTTATTTAATGCACCTGGTGAAGTCATGGACGCTATAAAAGATGCAGGGTATCAAGTGCTAGACTTGGCTCATAATCATATCTTGGATTCTCAAATTGAGGGAGTAGTTTCAACCGCAGATGCGATTGAAAAAGCTGGAATGACACCAATCGGAGTCTACACTCATGAACCACGAGATAAAGCACCTATTGTCATCAAGGAAGTCAATGGGATTAAAGTTGCCCTTTTAGCTTATTCCTATGGTTTTAACGGAATTGAACAAAGCATTTCTCAAGAGGATTATAATCGTTATCTTTCAGACTTAGATGAAGATAAAATGAAGGCTGAAATTGAGCGAGCTGAGAAAGAGGCAGATATTACAATTATCATGCCTCAGATGGGAGTTGAGTATCAAATTGAGCCGACTGAGGAGCAAAAGAAACTTTACCATAAAATGATTGATTGGGGAGCAGATATTATCTTTGGTGGTCACCCTCACGTTGTTGAACCAGCTGAAACGGTTGAAAAAAACGGTGATAAAAAGCTTATCATCTACTCTATGGGGAATTTTATCTCAAATCAACGAATTGAAACCATGCAGGATGTTGAAAATGCTAAGTGGACGGAACGTGGAGTCCTCATGGATGTGACCATTAAGAAAAAATCTGGTAAAACAACTATCGAGACGGCTCAAGCACATCCAAGTTGGGTGAGTCGGACTCCTAAGGGAGGTTATTCTCCAGAAGGATACCCACTCTATCTATACCAAACCTATATCTTGGAAGATTTTATAGAGGGTGGGAAATACCGTAGTCAGTTAGACGAGGCGACCAAGGAACGGATTGATACAGCCTATAAAGAAATGAATGAGCATGTAGGTTTGAAATGGTAGTGACTAAAAAAGAGGAGCAAGATGGATATTAAGATAATAGCAACAGATATGGATGGAACCTTGTTAGATCCTCAAGGACAACTGGACCTACCTCGTCTAGAGAAAATTTTGGATCAGCTGGATCAACGTGGTATTCGTTTTGTTATTGCAACGGGAAATGAAGTTCATCGCATGCGACAATTACTGAAGTATCTTGTAGAAAGAGTCGTTCTCGTAGTTGCTAATGGTGCTCGTATATTCGAAAATGATGAATTGCTACAAGCACAAACTTGGGATGATGCCATGGTTGATAGGGCTTTGGGACATTTTAAAGGCAGAGAATGTCAGGATCAGTTTGTCGTAACAGGTATGAATGGTGGTTTTGTTAAGAAAGGCACTGTTTTTACAGAACTTGATAAATTTATGACTCCAGAGATGATTGAAAAGCTCTACCAACGCATGCATTTTGTTGATGAATTTGACTCAAGCCTTTTCGGTGGTGTCCTCAAGATGAGTATGGTTGTTGGTGAAGAACGAACTAATTTGGTCTTACAGGAAATCAATGACTTGTTTGATGGTCATGTTCGTGCTGTTTCTAGTGGTTATGGCTGTATTGATATTTTACAAGATGGGATTCATAAGGCGTGGGGCTTAGAGGAATTGCTTAAACGTTGGAACTTAAAACCTGAACAAATCATGGCCTTCGGCGACAGTGAAAATGACATCGAAATGTTAGAGTTGGCAGGGATTTCTTATGCTATGGAAAATGCAGAAGAGTCTGTCAAGGAAGTTGCGACAAAGGTTGCGCCAGCCAACAGTCAGGCGGGTGTTTACCAAGTTTTAGAAAACTGGCTAGAAAGAGGAGAGTAACTTGGCAGTACAACTACTAGAAAATTGGCTTCTGAAAGAGCAAGAGAAAATCCAAACCAAGTATCGTGAACTTAATCGTATTTCAGTAATCGAACCCAATATCATTTTTATCGGAGATTCTATTATTGAGTACTACCCATTACAAGAGCTACTTGGTACATCAAAGACGATTGTGAATCGAGGGATTCGAGGTTATCAGACTGGACTTTTGCTAGATAACCTGGATGCTCATCTCTATGGTGATGCGGTGGATCAGATTGTGCTTTTGATTGGGACAAATGACATTGGAAAAGATGTTCCAATGACGGAAACACTAAACAATCTTGAAAGCGTGATTCAAAGTATTTCTCGTGACTATCCGCTGTCACAAATAAAGCTAGTTTCTATCTTACCGGTCAATGAGAGTGAGAACTTCAAACAGACTGTTTACATTCGTACTAATGAGAAAATCAAGGCGTGGAACCAAGCCTATCAAGAGCTAGCTTCAGCCTATATGCAGGTAGAATATGTGTCTGTTTTTGAGAAATTACTTGATCAGGAAGGACAGCTCAAGGAGGGGTACACAACAGATGGCCTTCACCTCAGTGTCTCGGGTTATCATATTCTATCGGAAGCCTTGAAAGATTACATTTTCTAGGCATCTACTTGCTTTTTTGCTTTTTTAGCTTAGATAAGGTATAATATTTTTATTGTCTTTGGGGTCGTTACGGATTCGACAGGCATTATGAGGCATATTTTGCGACTCGTGTGGCGACGTAAACGCTCAGTTAAATATAACTGCAAAAAATAACACTTCTTACGCTCTAGCTGCCTAAAAACCAGCAGGCGTGACCCGACTCGGATTGCTCGTGTCTGATGACAGGTCTTATTATTAGCGAGATACGATCAAACTTTGTCTAGCAGTTTGATAAGAGATTGATAGGCTCGCAGTTCCTGGGCTTGAGTTATGTGTCGAGGGACTGTTAAAACAATACATAACCTATGGTTGTAGACAAATATGTTAGCAGGTGTTTGGACGTGGGTTCGACTCCCACCGGCTCCATTATTCTTTTGTATTCTTTTACATTCCTTTCTAAAACGTTGTTAAATCAACGTTTTTTATTTTTTTCTTTGGTATTCTTTTGCAAAAAAAGAATACAACATTTTGTTGTATCCTAAATATTAAATCAAGTCCTGAATTTTCTTAAGTTTTTATCATATTTTCTGTTATAATTAAGGTGCCTTAAGAAAAATAATGAAAAAACTAAATGTTTTTCATATAGTTTTCATTGTTTTAATAGTTTAAAGTCGATCTTATTTTTCTCTAATAGAAAATAATGAAAAAGTAGGTTTAGAAAGAGGTAAGTATCTATGTCTTCTCATAAAAAAGTGTCACTCTCTGAGATTAATCAATCTATCGATACTCCAAATAACAATCATTTCTGGCAAAATTTAAAGGCCTTTTTAGGTCCGGGTGCTCTTGTCGCAGTTGGTTATATGGATCCAGGAAACTGGATTACCAGTGTAGTCGGTGGTGCTTCCTATAAGTATAGTCTCTTGTTTGTTATCTTGATTTCATCTCTCATTGCCATGCAACTTCAGCAGATGGCAGGAAAGCTTGGTATTGTAACCCAGATGGACCTGGCTCAAGCAACGGCTCATCATTCACCTAAATGGCTTCGTTATAGTTTATGGGTGATTTTAGAATTAGCCTTGATGGCGACAGACTTGGCAGAAGTTCTCGGTTCTGCCATTGCTCTCAATCTTCTCTTTAAGATTCCGATTATGATAGCGATCCTCTTGACCGTGTTGGATGTTTTTCTCTTATTGCTTCTGATGAAATTTGGCTTTAAGAAGATTGAAGCTATCGTTACAACACTGATTTTATCCATTCTAGCAATTTTTACCTATCTTGTAGCTTTGTCACATCCAAGCTTCCAAGGAATCGTTGAGGGTTATCTACCGAATGCAACCTTATTTGAAAGTCCTTTGCCAGGACATGAAAGTCAATTAACCTTGGCACTAGGAATCGTGGGAGCAACTGTTATGCCCCATAATCTTTATTTGCATTCATCCTTGTCACAGACACGAAAAATCAATCACAAGGACGAAAATGATGTTCGAAAAGCCGTGCGCTTTATGACTTGGGATTCAAATCTCCAGTTATCATTGGCCTTTGTGGTTAACTCCCTTCTTTTGATCTTAGGGGCGGCCCTCTTCTTCGGACATGCATCTGAAATTTCCGCTTTTTCTCAAATGTATAATGCCTTGCAGGATTCAACCATTGCGGGAGCTATAGCTAGCTCAACCTTGTCAACTTTATTTGCCTTGGCCCTATTAGCCAGTGGTCAGAATTCGACGATCACAGGTACTTTGACAGGACAAATCGTTATGGAAGGTTTCTTACATATGAGATTGCCACAATGGTTTATTCGTTTGGCGACACGCCTCTTTGCCTTGCTACCTGTTATGATAGTAGCGGTTTTGTTTGGTCATCAGGAAAAAACCTTGGATCAGTTGTTGGTTTATTCACAGGTCTTTCTTTCTATCGCTCTTCCATTTTCAATTTTCCCTTTGATTTATCTAACCTCAAAAAAATCACTGATGGGAGAATTTACCAATGCTAAATGGAATACCATTCTTGGTTATATCGTTTCCATTATCTTGACCATCCTCAATGTGAAATTGCTATTTGATATCTTCTAAGAAATTCACCCTAGTTTTAGAACTAACATATAAAAAAAGATACCCAAGATTTCGTGGGTATCTTTTTTGAATGTATACGGAAGACATGGGATTCGAACCCACGCACGCTGATACACGCCTACCGCGTTTCCAACACGGCCTCTTAAGCCTCTTGAGTAATCTTCCAATCGTTACTAACCTAGTCTACCACAAAGCCTACTTTCTTGCAAATTTATTTAAAAACTGAAGAAGATTTGACAGAAAATGAAAGAAAATGATAAAAAATGCTTGACTTTGATTTTTTTTGTGATAGAATGATTAATGTAATCGTTAACAGGAGGTGAGTAGATGCTAAAAACCGAGAGGAAAAAGTTAATTTTAGAAGAACTAAGAAAACACAAAGTCGTTTCTCTAGAGAAATTAGTAGGCTTGCTAGATACTTCAGAATCCACAGTTAGACGTGATTTAGATGAATTGGAGTCTGAAAATAAACTTCGTCGAGTGCACGGGGGAGCAGAGTTGCCTCACTCCTTGCAAGAAGAAGAAACCATTCAAGAGAAATCTGTCAAAAACCTTCAAGAGAAAAAGTTGATTGCGCAAAAAGCAGCTTCCCTCATCAAAGAAAAAGATGTTATCTTTGTGGATGCAGGAAGTACGACAGCCTTTCTCATTTCGGAATTGGAGCGAAAAGACATTACTGTAGTAACCAACTCCATTCACCATGCGGTACAATTAGTGGATAAGCAAATCCCGACAGTCATTATTGGTGGTGGCGTAAAGATGACAACGGATGCCAGTATCGGAGGGGTGGCTCTTAACCAAATTAACCAATTACACTTTGATCGTGCCTTTATCGGAATGAACGGGGTAGACGAAGGTTATTATACAACTCCGGATATGGAGGAAGGAGCGGTTAAGCGAGCTATCTTAGAAAATGCCAAACAAACCTATGTCTTGGCAGATTCATCTAAGATTGGTCAGTCTTGTTTCGCTAAGGTTGCCCCTCTAAAACGAGCTATCGTCATTACAAGCAAGGGTCATGAGCTCTTGCTAGCTATCAAAGAGAAAACGGAGGTAATAGAAGTATGATTTATACAGTCACACTCAATCCATCTATCGACTACATTGTCCGTTTGGATAAAGTAGAAGTTGGTAGTGTTAATCGTATGGATAGTGATGATAAGTTTGCTGGTGGTAAAGGTATCAATGTTAGCCGTGTCTTGAAGCGTTTGGATATTCCGAATACAGCGACAGGCTTCATCGGAGGCTTTACTGGAAAATTTATCACAGATACTTTAGCTGAGGAGCAAATTGAAACCCGATTTGTCCAAGTGGCAGAAGATACGCGTATCAATGTCAAGATTAAAGCAGATCAAGAAACAGAGATAAACGGAACTGGTCCTAATGTTGCACCCGAACAACTTGAAGAGTTAAAAGCCATTATTTCAAGCCTGACAGCAGAAGATACAGTTGTATTTGCGGGATCGAGTGCTAAAAACTTGGGTAATGTTATTTACAAAGATTTAATTGCTTTGACGCGTCAGACAGGCGCTCAAGTAGTCTGTGATTTTGAAGGTCAGACCTTGATTGATAGTTTGGATTATCAACCACTTTTGGTCAAACCAAATAATCATGAACTTGGAGCTATTTTTGGAGTGAAACTCGAAAGCTTAGATGAGATTGAAAAATACGCTCGAGAGTTGCTGGCTAAAGGTGCTCAAAACGTTATCATCTCTATGGCTGGTGACGGTGCCCTTCTGGTAACATCCGAGGGAGCCTACTTTGCTAAGCCAATCAAGGGAACAGTGAAAAACTCAGTAGGTGCTGGTGACTCAATGGTTGCTGGATTTACAGGTGAGTTTGTCAAATCAAAAGACGCAGTGGAAGCCTTCAAATGGGGAGTGGCTTGTGGAACAGCAACAACCTTCTCAGATGACTTGGCGACTGCAGCATTTATTAAAGAAACTTATGAAAAAGTTGAGGTAGAAAAAAGATGAAAATTCAGGATTTACTGAGAAAAGATGTGATGTTGCTTGATTTGCAAGCAACTGAAAAAACAGCAGCTATCGAAGAAATGATTCATAGCTTGGTAGAGCACGGATATGTGACAGATTTCGAAACTTTTAAAGAAGGAATCTTGGCGCGTGAAGCTTTGACTTCTACAGGTTTGGGTGATGGTATCGCAATGCCTCACAGCAAGAATGCTGCAGTTAAAGAAGCAACAGTTCTCTTTGCTAAGTCAAACAAGGGTGTTGACTATGAAAGTTTAGATGGACAACCAACTGACCTCTTCTTTATGATTGCTGCTCCAGAAGGTGCCAATGATACTCACTTGGCTGCCTTGGCAGAATTATCTCAATACTTGATGAAAGATGGTTTTGCTGACAAACTTCGTCAAGTAACATCAGCTGATCAAGTCATCGAACTCTTTGATCAAGCTTCAGAAAAATCTGAGGAACCAGCTCAGGCTCCTGCAAATGACTCTGATGACTTTATCGTTGCTGTAACTGCTTGTACAACAGGAATTGCCCACACTTATATGGCTCAAGAAGCTCTTCAAAAAGTGGCTGCTGAAATGGGTGTTGGTATCAAGGTTGAAACTAATGGTGCTAGCGGTGTTGGGAACCAATTGACAGCAGAAGATATCCGCAAGGCTAAAGCTGTAATTATCGCTGCAGATAAAGCAGTTGAAATGGATCGTTTTGATGGTAAACCATTGGTAAATCGTCCAGTTGCAGACGGTATCCGTAAAACTGAAGAATTGATTAACCTTGCTCTTTCTGGAAATGCTGAAGTTTACCATGCTGCTAATGGAGCAAAAGCAACAACAGCATCTAATGAAAAACAAAGTATCGGTGGTGCCTTCTACAAACACTTGATGAGTGGTGTATCTCAAATGTTGCCATTCGTTATCGGTGGTGGTATCATGATTGCCCTAGCCTTCTTGATTGATGGTGCTATGGGTGTGCCAAATGATAGCCTTGGAAATCTTGGTTCTTACCATGAACTCGCTTCTATGTTCATGAAAATCGGTGGCGCAGCCTTTGGTTTGATGCTTCCAGTATTTGCAGGATATGTTGCTTACTCAATCGCTGAAAAACCAGGTTTGGTAGCAGGTTTCGTAGCTGGTGCTATCGCCAAAGAAGGTTTTGCCTTTGGTAAAATCCCTTATGCTCAAGGTGGTGAAGCAACTTCAGCTCTTGCAGGTGTATCATCAGGTTTCCTTGGAGCCCTTGTTGGTGGATTTATCGCAGGTGCCTTGGTGCTATTGATTAAGAAATACGTGAAGGTTCCTCGCTCGCTTGAAGGTGCTAAATCAATCCTTCTCTTGCCACTTCTTGGAACAGTCTTGACAGGATTTGTCATGCTAGCTGTTAACATCCCAATGGCAGCAATCAACACTGCTATGAACGACTTCCTTGGCGGTCTTGGAGGCGGTTCAGCTGTCCTTCTTGGTATCGTTCTTGGAGGAATGATGGCCGTCGATATGGGTGGACCTGTCAATAAAGCAGCTTATGTCTTTGGTACTGGTACTCTTGCAGCAACAGTGGCAACAGGTGGTTCAGTAGCCATGGCAGCAGTTATGGCAGGAGGAATGGTTCCACCACTTGCAATCTTTGTCGCAACACTTCTCTTCAAAAATAAATTTACAAAAGAAGAACGTAACTCAGGTTTGACGAACATCGTTATGGGATTGTCATTCATCACTGAAGGTGCGATTCCATTTGGTGCAGCTGACCCAGCTCGTGCTATTCCAAGCTTTATCCTTGGTTCAGCAGTAGCAGGTGGACTTGTTGGTCTTGCAAATATCAAACTCATGGCACCACATGGAGGAATCTTCGTTATCGCCCTTACAACAAATGCCCTTCTTTACCTTGTCTTTGTCTTGATTGGAGCACTTGTTAGTGGTGTGGTTTATGGTTACCTTCGTAAACCATTAGAAAAATAATTACAATAGATTCAAATGACTGAACACGAAAGTGGTCAGTCATTTTTTTAACCCCTCGAAAAGTTCATGAAATATGGTATAATAGAAGCATGGCAAACAAGAATACAAGTAAAACAAGACGTAGACCGTCTAAAGCAGAATTAGAAAGAAAACAAGCGATTCAACGAATGTTGATTTCCTTAGCTTTGGCTATTTGTTTAATTTTTGCGGCTCTCAAATGGGGAGCAGTCGGAATCACTGTTTATAACCTAATCCGCTTACTCGTGGGGAGTTTGGCTTATCTAGCTATTTTTTCTCTGTTAATCTATCTATTTTTATTTAAATGGATTCATAAGCAAGAAGGTTTATTAGCAGGTTTCTTCTTCATTTTTTCAGGCTTGCTTCTCATCTTTCAAGCATACCTCGTCTGGAAATTTAGCATGGCAAACGCTGTTTTCCAAGGGACTGCCGGACAAATTTTTAAAGATTTAACTAGTTTTCAAGTAACTAGTTTTGCTGGTGGAGGTTTGGTAGGGGTTATCCTCTACATTCCGGTAGCTTTTTTATTCTCAAACATTGGTACCTACTTCATCGGGGCAATCTTAATCCTAATCGGAGCTCTTTTAATGAGTCCATGGTCTATCTATGATATTGCTGATTTTCTTTCAGCTCGATTTGCTATCTGGATGGAGCGCCATGAGCAGAAAAAACAAGAACGCTTTATCAAGCGTGAAGAAGAAAAGGCACGAAGAGAGGCAGAAGAACAAGCAAGACTTGAGAAAGAAAGAGAAGAGCAGGCTTTGATTGATATGCCTCCTGTAGATATGGAAACTGGAGAAATATTATCAGAAGAGCCACTGCACGATTTTCCTCCACTTCCAGAGGAAGAATGGGTAGAGCCTGAGATTATTCTCCCTCAAGCCGAGTATGAATACCCTGAAGAAGTTGCACTTCCTGAGGAAGAGGTTTTCTCAGAAGAGGATGATGAAGAAGTAGAAGTCGATTTTTCTACTAAAAAAGCCTTAGAGTATAAACTCCCAAGCTTGCAACTTTTTGCACCCGATAAACCTAAAGATCAGTCTAAAGAAAAGAAAATCGTTCGGGAGAATATCAAGATTTTGGAAGAAACTTTCGCAAGTTTTGGTATTAAGGTAACGGTTGAAAGAGCAGAGATTGGTCCATCTGTTACCAAGTATGAAGTTAAACCTGCAGTTGGTGTCCGTGTCAACCGTATTTCCAACCTAGCAGATGACTTAGCTCTGGCTTTGGCTGCCAAGGATGTCCGTATTGAGGCTCCGATTCCTGGAAAATCCTTGGTTGGTATCGAAGTGCCAAACTCTGAAATTGCAACGGTATCCTTCCGTGAACTTTGGGAACAATCACAAACAAAACCTGAAAATCTATTAGAAATTCCTCTTGGAAAAGCCGTCAATGGTACAGCTCGTAGTTTTGATTTGGCTAAAATGCCTCACTTGTTAGTGGCTGGTTCTACAGGTTCTGGTAAATCTGTTGCGGTAAATGGCATCATCGCAAGTATTCTGATGAAGGCTCGTCCAGATCAGGTTAAGTTTATGATGGTCGATCCAAAGATGGTTGAGCTTTCAGTCTACAACGATATCCCTCATCTCTTGATTCCAGTTGTGACCAATCCGCGTAAGGCCAGCAAGGCTTTGCAAAAAGTTGTTGATGAGATGGAAAACCGCTATGAACTCTTTGCCAAAGTCGGAGTTCGAAATATCGCTGGGTTCAATGCTAAGGTTGAGGAATTTAATGCTCAGTCCGAATACAAACAAGTACCTCTACCTTTAATCGTTGTGATTGTCGATGAGTTAGCTGACCTCATGATGGTTGCCAGCAAGGAAGTAGAAGATGCTATTATCCGTCTAGGACAAAAGGCGCGTGCAGCTGGTATTCATATGATTCTTGCAACCCAACGTCCTTCAGTAGATGTTATCTCTGGTTTGATTAAGGCCAATGTTCCGTCTCGTGTAGCCTTCGCTGTTTCATCAGGTACGGATTCACGAACTATCCTAGATGAAAACGGCGCTGAGAAATTGCTTGGTCGAGGAGATATGCTCTTTAAGCCAATCGATGAAAATCATCCTGTTCGTCTCCAAGGTTCCTTTATATCAGATGACGATGTTGAACGTATCGTAAACTTCATCAAGGCTCAAGCTGATGCTGATTATGATGAAAGCTTTGATCCGGGAGAAGTATCTGAGACAGAGGGTGATTTTGGTTCTAGCGATGATGCTGGAGATCCGCTCTTTGAAGAAGCTAAAGCTCTCGTCATCGAGACACAAAAAGCAAGTGCATCCATGATTCAACGCCGTCTTTCAGTTGGATTTAACCGAGCCACTCGATTGATGGAAGAATTAGAGTTAGCAGGTGTTATTGGACCTGCTGAAGGAACAAAACCTCGAAAAGTCTTACAACAATAAAAAATAGCTTCTTTCCGAAATCGGAGAGAAGCTATTTTGTTATGGATTTGCTTTATTATCTGTGGCAGCTGTATCAGATTGAGCAGCTCCTTCAGTCTGATTTTGTTGAACATTGTTAGGAGCTTGAGTATTTTCTTCAGGTTGAACCTTGTTGTCATTTTTATGATCAACTCCACTAGTTGCAGCGTTAGTATCTTGGTTACTTCCTTGATTCTGAGCAGGCGCGTTCGATTGAGCAGGGCTTTCCTTTTGAATTTCCTTGATAATGGTTGTTTGCGTAACAGGACTAGTATCTGCTTTCTTTTGTTCATTGGACTTCATTGCATTGCTAATGGTAATTGTCGCAGTGATAATTCCCAACATACTACCGATTAAGGTTAAGGTTTTCTGAAAAGCAGATAAACCTTTCTTGATGTGATGGCTAGCCTTGCCAGTTTCTTGACTGTCTTTGTTTGTTTCTTTATTTTGGCGAGAATAGTTAGACATAATGGTTTTTCAAACTCCTTTGCAAAACTAAATATGAATTTGAATTCATTTCATATTTTCATTATACGTTTTTTATTTTAAATTGTCTTAAAAAAATAAAACTTTTAGTTTTGAAAACGCAACCAGTAGGTTTTTCTCTTTAAAGTGTAAAGCAAGAAGTGTGGTGATGAATCATGATTAGTGACTTTAGGTTTCAAAAATGATGATATCATAAAGGCAACTAGTCTTTTTTCTCATGGAGAACGGCTTGAGCAACGGCGAGTCTAGCTGCAGGGACCCTGTAAGGTGAACAGGAAACATAGGTGACACCTATTTCCTGGAAGAAGGAGATAGAAGCAGGATCACCGCCGACCTCCCCACAAATACCAATGGATAGGCTTGGTTTTACCCGGCGAGCTTTGCTGATTGCAATGCGCATTAACTCACCGACTCCCTCCTGATCAATATGTTGGAATGGATCAAATGAAAGAATGCTCGTCTTTTTGTAATGACCTATAAATTTTCCAATATCATCTCGAGAAAAACCATAGGTCATTTGAGTTAAGTCATTAGTACCAAAGCTGAAGAAATCAGCTTCCCGAGCTAGTTTATCCGCAGTCAGACAGGCGCGTGGTAATTCAATCATGGTACCAATTTCATATGGGAAGGGCTCCTGTTCATGCTCTCTAAAAAGAAACTGGATGTGTTGAGTCAGATAGGATTTAACAAATTCCAATTCCTTTTTATCTGCAATCAAAGGAATCATGATTTCAGGTTTAATTTTTATCCCCTCTTGATGTAGTTTGATAGCACTTCTAAAAATAGCTTCAGTCTGCATCTTGTAAATGTCTGGCTGAGTGATTCCAAGTCTACAACCTCTATGGCCCAGCATAGGGTTGCTTTCTTGTAAGCTCTCAATTTGATGGGCCAGTTTCTCAGGTGACTTATTTAGTTTCTCAGCTAGAAGCTTGATTTCCTGCGAATCTTTAGGTAAAAATTCATGCATAGGCGGATCTAAAAGTCGGACAATCAGAGGTTTATCTTCAACCGTTTTGAACATCTGATAGAAGTCTTCTGCTTGGAAGTCTGAAAGGTTCTTGAGTGCGGCTTTCATTTCTGCTTCCTTATCAGCTAGGATAAGGCGCCGCATTTCTATAATTCTATCCTGACCAAAGAACATATGTTCAGTACGGGCTAGTCCAACCCCTTGGGCACCAAATTTCATAGCTGTTTCCAAATCTTTGACAGTCTCAGCATTAGCACGAACTTTAAGACGGGCGACTTCATCTGCCCAAGAAAGAAGTCTCTGAAGGTCTTCATTATTCTCAATCAAGACTGTAGGAATTTCTCCGATATAAATACAACCGGAACTACCATCAACAGAAATGATATCTCCCTCTGTTAAAACAAGATTACCACAAGAGAGTGTTCTATCTTCCTCGCTGATTTTTAGTTCACTACATCCAGCTACACAACAGGTTCCCATTCCTCTAGCAACAACTGCTGCGTGTGAAGTCATGCCACCTTGGCTGGTAACAATAGCTTGGCTGACGACCATTCCTTCAATATCTTCGGGTGATGTTTCCTGTCTTACTAAAATAACCTTTCTTCCTAAATTGTGGAATTCTTTAGCTCGTTCTGCTGTAAAAACTATTTCCCCAGTGGCAGCTCCAGGACTGGCTGGTAAACCTTGTGCAATGAGAGTAGCTTTTTCCAATGCAGCCTCTTCAAAAACTGGGTGTATAAGCTGACTAATGGAAGAAGGGGATATTCTCATTAGGGCCTCTTTCTTACTAATAATGCCCTGGTCGACTAGATCCAAAGCAATTTTTAAGGAAGCTTTTGCTGTCCGTTTGCCATCCCTGGTTTGTAAGATATACAGTTTTCCTTTCTCAATAGTAAATTCGATATCTTGCATGTCTTTGTAGTGATTTTCAAGAATTCGAGCATACTCTTTAAAGGCTTTAAAAACTAGAGGTTGAGCTTTTTCTAAAGCGGCAATTGGTTCTGGAGTTCGTATACCAGCTACAACGTCTTCTCCTTGAGCATTCAGTAAGAATTCACCGAATAGTTGATTTTCTCCACTAGCAGGATTTCTAGTAAAACAGACTCCTGTTCCGCTGTTGTGGTCACTATTTCCAAAGACCATTGCCTGGACGTTAACGGCAGTCCCTAAATCATGAGGAATTTTATTAAGTTCTCGGTAGACTTTAGCTCGATTATTATTCCAAGAATTAAAGACAGCTTTGATAGCAGAAAAAAGTTGGTCTGTAGGATTTTCAGGGAAACATTGGTCCTCTTTAAGATAGATTTCTTTATATTGATTAACCAAGTCTTGATGCTCAGCTAGAGTCATGTCTTTTGTAGTTTTACCATGATATTTTTCAAAGTCTTCTAATAGTTCATCAAAAAGTTCTTTAGAAATTCCATATACAACATCTGCAAACATCTGAAGTAAACGTCGATAGCAATTATAGGCAAAATCAGGATTCGTCTGCTCGGCGAGTATTCTTGTCCGATGGTCATTTAGACCAAGATTTAAAATAGTATCCATCATTCCTGGCATAGAAAATTTTGCTCCGCTACGGACCGAAACTAAGAGAAGATTGGAGCTTTCTCCGCTGAACGATTTATCGGTTTTTCTTTCTAAGTCGGTAACCGCTTTCAAAATATCATCTTTTAAATAAGAGTCAAAGAAATCCGGATTTTCTAGAAACTTAATACAGCTCTCGGTTGTAATGGTAAAACCTGGAGGAACAGGCAATCCCAAATTGCTCATCTCTGCTAAATTGGCTCCTTTTCCACCTAGGAGAGCCTTGTCGTTTGCGCTTCCTTCCTCGAAGGAATAAATCCATTTTGTCATAGTCGCCTCCAAAATATTAAATATGCGTCACAATAAAAGACAAAACCATTGTAATATACATCATATATATTTGTCAAATGAAAAATCTTCGGGTATTAATTGACATATTACAAATAATTGCTATAATATTTAATATACATGATGCTTATTTTAAAGTTGGTTTAGTAAAATAAAAATAAGCATGTTCTTCCAATCGTTATTTGGAACCTATATAGAATCTAGAAAGGTTTTCTGTGAATTGAAATTAAGTGAACGACAAAAAAAGATTGTAGAAATCGTTAAAGCTAAGCAGCCTCTGAGTGGTGAAAAAATATCTGAATTACTTGATATTTCCAGGGCAACGCTACGGCCAGATCTTTCCTTTTTGACCTTGGTTGGAATCCTAAAGGCCACTCCTAAAGTCGGGTATACCTACTCAGGCTCTGATCTAGAATCGGTCTTCTTTTTTGATACTTTTAGGAAAAAAGTGGCTGATATTATGACTTCGCCAGTCCTGGTCACCAGTGATTCCTATATTCAGGATGCTATTATTACTCTATTTATGTATGATGCAGACGTTATTTATGTCATTGATGAAGAAAAACTTCTTCTTGGAATCATGTCACGTAAAGATTTGCTAAGGGCTTCTCTCAATTCGAATATTGAAAGTACTCCTGTTGCGGTTTGCATGACTAGGATGCCACATATTAAAACATGTCACCAAAATATGAATATTTTGGAAGCCGCTGTACTCCTTCAAGATTACGCCATTGATTCCTTACCGATTGTCGACGAAAAGAATGAACGTCAGATTTTAGGTAGTGTGACCAAGTCAGCCTTGTTGGACTATATTATTCAGCAAGCTCGAAGCACCGAGGTAAATAGAGAAGAGGAATAAATATGAAAAAAGAAATGATTGTTTATAGTATTTCAGATTCTTTGGGTGGGACTTCCCAAAAATTGCTATCCGCTGTTACAGCTCAATATCCAGACATCATTTTTAATAATAGCTATCGTTTCCCTTTTATCAACAAGGAAGATGAATTGTTGGACATTTTACGTGATGCCATCAAGGATGATGCCCTAGTTATCAGTACCTTGGTCGATGGCAAGTTAGCTTCGGTAGCAAGGGAGTTTAGCTTGATGTATGGGCTATCCTATTTGGATTTGATGCATCCGTTTTTTGAAATTATCAAAGAAAAGACAGGAAGGGATCCGATAGAAGTACCTGGCACCCTTCACCGTTTAGATAGCGAATACTTTAATAAAATTTCAGCGATTGAGTTTGCAGTCAAATATGATGATGGTAAAGCACCGCAGGGATTTTTAGAATCTGACATAGTCCTGCTAGGGGTTTCCCGTACGTCTAAAACACCGCTCAGTATTTATCTAGCAAATAAAGGATATAAGGTTTCGAACCTTCCTCTAATTCCAGAAGTTCCCTTGCCTCAAGTCTTGGAAAAAATTGATTCTCGCCGCCTAATTGGTTTAGTATGTGAGCCAGAAAAATTGGTTAAGATCCGCAGTAATCGTTTGGATTCTTTGGGTTTGACCCAGGAAACCAGCTACACAGATCTGGAAAAGATTTATCAGGAATTGGACTATTCTAAGAAGGTCTTCAGAAAATATGGAGCTCGAGTCATTAATATGTCAGATAAATCAATTGAAGAAACAGCCTTCTTAATCGAAGAGTATTTAAAGAAAATGAACTAAGAAAATAAATAGTGCATTATTTGTCGTAAAAGGATAGTGTGCTGGAGGTCAAAAATGGAGCAATACAAGCGTATTTTACTGAAAGAATTTGATTCTCGACAAAAGGTGATCACAGAACTGACCAACCTTGAAGCAATTTTAAACCTTCCAAAAGGAACAGAGCTATATATCAGTGATATTCATGGTGAATTTGCGGCCTTTGACTATATTTTAAGAAGTTGTGCAGGTATCCTTAATGAGAAGATTAAGGATTGCTTTGGAGATTCCTTGTCGCAAGATGATAAAAACAGATTGTCAGCATTGGTTTCATATCCTGAACTTGTCTTGGAGCAAGGCGGTAAAAGCAGAGACTGGTACAAGGAAACTATTCCTCAACTTTTATCTCTACTGACTTTTGCGGCTGCCAAGTACACCCGGTCAAAGCTTAGGAAGGCATTGCCACCCCAGTATGCTTATATCATCGAAGAATTAGTATACAGTGATATAGCTTTAGCAGATAAAAAGTCATATTTTGATAACATCCTCTCCTATGTTATCGAGTTAGGAGAAGCTATTCCCTTTATTCTTGGTGTTTCTAGCAGTATCCGTCGCTTATTGATTGACCATTTGCATGTGGTTGGTGATATTTATGACAGAGGAGCTGGTAGTCCGCAAGTTATGGATGAACTTTTGCAATTTCATTCTTTGGATATTCAGTGGGGGAATCACGACATTATCTGGATGGGGGGCTTTTTCGGTTCAAAAGCCTGTATGTTAAATGCACTACGTATTGCTGCCCGCTATGGATATCTATGGGATATTGAGAAAGCTTACGGCTTAAATCTTCGGCCCTTAACGTTATTTTCTGATAGGACCTATAAGGCCAACCCTCAGTTTAGGCCTATCCTAGGAAATAGAGAAGATGATTTCACTAGCGAAGAAATTTTACAGTTGGAAAAAGTTCACCAGGCTCTTTCCATTATCCAGTTTAAACTGGAAACTCAACTGATAAAAAGAAGGCCAGAATTTCAAATGGAGGATCAGGTTAAACTGGATAATATTGATTATTTGAAAGAGTGTGTGACAATTGATGGAAAAAAATATAATCTTACGAATACCTGCTTTCAAACGATTGATCCGGCTAATCCAGCAGAATTAAGTTTAGAAGAGTCTCAAGCAGTTGATAGTCTCCTAGCCTCTTTCCAAGGATCTCCTAAACTCGCAGAGCATATAGAATTGTTAATGAAAAAAGGCTCCATGTATAAAATTTACAATCAGCATCTACTCTTTCATGGTTGTATACCACTTGAAGCTTCTGGAGAATTGAAACCTCTAATTATTAACCAGTCTTGTTATGCTGGAAGAGAATTATTGGATTTTTTTGAATATCATATTCGACAAGCTGCTAAGAATAAGGAAATCGGAGATGATTTTTCAACAGATTTAATTTGGTATTGTTGGCGAGGGGCAGTCTCACCTCTATTTGGTAAAGATAAGATGACAACTCTAGAGCGCTATTTTGTTGAAGATAAGGATACTCACAAAGAAGTGGAAAATTCTTATTTTTCTTATCGGACTTCAGAGAAAGTCTGCCAGCTGATTTTGGAAGAATTTGGACTTTCCTCTAAAGAGTCTAGAATGGTCAACGGACATACTCCAGTTAAGACTGTGAAGGGAGAATCTCCTATTCGTGGGGGTGGTTTGCTTTTTGTCATTGACGGTGGCCTTTGTAAAGCTTATCAAAAGAAGACAGGTACAGCAGGCTATTCCTTACTAAACAATTCTTACGGTTTTCAATTGGTAACCCATCAGCCTTTTGAAGGCTCACAAAAGGTTGTTGAAGATCCTTTTGCTCAAACATCTTTGAAGAGAGTCATTGAAAATGTTGCGCAACGAACTCTGATTAAATCAACGAGTATTGGTCAAATGCTACTTGCCCAGCAGCAAGAACTTTTTGATTTGCTACATGAGTTTTACGACTGTTAAAACTTGCTCTAAGTTCTATCAGAATTTAGGGCTTTTTCTTTCTTGTTCCAACCTTCCTTTCGTGTTACAATAGAAGGAGTGATTTTAGAAAGCGTGAGAAACCATGATTTACTTTGACAATTCGGCCACGACCAAGCCCTATCCAGAAGCACTTGAAACCTATATGCAGGTGTCTGCAAAAATTATTGGAAATCCTTCTAGTCTTCATCGTTTAGGTGACCAGTCTACTAGAATTTTAGAAGCTTCTCGACAGCAGATTGCAGATTTGATTGGCAAAAATAGTGAAGAAGTCTTCTTTACCTCTGGTGGTACTGAAGGGGATAACTGGGTTATCAAAGGAGTTGCATTTGAAAAAGCGCAATTTGGTAGACACATTATTGTATCTGACATTGAGCATCCAGCAGTCAAGGAGTCAGCCCTCTGGCTTAAGACTCAAGGTTTTGAAGTGGATTTTGCACCTGTAGATGAAAAGGGATTTGTAGATGTAGAGGCCTTAGCAGGTTTACTTCGTCCTGATACCACACTAGTTTCTATCATGGCAGTTAACAATGAAATAGGCTCTATCCAGCCTATTCAAGCTATCTCAGAACTATTAGCAGATAAGCCAACGATTTCCTTCCATGTTGATGCGGTTCAAGCTTTAGCTAAGATTCCGACAGAAAAGTATTTGACTGACCGAGTGGATTTTGCGACCTTCTCCAGCCATAAATTCCACGGAGTTCGTGGTGTTGGATTTGTCTATATCAAGTCTGGCAAGAAAATCACCCCCCTATTAACCGGTGGTGGTCAGGAGCGCGACTATCGTTCCACAACTGAGAATGTAGCAGGGATTGCTGCGACAGCTAAGGCACTACGTTTGGCTATGGAGAGACTGGACTTATTTGCTAGCAAAACAAGTCAGATGAAAGTGGTAATCCGCCAAGCTCTACTTGAATATCCAGATATTTTTGTCTTTTCAGGTGAGGAAGACTTTGCTCCTCATATTCTGACCTTTGGGATAAAGGGAGTTCGTGGGGAAGTTATTGTTCACGCATTTGAAGATTATGATATTTTCATTTCTACAACATCGGCTTGTTCGTCCAAGGCTGGAAAACCTGCTGGAACGCTGATTGCTATGGGCATCGAAAAGGATAAAGCCCAGTCAGCAGTTCGTCTCAGTCTTGACTTAGAAAATGATATGAGCCAGGTGGAACAGTTCTTGACCAAGTTGAAATTAATCTACAATCAAACTAAAAAAGTAAGATAGGAGTATTCATGCAATATTCAGAAATTATGATTCGCTATGGTGAGCTTTCAACCAAAGGCAAAAACCGTATGCGTTTCATCAATAAACTACGTAATAATATCTCAGACGTTTTATCCATCTATCCTCAAGTCAAAGTCACTGCTGATCGCGATCGTGCCCATGCTTATCTGAATGGGGCAGATTACGAACCAGTAGCAGAGTCTCTCAAGCAAGTTTTCGGGATTCAAAACTTTTCTCCAGTGTATAAGGTTGAAAAATCCGTAGAAGTTCTGAAGTCTGCTGTCCAAGAGATTATGAAGGACATCTACAAGGAAGGGATGACCTTTAAAATCTCAAGTAAGCGTAGCGACCACAACTTTGAGCTAGATAGTCGAGAACTCAATCAGACACTTGGTGGAGCAGTATTTGAAGCTATTCCAAATGTGCAGGCACAAATGAAAAATCCTGATATTAACCTTCAGGTGGAGATTCGTGAAGAAGCAGCCTACCTTTCATATGAAACCATTCGTGGTGCAGGTGGTTTGCCTGTCGGAACTTCAGGGAAAGGGATGCTCATGTTATCAGGGGGAATTGATTCTCCTGTAGCTGGTTACCTAGCTCTGAAACGTGGGGTAGATATCGAGGCTGTCCACTTTGCTAGCCCTCCATACACAAGTCCAGGTGCCCTCAAGAAAGCCCAGGATTTAACCCGTAAATTGACTAAGTTCGGAGGAAATATCCAATTTATCGAGGTTCCCTTCACGGAAATTCAAGAAGAAATCAAGGCTAAAGCTCCAGAAGCCTATCTGATGACACTGACTCGTCGCTTTATGATGCGTATAACAGATCGTATCCGTGAGGTCCGAAATGGTTTAGTCATCATTAATGGTGAAAGTCTTGGTCAGGTGGCTAGCCAAACCCTTGAAAGCATGCAGGCTATCAACGCAGTGACCAACACACCAATTATTCGTCCAGTTGTGACCATGGATAAACTAGAAATCATTGATATTGCACAAGAAATTGATACCTTTGAAATTTCTATCCAACCATTTGAAGATTGTTGCACGATTTTTGCACCTGATCGTCCCAAAACAAATCCAAAGATTAAGAATGCTGAACAGTATGAAACACGTATGGACGTTGAAGGATTAGTTGAGCGAGCAGTAGCAGGAATTATGATTACTGAAATAACCCCTCAAGCTGAGAAGGATGCGGTTGATGAGTTGATCGATGATCTCCTTTAATCAGAAAAACCAGAGGAAATGATAAAATAAGTAAAAAAAGTTAGTTTATTGTCCTAAATTTGGACGGAAACTGACTTTTTTTCTATTTTTATGATATAATTAGGTAAAATTTTGAATATAGAGAGTTTTCTGACAATGAATCAATCTTATTTTTATTTAAAAATGCGAGAGCATAAATTGGTGGTTCCCTACACAGGTAAGGAGCGTCGCGTACGTGTTCTCCTCCCTAAAAACTATGAGAAAGATACGGATAGAAGTTATCCAGTTGTGTATTTCCATGATGGACAAAACGTCTTTTATAGTAAGGAATCCTACGTCGGCCATTCCTGGAAGATTATCCCAGCTATCAAGCGAAATCCGGATATCAGTCGCATGATTATCGTGGCCATTGACAACGATGGACTTGGACGGATGAATGAGTATGCGGCATGGAAATTCCAAGAGTCTAACATTCCTGGTCAACAATTTGGTGGTAAAGGTGTTGAGTATGCAGAGTTTGTTATGGAAGTGGTTAAGCCTTTTATCGATGAAAACTATCGGACAAAATCAGACAGAAAACATACTGCTATGATAGGATCTTCTCTGGGTGGGAATATTACCCAGTTTATCGGATTGGAGTATCAAGATCAGATTGGTTGCTTGGGAGTTTTCTCATCAGCTAACTGGCTGCACCAAGAAGCCTTTGATCGCTATATTGAACGTAAAAAGCTTTTGCCTGACCAACGAATCTTTATCTATGTTGGAACGGAAGAAGCAGATGACACAGATAAGACCCTAATGGCTGGCAATATCAAGCAGGCCTATATTGATTCTTCTCTTCGTTATTATCATGATTTGATAGCAGGAGGGGTACGGTTAGAAAATCTCTCTCTCAAGGTTCAGGCTGGAGCCATTCACCATGAAGTGCCCTGGTCAGAAAATCTACCAGCTTGCCTACGTTTTTTTGCAGAAAATTGGTAAATAGTAAAAAGGAGACAGGATATGAATATTGAACATCTTAGCCACTGGAGTGGACATCTAAATCGTGAAATGTACGTAAACCGATATGGACATGCGGGTATCCCTATTGTAGTTTTTCCTTCTTCAGGTGGTAGCCACAATGAATACTATGATTTTGGCATGATTGATGCTTGTGCATCCTTTATCGAGGAAGGCCGTGTTCAGTTCTTTACACTTTCAAGTGTTGATAGTGAGAGCTGGCTTGCTACTTGGAAAAACGGGCATGACCAAGCTGAAATGCACCGTGCCTATGAACGATATGTCATTGAAGAAGCCATTCCTTTTATCAAGCATAAAACAGGTTGGTTCGATGGTATGATGGCGACAGGATGCTCCATGGGAGCTTACCATGCTCTCAACTTTTTCCTACAACATCCGGATGTCTTCACGAAAGTGATTGCTCTTAGTGGTGTTTATGATGCACGTTTCTTTGTGGGTGATTACTACAATGATGATGCCATCTATCAAAATTCACCAGTAGACTATATCTGGAATCAAAATGATGGCTGGTTCATCGATCGTTACCGTCAAGCTGAAATCGTGATCTGTACTGGACTAGGAGCCTGGGAACATGATGGCCTACCTTCTTACTACAAACTCAAAGAAGCCTTTGATCAAAAACAAATTCCTGCCTGGTTTGCAGAATGGGGACATGATGTCGCCCATGACTGGGAATGGTGGCGCAAACAAATGCCTTATTTCCTTGGTCACATGAGTCTATAAAAGGAGTCGCTTATGAATTATCTTGTAATTTCACCCTATTACCCACAAAATTTCCAACAATTTAGTATTGAACTAGCCAATAAAGGAATCACAGTTCTAGGGATTGGGCAAGAACCCTATGAACAACTAGATGAACCATTGCGCAATAGCTTGACTGAGTATTTCCGAGTTGATAATCTTGAAAATATCGATGAGGTTAAACGTGCAGTAGCCTTTCTTTTCTATAAACATGGTCCAATTGATCGCATTGAATCACACAATGAATACTGGCTAGAGTTGGACGCTGCCCTTCGTGAACAGTTTCATGTCTTTGGTGCCAAACCAGAAGACCTTAAGAAGACTAAGTTCAAGTCTGAAATGAAGAAACTCTTCAAAAAAGCAGGAGTTCCAGTTGTGCCTGGTGCTGTTATTGAAACAGAAGCAGATGTTGATAAAGCTGTGAAAGAAATCGGACTTCCAATGATTGCCAAACCTGACAATGGAGTGGGAGCTGCCGCAACCTTCAAACTTGAAACAGCAGATGATGTCAATCACTTTAAGGCTGAATGGGACCACTCAACCGTTTATTTCTTTGAAAAATTTGTAACCTCAAGTGAAATCTGTACTTTCGATGGTTTGGTAGATAGAGATGGTAATATCGTCTTTTCTACGACCTTTGACTACGCACATACACCTCTCGATCTCATGATCTATAAGATGGACAATTCCTACTATGTTCTCAAAGACATGGATCCAAAATTGCGTAAATATGGTGAAGCAATTGTCAAGGAATTTGGTATGAAGGAACGTTTCTTCCATATTGAGTTCTTCCGTGAGGGTGATGACTATATCGCTATTGAATACAATAACCGTCCAGCGGGTGGCTTCACAATTGATGTCTATAACTATGCCCATTCTTTTGACTTGTATAAGGGCTATGCTGCTATCGTAGCAGGTGAACCATTCCCAGCTTCTCAATTCGAGCCCCTATACTGTTTGGCGACATCACGTCGTGCCAATGCCAATTATGTTTATTCAGAAGAAGATTTGCTGGCTAAATATGGAAACCAGTTCAAGGTCAAGAAAATTATGCCAGCAGCCTTTGCTGAATTGCAAGGAGATTATCTCTATATGCTAACGACATCAAGTCGTGAGGAAATGGAGCAGATGATTCAGGACTTTGGACAACGTCAAGAATAATTGAAATGAAGACTTAACAAACTCTCTTTGTTAGGTCTTTTTTGAAGAGTTAAAATAAAAGCGTTTTCCATCGCTATTCTTTTAGAAAATCTGTTGCTAAAAGCCCTAAAAATTGATAGAATAGGGAATGTCTAAAAAATATTAAGGAGAATCTATCAATGGATTTCACATGGGCAGTCAAATATGCCACTGAATTTTTGGGAACAGCCATCTTGATTATCTTGGGTAATGGTGCAGTTGCCAACGTTGAACTTAAAGGTACGAAAGGTCACCAAAGTGGCTGGCTCGTTATCGCTGTTGGTTACGGTATGGGGGTTATGATCCCTGCCTTGATGTTTGGTAATGTTTCTGGTAACCACATCAACCCAGCCTTCACTCTTGGACTTGCAGTTAGCGGACTTTTCCCTTGGTCACAAGTAGCTCAATACATCATCGCTCAAGTTTTGGGAGCAATCTTTGGACAAGCCTTGGTTGTTGCAGCTCACCGTCCATACTACTTGAAGACAGAAAACCCAAACAACATCTTAGGAACTTTCTCAACAATTTCAAGTATCGACCACGGAACAAAAGAATCACGCTTTGCAGCTTCTATTAACGGTTTTATCAACGAGTTTGTTGGTTCATTCGTACTTTTCTTTGCAGCGCTCGGTATGACAAAGAACTTCTTTGGTGCTGAATTGCTTTCTAAAGCTCAAGGATTGATTAACGATCAAGTGGCACAAGCGACTGCCCAAGGTCAAACAATTCCTCAAGAACAAGTTACTGCAGCTCTTGAACAAGCAAAAACTCAAGTAGCTCCATTCTTGTCACCAGGTCTTGCTATTGCACACTTGGCACTTGGTTTCCTCGTAATGGCCTTGGTTACTTCACTAGGTGGACCTACAGGACCAGGTTTGAACCCAGCTCGTGACTTTGGACCACGTCTTCTTCACGCAGTACTTCCAAAATCAATCCTTGGTGAACACAAGGGTGATTCAAAATGGTGGTATGCTTGGGTACCAGTAGCTGCACCGATTGCAGCTGCTATTGCAGCAGTAGCACTCTTCAAATTACTTTACATGTAATCTTTAAAAAACTGGGAATTCCCAGTTTTTTTCTTTTTTCTAAATGAAAGGATCCTCAATCAATTAATGCTTAAATCGTCAGACTTTTTTCATTTTAAAACTAAAGGTGAAAATATGGCAAAAATATGGTAAAATAGAGTATTAAGTAAACGTTAAAAAGGAATATTATGCGTAAAGAGATTGCACCTGAATTATATAATTACAATAAATTCCCTGGTCCTGAATTTCATCTATCTGGAGATAAAGTCGAAGCTGAAGGTTTTACCTTTACCTTGGTTGAAAATAGCAAGGACGCCTTTGATGCAACAGCATTTACTCAACGCTTTTCAGAAGTTTTAAGTAAGTTCGATTATATTGTAGGAGACTGGAGCAATGAGCAGCTGCGCTTACGTGGTTTCTACAAGAATGAGCGAGCTGAAGAGTCTCTCGAGAAAATCAGCCGTTTACAAGATTACCTACTCGAGTATTGCAGTTATGGTTGTGCTTATTTTGTCCTAGAAAATGAAACTCCTAAACGAGCACCATTTGACCAAAAAATGCGCAAAAAAGAGGAAGAAAAAGATACTCGAAAAGGCAAGAAAACTTCTCAGAATAAGAAAAGAAATAATGCAGATAAGAGAAATCGACGTCGTCGTAAGGAACAGAAACCTCAGAACGAAGAAAAAGGACAACGTCATTTCGTCATCCGTCAGAAAGATTAGAGAATAAGGAGAAAACATGAAACCGTCAATCTATAGTTTAACACGCCAAGGCATGCAAGAATGGGTCTTGGAACAGGGAGAAAAGAAATTCCGTGCTGACCAAATCTGGGAGTGGCTTTACCGTAAACGTGTTCAGACATTTGAAGAAATGACCAACTTGTCTAAGGATTTGATTGCCAAGCTCAATGATCAATTTGTAGTCAATCCTTTGAAACAACGCATCGTTCAAGAGTCAGCTGACGGAACTGTGAAGTACCTCTTTGAGTTACCAGATGGGATGTTGATTGAGACAGTGCTGATGCGTCAGCACTATGGTTTGTCAGTCTGTGTAACAACTCAAGTAGGATGCAATATCGGTTGTACCTTCTGTGCATCAGGTTTAATCAAGAAGCAACGTGACCTCAATAACGGGGAAATCGTTGCCCAGATTATGTTGGTTCAAAAATATTTTGACGAACGTGGACAAGATGAACGTGTAAGCCATATCGTTGTCATGGGTATCGGAGAGCCATTTGATAACTATAATAACGTTTTGAACTTTATCCGTACCATCAACGACGATAAGGGAATGGCAATTGGTGCTCGCCATATCACTGTATCAACTTCAGGTTTGGCTCACAAAATCCGTGATTTTGCCAATGAAGGTGTTCAGGTTAACCTTGCTGTCTCACTTCATGCGCCAAACAATGAACTTCGTTCAAGCATCATGAAGATTAACCGTGCCTTTCCAATTGAAAAACTCTTTGCAGCGATTGAGTATTACATCGAAACAACCAACCGTCGTGTAACTTTTGAGTACATCATGCTAAATGAAGTGAATGATGGAGTTGAACAAGCACTTGAGTTGGCTGAATTGCTTAAGAATATCAAGAAATTGTCTTATGTCAACTTGATTCCTTACAACCCAGTTAGTGAACATGATCAATATAGTCGTAGTCCCAAAGAGCGTGTCATGGCCTTCTATGATACTCTCAAGAAAAAAGGAATCAACTGCGTCGTTCGTCAGGAACACGGTACTGATATCGATGCGGCTTGTGGACAATTGCGTTCAAATACCATGAAGCGTGATCGCCAAAAAGCAGTAGCTGAAGTAAATCCATAAGATGAATCGAAAAAAAATACTAATTTTGGGAGTGCTATTATACAGTCTTTGTATCGTCTGTTTTTGTTTTACTCCCCAGCCAAAACTTCCGATAGGAGTGGGAACTCCAGGTATTCAAACTATTGGACGCCTGGTTTTTCTTTTGACGCCTTTTAACTCTTTGTGGAAATTGGGAGAAGTAACAAGCTTTTTACAACTGTTCTGGATTTTTTTGCAAAATGCCTTAAATATCCTTTTACTATTCCCACTGATTTTCCAACTTCTCTATCTCATGCCTGGTCTAAGAAATACTAAAAAAGTGATTTTGTTCAGTTTTTTATTGAGTCTAGGAATCGAATGTACACAGCTAGTTTTAGACTTTTTCTTTGATTTTAATCGGGTCTTTGAGATTGATGATTTGTGGACCAATACCTTGGGTGGCTACCTGGCTTGGGTCCTCTATAAACTACTATATAAAAACAAGATAAGGAATTAAAATGAGTATCTTAGAAGTAAAAAATTTAAGTCACGGTTTTGGTGACCGTGCAATTTTTGAAGACGTATCTTTTCGCCTCCTCAAAGGTGAACATATCGGTCTGGTCGGTGCCAATGGTGAAGGGAAATCAACTTTCATGAGCATCGTGACTGGTAAAATGCTACCTGATGAAGGTAAGGTGGAGTGGTCTAAATATGTGACTGCTGGCTACCTGGACCAGCACGCCGTGCTCAAAGAGGGTCAAACTGTGCGTGATGTTCTTCGTACTGCCTTTGATGAATTATTCAAAGCCGAAGCACGTATCAATGAACTCTACATGGAAATGGCAGAAGAGGGCGCTGATATTGATGCATTGATGGAAGAAGTCGGAGAACTGCAAGACCGTTTGGAAAGCCGTGATTTCTATACCTTGGATGCTAAAATTGATGAAGTGGCGCGTGCCCTTGGTGTCATGGATTATGGTATGGATACAGATGTAACAGCCTTATCTGGTGGACAAAGAACCAAGGTTCTCTTAGCCAAACTCCTTCTTGAAAAGCCAGATATCTTGCTTTTGGACGAGCCAACCAACTATCTGGATGCTGAGCATATTGACTGGCTTAAACGCTATCTGCAGAACTATGAGAATGCCTTTGTCCTTATTTCGCACGATATTCCATTCCTCAATGATGTTATCAATATCGTATATCACGTCGAAAATCAACAGTTGACTCGTTATTCTGGAGATTACTACCAGTTCCAAGAAGTCTATGCCATGAAGAAATCGCAATTGGAAGCAGCCTATGAGCGTCAACAGAAAGAAATTGCGGATCTCAAGGACTTTGTAGCCCGTAATAAGGCGCGTGTCGCAACGCGTAACATGGCTATGTCTCGTCAGAAAAAATTGGACAAGATGGATATCATCGAGCTCCAAAGTGAGAAACCAAAGCCATCCTTTGAATTCAAAACTGCTCGTACACCTGGACGCTTTATCTTCCAAGCTAAGGACTTGCAGATTGGCTACGACCGTCCACTTACAAAACCATTAAATCTTACCTTTGAGCGCAATCAAAAGGTTGCTATCATCGGTGCTAATGGTATCGGGAAAACAACCCTCTTGAAATCTCTTTTGGGAATTATTCCACCAATTGCTGGGGAGGTTGAACGTGGGGACTACCTAGAACTCGGCTACTTTGAACAGGAAGTGGAAGGCGGTAATCGCCAGACGCCTCTAGAAGCAGTCTGGAATGCATTTCCAGCCCTCAATCAAGCAGAAGTCCGTGCAGCTCTTGCCCGTTGTGGTTTGACGACTAAACACATCGAAAGTCAAATTCAGGTCTTGTCAGGTGGTGAGCAAGCCAAGGTTCGTTTCTGTCTCTTAATGAACCGAGAGAATAATGTCCTTGTTCTTGATGAACCTACCAACCACTTGGATGTGGATGCCAAGGACGAACTCAAACGTGCTTTGAAAGAATACAAGGGTTCTATCCTCATGGTTTGTCATGAACCTGATTTTTATGAAGGCTGGATGGATCAAATCTGGGATTTCAATGAGCTAACATAAATAGTCATAAAAAGCCAAGTCTATGTGACTTGGCTTTTTTACGGGGATTGCAACTAGTAGAAGTCATACTGCTATCTCCTAGTTTTTGTATCAAAAATAACTAATTGGTTTGATTTCCCACGATTTCATCCTCTTCAAAGTGTCCCACACCATCTTCAACAACAAATGGGCAAGTAACTTTCTTTTTTATTCCATTTTCATCATAAGAACAACTCATGTTATAGATTCCATCGGAAAATGAATTTTTTGGTAAAGATAAGATTCTCTCCTTAAAGGCATATAAAGGACTTCCATTTTCTACCTTGATTTTCGTAAGGTCACAATCAAAATCGAGAGTAAGACCTTTGTTTTTCATGAGATCTTTTGTTGTAATATTATAAAAGCCAGCTGCGTCAGAATCTCCTTTTTCTCGATTCCTGACAGCCTGAGCCATAATTGCCACATAGTAGTTTTCTATTGGATATTTTCCAAATTTAAAACTAGAAGTTATTGGTGTCGCAAAGAGTTTATCTATTTTTTCAGCAGTAGCATTTTTGATACTGTCTTCTTCTTGTTGTAGATTCGGTCTTTCTTTGTATACATCTAGTAAGAAACTGAATTCATCTTGTTTGACAGTGTGAAACAGTGCCTTTTCTTTATCATTAAGAAGTGTTTCGAGATCTGTTCCTGAAAGAAGAAAGAAATTTGATAAATGTTCTCCATCCTTTCCATGAATTTTTGCGGTAGTAGTTTCTTTTAAAATAGTTCCATCGGATAAATTTTCTGTATATGTTAGCTTGTAGGCAGTTCCATAAAATGCTTCAATCTCTCTGTGTTTATCAACTACCTCAACCTTTCCCTTAAGTCCAAGTGATTGAAATTCTTCAGCGAAAGAAGGAGTAGTGTATTTAATTGATGGAGAAGTGATTAAAACCAGTGCAAGGCTAGTGAGAAAAATGATCATCCCCCCAAAGATAAAACCAAATATGGCTGAATTATCTTTCCCTTGCCCTAGCTTTATTGTCTGATAAATACCGATAAGGAGAATGATAGAGTACACAATACTGGCGCAAACCAGTACTGGATAATTATCAATGTAATTAAGTGGGGCTCCCTTAAAACCTAATATTTGCATGAAAAATCCAATTGTAGCTAGAACCAACTGTATAGTACATGTCTTTTGAATCAACTCATTATCTTCGAAGGAGGCTTTTAATTTTGAGATATCTCTAAAAATAAAAATATTTCCTAGCACAATTACTGCATATGACAAGAGAAATGCTGGCCACATGAGTATAAAAGCAAAACCTCCGGAATCATAAGTAATCGAATAAACGCGATTAAAGATTAAGTATCCTATCAGAATAAGACTGAGCCGAGTTATATCGATTTTATATGGTTTCATAGGAGAACCTCCTTTGTTACTGTTAACTGCATTATTTCATAATTGAATAAGAAAATAGAGCGTTTACATGGAAGTGTAAAATGATAAAGCCGAGTCTATTTGACTAATTTAGTTGCTAATCAGTATCTTTTTCAAAGTAACTCTTACCATTTTCAACCACCATAGTGATTTTGACGTTGCCGTCAGATAATGTGCTAACAGTGAATTTATAGATACCATCTGATAGAGTTCCAACTGGAAGTGATGTTAATTTATCTTTTAAGTAGTCTACACGATTATCAATTTTATGATTTTGTTTATCCTCGATTTCAATAAAATTGAAGTGCTCGATAGAAACTATTAAAGTTTTATCGTTTATATGTTTGTTAATATCGATATTGTAAAATCCTGCAACATCTGTATCTCCATTTTCTCTGTTTTTTACAGCCTCTTTAATAAGATCACTATAAAATTTTATTTTGTCAGCTGGTTTAATCTCGACATTATAATTCTCTAGTAATTTGCCACCAACTGCCTCATTTATTTTAGTCGCTATATCATCTTCTAATTTTAGATTATATATTCTTTCTTCATAGACTTTTAAGACGAATTCAAATTGTTCAAGTGTAACTTTATCAAATAACTCTTTTTCCGTATCGTTTTCAAGATAGGAACGAATTTCTTCCTTGTCCTTTTCATCCAATGTTGTCACGTGTGTTCCATTTTGCACATCAGAAACATAAATAAAATCGATAAAACTTTCTCCATTCGATAAAGTTTCATTATAGAATAAAGTTGTAAGTGTTCCATTGTAAGGTTCAATTAAATGTTTTTTCTCATATACTTCGACTTTTCCTTTTAGTCCAAAGTCTTTAAAGTCCTGTACATATTGATCCGTAGAGCCCCATACTGAAACTTTGCTATTAGTGATTAACAAGAGGTTGCATAAGAAAACGACTATAGCTCCAAAAACAAGACTTGATTTGTTTGAAGACTTGTCGTCTTGATCGAGCTTCGTTTTTTGAAAGTTTCCGATAAAGAAAATAGCAGAGTAGAGAAGACTAATACAAAATAATGTTGGAAAATTATCAATATAATTGATCGGCCACCAACGTAGATATACCATATTTGATAATTGTAAGCAGACTCCGATAGTCGCTAAAATGACTTGTATGGTACTAGTCTTTTGGACTAACTGATTATCTTTAAAGCTTGATTTTAATTTCAGAGGATCTCTAAAGGCAAAAAAATTACCTAAAAGAATCAAACCTATTGCTAAAAAGAATATAGGCCATAGAATGAAAAAAGCATAACCTGCTGAATAGAAGAGGGCAAAATAAACTAGATTATAGATTAAATATCCTAATAAGACCAAGCAAAGTCGTATTAAGCTTATTTTATATGGTTTCATAGGAAAACCTCCTCGTTACTATTAACTAAATTATATCATATTTGAAGCAAAAGAGAACGCTTACATAAAAGTGAAAATAAAAAAGATAGGCCGAATGACCTATCTTTTTAATAGTTGAGATATTGTTCGATCTCAGACTTTTGAATTTCTTTACCGTAATGACAAATAGGGCAAGAAACAAAATATGTTTTACCGTAAGGAAAGAGTGGAATCCAGTAAAGAGTAAACTTACGTCCGGTTTCTGTAATTTCCCAAGTACCTACATTGTTACAGTGCCCACACTCAATAGTAGTTTGAGTATGTCCGAGCACTTTTTGATAGCCTTTTGAACCCCAAAGTAAAAGCATTTTAACATCTCCTTAAAGTTAATGAGTTTATTGTTTACTGAAATCGTAGTCTTTAACAATTTCGATACTGTCGATGGTAATAGCAGTAGTTGGTTTATCTTTTTCGTCTTTTTCAGCCTTGGCAATTTTATCTACTACATCCATCCCATCAATCACTTGACCAAAGACTGGGTGTTTCCCATCGAGAGTAGGATTTCCACCTTCTTTGTAGGCTTGGATAATTTTCTTAGGATAGCTATTTGTAGGAAGTTTAGCTGAATAGTCTGTTGTACTTTGGTTGATGAAGAACTGGCTACCATTTGAGTTTGGTTGACCAGTATTGGCCATAGATAGAGCACCGCGGATATTATAGAGGTATGGAGAGATTTCGTTTTTAAAACCTGTTCCCTTGTCTTTTGTTTGATCCTTACCGTGCCAGATAGATTCCCCACCTGTACCATCACCTTTCGGATCTCCTGTTTGTATCATAAATCCATCAATTACACGGTGGAAAGTAACACCATTGTAGTAGCCTTCTTTAGCATGAGTCAAGAAGTTTTCTACCGCAAGAGGGGCTAACTTTGGAAAAAGTTTGATACGAATATCACCTAGACTTGTGTGAAGAATAGCTTCAGCTTCGTCTTCAGCTACTTCCTTAGAAAGTTGAGGGAAGTTAGCATTTTCATTTGTTAAGGCGTCTTTCAAATCTTTTTCTGCTTGAGTAGCGGCTTTAGAACTTTCTTCAGTAGCAATCTTAGAATCTACGTAATCATCACCACGAAGTGCACGTTGGATGCTTGTACATCCACCAAGAGCAAAAGTTGAAATGAGTAGTAGTGTAGCTAATTTTTTCATGTTAATCCTCTCAAAAATCATTTTTTCCATTGTACCCTAAAAAGAAGTGGATTTCAAATATTCAATTGTGATGATTCCGATAGTACATACAATTTTATGGCCTTACTTACACCATTTTGATCATTAGAATCTGTTACTGTATTTGCGCAAGTTTTGACATCTGTAGGTGCGTTTCCCATTGCAACACCAAGTCCAGAAGTCTCAATCATTGGAATATCATTATAATTATCTCCAATAGTCATAATTTCAGAAAGTGAAAGTTGATAATACTTGGCTAATTCTAATAAAGCTTGTTTTTTGGATACTTGATTATGTGTAACTTCTAGATAGTTATCTTTAGAGAGATAGAAGTTGGTTTGAGGGAAATCTATTGAGGATAAGATTTTTTGAAGTTTCTGTATGGTATCCGTATTATCTATCAGCAAAAGTTTATGAACAAGAGTTTTCTCGTCTTTTATAAAATCTGCTAAAGATGTAACTTTTGGACTTTCTCCAGTAATAGTTGCTTCGATTTCTACCCACTCATCAATTGTATTCACAAGCCAATCTTTTCCGGAGTAAACATTGATAGAAACTGTCGGGAATTCTTTTTTTAAAAAATCATGTAGTAAGAGTAATTCCTTTTTATTAATAGTATGCTGTCTTAGGATTTTATCTCCTAAACTGATGAGTGCTCCATTATAGCAGGCAATGGGACATTCGGTGATGCCAAGCTCTTTAGAAATTGGCGCTATACCGAGAGGAGATCTAGCAGAAGCTAGAACAAAAGGAATATTACATTGTTTTAAAAGTGGCATCAGTTCTATCAAATAAGAATCTAATTGGTGATTTTTATCCAAAATAGTGCCGTCAATATCACTCATAATTAATTTAATTCTTGACATATTTTGCTCCTTTTTAAAATAGTATTGTTGTTCTACCATCTAAAGATTCTTGTATTTCTACATCAGGCTCTTTATCTGTAATCCAGTAATCAAAATCAGCTAGTTCAGAAAGTATAAAATGAGAGTGTTTGTTTATCTTTCCTGTTTCAGCTAACAAGACGCGAATTTTACTAGTTTTAAATGCTCTTTTTTTCATGAGAACATCTTCTTGATCCTCAAAACTAACTTGTCCGTCTGAAAGACTAGCAGCGCCAAAAAATGCTACATCAAATCTAATTCCCTCTAAAGTATTGGATTCTTCTAGTGAATAATAAAAACGATTCTGTCTATGAAATTTTCCACCGAGAATATGAAAATCGACATTTTCATTATTTCCTAAGATAAGTGCGTTATCTAATGAATGACTGAAAATAGTAACTTTTTTATCTATAATTTTTGCTAACTCAAGTATAGTGGTTGAAACATCAAAGAATATCAGTTGTGAATCAGAAATGAGTTGGGTAGCTAAATGAGCAATTTTCTCTTTTTCTTTAGAAGATTGTTCTGCTCTACCTTGAAAATCAAGAATCCTTTGCTTTTGAATTGGCAATAAACCTCCATGAGTTCTTCTTGCTAGTTTTTCCTTTGCGAGAATTGAAAAATCTCTACGGATGGTATCTTTGGAAACATGGAAATGGTCAACCATTTCTTTTGCTGACAGACTTCCTCTATCCTCTAAAAGTTTTATGATTTCTTCTAATCGTTGTTCTTGGTACATAGGAATTCCTCCTTTTTTTAATACTATACTCTTTTTATAAGCATTTGTCAATAATTGTAATGATTTGTAAGTGTTTTAAAAAATTACAAAAAAATCAACCAGCTTTGGTTGATTAAAGATTCTTTTTAGGATGGAGGTCAATGATTACTTGATGGTCTTTGAGAGCTTGTTCACCTTTTGGAGTTAGTTTATAGCCACGAATCGAAAAGCGGTTAGCTAATTCTTCTTCTGAAAAATGATCATGAAGTGCTTGATTCAATTCGGTGGCCTTCATCTTGGAGAGTCCAGTAACACCCTTCTTTTTAAGGATACTCTTTTTCATAGTAGCATTTAGATGGTAAAGCGAGTCAAAGGCGGTTTCGATAATAGCATATCCTTTTTCAACAAGCGTATCTAAATGTTTTGGGATATCAATTCCATAAGAATTACTATATTTTAAAAGAGTACATTTTCAAAAGATTTTTCTTTTGGCTTCAATTCCTAATTAATCAATGAACTTAATGCTAGGTCTCGAAAAGAATTATGCTTCCTCTTTCTGTCTGAGTTCAAAGAGGTCTTCTACTTTCAAATCAAAAACTTGAGCAATTTTAAGAGCCATTTCCAGCGAAGGATTGTAACGGTTATTTTCCAGGTGCAGAATTGTCTCGCGTCGCATGCCGATGAGGTCGGCTAACTCCTGCTGGGTCATGCCTGTGGACTCACGAATAGATTTGAGATTAGTAATAATCTTGCTTTCTTTGGCCATGCTTATCCTCTCCGTTCCAAGATAAGATAGACAACCGCAAAGATGCAAATCAAAGCAGCTATGCTAATAAAGATCTGGCCCATGTAAAGAGTGAGAGACCCCATATACCCAATAATAACTGCTAGGATCATCAGTGCGCCTAGCATAAAAACAAACATCAAGCTAGCTGCCTTGGCTAAATTAGCATAAAAGCGTTCGTCCGGAGTTTCCTTGACATTTTTCAAAGAGAAAAAACCAAATACAATCACTTCAATAACGAGGCCAATTCCCAAAATGCATTCTTTGATACCAGAACTTTCACTTGGGGTCACTGCCCAAACCCCTACTGTATAAAAAATGCTTGCTGCAAACAAAAGTATCGTGTAAAGCTTAGCAGACAAGTCAAAAATAGTCTTCCCCTTATCTTTCTGAATCTTATGAGGTCGTGGTTTCATATGTAGCCAGCCCCAAATAGCTACAATCTGACTTAACACTGAAATACCAACAATAACTAACTTGGGTCCCCAACTAAGATTAGAACCAAATAAAACAGTAAAATCAATAGAGAGAGCTACGGCAATCATTGAAATGAGGCCACGCATTTTTTGACTTTTTTTCATGATAGACTCCTTTTTTGTGTTATAAATATATCACACTTAAATTTTATGTTATAAATATATCACACTTAAATTTAGAAAGCAAGAATTTATGTGTCAATGTGGCAATTATTTGAAAAATTTTTTTAATAAATACCTCGCTAGTCAAACAACTAAAAAATTCTTTGAAGCAATGCATCGAATTTGGTTTGGATAGTTTCGTTAATAGTATTTGATGATAAAGAATTTTTGGAAAATCTAGATACTGTATGAATCTTTACTTTTTTCTTAGACAGTTATAAAGTCGATCAGAGTAAGCTTTGTAGGTGTAGAAGTTACTTTTTTCTTTCTAATTTATCCCTATTAGTCTAAAAAATTTAAAAATATTTAAACTCTGTCAAGTTTTTTTCTTGACACCATCCAGAAATCTGCTATAATAGAACATGTGCTAAATAGCTTAGCTATTTCACCGAAATAAAAAATAAAAAGAAAAGAGATATTAAAAATGGCAGTTAAAATCCGTTTGACTCGTATGGGTTCTAAGAAAAAACCTTTCTACCGTATTAACGTTGCAGATTCACGTTCACCACGTGACGGACGTTTCATCGAAACAGTTGGGACTTACAACCCACTTGTTGAAGAAAACCAAGTAACTTTGAAAGAAGACCGTATTCTTGCATGGTTGGCTGATGGAGCTCAACCTTCAGATACAGTTCGCAACATCCTTTCAAAAGAAGGTGTATTGAAGAAATTCCACGATTCTAAATTCTCAAAATAAGTTTAAAGTAGGTTGACAGATGGATACGATTGAAAATCTCATTATTGCAATTGTGAAACCTTTGATTTCACAACCAGATGCCTTAACTATCAAGATTGAAGATACACCAGAATTTTTGGAGTATCATTTGGATCTTGACCAAAGCGATGTGGGTCGTGTAATCGGTCGTAAGGGTCGCACTATTTCTGCGATAAGAACGATTGTCTACTCTGTCCCAACTGAAGACAAAAAAGTAAGAATCGTTATTGACGAAAAATAAGAAAAGCGGGACATAGTCTCGCTTTTTTTGCAAGGAGAAGGAATGAGAGATTTAACAGTTAGACAACTAGAGGAATACTTACTTGACCACTACCAACAATCTAGAACAGAAGAAGGACTTTTTATTAAGCTAGTAGAAGAAGTTGGAGAAGTTGCTGAGGTTTTAAATGGACGCTCTGGTCGAAAAGAAGGAGTTCAAGATTCAAACGAGGAATTGGCAAAAGAGTTGGCAGATATCATTCACTACACAGTTGCTATTGCAGCTATAAATAATATTGATTTAACGAAGACCATTTTTGAGAAAGACAAAAAAGCAGCTATCAAGTATCAGCATGCACAAGATTTGGAAGGATTTTTAGAAAGAAATCATCCATAGTAGCCGTTTTCTCCAACTTGAGAAAATCCCTATAACATGATAAAATAAAGGGAGAAATAGATACAGGAGATCAGATGAACTACTTTAACGTTGGGAAAATTGTCAACACTCAGGGTTTGCAAGGTGAGATGCGAGTCTTGTCAGTGACAGATTTTACTGAAGAACGCTTTAAAAAAGGGGCAGAACTCGCCTTATTTGATGATAAAGATCAATTTGTTCGAACAGTGGTCATCGCGAGCCACCGGAAGCATAAGAATTTCGATATTATCAAGTTTAAAGATATGTACCATATCAATGATATCGAAAAATACAAGGGTTATAGTCTAAAGGTTGCAGAGGAGAATCTCAATGACCTAGATGACGGTGAGTTTTACTACCACGAAATTATCGGACTAGAGGTTTATGAGGGAGATAACTTGATTGGGACTATCAAGGAAATCCTTCAACCAGGTGCCAATGATGTCTGGGTAGTTAAACGAAAGGGTAAACGTGACCTACTCTTGCCTTATATCCCACCGGTTGTGCTGAATGTGGATATTCCAAATAATCGTGTGGATGTAGAACTCTTAGAAGGGTTAGACGATGAAGATTGATATTTTAACCCTCTTTCCTGAAATGTTCTCACCCTTAGAGCATTCCATCGTTGGAAAGGCACGTGAAAAAGGACTCTTAGATATCCAATATCATAATTTTCGTGAATATGCGGAGAAGGCGCGTCATGTAGATGATGAACCCTATGGTGGTGGTCAAGGAATGTTGCTCCGAGCACAACCCATCTTTGATGCCTTCGATGCTATTGAAAAAAAGAATCCGCGCGTGATTCTCCTAGATCCAGCGGGAAAACAGTTTGACCAAGCTTATGCGGAAGATTTGGCTAAGGAGGAAGAACTCATTTTTATCTGTGGTCACTACGAAGGGTATGACGAACGAATTAAGACTCTGGTGACGGATGAGATTTCGTTAGGAGATTATGTCTTGACTGGTGGAGAACTAGCAGCAATGACTATGATTGATGCGACGGTTCGCTTGATTCCAGAAGTTATTGGAAAGGAAACTAGTCACCAAGATGATAGTTTCTCATCTGGACTCTTAGAATATCCTCAGTACACAAGACCTTATGATTTTCGTGGCATGTTAGTCCCAGATGTGCTTATGAGTGGCCACCATGAAAATATCCGTCAATGGCGTCTCTATGAGAGTCTGAAGAAAACCTATCAACGTAGACCTGATTTGCTGGAACAGTATGAATTGACAGCAGAAGAAGAAAAAATGTTAGCAGAAATAAAAGAAAATAACAATTAAAAGGAGAAACCTATGCAAGTAATTAAACGTGATGGACAAGTCGCTGATTTTGATCCAGATAAAATCTACCAAGCTATTCTTAAGGCAGCTCAAACAGTCTATGTATTGACGGACGATTTGCGCCAAAACCTAGCTCAAGTGACTAAAAAAGTTGTTTTGGACTTGGAAGAAGCAAAAGTAGAGCGTGCAACCATCAGCATGATCCAATCAATGGTTGAACACCGCTTGCTTGGAGCAGGATACATTACTATCGCAGAACACTATATCTCTTATCGTTTGCAACGTGATTTGGAAAGAAGTGGTTATGGCGACCACATCGCGGTTCACCTACATTTTGAACAAATTCGTTAATAGAAAAAGAGTGAGATGATGAACTCATCTCACTCTTTCTTAAATCTTCTTTTTTGAGCAGTTTGGATAGTAGAAGGAACAAATGTTACTCTCCGGATATCCGATACTCGAATAATACGGCTTACATTTTTGGCGAAATTTTTAACGATAATTTGTTGGCGGTCAGTATCATACTTGATAATATCGCCTGTAAAACTCGTTTCAGCAAAGATGATATGGACAGCCGTTTTTTTGACTAGTGCTTCTTCAAGTCTAGCAATGAGGGGATCGCTTTTTTCAGGAATGGAATCTTCATGACCATTCACAAAATCATGGACTTTTTGTAAAGCTTGTTTCAAGAAATCTTTCATTCCGGCCTCCCTTCTTTTATTCATTATATAAAAATTTTATGAAATCTACAAGATTTTTCGAATTATCAATTGAGAACAAAAAGGAGAAGGACATGGCAGAATTTACTTTTGAAATTGAAGAACACTTACTCACTTTATCTGAAAACGATAAAGGATGGACCAAGGAAATCAATCGTGTAAGCTTTAATGGAGCTCCAGCAAAGTTTGACATTCGTAGCTGGAGTCCTGATCACACAAAGATGGGGAAAGGAATCACACTCTCAAACGAAGAGTTCCAAGTGATGGTGGATGCCTTTAAAAATCAATAAGGGTTCATAGATACATAAATAAAAAGAGACGGGAAGTAAATCCCGGCCTCTTTTTTATTTTTGTGAAAAGTAAGGTTGGCTACTAAGTCGTTGAAGGAGTGGTCGTCCGATAAAACTGATGGCAATAATTTTTGCAAGATCAGGAATGATAAAGGGAATGACACCGACAGCGAGAGCCTTGTCAATAGGCATACCAGCAAGGAAGTGGAGGCTGAGGATACCACCGACAAAAACAAGTGAATCACCCAAGAGATTGGCTAGGAAGATACGTACAACACCACTATTTTTGTGTGTTAGATAAGATGCAAGTCCTGCATAGACTAGGTCGAACCAAAGATAACCAGCGCTTGGTCCAACTAAAACATGGAAACCAGCTCCACCGCTAGCAAAAACGGGAAGTCCAATAGCACCAAGCAAAAGATAAAGTCCTACAGAGAGAACAGCTTCCCTTGGTCTAAAAACAGTAGCAATGAGACCAATAGCAAAGTTTTGCAGAGTAAATGGAACAGGTCCAATTGGAATGCTAATTTGGGCTAATACTGCAATCAGAGCAGCTCCAATAGCAGGAATAGCATAAATGTGTGCTTTTTTCATAATAGTTAACCTCTTTTTTAATTTATAGTAACTATTATACTGGAAGAGATATAAATGTCAACCTTTTTCAAAAACAAAGGTTACAAAGTTGTAACGGCCGATTTAAACAAAAAAGAGACCAAGAGGTCTCTTTGGGGGATTAACGCATAGTCACAAACTCTTCTGAACCAGTTGGATGGATAGCGACGGTTGCATCAAAGTCAGCTTTTGTAGCTCCCATTTTGATAGCAACTGCAAAACCTTGAATCATTTCGTCAACTCCATAGCCGATACCGTGAAGTCCAACTACCTTTTCGTCTGCACCAGCTGTAACTAGCTTGAAGCGAGCTTCTTGACGGTGGCTAGTCACTGCTGAATACATAGAAGCAAATTTTGAAGTATAGACTTTGATGTTTTCTTGTCCATACTCTTTGATAGCTTCTTCCTCAGTCATACCGACAGTTCCGATAGCTGGGTGTGAAAAGACAACGGTTGGAATAGTTGTATAGTCCATTTTGGCATTTGTTTTGCCATTGAATAGTCTTTCTGAGAGAGTACGACCAGCTTTGATAGCGACAGGTGTTAGTTCTTTTTCGCCTGTAACATCTCCAAGAGCATAGATACCGTCAACGACGGTGTTTTGGTATTCATCAACTTGGATGAAACCATGTTCATTGAGGGTAACGCCTGCTTTTTCTAGATTAAGTCCTTCAACGTTTGGACGACGACCTGTAGCCCAGATGACTTGACTAGCAGTATGCATGCTACCATCTTCAAAATGAATTCGAATGCCTTCTTCGGTTTTTTCAAGTTTAGCAGGAACTTTATGAGTATGGAGTTTTAGTCCAGTATTTTCCATTTCTTGAACTAGACTCTCAATAATATAGCTATCAAATCCACGAAGTGGACGTTCACGACGGACAAATAAATCAGTCTGTACGCCAAGGGTATGGAGTACGCCAGCCAATTCGACTGCAATGTAACCAGCACCCAGAATAGCTACTGATTCAGGCAACTCTTCCCAGGCAAAGACATCATCAGAACTACCACCTAGTTCTGCGCCAGGAATGGCAGGGATTTGAGGATGTGCACCAGTCGCAATCACGATGTGCTTAGCGCGGATCAATTCGCCATTAACACTGACTGTATGAGCATCAACAAACTCGGCACGACCTTCAATTAAATCAACACCGTTACGCTTGAAACTTCCGTTGTAAGAAGAACGAGCACGATCGATGTAGGCTTCACGATTCTTACGAAGTGTTGCGTAATCAAATTTGTTATTAGTACTTGTGAAACCATAGTCAGGCCCATATTTGTGGATACTTTCCGCGATTTGTGCTCCGTACCACATAATTTTCTTAGGAACGCAGCCAATATTGACACAAGTTCCTCCTAATTTCTTTTCCTCAATAACTGCGGCTTTAGCACCATGTTCGCCAGCATGATTCATGGTAGCAATACCCCCGCTACCTCCTCCGATGGCGATAATATCATATTCTCTCATAGAAAGCTCCTTTGTTGTTTTCTAGTCATATTCTATCTTTTTTTGGGAGTCAATGCAAAAATCTGCTACGTATAAAGATTTTATGTAAGTGCTTGCAAAAATAAATTAGAAGGTGTATTATATAACTAATACAAGAATAAAATATGAATCAGCTATATTTGGATAATTAGAAACAAATTGTCCAATTTCAGGACATGTGCTATAATTTTAATATATGCAATTAAAAAGGAGTATGGATATGAAAAGAAAGTCAAAAGCCAAGAAATGGCCATTGTTTACCGCTATTGGAGTTGCCTCAGTTCTTGTAGTGGGAGCGGCTGCCGTTCTTCTATTAAGACAACCAAATCAAGCAGCTACCAAAGAGGAAACTGCAAAGATTGTTCTTGCAAAAGAGGGTTCAGTGGCTTCATCGGTTCTCTTATCAGGTACTGTGACGGCTCAGAATGAACAATATGTTTATTATGATGCAAGTAAGGGTGACTTGGATGAGGTTTTGGTTTCTGTAGGAGATAAGGTTAGCGAGGGGCAGGCACTAGTCAAGTATAGTAGTACAGAAGCCCAGGCTGCCTATGATGCTGCAAGCCGTGCTGTAGCTAAAGCTGACCGTCATATCAATGAATTAAACGATGCTCGTAATACCGCCGCAGCAACACCAAGTCTTCCTCAAGCAGGTCTAGAAGGAGCAACTGGACAAGCACCAGCTCAGTCATCCGGTTCTGCCACAGCTGCTATTGATTCTCAAATCAGCGATGCACGTGATGTGCGTGCAGATGCAGAAGCGCAACTCGAAAAAGCTCAAGCCCAGTTGAATTCTGCTACTGTATTGAGTACTGTAGAGGGAACAGTTGTTGAAGTGAATCGTAATGTTTCAAAATCTCCAACAGGAAATAGTCAAGTTTTGGTTCATATCGTAAGTAACGATAACTTGCAGGTCAAGGGAGAGCTTTCTGAGTACAATCTTGCAAACCTTTCTGTTGGCCAAGAAGTCACCTTCACATCTAAGGTTTATCCAGATAAGACATGGAATGGTAAGATTAGCTATATTTCCAATTATCCAAAAAATAACAGTGAAGCAAGCGCAAGTGTTGCGGGATCAAACTCAGGTTCTAAATATCCATATACCGTCGATGTAACAAGTGAACTCGGTGACTTGAAACAAGGCTTTACAGTTAGTGTCGAAGTGAAAAGTACTAGTAAGGCATTACTTGTTCCGATTACCAGTATCGTCATGGAAGAAGATAAAAACTATGTTTGGATCCTTGACGAAAATCAAAAGGCCAAAAAAGTTGAAGTTGGATTGGGCAATGCAGATGCAGAAAACCAAAAAATTACATCTGGTCTGACAGATGGAGCAAAAGTCATCAGTAATCCGACAGCTTCCTTGCAAGAAGGAAAAGAGGTGAAGACTGATGAAGCAACTAATTAGCCTCAAAAATATCTGCCGTAGCTATCGGAATGGCGACCAAGAACTTCAAGTACTTAAAAACATTAATCTAGAAGTTCACGAGGGAGAATTCGTAGCTATCATGGGACCATCAGGTTCTGGTAAGTCCACCCTCATGAATACCATCGGTATGTTAGATACCCCTACAAGTGGTCAGTATTTTCTAGATGGAAAAGAAGTAGCTGGTTTGGGTGAAAAACAATTAGCCAAGGTTCGAAATCAAGAAATCGGATTCGTCTTTCAACAATTCTTTCTCTTGTCCAAGATGAATGCTCTACAAAATGTAGAACTTCCATTGATTTATGCAGGAGTTGCGGCTTCTAAACGTCGTAAACTAGCAGCAGAATATCTGGAAAAGGTTGAGTTGACAGAACGTAGCCATCACTTACCTTCGGAGTTGTCAGGTGGTCAGAAGCAAAGGGTTGCCATTGCGCGTGCTCTAGTCAACAATCCTTCTATCATTCTAGCAGACGAACCGACTGGGGCACTTGATACCAAAACAGGAAATCAAATCATGCAACTCTTAGTTGAATTGAACAAAGAAGGAAAAACTATCATCATGGTTACGCATGAGCCTGAAATTGCTGCCTATGCGAAACGTCAAATCGTCATCCGTGATGGTGTCATTTCGTCTGATAGTGGCCTAGTAGAAAAGGGGGAAAACTAAGATGCAGAATCTGAAATTTGCCTTTTCATCCATTATGGCCCACAAGATGCGGTCCTTCTTGACCATGATTGGGATTATTATCGGTGTATCCTCGGTTGTCGTGATTATGGCCTTAGGTGATTCCATGTCTCGTCAGGTCAATAAAAACATGACCAAGTCCCAGAAAGATATCCATGTCTTTTTCTCACCTACAAAGAGTAAGGACGGTTCCTTTACACAAAGACAATCTGCATTGACCTTGTCTGGTGGTCAAGAAGAAGATTTTGTTGAACCACCAAAACCTCAAGAAGCTTGGGTCAAGGAAGCTGCTAAGCTCAAGGGAGTGGATAGCTATTATGTGACCAACTCAATGAATGTTACCTTGACCTATAAGGATAAAAAGGTCGAACATGCAAACATGACTGGTGGGAATGTCACCTATATGGATGCGGTTGAAAATGAAATTATTGCAGGTCGTGGACTTAGACAACAAGATTATAAAGATTTTGCAAGTGTGATCATTTTAGATGAAGAGCTTGCCAATAGCCTTTTTGGTTCTGCAAAAGAAGCCCTCAACCAAATTGTTGAAGTAAATGAAATCAGTTACCGTGTTATTGGTGTTTATGCAAGTAAAGAAGCTAAGGCTGCGAAAACATTTGGAGTCGGAGGACTACCAATTACGACCAATATTTCCTTAGCAGCTAATTTTAACACAGATGAGATTTCAAATATTGTCTTCCGTGTCAATGATACTAGCTTAACCCAGACTTTAGGACCAGAGTTAGCTAGAAGAATGACAGAGATTGCAGGTCTTCAACAAGGGGAATATCAAGTTGCAGATGCGTCTGCTGCCTTCCAAGAAATTCAACAACTCTTTGGCTTCATAACAACGATTATTAGTGCTATTGCGGGGATTTCCCTTTTTGTCGGTGGTACTGGTGTTATGAACATTATGCTTGTTTCAGTGACAGAGCGTACCCGTGAGATTGGTCTACGTAAAGCGCTAGGAGCAACACGTGGGAATATTCTGGTTCAATTTTTGATTGAATCTATGATTTTGACCATGTTAGGTGGCTTCTTCGGTCTTCTGTTCGCTGCAGGGGTGACGATGCTTGCAGGGGCTCTACTTCAAAACATGATTGCAGGTATCGAAGTAGGAGTATCTATCCCAATCGCTCTCTTTAGTTTAGCGGTATCAGCTGGTATCGGAATGATATTCGGTGTTCTACCAGCCAATAAAGCCTCTAAGCTGGATCCTATCGAAGCACTTCGCTATGAATAAGACAATCAAGATGAAAAACAAGATGGACGCTTGTCTATCTTGTTTTTTGTATGGATTTCTCTATCGAAAATCACTAAAAATGTGGTATAATGAAGTGTTAGAAAAACAGGTTTCATTAGCCTGGAAAGGAAATATTATGTCTGAAAAGAATTTTTATATTACAACACCGATTTACTATCCATCTGGTAAACTTCATATCGGTTCTGCCTACACAACTATCGCATGTGATGTCCTAGCACGTTACAAACGCCTGATGGGCTACGATGTCTTTTATCTGACTGGTCTTGATGAGCATGGCCAAAAGATTCAGCAAAAAGCGGAAGAAGCTGGTATCACACCACAAGCCTATGTTGATGGTATGGCAGTTGGAGTTAAAGAACTCTGGAAATTATTGGATATCTCATACGATAAATTTATCCGTACCACAGATAACTACCATGAAAAAGTAGTAGCGCAAGTTTTTGAACGCTTGCTTGCTCAAGATGACATCTACCTAGGTGAATACTCTGGCTGGTACTCAGTATCCGATGAGGAATTCTTTACAGAAAGCCAACTTGCGGAAGTTTTCCGTGATGAAGCTGGAAATGTGACGGGCGGTATCGCTCCATCAGGTCACGAGGTTGAATGGGTTTCAGAAGAATCTTATTTCCTTCGCCTCAGCAAATACCAAGACCGTTTGGTCGAATTTTTCAAATCACATCCCGACTTCATCACTCCTGATGGCCGTCTCAATGAAATGTTGAAAAACTTTATCGAGCCAGGTTTGGAAGATTTAGCGGTATCACGTACAACCTTTACATGGGGGGTGCCAGTTCCATCAAATCCAAAACACGTTGTCTATGTTTGGATTGATGCCCTTCTCAACTATGCGACTGCTCTTGGTTATGGTCAAGAGGATCATGCTAACTACGATAAATTCTGGAATGGAACGGTCTTCCACATGGTCGGAAAAGACATCCTTCGTTTCCACTCAATTTACTGGCCAATCCTTCTCATGATGTTGGATATGAAATTGCCTGATCGCTTGATTGCCCATGGTTGGTTTGTCATGAAAGACGGTAAAATGTCTAAGTCTAAAGGGAATGTCGTATACCCTGAAATGTTAGTAGAACGTTATGGTCTCGATCCACTTCGTTACTACCTCATGCGTAGCCTTCCAGTTGGTTCAGACGGAACCTTCACTCCAGAGGACTATGTAGGGCGTATCAACTATGAATTGGCAAATGACCTCGGAAACCTCCTCAACCGTACGGTTTCAATGATTAACAAGTATTTTGATGGTCAAATCCCTGCCTATGTAGAAGGTGTGACAGACTTTGACAATGCCCTTGCCCAAGTAGCAGAACAATCAATCGCTGACTACCACACCTATATGGAAGTAGTTGACTACCCACGTGCGCTTGAAGCAGTCTGGACTCTTATCTCACGTACTAACAAATACATCGATGAGACAGCACCTTGGGTCTTAGCTAAGGATGAAGCTCATCGTGACCAATTGGCCAGTGTTATGAGTCACTTGGCAGCCAGCCTTCGTGTCGTAGCTCACTTGATTGAGCCATTTATGATGGAAACCAGTCGTGCAGTCTTGACTCAACTTGGACTTGCAGAAGTTTCTAGTCTTGAAAACTTGAGCTTGGCTGATTTACCTGCAGGCGTAACGGTAGTTGCCAAAGGAACTCCAATCTTCCCACGTCTCGATATGGAAGAAGAAATCGCCTATATCAAGGAACAAATGGAAGGTAACAAGCCAGCTGTCGAAAAAGAATGGAATCCAGATGAAGTTGAACTCAAACTAAACAAGGATGAAATCAAGTTTGAAGACTTTGACAAGGTTGAAATCCGTGTTGCTGAAGTCAAAGAAGTTTCTAAAGTGGAAGGTTCTGACAAATTGCTTCAATTCCGCCTAGATGCTGGTGATGGTGAAGACCGTCAAATCCTTTCTGGTATTGCGAAATTCTATCCAAACGAACAAGAATTGGTCGGTAAGAAAGTACAAATCGTTGCCAACCTCAAACCACGTAAGATGATGAAAAAATATGTCAGCCAAGGGATGATCCTCTCAGCTGAACATGAAGGCAAATTAACCCTTCTCACAGTTGATCCAGCTGTACCAAACGGAAGTGTGATTGGCTAAGTTTTAAAAGGACCAGCTTGAGCTGGTTCTTTTCTTTTGTATGACGATAGTTAATAAAAGAGGCATTCTGCATTATAATGAAGAAAAACGGAGGAAGAAGCCATGAAATACATTTCATTTGGACATGAGAAAAGAGAACTATCCGAAATCGTCCTCGGCATGATGCGAATTAGTGACAAGTCGGTCAAAGAAGTGGAGGAGTTGGTTGAGACAGCCCTATCTGTCGGAATCAACGCCTTTGACTTGGCAGATATCTACGGTGGAGGTCGTTGTGAAGAATTACTGGGACAGGTTTTGAAAAATCGTCCGGACCTGCGAGAAAAGATGTGGATTCAGTCTAAGTGTGGCATTCGCATAGAAGAATTTACCTATTTTGATTTTTCAAAAGATTATATTTTAGAGTCAGTTGATGGGATTCTACAACGATTGCAGGTTGATTACCTAGATAGCTTGCTTCTCCATCGTCCAGATGCCTTGATGGAAGCTGACCAAGTGGCAGAAGCTTTTGATATTCTACAAAAATCAGGTAAAGTTCGAGACTTTGGTGTGTCTAACCAAAATCCCATGATGATGGAATTACTGAAGAGAGAAGTCAAACAGTCCTTATTGATCAATCAATTACAGCTAAGCGCAGCTTTCACACCTGGTTTTGACGCTGGTTTCCATGTCAATATGGAAGGTGACAAGGCAGCTGTGCGTGATGGTAGCGTCTTTGAATACTGCAAACTAAATGATATGGTCATTCAGGCTTGGTCAGTCTTGCAGTTTGGTTATTTCAAAGGTAATTTTGTTGGCAATGAACAATTCCAACAACTAAATCAAGTTCTAAATCGACTAGCCCTAAAATATGGAGTAAGCCCATCAGCTATTGCCATCGCTTGGGTGTTGCGTTACCCAGCTAGGATGCAAGCAGTAGTAGGAACTACAAACCCCAAACATCTATTAGAGGCAAGCAAAGCAAGTAACTTGACTCTAACACGAAAAGAATGGTATGAGATTTACCTAGCAGCAGGAAATGATTTGCCATAGAAATTAAAACGAAATCCATTCAAGAGCGAGGTTCTATCTCGCTCTTTTTGTTTTAAAAATTTATATAATTGTTTGAAAATACAAACTAATAATAGTATAATAAAATAAATATTTTTTTGAAAAGGAAGTAAATATGAAAAAAATTGTAGTAATCATATCAATTATGATATTTGCGATACTAGGTGTTAGTTTAGGTTATTACTTTTTATCTTATGTACCTTATAAAACTGCTGTCAGTAATTTTGAAAAAGCCTCTGTATCTCTAAAAGAAAAAAATAAGGATATTGAAGACTTAATATCTGAGGCTGAAGCATTAGTTGAAAAAGGCGAAGAAGCATTAGAATCAAATACCTTAGATGACTTAAAGAATTCTGTAGAAGAAACTCAAAAATCAATAAGAAAAGTACCAGAAATGGAGAAAAAAACAAAAGATATTGAAAATCAAATTAATGAAATGAATCAACCATTAAGTTATGAAGAAAATCAAAATGAATTAAAGAATAAACTGGAGAAATACAAAAATAGCGTCATTCAATTAAAACAAATTACGAATCCATCTAGTACATTTATTGAGGAAAGACTTAAAGAAGTTGATACAATTACTGGAGTACAATCTGTGACAGAAAGTAATGATCCTAATAAGCATCTAAATAAACAAGGTGGTTATACGGCATCTGTTTATTTTGTAGATAATCAAGTAACTCCTCCGGTAGAGGGTTCTGATATTATTCAAAAAGGAAATGATGCAGGCGGTAATATAGAGGTATATAAAACTAAAGAGGAAGCAGAACAGCGTAATAAATATATTAGTGCATATGATGGAACCTCTCTTCAACCTGGTTCGCATTATGTATATGGTACAGTTTTGATTCGTACTTCTTCACGACTAACAGCAAGCCAGCAAGAAGAATTAACTAAGAAAATATATCAAAAATTTATAGAAATAAAATAATCAAAAGAATTAAATTTTTAAAATATGCTTTAATCTTTTCTATTTTTACATTAACTTTTATTCAAGAGCGAGATTTTATCTCGCTCTTTTTGTTTAAAAAAATTTATATAATTGTTTGAAAATACAAACTATAAATGATAAAATGGTATAAAATAACAATATAATAAATATTTTAATAATTTAGGAGAATATAGAATGAAAAGAATAGTTTTGACTTCTGTTGTTTTTCTCTCGCTGCTGACATCAGTTGGTTGCTCGAAACATAAGGAAGAGGCGAAAGTAACTGAACCTGTAACGACTGAACAGACTACGCAGGATAATACAAAATTGTACAATGAAGCTGGTTTACTTACTTTTAGAAACGAAAAGCAACTTGAACTTGGGGAACTGGATTCCAAATCTCGTGCAACCTATGCTCATATTCAGCTGAAAGATAGTGATGAACCAAAAGAAAAGCGAGAAGCTAAATTAACCTTTGATCCAGTTGGATGGCATAACTATAAATTTTATTATGGTGATGGTACAAAGGAAGCCTGGTTAATGAATCGCGGTCATTTAGTTGGTTATCAATTTAGTGGACTTAATGATGAAGGTCGCAATCTAGTTCCTATGACAGCCTGGTTAAATACAGGTGCCTTTACTGGAACGGATGACAAAAATCAAAGTAGCATGCTTTATTATGAAAATGGTCTAGATTCATGGCTTGCAAACCATCCTAACTATTATCTAGATTATAAGGTAACAGCTGTCTATAAGGATAATGAATTGATTCCTAGACAGATTATCTTACAGTACGTTGGAATTGATCAGGATGGTAAGTTACTTGAGATTAAATTAGGTAGCAGTAAGGAAAAAATTGATAAGTATTCCGTAACCCATGTTGCCTTAGATAATGTTTCAGAAAATGCTGAAATAAATTATGCGGATGGTACTGCAAAAAATACGGTCAAATCAGCTGAAGAACGTGCTGCTGAAGTTAAAGCAGCCGAGGAAAAGGCTAAGAAAGAGGCTGAAGAAAAAGAAGCACAAGAAAAAGCTAAAAAAGAGGCTGAAGAGAAGGCTAAAGAAGAACAGAAACAGCAGGAAACTGAAGCCCCAGCACTAGCAGAAGAAGAATCACAAAGTAGTAATACAGGTGGCTACTTTAGAGATAGAAATGGAAGATGGCATCGACCAAATGGAAAGTTTGCCTCTAAAAAGGAAATCAGAGAAGCGGGTTTGCAATGGTAATCTACTAAGACTTAAGAAATCATGAAAAATAATTGTCAAAAAACCGTTGAAAAACGGTTTTTTGTTATAATAAAACAAGAGAACTATTAAGGAGAAAAATATGACATTTGAAGAAATCTTGCCGGGACTAAAGGCAAAAAAGAAGTATGTGCGTACTGGTTGGGGAGGAGCTGAAAACTATGTCCAGCTTTTCGACACCATCGAACAGAACGGTGTCGCTCTTGAAGTGACGCCTTATTTCCTCATCAACGTCTCTGGTGAAGGGGAAGGCTTTTCTATGTGGAGTCCGACTCCTTGTGATGTCCTAGCCACAGACTGGGTGGAAGTCCATGACTAAACGTGTCTTAGTTACAGGTGTTAGCTCAGGGATTGGTCTGGCTCAAGCTCGCCTCTTTCTAGAAAAGGGCTACCAGGTCTATGGAGTGGACCAGGGAGCGGATCCTCAGTTAGCAGGTGATTTTCACTTCTTACAGCGGGACTTAACTCTTGATTTGACGCCGATTTTCGACTGGTGTCCTCAAGTTGATATTCTGTGTAATACTGCAGGAATTTTGGATGACTACAAATCTTTACTGGAACAATCAGCCCAAGAAATCCAAGAGATTTTTGAAATTAACTATGTGACTCCAGTAGAGTTGACTCGCTATTATTTGACTCAAATGTTGGAATACAAGCGAGGAACCATCATCAATATGTGTTCCATTGCTTCAAGTCTGGCAGGCGGAGGTGGGCACGCCTATACCTCTTCTAAACATGCCTTAGCAGGCTTTACCAAGCAATTAGCTCTAGACTATGCTGAAGCTGGGATTCAGGTCTTTGGCATTGCTCCTGGTGCGGTTAAGACTGGTATGACAGCAGCTGACTTTGAACCAGGTGGTCTGGCAGACTGGGTAGCCAGTGAAACACCTATCAAACGCTGGATTGAGCCAGAAGAAGTGGCAGAAGTCAGCCTCTTTTTAGCAAGTGGAAAAGCAAGCGCCATGCAAGGACAAATCTTGACTATTGATGGTGGCTGGAGCTTGAAGTAGGAGAATCTAATGGAAATCAAAAATCACTTTGGGGTATACGGAGTCTGTCTTCAAGAGGGAAAATTGCTTTGCATTGAGAAAACAAGAGGACCTTATCAGCATCGTTTTGACCTACCAGGTGGTAGCCAGGAAGTAGGGGAGGGACTGACTGAAACCCTCGAGAGAGAAGTTCTGGAAGAGACGGGTTATATGCTTAGCCAGTATTCAAATCCTAGGATTTATGATGTGCTGGTTTATGAAGAAGGGCAAGACTTCGCCGTACATCATATCATGGCCTTTTATGATATCGTACTCGATTTCGAAGGCTCTCAAAAATCCCTTCCTCATGAAGTTCTTGATGGAAGTAATGATTCAGCAAATGCCATTTGGATTTCTCTTGAGCAGTTGACCGAAGAAAATGCCTCACCATTAGTATTGAAGGCGAAGGCAGAGTTACGAGGATTTCCAGAATTGGACAAGACCTCTTACATGAATTGGAAGGTAAAACATGCAAAATCAACTGGCTTTTAGTGGCGAAAGAATTGATGAAAAAGTTTATCCCCAGTTATTGAACCACGTCGGCTTGATTCGTGGGGAATACTTGTTGAGAGAGCTCAACCAAAACATCCTGTTACCAAGTTGTCAGCAATTTGTAAAAGATTATCTAGACACTATTTGCCATTTATACTCAGATGAAGAAGTCTGGTATCGCTTTTCAGAGTTAACAAATACAGAAGCAAATAGTCTAGACGGGACTAAAGAGTATTTTAATGAACGCCACCCATTATTTGGATATAGAGGGACTAGGCGTTTATTGGCATGTCCAGATGAATTTCAGGCTGAGGCATATGTCGTTACAGAAGTTTATCAAACCAATCCCAATCTGTCTGTTATTTTTCCTTTTGTGAATGATGCTGAACAGTTAAAACAAGCTATTAGAGTATTGCGCCAGCATGATTTTACTGGAAAAGTTGGAACAATGATTGAATTGCCTTCAGCTTATTTTGACTTGGACAGGATACTGGAAATGGGTATTTCAAAGATTGTAGTGGGAATGAATGATTTGACTTCTTTTGTTTTTGCCACTGTGAGAAATAGTCAATGGCATGATATGGAAAGTCCCATTATGTTAGAAATGCTGAGACAGATGCAAGATAAAGCAAGGACGAAAAAGATAGATTTCGCCGTAGCAGGATATCTGAATGCTTCTTTCATACAAAAAATGAATCAAATGGATATCAAATGTATTATCCATTACAGTTCTATTCCAGAGATTTTTAATTTAGATATTGACTATCCAGATCATCTCAAACGTGTAAAAGAAGAAAGTAAAAAAATACAAAGGAGCAACCTATGACAGCTCAAGAAATGTGGAATGCCTACAAGCAAATCAATCCCTCTATCGGAGATGAGATAGATGCCTGGGCTTTTGGTGTGGACCCAGACCTTTTAGCGGATCTGGTGTTTACAGGAGAAAAAACAGCAACAGCCTCAGCTCATGATCTATACGCAATAGAGAACGAACCCCTTCCACAAGAAGGGACCTTCGATGTCATTTTAGACAGCCAAGATCAGGCTGTTTGCATCGTTGAAATTACAAAGGTTTCCATTCAGCCTTTCCATCAAGTGTCAGCCGACCATGCCTACAAGGAAGGTGAGGGTGATAAATCTCTGGCCTATTGGCGCCAAGTTCATGAGGAGGTTTTCACCGAGTGGATGAGCGAGGCCGGACTGACTTTTACACCTGATAGCAAGGTGGTTTTAGAAGAATTTCGAAAGGTCTACCCTATATAAAAAGGATCGCAGGAAGAAAGTTTTGGAAATCATCGTCCAAAGCTTTTTTCTGACTTTAAATGATAAAACGAGTAAACAAAAAGCGGACAATTATGTCCGCTTTTTTGAATCTAACAAGTAAAGTTATTGGATAAAGTTTTCAAAGATAGTTATCTCTAAAATCCCTATTCTTATCACTTCTACATTGGTTGATTATTTTTTACGATAATGTAAAATAGTTCCTACAGCAACGATAAGCATTGCAACACCAGCAACAGAAACAATTAGACCATTACGCTCACCAGTATTTGGAAGTCCTGGTTCGTCTCCAGTTGTTGAATCAGTTGTAGCTTCTCCAGGAGTAGTTGATGATGTTGAACCATTTGAACCTGGAGTTGTTGAATCATTTGAGCCTGGAGTTGTACTTGGAGTTGTTGTTGAAGTAGTCGTTGGCTCTGTACCTGGGTAATATGGCATTGTTGTTTGTGGCGTTGTTGTAGACTCAGTAGTCGTTGGCTCTTCTGGAGTCGTAGTCGTTGTTGAAGTTGTAGGCTCAGGAGTTGTAGTAGTTGTAGAGCTTGATTCTTCTTCACTACTGTTTTGACTAGTTGGCTCTTCTGGAGTCGTAGTGGTTGTTGAAGTTGTAGACTCAGGAGTCGTAGTGGTTGTAGTTGAAGGCTCTTGAGTCGTAGTAGTTGAAGTTGTAGACTCAGGAGTCGTAGTGGTTGTAGTTGAAGGCTCTTGAGTCGTAGTAGTTGAAGTTGTAGACTCAGGAGTCGTAGTTGTTGTAGACGTTGTAGACTCAGGAGTTGTAGTCGTTGTAGACGTTGTAGACTCAGGAGTTGTAGTCGTTGTAGACGTTGTAGACTCAGGAGTTGTAGTCGTTGTAGACGTTGTAGACTCAGGAGTCGTAGTTGTTGTAGACGTTGTAGACTCAGGAGTTGTAGTCGTTGTAGACGTTGTAGACTCAGGAGTCGTAGTTGTAGTAGATGTAGTCGTAGACTCTGTAGTTGTTGTAGTAGATGTAGTCGTAGACTCTGTAGTTGTTGTAGTAGATGTAGTCGTAGACTCTGTAGTTGTTGTAGTAGATGTCGTAGTCGTTGTTGTAGTTGTTACATCACTATTGAAGACTTGCGCATCTGCTGAAGCTGCTTTGTTAACCCAAGTGTTTTCTTTGGATACAGAAGTTTTGTGCTGATCACTTGTTAGAGAAGCAACGTTTGTTACGCTCTTGATTTGATCAGCATGTTGTAGAAGTGTTTGGTATGATAGTGTAATTTCGTCAGTAGATTCAACTTTAAATTTGTCGCTGATCTTAGTCAAATCAAGTTTAAATCCACGGGCTGTCCACTCAATGTATGGTTCTAATCCAAGACCTGACATTGGTTTTCCATCAACTACAAAAGTTTTTCCATTAACTTTTAAGTCAAATGATGCAGGCAAGTAGTATCCACCTTTGAAGTATTGAGAAACATCTTGTCCTTTAGCTGATGTTAGACGGCTAAAGTCAAGCGCTGGTAGATTTGGCATTTGGTCAGTAAATACGATTCCTGATGCTGGTGCTTTTTTATCAACTGCGCTATTGACTGAGATATGCCAGTATAAGAAACCATCTTTAGCTGGATCTGTTACTGTGAGAGTGTCTCTCCAGTCTGGAATTCCCAGAGGTCCCCAGATTTTTTGAGCATGCTGGAGTGTTGTATGGTCAATTCCACCTGAGTTGTACTTCTTGATTGGAAGTAATACTGGAACTGGTCCAGTTCCAGAACGTTTTACGATTACAGACTCTGAACCAACTTTAAGAGTTCGGTCCTGGTCTTTACCAGTTGTGTTTTCTTTGTCCCATTTATACCAGAAAGATACATTACCTGAAGCTCCTTTATTTCCTCCTTTAACGAAGGTAATAGTAAGAGTCTTACCATCTTCTGATACTTGTCCTGTTGCAATCTCTTCGCCACTAGCATTTTTCATTGAGCTAAAGACTTTTGACGCAAAACTAACATCTTCTGGCATGGAAATTTTGAATGTATCTCCAACTTCCACACCTCCATCAATTTCCCAGTGATAAGAAATCTTATCCCCTTCAGCTTGAAGCTGAGAAATCTTCACTTGGCTGGTTAATTCTTTTGCTTGCGTTCTATATGCACCGATAGAAATTAGAAGTGCAAGGGCCGCAAACGCAGAAAAAACAGCAAAAAATAATTTTTTCATTGGTCCTCCTTATTATTTAATATACCAAACAAAGTAATTCTAGCATTAACATGTGAAATAGTCAATAAATTTGATGTAAATTTAGGTGTTTTTTGACTATTTTTGACAGTTTCTAAAAAAGCTCTAAAAATCTAGAAGATGAAAGTGTTTCGGAAACTTTTTTCTTATATATCAAGACCAAAAAGACAAAATTTTTCCAAAAGTAGTTTAAAACCTTTTTTCTGTCCTAAATTATGATAAAATAGGTATGTTTGAACTAGAGCATTTGCTCAGAAATATAGAATAGGAGAATATGATGCAAGCAGTAGAACATTATATTGAAAAATTTATTCCTGAAAATTATGATTTGTTTTTAGACTTGAGTCGTGAGACTAAGACTTTTTCAGGAAAAGTAACCATCACTGGTCAAGCTAAAAGTGACCGCATTTCCCTTCACCAAAAAGATTTGGAGATTGCTTCTGTAGAAGTAGCTGGTCAGGCGCGTCCATTTACAGTTGATAATGAAAACGAAGCTCTTCATATCGAACTTGCGCAAGCGGGTCAGGTTAAATTGGTTCTTTCGTTTTCAGGTAAAATCACAGACAACATGACAGGAATTTACCCATCTTACTACACAGTTGATGGGGTTAAGAAGGAAGTCTTGTCAACTCAGTTTGAGAGCCACTTTGCCCGCGAAGCCTTTCCATGTGTGGATGAGCCAGAAGCTAAAGCAACTTTTGACCTATCTCTTCGTTTTGACCAATCAGAAGGCGAATTGGCCTTGTCAAACATGCCTGAGATTGACGTTGAAAACCGCAAGGAAACTGGTATCTGGAAATTTGAGACAACTCCACGTATGTCTTCTTACTTGCTCGCTTTTGTGGCTGGTGATTTGCAAGGAGTTACTGCTACAACTAAAAATGGTACTTTGGTAGGTGTATACTCAACCAAGGCACATCCACTTTCAAACCTTGATTTCTCCCTAGACATCGCTGTTCGCTCTATTGAGTTTTACGAAGACTACTATGGTGTTAAATATCCAATTCCTCAATCTCTTCATATCGCTCTTCCTGACTTCTCAGCAGGCGCCATGGAAAACTGGGGTCTTGTAACTTATCGTGAAGTTTACTTGGTAGTGGATGAGAACTCTACTTTTGCTAGTCGTCAACAAGTTGCCCTTGTCATTGCCCATGAACTTGCTCACCAATGGTTCGGTAATCTCGTAACTATGAAGTGGTGGGATGACCTTTGGCTCAATGAAAGTTTCGCTAACATGATGGAATATGTCTGTGTAGATGCCATCGAGCCAAGTTGGAATATCTTTGAGGACTTCCAAACAAGTGGTGTTCCTTCAGCTCTAAAACGTGATGCGACTGATGGTGTTCAGTCAGTTCACGTAGAAGTAAGCCATCCAGACGAAATCAATACTCTTTTTGACCCTGCAATCGTTTATGCTAAGGGTAGCCGACTCATGCACATGCTTCGTCGTTGGCTAGGAGATGCTGATTTTGCTAAAGGTTTAGGTGCCTACTTTGAAAAACACCAATATGGAAATACTATTGGTCGTGACTTATGGAACGCTCTTGGCCAAGCATCAGGTCGTGACGTAGCAGCCTTTATGGATTCTTGGTTGGAGCAACCTGGTTATCCAGTATTGACTGTCAAGGTTGAAAATGATGTCTTGAAGATTTCACAAAAACAATTCTTCATCGGTGAGCACGAAGATAAGAACCGTCTATGGGTAGTACCACTTAACAGTAACTGGAAAGGTTTACCTGATACTCTTGAAACTGAAAGTATCGAGATTCCTGGCTATGCTGCTTTGCTTGCTGAAAACAAAACGGCCCTTCGACTAAACACAGAAAATACAGCCCACTACATTACAGATTATCAAGGTGAATTGCTAGATGCTATCCTTTCAGAATTAGTAGAACTTGATAATACAAGTAAACTTCAAATCGTACAAGAACGTCGTTTGTTGGCTGAAGCTGGTCACATTTCATTTGCGGACTTGCTTCCGGTTGTAGATCAATTGGCACAAGAAGAATCTTACCTAGTTGTTGCAGCAGTTTCTCAAGTTATTTCAGCTCTTGAACGCTTTATCGATGAAGGATCTGAGACTGAGAAAGCCTTTAAAGCACTTGTTGCGAAACTTGCTCGTTACAACTATAATCGCCTTGGATTTGAAGCAAAAGATGGAGAAGCAGATGAGGACGAATTGGTTCGTCAATTGACAATCTCAATGATGATTCGTTCAAATGATGAGGAAGCGAGCCAAGTCGCAAGTCAAATCTTTGCAGCTCATAAGGACAATCTTGCAGGTCTTCCAGCAGCTATTCGTTCACAAGTTCTCATCAATGAAATGAAACAACATGAGACTAAAGACTTGGTAGCTCTTTACCTCGACTTATATACTCATGCTACAGATGCAGTCTTTAAACGTCAGTTAGCTGCAGCCCTATCATACAGCACAGACGCTGAAAATATCCAAACGCTTCTTGCAACTTGGAAGGATAAATTTATCGTCAAACCACAAGACCTGGCATTGTGGTACCTCCACTTCCTTGGACACAAGGCTACTCAAGAAACTGCTTGGACATGGGCGCGTGAAAACTGGGATTGGGTTAAGGGAGCTCTTGGTGGAGATATGAGCTTTGATCGATTCGTCATCTACCCTTCAAACGTCTTTAAGACGGAAGAACGCTTGGCAGAATACAAAGCTTTCTTTGAGCCTCAAGTATCTGACCTAGCTCTTAGCCGTAATATCCGTATGGGTATCAAGGATATCGCAGCTCGCGTCGAATTGATTAAGCGTGAAAAATCAGCCGTTGAAGCAGCAGTTGCACAATATAGCAAGGCTTAACACATTCAAGTCTAAATAGATGATAAACTCAACTTTTTCCTAGAAAAACAAGGAAAGTTGAGTTTTTTTTAAGATATTTTTGTTATAATAAGCTTAATAAGGAGGAATTTTTGATGATCAAAATTCTATTAGTGGAAGATGACCTAGGCCTGTCAAATTCAGTCTTTGATTTTTTGGATGATTTTGCTGATGTTATGCAGGTTTTTGATGGAGAAGAAGGTCTTTATGAGGCTGAAAGTGGCGTATATGATTTGATTCTATTGGACTTGATGTTGCCTGAAAAAAATGGATTCCAAGTTTTAAAAGAATTGCGTGAAAAAGGTATTTCGACTCCTGTTCTGATCATGACAGCAAAGGAAAGTATCGATGACAAAGGACATGGATTTGAACTTGGAGCAGATGATTATCTGACAAAACCTTTCTATTTGGAAGAGCTCAAGATGCGTATCCAAGCCCTTCTCAAACGTTCTGGGAAATTCAACGAAAATACTCTTTCTTATGGAGATTTGACGGTTAACCTCTCTACAAATGAGGTTAAGGTTCACGATACTTCTGTTGAGTTGCTCGGTAAAGAATTTGAACTCTTGGTCTATTTCCTCCAAAACCAAAATGTTATCCTACCTAAGACACAGATTTTTGACCGTCTATGGGGATTTGATAGTGATACGACTATTTCAGTAGTAGAAGTTTATGTATCAAAAGTTCGTAAGAAATTAAAGGGGACAGCCTTTGCTGAAAATCTCCAAACCTTGCGTAGTGTTGGGTATATTTTAAAACATGTTTAATAAGTTAAAAAAGAATTGGTACGCAGAAGATTTCAGCTACTTTATCCGTAATTTTGGAGTTTTTACGCTGATTTTCTCTGCCATGACCTTGATTATCCTGCAGGTTATGCACTCCAGTCTTTACACGTCTGTAGATGAGAAACTTCTAGCACTGAGCAATAATCCTCAGGATATTATTCAATTGGCAGTCAATCGTGCAACAGATGATGTAAAGGATATAAACGGTGGAAATGTCACCACAAATTCGGATAAAAGAGTTACAATCAGCTCCAATACAGCAGTTATTTTGCTGGATTCTAACCTCAATCAGTTAGTAACTGGCAATCGCTTCTTAGGTTTGGATAGAATAACCTTCAATAAAAAGGATTTAAACCATATTCGCCAACTTCATATTGTGAATAGCTATGGTCAGGATGAGGTTTACCGTGTTGTCCTGACGGAAATGAATATTGATTCGGTTTCGACTAATATCAAGTATGCTGCAATCTTGATAAACACTAGCCAACTAGAGCAGATTAGTCAAAATCACGAGCAGTTAATTGTGGTGGTCATGGCAAGCTTCTGGATTCTATCTATCTTAGCCAGTCTCTATCTTGCTCGTGTCAGTGTTAAACCCTTACTTGAAAGTATGCAAAAACAGCAGAGTTTTGTGGAGAATGCCAGTCATGAACTACGGACTCCTTTAGCTGTTCTCCAAAATCGTTTGGAAACACTTTTTAGAAAACCAGAAGCGACTATTATGGAGTCCAGTGAGAGCATTGCTTCGAGTTTGGAAGAAGTCCGAAATATGAAGTTTTTGACGACTAACCTTCTCAATCTCGCACGTAGAGATGATGGGATTAAGCCAGAGCTTGGTGAAGTAGAACCTGATTTCTTTAATACGACCTTTACCAACTATGAAATGATTGCATCCGAGAATAATCGTGCCTTTCGTTTTGAAAACCGTGTTCATCGCACTATCATCACTGATAAACTCCTTCTTAAACAACTGATGACCATTCTGTTTGACAATGCTGTCAAGTATACGGAAGAAGAAGGAGATATTTATTTTGAAATTTCAACGACAGAACGCAGTCTATATTTAACGGTAGCGGATAATGGAATTGGTATTTCTGCAGCAGATAAAAAGAAAATCTTTGATCGTTTTTATCGCGTTAATAAGGCACGTACGCGTCAAAAGGGTGGTTTCGGTTTAGGTTTGTCTTTAGCCAAGCAGATCGTCGATGCCCTTAAGGGAAGCATCAGTGTGAAAGATAACAAACCTAATGGAACAGTTTTTGAAGTCAAAATAGCTATCTCAACACCATCAAAACGAAAGAATAAATAAAAAAACCTTCGATTCATCGAAGGTTTTTATTTGAATTTTTTCTTAATAAAAGTACGCTGGAATTGCAAAGCTACAAGACTGAGACCGATAGCCAAAGCAAATGATAAAACAGTATTCACTTTTAGTGATAAGAACAAAAAGCTAAAGATAGCTAAAAAGACGCAGAAGCAAGCGATGTTTACAAAAAATAGGACTTCCTTTACACTAGCGACAGAAGCATTTTCTGGAACATAATCTTGAAACTGAGCAGTTTTTATACTTTCTTGTTCTAACTCATACGGGTGTAATTTTCTAGCGGGCATATTTCTCTCCTTAACAATACATTACTATTTTATCACTTTTTAAAGAGAGAATTATTACAGAATGGTTACAAATTGCATAAATTCTGTTTTCAAGGACAAAGTCGGTTTTCTTGACATGCCTTAGGGAAAATGATAGGATGAGTGAATCGTTTAAACTTTATTATTTTTCTCTTATTTCAAACGAGGGGAAGTTTGATGGTTAAAACGAATAAAAATCATACACAGATGCAAATAAATTCAATTTTGAAGTAAGGACAGGATTCTTTTAAATTGATTCTAGTTGTTCATGACAAGATAGTTTTCTATCTATAGTGCTATGTGTAGAGGGGAGTTGTATTTTCCCGACAACAGAATACTTAAAGGAGATTGGCATGTATCTTGCTATCAAAGAAATTTTACAGAATAAACTGCGATACAGTTTAATTCTAACTACCATTTTTCTCATTGCTTTTATGGTCTTTTTTATGACCAGTTTGGCTTTAGGACTCGTTCGAAATAATAGGGCTGCTATCGATAATTGGCAAGCAACAGGAGTTGTGCTATCCGATTATGCAAATGACAATTTGACTGCATCCTTTATACCTGAAAAAGACTACAAGGATAAGGTTTCTGAGGATGCTGTTCCCCTAAGCTATATGTTTGCTGTAACAAACCTTATCGATAGTAGTGACAAGATTAATATCTCTATTTTCGGTCAAGAGTGGGACAGTTTTATCTCTCCGTCCTTGATTGAAGGGCATTATCCAGAAAATGACCAAGAAGTTGTAGTGGATCAGTCTTTTGAAAATTATGGCATCAAACTTGGGGACGCAATTCAACTCAACGGAAGTGAGACAAGTTTTAAGATTGTCGGCTTGACCAAAGAAAATAAATTTTTCACAGAACCTGTTGTCTTTACAAGCCTAACAACGTATTGGAATTTACAAGGAACGACAAAAGCCAATCGTTCTATCTCTGCATTGGTATTGCAAAATGATGTAGAAGTGACTGGTGATGGCTTGAAGCAGATTTCTATTCAAAAAATGATTTCAAAAATTCCTGGTTATACACCTCAGGTCAATGTATTCTCAGGAATGATTCTAGCAATGATAGTCATAACGGGTCTGATTGTAGGGATTTTTATTTATATCATTACCATTCAAAAATTAGGCCTCTATGGTATTATGCGAGCGCAAGGGATTCAGATAAAATCCATCGTATGGTCCCTTTTCTGCCAAATCTTTCTCTTATCTGGTTTGGGTATTGGATTCGCTTTATTAGCCATTGGGGCTGTCATTTTAGTCTTACCTGCAACCTTCTTTTTCTACCCTAGTTGGTTGGCATACTTTGTGTTAAGCCTGGTCATCTGCTTGATGGCTCTTCTAGGAGGCGTCATTTCGCTTCCTCGTCTGCTAAAAGTAGATCCAATTACGGCCATTGCAGAATGATAAGGAGAATGACATGACTAGATTAATTGAGATGATTCAAGTGACAAAAACATATGGCGAAGGCAATATGAAAGTGACAGCTCTTCATGAGACCAATTTTCAGCTGAATGCTGGTGAGTTTGTAGCGATTGTGGGGCCTTCTGGGTCGGGCAAAACAACCTTTTTAACGACTCTAGGCCAACTACAGGAAGCTTCAAGTGGCAAGATTCTGGTAAAGGGAAAAGAGACTGGAAACCTAACCGAAAAAGAAAAAACGGATTTGCGCTTTAGTGAATTTGGCTTTATCCTCCAGGCTTCAAATCTGATTCCCTTTTTAACAGTTAAGGAGCAATTAGATTTAATTGATCGTTTGGATAAAAAGAAATCTATAAAAAGTAACCGACAAGAGTTGTTCAGTTTGTTGGACTTGGAAAAGGTTCAAAACCACTATCCCAAAGCTCTCTCAGGTGGAGAACGCCAACGAGCCGCAATTGCTAGAGCCCTATACAATAATCCGAGTATTGTACTTGCAGATGAGCCAACAGCCAGCTTGGATACACAACGTGCTTATCAGGTTACAGATATGCTGGCTTCAATTGCCCATGAGCAAGGCAGGGGAGTTGTCATGATTACGCATGATACTCGCTTGCTGGATAAGGTTGACCGTGTTTATGTTATGGATGATGGACGACTTGTTGAAAAGACACAAGTATAATACGAAAAAGTGAACTGCCATTGATGCAGTTCACTTTTTTGAAATTTCGCATCATAAGACTCACTTTTCTATATAGCTGATTTTTTGGAAATGTGGTATAATTTTCTCTATGGAAAAGATTATCATTACAGCAACTGCTGAAAGTATTGAACAAGTAAAACAGCTACTCGAGGCTGGTGTCGATCGCATTTATGTCGGTGAAAAAGATTTTGGACTTCGTTTGCCGACAACATTTAGTCATGAAGAATTGCGTGAAATCGCAAATATCGTTCATGATGCAGGAAAGGAATTAATCGTTGCGGTCAATGCCCTCATGCACCAAGACATGATGGACCGTATCAAGCCATTCTTGGACTTTCTAGAGGAAATCAAGACGGACTATATTACTGTTGGAGATGCAGGGGTATTTTATGTGGTCAACCGTGATGGCTATTCTTTTAAAACCATCTATGACGCATCAACCATGGTAACAAGCAGTCGTCAGATTAACTTCTGGGGACAAAAAGCAGGGGCATCAGAAGCTGTCTTAGCGCGTGAAATCCCATCTGCGGAACTTTTCAAAATGCCTGAAATTTTGGAAATTCCTGCTGAAGTCTTAGTCTATGGTGCTAGTGTTATCCACCATTCTAAGCGTCCACTCTTGCAAAACTACTATAACTTCACACAGATTGATGATGAAAAGACTCGTCAGCGTGATTTGTTCTTAGCTGAGCCAAGTGACCCAGAGAGTCATTACTCTATTTTTGAGGACAATCATGGAACTCATATCTTTGCGAATAATGACCTTGATTTGATGACTAAGTTGAATGAGTTGGTAGAACATGGCTTTACCCATTGGAAGCTTGAAGGTCTTTATACACCTGGTCAAAACTTTGTAGAAATTGCTAAGCTCTTCATCCAAGCGCGTAACTTGATTCAAGAAGGGAATTTCACACATGACCAAGCCTTTTTGCTAGATGAAGAAGTTCGCAAGCTCCATCCTAAAAATCGTTTCCTTGATACTGGATTTTACGACTACGACCCTGATATGGTTAAATAAGCATCAAAAACCCGAAATAAAATGTTCGGGTTTTTCTGATATTTGGATGAATTTGAAGCGTATTCATGATATAATAGAAGTAGCTCTATTTGGAGGTATATAAGTGGAAAATCTGAAAAAAATGGCAGGGATTAAGGCTGCTGAGTTCGTCAAAGATGGTATGGTTGTCGGACTTGGGACTGGCTCCACTGCCTACTATTTCGTCGAAGAAATAGGTCGTCGTATCAAGGAAGAAGGCTTACAGATTACAGCTGTAACGACTTCTAGTGTAACCAGCAAACAGGCAGAAGGCCTCCAGATTCCTCTTAAGTCGATTGACCAAGTGGACTTTGTAGACTTAACTGTGGATGGTGCGGATGAAGTAGATAGTCAGTTTAATGGCATCAAAGGTGGTGGTGGTGCCCTTCTCATGGAGAAGATCGTCGCAACCCCATCAAAAGAATACATCTGGGTCGTGGATGAGAGCAAACTGGTCGAGAAACTGGGTGCTTTTAAATTGCCAGTAGAGGTTGTTCAGTACGGTGCCGAACAAGTCTTTCGTCGATTTGAACGAGCTGGCTATAAACCGAGCTTCCGTGAAAAGGATGGCCAACGTTTTGTGACGGATATGCAGAACTTTATCATTGATTTAGACTTGAAAGTGATTGAAGATCCAATTGCTCTTGGGCAAGAATTGGACCACGTCGTTGGTGTCGTTGAGCACGGCTTGTTCAACCAGATGGTTGATAAGGTCATCGTGGCTGGACAAAATGGCCTTCAGATTTTAACTTCAACAAAAGCAAAATAATTAAAACAATAAGGAGACACACTATGCCAAAATTTAATCGTATTCATTTGGTAGTATTAGATTCTGTAGGAATCGGTGCAGCACCAGATGCTAATAACTTTGTCAATGCGGGTGTGCCAGACGGAGCTGCAGACACACTTGGGCACATTTCAAAAGCTGTAGGTTTAGATGTACCAAACATGGCAAAACTTGGTCTTGGAAATATTCCTCGCGAAACACCATTGAAGACCGTTCCAGCTGAAAGCAACCCTACTGGTTATGCGACTAAGCTAGAAGAAGTATCACTTGGGAAAGATACCATGACTGGTCACTGGGAAATCATGGGGCTTAATATCACTGAACCTTTTGATACTTTCTGGAATGGATTCCCAGAAGAAATTATTACAAAGATTGAAGAGTTCTCAGGTCGTAAGGTCATTCGTGAAGCTAACAAACCTTATTCTGGTACAGCTGTTATTGACGATTTCGGACCACGACAAATGGAAACTGGAGAGTTGATTATCTATACTTCAGCTGACCCAGTTCTTCAAATTGCAGCTCACGAAGACATCATTCCTTTGGATGAATTGTACCGTATTTGCGAATACGCTCGTTCCATTACGTTGGAACGTCCGGCTCTTCTAGGACGTATCATTGCTCGCCCATACGTTGGGGAGCCAGGAAACTTCACACGTACTGCCAATCGTCGTGACTTGGCTGTATCACCATTTGCGCCAACTGTTTTGGACAAATTGAATGAAGCCGGTATTGATACTTATGCGGTTGGTAAGATTAATGATATCTTTAACGGTGCTGGTATCAACAATGACATGGGCCATAATAAATCTAACAGCCATGGTATTGATAATTTGATAAAAGCTATGAAATCTGAAGACTTTAAAGAAGGTTTCTCATTCACAAACTTGGTAGACTTCGATGCCCTTTATGGTCACCGACGCGATCCTCATGGTTACCGTGATTGCTTGCATGAGTTTGATAAACGATTGCCAGAAATTATGGCAGCAATGAGAGAAGATGATCTACTTTTGATAACTGCTGACCATGGGAACGATCCAACCTATGCTGGTACTGACCATACTCGTGAATATATCCCACTCTTGGCATACAGCCCATCCTTTAAAGGAAGTGGTCTAATTCCAGTCGGAAACTTCGCTGATATCTCAGCAACTATTGCTGATAACTTTGGCGTTGAAACTGCCATGATTGGTAAGAGCTTCCTAGATCAATTAGTTTAAGATGACTCGCTACGCTCTTCTCGTAAGAGGAATCAATGTTGGTGGAAAGAATAAGGTAGTGATGGCTCAACTACGTCAGGAATTGGCAGAGTTGGGATTAGAAAATGTAGCAACCTACATCAATAGTGGCAATATTTTCTTTAATAGCATTGTGCCTAGAACTAAATTAATAGAGAATTTACAGGCTTTCTTTGAAAGACGCTATCCATTTATTCAGAGTTTTTCCTTGCTGAGTCTTGAAGACTATGAAAAGGAGCTTAGAAATCTTCCTGATTGGTGGAATCATGCGATGGCTCGAAAGGATGTGCTCTTTTACACTGAGAGCTTGGATGTGGATCAAGTCATCAAGCAAGTGAACAGTTTGGAACTGGTCGATGAAGTGCTTCATTTTGGGAAATTAGGGATCTTCTGGGGTAAATTGTCAGAAGCTAGCTACTCTAAAACAGCCTATCACAAGCACTTGCTTAAGATGCCTTTCTATCACAATATTACCATTCGTAACGCTAATACCTTTGACAAAATTGGTCAATTTTTAAAACATAAAAAAGGAGATAGACAATGACATTATTAGCAAAAATCAATGAAACAGCAGCATTTTTGAAGGGCAAAGAAATCGAAGCTCCTGAGTTCGGTTTGATCCTTGGTTCAGGTCTTGGAGAATTGGCTGAAGAAATCGAAAATGCAGTCGTAGTAGACTACTCTGACATTCCAAACTGGGGTCAATCCACAGTAGTCGGACATGCTGGTAAATTGGTTTATGGTGATCTTGCTGGACGTAAAGTCTTGGCTCTTCAAGGTCGTTTCCACTTCTACGAAGGAAATCCTCTTGAAGTTGTGACTTTCCCAGTTCGTGTCATGAAAGTTTTGGGATGTGAAGGAGTGCTTGTAACCAACGCTGCTGGAGGTATCGGCTTCGGTCCTGGTACCTTGATGGCTATTACTGACCACATCAATATGACAGGTCAAAACCCATTGATCGGTGAAAACTTGGATGACTTTGGTCCACGTTTCCCTGATATGTCGAAAGCTTACACTCCAGAATACCGTGAGACTGCTCATCAAGTAGCAGACAAATTCGGCATTAAACTGGATGATGGGGTTTATATCGGTGTGACTGGTCCAACTTATGAAACTCCAGCTGAAATCCGTGCTTATAAAACACTTGGTGCAGATGCTGTTGGGATGTCTACAGTTCCTGAGGTTATCGTTGCAGCACACTCTGGCTTGAAGGTTCTTGGTATTTCATGTATTACCAACTTTGCGGCTGGTTTCCAAGAAGAGCTTAACCATGAAGAAGTAGTAGAAGTGACAGAGCGTGTCAAAGGCGACTTCAAAGGATTGCTAAAAGCGATCCTTGCTGAACTCTAATCCAATGAAGGCACGACTCCAAAGTCTGCCCTACGGGCTGAGGTTGCTTCTAGCCACCTTATCATTAGGAATAGGGACGGGTTTGGTCGGAATTGCCTGTCGTTATCTACTAGAAGGGGTGCAAGGGCTGGCTTTTGGCCAAAATAAGTCGGATTTGCTCCAGCAATTTCAAGAAGCTGGAGGTCTCCGTAGATTTCTGGTCTTGTGTATGACTGGATGCTTGGCAGCTGGCTTCTGGTATGTCCTGCAAAGGCGTTATAAGATCCTGTCTATTCGCCAGCAAATTGACTTAGCTGGAGACAGGGAACCAGCGCCCTTAGCCCACCTCCTTCATGCAGGGATGCAGGTTGCGATTGTCGGAGCAGGTGCATCGGTCGGAAAAGAAGGAGCCCCACGTGAGGTCGGGGCTCTTCTAGCTGGTCGTTTGGCGAAGGGGTTCTCACTAGCTCTCAAAGAGCGAAAAGTCTTGATCGCCTGTGGGGCTGGAGCTGGTTTGGCTGCGGTCTATCAGGTCCCCTTTGCCAGTAGCTTGTTCGTCTTTGAGACCTTAGGACTCGCCTACAGTTGGCAGAATCTTCTACTGGTTTTGACCAGTACTTATCTGGCCACCTGGGTCGCTCAGCCCATCGTTGGTCAGGAGGCTGTTTATCACCTGTCCGCAGTCTCATGGTCGGCTAGCAGTTTTTTACAGGCTATTGTGATTGTTTTCTTAGTCACTCCCTTGGCTCTGGTCTTTGCTTTCCTCGCCAAGCGAGCTAGTCACAAACGGCGGAAGGATGGATCGATTCTTTGGGCTCTTCCTCTAGCCTTTCTAGTGCTGGGGAGCCTAGTAGCCTTTTTCCCCATCTTTATGGGAAATGGCCAGGTACTAGCGCAAGCCCTCTTGTCTAGCCAGTCAATTCCTTATCTTCCACTGACTCTTGCAGTGAAGGGGGTTCTGGTTTATCTCCTCTTGCGCAATGGTGCTTATGGGGGAACTTTGACACCATCATTTGCCTTAGGGATTGGATCTGGCTATCTAGTGACCTTGCTTTTGACTGTAGTTGGGATTCATCTGGATCCTGCTCTAGGGATGTTACTAGGAGCGACCGTCTTTTTAGGGACGACCTTAAAAGCTCCTCTGACAGCCATTGCCCTGAGCCTTGGATTTACAGGCCAAAATTGGAAATTGACTATCCCGCTTGTACTTGCAGCTAGTCTGTCTTACGTGATTCGAAAGAGATGGGAGGAGAAACAATGAAGGTACATTTTGTACTGCATGAAACATTTGAAGTACCGGGCGCTTATCTAAAATGGGCGCAGGAGCGTGGCCATCAGGTGACCACGACAAAAGTCTATGAGAATGAAACCCTACCTGAGTCAGTGGATGATATTGACTTTTTGATAGTCATGGGAGGACCTCAATCACCAGATGAAGATAGGGAAGCTTTTCCATACTACGATCCTCAGGCAGAGATCCAGTTGATTCAAAAAGCCATCAAGGCAGATCGTTATATTGTTGGGGTCTGTCTTGGTGCGCAGCTCCTATCTGTTGCCTATGGCGCGGAGTATGAACACAGCCCTGAGCGTGAGATCGGTGTGTTTCCAATAACGCTAACTGAAGCTGGTTTAAAAGATGAATATGTCAAAGTTCTTGGACCAGCTCTAATTACTGGTCACTGGCATGGCGATATGCCAGGTTTGTCAGAGGATGCTGTTGTTCTTGCGACCAGTCAAGGGTGCCCACGTCAGATTATTCGCTTCAGTTCTAAACACTATGCCTTCCAAGCCCACTTGGAATTTGATCCAGAAGCAGTTGATCTCTTGATTGCTGCTGACGGTGAAGAAGTTTTAGATGAACAAAGTTCAAAATTGACCTTTGTTCAAAACCCTCAAGCCATTCGTGATTACGATTATCGAGAAATGAATGCCAAACTCTATGCATTTTTGGACTCATTAACAAATTAAATAAAAATGAGAGGATGGGTTAACCGTATTCGATGAACTGAAAACTGGTTACTCTCCTCTAAATCATCAAAAATAAGAAAGAAAGGAATTGAACCCACCCTAAAAGCAGTGGGAAAAAGATAGTTGGTCTAGGGAGCATCGCTCACTGCGCCCAACTCCTATTTTCCCTTCGCTTTTTGACGGGTTTGGTATCTTATATTATGTCTATCCATATTGCTGCTAATCAAGGTGAAATTGCTGATAAAATTCTTCTTCCTGGAGATCCTCTTCGTGCGAAATTTATCGCGGAGAATTTCCTTGAGGATGCTGTTTGTTTCAACGAAGTTCGGAACATGTTTGGTTACACTGGTACCTACAAGGGTCACCGTGTTTCTGTCATGGGAACTGGGATGGGAATGCCCTCAATCTCTATCTATGCGCGTGAGTTGATTGTCGACTACGGCGTGAAGAAATTGATTCGTGTCGGAACTGCTGGTTCTTTAAATGAGGATGTTCACGTCCGTGAATTGGTCTTGGCGCAAGCTGCTGCAACCAACTCAAACATCATCCGCAACGACTGGCCTCAATACGACTTCCCACAAATCGCTAGTTTTGATTTGCTAGATAAAGCCTACCATATTGCCAAAGACCTTGGCATGACGACCCACGTTGGGAATGTCTTGTCATCAGATGTTTTCTATTCAAACTACTTTGAAAAGAACATCGAGCTTGGTAAATGGGGTGTGAAAGCTGTAGAAATGGAAGCAGCAGCCCTCTACTACCTTGCTGCTCAACATCATGTGGATACCCTTGCCATTATGACCATTTCTGATAGCTTGGTCAATCCAGATGAAGATACAACGGCTGAAGAACGTCAAAATACTTTCACAGATATGATGAAGGTTGGTTTGGAAACATTGATTGCTGAATAAGAATCTTGGCTTTGAAGCTAATCTTCTTGCTTGCGATTTTTAATGGCTATGAGCTTGATATCCAATAATCATCAAATAAAGTTGAAAGCCCAGTAGGTAATAGCTAATGGTTTTCAACTTTTTTCGAACTAAAGACTGAAGGAGAAGTAAGATGGATAAAATTGAACAATTACAGGAACTGATAGACCACAGTCAAAGCATTGTTTTTTTCGGTGGAGCTGGGGTTTCTACTGAATCTAATATCCCTGATTTTCGTAGTTCAGATGGCTTATATAGTCTTAAGTTAGGTAGGCATTTTTCTGCGGAACAATTAGTTTCTCATACTATGTTTGTACGTTATCCAGAGGAATTTTTCGATTTTTACAAAAAACATCTCGTATATCCAGAAGCTAAGCCAAATTTAGCCCATTATTATCTGGCTTCATTAGAAAAGGCCGGTAAGCTGAAGTCTGTTGTAACTCAAAATATCGATAGTCTTCACGAGATGGCAGGTTCGCAGAAGGTTTTGAAACTACATGGTTCTGTGGACCGTAATTACTGTCTTGGTTGTCATCGATTTTATAATTTAGATAGTTTTTTGGCTCTCGAAGGTCCTGTTCCTTACTGCCTAGATTGTGGCCAGGTTGTTAAACCCGATGTGACCCTTTATGAGGAGCCTCTTGATATGGATGTTTTTAGTCAAGCGGCTCAAGTTATCCAGAAAGCTGATTTATTGATTATTGGTGGGACTTCTTTGGTTGTTTATCCTGCAGCTAGTTTGATTAATTACTTCTCAGGTTCAAAACTTGTTGTTATAAACAAGTCAAGTACTCCTCAAGACAGTAAAGCTGATTTAGTAATTGAGGGAAAAATTGGAGAAGTCTTTTCTAAATTGAGACAATAAAATATACAAAAATATATATAAAATGAGGGCTCAATTTTTGAGTCCTCATTTTTGATTTAAGAATTGATCTAGTTCTCTTTGATTGTTAATAATCGTAATTTTTCGAGTATAATCGAGACAAATTCTTTTGTACTGATTTTTGTGTACAGAGCTACGACCATCCCAGAGAATCCAGCGGATAAACTCCCAGTTGAATTGTTCAGGGCAGCCAGCTGCCATGCTTTCTCTAACTTTGCCTCTATATTTGAGATAGCGTCTAAAGGCTCTAAAAAGACAAGACCAGGACGAAAAATTAAGAAAGATGATTTGGTCAGCCTCTTCCATCCTTTCTTCATAGCAACACCAAGTATAGTTGCCATCAATAACCCAGTTCTCGTTTTTCGCTAAAAAAGTCTGCATTTCTTTTAGCATCCAATCTCGATTACTTTCTTGCCATCCTGGTTGAAATTGGAGAGTATCTATATGGAGTTTAGGAATGGAGTAGTAAGTGGCAAGTTTATCTGCTAGAGTTGATTTTCCTGACCCAGAGTATCCAATTATAGAAATTTTCATGTTATTCCCTCTAAAATTTGGTACAAAAAAAGCTCCGTAGAGCTCATTTTGTTTTTAGTCTTGATTAACCAAGTTTAGCAGCAAGACGTGCTTTATCACGGCTAGCTTTGTTTTTGTGGATCAAACCTTTAGTTTCTGCTTTATCGATAGCTGAGCTTGCAGCACGGTAAAGTTCTTCAGATGGGTTTGCTTCAAAAGCTTTGATAGCAGTACGCATAGCTGATTTTTGAGCTGAGTTTTTTTCGTTTTGTTTAACGTTCAATTCAGCGCGTTTGATAGCTGATTTAATGTTTGCCAATGTTCTTACCTCCATATTTACTAACTATACCATTATATCTGAAAACTGTTATTTTGACAAGGGGAAATCATTTTTTTAAATAAATTTCATCAATTTCGTGATTTTTAGACTTATGAAGAATAACTTCAGCCCGATTTCGTGTCGGTTCTATATAGTTTTGGAGATTAATCAGATTAATACTTGTCCAAACTTGGTGAGCTAAATCCTTTACTTCACCTAAAGGTAGCTGAGTGTAGCTATAGTAGTAGCTATCAGGATCATCCTGAGCCAAACTTAATAATTTTAGGAATCTATCTAAATACCAACTCTCGATATCCTCTACAGATGCGTCAACATAAATTGAAAAATCAAAGAAATCAGTTATATAGAGACGAGCATTTTGAGGATTTTGGAAAACATTAATTCCTTCAACAATTACAAAATCAGCGGCTTCTACTCGTTGCTTTTGTTCTGGGACGATATCGTAGATTTCATGAGAGTAGACTGGGATATCAACATCTTGACCATTCTTAAGTTGATCAAGGAAATTGATGAGAGCTTCCATGTCATAACTTTCTGGGAAACCTTTCCTAGTCAGAATACCTTGTTCGATTAAGGTATCATTAGGAAATAGGAAACCATCAGTTGTAACTAACTCTACTGTAGCTCCAGGAACAATACGTGAAAGCAATATTTGTAAAAGACGACTTGTAGTAGATTTTCCAACAGCCACACTCCCTGATACACCAATGATAAAGGGCTGGATTTTACTTTCTCTTTGAAGGAAAATACTTTTAGAGAATGCAAGGTCTTCTTTTGAACGCTTGTAGATTTGAATCAGATTCGCAAGTGGTAAATAAATGTCTGTTACATCATCCAAGCTAACTTGGTCGTTAAAACTTTTGATAGAATCCAATTCGTCTTCAGTCAAAGGTGGAGTTGTTTTACGATGTAAAGATTGCCATGTTCTTCGGCTGATTTTTTCATAATGCAAAAATTCGTTCGTCATAATTTTTCCTCATTAACCCCCCTAGTATAACATATTTCTAATTTAAACGGGGAATAAAAGATTTGAATCAGAGCGCTTTCTTTGTTAAAATAAAGCTAAGGAATACCAATAAAGGAGTGTGGGGTTATGGCAAAATTTTTAACTGATAAAAAATTGGCTGGCTCTATTTTATTAGTCATCCTTTTATGGATATCGGCAATTTTATGGAACTTTGATATTTCTATTGGAAGATTTAATATCAACTGGCTCTATTTTGTATTTTTTAAGCTATTACCAGCTTTAGGAATTCTCTATATTTTCTTAGCATTTTTGTTAAAGAAATGGTGGCTGATATTGATTGGTCTAGCTTGTCTATTTTCATTTTTTATTAGTATGTTCCTAGGTTATCTCTTCTTAGGGCCTTAGTTGGTATAGACCGTGTAAACGATTTAAAATATCTAAATTTTATGGTAAAATAATCCTATGAGTAAAATGTATTATGCAGAAAAACCCGATGCAGCTCACGATATTCATGAACTTAGAGTTGACCTACTTGGGCAAAAGATGACATTTTTGACAGATGCTGGTGTCTTTAGTAAAAAAATGATTGATTTCGGAAGTCAGTTGTTGTTAAGATGTCTAGATGTCGAAAAAGGTGAAAAAATCCTTGATGTTGGTTGTGGCTATGGTCCCATCGGCTTGTCTTTAGTCAAAGCTTATGGTGCCCAAGCAACTATGATTGATATCAATAATCGTGCCCTGGATTTGGCCCAGCAAAATGCAGTAAAAAACAATGTTCAAGCGACTATCTTCCAGTCCAATATTTATGAGCAGGTAGAAGGGCAATTTGATCATGTCATTTCGAATCCACCCATTCGTGCAGGCAAGCAAGTTGTTCATGAAATCATCGAGAAAAGCATTGATTATCTTGTAGACGGTGGAGATTTAACCATTGTTATCCAGAAAAAACAAGGAGCTCCAAGTGCCAAAAACAAGATGGAAGAAGTATTTGGCAACTGCGAGGTTGTAAAAAAAGATAAGGGATATTATATCCTTAGAAGTGTGAAAGAATGAGAGCAGTAGATCTAATCCAGAAAAAAAGAGATGGACAAGAACTGAGTTCGAGTGAAATCCAATGGCTGATTGAAGGCTATGTTGCAGGAACAGTTCCTGACTACCAGATGTCTGCCTTTGCTATGGCTGTTTATTTTAAAGGCATGACCACGAGAGAGATTTCTGACTTAACCATGAATATGGTTAAGACAGGTCAAGAATTTGATTTATCAGCTATTGAGGGTATAAAGGTTGATAAACACTCTACTGGTGGAGTGGGAGATAAGGTTACATTGATTTTAGCTCCCTTAGTCGCTAGTTTTGGTGTGCCTGTTGCCAAGATGAGTGGTAGAGGTCTAGGTCATACTGGTGGTACGATTGATAAATTAGAATCCATCAAAGGATTTCAAGTTGAACGCAGTCAGGATGACTTTATCAAACAGGTTCAGGATATTGGGGTTTCAGTTATTGGCCAGTCTGATCAATTAGTTAAAGCGGATAAACTTCTCTATGCACTACGAGATGTCACTGCGACAGTTGATACGATTCCCTTGATTGCTAGTTCTGTCATGAGTAAAAAAATTGCAGCTGGAGCCGATGCTATTTTGCTGGATGTAACAGTCGGTGAAGGTGCCTTTATGAAGACAGTTGATGAGGCGCGTGAATTGGCTCAAACCATGGTAAACCTTGGTAAGGCTGTTGGCCGTAAGACAGTAGCAGTCATTACGGATATGAGTCAACCTTTGGGACGTGCCATTGGGAACCGCTTGGAAATTCTAGAAGCAATAGAAATTCTTCAAGGTAAAGGACGCGAGGATATCAGCCACTTTATCTGTGAGTTAGCCCAGATTATGCTATCTTTGGCAAATGTTGAAAAAACAATCGAGGAAGTAAGGCAACATCTTGAAAATGGTCAGGCACTTAAGAAGTTTGAAGAGATGGTCCTCGCTCAAGGTGGAGATTTAGACAATCTTTATCGATCTGTAATAGTTGATCATATAGTTGATATTCCTGCTCAAGAGGATGGTATTATCGTAGAACTTCCAGCCATGGAGTTTGGTCTTTTCGCCATGAGATTAGGTGCTGGTCGTGCAGTTAAAACAGATGCTCTTGACTATGAGACAGGGATTGTTTTTGAGAAGAAAGTTGGAGAATCAGTCAAAAAAGGTGAAATTGTTGCAAAAGTATATGCAAATGGCAAAATTTCTCCGGAACTAGTTACAGATTTCCAAAAATATGTTAAAATTAAAATAAGTGATGAAGCGATAAAAACGCGTGAAATCATTGAAATTATCTCCTGATTTAAGGAAAATCCGAAATGAAATTAAATAAATACATTGATCATACGCTTTTGAAGCAAGATGCGACCGAACAACAAATCGATCGTTTGCTATCTGAAGCAAGAGAGTACGATTTTGCCAGTGTTTGTGTGAATCCTTGCTGGGTTTCTCATGCAAAAGCTGGTCTAACAGATACTGATGTCAAGGTTTGTACAGTTGTAGGTTTTCCTCTTGGAGCTACAACTTCAGCTGTCAAAGCCTATGAAACTAAAGAAGCCATCCAAAATGGTGCTGACGAAATTGATATGGTTATCAATGTTGGCGCACTCAAATCAGGAAATGCTGCATTAGTCGAGTCAGATATTCGTGCTGTTGTTGAAGCAAGCGGAGACAAACTGGTTAAAGTTATTATTGAAGCTTGTTTGTTAACGGATGAAGAAAAAGTTTTGGCTTGCCAATTGGCCCAAAAAGCTGGTGCAGACTTTGTAAAGACTTCTACAGGTTTTTCAACAGGTGGCGCTACGTTACCAGATGTTAAACTAATGCGTCAGACAGTTGGTCCTGATATGGGGGTCAAAGCAGCTGGTGGCGCTCGTTCTTATGCAGATGCAGTTGCCTTTGTTGAAGCGGGGGCTACACGAATCGGAACATCTTCTGGTGTAGCAATCTTAAAAGGAGAGTTGGCTGATGGCGACTACTGAGTTGATTGATTTAGCGATTGAAACTAGTAAAAAAGCTTACGTTCCCTACTCACATTTTCCGATTGGCGCTGTTTTGGTAGCCAAGGACGGAAGTATCTATACAGGGGTTAACATTGAAAATGCTAGCTATCCCTTGACCAACTGTGGCGAAAGAACAGCTATCTTTAAGGCTGTTTCTGAAGGACAACGAGAGTTTTCAGAATTGATTGTCTATGGAGAAACTGAGAAACCTATTTCGCCTTGCGGTGCTTGCCGACAGGTTATGGTCGAATTTTTTAAACCAGATCTAAAGGTGACTCTAGTCGCCAAAGATAAAACGACGGTCGAGATGACGGTCGGGGAATTACTTCCATATTCGTTTACAGACTTGCAATAGTCTGTGTCACTCACTGAGTGGCAAGGGTCCTTGTGGCCAATCAATCCATACTTGCAACTTTGTTGCGCATCTTATTTAGGAGGTTCAGTAATGAACAAAAAACAATGGCTAGGCCTTGGTCTAGTTGCAGTAGCAGCATTTGGACTTGCTGCATGTGGTAATCGCTCTTCTCGTAACGCGGCTTCATCTTCTTCTGATGTGAAGACTAAAGCAGCTATCGTTACAGATACAGGTGGTGTTGATGATAAATCCTTTAACCAATCAGCTTGGGAAGGTCTTCAAGCTTGGGGGAAAGAACACAACCTTGAAAAAGATAAAGGTTACACTTACTTCCAATCAACAAGTGAAGCTGACTACGCAAACAACTTGCAACAAGCAGCTGGAAACTACAACTTGATCTATGGAATTGGTTTTGCACTTAAAAATGCAGTTGCTGATGCTGCCAAAGAACATACAGATTTAAACTATGTTCTGATTGACGATGTGATTAAAGACCAAAAAAATGTTGTAAGTGCTACTTTTGCTGATAACGAAGCAGCATACCTTGCAGGTGTGGCTGCAGCTAAAACTACTAAAACAAAACAAGTTGGTTTTGTAGGTGGTATGGAATCTGAAGTTATTTCTCGGTTCGCAGCTGGTTTCAAAGCGGGTGTCGAATCAGTTGATCCATCTATTAAAGTTCAAGTAGACTACGCTGGTTCATTTGGTGATGCTGCTAAAGGTAAAACAATCGCTGCAGCTCAATACGCTGCAGGTGCAGACGTAATCTACCAAGCAGCTGGTGGTACTGGTGCAGGTGTCTTCTCAGAAGCTAAATCTTTGAATGAAAGCAAAAACGAAAGCGAAAAAGTTTGGGTTATTGGTGTAGACCGCGACCAAGTTGAAGAAGGTAAATATACTTCTAAAGACGGTAAAGAAGCTAACTTCGTACTTGCTTCTACTTTGAAACAAGTTGGTACAGCTGTAAAAGACCTTGCCAACAAAGCTGAAAAAGGTGAATTCCCTGGCGGTCAAGTTATCGTTTACTCATTGAAGGATAAAGGTGTTGACTTGGCAGTAACAAACCTTTCTGAAGAAGGTAAAAAAGCTGTTGAAGATGCAAAAGCTAAAATCTTTGATGGTAGCGTAAAAGTTCCTGAAAAATAATTGAAGGAAGTCATTTCTTAGGAAGCGGCCTGGGGCCGCTTCTTTAAGAATTGAGACAAATGGTTTTGTCTCAATAGAGCTTGCTAAGTTTCTTTAGCAGGTTTTATTGAAACAAAATAAAACTCTGAAAGGAAGAGCACATGGCACACGAAAATGTCATTGAAATGCGTGAAATTACCAAAGTTTTTGGTGAATTTGTCGCTAACGACAAGATTAACCTTGAACTTCGTAAAGGTGAAATTCATGCACTTTTAGGAGAAAATGGAGCTGGGAAGTCCACTCTTATGAACATGCTAGCAGGGCTTCTAGAACCAACTAGTGGTGAAATTGTGGTTAACGGTCAAGTTGTAAAACTAGACTCTCCGTCAAAAGCAGCTAGCCTAGGAATTGGAATGGTTCACCAGCACTTTATGTTGGTAGAAGCTTTCACTGTTGCTGAAAATATCATTTTAGGAAGCGAATTAACCAAAAATGGTGTCCTAGATATTGCTCGGGCAACTCGAGAAATTAACGAACTATCGGATCGTTATGGTCTTGCTGTGGATCCTACCGCCAAAGTAGCAGACATCTCTGTCGGTGCTCAACAACGTGTCGAAATTCTAAAGACACTCTATCGTGGTGCGGATATCCTCATCTTTGACGAACCAACTGCCGTTTTAACGCCATCAGAAATTGATGAATTGATGGCTATCATGAAGAACTTGGTTAAAGAAGGTAAATCCATTATCTTGATTACCCATAAGCTGGATGAAATTCGTGCAGTATCTGACCGTGTTACAGTTATCCGTCGTGGTAAATCTATCGAAACAGTGGAGATTGCTGGTGCGACTAACGCTGACTTAGCTGAGATGATGGTAGGACGTTCTGTTTCCTTTAAAACTGAGAAACAGGAAGCTCAACCAAAAGAAGTTGTTCTATCGATTCAAGATTTGGTAGTAAACGAAAACCGTGGTGTCCCTGCTGTTAAAAATCTCTCACTCGATGTTCGAGCTGGTGAGATTGTCGGGATTGCTGGGATTGATGGTAATGGTCAGTCAGAATTAATCCAAGCAATCACAGGTCTTCGTAAAATTGAGTCTGGTAGTGTGGAATTGAAAGGTCAATCCATTGTAGGTTTACACCCTCGCCAAATCACAGAAATGAGTGTTGGTCACGTTCCTGAAGATCGCCACCGTGATGGTTTGGTTTTGGAAATGATGATTTCTGAAAACATTGCCCTTCAAACTTACTACAAAGAACCGCTTAGTAAGAAGGGAATTTTAAATTATTCCAACATCATTAACTATGCGAAAAAATTAATGCAGGAGTTCGATGTTCGTGCTGCTAGCGAGATTGTACCAGCTTCAGCTCTTTCAGGGGGGAACCAACAAAAAGCTATCATTGCTCGGGAAGTTGATCGAAACCCTGATCTCCTCATCGTCAGCCAACCAACTCGTGGTTTGGACGTCGGTGCCATTGAGTACATTCACAAACGCTTGATTCAAGAACGTGATAATGGAAAAGCTGTCCTTGTAGTCAGCTTTGAACTAGATGAGATATTAAATGTTTCAGATAGAATTGCCGTTATCCATGATGGTAAGATTCAAGGGATTGTAACGCCAGAAACAACCAACAAGCAAGAGCTTGGAGTCTTGATGGCTGGTGGTGAATTGGAAAAGGAGAAGAGTGATGTCTAAAAAATTACAACAAATTTCGGTTCCCTTGATTTCTGTTATTTTAGGAATTCTACTCGGAGCCATCGTCATGTGGATTTTCGGTTACGATGCTATTTGGGGTTATGAGGAGTTGTTCTACACAGCATTTGGTAGTGTTCGTGGGATTGGTGAGATCTTCCGTGCTATGGGGCCATTAGTTTTGATTGCTCTAGGATTTGCAGTTGCAAGTCGTGCTGGCTTCTTTAACGTTGGTCTTCCAGGGCAAGCACTCGCTGGTTGGGTTATGAGTGGTTGGTTCGCTCTTTCTAATCCAGATTTGCCACGTCCATTGTTGATTCTTGCGACAGTTGTGATTGCTCTGGTTGCTGGAGGAATCGTTGGTGCTATTCCTGGTATTTTAAGAGCCTATCTGGGAACATCTGAAGTTATCGTAACCATCATGATGAACTATATTGTTCTCTATACAAGTAACGCCTTTATCCACTCTTTCCCAAAAGATATCATGCAAAGTACAGACTCATCTATCCGAGTAAGTGCAAACGCAACTTATCAAACACCTTGGCTTGCTGAGTTAACAGGAAACTCTCGTATGAATATTGGGATTTTCTTTGCAATCATTGCAGTAGCAGTTATTTGGTTCTTGCTTAAGAAGACAACTCTCGGTTTTGAAATCCGTGCAGTTGGTCTCAATCCGAATGCTTCTGAATACGCAGGTATTTCAGCGAAACGTACCATTATTCTATCAATGATTATTTCTGGTGCTCTTGCAGGACTTGGTGGAGCGGTAGAAGGACTTGGTACCTTCCAAAACGTATACGTTCAAGGTTCATCATTGGCAGTTGGATTTAATGGTATGGCGGTAAGTCTGCTTGCTTCAAACTCACCAGTTGGAATTCTATTTGCAGCCTTCCTTTTCAGTGTTCTTCAAGTTGGAGCTCCGGGTATGAATGCTGCACAAGTACCATCTGAGCTTGTAAGTATCGTTACAGCCTCAATTATCTTCTTTGTCAGCGTTCACTACATCATCGAACGCTTTGTCAAACCAAGAAAACAACTAAAAGGAGGTAAATAAGGATGTCGATTACAACAATGTTAACCCTTATGGTTTCTTCAATGTTGATTTACTCAGCACCACTTATTTTCACAAGTATCGGAGGAGTTTTCTCTGAGCGTGGTGGGGTTGTTAACGTTGGTCTTGAAGGAATCATGGTCATGGGTGCCTTTTCTGGAGTTGTTTTTAACCTTGAGTTTGCACAAGATTTAGGAGCGTTAACTCCTTGGTTAGCTCTTCTAGTTGGTGGATTAGTCGGAGCTATCTTCTCACTGATTCACGCAGTAGCTACAGTTCATTTTCGTGCTGACCATGTTGTCAGTGGTACCGTACTTAACTTGATGGCGCCAGCCTTGGCAGTTTTCTTGGTGAAGGTACTTTATAACAAGGGCCAAACGGACAATTTAACGCAAACTTTTGGACGTTTTGATTTCCCTGTTTTGGCTAATATCCCAGTTATCGGAGATATCTTCTTTAAGTCAACAAGTTTACTTGGTTATCTAGCAATTGCCTTCTCATTCTTAGCATGGTTTATCCTCTTTAAGACTCGCTTTGGACTTCGTCTTCGTTCAGTTGGTGAACACCCACAAGCAGCAGATACTTTGGGGATTAATGTCTACAAGATGAGATATCTGGGAGTTGTGATTTCAGGATTCCTTGGAGGAATCGGTGGAGCTATTTACGCTCAATCAATTTCCGTTAACTTCTCAGTTACAACTATCGTCGGACCTGGATTTATCGCACTTGCTGCTATGATCTTCGGTAAATGGAATCCTGTTGGTGCTATGCTTTCAAGTCTCTTCTTTGGACTATCACAAAGTTTAGCAGTTATCGGTTCCCAACTTCCTTTCTTGCAAGGAGTTCCAGCTGTTTACTTGCAAATTGCGCCATACCTCTTGACCATTGTCGTACTAGCAGCCTTCTTTGGTAAAGCTGTTGCGCCGAAGGCAGATGGTATCAACTATATCAAGTCTAAATAATATAAAAAAAAACGTCAGTTTCAACTGACGTTTTATTTTTTTGGTTCTTGGTGGGTTATGTTAAGTCCCCAAGGAATGAGATTTTCTGTTTTATTTTGGATCCGTTTGATGTTGTCCTTATGTCGTACAATTACCAGACTCGCAAGAGCGATAATAATCAAAGTGAAGAGTAGATCATAACTAGTTAAAATAAATCCAAATAGAGGAAAAAGAAGGACACCGATAATCGCTGCAATCGCAGCTGATATACTAGAGAGGGAAATCATACTTCCCAGATAAAGGATTCCAAAGAAAATGACTGCTAGATAAAGGCAAAAGAGAGGAGCAAATCCAAAAATAACTCCAGCACTGGTTGCAACAGCCTTGCCACCCTTGAATTTGGCAAAGATAGGGAAGGTATGTCCAATGACTGCTAAGAGTCCAAAGACGATAGGCGAAATTCCCTGAACATGGAAGATGAGTGGAAGTAGAGTCGCCAAAGTACCTTTGAAGAAATCAATTGCAAAGGTTGCCATACCAGCTTTCTTACCAAGGATTCGAAAAGTATTGGTCGTTCCTGTATTACCGGACCCATGTTCTCTTAGATTGATATTAAAGAAGGCTTGTCCAATCCAAAGTCCTGAAGGGATTGAACCTAATAAATAAGCTAAAATTAATAATACTATTGTTATCATGTTTCTATTATACCATGAAATGAAAGAGAATCCGAACTAAATTTTTTCTCAAACTGTGACATCTGATACTTGAGATAAGTAGAAAAAGATACTTATGAGTACTTTTGTTATTAGAAATCAATGAAAAGTTTTAAAAATTCATGGAAATTTCTGAAAATCTTTGATTTTGTGTTTATTTATGCTATAATAGGAACAATTATTTTTAGGAGGTGGAATATGTCTTACTTATTCGAGATATTGCCAAGTTTATTGAGCGGTGCGACAATGACTTTACAAGTTTTTGCACTGGTCTTGCTTTTTTCAATCCCTTTAGGCATTTTGGTTGCCTTTTGCCTACAGGTCCATTGGAAACCCCTCCATTACATGATTGATGTTTATATCTGGGTGATGCGTGGAACACCCTTACTTTTGCAGTTGATTTTTATTTATTATGTTCTGCCAAGTATCGGAATTCGACTCGACCGAGTACCAGCAGCCATTATTGCCTTCACGCTTAATTATGCAGCTTATTTTGCAGAAATATTCCGTGGAGGGATTGCAACCATTCCTCAGGGGCAATATGAGGCAGCGAAAGTTTTAAAATTCAATCCTATCGATACTGTTCGCTATATCATCTTGCCCCAGGTGACCAAGATTGTCCTACCAAGTGTATTTAACGAGGTTATGAGCTTGGTTAAGGATACTTCTTTGGTTTATGCACTCGGTATTTCAGATTTAATCCTAGCCAGTCGAACTGCAGCCAATCGTGATGCTAGCTTGATTCCGATGTTTCTAGCGGGAGCTATCTATCTTCTAATGATTGGTGTTGTTACAATCCTAGCTAAGAAACTTGAGAAAAAGTTCAGCTACTATAGATAGGAGGTCATCCATGTTAGAGTTAAGAAATATCAGCAAAAAATTTGGAAAAAAAGAAATTTTATCCAATTTCAGTTTAACAATTCCTGAAAAGCAGATTTTGGCCATCGTTGGTCCTTCTGGTGGTGGAAAGACAACCTTGCTTAGAATGCTAGCTGGTCTTGAGACCATTGATTCAGGAGAGATTTTTTATAATGGAGAATCTCTACCATTGGATGAACTTGAAAAGCGTCACTTGTTAGGTTTTGTATTTCAAGATTTTCAGCTATTTCCTCATTTATCCGTTATGGAAAATTTGATTTTGTCACCTATCAAGACTATGGGGATGTCTGAAGCAGATGCTAAGAAGAAGGCAATCGACTTACTCACTCGTCTGGGACTCGAAGCTCATGCAGATGCCTATCCTTATTCCTTATCTGGTGGTCAAAAGCAACGGGTTGCCTTAGCACGTGCTATGATGATAGATCCTGAAGTGATTGGTTATGATGAACCGACTTCAGCCCTTGATCCAGAGTTGCGTCTCGAAGTTGAAAAACTGATTTTACAAAATCGTGACTTAGGTATGACGCAGATTGTCGTGACTCACGATCTACAGTTTGCAGAGAATATTGCTGATCAGATTCTCAAAGTAGAGCCTAAGTAGGAGGTGTCTATGAATCGAAAGAAAATCAGCCTTGTTTTGGTATTCTTTCTTGCTTTTTTCCTCGTAGGATGCACGCAAAAAGCTAGCAATCCTAAAGTAGATAATTGGGGAAAATACCAACAACAAGGAACAATTACTATCGGATTTGACAATACTTTTGTTCCTATGGGATTTGAAGAAAAGAATGGGCAATATGTTGGATTTGATATTGATTTAGCCCAAGCTGTTTCTGAGAAACTTGGGTTCAAGGTTCAGTTTCAACCCATTGATTGGGATATGAAGGAGACAGAGCTTCAAAATGGGACCATTGATGCAATTTGGAACGGCTATTCTGCGACGGATGAACGTCGTGAGAAAGTAGCCTTTACTATTCCTTACATGGAAAATCAGCAGGTTCTTGTCTCTAAGAAATCACAAAATATCCAATCAGTGTCTGATATGGCAGGTAAAGTTTTAGGTGCTCAGGCAGGTTCTTCGGGTTATCTAGATTTTGAAGCTCAGCCTGAACTCTTGAAAAATATTGTAAAAGATCAAAAGGCTAACCAATATCAAAGTTTTAATGAAGCCTTGATTGACTTACAAAATGACCGGATAGATGCTCTTTTAATTGACCGTGTTTATGCCAACTATTATCTTAAAACTGAAGGAATCTTAGACCAGTATGAGATTTTCCCAGCTGGTTTTGAGAGTGAATCCTTTGCAGTTGGAGTAAGACCAGCGGACAAGACCTTATTAGCCAATTTGAATAAGGCTTTTGTCGAGCTCTATCAAGAAGGAAAATTCCAAGAAATCAGCCAGAAATGGTTTGGCGAAGATGTGGCTACAAGCCAAATTAAAGGAAAAGAAAACTAAGATGTATATCTTGGTTTCTTTTTTTAGTGAAGATGGACGATTTTTTGCTAAAAAGGACTTGGGAATAGGCTTTTTAACTAGAAAAGCTTTGCAAAATCCCTAGAAAACCTGTAAAATAGAAAAGATGAACAAATAGGAGGTTCCTTGTGTCAAAAAAGGAAATCAATATTAACAATTATAATGATGACGCCATCCAGGTGCTAGAAGGGTTGGATGCGGTCCGTAAACGTCCAGGGATGTATATCGGATCCACCGATGGTGCTGGTCTCCATCACCTAGTCTGGGAAATTGTCGATAATGCAGTCGATGAAGCCTTATCTGGATTTGGTGATCGTATCGATGTGACGATTAATAAAGACGGTAGTTTAACGGTTCAAGACCATGGGCGTGGGATGCCAACTGGTATGCACGCTATGGGGATTCCGACAGTTGAGGTTATCTTCACTATTCTTCATGCTGGGGGAAAATTCGGACAAGGTGGTTACAAGACTTCTGGTGGTCTTCACGGAGTTGGTTCTTCTGTCGTGAACGCCCTCTCTAGTTGGCTTGAAGTAGAAATTACGCGTGATGGTGCTGTTTACAAGCAACGCTTTGAAAATGGTGGGAAGCCAGTAACAACTCTTGAAAAAGTTGGAACGGCACCAAAATCTAAGACAGGAACAAAAGTGACCTTCATGCCGGATGCTAGTATCTTTTCTACGACTGATTTCAAGTACAATACCATTTCAGAGCGTCTCAATGAGTCTGCTTTTCTCTTGAAAAATGTAACCTTGTCATTAACGGACAAGCGAACAGACGAGTCAATCGAGTTCCACTATGAGAATGGGGTTCAGGACTTTGTTTCCTACCTCAACGAAGACAAGGAAACCCTGACACCAGTTCTCTACTTTGAAGGCGAAGACAATGGTTTCCAAGTAGAAGTAGCCCTTCAGTATAATGATGGATTTTCAGATAACATCCTGTCCTTTGTCAATAACGTTCGCACTAAGGACGGTGGAACGCATGAGACAGGACTTAAGTCTGCTATTACCAAAGTCATGAATGACTACGCCCGTAAGACAGGTCTTCTCAAGGAAAAGGATAAAAATCTTGAAGGGTCCGATTACCGTGAAGGATTAGCAGCCGTTCTTTCTATTCTAGTCCCTGAAGAACACTTGCAGTTTGAAGGACAGACTAAGGATAAACTAGGAAGTCCCCTTGCTCGTCCTGTTGTAGATGGAATTGTGGCTGATAAGTTGACCTTCTTCCTCATGGAAAATGGAGAACTAGCTTCTAACCTGATTCGCAAGGCTATCAAGGCGCGCGATGCTCGTGAAGCAGCACGTAAGGCGCGTGATGAGAGTCGTAATGGTAAGAAAAATAAGAAAGACAAGGGCTTGCTTTCTGGGAAATTAACCCCAGCCCAGTCTAAAAATCCAGCTAAGAACGAACTCTACCTAGTCGAGGGTGACTCTGCCGGTGGTTCTGCTAAGCAAGGTCGTGACCGCAAGTTCCAAGCTATCTTGCCTCTTCGTGGTAAGGTTATCAATACAGCCAAGGCTAAAATGGCAGATATCCTGAAAAATGAAGAAATCAATACCATGATTTATACCATCGGTGCTGGTGTTGGGGCAGACTTCTCGCTTGAAGATGCCAACTATGACAAAATCATTATCATGACCGATGCCGATACCGACGGTGCCCACATTCAAACACTTCTCTTAACCTTCTTTTACCGCTATATGCGTCCGCTAGTTGAGGCAGGTCATGTTTATATCGCCCTTCCACCTCTTTACAAGATGTCAAAAGGGAAAGGTAAGAAAGAAGAAGTGGCCTACGCTTGGACAGATGGTGAGCTAGAAGAACTACGTAAGCAGTTTGGTAAAGGTGCTACCCTCCAACGCTACAAGGGACTTGGTGAGATGAATGCGGACCAACTATGGGAAACAACTATGAATCCAGAAACTCGTACCCTCATCCGTGTCACAATCGAAGACCTAGCACGCGCAGAACGTCGTGTCAATGTCCTCATGGGGGACAAGGTCGAACCACGCCGAAAGTGGATTGAGGATAACGTGAAGTTTACGCTGGAGGAAGCAACAGTATTTTAAGTAAATCTTCCTTTTTCAAAATCTTAGCTCTCTAAAAGAGGTATAAATCATGATAAGTTTATTGTTTGATAGTCCATTTGTTGTCATAGTCTTAGCTTTAGCTGCAGTTATGTATATAATTGCCAAACAAGGTAAACCTGAGCAAAGCCGCTATCTTGAATTTTTACTATTAACCATAGTAACTACCTGTGTCTTTTTATTTGATAATCCTTTAAGATCCAATCCTTATGCAGGTTTGCTCTTCTATGTTTTTGACTTTTATATTTTCACATCAGCTAGCTTAGCATTCAGTTTTACAGCTATTTATAAAAGTACCAAACATCACAAGTATTATCCTAGTAGTTACTCAAAACTTCTTAAGATAAATGCATGGTTTTTGGCAATCTTATCAGGGATGAATCTACTATTTATAATGCTGACGCAAGAAATGGGAATTATTTTGCTATTACCAATTTTTGGTATTAGTTTTATCTTTCAATTCATAGTCGGAGAGCTTGAAAGAAAAAGAGTTCAGAAGCTTCTTAAGCAAAGAAAAGAAGATGCTGTTATTCAGAACTTAGAGGCAACTAAGGATGAACCGCATGAGAACTGACCAGGAAATGCTTGGACTGATTTTACAAATAGCTAAAAAGTTACAGGTTGATGCTGTGGCCCTATCTGGTTCGCGTACAAACCAAAAGATTCAAACAGATGAATTTCAAGACTATGATGTTGTCTATATTGTGGATGACTTAGATTATCTGTCGAGTGACTTTTCTTGGCTGGACCAGTTCGGTGAACGCATCATTGAGCAAGAGGTGACTCTTGGACATCGCCGTCTATTTCTCATGCTTTTTGAAGATGGGAATCGCATTGATCTAACCCTCTGTCCCAAAGCACATATCCAAGAATGGGTGGATAGTGAAGCTGACTTCACAGTCTTAGTAGATGATAAGGGCTTGTTTGAGTCCTATTCTTCCAGTCCAGAGCGTTTCTGGATACATCCGGCTAGTGAGACGGATTTTAAAAAAGCCTGCAATGAATTTTGGTGGGTGTCAGCTTATGTGGTCAAAGGAATTTGTCGCAAGCAAATCATTTATGCGACGGACCATCTTTACGGTATTTGCCAGCAAGAGTTGTTAAAAGTCTTGGCTTGGCAGGTAGCAAGTGATAGAGGAACAGTCGTCATCGGTAAAAATTACAAGTATCTCTTTAACTACTTGCCTGCTGAGACGGAGAAGTACTTCTCAAATCTGCTTGATTTCTCAAGTTTAGACAAAATCATTCAGTCTTTATTGGCTACAATGCAACTTTTCCACCAAGAAGCTCAATGCCTTACTAAAAAGATGGGGTTTGACTACGATAGGGAAGTAGCTGAGAAGATGATTCAGTATGCTGAGGAAAAACTTCAAAACACTAATTAAATAAAGAACATAATTCATAACTTTAAACTACAGAAAGGATCGTTTGGTTATTTATAGTAACTGAACACCTTTGTCTATAAAAAAACTACTCTACATTCTTTGAAAGGAGTTGAACACGCCCTAAATACTGTGTGAAACTCTTGATTCCAACATTTAACCACGTATTAAAAACTACAGAAAGGATCGTTTGGTTACTCTCAGTAACTGAACACGGGACTAATTTCTTAGGAAAAAAGATAAATTGCTTTGGGTTCATGTAACCCTGCATCAATTTCCTATTTTTCTACAGAAATTTTCGGCAGGCCAAAACGTCCCTTTGTATCTTATATGAGTAATATCCAAAATATGTCCTTAGAGGACATCATGGGAGAGCGCTTTGGGCGCTACTCCAAATACATCATTCAAGACCGGGCTTTGCCAGACATTCGTGATGGATTGAAGCCGGTTCAACGCCGTATTCTTTATTCGATGAATAAGGATGGCAATACTTTTGATAAGAGCTACCGTAAGTCGGCTAAGTCTGTCGGGAACATCATGGGTAATTTCCACCCACATGGAGATTCTTCTATCTATGATGCCATGGTTCGTATGTCTCAGGACTGGAAGAACCGTGAGATTCTAGTTGAAATGCACGGTAACAATGGTTCAATGGATGGAGATCCGCCTGCGGCTATGCGTTATACTGAGGCTCGTTTGTCTGAGATTGCAGGCTACCTCCTTCAGGATATCGATAAAAAGACAGTTCCTTTTGCTTGGAACTTTGACGATACGGAGAAAGAGCCAACTGTCTTACCAGCAGCCTTTCCAAATCTCTTAGTCAATGGCTCTACAGGGATTTCAGCTGGTTATGCCACAGATATTCCACCACATAATTTAGCCGAAGTTATCGATGCTACAGTCTACATGATTGATCATCCGACTGCCAAGGTTGATAAGTTGATGGAATTCTTGCCTGGGCCAGATTTCCCTACTGGTGCCATTATCCAAGGTCGTGATGAAATCAAAAAGGCCTATGAAACTGGTAAAGGGCGCGTGGTTGTTCGTTCTAAGACAGAAATTGAGAAGCTTAAAGGTGGTAAGGAACAAATAGTTATTACTGAGATTCCTTATGAAATCAATAAAGCTAACTTAGTCAAGAAAATCGATGAAGTCCGTGTCAATAACAAGGTGGCAGGTATCGCTGAGGTTCGTGATGAGTCTGACCGTGATGGTCTTCGTATCGCAATTGAACTCAAGAAAGATGCGAACACGGAGCTCGTTCTCAACTACCTTTTCAAGTATACTGACTTGCAAATCAATTACAACTTCAACATGGTTGCGATTGACAATTTCACACCTCGTCAGGTTGGAATTGTGCCTATCTTGTCTAGCTATATTGCCCACCGTCGTGAAGTGATCTTGGCGCGTTCTCGCTTTGACAAAGAAAAGGCTGAAAAACGTCTCCATATTGTGGAAGGTTTGATTCGCGTCATCTCTATCTTGGATGAAGTTATTGCTCTTATCCGTGCTTCTGAGAACAAGGCTGACGCTAAGGAAAACCTCAAGGTCAGCTATGATTTTACAGAAGAACAGGCTGAGGCCATCGTTACCTTGCAACTGTACCGTTTGACCAATACAGATGTGGTTGTCTTGCAAGAAGAAGAAGCAGAACTTCGTGAAAAGATTGCTATGCTTGCGGCTATCATCGGTGATGAACGAACTATGTACAATCTCATGAAAAAAGAGCTTCGTGAGGTCAAGAAGAAATTTGCGACACCTCGATTGAGTACTTTAGAAGATACAGCAAAAGTCATTGAGATTGATACAGCAAGTCTGATCGCTGAAGAAGATACTTACGTCAGCGTGACTAGGGCAGGTTATATCAAGCGTACTAGCCCTCGTTCATTTGCAGCTTCAACCTTAGAAGAAATTGGCAAACGGGATGATGACCGATTGCTATTCGTTCAATCTGTCAAAACAACTCAACATCTCTTGATATTTACAACCCTAGGGAATGTCATTTACCGCCCTGTCCATGAGTTGGCAGATATTCGTTGGAAGGATATTGGGGAGCACTTGAGCCAAACGATTACAAACTTTGAAACCAATGAAGAAGTGCTCTATGTTGAAGTTGTGGATCAGTTTGAGGATGCGACAACCTACTTTGCAGCGACTCGCCTTGGACAAATCAAACGGGTAGAACGCAAAGAATTCTCTCCATGGAGAACCTACCGTTCTAAATCTGTTAAGTTCGCTAAGTTGAAAGATGATAGTGACCAAATTGTAGCTGTTGCACCAATCAAGCTTGATGATGTTCTATTAATCAGTAAAAATGGCTATGCTCTTCGCTTTAATATCGAAGAGGTTCCAGTTGTTGGAGCCAAGGCTGCAGGTGTTAAAGCTATGAATCTGAAAGCAGATGATGAGCTTCAAGCTGCCTTTATCTGCAATACGTCATCTTTCTATCTGTTAACGCAACGTGGAAGCTTGAAACGTGTATCAACAGAGGAAATTCCAGCAACTAGTCGCGCTAAGCGTGGTCTTCAAGTTCTGAGAGAATTGAAGAGTAAACCGCATCGCGTCTTCTTGGCTGGAGCAGTCTCAGAACAAGGATTTATTGGAGATCTCTTTAGTACAGAAGTAGAAGATGGCGAACAAACTCTTGTCATCCAATCAAATAATGGAACGATTTATGAAGCAATCCTACAAGATTTGAATCTATCAGAGCGTACAAGTAATGGAAGCTTTATCTCAGATACTATTTCTGATGAAGAAGTTTTTGATGCCTACCTCAAAGAAGTCTTTAAAGAAGATAAAGAAAATTAAAAATCAGTCCTAGTGACTGATTTTTTATAAGCAAAATTTTCAGAAAATTACAAATAATACTTGAATTTTTAGGAGAATAGTGTAGAATAGAACACAAAGCTTGATTAGAATAAAGGAGATTATCATGACAGTTACAATCGATTGGGAAAATCTCGGTTTTTCCTATATGAAACTACCTTATCGTTATATCGCTTATTATAAAAATGGACAATGGACTCAAGGAGAATTAACCGAGGACTCAACTCTTCACATTTCAGAATCATCTCCAAGTCTTCACTATGGACAACAAGCATTTGAAGGATTAAAAGCCTATCGTACAAAGGATGGTAGCGTACAACTCTTTCGTCCAGATGAAAATGCCAAACGTCTGCAACGCACCTGTGATCGTCTCTTGATGCCTCAAGTTCCAACAGAAATGTTTGTAGAAGCATGTAAAGCTGTTGTTCGTGCCAATGAAGAATACGTACCACCTTATGGGACTGGTGGAACCCTCTACCTCCGTCCACTTTTGATTGGTGTTGGAGATATCATTGGGGTAAAACCAGCAGAGGAGTATATTTTCACCATCTTTGCCATGCCAGTTGGAAATTACTTTAAAGGTGGTTTGGTTCCAACAAACTTCTTGATTCAAGATGAGTATGACCGTGCTGCACCAAATGGAACAGGAGCTGCCAAGGTCGGTGGCAACTATGCAGCCAGTCTTTTACCGGGAAAAATGGCTAAATCCCGCCATTTCTCAGACGTTATCTACCTAGACCCGTCAACTCACACCAAGATTGAAGAAGTCGGTTCAGCAAACTTCTTTGGGATTACAGCTGATAATGAGTTTGTAACGCCATTGAGTCCATCAATCTTGCCATCCATTACCAAGTATTCATTGCTTTACTTGGCAGAGCATCGTTTAGGCTTGAAGCCTGTTGAGGGAGATGTACCAATTGATAGTCTGGATCGATTTGTAGAAGCAGGTGCCTGTGGTACTGCAGCCGTAATTTCACCTATTGGGGGAATCCAACACGGTGATGATTTCCATGTTTTCTACAGTGAAACAGAGGTTGGTCCAGTGACTCGTAAACTATACGATGAATTGACAGGTATCCAATTTGGTGACATTGAAGCACCAGAAGGCTGGATTGTAAAAGTAGATTAAACATTTTTAAAGGAGATCTTTATGAAAACGAAAAAGTGGATGTTAACAGCAGGAGTTGTCCTGAGTACAGCTGTACTTCTCGTAGCTTGTGGTAAAGCTGACAAGGAAGCAGACGCACCTACTACCTTCTCTTACGTCTATGGAGTAGACCCATCATCTTTGGACTACAGTATTGCAACTCGTACTTCAACAACGGATATCATCGGTAACGTTGTTGATGGTTTGTTGGAAAATGACGAATACGGAAATTTGGTTCCGTCTCTAGCTGAGGATTGGAGCGTCTCACAAGACGGTTTGACTTATACTTATAAACTTCGTAAAGGAGTTAAATGGTATACTTCAGAGGGTGAAGAATACGCTGAAGTAACTGCGCATGACTTTGTTACAGGATTGAAACACGTTGCAGATGGTAAATCAGACGGTGTCACTCTTATTCAAAACTCCATCAAGGGCTTGAATGAATATATGACTGGTGAGACTAACGACTTCTCAACAGTTGGGGTTAAGGCGTTGGACGATTACACAGTCCAGTACACTCTTAATGCACCTGAAAGTTTTTGGAATTCAAAAGTGACTTCAGCAACTATGTTGCCGGTAAATGAAGAATTCCTTAAAGCTTCAGGTAAAAATTACGGAGCTGTCAGCCCATCAGGTATCCTTTATAACGGTCCATATATCTTGAAGACTTTGACTTCAAAATCTTTAATCGAATACGAAAAGAATCCAAATTATTGGGATAAAGAGAAGGTTAAAATCGAGAAGGTTAAATTGACTTACTATGATGGTTCAGACCAAGAATCATTAATCCGTAGTTTCTCTTCAGGTGTTTATACAACAGCTCGTATCTTCCCAAGTAGCTCAAACTTTGCTTCTACTTTAGAACAATACGGAGATAAAATCACCTATAGTCCACAGGATTCAACTAGTTATTACTTTACCTTTAACGTAAACCGTCAATCTTATAATAAGACTGCGAAGACAAGTGAAGAACAGAAAACTTCTACAAAAGAAGCAATGCTGAACAAGGACTTCCGTCAAGCAATCAACTTTGCCTTTAACCGTCACTCATATGCTGCACAGCTCAACGGTGAAGATGGTGCGGATAAGATTATTCGTAACAGCCTAGTTCCAGATAACTTTGTCCAATCTGGTGGTAAAAACTTTGGTGATATTGCTCAAGCAGAATTGGTCAACTATGGAGACCAATGGAAAGGTGTTGAACTTGTAGACGGAAAAGATACTATCTATAATCCTGATAAAGCCAAAGCTTCATTTGAAAAAGCTAAGAAAGAATTGGAAGCAAAAGGTGTAACCTTCCCAATTCACTTGGATGTCCCAGTTGAGCAAACAGATACAATTGCAGTTCAACAAAGCAATTCCTTTAAACAATCAATCGAGTCAACTCTTGGTTCTGAAAATGTCGTTATCGATGTTCTTCAGATGACTGATAACGAGAAGGAAAGTATTACATCTCAAGCACGTGTTCCTGCTCAGAAAGACTATGACTTGAATAGCACTGGTTGGGCTCCAAGCTATCAAGACCCAGCAAGTTATCTAAATATCATGGATCCTAAAACTGGTTCTGCTATGAAACACCTTGGTATTACGAAAGGTAAAGACAAGGAAGTAGTAGCTCAACTTGGTTTAGATGAATATAAGAAACTCTTGGATGATGCAGTTTCTGAGACAAATGACTTGGACAAGAGATATGAAAAATATGCCAAAGCTCAAGCATGGCTTACTGATAGTTCTCTCTTGATGCCGACAGCTTCGTCAGGAGGCTCACCAGTTGTCAGCAACGTTGTTCCATTCTCTAAACCATACTCACAAGTAGGTATCAAGGGTGATCCATATATCTTCAAGGGCATGAAATTGCAAAAAGAGATTGTAACGGCTAAAGAATATCAAGCAGCTCTTGAAAAATGGCAAAAAGAGAAATTGGAATCAAACAATAAATACCAAAAAGAACTAGAAAGTCATGTCAAATAAACCATACTAGTATTTTGGAAAAGGGGCCTATATGGAATGGATTAAACTAATAGGGATAGTTATCATTGTGGTTGGTTTTATCTATAAATTAGATACCATTGCAACGGTAGTCTTAGCTAGTTTAGTTACAGCTCTAGTTTCTGGAGTTTCTCTTGTTGAGTTCTTGGAAATTTTGGGAAAAGAATTTAGTAATCAACGAGTTCTGACGATTTTTATAGTGACTTTGCCACTGGTAGGTTTATCTGAAACTTTTGGGCTCAAGCAACGTTCGATTGACTTGATTCAAAAGATTAAAGGACTGACTGTAGGAAGTTTTTATACAGTGTATTTCTTTTTTCGGGAACTCGATGGTTTCTTTGCTATTCGTATCGGAGGACATCCGCAGTTTGTAAGACCCTTGGTTCAACCCATGGGACAGGCAGCAGCAGAGTTACAATTAGGTAGAAAATTAACAGAGAAGGAAAGCGAAGCGCTAAAAGCGCGTGCAGCAGCAAATGACAATTTTGCAAATTTCTTTGCTCAGAATACTTTCGTTGGTGCAGGTGGTGTCCTCTTAGTTGGGGGCACTCTGGACCAATTGGGTTACGAAAGCAATTATGCAGGAATTGCTTCAGCTTCTCTTATAGTTGCTGGGGTAGCCCTTCTTGTAGTAGGGATTTACAATTACTTGTTTGATAAAAAACTGCTAGCGAATAAGCTTAGTAAAGGGAAAGAAGAATGACCAATCTAGCAAGACAGTTATTAGAGTTGACCTATATTGTGATTGGTTGTCAATTCCTTCATACGGCTTATTGTAGCTATAGAGATAAAACAAACCCAGTTCGCTTTGGAACAGCTGGGTTTTGGGCTTTATTGGGTATCAGTTTTATCGGTGGTTCCTATTTACCATCAATCTTGATTGGTGTTGTTGTAGTGCTATTGGCCCTACTGACTCTTTTTAAACAGGTTCGTATAGGGACATTGCCGTCACTTGATGAAGTCAAGGCAAATATTGAAGCCAAACGATTAAAGAATAAAATTTTTATCCCAGTCATGTTAATGGCTTTGATTGCTTTAGTATTAGCAAAAGTAATTCCTGAGTTTAGTAAGATAGCTATCAGCCTTGCAGCATTTTTTGCAACCCTGTCTCTCCTTTTGATTACCAAGAGTTCTCCTAAGAGCTTATTAGCAGAAAACAATCGCATGGTCCAGCAAGTTTCAACCAGTGGGATAGTTCCTCAACTTTTAGGTGCTTTGGGGGCAATTTTTACCGTGGCAGGCGTTGGAGATTTGATTTCGCATTTAATAAGCGGTCTAGTACCTTCGGGTAGTCGTTTTATGGGAGTAGTAGCTTATGTCCTTGGGATGGTTCTATTCTCCATGATAATGGGAAATGCATTTGCTGCTTTCACAGTCATTACTATCGGGATTGGTGTTCCCTTTGTATTTGCTTTGGGAGCTGATCCAATCGTAGCTGCTGCCTTGGCAATGACAGCAGGTTGCTGTGGGACCTTACTGACTCCAATGGCTGCTAACTTTAATGCATTACCGGCAGCACTTTTGGAGATGAAAGATCCAAATGGCGTTATCAAAGCGCAAGTAGGAGTGGCTGTTATCATGATAATCCTACATGTATTTTTAATGTACTATTTGGCGTTTTAGCAAAGGAAATAAAATGAAAATATTAGTTACAGGTTTTGATCCTTTCGGTGGTGAAAAGGTCAATCCAGCTCTGGAAGCAGTTAAATCATTACCGTATGAAATCAATGGTGCAGAGCTTCATTGGGCAGTAATCCCAACGGTCTTTTATAAATCAGCAGAGGTTTTAGAAGCAGAAATTGTCCGTTATCAACCAGATGTTGTACTCTGCATCGGACAAGCAGGAGGTAGAGCTGGTTTAACTCCTGAACGAGTTGCCATCAATCAAGATGATGCAAGAATTCCAGATAACCAAGGGAATCAACCGATTGACACACCTATTCGCCTAGATGGAGAAGCTGCCTATTTTAGCACGCTCCCTATCAAAGCAATGGTACAAGCCATAAACGAGGTAGGGCTGCCAGCTACAGTATCCAATACAGCTGGAACCTTTGTTTGCAACCATTTGATGTATCAGGCTCTCTATTTAGCGGATAAGAAATTTCCCAATATGAGAGCAGGCTTTATGCATATTCCCTATATGACCGAACAAGTGGTAAATAAGCCTAATACTGCATCCATGTGCTTAAGAGATATTGTCCGAGGTATCGAAGCTGCGATTGGTGCTATCGTAGACTACAAAGATAAGGACTTGAAAATAGTTGGTGGAGCAACCCATTAATTGACTAAAATTCAAGGGAAAAATTTCTCTAGACGATTCAAGGAACTCTTTACCAAGATTAGCTTGGTAGAGAGTTTTTTCTTGCGAGATCGGGGAATTTCTTGTAAAATAGAGAAAGTGAAAAGAGGTATCGTATGAGTAAAAAAGATAAAAAAATTGAGATTCAGTTGTCAGATGCTAAAGTAGCAGTTGGAAAAGATAACTACGATGGTTATACCTTAATGATTGGTAAAAAGTTAATCGGTGAAATTGCCGAACTAGACAACCAATTTGCAATCATAAAGAATGGAAATGTCGATAGTTTTTACAAGAATCTTGAAAAAGCTGTGGAAATATTGATTGAAAACTATAATTTAGCAAAATAATGCTTGTTTTTTGCAATTTTTCATGATATAATAGGTTTTGTTCATTATCGGAGAGATAGCGAAGAGGCTAAACGCGGCGGACTGTAAATCCGCTCCTTCGGGTTCGGGGGTTCGAATCCCTCTCTCTCCATTTCACTTTTGGGGTATAGCCAAGCGGTAAGGCAAGGGACTTTGACTCCCTCATGCGTTGGTTCGAATCCAGCTACCCCAGTTTCTAGGTAATAAATTCAAGATGAAAAGAAAAATATCTTAGGGTATTTTATTTTTATAATTGAAGGACGTTCGAGATGTTCATGTCGTTGCGGGTGCTTAGGAAAAAAATTATAAGTATGTCAAGTTAAAAAACTTGATTGTTGGAGGATTTTTTAGATGAATGAATTTGAAGATTTGCTAAATAGCGTTAGCCAAGTTGAACCTGGTGATGTTGTTAGTGCTGAAGTATTGACAGTTGATGCTAATCAAGCTAACGTTGCAATCTCAGGAACTGGTGTTGAAGGTGTCTTGACTCTTCGCGAATTGACAAACGATCGCGATGCAGATATCAATGACTTTGTAAAAGTAGGTGAAGTATTTGACGTTCTTGTACTTCGTCAAGTAGTTGGTAAAGATACTGATACAGTAACATACCTTGTATCTAAAAAACGCCTTGAAGCTCGCAAAGCATGGGACAAACTTGTAGGACGCGAAGAAGAAGTTGTTACAGTTAAAGGAACTCGCGCTGTTAAAGGTGGACTTTCAGTAGAATTTGAAGGTTTGCGTGGATTTATCCCAGCTTCAATGTTGGATACTCGTTTCGTACGTAACACTGAGCGTTTTGTAGGTCAAGAATTTGAAGCTAAAATCAAAGAAGTTGACCCTAAAGAAAACCGCTTCATCCTTTCACGTCGTGAAGTTGTAGAAGCAGCTACTGCTGCAGCTCGTGCTGAAGTATTTGGTAAATTGGCTGTTGGTGATGTTGTAACTGGTAAAGTTGCACGTATCACAAGCTTCGGTGCTTTCATCGACCTTGGTGGTGTTGATGGATTGGTTCACTTGACTGAATTGTCACACGAACGTAACGTTTCACCTAAATCAGTAGTAACTGTTGGTGAAGAAGTTGAAGTGAAAATCCTTGATCTTAACGAAGAAGAAGGACGTGTATCACTTTCACTTAAAGCAACAACACCTGGACCATGGGATGGCGTTGAGCAAAAATTGGCTAAAGGTGACGTTGTAGAAGGTACAGTTAAACGTTTGACTGACTTCGGTGCATTTGTTGAAGTATTGCCAGGTATTGATGGACTTGTTCACGTATCACAAATTTCACACAAACGTATTGAAAATCCAAAAGAAGCTCTTACAGTTGGTCAAGAAGTTACTGTTAAAGTTCTTGATGTTAACGCTGATGCAGAACGCGTTTCACTTTCTATCAAGGCTCTTGAAGAACGTCCAGCTCAAGAAGAAGGACAAAACGAAGAAAAACGTGCTCCACGTCCACGTCGTCCAAAACGTCAAGAAAAACGTGACTTTGAACTTCCAGAAACTCAAACTGGATTCTCAATGGCTGACTTGTTCGGAGACATCGAACTTTAATCAATCAGATTTAATTACAAATCCTTTGTTGTTAAAACAAGGGATTTTTCTTTTTTCAACTAGTATTTTTTGATATAATGGTTTTATGTTATATTCCGAAAAAGAATCAATTTATCAAATGGTCAATGCTCAGCTCACTGCACTTTTAGAAGGTGAGACCAATGTGTTGGCTAATCTATCAAATGCCAGCGCTCTCTTAAAAATGAACTTTCCTCATACTGTCTTTGCAGGTTTCTATTTATATGACGGAAATGAGCTTATTTTAGGGCCTTTTCAAGGTGGAGTTTCATGTGTTAGAATCTCACTTGGGAAAGGCGTTTGTGGAGAGTCTGCGGCTAGTTGTCAAACGGTTATCGTTGGTGATGTGAAGACCTATCCCAACTATATTTCTTGTGATAGTAGTGCTCGTAGTGAGATTGTTCTTCCAATGGTAAAAAATGGACAGCTTCTTGGAGTATTAGATTTAGATTCATCTCATGTTGATGATTATGATGAAATTGATCAACGCTATTTAGAAGAATTTGTTACCATCTTGTTGGAAAAAACAGAATGGATATTTTCAATGTTTGAGGAGAAAGCATAATGTATCAGGCGCTTTATCGAAAATATAGAAGTCAAAATTTTTCACAGTTAGTGGGCCAGGATGTTATTGCTCGAACACTTAAACAGGCTGTGGAACAGGATAAGATTAGTCACGCCTACCTATTTTCAGGGCCTCGTGGAACTGGCAAAACCAGTGTAGCCAAAATATTTGCCAAGGCTATGAACTGCCCTAATCAAGTAGGGGGAGAACCTTGTAATAACTGTTATATCTGTCAAGCCGTCACAGAAGGAAGTTTGGAAGACGTTATCGAAATGGATGCTGCTTCTAATAATGGGGTTGATGAAATTCGTGATATCCGTGACAAATCAACTTATGCTCCAAGTATAGCTCAGTATAAGGTTTATATCATTGACGAGGTTCATATGCTATCAACAGGTGCCTTTAATGCCCTTTTGAAAACACTGGAAGAACCAACTCCAAATGTTGTATTTATTTTGGCAACGACTGAGCTCCATAAAATTCCTGCAACGATTTTGTCTCGTGTTCAACGATTTGAGTTTAAGTCTATTAAGACTCAGGATATTCGAGATCATATCTTCCAGATTTTGGAAAAAGAAGGGATTGATTACGAAACAGAGGCTGTTGAAATTATTGCTCGACGGGCTGAAGGTGGAATGCGGGATGCCCTATCAATTCTTGATCAGGCATTAAGTTTAACCCAGGAAGCTACTTTGACAACTGCAGTCTCAGAAGAAATTACAGGGACCATTAGTTTAAGTGCCTTGGATAATTACGTAGCTGCTTTAGCTCGAAAGGATGTACCGGGCGCCTTGGAAAATCTTGATCTGATTTTTGAGAATGGAAAGAGCATGACACGGTTTGTAGTGGATTTACTACAATACTTACGTGATATCTTAATTGTTCAAGCAGGTGGAGAGAATACTCACCATAGTGATGTATTTGAGAGAAATTTAGACCTTCCGCAGGATATCTTGTTTGAGATGATTAGTCTTGCTACTAAAAGTCTGGCTGATATTAAGGCTAGCTTACAGCCTAAGATTTATGCTGAAATGATGACCATTCGTTTAGCAGAAATTGATACCCAACCAGAATTTTCAGGTGAAGTGGCTGAGGAACTGTCTTCTCTTCGAGAAGAAGTTGCACGATTGAAACAAGCTTTTGCCAATGTTGGTTCAAATCCTAAACAAACTGCTTCTACACCAAGTCGTCCGACGAACAATAAGTCCATCTATCGTGTAGACCGAAATAAGGTACAGTCTATTCTTCAAGAAGCAGTAGAAAATCCAGACTTGGCCCGACAAAACTTAATCCGTCTTCAGAATGCTTGGGGAGAAGTCATTGAAAGCTTATCTGGTCCAGATAAGGCACTCTTGGCTGGTTCTAAACCAGTTGCTGCTAATGAACATCATGCGATTTTGGCTTTTGAATCGAATTTCAATGCTGGTCAAACCATGAAACGAGACAATCTTAACACCATGTTTGGCAATATTCTTAGTCAAGCAGCTGGTTTTTCTCCAGAAATTTTAGCTATTTCACAAGAAGAATGGCTAGAAGTTCGAGCAGACTTTTCTGCTAGGGCTAAATCATCTCAAGGACAAGCTTTCAAGGAAGATGTTGAGGAGTCAGTACTCCCTCAAGGTTTTGAATTTTTAGCAGATAAAGTGACTATAGCTGAAGATTAAAGGGAATTTGTGGTAGTAGACTATGAACAGACAACAATTTATTATCATGGCCTTCTTTACTGCTGCTGAGACTTATTTCTTTAATGAATCCATCATGGAGCAACGGTATATCGTGGCCTTGCTTTGGGCTATTTTGATCCTGAGAAATTTTCGCGTAAGTTATATCATGGGTAAAATTGTGAGAGCTATAGATGATTCTTTTCAAGGGAAGAAGTAGCTCCTAGCTTCTAGACAAAATCAAAGCCTTTTAGGCTTTTTTTTGTTATACTATTAAGGTATATTTATTGACATTTTACTGTGTTTTTCTAGGGATTTAAAAAGGTTAAATTTCAGGTAAATACAGTAAAAAGGATGAAAAGAAAGGAACAATCATGTCAGTATTAGAGATCAAAGATCTTCACGTTGAAATTGAAGGAAAAGAAATTTTAAAAGGAGTCAACCTGACTCTTAAAACAGGGGAAATTGCAGCTATCATGGGACCAAATGGTACCGGTAAGTCTACTCTTTCAGCTGCAATTATGGGAAACCCGAACTATGAAGTCACTAAAGGTGAAGTCTTGTTTGACGGTGTAAATATCCTTGAATTGGAAGTGGACGAGCGTGCGCGCATGGGACTTTTCCTTGCTATGCAATACCCATCAGAAATTCCTGGAATCACAAATGCTGAATTTCTTCGTGCAGCCATGAATGCTGGTAAAGAAGATGACGAAAAGATTTCAGTTCGCGAGTTCATCACTAAATTGGATGAAAAAATGGAATTGCTCAACATGAAAGAAGAAATGGCTGAGCGTTACCTTAACGAAGGATTCTCTGGTGGTGAGAAAAAACGTAATGAAATTCTACAACTCTTGATGTTGGAACCAACTTTTGCCCTTCTTGATGAGATTGACTCAGGTCTTGATATCGATGCTCTTAAAGTTGTTTCTAAAGGTGTCAATGCTATGCGTGGCGAAGGCTTTGGTGCAATGATCATTACTCACTATCAACGTCTCTTGAACTATATCACGCCAGATGTAGTACACGTGATGATGGAAGGTCGTGTTGTACTTTCTGGTGGTCCAGAATTGGCTGCACGTTTGGAACGTGAAGGATACGCAAAATTAGCTGAAGAACTTGGCTATGACTACAAGGAAGAATTGTAATTCGCTCGTATCTTTTAGGAGAAGTAAATGACTAAAGAAACTATTAAACTTTTTTCAGAAATGCATGCTGAACCAAGCTGGTTGGCTGACCTCCGTCAAAAAGCCTTTGATAAGATTGAGAGTTTAGAATTACCAGTTATTGAGCGTGTTAAATTTCACCGTTGGAATCTGGGTGATGGAACTATTACAGAAAGTGAACCGTCAGCAAATGTACCTGACTTCACTGATCTAGACAATCACTTGAAGTTGGTGCAAGTAGGAACCCAGACTGTTTTTGAACAAATTCCAGTTGAGTTGGCTGAACAAGGAGTGGTCTTTACAGACTTCCACTCAGCTTTAGAAGATATTCCAGAACTCGTAGAAGAATTTTTCATGTCATCAGTGAAATACGATGATGATAAGTTGGCAGCCTACCATACAGCATACTTTAACAGTGGTGCTGTTCTCTACATTCCAGATAACGTAGAAATCACAGAACCAATTGAAGGTATTTTCTACCAAGACAGCGATAGCGATGTGCCATTTAACAAGCATATCCTCATTATCGCTGGTAAGAACAGTAAGTTTAGCTACCTTGAGCGTCTGGAGTCACGTGGAGAAGGTAGTGCTAAGGCAACTGCCAATATCACAGTAGAAGTCATTGCACGTTCAGGCGCACAAGTGAAGTTTGCAGCGATCGACCGTCTTGGCGAAAATGTTACAGCCTACATTAGCCGCCGTGGTAAATTGGGCAACAATGCAAGTATTGACTGGGCTATCGGTGTCATGAATGAAGGAAATGTTGTTGCTGACTTTGATAGTGACTTGATTGGAAATGGTAGCCATGCAGACCTTAAGGTTGTAGCGCTTTCAAGTGGCCGTCAGGTTCAAGGGATTGATACTCGAGTGACTAACTATGGTTGCAACTCTATCGGTAATATCCTTCAACATGGGGTTATCCTTGAAAAAGCAACTTTGACCTTCAACGGTATCGGACACATCATCAAGGGTGCTAAGGGAGCAGATGCTCAACAAGAAAGCCGTGTTCTCATGCTTTCTGACCAGGCGCGTTCAGATGCTAACCCAATTCTTTTGATTGATGAAAATGATGTCACTGCAGGACACGCAGCTTCAATCGGTCAAGTAGACCCTGAAGACATGTACTACCTAATGAGTCGTGGTTTGGATCAAGCAACTGCAGAACGCTTGGTAGTACGTGGATTCCTTGGATCAGTTATTGTAGAAATTCCAGTCAAGGAAGTTCGTGATGAAATGATTGCGACGATCGAAGAAAAATTGTCAAAACGCTAAGGGGAAGCCTATGTTAGATGTAGAAGTGATTCGCAAGGATTTTCCAATTTTAGACCAGAACGTCAATGATGAGCCTTTGGTCTATCTGGACAATGCTGCGACGACACAAAAACCACTAGCAGTTCTGGAAGCCATAAATCACTACTATGAGCAGGATAATGCTAATGTTCACCGTGGGGTTCATACTTTGGCAGAGCGTGCGACTGCTTCCTACGAAGCTGCTCGTGAAACTATTCGTAAGTTCATCAACGCAGGTTCGACAAAGGGAGTACTCTTTACCAGAGGTACCACAACTAGTCTCAACTGGGTAGCGCGCTTCGCTGAGGAGGTCTTGACCGAGGGAGACCAGGTCTTGATTTCAATCATGGAACACCATTCCAATATTATCCCATGGCAGGAAGCTTGTCGCAAGACCGGTGCTGAGCTTGTCTATGTCTATCTCAAAGATGGCGCTCTGGATATGGATGATTTACGAGCTAAATTGACTGATAAGGTTAAGTTCGTTTCACTAGCCCATGCTTCCAACGTTCTTGGAGTGGTCAATCCTATCAAAGAAATAACGCAAATGGCTCATAAAGTTGGAGCTATTATGGTGGTAGATGGTGCTCAGTCTACACCTCATATGAAGATTGATGTTCAGGACTTGGATGTAGACTTCTTTGCCTTCTCAGGTCACAAGATGGCTGGTCCTACAGGTATCGGTGTTCTTTACGGTAAAGAAAAATATCTGGAACAAATGTCACCAGTTGAATTTGGTGGCGAGATGATTGATTTTGTTTATGAACAATCTGCAAGCTGGAAGGAATTGCCTTGGAAATTTGAGGCTGGAACTCCCAATATGGCAGGTGCGATTGGCCTTGCGGCTGCAGTCGATTACCTAGAAAACATTGGTATGGATGCCATTGAAGCTCATGAACAGGAATTGATTGCATATGTTTTTCCAAAATTGCAGGCAATTGAGGGATTGACCATTTACGGTTCGCAAGATTTGGCTCAACGTTCAGGTGTCATTGCCTTTAACCTAGGAGACCTTCACCCTCACGACCTTGCGACTGCATTGGATTATGAAGGAGTAGCGGTTCGTGCCGGTCACCATTGCGCTCAACCCTTGCTCCAGTATTTGGAAGTTCCAGCAACAGCTCGTGCAAGTTTTTATATCTATAATACCAAGGCGGATTGCGACAAGTTAGTCGATGCTTTACAAAAGACAAAGGAGTTTTTCAATGGCACTTTCTAAACTAGATAGTCTTTATATGGCAGTGGTAGCGGACCATTCGAAAAATCCCCATCATCAAGGGAAGTTAGATGATGCTGAACAAATCAGTCTCAATAATCCTACCTGTGGTGATGTCATCAATCTCTCTGTCAAGTTTAACGCTGAAGATCGCTTGGAAGATATCGCTTTTCTAAATTCAGGTTGTACTATTTCAACTGCCTCTGCCAGTATGATGACGGATGCAGTTCTAGGTAAGACAAAGCAAGAGATTTTAGAATTAGCAACTATTTTTTCAGAAATGGTTCAAGGTCAAAAAAATGATAGACAAGACAGTCTTGGAGATGCAGCTTTTTTATCTGGTGTAGCTAAATTCCCACAAAGAATTAAGTGTGCAACCTTAGCTTGGAACGCTCTCAAAAGAACAATTGAAAATCAAGAAAATAAATAAGAAACATAAAAACACATAATGAAAGAAAGGATATTATGGCTGAAGAAAGAGTAGAACCAAAACCAATCGATCTTGGTGAATATAAATTTGGTTTCCATGATGATGTAGAGCCTGTCCTATCGACAGGAAAAGGATTGAATGAAGATGTCATTCGTGAACTATCAGCTGCTAAGGGAGAGCCTGAGTGGATGTTAGAATTCCGTTTGAAATCTTATGAAACCTTCAAAAAAATGCCCATGCAAACATGGGGAGCAGACTTGTCAGAGATTGATTTTGATGACTTGATTTACTACCAAAAACCATCTGATAAACCAGCCCGTTCTTGGGATGAAGTTCCTGAAAAAATCAAAGAAACCTTTGAACGTATTGGGATTCCTGAAGCTGAGCGTGCTTATCTTGCTGGAGCTTCTGCCCAGTATGAGTCAGAAGTGGTTTACCATAACATGAAGGAAGAATTTGAGAAGTTAGGTATCATCTTTACAGATACAGATTCTGCCCTCAAGGAATACCCAGACTTGTTTAAACAATACTTTGCTAAGTTGGTACCGCCGACAGATAACAAGTTAGCTGCCCTCAACTCAGCAGTATGGTCAGGTGGAACCTTTATCTATGTACCAAAAGGAGTTAAAGTGGATATTCCACTTCAAACTTACTTCCGTATCAATAACGAAAATACTGGTCAGTTTGAACGTACCTTGATTATTGTTGATGAGGGGGCAAGCGTCCACTATGTAGAAGGATGTACAGCGCCAACTTATTCAAGTAACAGTCTGCATGCTGCTATTGTAGAAATCTTTGCTTTGGACGGAGCTTATATGCGTTATACGACTATCCAAAACTGGTCAGATAACGTCTATAACTTGGTAACAAAACGTGCCAAAGCTTTGAAAGATGCGACAGTTGAATGGATTGATGGGAACTTGGGCGCTAAAACAACTATGAAATACCCATCTGTTTACCTTGATGGAGAGGGTGCGCGTGGGACCATGCTTTCTATTGCCTTTGCTAATGCAGGGCAACATCAGGATACTGGTGCCAAGATGATCCACAACGCACCGCATACAAGCTCATCTATCGTGTCTAAATCCATCGCTAAAGGCGGAGGAAAGGTTGACTACCGTGGACAAGTGACCTTTAATAAGAACTCTAAGAAATCTGTTTCTCACATCGAGTGTGATACCATTATCATGGATGACTTGTCAGCATCAGATACCATTCCGTTTAATGAAATTCACAACTCGCAAGTTGCATTGGAGCACGAAGCTAAGGTTTCTAAGATTTCAGAAGAACAACTGTACTACCTCATGAGTCGTGGTTTGTCAGAATCTGAAGCTACTGAGATGATCGTTATGGGATTTGTAGAGCCCTTCACCAAAGAACTGCCAATGGAATATGCAGTTGAGCTTAACCGCTTGATTAGCTATGAAATGGAAGGATCAGTCGGATAAAACCCAAAAGGAGAAGCAAATGGGATTCTTAAAAAAATTATTTGGTAATATCGAAAAAGCAAATAAAGGCGAAATTTCTGCCGAGGAAATTGTTCCACCTTTTACAATTGATTTAGTAGAAGAAGCTGATGATTATTGGAGACAAATGGAAGAAAATCTTCTTATAAACGCTGTCAAGGCTGTTGGTGGTCCAGAGGCAGTGGAACGTGCTTTTGTTCTTACCAATTTTAAGAAAAATCAAGAAACCTTTGAGCTCTTTTATCAGGTGGATGGTCAATTACTTTCTTGGAGAGAGATGGATGCAAGTGTTGTCGATAAAATCAGCAATCAACTTCTACCACAAGCAGCTGAAGTAGCGTGTGCAGTAAATGAGAATTATGAAGAAGCAAATGTACCAGTAATCCAGTACGCTATGCTTCAGTTTGAAACTGCAACCATGGCTTGGTTTGGTCGGAAGATTACAATAACTTCTCCAGAAGCCAAATTAACTTTTGAAGAATTAGTATCTGGATGGCGCGCTATTTTGGAACAAGAAATTCCAAATCGTCCTTTAGATAGTGACCGTCCGTTCCCATACTACGAAGTCTAATAACTGTCGAATTTTAACTAGAAATAAAAACTGAGCAAATACTAATTTGTTCAGTTTTTCAATATACAATTTTATAAATATTCACAAAATCCATTATTTGTGGTAAAATAAAACAATAATTGTTAGTGGAGATCAATTATGAATATTTTTAGAACGAAAGACGTAAGTCTGGGAAAAACAGAGATGCATCGTCATCTGAAATTATGGGATTTAATTCTCTTGGGAATTGGAGCCATGGTGGGAACAGGTATCTTTACCATTACAGGAACAGCTGCAGCTACATTAGCAGGTCCAGCCCTTGTTGTTTCTATCGTTATCTCAGCTATCTGTGTTTCCTTATCGGCGCTCTTTTTTGCAGAATTTGCTTCTCGTGTTCCAGCAACTGGTGGCGCTTATAGTTATCTATATGCAATTTTGGGAGAATTTCCTGCTTGGATTGCCGGTTGGTTAACTATTATGGAATTTATGACAGCAGTCTCTGGTGTCGCTTCTGGATGGGCAGCCTATTTTAAAGGTTTGCTTAGTCATTATGGAATTTCCTTGCCACAAACCTTAAACGGGACATTTAACCAAGAAAATGGTACTTATATTGATCTTTTACCAATTTTAGTGATTATCCTTGTTACAGGTGTTGTTCTATTGAATTCGAAAACTGCTCTTCGTTTTAATTCGATTCTTGTTGTTTTAAAATTTTCTGCTCTTGCCTTATTTATCTTAGTTGGAATTTGGTATATTAAACCTGAGAACTGGTCCAATTTTGCTCCATTTGGTTTTGGTCAAATTTATGGTGGAAGCACAGGAATTATGGCTGGAGCTTCACTCATGTTCTTTGGATTCTTAGGTTTTGAGTCCATTTCTATGGCAGTTGATGAAATTCAACGACCGCAAAAGAACATCCCTCGTGGAATTGTCTTATCCTTGATGATCGTAACCATACTTTATGCCTTGGTAACCTTAGTTTTAACAGGTGTTGTCCACTATAGCAAGCTCAATGTCGATGATGCGGTTGCTTTTGCTCTTAGAAATATTGGTATAGGATGGGCAGCAAACTATGTTTCTATTGTTGCTATTTTTACCTTGATTACAGTATGTATTTCAATGACTTATGCCTTATCTCGCATGATTTATAGTTTGGCACGTGATGGACTCTTGCCTCAAAGTTTCAAACAAGTAACTAAGACAAGTCGAGTCCCTAAGAATGCTACTATTTTAACGGGAGTCGTTTCAGCGATTGCAGCAGGGATTTTTCCTCTATCTAGTATTGCAGCCTTTCTTAATATCTGTACTTTGGCTTATCTTATTTTATTAGCCTATGGGATTATCAAGCTAAGAAAAGATAAGGGAGAGCCTAAAGAGGGAGAATTTAAAACACCCCTGGTTCCCTTTCTACCAATCTTATCGATTCTTATTTGTCTATCCTTTATGCTACAATATACTATTGAAACATGGATAGCATTTGGTTTAGCCTTAATTATAGGAGTTATTATTTACTTTACTTATGGCTATAAACACTCAACTTTATCAAAAAGAAAATAAAAAAATCGCGATTACTCGCGATTTTTTTATAATTTTTCATTTACAAATCGAACGAAGCGATTCCACCATACTTTTAAGAAGAAGGCCTTTTCGACATTTTTATCAGAAACCATTTCGAAGCTTGGTTTGTCAGAGGTAATATAGCCTTGACCAACTAAGTCTTTATCTTCATAGGTTAGATGACCAACCACAGTACCTGCTTCAAGTGGAGCGGTATGTTCAGTAGTATCAGGCGTGTAGGTGACAGATGACTGAGCTCGACTTCCAAGGCGTTGAACAATTTTTATATCTTCTTTAGCAACTGCTGTAACGGTATCTTGTTTTCCATCTAGGACAGGAGATTTACTATCTTGGTAGCTTTCTCCTTGTTTTACAATTGTTTGGAGAGCAAAGTTTGATGAGATATAATCTAGAAGTGCAGAAGTTGCTGTGAAACGAGCATAAGGATTTGTATCTTGGTTATCAGCATTGAGGACAACTGTGATGATACGCATTCCTTTTTCTACAGTCGTACCGACAAAAGAAGCACCCGCTTTATCAGTTGTTCCAGTTTTAAGACCATCGACACCACCGCGGTAAGCAGGCATTCCTTCCAACATATAGTTAGTAGAAGTAATGGTCATTCCTCTGAAAGTAGAGGAAGGTTTCTTGGTAATTTCTAAGACCTGAGGGTACTTGAGGATAAGATTACGAGCGACGACAGCTACATCATAGGCGCTCAATTTATTTTCATCGTCTTTCTTAGAACCTGGATAGATATTGTTTCCAAGAGTTTCATTGTTGAGACCGGTTGTATTGACTAGGGTAGCATCTTGGATTCCCCATTCAAGAAGTTTGGCCTTCATCATATCTACAAAGTCTTTTTCAGATCCCGCAATCTTTTCGGACAAAGCGATAGCTGCACTATTGGCACTAGATACCAATGTTGCTTCTAGTAACTCTTCAACAGTATAGTTACGAGCTTCCATAGGAACGTTGCTTGCTTCGGAGTTGGTTGTGAGTTGGTAAGGATAATCTGAAATTTCAACTGGAGTAGAGAGGGTGATTTTTCCTTGCTCCAAAGCTTCGTAGACCAAGTAAACAGTTAGTAACTTACTAATAGAAGCAATTTCAACAGGTTGAGTCGCATCTTTTTCATATAAAATCTTACCAGTAGTCGCTTCAACAGCGATGGCATGTTTTGCGGCGACATCAAAATCCTGGGCAAAAGCAGTAGTAGCAGAACCAAATGAAATAAGTGTGATTAATGTTAAAAATAATTTCTTCATAGTAACTTTATTCTATCATAAAGACAAAAAATATTCTTATTTTTATGATGAAGGTTATCAATCTTTTTCGAATTATGGTAAAATAGGAAAAAGAGGAGGTGGCCTATGTTTCGAAGAAATAAATTATTCTTCTGGACAACTGAGATTTTATTAATAACCTTAATTTTCTACCTATGGAGGGAAATGGGGGCAATTATTACACCATTTGTAAGTGTCGTTAATACCATCATGATTCCCTTTTTATTAGGAGGATTTTTATACTATTTGACCAACCCAATTGTTATCTTTTTAGAGAAAGAGTGCAAAATTAACCGCATTATAGGAATTTTGTTGACCCTATTTGTTCTCTTTGGGTCACTTGTCATTGGTGTTGTCTATCTCTTACCGATTTTAATCAATCAGTTGAGTAGCTTGATTATATCTAGTCAAGGAATCTATGGTCGACTCCAAGATTTAGTAATAGAATTATCAAAATATCCTACTTTCCAAGAGCTTGATATTCAACAAACAATCCAGCAATTAAATCTTTCTTATGTTGATATTCTGCAAAATATCTTAAATAGCGTAACAAACAGTGTCGGTAGCGTTCTGTCAGCATTAGTAAGTACAGTTTTAATTATCATTATGACGCCAGTTTTCTTGGTATACTTCCTACTAGATGGGCATAAGTTCTTACCGATGTTAGAAAGAACTGTTTTAAAAAGAGATAGACTGAATATTTCTGGTTTATTAACAAACTTGAATGCGACTATTTCCCGTTACATTAGCGGTGTATCAATTGATGCATTCATAATCGGATGTCTGGCCTTTATCGGATATAGTGTCATTGGACTCAAGTATGCATTGGTCTTTGCTATTTTTTCTGGTTTGGCGAATTTGATACCTTATGTTGGTCCAAGTATCGGTTTGGTTCCAATGGTTATTTCAAATCTATTTACGGATCCACAAAAGATGATTATTGCTGTCATCTATATGTTGATTATCCAACAAGTGGATGGCAATATCCTCTATCCTCGAATTGTTGGTGGTGTTATGAAAGTTCATCCAATTACTATCCTGGTTCTGTTATTATTGTCAAGTAATATCTATGGTGTTATTGGTATGATTGTTGCCGTCCCAACTTATTCTATATTAAAAGAAATATCCAAATTCCTTGTACAACTTTACGAAAAACACAAAGAAGTACAAGAAGTTGAAAAAATGTAACGATATTAATAGAGAAACAGATTTAACTGTTTCTCTATTTTTTTATTAATAAATCAAGGACTTCGAATAAGTATAAGAATAATTCACAAAAACTTTGTAAAACACTTGCAATTTAGCTAAAATTTGATAAAATAGTAAGGAAAGTTAGACTGTATTGCCTACTGTCTATCTATAAAATATATTTTATTGGAGGCTTTTACTCAAATGGCAAAAGAAAAATACGATCGTAGTAAACCACACGTTAACATTGGTACTATCGGACACGTTGACCACGGTAAAACTACCCTAACTGCAGCTATCACAACTGTTTTGGCACGTCGCTTGCCTTCATCAGTTAACCAACCAAAAGACTATGCGTCTATCGATGCTGCTCCAGAAGAACGCGAACGCGGTATCACTATCAACACTGCGCACGTTGAGTACGAAACTGAAAAACGTCACTACGCTCACATCGACGCTCCAGGACACGCGGACTACGTTAAAAACATGATCACTGGTGCCGCTCAAATGGACGGAGCTATCCTTGTAGTAGCTTCAACTGACGGACCAATGCCACAAACTCGTGAGCACATCCTTCTTTCACGTCAGGTTGGTGTTAAACACCTTATCGTCTTCATGAACAAAGTTGACTTGGTTGACGACGAAGAATTGCTTGAATTGGTTGAAATGGAAATTCGTGACCTTCTTTCAGAATACGATTTCCCAGGTGACGATCTTCCAGTTATCCAAGGTTCAGCTCTTAAAGCCCTTGAAGGTGACACTAAATACGAAGATATCGTTATGGAATTGATGAACACAGTTGATGAGTACATCCCAGAACCAGAACGTGACACTGACAAACCATTGCTTCTTCCAGTCGAAGACGTATTCTCAATCACTGGACGTGGTACTGTTGCTTCAGGACGTATCGACCGTGGTGTCGTTCGTGTCAACGACGAAATCGAAATCGTTGGTATCAAAGAAGAAATCCAAAAAGCAGTTGTTACTGGTGTTGAAATGTTCCGTAAACAACTTGACGAAGGTCTTGCAGGAGACAACGTAGGTGTGCTTCTTCGTGGTATCCAACGTGATGAAATCGAACGTGGACAAGTTATCGCTAAACCAGGTTCAATCAACCCACACACTAAATTCAAAGGTGAAGTTTACATCCTTACAAAAGAAGAAGGTGGACGTCACACTCCATTCTTCAACAACTACCGCCCACAATTCTACTTCCGTACTACTGACGTTACAGGTTCAATCGAACTTCCAGCAGGTACTGAAATGGTAATGCCAGGTGATAACGTGACAATCGACGTTGAGTTGATCCACCCAATCGCCGTAGAACAAGGTACTACATTCTCTATCCGTGAGGGTGGACGTACTGTTGGTTCAGGTATGGTTACAGAAATCGAAGCTTAATTCGATTTAGTTCCCAGAAGAACAATTATTTAAGTCAGACACTAAAAGAATCTTGCTAAGCAAGGTTCTTTTTTTCTAGCTATACAAAGACAAAATAAGACAGTATGGTAGTTGATTACGAATATAGAAACTTAATTAAATAATTATCTACTTTATTAACGAATATATATCCTAGTTTTTCAGAATAAATTTTTATTAGGCTAAAAAGCTTTTCACAAATGCCTCTTTTTTTGATAAAATAGAAGGAAGAAAAAAAGAAATGAGTTCGTCATGTCAAAAGGATTTTTAGTCTCTTTAGAGGGGCCAGAGGGAGCTGGTAAAACAAGTGTACTTGAAGCTATCCTTCCTGTGTTAGAAGAAAAAAATTTTGGGGTCTTAACGACACGTGAACCCGGTGGCGTATTGATTGGTGAAAAGATTCGTGAAGTTATTCTAGACCCAAGTCATACTCAAATGGATGCCAAGACAGAGCTTTTACTTTATATAGCTAGTCGTCGACAACATTTAGTGGAAAAGGTTTTACCTGCCCTTGCAGCCGGTAAACTGGTCATCATGGATCGTTTTATTGATAGCTCGGTTGCTTATCAAGGCTTTGGTCGTGGTTTGGACATTGATGCTATTGAATGGCTCAACCAATATGCTACAGATGGGTTAAAGCCTGATTTGACACTTTATTTTGATATTGATGTTGAGAAAGGTCTTGAACGAATCGCAGCAAATAGTAATCGTGAAGTGAATCGTTTAGACTTGGAAGGTTTAGACTTGCATCGCAAAGTCCGTCAGGGATATCTCTCCCTTCTTGAAAAAGAAGGTGATCGCATTGTTAAGATTGATGCCAGCTTACCACTAGATCAAGTTGTTGAGAATACTAAGAAAGTCTTATTTGACAGAATGGGGCTGCAAGAATGAATCAAGAGCAATTAAAGGCTTGTCAACCACAACAATTTGAACGTTTTGTTCATATCTTAGAACAAAAACAGCTCAATCATGCCTATCTCTTTTCAGGCTTTTTTGGAAGTATGGAGATGGCTTTATTTCTGTCTAAGAGTTTGTTTTGTACTGAAAAACAGGATGTCTTACCCTGCGAGTCTTGTCGAAATTGTAAGTTGATTGACCAAGAAGAATTTCCTGATGTCACAATTATTCGTCCCATTAATCAGATTATAAAAACAGAAAGAATTAGAGAACTAGTTAGTCAGTTTTCTCAATCAGGGATTGAAAATCAACGTCAGGTTTTTATCATTGAACAAGCTGAAAAAATGCATGTTAATGCTGCTAATTCACTTCTAAAGGTTATCGAAGAACCTCAAAGTGAAATCTATATTTTCTTCTTAACCAATGATCAAGAACAAATTTTGCCAACCATTCGAAGTCGGACACAGATTTTCCAATTCAAGAAACAAGTGGCAAATCTTATGGTTGAATTCGAAAAAGCAGGATTGGTCAAAAATAAAGCAAGACTCTTAGCTGAGTTCAGTCAATCGCAAGCAGAAGCCGAAAAACTAATAAATCAAACAAGTTTTTGGACTTTGGTAGAAGAAAGTGAGCGTTTCTTTGCATGGTTAGAAACTGGGAAAAAGGAAGCGTATTTGCAGGTGGCAAAATTAGCTAGTTTAGCAGACGACAAAGAAAAGCAAGACCAGGTATTTAGAATTCTAGAAGTAATCGCGGGACAAGAGATTCTAAAAAATTCAGCTCGTAGAATCTTGCAAAACCTTCTCGAAGCTAGAAGAATGTGGAAGGCAAATGTGTCTTTCCAAAATGCTTTGGAATACCTCGTTTTACAATAATATGAAGATGAAAACAGAATAAAGAAAGGGCTGTCTATGAACAAAAAAGAATTATTTGATGCTTTAGATGATTTTTCTCAACAGTTGTTGGCAACCTTGGCAGATGTCGAAGCCATCAAAAAAAATCTCAAGAGTGTAGTAGAAGAGAATACAGCTCTTCGCTTGGAAAATGATAAATTGAGAGAGCGCTTGGGCGAGGAGGAAGATTCTACGCCTGCAAAGACCAAGCATGTTCGAGAAAATGTTCGTCGAATCTATGAAGATGGCTTTCATGTGTGTCGTGATTTTTATGGACAGCGTCGTGAACAAGATGCGGAATGTATGTTTTGTGATGAGTTGTTGTTTAGGGAGTAAGCATGCAAATTCAAAAAAGTTTTAAAGGTCAGTCACCTTATGGTAAACTATATCTTGTTGCAACGCCAATTGGAAATCTTGAGGATATGACCTTTCGTGCCATTCAGACCTTGAAAGAAGTGGACTGGGTTGCTGCCGAGGATACACGAAATACTGGGCTTTTACTCAAGCATTTTGATATTCCGACCAAACAAATCAGTTTTCATGAGCACAACGCCAAGGAAAAGATTCCTGATTTGATTCGACTTTTAAAAGACGGTCAAAGTATTGCTCAAGTTTCCGATGCAGGACTTCCTAGCATTTCAGATCCAGGTCACGATTTGGTTAAGGCGGCAATTGAAGAGGATATCGCAGTTATCACAGTTCCAGGGGCTAGTGCAGGAATTTCTGCCTTGATTGCCAGTGGCTTAGCACCCCAACCGCATATTTTTTATGGTTTCTTACCAAGAAAATCAGGTCAACAAAAGCAATTTTTTGAATCGAAAAAAGATTATCCAGAGACTCAAATTTTCTATGAATCTCCACATCGCGTGGCCGATACGCTGGAGAATATGCTAGAAGTTTATGGTGACCGTCCAGTAGTTCTGGTTCGCGAATTGACCAAGATTTATGAAGAATACCAACGAGGTCAGATTACAGAGCTACTAGAAAGTATTTCTAAAACACCACTTAAGGGCGAGTGTCTTCTGATTGTAGAGGGTGCTAGTCAAGTAGTAGAAGATAAGGATGAAGAGGATTTATTCTCTGAGATACAAGAGCGCATCCAACAAGGTGTTAAGAAAAATCAAGCCATTAAGGAAGTCGCTAAAATTTATCAGTGGAACAAAAGCCAACTCTACGCTGCCTACCATGAGTGGGAAGAGAAACAAGCTAACAACTAAACAGGGAAGTTTGTCTTCTTCCTGAAGTGAATCTAACAATCATAAGTATTTTACTACGAATGCTTAATTGGAGGGGTAATGAAAAGCAAAGTGTTGAAGAAAGTAATTGGCCTACTGTTGCCTATTCTCACATTATTTATATTGTCAGCATGTAACAACAGAGTCGATCGTGATTTAGCTAAAACAGCTATTTCAAACATTCGTTCCGTAGTAGAAGCTGCAGGGTTAGAAGCAGAAGGATACTCGACTGCTGGTACTTTTGGATACTATGGTTTTCCATTTTACATAAAAGGAAATAAGAAATTTGTTGATGTTTATGTAGATTTTGAAAAAGATTATGTTGAGAAAACTCCAGTCCTTAAATACAATCCGAAGCTTAAAGAAGTTGAAAAGAAAATTTTCTTTGGTTTTTCCAAAAAAACAGTTTACCGTTTAGAAATGGAGTATGTTTCTGAAGATAAGAACTATGACCGACTTAAAGAAGCTTACAATACGATACTTCAAAGTGCTAGTTTGACTTCAACATATTTAAAGGATAATCAGCTTAGGAAGCTTTATATTAAAAAATCAGTTGAATTGGACTCCTTTGAATCCTATTATTCTTTGGAACCGAAAGAAGAATATAGTGGCAACCCCAAAACCCGTCTTGAAGAGAGAGAGAAAAGAGAAGCAATTTTGAAGACGGATGTAGAAGAACTCACTCCCTTAATTGAGGACCTAGACCCAAGTAGAGTCAACAATCTTGATGAAGAGACGCTTGTTCGCAATCGAGATTTACTGTTAAAAAGGGTTGCAGACAATCGTTCGACCTTTAGTATTGACATAGATATTGACATAGAGCAGGTACGAAGACAAAACCTTCAATTAGCTAATGAGGATATTGACAATTGGACTGATTCTGATTTTCAATATTTACTTGCTCAAATAGTTGAAATTGAAAACTTGCCTAGAAATACAGAAGTAGGTTTTGGCATAACTTACAAAGACAAAAGTAATCGGTATGCTTTTAAATCTTTCAGTTTCCATAAACAATAATTTTTGAAAGACATTCAGGAATTCTCCTGTCTGTCTTTTTACTTAGCTTTTTGGTATAATGGACCAAGTATTAATTTAGAAAGATTTGTGGGTGTCAAACAGTCCGGTGATTTTTGAAATGGATTTAAGTTTGCACCCAAAGAGGTATTAGTGTCATGTCTCAATCTTATATCAATGTTATCGGTGCTGGATTGGCGGGTTCTGAAGCAGCCTACCAAATCGCAGAGCGTGGTATTCCTGTTAAACTTTATGAAATGCGTGGTGTCAAGTCAACACCTCAACATAAAACAGACAATTTTGCAGAGTTGGTTTGTTCTAACTCATTGCGTGGGGATGCACTTACAAATGCTGTTGGCCTCCTCAAGGAAGAAATGCGTCGTCTAGGCTCTCTTATCTTGGAATCAGCAGAAGCAACGCGTGTTCCTGCTGGTGGTGCTCTCGCGGTTGATCGTGATGGTTTTTCTCGAATGGTTACTGAAAAGATTGCCAATCATCCTTTGATTGAGGTCGTTCGTGACGAAATTACAGAATTGCCAACAGATGCTATTACAGTTGTAGCAACTGGTCCTTTGACTAGTGATGCTCTTGCTGAGAAAATTCATGCACTTAATGGAGGAGATGGTTTTTATTTCTACGATGCTGCAGCGCCCATTGTGGATGTCAATACAATCGATATGAACAAGGTTTATCTCAAATCTCGATATGATAAGGGAGAAGCAGCTTATCTCAATGCTCCAATGACCAAACAAGAGTTTATGGATTTTCATGAAGCCTTGGTTAATGCAGAAGAAGCACCTCTTAACTCTTTTGAAAAAGAAAAGTACTTTGAAGGTTGTATGCCAATTGAAGTCATGGCCAAACGTGGCATTAAAACTATGCTCTATGGTCCTATGAAACCAGTTGGACTAGAATATCCAGAAGATTACAAGGGACCTCGTGATGGAGACTTTAAAACTCCTTATGCAGTCGTTCAGCTTCGTCAGGACAATGCAGCAGGTAGTCTCTACAATATCGTGGGATTCCAGACTCACCTCAAATGGGGAGAGCAGAAGCGTGTCTTCCAAATGATTCCAGGTCTTGAAAACGCCGAGTTTGTCCGTTATGGCGTTATGCACCGCAATTCCTATATGGACTCTCCAAATCTCCTTGAGCAGACTTATCGTTCGAAGAAACAACCAAATCTTTTCTTTGCTGGGCAAATGACAGGTGTAGAAGGATATGTTGAATCAGCAGCATCAGGGTTAGTAGCAGGTATAAACGCAGCTCGTCTTTTCAAGGGAGAAAGCGAAGCTATTTTCCCAGAGACTACAGCTATTGGTAGTTTAGCTCATTATATTACGCATGCTGATAGCAAACACTTCCAACCTATGAATGTCAACTTCGGCATTATCAAAGAATTAGAAGGTGAACGAATCCGTGATAAGAAGACTCGTTATGAAAAAATCGCAGAGCGTGCATTGTCTGATTTAGAGGAATTTTTATCTGTCTAATTTTTTTGAAAGAATTGCTCATGATACTATAAAAATCTTTGAAATTGTGATAAAATAGGTAGGATAAAAAAAGGAGAGAGAAAATGGTAGAACCTAAGTATAAACGTATCTTAATCAAGCTATCTGGTGAAGCCCTTGCTGGCGAACGTGGTGTCGGGATTGATATCAAAACTGTCCAAAGTATGGCCCAAGAAATCAAGGAAGTTCACGAACTAGGAATTGAAATTGCCTTGGTTATCGGAGGTGGAAACCTTTGGCGTGGTGAACCTGCAGCAGAAGCTGGTATGGATCGTGTTCAAGCGGATTACACTGGAATGCTTGGGACAGTCATGAATGCTCTTGTGATGGCAGATTCATTGCAACAAGTAGGGGTTGATACTCGCGTACAAACAGCTATTGCCATGCAACAAGTAGCGGAGCCTTATATTCGTGGACGTGCCCTTCGCCACCTCGAAAAAGATCGTATCGTTATCTTTGGTGCAGGAATCGGTTCACCATATTTCTCAACGGATACTACAGCAGCTCTTCGTGCAGCTGAAATTGAAGCAGACGCTATTTTGATGGCTAAGAATGGTGTAGACGGTGTCTACAATGCTGATCCTAAGAAAGATAAAACTGCTGTTAAATTTGAAGAGTTGACTCACCGTGATGTTATCAATAAGGGCCTTGGTATCATGGATTCAACAGCTTCAACTCTATCAATGGATAACGACATCGACTTGGTAGTCTTTAATATGAACCAACCTGGTAATATCAAACGTGTTGTATTTGGTGAAAATATCGGTACAACAGTTTCAAACAATATCGAAGAAAAGGAATAGGAAAAATTATGGCTAACGCAATTGTAGAAAAAGCTAAAGAGAGAATGACTCAATCTCACCACTCACTTGCTCGTGAATTTGGTGGTATCCGTGCAGGTCGTGCTAACGCTAGCTTGCTGGACCGTATTACTGTTGAATACTATGGTGTCGAAACACCTCTTAACCAAATTGCTTCTATCACAATTCCTGAAGCGCGTGTCTTGTTGGTAACACCATTTGATAAATCTTCATTGAAGGATATCGAGCGTGCTTTGAACGCTTCAGATCTTGGTATTACACCAGCTAACGATGGTTCTGTTATTCGCTTGGTTATCCCAGCTCTTACAGAAGAAACTCGTCGCGATCTCGCTAAAGAAGTGAAAAAAGTTGGTGAAAATGCTAAAGTAGCTATCCGTAATATCCGTCGTGACGCTATGGATGAAGCTAAAAAACAAGAAAAAGCTAAAGAAATCACTGAAGATGAATTGAAGACTCTTGAAAAAGATATTCAAAAAGCCACAGACGATGCTGTTAAATACATCGACGAGATGACTGCCAATAAAGAAAAAGAAATCTTGGAAGTCTAAGAAATAAACAGAAAAACTCAGTTGGCATTGCTGGCTGAGTTTTATTCGAAAGAAGGAAACATGAATACAAATCTTGCAAGTTTTATCGTTGGACTTGTCATCGATGAAAATGACCGTTTTTACTTTGTTCAAAAGGATGGTCAAACATACGCTCTTGCTAAGGAAGAAGGTCAGCATACAGTTGGTGATACTGTTAAAGGTTTTGCCTACACAGACATGAAGCAAAAACTTCGCTTGACAACTCAAGAAGTGACTGCAACTCAGGATCAATTCGGTTGGGGTACAGTAACAGAGGTTCGTAAGGATTTGGGTGTTTTTGTTGATACAGGGCTTCCTGACAAGGAGATCGTTGTGTCACTTGATATCCTGCCTGAACTGAAAGAGCTCTGGCCTAAGAAGGGCGATAAACTTTATATTCGTTTAGAAGTAGACAAGAAAGACCGTATCTGGGGAATCTTAGCTTATCAGGAAGACTTCCAACGTTTGGCACGTCCAGCATACAACAACATGCAAAATCAGAACTGGCCTGCAATCGTTTATCGTCTTAAGCTATCAGGAACTTTTGTCTATCTACCAGAGAACAACATGCTTGGATTTATCCATCCAAGTGAGCGCTATGCAGAACCACGTTTGGGACAAGTGTTAGATGCGCGAGTTATTGGTTTCCGTGAGGTTGACCGAACGCTTAATCTCTCTTTAAAACCACGATCTTTTGAGATGTTAGAAAATGATGCACAAATGATTCTGACTTACTTGGAAAGTAATGGTGGCTTCATGACCTTAAATGACAAATCATCACCAGATGATATCAAGGCTACTTTTGGTATCTCAAAAGGTCAGTTCAAAAAAGCTCTCGGCGGATTAATGAAAGCTGGCAAAGTTAAACAAGACCAGTTTGGTACAGAGTTGATTTAGGGAGGCCTATGAGAAAATCATTTTATACCTGGCTTATGACAGAACGAAATCCTAAAAGTAATAGTCCCAAAGCCATTTTAGCGGATCTTGCCTTTGAGGAGTCAGCCTTCCCAAAACATACGGATGATTTCGATCAGGTGAGTCGATTTTTAGAAGAACATGCCAGTTTTTCTTTTAATATGGGAGACTTCGATCGCATCTGGCAGGAATATTTAGAACATTAAAAAGGGCATAGGTGTTAAGGATAGCAATTTCTAAATGCCTTTGCTATAATAAAAAGAAATTAAAGTATGAGAGAGGTTCTTTATTTGAAGGAACATTCAATAGATATTCAGCTGAGTCATCCAGATGACTTGTTTCACCTTTTTGGTTCAAATGAACGCCATCTTCGCTTGATGGAGGATGAGTTAGATGTCATCATCCATGCCCGTACAGAGATTGTTCAAGTCTTGGGAGAGGAGTCTGCTTGTGAGGAAGCACGGCAAGTTATTCAAGCCTTGATGGTCTTGGTCAATCGTGGGATGACTGTCGGAACTCCTGACGTGGTGACAGCTATCAATATGGTTCGAAATCATGAAATTGATAAATTTGTCGCCCTTTACGAAGAAGAAATTATCAAGGATAATACAGGTAAACCAATTCGTGTAAAGACCTTAGGGCAAAAACTATATGTCGATAGTGTGAAGCACCATGATATAACCTTTGGGATTGGCCCTGCAGGTACAGGTAAGACCTTCCTAGCAGTGACTTTAGCCGTAACAGCTCTGAAACGTGGACAAGTCAAACGTATTATCTTGACTCGACCAGCAGTAGAAGCGGGCGAGAGTCTAGGATTTCTTCCAGGTGATTTGAAGGAAAAGGTAGATCCTTACCTTCGTCCTGTTTACGATGCCTTGTACCAGATTCTAGGAAAAGACCAAACAACTCGTCTCATGGAGCGAGAAATTATTGAGATTGCCCCTTTGGCCTACATGCGTGGACGTACTCTGGATGATGCCTTTGTCATCTTGGATGAAGCGCAAAATACAACCATCATGCAGATGAAGATGTTTTTGACTCGTCTTGGATTTAATTCAAAAATGATTGTCAATGGTGATATTAGCCAGATTGACCTACCTCGGAACGTCAAGTCAGGTTTGATTGATGCTCAAGAAAAACTCAAGAACATTCACCAGATTGACTTTGTACACTTCTCAGCTAAGGATGTGGTTCGTCATCCGGTCGTCGCTCAGATTATTAGAGCCTATGAACCGCTAGCTGTTAAGGCTGAAGAAAATCAAGAAGAAACTAAATAAGAAAAAGAGCAGTTAGAAACTGCTCTTATTTTTTTTGAATTTCTTATTAAATAAGCTCACTAATAGGTGTATAGTCACGTTCTAAACCTTCAGCAACTGGTTGACTAGTCAATTGACCTTGGTAAGTTGTAACCCCTTCGCGTAAACCAGCATCTTCAAGGATTGCTTTCTTAAAGCCTTTACCTGCTAAGGCTTCGATATAAGGAAGTGTCACATTTGTGAGGGCGATGGTAGATGTACGGGCAACTGCACCAGGAATGTTGGCAACGGCATAGTGAAGAACCCCATGTTTTTCATAGACAGGCTCATCGTGGGTTGTCACACGGTCAGCTGTTGCAATAACACCACCTTGGTCTACTGCAACGTCTACGATGACAGAACCAGGACGCATTTGTTGAACCATGTCATCTGTCACTAATTTTGGAGCTTTAGCACCAGGAATTAGGACTGCACCGATAACAACGTCTGCTTCACGCACACTTGCTTCAATATTAAATGGGTTGGACATCAAAGTTTGGATTTGGTGACCAAAGACGTCTTCTAGGAATGCTAGACGTTTGGCGCTGATATCAAGAATAGTTACTTGAGCTCCCAAACCAAGAGCAATACGAGCAGCGTGTGTACCAACCACACCACCACCAATGATGGTTACTTTTCCTTTAGGAACACCAGGAACACCACCGAGTAAGACCCCTGAACCACCCGCTTGTTTCGTTAAGAAATGCGCTCCGATTTGTACTGCCATACGTCCTGCAACCTCACTCATTGGAACGAGAAGAGGTAGTTGTCCTTCAGTATCACGAACAGTTTCATATGCGACACCAGTTGTTTTCGCTGCTAACATAGCATCTGCCAATTCAGGAGCAGCAGCCATGTGCAAGTAGGTGAAAAGAAGCAAATCCTCACGCAAGTATTGATATTCACTAGCAAGTGGCTCTTTTACTTTGACCACTAATTCTGCAGCCCAAGCCTCAGCAGCTGTAGCGACAATCTCAGCACCTTGTTTTTCATAGTTGGAATCTGTAAATCCTGAACCAAGCCCAGCATTTGTTTCGATAAGGACACGGTGGCCACGACCAACGAGACTTTGTACACCAGCTGGTGTCAAAGCAACACGATTTTCATTATTTTTAATTTCCTTAGGAATTCCAATTAACATAGATATAACTCACTTTCTATTAGACAGTTTCAGTTTTATATCACATTTTTTTGATTTTTTGTGATGATTTTATTGTATATGAAACCGCTTTAAATTGCAAGAAAAATTTGTAAACTTATTTCTTTTATGTTATTCTTTTACCAACCTATTTTAGGAGGTACAATCATGGAATCACTATTTATCAAACTAGCGAGGTATCCAATTATCGAAACAGAATGTTTAGTACTTAGACCAGTAACACTTGATGATGCAGAAGCTATGTTTGAGTATGCTTCAAATAAAGAAAATACACGCTATACTTTTCCAACCAATCAAAGTTTAGAGGAAACCAAGAATAATATTGCTCAGTTTTATCTAGCCAATCCCTTGGGCCGATGGGGAATTGAACTAAAAAGTACTGGAGAGTTTATCGGAACTATTGACCTGCACAAGATGGATACTGTTCTTAAGAAGGCGACCATTGGTTATATTATCAATCAAAAATATTGGAATCAAGGTTTGACAACTGAAGCCAATCGAGCTGTAATTGAATTGGCTTTTGAAAAGATAGGAATGAATAAGTTAGATGCCTTTCATGATAAGGATAATCCCGCATCAGGAAAGGTCATGGAGAAATCAGGAATGCGCTTCTCTCACGAAGAACCATATGCTAGAATGGATAAAAATGAACCTGGAAGATTCGTAACAGATGTCCATTATGTCTTAACCAAGGAAGACTATTTTGCAAATAAGTAAGAAGTTGAAAAGATTTTCAGCTGTTTTTTTCTTTCTCTTACGAATAAGCTAAGAGAGGAGAAAATATGGAAGAACTTATTGAGAAAATAAAAGAATATAAAATCATCGTCATCTGTGTTAGTTTGGGTTTGATCTTGGGTGGATTTTTCCTCTTAAAACCAGTCGCTCAAACACCTGCTAAAGAAAGTAATTTGCAGACAGAATTTACAACTGTTTCGAAGGATTCGACGGATGAAAAGGAGGATGGGAATCAGAAGGAAGAAGTGGTAGAGCAAGATCTAATTACTGTCGATGTCAAAGGGGCTGTTAAATCGCCAGGGATTTACGATTTGCCAGTTGGAAGTCGTATCAATGATGCTGTTCAAAAAGCTGGTGGACTGACAGATAATGCTGATAGTAAGTCTATCAATCTTGCCCAGAGAATTAGTGACGAAGCGCTTGTCTATGTTCCAACTAAGGAAGAAGCTACCAGTCAAGAAATGCCATCAAGTGCTTCTAACAACAAGGAAAATAAGAAAGTCAATCTCAATAAAGCCAGTGTAGAGGAACTTAAACAAGTCAAAGGTTTAGGTGCGAAACGTGCGCAAGATATTATTGACCATCGTGAGTCCAACGGTAAGTTCAAGTCAGTTGATGATCTTAAAAAGGTTTCTGGTATTGGTGCAAAAACGATAGAAAAGTTAAAAGAGTATGTTACAGTGGATTAGACGCTTTCCCATTCCAAAAATCTATCTCAGTTTTCTTTTGCTATGGCTCTACTATGCAATCTTTTCAGCAAATTTCTTAGCACTTTTTGGCTTTGTCTTTTTACTAGTCTGCCTTTTTTTCCAATTTCCATGGAAGACTGTGACCAAAGTCCTATTGGTTTGCAGCCTATTTGGGAGTTGGTTTGTATTTCAAAAATGGCAGCAAGAAGAAGCGAGCCAACATCTAGTCAACACGGTTGATACAGTTCGAATCTTGCCTGATACCATCAAGGTTAATGGTGATAGCTTGTCTTTTCGTGGCAAGGCTGATGGTAGACTCTTTCAGGTCTATTATAAGCTCCAGTCAGAAGCCGAAAAGAAAAAATTTCAAGACTTATCTGAACTACATGAAATGGCTGTGAAAGGCAAGTTAGCTAGTCCTCAAGGGGCAAACAATTTTGCTGGTTTTGATTATCGAAACTATCTCAAAACGCAAGGAATCTATCAGACCTTAACTATATCCGAAATTGTTGAGCTAAAGCAAACAAGTAGTTGGGATATCGGAGAAAATCTATCAAGCTTGAGGAGAAAAGCAGTTGTCTGGATTAAACGGAATTTTCCCGATCCCATGCGCAACTATATGACCGGTCTTTTATTGGGTCATTTAGATACGGACTTTGAGGAAATGAATGAACTCTACTCGAGTCTGGGGATTATTCACCTTTTTGCTTTATCTGGAATGCAAGTCGGATTTTTCATGGATGCTTTCAAAAAGTTACTTCTGCGTTTGGGTTTGACGCAAGAGAAGTTCAAATGGTTAGCCCACCCCTTCTCCTTAGTCTATGCAGGTTTGACAGGATTTTCAGCCTCTGTTATTCGTAGTCTTCTACAAAAGCTATTGGCTCAGCATGGCTTTAAGTCACTGGATAATTTTGCTTTAACGATTCTTATTCTATTTCTTATCATGCCGAACTTTTTCTTAACTGCTGGGGGAGTTCTTTCCTGTGCTTATGCCTTTATCCTGACCATGACTGGTGAGGAAGTAGCAGGGATAAAAGGTCTGGTTAGAGAGAGTTGCATTATTTCCTTGGGAATTCTGCCAATTTTATCATTTTATTTTTCAGAATTTCAACCGTGGTCCATTCTCTTGACATTTTTCTTTTCATTCTTATTTGATATGGTCCTGTTACCGCTCTTATCGATTCTCTTCTGTCTGTCATTTATATATCCCATCACCCAGTTCAACTTTCTCTTTGAATGGCTTGAAAACATCATTCGCTATATTTCTCAGCTATCTACGAGGCCTCTTGTTTTTGGTCAGCCGAGTCTTTGGATTTTAATCCTTTTTTTGATTATTTTAGCTCTCATCTACGATTATCGAAAGAATTTGAAAAAAATATCTATGCTTGTCATAGTTGCTATCTCGCTCTTTTTAGTAACCAAACATCCACTGGAGAATGAAATCACAGTCCTAGATATGGAACAGGGGCGGAGCATTTTCCTAAGAGACATGACAGGAAAGACCATACTACTGGATGTCGGAGAAAAATCTGAACGTGACAAGAAAGAAGCCTGGCAGGAGAGGATTTCCTCTAGCAATGCCGAACGGAGTTTAATCCCTTATCTAAAAAGTCGAGGAGTTGCAAAGATTGATCAGCTTGTGCTAACGACTAGTGAACCTAAGCAACTAGACCATGTGTTAGAAATGAGTAAATCCTTCGAGCTTGAAGAGATTCTAGTAAGTGAAGAAACTTTATCTAAAAGAGAATTTATGGATAAGCTGAAGAAAAGCAAAATCAAGGTAGCTACTATTAAAACAGGGCAGCAGTTGTTTATTTTTGGCAGTAGTTTGGAAGCATTCACTAGCCAAAATGGCGATAAAAAGGATTCAATGGTCTTGTATGGAAAGTTACTAAACCAAACCTTTCTAGTTACTGGAAATTTAGAGGAAAAGTTCTTAACCAAGTCTTATCCGAAACTCCAAGCAGATATTGTGATAACTCATCAGCAAGCATCGAAGAAAAAGACAGATGTAGAAGTCTTCAAAAACTTACAACCTAAAACCACTGTCATTTCGGTAGACAAGAAGAAAAAATTCAAAGAAAAAAATGAGGAAAGTAACCAAGAACTTGGGAATTCGATTTATAAAACGGACCAAAAGGGTGCCATTCGTTTCAAAGGTTGGAGTACTTGGCGAATAGAAACAGTTCGCTGAACTTAGATTTTCAAGAAAATTAAAATTGTCTAAACAATCAATCAAAACTTGATTTTAGAACCTTTTTGCTATAAAATGGTAAAGATTAGTGTCAAACTTTTATATTGCAAATAGGAGAAAACATGACAAAAACTTTGAAACGTCCTGAGGTTCTATCACCTGCAGGAACACTAGAAAAACTAAAAGTAGCTGTTCAATACGGTGCAGATGCTGTCTTTATCGGTGGTCAGGCCTATGGTCTACGTAGCCGTGCGGGTAACTTTACTTTCGAACAAATGGAAGAAGGAGTTCAGTTTGCGGCTAAGTATGGCGCTAAGGTTTATGTAGCGGCTAATATGGTTATGCACGAGGGAAATGAAGAAGGTGCTGGAGAATGGTTCCGTAAATTGCGTGATATCGGAATTGCAGCGGTCATCGTATCAGACCCAGCCTTGATTATGATTGCGGCAACTGAAGCACCAGGTCTTGAAATCCACCTTTCTACACAAGCTAGTGCGACCAACTATGAAACACTAGAATTCTGGAAAGAACTTGGCTTGACGCGTGTTGTTTTGGCGCGTGAGGTTTCTATGGAAGAATTGGCAGAAATCCGCAAACGTACAGACGTAGAAATCGAAGCATTCGTACATGGTGCGATGTGTATTTCTTACTCTGGTCGTTGTACCCTTTCAAACCATATGAGTATGCGTGATGCCAACCGTGGTGGATGTTCACAATCTTGTCGCTGGAAATATGATCTTTACGATATGCCATTTGGTAAAGAGCGTAAGAGCCTCAAGGGAGAAATTCCTGAAGAATTCTCCATGTCTGCGGTTGATATGTCTATGATTGACCATATTCCAGATATGATCGAAAATGGTGTGGACAGTTTGAAGATTGAAGGTCGTATGAAGTCTATTCATTACGTTTCAACAGTAACAAACTGCTACAAGGCTGCAGTCGATGCTTACCTTGAGAGTCCTGAAAAGTTTGAAGCAATCAAGCAAGACTTGATTGATGAAATGTGGAAGGTTGCCCAACGTGAATTGGCTACAGGTTTCTACTACGGAACACCATCTGAAAATGAACAGCTTTTCGGTGCTCGTCGCAAGATTCCAGAATACAAGTTTGTTGCTGAAGTAGTAGCTTATGATGATGCGACTCAAACAGCAACTATTCGTCAACGTAATGTTATCAATGAAGGTGACCAAGTCGAATTTTACGGTCCAGGTTTCCGTCATTTTGAAACCTACATCGAAGACCTTCATGACTCAAAAGGAAATAAAATCGACCGTGCACCAAACCCAATGGAACTCTTGACCATCAAGGTTCCTCAACCAGTACAAGCCGGTGATATGGTCCGTGCTTTGAAAGAAGGTCTGATTAACCTTTATAAAGAAGATGGAACAAGCGTTACTGTTCGTGCCTAGATAAGGAAAAATCATGGTTCAAGCTCAGGGATTGCTGGTAGATGCTGAAAGCAGATGTGTTCATTACCATACTGATAAAGACATCGTAGCCTTACAGTGCTATGAGTGTCAGAAATACTATGCCTGTTATCAGTGTCATAATGAACTGGAGTCGCACATATTTTCTCCCTATCCTTTAAATCTGAAAGAAGATAGACCTATCTTATGTGGATCCTGTGGGAAAACACTAACGTATGAGGATTATACAGAGACGGGCACTTGTCCATACTGTAAAGCTGCATTTAATCCAGCTTGCCAGAGTCATCATTCATTTTATTTCAAATAAGAAAAGGTAAATCCAGGTTTTGAAACTTGGATTTTTTCTTTTCAGAAAAATAGGAAAGATAAGGAAAAATATATGAAATGACATTAAAAATTTCTATATGATTGTCTTGAAAATCGTAAAAATGGAAATAAATGATTCAAAACGCTTCCATTCCTAGTAAAAAGTTGACAAAAGCAAATTTTAGGACTAAACTAGGGAGGTAAATTTAATTTAAAAAAGGAGAATTCGTCATGAATTTAACATTTTTCGGTCTATGTCTTGCCTGTATGGGTGTATCTCTTGCAGAAGGTATGTTGATGAACGGTTTGTTCAAATCAGCTGCACGCCAACCAGATATCATCCCACAATTGCGTAGTTTGATGATCATGGGGATCGCCTTTATCGAAGGAACATTCTTTGTAACTCTAGCGATGTCATTTGTCATTAAATAGACAACTCTATTTAGAAATGGAGGTGTCAAACCATGGAAGAAAGTTTGAATCCAACCGTTAATATTGGACCAATATCCTTTGATTTGACCCTGCTTGCCATGTCTCTTGTAACTGTTTTGATGGTTTTTGCCTTTGTCTACTGGGCAAGTCGAAAAATGACCATCCGTCCAAAGGGCAAACAAAATGCTCTTGAGATGATTTATGACTTTGTGGTTAGTTTTGTAAAACCAAACATTGGAGATTCATACATCAAGGACTATTCCTTGTTCCTATTTTCTCTATTCTTGTTTATCTTGGTTGCCAATAATATTGGTTTAATGGCAAAGGTACAAACAACAAACGGTTATAACTTGTGGACTTCTCCAACAGCCAACCTTGGATACGATTTATCCCTCTCATTATTGATCACCTTGATCGCTCATGTAGAAGGAATTCGTCGTAGAGGCGTTAAAGAATATTTGAGAGCATTTGTTACACCTGGCTTCATGACTCCGATGAACATTTTAGAAGAGTTCACCAATTTTGCCTCCTTGGCGATTCGGATATACGGAAATATTTTTGCCGGTGAGGTCTTAGCAGGATTGCTATTGGCCTTGTCACAACATGCCTTGTATTGGTATCCTTTTGCCTTTATTGCAAACATGTTATGGACAGCCTTTTCGATTTTCATTTCATGTATTCAAGCCTATGTATTTACCATGTTGTCATCTATGTACATTGGTAAAAAAATAAATGAAGGGGAAGAGTAAGTAGAGGAGGATTAGAAGATGGATTTAACTATTAGTACCATTATTGGTGACTTTATTCTGATCGCTGGTTCCTTCCTTTTATTAATCTTTTTAGTGAAGAAATATGCTTGGGGAAATATTACCAGTGTCTTAGATGAACGCGCTGAAAAGATTTCTTCAGATATTGATGGTGCCGAGGAAGCCCGTAAAAAGGCAGAGGAACTTGCTAGCAAACGTGAAGCTGAGTTAGCAGGAAGCCGTACCGAAGCTAAAACGATTATCGAGAATGCAAAGGAAACAGCTGAGAAAAGTAAGGCCGATATTTTGGCTGAAGCTAAACTTGAAGCAGGGCGCTTAAAAGAAAAAGCTAACCAAGAAATTGAGCAAAATAAAGCAGAGGCTTTACAAAGCGTTAAAGGTGAGGTAGCAGATTTGACAGTTAATCTAGCTGGAAAAATTATCTCACAAAACCTTGATGGTCATGCCCACAAAGAACTCATTGATCAGTATATCGATCAGCTAGGAGAAGCTTAATGGACAAAAAGACAGTAAAGGTAATTGAAAAATACAGCATGCCTTTTGTCCAATTGGTGATTGAAAAAGGAGAAGAAGATCGTATCTTCTCAGATTTGACTCAAATCAAGCAAGTCGCTGAAGAAACAAATTTGCCTTCTTTTTTGTCTCAGGTAGATGTGGATGAGTCTGATAAGGATAAAACAGTTAGTTATTTCCAAGACTCGGCATCGCCATTATTACAAAACTTCATTCAAGTTCTGTTGTACAATCATCGCTCATATCTTTTTTATGATGTGATTGTAGATTGTTTAAACCGTCTTGAGAGAGAAACGAATCGTTTTGAAGTAACGATTGTGTCTGCTCATCCTCTGACTGATCAACAGAAAGAACGTTTGGTTCCAATTATCGAGAAAAAGATGTCTTTAAAAGTGCGTAGCATTAAAGAAGAAATCGACGATAGTTTAATCGGTGGTTTTGTCATTATCGCCAATCACAAGACAATTGATGTTAGTATTAAACAACAACTTAAAGTTGTTAAGGAAAATTTGAAATAGAAAGTGGTGTTCTTTTGGCAATTAACGCACAAGAAATCAGCGCTTTAATTAAGCAACAAATTGAAAATTTCAAACCCAATTTTGATGTGACTGAAACTGGTGTTGTAACATACATCGGGGACGGAATTGCGCGTGCTCATGGCCTTGAAAATGCCATGAGTGGAGAGTTGTTGATTTTTGAAAACGGCTCTTATGGTATGGCGCAAAACTTAGAATCAACAGATGTTGGTATTATCATCCTTGGAGACTTTACAGATATTCGCGAAGGCGACACTATTCGTCGTACAGGAAAAATCATGGAAGTTCCAGTTGGTGATAGCTTGATTGGACGTGTCGTAGATCCACTTGGTCGTCCAGTAGATGGACTTGGTCCAATCAACACAAACAAAACTCGTCCAGTTGAAGCACCAGCTCCTGGGGTTATGCAACGTAAATCAGTATCACAACCATTGCAAACTGGTTTGAAAGCTATTGATGCACTTGTTCCAATTGGTCGTGGTCAACGTGAGTTGATTATCGGTGACCGTCAAACAGGGAAAACAACCATCGCTATCGATGCAATCTTGAACCAAAAAGGTCAAGATATGATCTGTATCTATGTAGCGATTGGTCAAAAAGAATCAACAGTTCGTACGCAAGTAGAAACACTTCGTCAGTACGGAGCCTTGGATTATACAATTGTCGTGACAGCATCAGCTTCACAACCGTCACCATTGCTTTTCCTCGCACCTTATGCAGGGGTTGCTATGGCCGAAGAATTTATGTACCAAGGTAAGCACGTATTGATTGTTTATGATGACTTATCTAAACAAGCGGTAGCTTATCGTGAACTTTCTCTCTTGCTCCGTCGTCCACCAGGTCGTGAAGCCTTCCCAGGGGATGTCTTCTACCTTCATAGCCGTCTACTTGAACGTTCAGCTAAAGTTTCGGATGAATTGGGTGGAGGATCTATCACAGCTCTTCCATTTATCGAGACACAAGCCGGAGATATCTCAGCCTATATCGCTACAAACGTAATCTCTATTACGGATGGACAAATCTTCCTAAGTGATAGTCTCTTTAATGCAGGTATCCGTCCAGCTATTGATGCGGGTTCTTCCGTATCTCGTGTTGGTGGTTCTGCACAGATTAAGGCCATGAAGAAAGTTGCTGGTACTCTTCGTATCGACCTTGCTTCATACCGTGAGTTAGAAGCTTTCACTAAATTTGGTTCGGACTTGGATGCAGCTACTCAGGCTAAATTGAACCGTGGTCGTCGTACTGTAGAAGTATTGAAACAGCCCGTTCACAAACCATTACCTGTTGAGAAACAAGTTACTATTCTCTATGCTTTGACCCATGGTTTCTTGGATACAATTCCTGTAGACGATATCGTTCGTTTCGAAGAAGAGTTCCATATGTTCTTTGATGCTCAATATCCTGAGATTTTGGAAACCATTCGTGAAACAAAAGACTTGCCAGATGAAGCAGTCTTGGATGCTGCGATTACTGAGTTTCTCAATCAATCAAGCTTCCAATAAGAATAGAGGTGTCAGATGGCAGTATCTCTAAATGATATTAAAACAAAAATCGCCTCAACGAAAAATACTAGTCAAATTACTAACGCTATGCAGATGGTTTCTGCAGCTAAGTTAGGTCGTTCTGAAGAAGCATCTCGTAACTTCCAAGTGTATGCACAAAAAGTGCGTAAACTAGTTACAGATATCCTCCACGGAGATGGTGCAGGCGGATCAACTAACCCTATGTTGATCAGTCGCCCTGTCAAAAAAACAGGCTATATCGTCATTACATCTGACCGTGGTCTTGTTGGAGGATATAATTCTTCAATCTTAAAAGCAGTCATGAAACTTCAGCAAGAATACCATCCTTCAGGTGATGACTTTGAGGTTATCTGTATTGGTGGTATGGGAGCCGATTTCTTCAAATCACGCGGTATTCAACCAATCTATGAATTGCGTGGACTTGCAAGCCAACCAAGCTTTGATGAAGTTCGTAAGATTATTACAAAAACGATTGAAATGTATCAAAACGAACTTTTTGATGAGCTCTATGTTTGTTACAACCACCACGTTAATACACTGACAAGTCAAATGCGTGTAGAACAGATGCTTCCAATTGTGGACTTGGATCCAAATGAAGCGGATGAGAACTATAGCTTGACCTTTGACCTTGAAACAAGTCGTGAAGAAATCTTGGATCAATTACTACCACAATTTGCTGAAAGTATGATTTATGGTGCTATTATTGATGCCAAGACAGCTGAAAATGCTGCAGGGATGACAGCTATGCAAACAGCGACTGATAATGCTAAAAAAGTGATTAATGATTTGACCATTCAGTATAACCGTGCCAGACAGGCGGCGATTACACAAGAAATCACAGAAATCGTGGCAGGAGCTAGCGCTTTAGAATAAAGCCATCCTGCTCAAATGAATGAACTTAGGACCTAGCAATACTAGGAACCGACAGTATCTTATATAGAATAGGAGAAGGAGATGAGTTCAGGTAAAATTGCTCAGGTTATCGGACCCGTTGTAGACGTTTTGTTTGCAGCAGGGGAAAAACTTCCTGAGATTAACAATGCACTTGTCGTCTACAAAAATGACGAAAAGAAAACAAAAATCGTCCTTGAAGTAGCCTTAGAGTTGGGAGATGGTATGATTCGTACCATCGCTATGGAATCAACAGATGGTTTAACTCGTGGAATGGAAGTATTGGACACTGGTCGTCCAATCTCTGTACCAGTAGGTAAAGAAACCTTGGGACGTGTCTTCAATGTTTTGGGAGATACCATTGACTTGGAAGCTCCTTTTGGAGAAGACGCAGAACGTCAGCCAATTCATAAAAAAGCACCTACTTTTGATGAGTTGTCTACCTCTTCAGAAATCCTCGAAACAGGGATTAAGGTTATCGACCTTCTTGCCCCTTATCTTAAAGGTGGTAAAGTCGGACTCTTCGGTGGTGCCGGAGTTGGTAAGACTGTCTTGATCCAAGAATTGATTCACAATATTGCCCAAGAACACGGTGGTATCTCAGTATTTACTGGTGTTGGGGAACGTACTCGTGAAGGGAACGACCTCTACTGGGAAATGAAAGAATCAGGCGTTATCGAAAAAACAGCCATGGTATTTGGTCAGATGAATGAGCCACCAGGAGCACGTATGCGTGTTGCTCTTACTGGTTTGACAATCGCTGAATACTTCCGTGATGTTGAAGGCCAAGACGTTCTACTCTTCATTGATAATATCTTCCGTTTCACACAAGCTGGTTCAGAAGTATCTGCCCTTTTGGGTCGTATGCCTTCAGCCGTTGGTTACCAGCCAACACTCGCAACAGAAATGGGTCAATTGCAAGAACGTATCACTTCAACCAAGAAAGGTTCTGTAACCTCTATCCAGGCTATCTACGTGCCAGCGGATGACTATACTGACCCAGCGCCAGCAACAGCCTTCGCTCACTTGGATTCTACTACAAACTTGGAACGTAAATTAGTTCAGTTGGGTATCTACCCAGCCGTTGACCCACTTGCTTCAAGTTCACGTGCCTTGGCACCTGAAATCGTTGGAGAAGAGCACTACGCAGTTGCTGCTGAGGTTAAACGTGTCCTTCAACGTTACCATGAATTGCAAGATATCATTGCGATCCTTGGTATGGATGAACTTTCTGATGAAGAAAAAACTTTGGTTGCTCGTGCGCGTCGTATTCAGTTTTTCCTTTCACAAAACTTCAACGTTGCTGAACAATTTACTGGTCAACCAGGTTCATATGTTCCAGTAGCTGAAACAGTTCGTGGATTTAAGGAAATTCTCGACGGAAAACACGATCATCTCCCAGAAGATGCCTTCCGTGGAGTAGGTTCAATCGAAGATGTTATTGCTAAGGCTGAAAAAATGGGATTTTAAGAGGTGACCTATGGCTCAGTTAACTGTCCAGATCGTGACACCAGATGGCCTCGTCTATGATCACCATGCCAGCTTTGTATCGGTACGAACTCTGGATGGTGAGATGGGGATCTTGCCACGACATCAAAATATGATTGCGGTATTAGCAGTTGATGAAGTTAAAGTCAAACGAGTTGATGATGATTCTCATGTAAACTGGATAGCAGTAAACGGAGGAATCATTGAGATTGCTAATGATGTCATAACTATCGTTGCTGACTCAGCTGAACGCGCTCGTGATATCGATGTTAGCCGTGCAGAACGTGCGAAACTTCGTGCAGAACGTGAAATCGAAGAAGCACAAGATAAACATTTGATTGACCAAGAACGTCGTGCTAAGATTGCATTGCAACGTGCCATTAACCGTATCAATGTCGGAAATAAATTATAAAATAAAAAAGAACTTGATCTTTATTCAAGTTCTTTTTTTGTTAGTGATGAAAACTAATGCAGACCGCTTCAGGTACATGAAAGTCATTCGAAAGTTCTGCAAGTCGACCAGTTTCAGGATTACGCTTAAAGACACTTGCATTATCTGAATCTTGGTGAACTGCGATGAGGAACTCTTGGTTTGGTGACAAATCAAAATCACGTGGGTTATGTCCGTGAGTTGGAACAATCTCTAATAACTCTAAACTTCCATCCGCTAAAATACTATATACTGCGATAGAATCATGTCCGCGGTTCGAAGCATAGAGGTATTTGCCATCTTTAGAGAGACGAATAGCAGCAGTGCCGTTAAACCCTTTATAGTCATCTGGTAAGGTTGAAATGACCTGCATTTTTTCAAATGCTCCGACTCCATCGTAAATCAATACTTCAATTGTACTGTTCAGTTCGCAGATAAGATAAGCAATCTTGTAGTGGTGGTGGAAAACCAGGTGACGCGCACCCGCACCAGGAGTACAGTTGTAGGTAGCTAATGGACTTATCTTTCCTTCTGAATTGACATCATAGGTAGTTACTTCATCAGTACCTAGGTCGCAAGTGACTAAATACTGATCTGGTGTTAAATCTGTAAAGTGTACATGTGGAGAAGCTTGATTTTCATGTGGACCATGGCCGGTATGTTGGTCAATATTAGCTAATTCAAGACTGCCATCTTCTTTTCGTTTATAGACTAACACTTGTCCTTTATGGTAGTTTGCGCCATAGACTAGACTACGTTTTTCGTCAACTGCAACGTAACAGTGAGGAGCACCTTCTTCAACGACGTGATTAAGGAGGCTACCATCAGTCTTGTATGCTGCAATACCCCCTTTGCCATCATGACTTCCAACGGTATATACATGCTGGTCTTGGTCAAATGCTAAATAGGTTGGACTTGGTTCTGCTGCAAAGAGTTCTAAATTTGCTAGTTCACCTGTCTCGGTATCAAAATCAGCCTTGTAAATCCCTTGGGATATACGACGGGTATAAGTTCCAAAATATACTGTTTCTTTCATATTCATACCTCTAAGAAAATATACTTCCATTATAACATAAAAAGGGGCACTAGATGAAAATTCTAAGGTAGAAATGGCGACTTTACTGGTAGTGGAAATCACAAATATCTCTTTGATGAAAACACCATAAAAACACCTTATTTTTCCTAAAAAAATGGTATAATGTTAGGACATAGGAAAGGAAGATATCATGGAACAAAAAGAGAAACACTTTACCTTATCTTGGTTTTTTAAATGGTTTTTAGATAATAAGGCCGTAACGGTCTTTTTGGTGACTTTACTGTTAGGTCTGAATATTTTTATTCTCAGTAAAATCAGCTTTTTATTTATACCAGTCATTGACTTTTTATCTGTAGTTATGTTGCCTGTTATCTTATCAGGGCTACTATTTTATCTATTGAATCCACTGGTAGATTTGATGGAGAAGTACAAGATAAACCGTGTCTTAGCCATTAGTATTATCTTTGTGATAATCGCTTTTCTTTTAATTATCGGTTTAGCGGTTGCGATCCCAAACCTTCAACGTCAGGTGATTATTTTTGCACAAAATGTACCAAGTTATATAGAAGATGCTGACAGAGTGATTGATGATCTTGTAACCAAGCGTTTGCCAGATGATTTTAGACCTCAACTGGAACAGGTTTTAGCGCAATTTTCAACTCAGGCAACTGCATGGGCAAGTAATATCTCTTCCAAAGCTGTTAACTGGGTGAGTGCTATTATTAGTGGAACTTCTCAAGTAATCGTCGCTTTGATTATCATGCCATTTATGCTCTTTTATCTCCTTAGAGATGGGAAAGGGTTGAGAGATTATATCACTCAATTTTTACCAAATAAATTAAGAGAACCAGTAGGTAAGGTTCTATCAGATGTGAACCAACAACTTTCTAACTACGTTAGAGGACAAATTACGGTAGCTGTTATCGTAGCTATCATGTTTATTATCTTCTTCAAGATTATTGGCCTTCGTTATGCAGTAGCACTAGGTGTTACTGCAGGTGTATTGAATCTTGTGCCTTATCTTGGAAGCTTCCTTGCGATGATTCCAGCCCTTGTGTTGGGTCTCATTGCAGGTCCAGTCATGCTCTTAAAAGTTATTATTGTCTTTATTGTAGAGCAAACTATTGAAGGTCGTTTCGTTTCACCACTGATTCTAGGAAGCCAATTAAATATTCACCCAATTACTATTCTTTTTGTACTTTTGACTTCGGGTTCTATGTTTGGTATCTGGGGAGTATTGCTAGGAATTCCAATTTATGCTTCTGCTAAAGTAGTCATCTCAGAGATTTTTGATTGGTACAAAGAAGTTAGTGGACTTTATGAACCGGTAGAGGAGACTGATCGTGAACAATAGTCAACAAATGCTTGAAGCCTTAGAACAACAGGACTTAACAAGCACAGATTCATATTTCAATAAAGCTTTAGAAGAAGACTCAGATGAAGTGCTTCTTGAACTTGCTGCATATCTCGAAGGGATTGGTTTCTACCCACAGGCAGCACAAATTTATGAGAAATTAGCACCGAAATTCCCAGAAGTCTACATCAATCTAGCTGCAATAGCTGGTGAAGATGGATTGATTGAGGAAGCCTTTGACTATCTAGAAAATATCGGGCTAGACAGCGAATGGTATGTATCAGCTCTTGCCTTAAAGGCTGATTTATATCAGATGGAAGGATTGACAGATGTTGCGCGTGAGAAGCTTTTAGAAGCTCGTAACTACTCTGATGATCCTCTCTTGATATTTGGACTAGCAGAGCTAGATAGTGAGCTAGGAAACGATTTAGAAGCTATTCAGGGCTATGCCAAACTAGATAACCGCATTATCTATGATCAAACTGGAATTTCAACCTATCAGAGAATAGGCCTTGCATATACACGACTTGGAAAATTCGAATCTGCTATTGAATTTCTTGAAAAAGCCTTGGAACTAGAATATGACGAGCAAACGGCCTATGAACTGGCAAGTCTCTATTTTGATCAAGAAGATTATCAAAAAGCAGCCTTATACTTTAAGCAGTTAGATACGATTTCTCCAGATTTCGAAGGATATGAGTATGGCTATAGCCAGGCACTCCATAAGGAACATCAAACGGAAGAAGCTCTTAAAATTGCTCAACAGGGTTTGGCAAAAAATCCTTTTGAAACACGTTTGTTGCTCCTTGCATCACAGTTATCTTATGAATTGCATCAGCCAGAACAAGCCGAAGCTTATCTTTTGAAAGCACAAGAGAATGCTGATGACCAGGAAGAAATTTTATTGCGCTTAGCGACCATCTACCAAGAGCAAGAGAGATATGAAGATATTTTAGCCTTAGAAGCGTATGAACCTGAAAACCTCTTAACAAAATGGATGATTGCCCGTAGCTATCAAGAAACCGAAGAATTGGAAGCGGCTTACGAGCTTTATAAGGAACTTGCTACAGAATTGAAGGATAATCCGGAGTTCTTGGAACAATACATTTATTTATTAAGAGAACTAGGGAAGTTAGAAGAAGCAAAAGAATACATTCAGGCCTATCTTGATCTAGTTCCAGATGATATTCAGATGCAAGAATTGTATAATCATCTCATTTAAGATAATTAAAATAATCGCCTTTAAACAGGCGGTTATTTTTTTGCAAACATGTCTAAAAAATAAATTAAGAATAAGCAATCAAAATAGATAGAAACAGTATGAATTTTTAGTTATTTTTTGATATAATTGTTATAGTTAAGTAGAATAATCACAAAATTTGAAAATAGAAAGATTTGAATTATGACAAAAGTAAAAATTGTAACGGATTCGTCTGTTACCATTGAACCAGAAGTGGTCAAAGAACTAGATATTACAGTTGTGCCTCTATCTGTAATGATTGATAGTGTCCTCTATTCAGATGCGGATCTTGAAGAAGGTGAATTCCTTCGTTTGATGCAAGCAAGTAAAAATCTTCCTAAGACTAGTCAACCACCTGTGGGACTCTTTGCAGAAATATTTGATGACTTAGGCAAAGATGGTAGTCAGGTTCTTGCGATTCACATGTCTCATGCTCTATCAGGTACAGTAGAAGCAGCTCGCCAAGGAGCAAGCCTTTCATCGGCTGATGTCACTGTTTTAGATAGCTCTTATACAGACCAAGCATTGAAGTTTCAAGTTGTAGAAGCAGCTAGATTAGCTAAAGAAGGTAAAGACCTAGAAACTATCTTAGCACATGTAGAAGACGTTAAAAATCACACAGAACTTTATATCGGTGTTTCTACTTTAGAAAACCTTGTTAAAGGTGGACGTATTGGTCGTGTAACAGGTTTGTTGAGCTCACTGCTTAATATTCGTGTAGTGATGCAAATGAAAAATAACGAACTTCAACCTATTGTGAAGGGACGTGGTGCAAAAACTTTTAAAAAATGGTTGGATGAACTAGTAGAGACTTTGTCACATCGTTCAGTTGCCGAGATTGGCATTTCATATGCTGGTACTAACGAATGGGCAAATGAGATGAAAGCGGTGCTTCAACCATACGTTGAAAAGCCAATTTCAGTCCTAGAAACTGGTTCTATTATCCAAACTCATACCGGAGAAAACGCCTGGGCTATCTTAATTCATTATAATTCCTAAAAAAATTGAGAAAAATCAAAGAAAAGGTGTTTTTGACTTGACCTAAAAGGAATTTTAGGTTATGATTATAAGTGTTAATTAGAAATAATTTTGGAGGATTCATTAACATGGCAAACAAACAAGATTTGATCGCTAAAGTAGCAGAAGCTACAGAATTGACTAAGAAAGATTCAGCAGCAGCAGTTGACGCTGTTTTCGCAGCAGTAACTGAATTCCTTTCAGCTGGTGAAAAAGTTCAATTGATCGGTTTTGGTAACTTTGAAGTTCGTAAACGTGCAGCTCGTAAAGGTCGCAACCCACAAACTGGTAAAGAAATCAAAATCAAAGCTTCTAAAGTTCCAGCATTCAAAGCTGGTAAAGCTCTTAAAGAAGCAGTTAAATAATGATTCTATAAAAAGCCTGTCATATCAAGCATTTGAGCTTGTATGATAGGCTTTTTTTGTGTATAAGGGGCAAATAAGGGGCAAACTATAAAGAATCGAGCAAATCCAGGATATTATCATCCATCTTTTTAGTAACGTGTGTATAGATTTTATTAGTCGTTCGAGAGTCGGAGTGACCAACTCTTGCCATGATTGCTTTTAGGGGTACATTATTTTCTGCTAGTCTACTAACAAGAGTATGTCTGAATATATGTGAAGTAAGATGTTTATCTATTGGATTTTTCAAACGTTTATTCGCTTTCTGGATTGCTAAATTGAAAGAATTGTTTTGAATTGGTATGCCGTTTTTGGTAACAAAGATAAATCCAAGATCATTGAATGTTTTTCGAGTATTTTTAGAAAGTTCATTTATTGAGATAAACTCTTTTAAAATTTCAATTTCTCTTTTCGATAAAGAAACGGTTCTGAAGCTTGCAGCAGTTTTAGTAGTTGTTTTGTGACCTTTTGAATAACCTACTGTTTTATCCAGAGTGCCATGGATTTTTACTGTCTTGTTATCGAAATCAATGTTTTCTTGTTTAATAGCAATAGCTTCACCAATTCGACAACCATTGTATGCCATGAATTCTGCAAGCAATCCTAGTCGATATGTATTCTTTGTTCTGTATAATTCCTCTAGTAATCTTTTTAATTCTTCCTCTTCTAAAAATTTCTTTTCTGTTTTTTCTAATTCTTCGATTGTCTTTATTTGTTTTGGAAGTTTTGCTCGTCTTGCAGGGTTGTCTTTGATGTATTCAAGATTAACTGCATAATCAAGTGATAGATTTAAAATCATTTTATAGCGCTCTAGTTTTGAACGAGAAATATCTAGATCATTCAAAAAACGCTGGATGTATTTAGTGTCTATATTCTTAACTTTAATTTCTGTATCGAACGCTTCCTTAAAATCATTCACGCTACTTGTAAGAGAGCTGATAGAACTACCCTTAATCTCTTTCTGGTAAAATGTCCACCATTCATCCAAAACGTGTTGGTAAGTTACATCTGTTGATTGTATATTCTGTAAAGTTTCTTCTATACGTTCATCTAGTAATTTCTGAGCTTCTTTCTTTGCTCGTGATGAACCAGAGTCCAGAGTAACAGAAACTCTTTTCCATTTTTCTGTATATGGGTCCTTATAGCGCTCGAAAAATTTATACTTACCGTTTGGTAATTCTTCCATCCACATTTGCTTTTCACCTCATTTCTTGGTAAAATGGGTATAGTAAAAAGGGCTTTTTAATGCCTTTTTATATACTAGCTGTTCCTCACACTCAAAAACTTGGCGATGGCGAGTGTGGGGGATTTTTGTTGACAAATTAGAGTTATATAGTGTATAATTGTTTTAACGGAAGAACAGTGGTCTAGGTCCGAATAGCCTGGGTGGCAAGGGTGAAATGCCTTGTCAGCTTGCAGTTGAAATTACTGCTACCCTGTTCGTTTTTTTATTTCCATTCTTCGCATCTTTGATAGCTAAATCCAATAAATTGATTATTTGAATCTACCGGGAAACGTACTTGCAGCATTTGTGAGTATGTTTTTTGTTGTCTTTCGACACCTCTCCACAGTGCGCCAGCTACAAGGTCAGCTAGTTGAACACCTATAGTGAACTCAGAGTCAACAAAATTAATAGAAGGAGAAAAATGTTTCTCATCAAATCCTATAAAATCAATAGCTTTACTCTGGATTGCTTCTTTGTATGCAACATAAACCTTCTTATTATGGTGAGAATCAATGCGATCAATAAATACTGTCACAGACTCATTGATATTATTATGTCTCATGAAGCTATTAACTGCTGATAAGAGATATTGAAAACAAAGTTTATAGATTTCATCTTTGTTTTTTAGTATCTCGTTGTTTTGTAACGTTTGCTTATGAATTTGAGAGCCGAAGCAATGACAAGAAGAGTTGGCTATTTGATTGTGAATAGCTTTAAGAAATTTATCTCTATCTTTACCAGTCTTTAAATCTTTAGCTTTAACGGTTGATTTCAATTCTTTATAAGGATCTTTATAATACTCTTTTTTTATTTCTAGTATCTTTTCTTCTATATCACTTAAATCTTCTGTCTTGATAAGAACAGCCCCTATGACAAAGTATTCCGAGTTTCCCTCTTTGTTATTTTCTCCTCGGTGTAAATCTTTGGTACCTGATTCGTCAATATATAGCAGATACATTAGAACGGTAGGTCCTCTCCAGAGACATCGAGCCAAGAAGATGCTAATCCGTAGGCTTTGAAGAGGGTTTCAGAACCACAGAGAGGACAGAATGCAGCTTCATCAGTCAAAAGAACATCTTGCTCCCAATTTAAACATTTTTTATTGGTGCAAATATTTCTGATTGGTGCACCGCATTTAATGCAGTAATTATTTTGGTCATCATTCTCATGCTGACATCTTAAACAAATTTTCATTGTTGAGTTCCTATAATCTTTCTTTTTATTGAAAAGGGCGTTATTGCTGATTGTGTTTGCTTGTTTAATTTGCTCGTGTTTGGAAACAGTTACGGCCTTTATATAATATATTTCCTAAAAACAGTAAAAGTCGACTAGTTTCTAGCCGACTTTTTCTATGGTATGGACTCCCTTGTAAATGCACGCATTTTTTATAGGGCGCTGAACTAAATCAGTCTTACACTATATCCATAGTATCAAATTCTTTATAAGATGTCAACGATTTTTTTGAATACGATCATCATTTTTGTTAACTCCACATTTTTAGCATAAGCCAATTGATTCCTCTGGCAGCGTGCTATAAAATTGTTTATAGCTTGTTTTTGGTACTGTAGTACTGCAGGAGAGCAATAAGTCTTAGCTAATACTAGAAGTGAAATCAAATCGTTTACTTTCTTATAGTTTTTATATTTGATTACATCGACTTGTTTTGCAAAAGTAGTAATAACAGCGTTAACGTTTGATAGTTTATCGTTCTTTTCAAACACATTAAGTAGTAAAACGCTATTATGGGCACAGGCGTTCCTTATATGTCTAGCTCCATCGCCTAATTCTGAAGCTTTTTTCAATGATTTACATCCATGTTTTTGGTAGTAAAAAGTAACGAATTTAATGAGACAACCATAATCCATATGTTCTAGCAGTGCCCAATATGGATAATCATGTTTTCTTTTATTAAACATAGCGTTTTGATAACGTGATTCTCTAAATTTCTTCTTAGTAAACTCGTAATATTTATTGTATTGCGAGTTTTTAAACTCAGTCAGAATGCTATATCCATCTTCTTGCGGATTATTGTTTATTTGGCGAGAAAGCTCAACCTTAATAAAATGTTCCACATCGATTGCTATATTTAAAAGTATACCTCTGATTTTCATATCAAGAGATGCAAGATCCTGTAAATACGAGAAGTCTAAATCCACATATTTACCATCTTTCTTTTTAAAGTTTTTCCTGAAGGCAGCCAGCTTGTAGTAGTAGTTATTCTTGTCTAAGAAAGTTATTGCTTGACCTATAGAAATGTTGTTGAAGGTAACATCTTTAGAAGCTAGATGATTGACAAGTTTTCTATTGTTCCATTTTGGTTGACGACTCAATAGGTAACACCTCCTCTATACACCCCAACTACAGCAAAAATCTTGATATGTGTGTCTTCGGCTGGTGGGAAGTCTAGGATAATGTCCTCATACTTGTCATTGAGCGACACAAGGCGTAAGCGTCCGTTTTCGGTATATATCTTTTTGAAGTAAGAACGGTCTCCGTATGCGATAACTGCCAAATCTCCGTTATAGGTAGTTAGTCCTTTGTCTACTAAATAGAGAATATCTCCGTCTTGGTAGTCAGGTTGCATGGAATCTCCGCTGACTTTAGTTGCGATATCGTGGCGTGGTGGTCGTTCATGAACCTCTATAGTCTCTCTGTCTGTATCGTCGTAACCAAATCCGTAGTTAAATCCACAAGCTGCAGCCGTCTCAGATACTATCTCGACTTGATACAAGCTGATGAGGTTTTCCGATACTTCGTTTACCTTCGTTTTTTCTTCGTTTTGCTCTTTCAGTTGCCTCTCGGCATAGGTCAAGACTTTGGCTTGTCTTGGAGGTTTTAGTTCGTCGTAGATGGTTTGGATGGAGGATTTTGAAAGAACAGGGGGAGTAGCATTAATTTGAATTTCTTGATCGTCATCGAGCATGTCAATTAAGCCTTCAACAGAGATCTGCATACCTTTAGCAATTTTTTCTATTGTTTCATACGAAGGGACGATGGGTTTTTTCGATTTCGGATGTTCGTTTTTTTCAAGCATAGAAATATATCCTTTTGTTAAATCAGATAATTCACAAAAAGCATCCATTGATAATTTATGCTCAGTTCTATATGATTTAAGTAATTCTCCTAACTTCATTTAAAAACTCCTTTCTATATATTGTTTAATCCATTATACATCTTTAAATAAAAAAAGTAAATTTTTTTGTTTAACACACTTGACATTTTATGTTTAACGTGTTAAACTATAATCAAGCTTAAGGAAATAAGAAAAACAAGCAGGAGAAAAAACAATGACTAAAGAATTTACAACACAAGAACAAATCACACTAGCAAAAGAAATCTTACAAGTTAAGAATCGCAGAGAACGCTCTCTTAAACTTGGAGAAATCCTAGATCGTGAAAAGCTATCATCAGATGATATGTACGCATTGTACAACACACTACTAACAGCCATCAGGGTTTACGGCGATGTTATCGGATTTGACGACAAAGATTTTCAAGAAATGGCTCTTACAATCTTAGTTCTTGAAAAGGTTGAAGAAGCTAAACAAGCTAGGGTAGCGTAGAGAGGTGCGATTCCTCTCCTAGCTGTTGCTCACGGAGCGAAAAAAAGAGAAAGGAGTAGGGAAATGAACGAATTAGAAAGAAAAGCCCTCGACGAGGTGTTGAGGACTGTTAGACTTATAAATCAAAAAGTCGCTGAGGTTAATGAACTTCAAACTCAGCAAGAGTTAGCTATTTCTTATCTTCGGGGAATAATGGATGGTTCTGGACCTGTTTGATTCTATCTTGAGATTGTTGGACAAATGACTGATAGTCAATTTGTGGTGTTCTTAAATTAAAATCATGCGTATGTGAGAGAGGAGAATAAGACTGTTGCTTTTCTAACAGATTAAGTATCTTGTTTAGTTTTTTAGTTAACTTGTCATCAAGCTCTTCTAATGTAACGCTTTTATCAATACGACTTTCAGGCATTTCGAAGTTTTCAAAACTTTGTATCTTAGCCTTAAGATCAATTTTTGATTCATCTATTTTTGATACGTCTGTATCATAGAATACAGTACGAGTCGTCATAACATCAAAAGGAAGATTTCCTCCTACTCTTATGATTGGGACTAGTGGAAGTTCAAGCGCCTGTCTAAAACCTAACTCGTAGAATGCGTTGGGATTATGGTCTGTCATATCTGCTATAACCATAGGAGCAGTTTTAAGGTAATTGATAATTGTAGCGTTGATGTTATCTACCGCATTTACATGGTCAACACGTACAGGCTTATAACCAAGGTCTTCACAAACAGGGGCGATAAGGTACTTATAAACATTGTCAGCTCGTTCTCTGGTAGGTGTTCCAGATTCTCCAATGGCAGTTACGATAAAACAAATTTTTTCAGTCATGTTTTTCTCCAATCATTTTATTTTGATTATACCATATTTGAAAGGAGGTGAGGGGATGAGTATCAATTCAATGAACCTTGAAGTTAAAGTAAATGTTACGAATATAGATCAATTTAACGATCTTGTCAAAATGTTTAATAAAAAAGCTCATGAGCTTGAAGAACTTGCTCATAAGCTGAATATGTTTCGTTTTGAAGCAGATATCCTATCAAATGATGGAAACTAGTTCAAAATTAGCATTTTCTGGGAACAAATAAATTGGATATGATTCCTTTGTTTCGAGATTACGGAACTGGTAACCAAAATAATCTTTTTTGGCATTTGGATTTTTTTCAGTGAGTGTTTCAAGACTAGCTTGTGATAGCAACTTAAAAATTTGAATACGAGCTTGTTCCGGATCTGATACTCTAGCTAATGCTCTTAATTCGTGTTGGCTCGGGAATGCATTTATCAAATCTTCTCTATCGTCAATATAGGTTATAGAGTCATCTAGATAATCATATTTTAATTTGAAATCGATGAATGATAAATTCCTGTACTCTTGATAGGTTACAAACGTAATATTTTTATCTTGAGATCGGTAGACAAGGGAATCATTTTGTAATTTTTCCTCAAATTCCGTAAGACCAATTAAAAATTTATGACAAACTTCTAAAATACGAATTTGATTTAGATTCATTTTCTTTCCTCCTTTCTATTGAACTTTTGACTAAAACAGTGAGAGGTCCTAGTCAAGAATTATTATATCAAATTAAGGAGGAATTACATCGGTCTCAAGACTGATATGGAGACAATCATGGAAGATAAAATCATCGAACTTGCTGACTACTTTATCAGCGAAAACACAACGTACAGAGAAGCCAAAAAAGCGTGTGAGAAGCTATTAAAACAAGTTAGCCACGAGATTGAATTCAGGGCGCTGGAAAGTGAGACGAGGGTATGAAAGAAACAGTTAAATAATGATTCTATAAAAAGCCTGTCATATCAAGCATTTGAGCTTGTGTAACAGGCTTTTTTTGTGTATAAGGGGTATGAAAGTAGCAGGAGAAGATAAACTAGTATTTCTAGTTGAACTACATTTGAAATCATCATCGATGATTCTAATAAAAGCAACAAAAAAACAACTTCGATTTGAAGTTGTTTTTGTTCAACCTTATGCAAGTAATGCGGTTGATTATTTGAGACCGTATTTTTTGTTGAAACGATCCACGCGTCCATCTGCTTGAGTGAACTTTTGACGTCCAGTGTAGAATGGGTGTGAGTCTGATGAAATTTCCACACGGATCAATGGGTAAGTTTCGCCTTCGAACTCAACTGTTTCGCTAGAGCGTTTTGTTGAACCGCTAAGGAATTTGTAACCAGTAGTTGTGTCCATGAAGACAACTGGGCGATATTCTGGATGGATATCTTTTTTCATTTTGCAATATTTCCTTTCTGCCATGGTCTCTTTGCGAGCCATAGATTGTTACCATACTAGTCTATCAGATTATCAGAAGTTTGGCAAGACTTTTTATCTATTTTTCAGTAAGTTTTTCAATTTTTGGTAGATGAGCTCATTCTCTTCTAAACTATAAGAATTTGCTCCGCTAGCAAGAGGGTGCCCACCGCCATCATGTTCTTTTGCGACACCATTGATAGGGACAAATTTACTACGTAGACGTACACGATAGTGACCGTCTGCTTGTTCCACAAAGATTCCCCAAAGGCTAACAGTATCGATACGACCTGGAGCCCCAACGATAGCAGCTGTTTCAGCATCAGTAACGTCGTATTTCTTCAAGATTTCTTGAGTAAGAATGACACGAGCAGCTCCATTTTCATCAACCTCTAAGTGATCATAGATATAACCTTGAAGTCTGGCGATTTTATAGCTGATTGTATCCATATGACGTGTAAGTTTAGCATAATCAAAATCATACTCCCTCAGTTGACTCGCTATACGAAGCGTACGAGCAGAAGTTGCTGGAAAGAGGAAGCGACCAGTATCACCAATGATTCCAGCAGACAAGAGGTAAGCGGCCTGGTCAGATAATTTAAGGTTGGTTTCCTCTGCAAAGATAGCTACCATCTCACTGGCACTACTAGAAGTCGTATCTACCCAAACCAGATCTCCATATTCTTCATCGTTTGGATGGTGGTCAATCTTGATAATTGTCTCAGCATTAAGATAACGTTTATCATCGATTCGAGCAGTATTGGCTGTATCACAAATAATAGCAAGTGCTCCTTCAAATTCTTGATCCTCTACCTCATCCATTTTGGCTAACCATGTTAGGGTAGGCAAATCATAGCCAACAACTTTAATCTTTTTATCAGGAAAATTATACTGGAGCAGTTCTTTAAGACCAACTTGACTTCCCAAGGCATCGGGATCTGCTCTCATGTGACGGTGAATAATAATTGTATCGTATTTTTTAATTTGTTCTAAAATTTGATGGCAAATTTCCATAAATAACCTCAATTCTTTCTCATATCATTGTAGCACAAGAGTTTTTATTTTTAAAATGAAAAATCTGTGATATAATGGAGGAAGATAAATTGAGGAGGACCTTATGGCATTAGCAAAAATTGTATTTGCCAGTATGACAGGAAATACTGAAGAAATCGCTGATATTGTAGCAGATAAATTACGAGAATTAGGTTTAGATGTCGATGTTGATGAGTGTACAACTGTTGATGCTTCTGACTTTTTAGAAGCAGATCTTGCAATCGTTGCAACCTACACATACGGTGATGGTGAGCTTCCAGATGAGATGATGGACTTCTACGAAGACCTAGCTGACCTCAACTTGAATGGGAAAATCTACGGAGTAGTTGGTTCGGGTGATACTTTCTATGACGAATTCTGTAAGGCTGTTGACGACTTTGATCGTGTATTTGTAGCAACAGGAGCTGAAAAAGGTTCAGAGTGCGTTAAAGTAGACCTTTCAGCAGAAGATGAAGATATCGAACGCTTGGAGCAATTTGCAGAAGAATTGGCTGCCAAAGTGGGATAAGCATGAAGTTGCACTGATGATAGATGTCAGTGCAGTTTTTTGTTAGATATGCCTGAGAATAACTTGCCTATTTAGTAGCTTTGTACACAATGATTCAAATAAAGAAGGAGACTCAATGGATTTAGATATTATTAGACAAGAAATTGACCAAATCGATGACCAAATCGTTCAACTTTTAGAAGAAAGAATGCATCTAGTTGAGGGTGTAGTTGCTTATAAAAAGTCTACAGGAAAACCAATCTTGGATACCAAAAGAGAAGAAGTTATCTTTGAAAAAGTCAGAAATCGCGTCAGCAATAAAAAATACGAAGAAACAATTGTTGAGACTTTTTCAGATATTCTCAAACGTTCGCGTGATTATCAGGATAAAACAATCAAATGAAAAAAGAACAATTCTATCCATTAGGAATCTTTCTTGCTGGTATGCTAGGAGGACTAGTTCGTTTTCAGATTACAAAATACTTACCAGCTAGTCCAGACTTCCCTTGGGGGACGATTCTTGTCAATTATCTAGGGATTTTCTGCTTGGTTTATCTTGTAAAAGGTTATCTGGTTTCTAAAGGAAGTAGTAAAGGTGTCGTTCTAGCGCTTGGAACTGGGTTCTGTGGTGGATTAACGACATTTTCTAGTCTTATACTAGACGCTGTGAAAATGTTGGATACAGGACGATATCTTAGCTTACTTGTGTACCTAATTTTAAGTGTCGGCGGGGGACTTTTATTGGCCTATTGTCTTGGGAGGAAGAAATGGTAGTATTTTATCTAGCACTTGCTTGTGGACTGGGTGCCCTTGTCCGTTATTTCTTTTCACATTATAATCAGGGTTCAGTACTGCCTCTAGGAACTCTCATAGCCAATATTCTGGGCTGTTTTCTGATTGGCTTATTTTATAATCATGTGGAATCAAAAGAAGTCTATCTTATCCTTGCGACAGGTTTTTGTGGTGGTCTGACGACATTTTCAACCTTGAATGATGAACTCCAAAGATTGCTCAATGACAAGAAGGAATTTTATAGTTATTTACTTGTGACTTACTTGGGTGGTTTGCTTGCGATTTTTTTGGGAATTTTGCTTTAAATTTCTTTACTTTTTCTAGGAAATTTGATAAACTGTATCTTGTGTGTAATGGACGCACAAAAATACAGTTTATCCGCTGAGGAAGTTTCCTCAAGATTGACAAAGATAGGAGAATAAAATGAATCCATTAATCCAAAGCTTGACTGAAGGTCAACTTCGTACAGATATCCCTTCATTCCGTCCTGGTGACACTGTTCGTGTACACGCGAAAGTTGTCGAAGGAAACCGTGAACGTATCCAGATTTTTGAAGGTGTTGTTATTGCACGTAAAGGTGCTGGCATCTCAGAAAACTACACAGTTCGTAAAATCTCTAACGGTGTAGGTGTTGAACGTATCTTCCCAATCCACACTCCACGTGTTGAAAAGATCGAAGTTGTTCGTTACGGTAAAGTACGTCGTGCTAAATTGTACTACTTGCGTGCTCTTCAAGGTAAGGCAGCTCGTATCAAAGAAATCCGTCGTTAATTCGATGAAAAAACTCTGCTTATTCGGCAGGGTTTTTCTCTAGCTCCCTTAGTTCAATGGATATAACAACTCCCTCCTAAGGAGTAGTTGCAGGTTCGATTCCTGCAGGGGGCAGTACTAGCCACAAAAACACTGGATAACCAGTGTTTTTTCTTTGCCCAAATTTTAAACATTTAATATGATATCTATGGTGTGTTATAATAGATGTAGATTTTGTTGTTTTTGGGAGAGAGAAATGAAAGAAAGATATTATGAATTTTTGAATATGGCAGTTGTGGATACTAGTCCTATAAAGCATTTTGATTATATAAGAGCTTGTGCAATGGAGGTTGTTTTTACTTTACTAATATTAATAGGTTCTATTTTTATAGAAGGTGAAAAACATGATGTGAGTATGCTTGTATTTTACATAACCATTTTTCATCTATTGGCTTTGTTATTCATGTTCTTGCTATTTCAAATGTTTTCCAAATCAAGATTATTGCAATTGATTCCAGCTAGTTCTATTTTAATTTCTCATGTTGAGTTTCTTTTCTGGAGTTCTTTATTTTTGGGGAAGAACTACTGGTCTGTCTTCATCATGTTGTTTGTCCTAAGCATTATGTTTCAACTACTAACCTTTGTTTACCAGTTGTTAATTGTCCCTAAAGCTAAGAAATTACCACCTGGTGAGTATAGAAAGAATCTTTTATTTCTTCCTTCTATTGTTTACCTATTGATTTCAGCAATTGTAATAGTTATAGCACGTTTATTTACGTTGCCGGCGTATGTTGTCCCTAGCCTTGTTGTAGCGAGCATAGTCTGCCTTCCCTTCTATTGGCTTGAATATGCGCGAGTATTTACCGGTTGGAAAAAGAAAAGCACCAATAACTTTATTTTTAGAGGACAAATAAAATGAAACCAACAAACTTAGAATGGGAAGATGTTATCCAGTTTGAAGAAGTTGAAGGATATGGGAAATCCATCTGGAAAAATGAGGATAAATATTATTTAGTTTCAGAAGAGGGAACTGTAGCTTCTTTGTTAGTGGTTTATGAATTACCCCAAGAATTATTCTCTCTATTAGATAGTGGAGAGAGATCGCTACTCGAAATTTCTTGGAAGATTAAACACGATTGTTGGCCACCAACGGAAGAAGAAAAGAAAGCTAGTGAGAAACGATTCATAGAAGAGAGTCCTACATCATTAATTGATTTACCTGAAACTAGAGAGTTATTTACTCAGGAAGAGCTTGAAAGATTAATTCCAATTGCTGAGCAAATGTGGATTGACTGGAGAGGTAAACTTCCAGATGATTATGTATCACCATTGAAATAGCTTATGGGGGAAAATAGAAAGGTTTATTTTTAAATGAATCAGATAAAGGGGAATGGATTTATCATAACTGAAGAAAACGGCAATTATACAATGTCTTGGATGACGGGAGGTTTTCAAGATAGAGAAGTTACTTATCCAGTTAGTAAAGAATTAGTGGACAAGGCTTTAAGGTCAGAACAGGATGCTTATGAGGTTGAGTTATTCTTACAAACTGGGGAATGTGTGACTAAAGAAAGTAAAGAAGTAGACAGACAAAATTATTTTAGATCCTCACCAGTTCGGATTTTGGTAAATCCATCATCTATTAAACGATTGTTTTCCAATCAAGAATTCGAAGCACTTTTACAAAAAGCAATTTCCTCAGAGCTCAAACCAACTGAACTTGATGCAATTGGTATAGTTGATAATCATTTATAGCTTCTTCTGGTGGATCCAGTTGGCTGGGAGGAAGAGATAGAAGCAGTACATCTGGAGATTCTGCAAGAAAAAATCAACAATTACATTCACTTCCTCGAAAGCAAGCAGTATGTGGAGCGATACGGTGATAAGTTTGACAAAAAAGTCATCCAAATTACTTTCCAATATTCTCCATCAGACAACGGTCTAGAATTTCTCGCAGCGGTTCAGAAAGTATTGCAACCAACGGATATGAGCTTGAAGGTAGAATTGCCAGAGTAAAAAAGGGAGCGGAAACGCTCTCTTTTTATGCTATAATAGACGTAGAATATTTAGGAAAAAGAGATGAAAAAAGGCTTATTAATCGGCTGTTTATCCATAGTTATACTATTTGCAATGTTCATAGTACTGAGTCCAATTATTGCTATGATGGATATGTGGGGTCTATTTGACCATGCAAGTCGGAATGAACTTGAGCAAGCAGTGCACCGCTCTTATGAGAACTATGGTCTTACAGGTCAGTTTGAGTTAGAAAAATATGAAAAAAACTATACAAGCGTTGGAGGATTTGTTATTCATGGAACATACACTGAAAATATAGATGGTAAAACCTATCAGACTAAGACTCGTTTTGAATACTATACTCGTCCTTCTGAAAAAGAAACGTATAGAAAGACTGATGCGGAAGTAGATTATAAACAAAATAAAAAAATTTATCAAGTTTTTCCAGAATTAGCTTATTTAGGGATTGAGATTAGTCCAGGCACCAGCGAATTTTTAAAAACATTGGAGATATCAATAACAGATCCTAAAATGACTGATTTAAAGTATGAAGGGATTAGTTTTCAATTTAACAGTAATTCTGGCAACATGTATCTTTATGATGAAATATTAGAGGAAAATCAAAGAAAAGGACAAGCATTACAAGGGATGTATCCTATGGATGCTCAATATCTTTTCCAAAAAGATATTTTTATACCAGAATTTCAATTTCGCTACTATACTCCAGAAGACAAGAAAGATCAGTTATATAATGCCTATCTTGAAGACCTTGAATCGCAAATGAAAGAATTCTTTAACAATCAACCCTTACCAAACGGCCTTTATGCTGTAAAGATTGATAAATATGAAGGTGATAAACTTGTCAATAATAGCGGTGGATATTATGTGAGAATAGCAAACCGTCAAGTTGTGGCATTTATCAAAGATTTACAGTAGGAGTTACTATTTTAGTGCTGACTATAAAATCTTATAGCAATGATATGAGATTGAAGGTAGAGATAAAGAGTGAGTAAAGGAGTAAGGACTATGTTAGCCATTTATATTGATTCTATAGGGGATAAGTCAGCGACCTATAAGTTGTTAAGAAACTTTTCATCCCTGCCTCTTTCCTTAATTCAATCAAGAATAAAAAATCATGATGCAGTTATGGAAGTGGATATTCTAGATTTGGACGAATTAAAAAAATTAAGAGTCCTTATTCATGACTTGAGTGGCATTGGAACCATGATTACTATGAAAGATTCGACAGGTGTTATAACATTAAAAATATTAAATAATATTATTACCACGTATGAAGAGATTGCAGCTGAAAGAGAAGAATTAGACGCACTTATGTTTGATGAGGAAAAGTAATCTGTAATTTAAAACACCCCAGGAGTTAGTTTTTATCTCTAACTTCTGAGGTGTTTTTTTATATTCTAATATTTTTACAAGACCCAATTACGGATAGCATGGGCTACACCAGATTCATCATTTGTTTTGGTGATGTATTTGGCGATTTTTTTGAGTTCTGGGTTTCCGTTTTCCATAACAACTGGATTTCCAACGACTTCGAGCATAGCACGGTCATTTTCTTCATCTCCGATAGCCATAGTCTCATCTTTTATCAATCCTAGTTTTTCAGCTAGATGTGTAATAGCTGAGCCCTTGTCTACACCTTTTTTGAGAAGTTCTAGGTAGAAAGGAGCAGATTTGTTGATAGAGTAGCGCTCGTAAAATTCTGCTGGAATCTTTTCGATGGCAGCATCAAGGATTTCAGGTTCATCGATGAACATACACTTGACGATTTCCTTGTTAGCCATTTCTTCAGGTGTACGGTAGAAGATTGGCATGCTGACAAGGGTAGATTCATGTACGGTATATTTACCAATATTGCGATTGGCAGTATAGATACCATCTTTAGTAATGGCATGCATGTGAACGCCTAGTTTACGACTGAGAAATTCCATATCCAGATAGTCTTCGTAGGACAAGGATTCACTGATAAACTCATGTCCTGTAGCAGTTTCTTGGACAAGGGCGCCGTTGAAGGTAACAACATAGTCGCCCTCATCTCTCAACTGTAAGTCGTCAAGGAGTTTAGCAACACCGGCAATAGGACGACCTGTTGCAATCACAACCTTAACACCAGCTTGTTTGGCATCTTGGATAGCTGCAAAGACTTCTGGCGTAATTTCTTTCTTGCTATTGACTAGGGTACCATCGATATCGACGGCGATTAGTTTAATACTCATAAATTTCCTCTGTTATTTCTTATCTGGAGTAAAATGATCATTCTCAATCAAATGTGAAAATTGTTGAATGGTAGAAGCAAAAATATTGTTTGGATTCAGCATTTCTTTAGGGAAGTAGAAACGGTTGTCACCATGACGACTTCCTGCAAGAGATTGGACGATAGGTGAAAGACTAGAAAGTTCAGCTAACTCTCCATTTTTCTGCACAATCTCAATTTGCGTTCTAGGATTTTCGGACTCTGGTCGGTAAATATCGTATGGAAGGTCAAAATTCTTATGAATAGCAGTGTAGTAGTTGGGATCAAAACCAATTTCCTCTACTAAACCTCGCATGATTTCAAGTTGATTCTGGTCTTCCTGAGAAAAAGTAATAGATTTAAAGACCTTCCGATTGATGAAACGTTGGGAAAGGTCAGCCAAAATCTTGTCCGTACTTGTCATCCAGAGCTGGAAGTAGGTATTCATAACTCCGTCATCTAGTGCTAGATAATCAGACAAGCTAACGTTTTTTTCAAAGAATGGTAGTAAGTGTGGAGAGGTTAGGGCAAAGAAGTTCTTATTTTCAGGATAGAGTTCTTTGGCACGTTTGAGAAGATTTTGCAAAAGGACTTCCATTGCCCGTGTAGCTGGGTGGAAATACACCTGCATATACATCTGGTAACGGCTGAGGACATAATCCTCTATAGCATGCATTCCATTACGCTGAAAGGCGATACCATTTTCAACAGGGCGAATGACACGAAGAATCCGTGTTAAATCAAACTGGCCATAAAATGCACCAGTGAAGTAGGAGTCACGAAGGAGATAGTCCATGCGGTCCGCATCGATCTGACTAGAAATCAGCTGAACCACCTGTTTGTTGGGATAAGTGTGGTCGATAACGCTAGCAACCTTTTTAGGAAAATCTGGTGCGACCTGCAAAAGAACCTGGTGAATCTCTGTCTCAGGGCTTTGGATTATTTCCTGAGTAATTGCCTCATGGTCAGTATCAAAGAGATTTTCGAAAGTATGAGAGTAAGCACCATGTCCAAGGTCGTGGAGAAGCGCTGCGGTCATGGTCAAGAGAGACTCATTGGAATCCCATTCTTCAGGGTATTTTTCTTCGAAAATTTCAGTGATTTGACGGGCAATTTCATAGACGCCCAAACAGTGAGAAAAACGACTATGCTCTCCACCATGGAAGGTATAGCTAGATGTCCCTAACTGTTTGATACGACGGAGCCGTTGAAATTCTTTGGTATTGATCAGGTCATAAATGACTTGATTGTTAACGTGGATATAGTTGTGAACAGGGTCACGAAATACTTTTTCATTCATAAGACCATTATAGCAAATTCCGTGGTTTTTTGGTAGAATAGTAGGGATAAGTGAGAAGAAAGAGGAACTCTTGTGAAGATTAGAATGAGAAATACTATCCAGTTCGATGAACAATTGGAAGTAATCGACCAACTTTATGATGTAGAACTACGTGAAAAGGGGGATTTTTCTTATCTCCTTTTCTACAATGAAGAGCAAGAAAAAGTTGTGATTAAGTTTCAAGAAGAAGAGCTCGTCATGACGCGCTTCTCAAATCCCAAGACTATCATGCGTTTTCTGAAGGATTCCGATAGTTTGGCTTATATTCCAACACCCATGGGAATGCAGGAGTTTATCATTCAAACTAGGCACTATGAAGTTGGTGATGAGAAGATTGAACTAGCCTATCAGTTGCAAAACAAAGAAGGAGTTCCATTTGCGGACTACCGTTTAGAAATTACATGGGGATAAGAAAAAGGTTGGCAAAAGCCAACCTTATTTGATATAGAGTTCTTGATTTTTTAAGACGATCTCCCGTACACTTGCAAATTTCTTCAGTTTTTTGAGGTCTTCTGGATGTGTCACGAGGGTAATAACATAGCCTTCTTTGCCCATACGTCCAGTACGTCCAGCGCGGTGAGTGTAAGTTTCCATATCTCTTGGGACATCAAAGTTAACTACGCATTCAAGGCTATCAATGTCGATACCACGAGCTAGAAGGTCTGTCGCAAGAAGTAGTGTTAGTTGCTTATCTTTGAACTTTTCTAGGATAACTTTTCTAAATTTAACGTTGACATCACTCGCAAGAGAAATAGCTAAAATATCACGATATTGTAATTTTTCCTCCGCGCTTCCAAGGTCTGACAAGCTATTAAAGAAGACAAGACCACGGAAATCTTCAACATGTGCCAGTTTACGAAGCATATCAACTCTGTGACGTTGGTCTACTTGCATGTAGAAGTGTTGGATGTTGTCTAACTTTTGATCCGAAAGGTCAATGGTGCGCGTGTTAGCTGCAATCTTATCTTGATCAAACTTGGTAGTGGCACTCATATAGATGAGTTGGTGGTCACGAGGTGCGTAATGGGTAATTTTCTCAACAAAATGAATCTGAGAATCATCTAGCAGCTGGTCGAATTCATCCAGAATGATGGTTTCTACATTCATCATCTTGATTTTTTTCAATTTGATGAGTTCAAAGATTCGACCAGGAGTTCCAATCAAGATTTCTGGTCCCTTTTTCAGACGTTCAATCTGACGTTTTTGGCTAGAACCAGATAGAAATAGCTGAGCCGTTAGACCAATGGCCTCACCCCATGTTTTAGTTACTTCAAAAATCTGTCCAGCCAGTTCAGTGTTAGGAGCTAAAATCAAAAGTTGCTGCGCTTTTTTCTTTTGGAGTTTTAAAAGACTCGGGAGTAGGTATGCTATGGTTTTTCCCGTTCCGGTTGGACTGACTCCAAGGAGTGATTCTCCTTCTAAAATAGGATTAAATAGTTGTTCTTGAATGGGAGTGAATTCTTGGAAACCTAGTTGGTCAATCAATTTTTGCCATTCGTTTGGTAGTTTCGTTTTCATTTTTCTGCCTCAAATCTAATGCCAGCATCTTGTCGCATGGTATAAAGAACTTGATGAACATCAGTTGCATCGGTGAGCCATTGCTGATAGAGAGTCTGGTCTGGGTGGTTAATCATATGTGCAAAAGTAGCGACTTCCTCTGTCATAGTGTGAGGTGCCTGCTGGATAGGAAGTTGAAGTTCCTTTCCTTTATGGTCTATAAAAACAGCTGATTGAATATGCTCGATTGTATTGAGAGTCAAGGTGCCGTCAGTCGTATAAATCTCGCAAGGAAGATTAGAAGTGATATTCTTTCCTGCTTTGATATGAACTTGATAATCAGGATAGGAGAGGATACCGTCTCCGTTTAGATCAATACTGTTGTCTAGTTGCTGAGCTTGATAGGTTGCACGAGTTGGATTTCCAAATAAGTGAATAGCAGCATAGAGTGGGTAAATTCCTAAATCCATGAGAGCACCACCAGCAAAACGGTTTGAGAAAACGTTAGGAGTATTGCCAGCAAGGAGTTCAGGCATCTTAGATGAATATTTAGCATAGTTAAAGTCTGCTCCTAAAACATGTTTGTCTGCAAGAAAGTCTTTAATTGTAGCGAAAGCCTCTTCGTGGTAGTTTCGTGCCGCTTCAAAGATAAACCGTTGATTTTTCTGAGCTGTTTGCAATAAATCTTTCCATTCCTTTGGCTGAGTCACAGCTGGTTTTTCAAGGATGACATGTTTTCCAGCAACTAAGGCAATTTTAGCCTGACTAAAGTGTAGGGAATTTGGACTAGCAATATAGACGACATCAAAAGGGTGTTTGAAAAAATCTTCTAACTGGTCAAATAATGTTACATCTTGATAGTGAGAAGCAAACTTTTCTGCAGTTTCAATTTTTCTTGAATAGACTGCAACTAGTTGGTATTCTCCACTAGTATGGGCTGCATCGATAAAATGATGGCTGATTGCGCCAGTTCCGATTATACCTAGTTTTAGCATGGAAACTCCTTTTTCTGTCAGTAATAATTGATTTCATTATATCATAGAAAGAGTCAACTAGCTTAAGATAGGTAATTCTTTTGTTTTGAAGCTTCGAATTTCCATGAAAAAATGGTACAATAGAGATAGTAAAACTAGGAGTTTAGTATGAGATTATTACCTATGAGAAAAATTTCTCGTCATTCAAAAAGATTGGCGCTTTTTTTGACTTTCTGTGCAGGTTATGTGGATGCCTATACGTTTATTGTAAGGGGGAATACCTTGGTTGCTGGACAAACGGGAAATGTTGTATTTCTTTCCGTTGGACTCATTCAAGATAATGTATCAGATGCAAGTACAAAAGTCATGACCTTGCTTTCTTTCATGATGGGTGTCTTTTTGCTGACAGTCTATAAGGAAAAATTACGTGTGGTAAAAAAACCAATCTTATCGCTGTTCCCGCTTGCTATTTTGTCCTTGATTATAGGCTTTGTTCCCTTAACGGTTGACAATATCTACATTGTTCCTCCCCTTGCTTTTTGTATGGGACTAGTGACAACAGCCTTTGGTCAGGTTTCTGGCATTGCCTATAACAATGCGTTTATGACAGGAAATATCAAACGCACTATGTTGGCTTTCGGGGAATACGTGCGGACCAAACATACTCCGTTTTTATTTGAGGGGCTGATCTTTGTGAGTCTGCTTAGTAGTTTTGTCTTTGGGGTAGTTTTTTCAGCTTACTTGACAATTTTTTTCACTGAAAAGACCATATTAGGTCTGCCAATCATGATGAGCGTTTTTTATCTGAGTATGCTTTTATCTTCTTTTCGAAAAAAGAATGAGAAATAGTATCATTTTGAGTGAAAATACTTGTCAAAAAATTAGAAACATGTTATACTTTTAGAGTTGACTATGCACATTCCTGTGCAACCGCACGAACATCGTTGCTTGATTTTCAAGTATAAGTGGTTCGTCCCACGATGCTAGGCGAGTCTTCACAAAAATACGGGGAAACCCATAAAAATCATAGGAGGTGCATGATGAGCACATACGCAATTATCAAAACTGGCGGAAAACAAGTTAAAGTTGAAGTTGGTCAAGCTATCTACGTTGAAAAATTGAACGTTGAAGCTGGTCAAGAAGTTACTTTTAACGAAGTTGTTCTTGTTGGTGGTGAAAACACTGTTGTTGGAACTCCACTTGTTTCTGGAGCTACTGTTGTTGGAACTGTTGAAAAACAAGGAAAACAAAAGAAAGTTGTTACTTACAAGTACAAACCTAAAAAAGGTAGCCATCGTAAACAAGGTCACCGTCAACCATATACAAAAGTTGTCATCAACGCAATCAACGCTTAATTTTAAGGAGAACACATGATACAAGCAGTCTTTGAGAGAGCCGAAGATGGCGAGCTGAGGAGTGCGGAGATTACTGGACACGCCGAGAGTGGCGAATACGGCCTAGATGTCGTGTGTGCATCGGTTTCTACGCTTGCCATAAACTTTATCAATTCCATTGAGAAATTTGCAGGCTACGAACCAATCTTAGAATTAAACGAAGATGAAGGTGGTTATCTGATGGTTGAAATTCCAACTGATCTTCCTTCACACCAGAGAGAAATGACGCAGTTATTCTTCGAATCATTTTTCTTAGGTATGGCAAACTTATCGGAGAACTCTTCTGAGTTCGTCCAAACCAGAGTTATCACAGAAAACTAACACGGAGGAAAACATTATGTTAAAAATGACTCTTAGCAACTTGCAACTTTTCGCCCACAAAAAAGGTGGAGGTTCTACATCAAACGGACGCGATTCACAAGCTAAACGTCTTGGAGCTAAAGCAGCTGACGGACAAACTGTAACAGGTGGATCAATCCTTTACCGTCAACGTGGTACACACATCTATCCAGGTGTAAACGTTGGTCGTGGTGGAGACGATACTTTGTTCGCTAAAGTTGAAGGCGTAGTACGCTTTGAACGTAAAGGTCGCGATAAAAAACAAGTTTCTGTTTACCCAATCGCAAAATAAAAGGGTTCAGTGAACCTTTTTATCCCGAGCCTTGAAATAAAAGGGCGAGGATGCTGAAAGTAGCATTAAATAAGGCTTTCCGAGATATTCGGGAAGCTTTTTTTATAAATAAAAAGCAGTGATAGACGAACTGATAAAATTTAACCTAAAACTAGTAGAAATTACTTGAGAGGTTAGCAATATATTTCATTTATATTGATAGATAATAAGAAAGAAATATGGTATAATATAGGGTGAGACCTTATGAATAAATAGTGAAAGAGTATATAGTAACTAATGAAAAAAATTGTCATTAACGGTGGCCGTCCTTTAAAGGGTGAGTTAACCATTAGCGGAGCAAAAAATAGTGTGGTAGCTCTGATTCCGGCTATTATTTTGTCTGATGATGTTGTTATCTTGGACTGTGTACCAGACATCTCAGACGTAGCCAGTTTAATTGAAATTATGGAAATCATGGGAGCTAGTGTTAAGCGCTATGATGACGTTTTAGAAATTGATCCTCGTGGTGTTCAAAATAAACCAATGCCATATGGTAAGATTAATAGTCTTCGCGCATCCTATTATTTCTACGGTAGTCTTCTTGGACGTTTCGGTGAAGCAACAGTTGGTTTACCTGGTGGATGTGACTTGGGTCCTCGTCCGATTGATTTGCACTTAAAAGCCTTTGAAGCTATGGGAGCAAAGACAACATACGAGGGAGATAATATGAATCTCTCAACTAATGGTTCAAAGTTACAGGGGGCTAGTATTTATATGGATACTGTCAGTGTCGGAGCAACCATTAATACAATGCTTGCAGCAGTAAAGGCTCAAGGGCGTACAGTTATTGAAAATGCTGCTCGAGAGCCTGAAATTATTGATGTGGCTACTTTGTTAAATAATATGGGAGGTCATATTCGTGGTGCTGGTACGGATATGATTATTATTGATGGTGTTGAATCCCTTCACGGCACACGACATCAAGTTATTCCAGACCGTATTGAAGCTGGTACTTATATCTCAATGGCTGCTGCAGTTGGTCAAGGAATTCGCATCAATAATGTACTCTATGAGCATTTAGAAGCCTTTATTGCTAAACTTGAAGAAATGGGTGTTCATATGACTGTTTCAGAAGACAGTATCTTCGTCGAAGAGCAAACAAATCTTAAGGCTGTTAATATCAAGACAGCTCCATATCCTGGATTTGCAACGGACCTCCAACAGCCAATTACACCATTGCTATTAAAAGCAGAAGGACGTGGGACACTGATTGATACCATATATGAAAAACGCGTTAACCATGTCTTTGAATTAGCAAAAATGAACGCTGAAATTTCAACTACTAATGATCACATTATCTATAAAGGTGGGAATCCTTTACATGGTGCAAGCGTAAGAGCTACAGACTTGCGTGCAGGTGCAGCTTTGGTTATTGCTGGTCTAATGGCTGAAGGTAGAACAGAGATTACAAGTGTTGAGTTTATTTTGCGAGGATACTCAAATATCATTGAGAAATTACGTAAGCTTGGAGCAGATATTGAGCTGATTGAAGATTAGCAATTTGAGGATAAGAATGAATATCTGGACAAAATTAGCAATGTTTTCTTTTTATGAGACGGAACGTTTGTATTTCCGTCCATTCTTTTTTACAGATGTTGATGACTTTCATGAGTTGGCATCAAACCCTGAAAATCTTCAATTTATTTTTCCTACGCAAGCTAGTATTGAAGAAAGTCAATATGCGCTTGCTAACTACTTTATGAAATCACCTTTGGGTATTTGGGCCATTTGTGATAAAAAAACAGAAAAATTGATTGGAGCAATCAAGTTTGAAAAGTTGGATGAAATTAGGAAAGAAGCAGAGATTGGCTATTTTTTAAGGAAAGATTTTTGGTCTCAGGGGTATATGACTGAAGCAGTCACCAAATTGAGGGATTTATCCATGACCGAATTCGACATAAAGCAATTATTGATTGTGACGCATCTGGAAAATACTGCCAGCCAAAAGGTTGCACAAAAATCAGGCTTTGTTTTATCACGTCGTTTCAAAGGTAGTGATCGCTATACTCGTAAGATGCGAGATTATCTAGAATTTCGCTATACAAAAGGGGAACTAAATGAGTAAACACCAAGAAATATTAGCCTACTTGGAAGAATTACCAGTTGGAAAACGGGTCAGTGTTCGAAGTATATCCAATCGTTTGGGAGTTAGTGATGGTACGGCTTATCGTGCTATCAAAGAGGCTGAAAATAGAGGTTTAGTAGAAACACGGCCTCGGAGTGGGACTGTTCGTGTCAAATCAAAAAAAGTTGCCATTGAGAAACTCACTTTCGCGGAAATTGCAGAAGTCACTGGTTCAGAAGTTTTAGCTGGTCAAGCTGGTTTGGACAGAGAATTTAGTAAATTTTCCATCGGAGCGATGACTGAGAAGAATATCCTTTCTTACCTTCATGATGGTGGGCTAGTCATTGTCGGTGACCGAATACGCATCCAGTTGTTGGCACTAGAAAACGAAAATGCTGTCTTGGTCACAGGTGGATTTGAAGTTCATAAAGATGTTTTGAACGCAGCTGATAAGAAGAATATTCCAGTATTACGAAGCAAGCATGATACATTTACAATTGCGACGATGATTAACCGTGCTTTGTCAAATGTTCAAATCAAAACTGATATTTTAACAGTTGAAAAGATTTATCGTACTAGTCATGAATATGGATTTCTACAGGAAACGGATACTGTCAAAGATTATCTAGATTTGGTTCGAAAGAATAGGACCAGTCGTTTCCCTGTCATCAATCAACACCAGGTTGTCGTTGGGGTAGTTACCATGCGTGATGCTGGAGATAAATCTCCTGGAACGACCATTGATAAGGTCATGACAAGAACAGTCTACATGACAGGTTTAGCAACGAATGTTGCTAACGTTAGCCAGAGAATGATTGCTGAAGACTTTGAAATGGTACCCGTTGTTCGTAGCAATCAAACTTTGCTAGGTGTCATTACTAGACGCGATGTCATGGAAAAAATGAGTCGCTCTCAGGTATCGGCTCTACCAACATTTTCAGAGCAGATTGGCCAGAAATTATCTTATCATCATGATGAAGTTGTCATTACAGTTGAACCCTTTATGCTTGAAAAGAATGGTGTCCTTGCAAATGGAGTTCTTGCAGAAATATTGACCCATATGACTCAGGATTTGGTCGTTAATAGTGGGCGTAACCTGATCATTGAGCAGATGTTGATTTACTTCTTACAGGCTGTTCAGATTGATGATGTTCTACGTATTCAAGCTAGAATTATTCACCATACGAGACGATCGGCTATTATTGATTATGACATTTATCTCAATCATCAAATTGTATCAAAAGCAAATGTTACTGTAAAAATTAATTAGAATCTAGGAGAGAACATGATTACATTAAAATCAGCTAGAGAGATTGAAGCTATGGACAAGGCTGGTGATTTTCTTGCAAGCATCCATATTGGCTTGCGCGATATCATCAAACCAGGTGTAGATATGTGGGAAGTAGAAGAATATGTGCGCCGTCGTTGTAAAGAAGAAAATTTCCTTCCTTTACAAATTGGTGTTGATGGGGCAATTATGGATTATCCTTATGCAACATGCTGCTCACTCAATGACGAAGTAGCTCATGCTTTTCCTCGCCACTATATTTTAAAAGAAGGTGATTTGCTGAAGGTTGATATGGTCCTTGGTGGGCCAATCGCTAAGTCTGACCTCAATGTTTCTAAACTCAATTTTAACAACGTTGAGCAGATGAAAAAATATACTCAAAACTTTACAGGTGGATTGGCTGATTCTTGTTGGGCATACGCTGTTGGCAAACCGTCAGAAGAAGTTAAAAACTTAATGGACGTGACCAAAGAAGCTATGTACATCGGTATTGAAAAAGCTGTTGTAGGAAACCGTATTGGTGATATTGGAGCTGCCATTCAGGAATATGCTGAAAATCGTGGTTATGGTGTTGTACGTGATCTTGTAGGACACGGTGTTGGCCCAACCATGCATGAAGAGCCAATGGTTCCTAACTATGGTATCGCAGGTCGTGGTCTCCGCCTTCGTGAAGGCATGGTCTTAACCATTGAGCCTATGATCAATACAGGTGATTGGGAAATCGATACAGATATGAAAACAGGATGGGCACATAAAACGATTGACGGTGGTCTATCTTGTCAGTACGAGCATCAGTTTGTTATTACTAAAGATGGACCTGTAATCTTGACAAGTCAAGGTGAAGAGGGAACTTATTAATCAAAAAGGAGCTGAGCTCCTTTTTTGATTCTTTCAAGTTGAAATTAAATTTGCGTAGCAGATATCTTACAAACGTTTTCTTTTATAGTAAAATAAAATATAACAAAATGAAAGTAGGTTCTTAATTGGAAAGTATTTTATTTTTTATCTCTGTATTTTTAGCTGGGGTTTTATCATTCTTTTCTCCTTGTATCTTTCCCCTGCTACCAGTATATGCAGGTGTTCTATTAGATGATCAAGAGGAGTCAAAGACATTTCGTTTTTTAGGTAAAGAGGTTGCCTGGTCAGGATTAATTCGGACACTCTGTTTTATTGCAGGTATCTCTTTGATTTTCTTTATTCTAGGGTTTGGAGCAGGATTTCTAGGTAACTTACTCTATGCTGATTGGTTCCGTTATGTCATGGGAGTCATTATTATCATATTAGGGTTGCATCAGATGGAAATCCTTCATCTACGTAAATTAGAGTTCCAAAAAACAGTAACATTTAATCAAAAACAGTCTAGTAAATATCTGTCGGCCTTTTTACTTGGTATTAGCTTTAGTTTTGGCTGGACTCCATGTATTGGTCCAGTTTTAAGTTCTGTTTTAGCACTGGCTGCCTCAGGAGGAAATGGAGCTCTTCAGGGTGCCTTATTAACCCTTATCTATACTCTCGGAATGGCGCTTCCATTTTTAGTTCTGGCCTTGGCATCAGGACTTGTCATGCCCTATTTTAGTAAAATCAAATCTCACCTCCTCTTATTGAAGAGAATTGGTGGTTTACTGATTATCCTTATGGGAATTTTATTAATGTTGGGACAATTAAATATCTTATCTGGAATATTAGGATAAAAGGAGTTATCTATGAAAAAAATTATCTATTTTGGACTTAGTTTCCTATCTATCTTTCTTTTGATTGCTTGTGGCAAAGAAGAAAAAAAATCAAGTCAAGAAACTCAAACGACTCAAACACAGCAGCAAGCAACTGTAAAACAAGTTGCTGTAGGAGTCGAAGCACCAGATTTCACCCTCCAATCGATGGATGGAAAAGAAGTCAAATTATCTGATTATAAAGGTAAAAAAGTTTATCTTAAATTTTGGGCTTCTTGGTGCGGACCTTGTAAAAAGAGTATGCCAGAATTGATGGAACTAGCCGCAAAAGAAGATCGTGATTTCGAAATATTATCTGTTATTGCACCAGGCCTTCAAGGTGAAAAAACTGTAGATCAATTTCCAAAGTGGTTTGAGGACCAAGGCTATAAAGACATTCCCGTTTTATATGATACAAAAGGATCTGTTTTTCAAGCCTATCAAATTCGTAGTATCCCTACAGAGTATTTAATTGATTCACAGGGTAAAATTGCTAAGATTCAATTAGGGGCAATTAGTAACGCAGATGCTGAAGCAGCTTTTGCTCAAATGAATTAGAGTTAAAAAAGAAATGTCTAGACAAAATTGTCTAGACATTTCTTTTTTAACTTTAATATAATTAGTTTTTAGAAGCAGCTTGGAATTCTGGATTTTTCCATGCTTCATCTATAATTTCTTGTAATTCACGAGCAGATGCTTGCATTTTTTGAAGTTCAGCATCGTTCAATGGGATGTTCACTGGACGAACGATACCGTGAGCACCAACGATAGCTGGTTGACCGATAAAGACGTTTTCAACACCGTATTGGCCTTCTTGGAATACTGAAAGTGGAAGAACAGAATTTTCATCATCCAGAATAGCTTTTGTGATACGAGCAAGAGCTACCGCGATACCGTAGTATGTTGCACCTTTTTTGTTGATGATTGAGTAAGCAGCATCACGAACTGAGATGAAGAGTTCTACAAGGTCAGCTTCATCCAAGTCACGGTTAGCTTGCAACCATTGTTCCAATTTTACACCGGCAACGTTAGCGTGTGACCAAACGGCAAACTCAGAGTCACCGTGTTCACCCATGATGTAAGCGTGAACTGAACGTGCATCAACACCGATTTTTTCAGCAAGAGCTTGACGGAAACGAGCTGAGTCAAGTGAAGTACCTGAACCAATAACACGTTCTTTAGGGAAGCCTGAGAATTTCCAAGTTGAGTAAGTCAAAACATCAACTGGGTTAGCTGCGACAAGGAAGATACCGTCGAAACCAGATGCAACAACTTGTTCAACGATTGATTTGTTGATAGCAAGGTTTTTACCAACAAGGTCAAGACGAGTTTCACCTGGTTTTTGTGGAGCACCAGCAGTGATAACTACAAGGTCAGCGTCTGCACAGTCTTCATACTTAGCTGCGTAGATTTTCTTAGGTGAAGTAAAAGCAAGCGCGTGGCTAAGGTCTTCTGCATCACCAACTGCTTTTTCAAACAATTGAGGAATTTCAATGATACCAAGTTCTTGGGCAATTCCTTGGTTAACAAGAGCGAAAGCGTAAGATGAACCTACGGCACCGTCACCAACGAGGATAACTTTTTTGTGTTGTTTAGTTGCTGTCATTAGTCTAAACATCTCCTTTGTTTTTTTAAGGGTAATACCCTGTTTGATTTCATTCTATCACTTTTGCTAAGTTTTGTCACGGATATACCTTCGGGATAAATATGTAAACGTTTTAGACGTGTTGTTAGACTGTAAAATAGTCCAAACTATGGTATAATATATCTAGTTACTAATAGTGAAATGAGGCATTTTTTAATGCAAGATAAAAATCTAGTGAATGTCAATCTGACAAAGGAGATGAAGACTAGCTTTATCGACTACGCCATGAGTGTAATCGTATCGCGTGCTCTTCCTGATGTTCGTGATGGGTTGAAACCTGTTCATCGTCGTATTTTGTATGGAATGAATGAATTAGGAGTTACGCCTGATAAACCTCATAAGAAATCTGCCCGTATTACAGGGGACGTCATGGGTAAATACCACCCACACGGAGACTCATCTATCTACGAAGCTATGGTTCGTATGGCTCAATGGTGGAGCTACCGCTACATGCTTGTAGATGGGCACGGTAACTTTGGTTCTATGGACGGTGATGGCGCTGCCGCGCAACGTTATACTGAAGCACGTATGAGTAAGATTGCTCTTGAAATGCTTCGCGATATCAATAAAAATACCGTTGACTTTGTTGATAACTATGATGCTAATGAACGAGAACCTGTTGTTTTACCAGCTCGTTTTCCAAATCTTTTGGTTAATGGTGCCACAGGTATTGCCGTTGGTATGGCGACCAATATTCCGCCACATAACTTGGGTGAAACCATCGATGCTGTTAAGTTGGTGATGGATAATCCAGAAGTCACAACCAAAGAATTGATGGAAGTTCTTCCTGGTCCAGACTTCCCAACTGGTGCCCTTGTTATGGGGAAATCAGGTATTCATAAGGCATATGAAACAGGGAAAGGTTCTATTGTTCTTCGTTCTCGTACAGAAATCGAAGAAACGAAAACAGGTCGCGAACGAATCGTTGTTACAGAATTTCCATATATGGTTAACAAGACTAAAGTGCATGAACACATTGTACGTTTAGTTCAAGAAAAACGTATTGAAGGAATTACAGCTGTACGTGATGAGTCAAACCGAGAAGGTGTACGTTTCATCATTGAAGTGAAGCGTGATGCGTCAGCCAATGTCATCTTGAACAACTTGTTCAAGATGACTCAGATGCAAACTAGCTTTGGTTTTAATATGTTGGCTATCCAAAATGGTGTTCCAAAGATTCTCTCTCTTCGTCAAATCTTAGATGCCTATATTGAGCACCAAAAAGAAGTGGTGACTCGTCGTACTCAATTTGATAAAGAGAAAGCCGAAGCACGTGCACATATCTTGGAAGGTCTGCTGATTGCACTGGATCATATTGACGAAGTCATTCGTATCATCCGCGCTAGTGAAACCGATGAAGAAGCTCAAGCAGAGTTGATGAGCAAGTTTAAGCTTTCTGAACGTCAAAGTCAAGCTATCCTTGACATGCGCCTCCGTCGTCTGACAGGTTTAGAACGTGATAAGATTCAGTCAGAGTATGACGAATTGATTGCCTTGATTGCTGATTTGGCAGATATTCTTGCTAAGCCAGAACGTGTTGCTCAAATCATCAAAGAAGAATTGGATGAAGTCAAACGCAAGTTTGGAGATAAACGTCGTACGGAGTTGATGGTCGGTGAAGTCTTGACACTTGAAGATGAAGATTTGATTGAAGAGTCTGATGTTCTCATCACTCTATCAAACAAAGGGTATATTAAACGTTTGGACCAAGATGAGTTCACCGCTCAAAAACGTGGTGGACGAGGTGTTCAAGGTACTGGTGTTAAGGATGATGATTTTGTTCGTGAGTTAGTTTCCACAAGTACTCATGATCACTTACTCTTCTTTACAAATAAAGGACGTGTCTATCGACTTAAGGGATATGAAATCCCTGAGTATGGACGTACAGCCAAAGGTTTGCCTGTTGTTAACCTTTTGAAACTAGATGAAGGTGAGAGTATCCAAACCATCATCAACGTAGAATCAGAACGTAGTGATGATGCTTACCTCTTCTTTACAACACGTGCAGGTATCGTTAAGAGAACGAGTGTAAAAGAATTCGCAAATATTCGTCAAAATGGTCTCAAAGCCTTGAATTTGAAAGATGAGGACGAATTGATTAATGTCTTACTAACTGAAAAAGATACCGATATCATCATCGGAACCAAATTAGGTTATGCTGTTCGTTTCAATCAGTCTTCGGTTCGTAGCATGAGCCGTAGCGCCACAGGTGTTAAAGGGGTTAACCTTCGTGAAGGGGATGCTGTGGTTGGAGCGAGAGTGATTACTGACCAAGATGAAGTCCTTATCATTACTGAAAAAGGATACGGTAAGCGTACAGTTGCTACTGAATATCCAACAAAGGGCCGTGCTGGTAAAGGGATGAAAACCGCTAATATTACTGATAAAAACGGTCGACTTGCCGGCCTACTCACAGTAAAAGGTGACGAAGACTTGATGGTCATCACAGATACCGGTGTGATGATTCGAACAAATGTTGCCAATATTTCACAAACTGGACGCTCTACTATGGGAGTAAAAGTAATGCGTCTGGATGAAAATGCTAAGATTGTAACCTCTACAACAGTTGCAGCAGCAGAGAAGGAAGAAGTTGAGGCAAAAAACGAAACAGAAAGTGAAGAATAATGTCTCAAAAAAGAAGAAAAAGTAAAAAGAATAAGCGTAAGAATCTGCTGATTAATATTTTGGCTGGCTTTCTAATTCTTTTGTCTCTAGCCTTGATTTTTAATTCGAAGATACGTGATATTTTTATGATTTTAAATACTAATAAGTATCAGGTTAGTCAAGTAACGAAGGAAAATATTGAGAAGAATCAAGAAACAGAAGGAAATTTTGACTTTAACTCTGTCAAAGCACTTTCATCAGAGGCAGTACTTTCTGCTCAATGGAATTCTCAGCAACTCCCGGTTATTGGAGGAATTGCTATTCCAGAACTTGAAATGAATCTACCAATATTTAAGGGACTCGATAACGTCAACCTTTTTTATGGTGCTGGTACAATGAAAGCTAATCAAGTAATGGGAGAAGGAAACTATTCTCTAGCTAGTCACCGTATATTTACTGGTAATAATGCAGACAAGAAATTATTTTCACCTCTAGCTCGTGCTAAGAAAGGGATGAAAATTTATCTTACTGATAAAGAAAAAGTCTATACGTATGAGATAGATGAAGTTAAAATTGTTACTCCTGACCGAGTAGATTTAATTGAGGATCGTGAGGGGATTAATGAAATTACCCTAGTGACCTGTGAAGATGCTAATGCGGCTGAAAGAATTATTGTTAAAGGAAATTGGACTGAGACAAAATCTTATTCAGATACTCCATCAAATATTTTAGATGCTTTTAATAAACCATATAAACAATTTTATGAATAGTAGAAGAGGTTGGGACAAAAGAACCCGACCTCATTTTTATTAGCAATCAAACTTTGACGCGGTAGCTGATTGAACTTTTTGTTCGTCTTTTAGACTCCAAAAAGCTCCTAATCATCCTCGCGGGGCTGGGACTACGAAATCGAGACTTTGTCTATCGATTTCTGTCCCACCGCCTTTTCTTGTCAATTTCAGAAAATAGATAGGGTAAAGACTTTTCAATTCTTTTAAAAAGTAGTATAATGTTTCTATTATAGAAATTTTTAGAAAATTCAAAAAGAGGTTTGTTATGGGATACACAGTTGCTGTTGTCGGTGCTACAGGTGCCGTTGGTGCTCAAATGATCAAAATGTTGGAAGAATCAACTCTTCCAATCGATAAAATTCGCTATCTTGCATCTGCACGTTCTGCAGGAAAGGTCTTGCAATTCAAAGGCCAAGATGTGACGATTGAAGAAACAACAGAAGACGCTTTTGAAGGAGTTGATATTGCGCTCTTCTCAGCTGGTGGTTCAACTTCTGCAAAATACGCACCTTATGCTGTTAAAGCAGGTGCAGTCGTTGTAGATAACACTTCTTACTTCCGTCAAAATCCTGATGTACCATTGGTAGTACCTGAAGTGAATGCTCACGCTCTTGATGCTCACAACGGAATCATCTCTTGTCCAAACTGTTCAACTATTCAAATGATGGTTGCTCTTGAGCCTGTTCGTCAAAAATGGGGGTTGGACCGTATCATCGTATCAACTTATCAAGCAGTATCAGGTGCTGGTATGGGAGCAATTCTTGAAACTCAACGTGAGCTTCGTGAAGTCTTGAATGATGGTGTTAATCCACGTGATGTAAAAGCAGAAATCTTGCCTTCAGGTGGAGATAAGAAACACTATCCAATCGCCTTCAACGCTCTTCCACAAATTGATGTCTTCACAGATAATGACTACACATACGAAGAAATGAAGATGACAAACGAAACTAAGAAAATCATGGAAGACGATAGTATTGCTGTTTCAGCAACATGTGTTCGTATTCCCGTCTTGTCAGCTCACTCAGAGTCAGTCTATATTGAAACAAAAGAAGTAGCCCCAATTGAAGAAGTGAAAGCAGCTATTGCTGCCTTCCCAGGTGCCGTCCTTGAAGACGATGTTGCCCATCAAATCTATCCTCAAGCAGTCAATGCTGTAGGTTCACGTGATACATTCGTTGGACGTATCCGCAAAGACCTGGATGCAGAAAAAGGAATCCATATGTGGGTGGTTTCTGATAACCTCCTTAAAGGTGCTGCTTGGAACTCAGTCCAAATCGCAGAAACACTTCACGAACGTGGTTTGGTTCGCCCAACAGCTGAATTAAAATTTGAATTGAAATAACATGTAGGAGTTCGTTTGAACTCCTTCTTTAAAATAGAGAGGAATTATTGTATGTCTTATCAAGATTTAAAAGATTGTAAAATTATTACAGCTTTTATTACTCCTTTTCATGAAGATGGCTCTATCAATTTCGATGCGATTCCAAAATTAATTGAACACTTATTGGCACATCATACAGATGGAATTCTCTTGGCGGGGACGACTGCTGAGAGTCCAACTCTTACTCACGATGAGGAGTTGCAGTTGTTTGCAGCTGTTCAGAAGGTTGTTAACGGCCGTGTTCCTTTAATTGCGGGTGTTGGTACTAACGATACTCGCGACTCTATCGAGTTCGTCAAGGAAGTAGCGGAGTTTGGTGGTTTTGCAGCCGGTCTAGCGATTGTTCCTTACTACAATAAACCATCTCAAGAAGGTATGTACCAACACTTTAAAGCCATTGCAGACGCATCTGATTTGCCAATTATTATCTATAACATCCCAGGTCGTGTAGTAGTTGAATTGACTCCGGAAACCATGCTTCGCTTAGCGGAACATCCAAATATCATCGGAGTTAAAGAATGTACCAGCCTTGCAAATATGGCCTATTTGATTGAGCATAAGCCTGAAGACTTTTTGGTATACACTGGTGAAGATGGGGATGCTTTCCATGCTATGAATCTTGGTGCTGACGGTGTAATTTCTGTTGCTTCTCATACGAATGGTGATGAAATGCATGAAATGTTCACTGCGATTGAAGAGAGTGATATGAAGAAGGCAGCAGCGATTCAACGTAAATTTATTCCTAAAGTCAATGCTCTTTTCTCTTATCCAAGTCCGGCGCCTGTCAAGGCAGTACTCAACTATATGGGATTTGAAGCTGGTCCAACTCGCCTCCCATTGGTTCCTGCGCCTGAAGAAGATGCTAAACGCATTATCAAGGTTGTTATTGACGGAGACTACGAAGCAACTAAAGCGACTGTCACTGGAGTTCTTCGACCTGATTACTAACATAACAATGATAAATAGAAACTTCCTAACAAGTAAAATTGTTGGGAGTTTTTTTCTTTTTCTACGAATAGATAAATTGAGAGAGAAAAAGGAGTCGATCATGAAAATTAAGATTGATAATTTCGAGATTTATAAGTTAAAGCAAGCAGGTTTAAGTAATCAGCAGGTTCTGAAAGTTCTTCAATATGGAGAAATTTATGATCAGGAATTGAGTTTAGAGACAATTGCTGAAGCCTCAGAGTGTCGTAATCCAGTAGTTTTTATGGAGCGATATCATAAACTGACTTTTGAAAGCATGGAACGTCTCCAGAAAGATTTTGAAAAGTTCCCATCATTTTCAATTTTGGATGATGTTTATCCAATTTCACTCAGTGAAATTTATGATGCACCTGTATTGCTTTTTTATAAAGGAGATTTAAATCTCTTGAAATTACCCAAGATAGCAGTTGTAGGTAGTCGCTCTTGTAGTCAAACCGGAACCAAATCAGTCCGGAAAGTCATTGAAGAACTGGAGAATGAATTAGTTGTGGTGAGCGGACTTGCTAGAGGAATCGACACAGCAGCCCATATGTCAATTCTTCAAACTGGTGGCAAAACGATTGCAGTGATCGGGACTGGTTTAGACGTCTATTATCCTCGTTCAAATAAACGTCTTCAAGAATACATTGGAGACAATCATTTAATACTAAGTGAGTACGGACCAGGGGAAGAACCCTTGAAATTTCACTTTCCTGCCAGAAATCGCATTATTGCAGGATTGTGTAGAGGAGTTATCGTTGCAGAAGCTAAAATGAGATCTGGTAGCTTAATCACTTGTGAGCGTGCGATGGAGGAAGGTAGAGATGTCTTTGCGATTCCAGGTTCCATTTTAGATGGACGCTCAGACGGCTGTCATCATTTGATCCAAGAAGGAGCAAAACTAGCAACATGTGGGCAGGATATACTAGCAGAATTTGAATTTTAATGAATGAAATGATTTCATTTAGCAAACTTTTCTTCTATTATATGGGTGTTAAGTCTTGACAGGTTTTTAAAAATGGTTTACACTTTATAAAGTTTAATTACTTTTAGAAGGTGTGATACTGTGGTAACAGCAACCAAAAAGAAAAAATCAACAAGTAAAAAAAATCTTGTAATCGTAGAGTCACCTGCTAAGGCGAAGACGATTGAAAAATATCTAGGACGTAATTATAAGGTTTTAGCTAGCGTCGGTCATATCCGTGATTTGAAAAAGTCAAGTATGTCAGTTGACGTTGAAAATAATTACGAGCCACAATATATCAATATTCGAGGTAAAGGTCCTCTTATCAACGATTTGAAAAAAGAAGCAAAGAAAGCCAATAAAGTCTTTCTTGCAAGTGACCCGGATCGTGAAGGAGAAGCTATTTCTTGGCATTTGGCTCATATTTTAAATCTTGACGAGAATGACACCAACCGTGTTGTTTTCAACGAGATTACCAAAGATGCAGTGAAAAATGCCTTTAAAGAACCTCGTAAAATCAATATGGATTTGGTCGATGCCCAACAAGCCCGTCGTGTTTTGGACCGTTTAGTAGGGTATTCAATTTCTCCAATCTTGTGGAAAAAAGTTAAAAAAGGTTTATCGGCAGGACGTGTGCAGTCTGTCGCTTTAAAGCTAATCATTGATCGCGAAGATGAAATCAATGCCTTCCAACCAGAAGAATATTGGACGATTGATGGTACCTTTAAAAAAGGAACCAAGCAGTTCCAAGCTTCTTTTTATGGAATGAATGGCAAGAAGATGAAGTTGACTACCAATGAAGATGTTAAAGAGGTCTTATCTCACTTGACTAGCAAGGACTTTACAGTTGATCAAGTGGATAAAAAAGAGAGAAAGCGGAATGCTCCTCTTCCATATACAACGTCTTCTATGCAGATGGATGCTGCTAATAAGATCAACTTCCGTACACGCAAAACCATGATGGTCGCCCAACAACTGTATGAAGGTATCAACATTGGTACAGGTGTTCAAGGTTTGATTACCTATATGCGTACGGACTCTACTCGTATTAGTCCTGTAGCGCAAAACGAAGCTGCAAGCTATATTACCGAACGCTTTGGTAGTAACTATTCTAAGCATGGTAGTCGGGTAAAAAATGCCTCTGGTGCTCAGGATGCCCACGAAGCTATTCGGCCTTCTAGTGTTTTCAATACACCTGAAAAAATTGCTAAGTATTTGGATAAAGACCAGCTTAAACTTTATACCCTCATCTGGAACCGCTTTGTGGCTAGTCAGATGACTGGTGCGATTTTCGATACTATGGCTGTTAAACTTTCACAAAATGGAGTTCAATTTGCTGCTAATGGTAGCCAAGTTAAGTTTGATGGTTATTTGGCGATTTATAACGATTCTGATAAGAATAAGATGCTTCCAGATATGAAAGTAGGAGATGTGGTCAAACAGGTCAATAGCAAACCTGAACAACATTTCACACAACCTCCTGCACGATATTCAGAAGCAACATTGATTAAAACTTTGGAAGAAAACGGAGTTGGTCGCCCATCTACCTATGCTCCAACCATTGAAACCATTCAAAAACGTTACTATGTAAGACTTGCATCTAAACGTTTTGAACCGACTGATTTGGGACAAGTCGTGAACAAGCTGATTGTCGAATACTTCCCTGACATTGTTAATGTGAAATTTACTGCTGAAATGGAAGGGAAGCTAGATGATGTCGAAGTCGGAAAAGAACAATGGCAAAGAGTCATCGATGAGTTTTATAAACCATTCTCTAAAGAGGTTGCAAAAGCTGAAGAAGAGATGGAAAAAATTCAAATCAAGGATGAACCAGCTGGATTTGACTGTGAAGTCTGTGGTAGTCCGATGGTGATTAAGATTGGGCGCTTCGGTAAGTTTTACGCATGTAGTAATTTCCCAGATTGTCGACACACACAGGCCATTGTTAAAGAAGTTGGTGTCACCTGTCCAACCTGCCATCAAGGGCAAATCATCGAACGCAAAACTAAACGTAATCGTATATTCTATGGATGCAATCGTTATCCAGAATGTGACTTTACTTCTTGGGATAAACCTGTTGGACGTGATTGTCCTAAATGTGGTCACTTCCTCATGGAGAAAAAAATCCGTGGTGGAGGGAAACAGATCGTATGTAGCAATGGTGACTACGAAGAAGAAAAGATTAAATAAAAATAATTAGGGCTGAAATGATAATTTCAGCTCTTTTTAATTTAAACTTGACAGATTTTATCTTTTTATGCTTAACTAGAAGAAGATTATTCTTACTTAGGAGTAGATATGCGCATTATTTATCTTAGCATTGGATTCATTTCATTAGCTTTGGCTATCGTTGGAGTTGCCTTGCCACTATTACCAACAACTCCCTTCCTCTTATTATCAATTGCCTGTTTTTCTAAATCTTCTAAGCGTTTTGAAGATTGGCTCTATCATACCAAACTTTATCAAACATATGTTGCTGACTTTAGAGAAACCAAGTCTATTGCGCGTGAACGCAAGAAAAAAATCATTGTTTCGATTTATATCTTGATGGGAATCTCCATTTATTTCGCTCCGCTTTTACCCGTGAAAATTGCTTTAGGATGTTTAACAATATTTATAACCTATTATCTCTTTAAGGTGATTCCAGATAAGAAATAGCTTTAATAAGTAGCGTTTTTCCTTGATAAAAAGTAGGGGGTACTTAAAACAATATGATATAATAATATCAAATAAATCGTCAAGGAGTATCAAATGATTTACGAATTTTGTGCTGAAAATGTAACCTTGCTTAAAAAGGCCATACAGGCTGGCGCTCGCCGTATTGAGCTCTGTGATAATCTTGCTGTTGGTGGAACGACACCAAGTTATGGAGTAACTAAGGCAGCTGTTGAACTGGCATCTGACTACGATACGACTATCATGACTATGATTCGTCCACGTGGTGGTGACTTTGTTTACAATGACCTCGAGATTTCTATTATGCTTGAGGACATTCGTGTGACTGCTCAGGCAGGGAGCCAAGGGGTTGTATTTGGTGCATTGACAGCAGATAAGAAACTGGATAAGTCCAACCTTGAAAAATTGATTGCTGCTTCTAAAGGCATGGAAATTGTTTTCCATATGGCTTTTGATGAATTAAGTGACGAGGACCAGTTGGAAGCCATTGATTGGCTTAGTCAAGCTGGAGTGACACGCATCCTGACTCGCGCTGGTGTATCTGGAGATTCGTTAGAGAAACGATTTGCTCACTATCGTAGAATTCTCGAACATGCTGCAGGTAAAATCGAAATTTTACCAGGTGGAGGGATTGACATGGACAACCGTCAAACCTTTATCGATCAATTAGGCGTGACACAATTACATGGAACAAAGGTTGTCTTTTAAAAAATAGAAAGGAACTGCTAGCTTATGGTAGCAGTTTTCGCTTATGTTTGAAATTTTTAAAGCCTATCAGTTTAATAGTAAAAAGGCCAAAGGGTATGGATTTGTAGAAAATCAAGGTGTATGGACCTTTAGCTCGACAATTTTACAGGGTGACTTTCTTATGATAGTTACTGTTGAGGATGGAGACTTATCTTTTCAAATTTATGACCAAGAAACTGGTGATCTATATCCTCAAGTTCACATGGAAAGTATGAGAGGTACTTTTGTCGGAAGTGTTCGAGAGGCTTGTTTAGAAGTTCTTTATGATATCCGAAAGTCCTGTTTCGAGGTGCAGGAATTTCTCTGTCCGCAGACAAAGAGAATTATGACTCTAGTCCAAGAAAAGTTTGAAAATCAATTAGAATACTTATGGGAGAAATCACCTGATACGGCGGTTTTACGCCATGATGACAATCAGAAGTGGTACGCAGTATTAATGAAGATTTCCTGGGAAAAACTAGATAAGGCACGAGAAGGACACGTAGAAGTCGTTAATCTTAAACATGATCAAGTAGCTAATTTATTACTAGAAAAAGGCATTTACCCAGCTTTTCATATGAATAAACGCTATTGGATAAGTCTGCCACTTGATGATACTTTATCGGATGAACAGATTGTTAAACTATTTGAGAGAAGTTGGTTTTTGACTTCTAAGAAATAAAGGAACATATTTGAGTTTTCAAATACTTTCAATTTGCAAAATATTCGCTATTGAAGAAATTTTCAGAAAATATTTGATTTTTTCTTGACACGTGATTTTTCCTATGCTAGAATACTAAACAAGACATCAAACAAAGGAGAAAGTCAAACATGAAAACAGCTAAGTTTAATCAATTTGCTTTGTTGTTGAGGTACTCGGACTAGTGCAATAGCATTAGTCCTGTTTGGCTTACCAAGCGGGAGTAAATCAACATCTCGCTTGGTACTCCGAGCGAGATGTTTTTTCTATATCGAAAATGTGAAGGGAGAATTCTCATGCGTGTAGTTGAGTTTTTAGATACCAGTCTCCGAGACGGTGAGCAGACGCCGGGTGTCAATTTTTCAATTAAAGAAAAGGTTGCTATAGCTAGACAGCTAGAGAAATGGGGAATTTCAGCAATCGAAGCTGGTTTTCCAGCAGCTAGTCCAGATTCATTTACAGCTGTTCAAGAGATTGCCAAAGCTATGAAAACAACAGCAGTGACAGGGTTAGCTCGTTCTGTTAAATCTGATATTGATGCTTGTTATGAAGCTCTTAAGGATGCTAAGTATCCACAAATCCATGTCTTTATTGCAACAAGTCCTATTCATCGTGAATTTAAGTTGAATAAGAGTAAAGAGGAGATATTGGAAGCTATTAAAGAGCATGTTTCCTATGCAAGGAGCAAGTTTGAAATAGTAGAATTCTCTCCAGAGGATGCGACAAGAACTGAGCTCGATTTTCTCCTACAAGTCGTTCAGACAGCGGTAGACGCAGGTGCAACCTATATCAATATTCCTGACACAGTAGGTTTTACTACTCCAGAGGAATATGGAAGTATCTTTAAATACCTGATTGACAATGTACAAACAGATAGTCAGATCATCTATTCTCCTCACTGTCACGATGACCTTGGAATGGCGGTAGCAAATAGCCTTACTGCTGTTAAGAATGGGGCAGGACGTGTTGAAGGCACCATTAACGGAATCGGAGAAAGAGCTGGGAATGCTGCTTTAGAAGAAATAGCAGTGGCCCTCAATATTCGACAAGATTACTACCAAGCAGAGACAAGTATTGTCCTAAATGAAACGATTAATACGTCTGAAATGCTCTCTCGCTTCTCAGGGATTCCAGTTCCAAAAAATAAGGCAGTTGTCGGAGGAAATGCTTTTTCTCATGAATCAGGTATTCACCAAGATGGTGTTCTTAAAAATCCTCTTACTTATGAAATCATCACACCAGAATTGGTGGGTGTCAAGAGTAATAGTCTTCCGCTTGGGAAATTGTCTGGTCGCCATGCTTTTGTTGAGAAACTAAGAGATTTGGCCCTAGACTTTACAGACGAAGACATCAAACCACTTTTTGCTAAGTTCAAGGCTTTGGCTGATAAGAAGCAAGAAGTCACTGATGCAGATATTCGAGCTCTAGTAGCTGGTACCATGGTTGAAAATCCAGAAGGGTTCCACTTCGATGATCTACAACTCCAAACTCATGCGGAAAATGATATTGAAGCGACTGTTAGCTTGGCTAATTTGGATGGTGAAAAGGTTGAATTTAATGCAACAGGACAAGGTTCGGTTGAGGCTATCTTTAACGCTATCGACAAATTCTTTAATCAATCTGTTCGCTTGGTATCCTACACAATTGATGCAGTAACAGATGGGATTGATGCTCAGGCACGTGTCTTAGTTACTGTTGAAAACATTGATACTGAGACTATCTTTAACGCAGCAGGTCTTGATTTTGATGTGTTGAAAGCATCAGCTATTGCTTATATAAATGCCAATACCTTTGTTCAAAAAGAGAATACTGGCGAGATCGGCCCAAATCTTTCCTACCGTGACATGCCTAGTGTTTAAAGGAGAATTCTATGACAAAGAAAATAGTTGCCCTAGCAGGCGACGGAATTGGACCAGAAATCATGGAAGCAGGTTTAGAAGTTCTAGCATCGATAGCCGAAAAAACAGTTTTTGACTTTGAGATAGACAGACGACCATTTGGAGGTGCAGGTATTGATGCTACAGGACATCCATTACCAGATGAAACTTTAAAGGCTGCTAGAGAAGCGGACGCTATTCTGCTAGCTGCAATTGGTAGTCCTCAGTATGATAATGCCGCAGTTCGACCTGAACAAGGTTTGCTGGATCTTCGTAAGGAACTCAATCTCTATGCCAATATTCGTCCGGTAAAGATATTTGAGAGTCTCAAGCACTTATCACCTCTTAAGCCAGATCGAATTGCTGGTGTTGACTTTGTAGTGGTGCGTGAGTTGACAGGTGGTATTTACTTCGGAGATCATATCCTTGAAGAGAAATCGGCACGTGATATCAACGACTATAGCTATGAGGAAGTGGAGCGGATTATTCGTAAGGCTTTTGAAATCGCAAGGAGTCGGAGAAAAGTCGTTACAAGTATCGATAAACAAAATGTGTTAGCAACTTCAAAACTATGGAGGAAAGTGGCTGAAGAAGTCGCAAAAGATTTTCCGGATGTAACCTTGGAGCACCAGCTAGTAGACTCAGCTGCCATGCTCATGATTACAAATCCAGACAGGTTTGATGTTATCGTGACAGAGAATCTTTTTGGAGATATCTTATCTGATGAATCAAGTGTTCTATCTGGTACACTTGGAGTTATGCCATCGGCTAGTCACTCTGAAAATGGACCGAGCCTTTATGAACCGATTCATGGTTCAGCACCTGATATAGCAGGTCAAGGCATTGCTAATCCCATTTCCATGATTTTATCAGTTGCGATGATGCTGCGTGATAGTTTTGGACGTTATGAGGATGCGGAGCATATCGAGCGTGCTGTTGAGGAAAGTCTAGCTGCAGGTATTTTAACAAGAGATATAGGAGGACAGGCTTCGACCAAGGAAATGACGGAAGCCATCATTGAAAGATTATGAAGATAAATCAAGGAATTACTTTTGCTATTTTGATTTGGAATCTATTTATATTTATGATTTATGGTGTTGATAAATCTAAAGCCAAAAGAGGTGCTTGGCGAATCCCGGAAAAATATTTATTATCATTTGCATTCTTTTGTGGCGGTTTTGGAGCCTGGTTGGCAGGAATTACTTTTCACCACAAGACCAGAAAATGGTATTTTAAAACAGTTTGGTTCCTAGGAATAGTAACTACACTAGTGGCTTTGTATTTTGTATGGAGGTAATGAATGGCAGGAAAATCGATTTTTGATAAATTATGGGACCTCCATGTAATCACAGGAGAAGAGGGACAACCACAACTCATGTATGTGGATCAGCACTACATCCATGAAGTGACTAGTCCTCAAGCTTTTCAAGGATTACGAGATGCAGGGCGAAGATTGAGAAGACCAGATTTAACATTTGGTACCTTTGACCACAATGTTCCAACGGTAAATATTTATGATATTCGAGATGTAATCTCGAAAGCACAGATTGATAAGTTGGCAGAAAATGTTGAGGAATTCGGGATTGAACATGCGGCCCACGGTTCTGAAAAACAAGGCATCGTTCACATGGTTGGTCCAGAAACAGGACGAACACAACCAGGAAAATTTATCGTCTGTGGAGATAGCCATACGGCGACCCATGGAGCCTTTGGAGCGATTGCCTTTGGGATTGGAACCAGTGAGGTCGAGCACGTATTTGCTACTCAAACTATTTGGCAGGTTAAACCCAAGAAAATGTTGGTGGAATTCACAGGAGTTCCTCAAAAAGGAGTCTATTCCAAGGATTTCATCCTAGCTTTGATTGCCAAGTATGGTGTTGCTTGTGGTGTTGGCTACGTGGTTGAGTATCGTGGTCAAGCGATTGATGCACTCAGTATGGAAGAGCGAATGACCATCTGCAATATGTCCATTGAGTTTGGCTCTAAGATGGGAATCATGAATCCAGATCAGATAACATATGACTATCTAAAGGGACGTGAGTGTGTTCCAAAGGATTTTGATGCAGCAGTAGCTGATTGGAAAAGACTGGTTAGTGATGCCGATGCCGTCTATGACAAGGTTATCCGTATGGATGTTTCTGAATTAGCACCTATGGTGACTTGGGGAACCAATCCTGCCATGGGAGTTGACTATGAGACTAGCTTCCCAGAAATAAAAGATATGAACGATGAACGGGCCTATCATTACATGGATTTACAACCAGGTCAGAAACCAGCAGATATCCAACTTGGCTATGTTTTTATAGGTTCTTGTACTAATGCTCGGCTTAGCGATTTGCAACTGGCTGCTCGATTTATCGAAGGGAAGAAAATTGCTCCCAACCTGACAGCAATCGTAGTACCAGGATCTCGACCAGTCAAGCGAGCTGCTGAAAAGTTGGGCTTGGATAAGGTTTTCCAAGATGCTGGCTTTGAGTGGAGAGACCCAGGTTGCTCTATGTGTCTAGGGATGAATCCTGACAAGGTACCAGATGGTGTTCACTGCGCCTCAACTAGCAATCGTAACTTTGAAGATAGACAGGGATTTGGAGCGAAGACCCATCTTTGTAGTCCAGCAATGGCAGCTGCGGCAGCTATCGCAGGACGTTTCGTAGATGTTCGGCAAATGCCAGAAGCCCAGTAAGGAGAGGATATGGAAAAATTTACAGTTTATACAGGAACAACGGTTCCTCTTATGAATGATAATATCGATACCGACCAAATCCTACCTAAACAGTTTCTCAAGTTGATTGATAAGAAAGGTTTTGGGAAATACCTCATGTATGCTTGGCGTTATGTGGATGATCAGTATACTGAGGACCCAGACTTTGTCTTTAACCGATCTGAATATCGTAAAGCCAGTATCCTCATCACAGGAGATAATTTTGGGGCTGGTTCTTCGAGGGAACACGCAGCTTGGGCACTGGCTGACTATGGTTTTAAGGTCGTGATTGCTGGCTCTTTTGGAGATATTCATTACAATAATGAGCTCAATAATGGTATGTTGCCTATTGTTCAGCCTAGGGAGATCAGAGAAAAGCTAGCCCAACTTAAACCGACTGACCAGGTAACTGTGGACTTGGAACAACAAACAATCATCACACCAGTTGGAGAATTCACTTTCGAAATTGATAGTGAGTGGAAACACAAGCTCTTAAATGGTTTAGATGATATCGGTATTACCTTGCAGTATGAAGACTTGATTGCTGCTTATGAAAAACAACGACCAGCCTACTGGCAAGAATAAAAAAATAGAAAAGGAAACAGAACTATGACAAAACACATTCAATGGAACGGAACACTTTCACAAGAAGGTTATGAAATTTTAAAAGGTGAGGGCGGATGTATCGTTTGTCCTACTAAGGTTGGTTACATTATCATGACTAATGATAAGGCAGGGCTTGAACGTAAGTTTGAAGCCAAAGAACGTAATCGTAATAAACCAGGAGTAGTCCTCTGTGGTAGCATGGATGAGCTTCGCGCTTTAGCGCTGCTAAACCCAGAAATTGAAGCCTTCTATCAAAAACATTGGGATGAAGACATTCTTCTTGGTTGTATCCTTCCATGGAAACCAGAAGCTTTTGAAAAATTGAAAGCATACGGTGATGGACGTGAAGAACTTATGACTGACGTGCGTGGTACTAGCTGTTTTGTTATCAAATTTGGGAAAGCTGGTGAACAATTGGCTGCCAAACTTTGGGAAGAAGGTAAGATGGTCTACGCCTCATCAGCTAACCCATCAGGAAAAGGAAATCGTGGTAAGGTTGAAGGAATCGGTCAACGTATCGAAGGGGCAGTGGACCTTGTCATTGAAGCAGATGACTATGTGGCATCTATCCAACCTGACAAAACAGTTGAAACTCGTTACGAGCAAGGTGTGATGGTGTCTATGGTTGATAAGGATGGCAAACTCATACCAGAACAAGGTGGAGCACGTTCAATCTCACCAGCTCCAGTTGTGATCCGTAAAGGACTGGATATCGATAAAATCATGATGCATTTATCAGATACCTTTAACTCATGGGATTATCGTCAAGGTGAGTATTATTAAGATAAAACAGATCATAGAGAGTTCATAGACTCTCTGTTTTTTTATGAAATCATAAGCAAAATCCGAACGTTATAAATTTTAGGTTTCAAAATAATTGACAAAAACTTTACCTTAGTTTATAATCTTTAAAGGAAACGTCGGAAAAGGCGTAGTGATGCGAAAGCATAGGTAGGTCATTATAAAAGAAACGAGACATCGAAATGTTAAACGAATTTCCGATCTTTGACTATGAAGATATTCAGCTAATCCCTAACAAGTGTGTTCTTAAAAGTCGTGCAGAAGCTGATACACACGTGACACTTGGGAAGCACACCTTTAAATTACCAGTTGTTCCTTCAAATATGCAAACAATCTTAGATGAAGATGTTGCAGAACAGCTTGCAAAAGGTGGTTATTTCTATATTATGCATCGATTCGATGAAGCTGGACGCATCCCTTTTGTGAAACGCATGCATGATAAGGGCTTGATTGCTTCTATCTCTGTTGGTGTTAAAGATTACGAGTATGATTTTGTTAGTCAATTAAAGGATGATGCTCCAGAGTATATCACTATTGATATCGCTCATGGTCATGCAGACAGTGTGATTTCAATGATTCAGCACATCAAGAAAGAATTGCCAGATACCTTTGTCATCGCTGGTAACGTTGGAACACCAGAAGCCGTTCGTGAACTTGAAAATGCTGGTGCAGATGCAACTAAGGTCGGAATCGGTCCAGGTAAGGTATGTATTACTAAGGTCAAAACTGGTTTTGGTACTGGTGGTTGGCAGTTAGCGGCTCTTCGCTGGTGTGCTAAGGCTGCTCGTAAACCGGTTATTGCTGATGGTGGTATCCGTACACACGGAGATATTGCCAAGTCAATTCGTTTCGGTGCAAGTATGGTTATGATTGGGTCACTATTTGCAGGACATATCGAAAGTCCTGGTAAAACAGTTGAAGTCGATGGTAAACAATTTAAAGAATACTATGGTTCTGCTTCAGAATACCAAAAAGGTGCTTATAAGAATGTTGAAGGTAAGAAGATTCTTCTTCCTGCCAAAGGACATTTACAAGATACCTTAACAGAGATGGAACAAGATTTGCAAAGTTCGATTTCTTATGCTGGAGGTCGAAAAGTAGCAGATCTTAGACATGTGGATTATGTGATTGTGAAGAACTCTATCTGGAATGGAGATGCTCACTAAAAAAAATATGATTACTTATTTATGCCGCGAATTGGCGTGGCGTTTCTACAAGGTACCGTAAATACCTAACAATGAGTAAGTCGAAGAGAGATAAAAGAATCAGTGTTATCTGTTTCTATGTTTCCAAGGGACTTACTTTGTAAGTCCCTTTTTATTTCGGAGGTTATTGTGAAAATACTAGAGGAACGTATTTTAAAAGATGGGAATATTCTAGGTGAGAATATTCTTAAGGTGGATTCCTTCTTGACCCACCAAGTTGATTATTCCTTGATGCGTGAGATTGGTCGTACTTTTGCAGAGCATTTTAAAAATGCTGGCATTACAAAAGTTGTAACTATTGAAGCATCTGGAATTGCCCCAGCCTTATATGTGGCAGAACAGTTAGAAGTACCTATGATTTTTGCTAAGAAGGCAAAAAATATTACCATGAATGAAGGAATTTTGACTGCTGAAGTTTATTCTTTCACGAAACAAGTAACTAGTACCGTATCCATTGCAGGGAAGTTCTTATCTCCTGAAGATAAAGTATTGATTATCGATGATTTCTTGGCAAATGGCCAAGCAGCTAAAGGGCTGATTCAGATTATCGAGCAAGCTGGTGCTAGAGTTGAAGCCATCGGAATTGTGATTGAAAAATCCTTCCAAGATGGCCGTGAGCTGTTAGAAAAATCAGGTCATCAAGTAGTATCACTAGCGCGATTAGAGCGTTTTGAAAATGGAAAAGTTATCTTCAAGGAGGCAGACATCTAATGAAACAACAAGAAAAACACTCACAGGCGGCCGTTCTTGGTTTGCAACACTTGCTAGCCATGTATTCAGGTTCAATCCTAGTACCAATCATGATTGCAAGTGCTTTGGGGTATTCAGCTCAACAGTTGACCTACCTTATCTCAACAGATATCTTTATGTGTGGGGTTGCAACTCTCTTACAATTGCAACTCAATAAACACTTCGGTGTTGGATTGCCAATCGTTCTTGGTGTAGCCTTCCAGTCTGTTGCTCCTCTTATCATGATTGGTCAGAGTCATGGTAGTGGTGCTATGTTTGGAGCCTTGATTGCTTCAGGGATTTATGTCATCCTGATTTCAGGTATCTTTTCTAAGGTTGCCAATCTGTTCCCTGCTATCGTAACTGGTTCTGTTATCACAACTATCGGATTGACCTTGATTCCAGTTGCTATTGGAAATATGGGAAATAATGTAGAAAAACCAACCGGTCAAAGTTTAGCCCTGGCAATGCTTACTGTTCTCATTATTCTTTTGGTTAATATCTTTACAAAAGGATTTATCAAATCTATTTCGATTTTGATTGGTTTGATTGCCGGTACGATTATAGCTGCAACTATGGGCTTGGTTGATTTCTCTCCAGTAGCAGAAGCTCCACTTATTCATATCCCAACTCCATTCTACTTCGGTGCTCCACAATTTGAGATTTCATCTATTGTCATGATGTGTATCATCGCTACTGTATCAATGGTAGAATCAACAGGTGTATATCTTGCTCTCTCTGATATTACTAAAGATCCAATTGATAGCACTCGTCTCCGCAATGGTTATCGTGCTGAAGGTCTCGCTGTTTTACTTGGTGGACTTTTCAATACCTTCCCTTATACAGGATTTTCACAAAACGTAGGTTTGGTGAAACTTTCAGGTATTCGTACTCGTTTGCCAATCTACTACGCAGCTGGTTTCCTTATCTTGCTCGGTCTTTTGCCTAAGTTTGGTGCCTTGGCTCAGATTATTCCTAGCCCTGTTCTTGGTGGAGCTATGCTCGTCATGTTCGGTTTCGTGTCTCTGCAAGGGATGCAAATCTTGGCTCGTGTAGACTTTGAGCACAATGAACACAACTTCCTCATTGCAGCAGTTTCTATTTCTGCAGGGGTGGGATTAAATGGAAGCAACCTCTTCAATACTTTACCGACTGAATTACAAATGTTCTTCTCAAATGGTATCGTTATTGCAAGTACAGTAGCTATTATCTTGAACGCTATTTTGAACCGTAAAAAATAAAAATTAGTGAGAAGGGATAGAAAAGCCCTTCTCATTTTCTTTTTTAGAGCTTGAGTATTGTTTCTATGGCCCTTTTTATGGTAAAATGGTTTTATGAATGAAAGAATGAAAGAGCTCGTTGAGTTGCTCAATCGCTATGCGACAGAGTATTATACAAGTGACAATCCATCTGTATCTGATAGTGAGTATGACCGTCTTTATCGTAAATTGGTAGAGTTAGAAAAAGCTCATCCGGACCAAGTCTTGCCAGAAAGCCCGACACATCGTGTAGGTGGAAAGATTCTTGATGGATTTGAAAAATATAGTCATCAGTATCCTCTCTATAGTTTGCAGGATGCTTTTTCACGTGAAGAATTAGATGCCTTTGATGCGCGTGTTCGTAAAGAATTGGATGATGTCACTTATATTTGTGAGTTGAAGATTGATGGACTATCGATTTCCTTGACTTATGAGCAAGGACTTTTTGTTGCTGGAGCAACTCGTGGTGATGGCTCTATTGGTGAAAATATCACTGAAAATCTTAAACGAGTGAAAGACATTCCTTTAACTTTACCAGAAAAATTAGATATAACTGTTCGTGGTGAATGCTATATGCCGAGGGCATCATTTGATCAGGTTAATCAATCGCGTCAAGAAAACGGCGAGCCTGAATTCGCTAATCCACGAAATGCTGCTGCAGGAACCCTTCGCCAGTTAGATACTGCAGTAGTAGCTAAGCGTAATCTTGCAACTTTCCTCTATCAGGAAGCTAGTCCTTCAACACGAGATAGCCAAGAGAAGGTTTTGGAACATTTAGAACAGTTAGGTTTTGTGGTTAATCATAGGCGCCTATTAGCGCACAGCATGGATGAGGTTTGGGATTTTATCCAAGAAGTTGGTCTAGAAAGAGACCAGTTGCCTTATGATATCGATGGTGTTGTGATTAAGGTTAATGACTTAGCCGGTCAAGAGCAGTTAGGTTTTACAGTAAAAGCACCTAAGTGGGCAGTGGCTTATAAGTTTCCGGCAGAAGAAAAAGAAGCAAAACTTCTTTCGGTTGATTGGACAGTTGGAAGAACAGGAGTCGTAACTCCGACTGCTAATCTTACTCCAGTTCAACTGGCAGCTACTACTGTAAGTCGAGCAACTCTTCATAATGTTGACTATATTGCAGAAAAGGATATTCGTAAGGATGATACGGTGATTGTTTATAAGGCAGGGGATATCATTCCAGCTGTTTTACGTGTCGTTGAATCTAAGCGTGTGTCTGAAGAAAAACTCGATATTCCAACAAACTGTCCAAGTTGTGATAGTAAACTTTTGCATTTTGAAGATGAGGTTGCCCTTCGTTGTATCAATCCGCGATGTCCTGCTCAAATCAAGGAAGGCTTGACGCACTTCGCATCGCGTGATGCCATGAATATTTCTGGACTTGGGCCATCTGTCGTCGAAAAACTTTTTGATGCACAATTGGTCAAGGATGTAGCAGATATTTATCGTTTGACTGTGGAAGATTTCCTCTTGCTAGAAGGCATTAAGGAAAAATCTGCCCAAAAACTCTATCAAGCTATTCAAGCATCTAAGGAAAACTCTGCTGAGAAACTCTTGTTTGGTTTGGGAATTCGTCATGTAGGAAGCAAGGCAAGTCAGTTGTTACTTCAAAACTTTCATTCTGTTGAAGCTTTGGCTCAGGCAAATCCAGAAGAAATTGCAACTATCGAGAGTCTGGGTTCTGTGATTGCTCAAAGTTTACAGACTTACTTTGCAACTGATGGTTCTAAAATCCTTTTAAGCGAATTAAAAGAATTAGGTGTTAATCTAGACTATAAAGGACAGGTAGTTGCAGCAGATGCTGCCTTATCAGGTCTCACTGTTGTATTGACAGGGAAACTTGAACGTCTTACTCGCTCGGAAGCCAAAAGTAAGCTCGAAAATCTTGGTGCCAAGGTAACGGGTAGCGTATCGAAGAAGACTGACCTTGTGGTAGCAGGAGCAGATGCAGGAAGCAAACTCCAAAAAGCACAAGAACTTGGAATTGAGATTCGAGATGAAGCTTGGTTGGAGAGTTTGTAAGGAATACATAGTCTAGAATAATCATCTATGATTTCTTGCTTCTATCCAAATAAGTGAATCAAGAAATGTTACTATATAAATTTATAATTAGAAATTAGGGAAAAACATGTACAACTATCCTGTACTTATTCATTATCATCGTAAGGATGAAGCATATCAGAGTTGCAACTTTAGTAAAAGGCCAGCTGATTCAGTAGAATTTGTTAAAGAGCAAGAATACTTTGGAGAGAAGTTTTCATTTACCCAATCAAGTGAAACACCTCTTGAACAAATGGTGTTTACTGTTGATAAAGATGGAGTAAGCAAAGAATATCCTATCCGATTCAATCATTATCCACTATTGACAGAAGTATGGATTTTGGATGGCGATGACACCGTTTATTATTCTGAAAATCCAGCCATTGCAAGTCCACATTATAAAGATCAAAATCCATTTGCTTTTGATAAAGCGATTAACAGTGCTAGTTTTGATCACCACTGGGGTTACCAAGGAGAACTGGGATGCAAGGTTTCCGAAGAAGAAACAAGCTTTAAACTTTGGTCGCCAACAGCTACAACTGTACAAGTTGTAGTTTATGAATCAGCAAGCAATGACGCTCCTATCCTAAAAAAGTATGAGATGAAACGTGGAAATAGTTATTCCTATAGTCACAAGGATAATACAATTGGCGTTTGGAATTTGACAGTTCCTGAAAGTCTTGCAGGTCGTGCCTATCAATATCAGATTGATTTTCCACATCATCAATCATTGACACGTGATCCGTATACCATTGCGACAAGTCCAGATGGGAAACGTTCAGCGATTCTTTCAGAAAAAGAACGTCAAGTTGAAGGTTTTGAAGTTAAGAATGGAACGGAAGCAACTTGGCGATTAGAAAATCCTTGTCAAGCGGTTATTTACGAAATGCATATTCGTGACTTGACCAAGTCTGAAACTTCTGGTGTTGCTCCAGAATTAAGAGGTACTTTCTTGGGTGCTGCCCAAACTGGAACAGTTAATCACTTCGGTCAGTCTACTGCATTTGATTACATCAAAGAGCTTGGTGTGAACTATGTTCAACTGCAACCAATTGCTGATCGTCACAAAGAGTATGATGCAGATGGAAATGTGACCTACAACTGGGGTTATGATCCACAAAACTACAATGCACCAGAAACCAGCATGTCTACGAATCTAAATGATCCAGGTCAAGTCATCCGCGATTTGAAGACGATGATTCAAGCTTATCATGATGCTGGAATTGGCGTCATTATGGATGTGGTATACAACCATACGTTTTCAACTGTTGATGCCCCTTTCCAAACAACGGTTCCAGACTATTATTACCGAATGAACCGCGATGGAAGTTATCAAAATGGTACTGGTGTAGGAAACGAGACTGCTAGTGAACATGAAATGTTCCGTAAGTACATGATTGATTCACTTCTTTATTGGGTGAATGAGTTTAATATTGATGGTTTCCGCTTTGACTTGATGGGAATCCATGACATTAAAACCATGCAGATGATCCGTTGGGCAATGGATGAAGTCGATCCTAAAATCATCCTTTATGGAGAAGGTTGGGATATGGGTACTGGTCTAGCACCTTACGATAAGGCTAAGAAAGACAATGCTTATCAGTTGCCAAATATTGGATTTTTCAATGATGATCAACGTAATGCGGTTAAGGGTGCTGAAGTTTATGGTGATATCAAATCAGGCTTCGTAAGTGGTGCTGCCACTGAACCAATTGTTGCCAAAGCTATTCTTGGTAGTCGTGAACTGGGCTCTTATCTAAGCCCTAACCAGGTTGTCAACTATGTAGAAGCCCATGATAATTATAATTTGCATGATTTGTTAGCGACACTCCATCCAACAGAAAATCAAGCTAGCATCATGAAAAAAGTAGAAACAGCAACTGCTATGAATCTGCTGATGCAAGGTATTTCCTTTATGGAACTCGGTCAAGAGTTTGGGCGTACCAAGCTAGTTCCTACAGGTGAAAATGGGGAATTGACCCATGCCGACCGTGAACGCGCTATGAACAGTTACAATGCTCCAGACTCAGTTAACCAGGTAAACTGGGACTTGATTCATGAACGTCAGGATAGCATTGAATTTATTCGTCAGATAATAGGTCTTAAAACAAAGAGTAGTGCCTTTTCATACCCTACATATGAGGAAGTTTATCGTCATGTCTTTGTCCATACAGCCATTGAAAATAGTGGGTGGATTGTTTATGAGATTCAAGGAGATGATGAGCATTACCTAGTTGTCTTTAATGCTAAGGGTGAATCTCACTATTATGAAAATGCTGGTAATCTCGAAATGTTGATTACGAACAGTTGTTCAAATCAAGAAAATACCCTTGACAACGTGAGTGTAGCTGTTATGAATGTTTTATCATAAATCTTTAATGAAACTCAAGATTTTATCTTGAGTTTTTTTGTTGTGGTTATCTATAATTTATCCTAATAATAAAAAATATGGAAAAATACAATAAATAGTTGAAAATTTCAGAAAATTTGATAAAATTGTACTCAAGATACTTTATCCGAACAAAATGAAAATTATTTGAAAATAATGTTAGGTTTTTAAAGTGTCTATTTTATAAAATAAAGATTGGTGAAAATATTGTAAGTGATTTGATGTATGGAAGCTTAAATCATGTAAAAATATCGACAATACTGAAACTTTTAGAAATGTCAAGATAATAATTTGAAGATTTTCAAAAAAATATTTATGATAATTCGGAAATTGGTTGAAACTTTTCTAAAAAGATAGTATAATACAAATATAGAAAACGCTTACAATATAAAGGGGGATTTATGGATACATTAGAAGCTTTAAGAACTTTTACAACAGGCGAAAATTTCCATCTTCAGCACTATTTGGGCGCACATCGTGAGGAGAAAGACGGTGAATGGGGTTACACATTCCGTGTTTGGGCTCCAAATGCGCAAGCTGTTCATCTAGTTGGTGATTTCACTAATTGGGTTGAAAATCAAATCCCTATGGTTCGAAATGAATCTGGAGTTTGGGAAGTTTTTACAACTTTAGCCCAAGAGGGTCAGATTTATAAATATCATATCACACGGGCTAACGGTCATCAGCTTATGAAGATTGATCCTTTAGCTGTACGCTATGAGGCCCGACCTGGGACAGGCGCTGTTCTAACAGAAATTCCTGAGAAAAAATGGAAAGATGGGCTTTGGTTAGCTCGTAGAAAACGTTTGGGATTCTTTGAAAGACCAGTTAATATCTACGAGGCTCATGCAGGCTCTTGGAAGAGAAATCAAGACGGAACTCCATACAGTTTTGCTCAATTAAAAGAAGAGTTGATTCCTTACTTAGTTGAGATGAACTACACTCATATTGAGTTTATGCCTTTGATGGCGCATCCGCTTGGTTTGAGCTGGGGCTATCAACTCATGGGGTATTTTGGTTTAGAACATTCTTACGGAAGACCAGAAGAGTTTCAAGACTTTGTTGAAGAGTGTCATTTAAACAATATCGGAGTTATTGTAGACTGGGTGCCAGGTCATTTCACTATCAATGATGATGCCCTAGCTTATTATGACGGAACACCAACTTTTGAATATCAAGACCATAACAAAGCTCATAACTATGGTTGGGGAGCACTAAACTTTGACTTAGGGAAAAACGAAGTACAATCTTTCCTAATTTCTAGCATTAAGTTCTGGATTGATTTCTATCATTTGGATGGTATCCGTGTTGATGCTGTAAGTAATATCCTTTATCTTGATTATGATAATGCGCCTTGGACTCCAAATAAAGACGGGGGCAATCTCAACTATGAAGGTTATTATTTCCTACAACGTTTGAATACTGTTATCAAGCTAGCTCACCCCGATGTCATGATGATTGCTGAAGAATCTTCTTCTGGTACTAAGATTACTGGGATGAAGGAGATGGGCGGTCTTGGTTTTGACTACAAGTGGAACATGGGGTGGATGAATGATATCTTACGTTTCTACGAGGAAGATCCAATTTACCGCAAGTATGACTTTAACCTCGTTACCTTCAGCTTTATGTACATCTTTAATGAAAATTACCTCTTGCCATTCTCACACGATGAAGTTGTCCATGGTAAGAAGAGTATGATGCATAAGATGTGGGGAGACCGTTACAATCAATTTGCTGGCCTGAGAAATCTCTACACTTATCAAATCTGTCACCCTGGGAAGAAATTACTATTTATGGGTAGTGAATTTGGTCAATTCTTAGAGTGGAAATCAGAAGAGCAATTAGAATGGTCAAATCTCGAAGATCCAATGAATGCCAAGATGAAATACTTCACATCTCAGTTGAATCAGCTTTATAAAGATCACCGTTGTCTTTGGGAAATTGATACAAGTTATGATGGAATTGAAATCATCGATGCTGATAATAGAGATCAGAGTGTTCTATCCTTTATTCGTAAAGGTAAAAAAGGTGAGATGCTAGTCTGTGTCTTTAACATGGCACCGGTTGAACGTCCTGATTTTACAATTGGATTACCAGTTGCAGGTATTTACGAAGAAATTTGGAATACAGAGTTGGAACAATGGGGTGGAGTTTGGAAAGAACACAACCAAACTGTTCAAACTCAAGAAGGGTTATGGAAGGATTATGAGCAGACATTGACCTTTACTTTGCCAGCTATGGGTGCAAGTATTTGGAAAATCAAACGTCGCATAAAACCTGCTAAAAAAGTCGCTAATAAAACTCAAAAAGGAGTAGAAAATGAAGAATGAAATGCTAGCTTTAATCCTTGCTGGTGGGCAAGGAACTCGTCTCGGTAAACTCACTCAAAGTATTGCCAAACCTGCCGTGCAATTTGGTGGGCGCTACCGTATCATTGACTTTGCTCTTTCAAATTGTGCCAACTCTGGTATCCATAATGTTGGGGTTATTACGCAGTATCAACCACTAGCTCTCAACAGCCACATTGGTAATGGATCTAGTTGGGGTCTAGACGGTATTGACACAGGTGTTTCTATCCTTCAACCATACTCTGCAAGTGAAGGAAACCGTTGGTTTGAAGGTACAAGTCATGCCATTTACCAAAATATCGACTATATCGACAGCATCAATCCTGAGTATGTTTTGATTCTTTCAGGTGACCATATCTACAAGATGGACTATGATGATATGCTCCAATCGCATAAGGATAACAATGCCAGTTTGACAGTAGCGGTCTTGGATGTTCCATTAAAAGAAGCTAGCCGTTTTGGTATCATGAATACAGATGCTAACAATCGCATTGTTGAATTTGAGGAAAAACCAGCCCAACCAAAATCAACTAAGGCATCAATGGGGATTTATATTTTCGATTGGAAACGTCTGCGCAATATGCTCGTTGCAGCTGAAAAGAATAATATTGACATGTCAGACTTTGGTAAGAATGTTATTCCTAACTACCTAGAGTCTGGAGAAAGTGTTTATGCCTATGAATTCAGTGGATACTGGAAGGATGTCGGCACTATCGAATCGCTTTGGGAAGCAAATATGGAATATATTTCTCCAGACAACGCTCTAGATAGTCGTAATCGTCAATGGAAAATCTATTCTCGTAACCTTATCTCTCCACCAAACTTTATTGGAGAACATGCTCATGTAGAAGACTCTCTCGTAGTTGATGGATGTTATGTAAATGGTACCGTGAAGCACTCTATTTTATCTACAGCAGCTCAAGTTCGTGAAGGAGCAGAAGTTGTTGATTCTGTCATCATGAGTGGAGCAGTAGTCGGAAAAGGTGCTAAGATTAAACGTGCCATTATTGGTGAGGGTGCTATCATTGCTGATGGTGTAGAAATTGATGGAACGGAAGAAGTAGAAGTAGTCGGGTATAACGAAGTAGTGGGGGTAGCAACAGATGAAGATTGATAAATATTCAGCGATTTTAGGAAACACTGTTGGTTTTCATGATATGTCAACCTTGACGAGTAATCGTCCTGTGGCGAGTTTGCCATTCGGAGGAAAGTATCGCTTGATTGACTTCCCACTCTCAAGTTTAGCAAATGCTGGTGTTCGTAGTGTCTTTGGAATCTTCCAACAAGATAATATCAGCTCAGTTTTCGACCACATTCGTTCAGGTCGCGAGTGGGGCTTGAATACACTACTTAGTCACTACTATTTGGGTATTTACAATACACGTGTAGAAAGTAGCACGGTCGGTAAAGAATACTATCAACAACTTTTGACTTACCTAAAACGTTCAGGTTCAGACCAAACAGTTTCCTTGAACTGTGATGTTTTAGTGAATATCGATCTCAATCAAGTTTTCCATTTGCATAATACAACAAAATCACCAATTACAGTTGTTTATAAGAAATTGCCTAAGAAGGATATTTCAGAAGTAAATGCAATACTTGATATCGACGAAACTGACCATGTGGTTTCTCACAAACTCTTTGATAAAAAATCAAATCAAGATTTTTACAATATGTCAACAGATATCTTTGTTGTAGACACTCAATGGTTGATTAAACGTTTGGAAGAAGAAGCTCAAAAAGAATATCCAGAAAAATTACGTTATGTTCTTCGTGATTTGGCAGCAAAAGAAGGTGCTTTTGCATATGAATATACAGGTTACCTAGCCAATATTCATTCAGTAGAAACATATTACCAAGCGAATAAAGATATGCTCGATTTACATAAGTTCTACTCATTGTTCACTCCGAACCAAAAGATTTATACTAAGGTTAAAAATGAAGAGCCAACTTACTATGCATCAAGCTCTAAAGTAGCTAAGTCTCAGTTTGCTTCTGGTAGTATTATCGAAGGTGAAGTAGTCAACTCTGTATTATCCCGTAATGTCCGCGTACATGAAGACAGCTTAGTCAAAGATAGTCTCCTCTTTACACGTGTGGTCATTGGTAAGGGTGCTCAGGTAGAATATGCAATCGTAGATAAGGGTGCTGAAATAGCTGAGGGAGTTGTCATTCGAGGTACAGCAGAAAATCCTGTTGTCATCAAAAAAGGCGAAAAAGTAACAGAGGATATCCTTTCATGAAAATTTTATTTGTAGCAGCTGAAGGTGCGCCCTTTTCAAAAACAGGTGGCTTGGGAGACGTTATCGGCGCTCTTCCAAAATCATTAGTAAAAGCAGGACAAGAAGTTGCTGTTATCTTACCCTACTATGACATGGTAGAAGCTAAGTTTGGTGACCAGATTGAAGATGTTCTTCAATTTGAAGTGTATGTTGGTTGGCGCAGACAATTTTGTGGAATTAAGAAAACAGTTTTAAACGGTGTTACTTTCTACTTTATTGACAATCAATATTATTTCTTCCGTGGTCACGTTTACGGTGATTTCGATGATGGTGAGCGCTTTGCCTTCTTCCAACTTGCAGCCCTAGAAGCTATGGAGCGTATTGGATTCATCCCTGACGTTCTCCATGCCCATGATTACCATACAGCAATGATTCCTTTCTTGTTGAAGGAAAAATACAGATGGATTCAAGCTTACCAGAATATTAAAACCATCTTAACCATCCATAACTTGGAATTCCAAGGTCAGTTCTCTGAGGGTATGCTTTGGGACTTATTTAGAGTTGGTTTTGAGCGCTATGCGGATGGTACTGTTCGTTGGAATGATTGCCTTAACTGGATGAAGGCTGGTATTCTTTATGCCGATCGTGTTTCAACTGTATCACCAAGCTATGCTCATGAAATTATGACACCAGAGTTTGGATGTGGTTTGGATCAGATACTCCGTATGGAATCTGGTAAGCTTTCTGGTATAGTAAACGGGATAGATACTGATCTTTACAATCCAGAGACGGATCCTTTATTGGATTACCATTTTAACAAATCTGATCTGTCAGGAAAAGCTCAGAACAAAGCTAAATTGCAAGAGAAGCTTGGTCTTCCGGTAAGACCTGATGTTCCAATGATTGGTATAGTATCACGTTTGACAAGACAGAAAGGTTTTGATGTCGTTGTTGAAGGTCTTCATCGCATGCTTCAAGAAGATGTTCAAATCGTTCTCTTGGGTACAGGGGACCCTGGTTTCGAAGAAGCTTTCTCATGGTTTGGTCAAGTATTCCCAGACAAATTATCCGCTAATATTACTTTTGATGTAAAACTGGCTCAAGAGATTTATGCAGCAAGTGATATTTTCCTTATGCCAAGTCGCTTTGAACCATGTGGACTATCTCAAATGATGGCTATGCGTTACGGTACTTTACCTCTTGTTAACGAAGTAGGGGGCTTGAGAGATACTGTTCAACCGTTCAACCCAATTGAAGGAACAGGTACAGGATTTAGTTTTGATAACTTGACTCCATATTGGCTTAACTGGGCTCTACAAACTGCCTTGGATGTTTACTATAATCATCCAGATGTTTGGAAAAATCTTCAAGTTCAAGCTATGGAATGTGACTTCTCTTGGGATACAGCTTGTCAGTCTTACCTTGATTTGTATCACAGTTTAGCAAACTAAATAGTTAAAATCGTATGAAGTTTTCATACGATTTTTTGAGATAATGAAAGTAAGGAAGATAGATGAATAAAGCTAGAGGTCTCTGCGTCCTTGATGTTGATGGGACACTGATAGAAGAAGAAGTCATTGATTTATTGGGGAAAGAGGCAGATTGTGAAAAAGAAGTAGCTCAGCTAACAGCTCAAGCGATGAGAGGGGAATTAGACTTTGAATCGAGTCTGAAAAAACGTGTCTCCCTCTTAAAAGGACTTTCTATAGATGCCTTTGATAAGATTTATCATGAACTTCACCTTAGTAAAAATGCTGTGCAGTTTATTAAAACTCTCAAAGAAAGTCAGATTGAAGTTGGTTTGGTTTCAGGTGGATTTACTACAATTGTTGAAAGATTAGCAAAGGATTTAGGAATTTCATTATTTGCTGCTAATCAACTAGAAATCAAAGTTGGGAACTTAACTGGAAATCTTTTTGGGCCAGTGATCACTAGAGAAGTCAAAGAAGAAACTCTAGTAAGATGGGCAGATCAATTAGAGGTGCCAATCGAGAGAACAATTGCTATTGGGGATGGGGCTAATGACCTAAAAATGCTTAAAAGAGCTGGGCTTGGAATAGCTTTTTGTGCTAAGGATATTGTGAAAAAAGAAATAAATCTTCAGGTAGATGATAGAGATATGATGAAGGTGTTAGATAAGATAGGATACCTTTAGGTAGAAAGAGAAATCAAGATGAAAATTATTATTGCACCTGACTCTTTTAAGGAGAGTCTCCCTGCTAACCAAGTGGCTGAAGCTATAAAACGGGGCTTTAAAAAAGCTCTGCCTGATTCAGAATGTGTACTTTTGCCTGTAGGCGATGGAGGAGAAGGAACCGTTGCTGCTATAAAAAATTCTTTAGGTCTTGAAGAACATACAAGTCAGGTAACAGGACCTTTTGGTGATGAGGTTCAGATGCCCTATTTTCAAAAAGGTCAACTAGCTCTATTTGAAGTTGCTGATTTGGTAGGTCTTGCTAAGATACCTTATGAAAAACGAAATCCACTAGAGATTCAAACAAAGGGAATTGGACAGCTGATTCTACATTTAATAGAGCAAGGTATAAAAGATATCTACATCGGTGTCGGTGGGACAGCTAGTAACGATGGGGGTATTGGTATTGCTTCAGGTCTTGGCTATCAGTTTTATGATGAACACGGAATTGAGCTTAAAGCTCGTGGCCTATCCTTGTTTGAAATCAATGAGATTTTGGATAGTCGTGTTAGTCTCATTCCTGATGATATCCATATTAAAATTTTAGCGGATGTAACCAATCCCCTATGTGGACCTCATGGCGCCACCTATACATTCGGAAAACAAAAAGGATTAAACCCTGCTAAATTCCAAGAAGTTGATACTTTAATTAAAAACTTTTATGGTAAAGTCGCACCTGAAATATTAAAATTAGAGGGTGCTGGAGCTGGTGGTGGGATTGCAGCTGGTTTATGTGCCTTTGCTGGAGCAGGGATTGTATCTGGTATCCAAACTTGTTTAGATTTAGTAAAATTTGATGAACAGGTTGTAGATGTGGATCTCGTTATCGTTGGTGAAGGTAGGTTGGATACTCAAAGTTTGGCAGGTAAGGCGCCAATCGGTGTAGCAAAAAGAACACCCAAGGGTGTTCCGGTCATTGCAATTTGTGGTAGTTTGGCAGAAGATTTACCACCCCTACCATTTGAGAATATCGTCGCTGCATTTTCTATTCTAGAAAAAAGTGAACCATTAGAAGATAGTTTAAAAAATGCAGCAACTTATTTAGAAAATACTGCAGCAAATATCGGTCAAATCTTATCATTGAAACAGAGTTAACCAAACCATTTTTTCCAGAGAGAAGTCGTAGTTTTTTTCATCTCTTTTTCCTGCCACAAGTCTGAGAAGGCCTTTCTGAGGTCTTTTTCACTTGTTTGAACTGGAGCATCGCTATGGATAATAAGACCAAAAGGAGAAGAGTTGTGGTCTTCGGAAACGATGGTTGCTTGACATTCAGCTTCTTTGGCTTGTTTTAGATAAAAGACTTGTTTGTCAAATTCAACCTGAGGAGAAATTTTGACAAATAGAAGTTCAGTTTCTTTTTTAAAGGTTTCTAAAATTGTTAAAAATCTTTTTTGAAATTTATCATCATCGGCAGTTTCAAGGTCTGCATAGCCAAGGACACGTTCTTCAAATGTTCCGAGAAAACGTCTTTGTTCATCAGGATTTAGTTTAAGACCACCATTGGCCTTTTCTAGGATTTGTTTAGATACATCAGTCATAAATATAGTATATCACAAAAGTCTCAAGATAAAAGGAAAAAGAAAGCGATTACTTTTTCGACTTAAGGAAAATTTGCACAAAGATAACGTTTTTTCTTGAAAAAGGTCTCTTTTTAAGGTATCATAGAGGTGTAAAAAATTTAACTCATAAGGAGAGTAAAAAATGTCAATTATTACTGATGTTTACGCTCGCGAAGTCCTAGACTCACGCGGTAACCCAACACTTGAAGTAGAAGTTTACACTGAATCAGGTGCTTTCGGACGTGGTATGGTTCCATCAGGAGCTTCTACTGGTGAACACGAAGCAGTTGAACTTCGTGATGGTGACAAATCTCGTTACGGTGGTCTTGGTACACAAAAAGCTGTTGACAACGTAAATAACATCATTGCTGAAGCTATTATCGGCTACGATGTACGTGACCAACAAGCTATCGACCGTGCTATGATCGCTCTTGACGGTACTCCTAACAAAGGTAAATTGGGTGCTAACGCAATCCTTGGTGTGTCTATCGCTGTAGCTCGCGCTGCTGCTGACTACCTTGAAATCCCACTTTACAGCTACCTTGGTGGATTTAACACTAAAGTTCTTCCAACTCCAATGATGAACATCATCAACGGTGGTTCTCACTCAGATGCTCCAATCGCTTTCCAAGAATTCATGATCGTACCTGCTGGTGCACCTACATTCAAAGAAGCTCTTCGTTGGGGTGCTGAAATCTTCCACGCTCTTAAGAAAATCCTTAAATCTCGTGGTCTTGAAACAGCCGTAGGTGACGAAGGTGGATTCGCTCCTCGTTTCGAAGGAACTGAAGATGGTGTTGAAACTATCCTTGCTGCTATCGAAGCTGCTGGTTATGTTCCAGGTAAAGACGTATTTATCGGATTTGACTGTGCTTCATCAGAATTCTACGATAAAGAACGTCAAGTATACGACTACACTAAATTCGAAGGTGAAGGAGCTGCTGTCCGTACTGCTGCAGAACAAATCGACTACCTTGAAGAATTGGTAAATAAATACCCAATCATCACTATCGAAGATGGTATGGACGAAAATGACTGGGACGGTTGGAAAGCTCTTACTGAACGTCTTGGTGGTAAAGTTCAATTGGTTGGTGACGACTTCTTCGTAACAAACACTTCTTACCTTGAAAAAGGTATCGCAGAAGGAGCTGCTAACTCAATCCTTATCAAAGTTAACCAAATCGGTACTCTTACTGAAACATTCGACGCTATTGAAATGGCGAAAGAAGCTGGTTACACTGCCGTTGTATCACACCGTTCAGGTGAAACTGAAGATTCAACAATCGCTGACATCGCAGTTGCAACAAACGCAGGACAAATCAAGACTGGTTCACTTTCACGTACTGACCGTATCGCTAAATACAACCAATTGCTTCGTATCGAAGATCAACTTGGTGAAGTAGCTGAATACCGTGGATTGAAATCATTCTACAACCTTAAAAAATAAAATAGTTCAGTGAACTAATAAAAGCCCTTGGAGTTTTCCAAGGGCTTTTGTATCTTATAAGACAAGGTCAAAGAAATCCAGTCTTGTTTTCGTATTCTAGAGGTGAAAAAAGAGATTTTTAAACGTTTTTTTGGTATAATAATACCCAGGAAAAACTAGAGAAAGAAGGAGGTTGAGATGGAAAAGTATTTATCGGTAACAACTTTGACTAAGTATCTGAAAATGAAATTCGATAAAGACCCATACTTAGAGAGGGTCTATTTAACTGGCCAGGTTTCTAACTTCCGGAAGCGTCCAACTCATCAATATTTTTCTCTAAAAGATGATCGAGCTGTTATCCAAGCAACCATATGGTCTGGTATCTATCAGAAACTTGGGTTCGACTTGGAAGAAGGCATGAAGATTAATGTAGTCGGCCGAGTTCAAGTCTATGAACCAAGTGGGAGTTATTCAATTATTATTGAAAAGGCAGAGCCTGATGGTGTCGGCGCACTTGCCCTTCAGTTTGAACAATTAAAAAAGAAACTTTCAGAAGAAGGTCTGTTTCAGGATCGTTTTAAACAGGAAATACCACAATTTGCAAAAAAAATTGGAGTTGTGACTAGTCGTAGTGGAGCCGTTATTCAGGATATCATTACAACAGTTACTAGACGTTTTCCAGGTGTAGAAATTATTTTATATCCAACCAAGGTTCAAGGCGAAGGTGCTGCAGAGGAGATTGCTCGGAATATTGCACGGGCTAATGAACGTGACGACTTAGATGTTCTGATTATTGGGCGCGGAGGTGGATCGATTGAGGATCTTTGGGCCTTTAACGAAGAAATTGTTGTCCGCGCTATTTTTGAATCACGCCTACCTGTTATTTCAAGTGTAGGGCATGAAACAGATGTAACCTTATCAGACTTTGTAGCAGATAAGAGAGCAGCAACTCCGACTGCTGCAGCAGAACTAGCGACTCCTGTTACTAAGTTAGATCTTTTGACTTATCTGAAGAATCAAGAGAGACGTATGTCTACAGCTGTACAAAATACTTTATCTAAGAAAGAAAAAGCATTAAAAGTACTAAGTCAATCCGTTATTTTCAGGCAACCTGAACGCTTATATGATGGTTATTTACAACGATTGGATCAGTTACAGCTTCGTCTCAAACAAAGTGTAAATTCTGAACTTGTTAGACAGGAGCAAAGAGTATTAGAACTAGTTCATCGATTAGAGCAGTTATCACCAATCAATAAGGTTCATCGTTATCAGGACCGTCTACTCCAATTTGAAAAGTTACTTCGTAGTCAGATGGCAGTAGTTTATGATGCCAAGGTGGCCGAAGTCAAACGTTTGTCAGAAGCGCTACTCATGTTAGATACTAGTCGTATCGTAGCCAGAGGTTATGCGATTGTGAAAAAAGAGGATGCCGTAGTATCGTCAGCAAAAGATTTGAAAAAAACTGATCAAGTAACGTTATTGATGCGAGATGGTCAGGTAGAATTAGAGGTTAAAGATGTCAAAACAGAAGAAATTTGAGGAAAATTTAGCAGAACTTGAGACTATTGTTCAGAGTTTAGAAAATGGAGAAATTGCTTTAGAAGATGCCATTGCAGCTTTTCAAAAAGGGATGATCTTATCAAAGGAATTGCAGGAAACACTTGATAAAGCTGAAAAGACCTTGGTTAAAGTCATGCAAGAAGATGGAACAGAAAGCGAACTTCTATGAACAAGAAAGAAAAATTAGCTATGGTCGAGTCAGCTCTTGAAGAGTTTTATGGTGACCAGCAATTTGCATTAAGCTTAAGAGAAGCAGTTCTTTATTCCATACATGCTGGAGGTAAAAGGATTCGGCCATATCTACTTTTAGAAGTTTTAGAGGCCTTAAAGGTTCCTATTACATTAGCTCATTCCCAGGTTGCTGCAGCTCTTGAAATGATTCACACAGGAAGTCTAATCCATGATGATCTTCCCGCAATGGATGATGATGATTATCGTCGTGGGCGTTTAACTAACCATAAAAAGTTTGGTGAAGCCTTAGCTATTCTTGCTGGCGATGCCCTATTTTTAGATCCTTATGCTTTGATAGCGCAAGCAGACTTGCCAAACGAAATTAAGGTAGATTTAATAGCTTCTTTGGCCCTTGCTTCTGGAAGTATGGGGATGGTAGCTGGACAAGTTTTGGATATGGAAGGTGAAGGAAAACATTTAAACCTAGAAGAACTTCGGACTATCCATGCTAATAAGACTGGTAAACTATTAGCCTTTCCTTTTCATGCGGCTGGAATCATCGCTGGATTGGATACAACTATTCAAATAGCTCTTAAAACAGTTGGAGAGTTGATTGGTCTTGCCTTTCAAGTGAGAGATGATATTCTTGATGTTACAGCTAGCTTTGAAGAAATTGGTAAAACACCCCAGAAAGATTTGCAAGCTGAAAAATCAACCTATCCTGCTTTGTTAGGATTGGATGAGGCAAAAACTTTTTGCAACCAAACTTTGGATCAAGCTAATGCAAAACTGGAAGAGATTAGTCAGTTAGTAACCTTTGATAAGGAACCAATTGTAAAAATAGTAGAAAGTTTGAGAATCAATGGCTAAGGAAAGAGTAGATGTACTTGCCTACAAACAAGGTTTATTTGAAACGAGAGAACAAGCTAAGCGTGGCGTTATGGCTGGTTTGGTTGTTGCTGTTCTAAATGGTGAGCGTTTTGATAAACCAGGAGAAAAAATCCCAGATGATACTGAATTAAAACTCAAGGGTGAGAAGCTTAAGTATGTGAGCCGAGGAGGTTTGAAACTTGAGAAAGCCTTGGAAAATTTTGACATATCAGTTGAAGGTAAAACGACCATTGATATTGGAGCTTCAACAGGAGGCTTTACGGATGTCATGCTTCAAAATGGAGCAAAATTAGTTTATGCAGTTGATGTCGGAACCAATCAGCTTGCTTGGAAATTACGCCAAGACTCTCGTGTTGTTAGTATGGAGCAGTTTAATTTTCGTTATGCTGAAAAGACTGATTTTGAAGAAGAGCCAAGCTTTGCAAGTATTGACGTGAGTTTTATATCATTGAGTCTCATCCTTCCAGCTCTACATAGAGTCTTAGCTGATCAAGGACAAGTTGTTGCCCTCATAAAACCACAGTTCGAAGCCGGTCGAGAACAAATTGGGAAAAATGGGATTATTAGAGATGCTAAGGTTCACAAAAATGTTTTAGAAACGGTAACAGAAATGGCGGTCAAAGAAGGATTTTCCGTTTTAGGATTGGATTTTTCACCTATACAAGGCGGCCACGGTAATATTGAGTTTCTTGCTTATTTACGTAAGGAAGAACACGCAAGTAATCAGGTGGTTTCTGAAATAGAACCACTAGTAGAAAAAGCACATAGAGAGTTTAAAGATGAATAAAAAAGAGAGACTTGAGAAGATTAGAAGATTTGTGACTGATTATCAAATCGGTACTCAGGAAGAAATCGTTGAACATTTAAAAGAAGCAGGTATCTCCGCTACTCAAGCAACTGTATCTAGAGATATCAAAGAACTAGGAATTGTAAAAATCCCATTGAAAGACAATACTTATGTCTACGAATTACCAAAGTCAGTAGTCAAAAGTTTACAGTTGGCTGAGAACAATATTGAAAGTTTTGAACGAATGGGAAATCTCATCAATTTGGATGTCATTCCTGGAAATTCAATTTTTGTTAAAAGTCAATTAACCCAAACATTTTCAGATAAGATTTTTAGCTGTTTAGCAGATGATAATTCAATTTTAATTGTAGCACGAACTGAAGAAGCAGCTGTAGAAATTGTAGAGCAAGTTAAAAAGTGGTAGGACCTTATGTTACTTGAAATTTCAATTAAAAACTTTGCCATCATTGAGGCTATTTCACTTAATTTTGAGAAAGGAATGACCGTTCTTACTGGGGAAACTGGTGCTGGGAAGTCTATCATCATCGATGCTATGAACATGATGCTGGGAGCCAGAGCAACAACAGATGTCATTCGTCATGGTGTACCTAAAGCAGAAATCGAAGGTCTTTTCTCAATCGAAAATAGTCTCCCCCTTCAAGAGATTTTTGATGAGCAAGGTATCGATTTAGGTGATGAAATCATCATTCGTCGTGAAATTTTACAAAACGGGCGCAGTGTTAGTCGAGTTAATGGACAGATGGTCAATCTTTCTGTTCTACGCGCAATAGGACAACATCTAGTCGACATTCATGGTCAGCATGATCAAGAAGAGTTAATGCGTCCACAATTACATATTCAGATGCTGGATGAGTTTGGTGATACAGATTTTCTTGAACTGAAGCAATCTTATCAGACCAACTTTGATGCCTACCGTCAAATGCGCAAGCAACTTCTTGAGATTAAGAAAAATCAAGAGGAACACAAGGCTCGTATTGAGATGTTGGAATTTCAAATGGCAGAGATTGAATCTGCAGCATTACAGCCAGGTGAAGACCTCAAACTCAATCAAGAACGCGATAAACTTCTGAATCATAAAAATATTGCTGATACGCTAACTAATGCTTATACCATGCTAGATAATGAAGAATTTTCAAGTCTGGCTAACGTGCGTTCTGCTATGAATGACATGGAAAGTTTAGAAGAGTATGATGCTGAGTACCGTGAAATATCAACTTCTTTATCAGAATCTTATTATGCATTAGAAGATGTCACCAAACGTTTAGAGGATATTATCGAAGATTTAGATTTTGACGGCAATCGCTTGATGCAGATTGAGAGTCGTTTAGATCTCATACATGCCATTACACGTAAGTATGGTGGAAATGTCGATGATGTCTTGTTATACTTTGCAAAAATAACTGAAGAATACAATTTACTTACTGGTAATAATCTTTCTTCAGAAGATATGGAAGCAGAACTCAAGCAATTAGAAGTAAGTCTGGTTGATTTAGCAAGTAAACTTGCATCTGCTCGCCACAACTTAGCTCAACAATTAGAAATTGAGATTCAACAAGAGCTTAAAGACCTTTATATGGACAAGGCTCGATTTCAGGTTCAGTTTACTAAAGGAAAATTCAGTCGTGAAGGGAATGAGAGTGTTGAATTTTATATTTCAACCAACCCTGGAGAAGACTTTAAACCATTAGTAAAAGTAGCTTCTGGTGGTGAGTTATCTCGTTTGATGTTGGCTATTAAGTCTGCCTTTTCTCGTAAGGAAGGTAAGACGAGCATTGTTTTTGATGAGGTAGACACAGGAGTTTCAGGTCGTGTAGCTCAAGCAATCGCACAGAAAATTCATAAGATTGGTCAGCATGGCCAAGTTCTAGCTATTTCGCATCTTCCTCAAGTCATCGCTATCGCTGATTATCAGTTCTTCATTGAAAAGATTAGCAATGAGCATTCAACCGTTTCAACCGTTCGCTTGTTAACAGTTGATGAAAGAGTGGAAGAAGTTGCTAAGATGTTGGCAGGTGAAAATGTAACTGAAGCAGCACTTAGTCAAGCGAGAGAATTGTTGCAAAGTAAGGAGAAATAAATGACAGACTATTATGTTATTGGAGATGTCCATGGGAAAGCAGGAATGCTCGAGGACCTTCTAAAAACATGGGATGGAAAGACTCAATTACTCTTTTTGGGCGATTTGATTGATAGAGGTGAAGATAGTCGCCGAGTTCTAGAAATGGTCAAAGACTTGGTTGACAATCAGGGAGCTATTTGCTTGTCAGGGAACCATGAGTATATGTTTTTAACTTGGTTGGATAACCCTGAAGAAAGTTATGACCACTATCGTCGTAATGGTGGGGATACAACTATTAATTCTATTCTAGGTCGCCCATTGGATGCACCAGTAGATGGTGTAGCAGATGCTAAGCGTGTTGAAACTGAAGCAGCTGACTTAGTGGAGTTTATCCGTCAGATGCCTTTTGTGATTGAAACAGATAAGTATATCTTCGTTCATGCTGGCATTGATTTGACTTTGGATGACTGGCATGATACTACAGATTACAAGAAAGTTTGGCTCAGAAAACCATTCCACGAAGCAGCTAATCATACTGGTAAAACGATTGTCTTTGGACATACACCAGTCTATGGTCTACTGAATCAAGAACGCGGTACTGCGGAACTTTGGATTACAGAAGACGGTAAGATTGGAATGGATGGAGGAGCTGTTTATGGCGGTGTCCTCCACGGTATTGTCTTTACTGACCAAGGTATGACTGACCGCTATTTCATCGAAAATGATGGCTTTATTGCTGAAGATTAGTACTCCTAGCAGGGTATAGTCTTGTCAAAATATTAAAAACATTTTATAATTAATAGATACCCTGAAAGGAAGAGAATCATGAACGTAGAAGAATTGAAAAAACGACAGGAGAAGATTCGGAACTTCTCTATTATTGCCCATATTGACCACGGGAAATCAACGCTAGCAGACCGTATTTTAGAAAAGACAGAAACAGTTTCTAGCCGAGAAATGCAAGCTCAACTTCTGGATAGCATGGATCTTGAGCGTGAACGTGGGATTACCATTAAGCTTAATGCTATTGAATTGAACTATACTGCTAAAGACGGTGAAACTTATATCTTTCATTTGATTGACACACCAGGACACGTGGACTTTACTTATGAGGTGTCACGTTCTCTTGCCGCTTGTGAGGGTGCTATCTTGGTAGTCGATGCCGCCCAAGGGATTGAGGCTCAAACACTAGCTAACGTTTACCTTGCTTTGGATAATGATTTGGAAATCCTTCCAGTCATCAATAAGATTGATTTGCCTGCAGCAGATCCCGAGCGCGTCCGTACTGAAATTGAAGATGTGATTGGTCTAGATGCTAGCGAAGCAGTCTTAGCATCAGCCAAAGCTGGTATCGGTATTGAAGAAATTCTTGAGCAAATCGTAGAGAAAGTTCCTGCTCCAACCGGTGATGTTTCAGCACCATTAAAAGCCCTAATTTTCGACTCAGTATACGATGCCTATCGTGGTGTTATCCTCCAAGTTCGTGTCATGGATGGAGTAGTCAAACCTGGCGATAAGATCCAGCTCATGAGCAATGGTAAAACCTTTGACGTTACTGAAGTCGGAATCTTCACACCTAAAGCAGTAGGACGTGATTTCCTTGCAACTGGTGATGTTGGTTACATTGCAGCGTCTATCAAGACTGTTCAGGATACTCGTGTCGGTGATACAGTTACCTTGGCGTCGTATCCTGCTTCAGAGCCACTAGACGGCTACAAGCAAATGAACCCCATGGTCTTTGCAGGTCTCTATCCAATTGAGTCAAATAAATATAACGATCTTCGTGAAGCCCTTGAAAAATTGCAACTCAATGATGCTAGTTTGCAGTTTGAACCAGAAACATCTCAAGCACTCGGATTTGGTTTCCGTTGTGGTTTCCTTGGATTACTTCATATGGATGTTATTCAGGAACGTTTGGAACGTGAGTTTAACATCGATCTTATCATGACTGCACCATCCGTTATCTACAAGGTTAATCAGACAGATGGTGAATCTATGGATGTATCGAACCCATCTGAGTTTCCTGATCCTACAAAGATTGCGACCATTGAAGAACCATATGTAAAGGCACAAATCATGGTACCACAAGAATTCGTTGGAGCAGTAATGGAACTAGCTCAGCGCAAGCGTGGGGACTTTGTGACCATGGACTATATTGATGACAATCGTGTGAATGTTATCTATCAAATTCCGCTTGCTGAAATCGTCTTTGACTTCTTTGATAAGCTCAAGTCTTCGACGCGTGGGTATGCAAGCTTTGACTACGAATTGTCAGAGTACCGCCCATCTAAACTGGTCAAAATGGATATCCTTCTCAATGGAGACAAGGTCGATGCCCTTAGCTTTATCGTTCACAAAGATTTTGCTTATGAACGTGGGAAACTTATCGTAGATAAACTTAAGAAAATCATTCCTCGTCAACAATTTGAAGTTCCAATTCAAGCTGCAATTGGACACAAGATTGTAGCTCGTACAGATATCAAAGCCCTTCGTAAGAACGTTCTTGCCAAGTGTTATGGTGGTGACGTTTCTCGTAAACGTAAACTTCTTGAAAAACAAAAGGCTGGTAAAAAGCGCATGAAAGCTATTGGATCAGTAGAAGTTCCTCAAGAGGCCTTCCTTAGCGTTTTGAGTATGGATGAAGAATAATTGATTCCTAATACAGTTATCTTTTGACACTTTTATTTACATACATTAAAATAGGGATGAAAGGAGAAAGATTATGAAAAAAATCATCAGCTTATCTACGCTTTTAGTGTGTTGCTTAACTCTTGCTGCTTGTAATACTTCAAAAACTAAGAAAGAAGCAACCTCAGATACAACAACAGTTCAGGAAACTACCTCAGCACAAGAAACAACAACTGTAGCCGAATCAACGATTAAAGATACTCAGGTAATTGGTTCAGATGCTTATGGCTACGTAAAGGTTCCAAAATCATGGATTCATTTTACAGAAGTTGAGGGTGGTGATGATATTCAGTACTGTGATGGAACAGATGTCAATATTGTAACTTTAAATACCTTTAAACCAGAGCATTTAGGTGTTAGTGAAAGTGAATATGCTGCTCTTGATCCCGTTCAAGTTTCTACTAGTGTCTATCAAACCAAAAAACAAAGCAAGGATTTCTCTAAAGTATGGGGATCTAAGTCAAAAATTGGTGGTTATGATGCCTATGTGGTAAACTGTATTGCTAAAAACGGAAAATATCTAGTTATCTATATCTTTAAATCAGATGATGGTAAGTTTAGATATGTTTCTCTAGAAGGAACACCTGAAGTATTGAAAGACATGATTCCGCTGATAGAAGAAAGTTGGACTAATAAAAAGGTTTAAAAGGCAGGATTTTTCCTGCTTTTTTATTTTATCCAGTTTTATTTAGGACTTCAAATAGATTTCCTGATTAGAGCTTTCTGCAATGAAAATTAAAAGAATGAGTTTTTGTAAATATAGTAGTAGATTTATTGTATTTTCGATAATACTGCCAGTTTACAGTATATATTTGACACTTTGTTCTTCTTACTTTAGAATAATAGTGAAAGGAGAATTATCATGAAAAAATTGATAACTTTATCTTCACTTTTGCTTTGTGGTATCACTCTTGCTGCTTGTAATACAAATACTGGTAAAAAAGATGTAACAGCTGAAACTACCACAATTGTTCAGGAAACTACTAGTCAGGAAACAGCAGAAGCTACAACAACCGTTCCAACTAAAGATACACAATGGGTTGGATCAGATGATTATGGATACTTGAAAGTACCTAAATCTTGGGTTCAAAGTAATTTCGGTGAGAAAAGTGTTGATTTTAAGTACAATGATGGTACTGACAAGAATGCCATTTCAGTTAAAAGTATAAATGCAGACGTAAAAAATTTCACTAATTTTGAGACCAAATTTGTACAAAATATAAAAGAAAATCCTAGATTTACAAATGTTAGAACTAATAGGGGAAATATTGGGGGCTATGATGCCCTCAAAATTTATGCAGATTATAAAAATAGTAAAAAAGTACTTATTTGGGTATTTAAGTCGGATGATAATATGATTAGATTAGTTACTCTTGAAGGTGATTTAGAAATCGTAAACGAAATGACTCCAATAGTAGAAGAAAGCTGGACAGTGAAAAAGAATTAAAACTAAAACAGGATATTTATCCTGTTTTTTATATATTTTCAACCTTTAAAGAATATGTATAAAATACAATTGTTTACAATCAAACAAAAAAAATAAAAATCAAACAAAATACAACAAAAAATATTGACAACGGTTTCATATAATGTTATACTTGTAACATAAAAGTTAAATATGAAGGGAGAAGATCATGGGATTAGATCATTTCTTCAGCAAAGACTTAGTCTTTTGTCTAGAAGCAGATAATCAAGAGCAACTATTTGATCAAGTTGCAACCCTATTGGAAGAAAAGAAAGTTGTTACGGATACCTATCGATCGGCTTTGATTGAACGTGAAAAAATGTTCCCAACCGGTTTAGATATGGAATTTCTAGGGAAGGACTTGCCAAATGTAGCAATCCCTCACACAGATACGATTCATAATTTAACTGAAAATGTTGTTGTGGTTCGCTTACCAAAACCAGTAACATTCCACAACATGATTGCACCTGACAAGGAAGTAGAAGTATCATTACTTTTCTTTATTATCAACAATTCAAGTTCAAGTCAAACAAACATTCTTGCTCAATTGATGGACTTCTTTACAGGTAACGGTCATCTAGAGGCGCTTTCTAAGATTACAGAACCAGAAGCTCTGTACCAGTATATCTCAGAAGCAACTGCTTAATTTTAAAATAAATAGAAACTAAAAAACGGAGGAAATCCAAATGATTAAAATTCTTGCTGCTTGTGGTGCGGGTGTTAACTCAAGCCACCAAATTAAAAGTGCTCTAGAAGAAGAGCTTTCAAACCGTGGGTACGATGTAAAATGTGACGCAGTTATGGTAAAAGACGTCAATGAAGACTTGATTAAAGGTTACGATATCTTCACACCAATCGCTGCAACTGACTTAGGTTTTGACCCTGGTATCCCAGTAGTTGAAGCTGGACCAATCTTGTTCCGTATTCCTGCTATGAGCGCTCCAGTTTATGACAATATTGAAGCAGCAATCAAAGAACACGGATTAAGTTAAATATTATTTTGTAAGTTTCCATAAAAATAAAGGGAGGAAAAATTATGGACGTCATTATTAACATAGCCAATGAGGTCTTTAAACCTATTTTGGAAATGGGTGCACCAGTCATCATGCTGATCGTGTTGACACTCTTGGCTTTACTCTTTGGAGTGAAATTCTCCAAAGCGCTTGAAGGTGGTATCAAACTTGCCATCGCACTTACTGGTATCGGTGCTATCATCGGAATGCTTAATGGAGCTTTCTCTGCTTCTCTTGCAAAATTCGTTGAAAATACTGGTATTCAATTGAACATCACCGACGTTGGTTGGGCACCACTTGCTACAATCACATGGGGTTCTGCCTGGACACTTTACTTCTTGCTCATCATGTTGATTGTCAACGTTGTGATGCTTGCAATGAAGAAAACTGATACACTTGACGTTGATATCTTCGATATCTGGCACTTGTCTATCACAGGTCTTTTAATCAAATGGTATGCTGACAACAATGGAGTTAGCCAAGGAGTTTCACTCTTTATCGCGACTGCAGCAGTTGTTCTTGTTGGGGTTCTTAAAATCATTAACTCTGACTTGATGAAACCAACATTTGATGACCTACTTAACGCACCAAGTTCATCACCAATGACTTCAACTCACATGAACTACATGATGAACCCAGTTATCATGGTTTTGGATAAGATTTTTGACAAACTTTTCCCAGGTCTTGATAAATACGACTTCGACGCTGCTAAACTAAACAAGAAAATCGGTTTCTGGGGATCTAAATTCTTCATCGGTTTCATCCTTGGTATCGTTATCGGTTTGATGGGAACTCCACATCCAGTTGCTGGTGTAGAAGGCGCTGATAAATGGGAACTTGTTATTAAAGGTTGGTTGTCACTTGGTTTGACTGCCGGTGTCTGCTTGGAGCTATTCTCTCTTATCGGTTCATGGTTCATCGCAGCCGTAGAACCACTTTCACAAGGTATTACAAACGTTGCTACTAAACGTCTTCAAGGACGTAAATTCAACATCGGTCTTGACTGGCCATTCATCGCTGGTCGCGCTGAAATCTGGGCTTGTGCCAACGTACTTGCACCAATCATGTTGGTTGAAGCAGTGCTTCTTTCAAATGTCGGAAATGGTATCTTGCCACTTGCTGGTATCATCGCAATGGGTGTAACTCCAGCTCTCTTGGTAGTTACTCGTGGTAAATTGCTCCGTATGATCATCTTCGGAACTCTCTTGTTGCCACTCTTCCTTCTTTCAGGTACACTTATCGCACCATTTGCAACTGAACTTGCTAAAGGTGTAGGTGCCTTCCCAGAAGGTGTGAACCAATCACAATTGATTACTCACTCAACTCTTGAAGGACCAATCGAAAAACTATTTGGTTGGGCAATTGGTAACGCTACAACTGGTGATATCAAAGCAATCCTTGGCGCATTAGTATTCCTTGTATTCTACGTTGGTATCTTTGCATGGTACAGAAAACAAATGATCAAACGTAACGAAGAATATGCAGCAAATGCTAAATAATTTGCTCCTAAAAATGTAAATTGTAAAAACTAGGTTGTCAGTTTCCAGCGTGGAGCAGTCAGCCTAGTTTTTTTGAAAAAAATGGAGGTAACAGCTGTGATTGAATTAAAATCAGATCAATTGCAAGTACAGTTTCAAACTTTTGGAGGTGCTTTATCTTCAATTAAGGATAAAGATGGTGTAGAGTATCTGTGGCAAGGTGATCCAACTTATTGGAGTGGACAAGCGCCTGTTTTATTCCCAATTTGCGGATCAGTTAGAAATGATACCGTCGTTTATGAGAATAAAGACGGAAGTCATGAAATAGGAAAAATTCCGCGTCATGGTTTGGTAAGAAAAAAGGAATTTGATTTAGTTGATCAAACAGATAATTCTGTTACATTTGCTATTGAAGATACTGAGGAAATGTATGAGAATTATCCCTATCATTTCCGACTAGAAATCACTTATATTGTGACTGGTAAAACAATTCGTACAGAGTATAAAATTTACAATAAAGAATCTGAAAAGAGTATGCCGTACTTTATTGGAGGACATCCTGGCTTTAATTGTCCACTCTTAGCTGATGAAGTTTATGAAGATTACTATCTTGAATTTGAAGAGCCTGAAACGTGCTCAGTTCCGAAACCTTTCCCAGAAACAGGAATGTTAGATTTCAAAGATAGAAGTTCTTGGTTAGACAATCAAAAAGAATTGGGCCTAAATTATGATTTGTTTAGCTATGATGCAGTGACATTAGATGAGTTAGAATCCCGTAAAGTAGCTTTGCGCTCAAGAAAACATGATAAAGGTTTGAGACTACACTTTGAAGAATTTCCAAATTTAATTGTATGGTCAACTCTTAATAAAGGCCCTTTTATCGCCTTAGAACCATGGTCTGGCTTGTCTACTTCACTTGAAGAAGGCGATCGACTTGAAGAAAAGAAAGATGTTCGAATTTTAAAACCAGGTCAAGTTGATCACATTGGATTCGATATTGAAATTCTTTAAAAATAAACAAAAACAAACATAAATTGTTGACTTTTCTAGTAAATAGTAGTATATTATGTTTATAAAGAACAATTTGTGTTTGTTTAAACAAAATGTTCTTCCAGTTTTTCTCTAATGAAAACTTGTTAAGAATGAAAATTATTGTTCATCCTTAACACAAAATATTGTCAATAAAACTACTGGTAGCTTTTTGAGGATGATGTTATCTGAATTCAAAAGTTTACTGGTCTATTAAAAAAAGGAGTATACAATATGGCTATTGTTATTGGTGCAGATGCTGCAGGTTTAAGATTGAAAGAAGTTGTTAAAGACTTCTTGGAAAAAGAAAACTTCCATGTTGTGGATGTTACTGCTGAAGGTCAAGACTTCGTCGATGTAACTCTCGCAGTTGCTGAAGAAGTTAAGAAAGAAGAACAAAACCTTGGTATTGTTATTGATGCTTATGGTGCAGGTCCATTTATGGTTGCAACAAAAATCAAAGGAATGGTTGCGGCAGAAGTTTCTGATGAACGTTCAGCTTATATGACTCGCGGCCACAACAACTCCCGTATGATTACTATGGGTGCTCAACTCGTTGGTGATGAATTGGCTAAAAACATTGCTAAAGGCTTTGTAAATGGTAAGTACGACGGTGGTCGTCACCAAATCCGTGTCGACATGTTGAACAAAATGTGCTAATTTTTGATATTGAAAGAAAGGTAAGAAAAAAATGAGAATTGCAATCGGATGTGACCACATCGTAACTAATGAAAAAATGGCGGTTTCAGAATTTTTGAAATCAAAAGGACATGAAGTCATTGACTTTGGTACATATGACCATGCACGTACACACTACCCAATCTTTGGTAAAAAAGTTGGGGAAGCAGTAGTTAGCGGTCAAGCTGATCTTGGTGTATGTATTTGTGGTACTGGTGTAGGTATCAATAACGCTGTTAACAAAGTTCCAGGTGTTCGTTCTGCTTTGGTTCGTGATATGACAACAGCTCTTTATGCAAAAGAACAATTGAATGCCAACGTTATCGGATTTGGTGGGAAAATCACTGGTGAATTGCTCATGTGTGATATCATTGAAGCTTTCATCAATGCTGAATACAAACCATCTGAAGAAAACAAAAAATTGATCGCTAAAATCCAACACGTTGAAACTCATAACGATCACCAAACTGATGCCAACTTCTTTACAGAATTCCTTGAAAAATGGGATCGTGGTGAATACCACGACTAAGAGGTGACTTATGATTTTAACAGTCACAATGAATCCATCCATTGATATTTCTTATCCTTTGGATGAATTGAAAATTGACACTGTCAACCGTGTTGTTGATGTTACGAAAACAGCTGGTGGTAAAGGTCTTAATGTTACACGCGTCCTATCAGAATTTGGCGATTCTGTAGTCGCAACTGGTCTAGTTGGTGGTAAACTGGGTGATTTTCTAGTTGAAAATATTGACGATAAAGTCACCAAGCGTTTCTTCTCTATCCAAGGTGAAACACGTAACTGTATCGCTATTCTTCACGGTGATCATCAAACTGAAATTCTTGAAAAAGGTCCTGAGGTTCAAGAAAAAGAAGGACAAGATTTCTTGGCTTACTTCAAAGAACTTCTTAATACTGTAGAAGTTGTAACTATTTCAGGTAGTCTACCAGCTGGACTCCCAGTTGATTATTATGCTAGTTTAGTGGAACTTGCTAATCAAGCAGGAAAACCAGTTGTCTTGGACTGTTCAGGAGCAGCTCTTCAGGCTGTTCTTGAATCACCACACAAACCAACGGTTATCAAACCAAATAATGAAGAATTGTCTCAACTATTGGGAAGAGAAATTTCTAAAGATTTGGATGAATTAAAAGAAGTTCTTCAAGATCCTTTATTTGATGGAATTGAGTGGATTATCGTTTCTCTAGGTGCTAACGGTGCCTTTGCAAAACACGGGGATACTTTCTATAAAGTAGATATTCCAAAAATTCAAGTAGTAAATCCAGTTGGTTCTGGTGATTCTACTGTAGCAGGTATTGCATCAGGTCTTTTCCATAAAGAATCTGATCAAGAATTATTGACTAAGGCGAATGTCCTTGGTATGCTAAATGCTCAAGAAAAAATGACCGGTCATGTCAATATGGCTAACTATCAAAATTTATTTGACCAATTAATTGTGAAAGAGGTATAAAATGACTTTAACAGAAAATAAACGTGCTTGTTTGAAAAAACTCTCAGATGAAAATGGAATCATCTCAGCTCTTGCTTTTGACCAACGTGGTGCTTTGAAACGTTTGATGGCTCAATACCAAACAGAAGAGCCTACAGTAGCTCAAATGGAAGAACTCAAAGTTTTGGTAGCAGATGAATTGACTAAATACGCTTCATCAATGCTTCTTGACCCTGAATATGGTCTTCCTGCTACAAAAGCTCTTGCACCAAATGCCGGTCTTCTCCTTGCTTATGAAAAAACAGGATATGACACAACAAGTACAAAACGTTTGCCAGACTGCTTGGATGTTTGGTCTGCAAAACGTATTAAAGAACAAGGTGCTGATGCAGTTAAATTCTTGCTTTACTACGATGTAGATAGCTCTGACGAACTTAACCAACAAAAACAAGCCTACATCGAACGTATTGGTTCTGAGTGTGTGGCAGAAGATATTCCATTCTTCCTTGAAATCCTTGCTTACGATGAAAAGATTGCTGATGCGGGTTCTGCTGAATACGCAAAAGTAAAACCACACAAAGTTATCGGTGCTATGAAAGTCTTTTCAGACCAACGCTTTAACATCGATGTTTTGAAAGTGGAAGTTCCAGTTAATGTTAAATACGTTGAAGGTTTCGCTGAAGGTGAAGTTGTTCACACTCGTGAAGAAGCAGCAGCATTCTTCAAAGCACAAGACGAAGCAACAAATCTTCCATACATCTACTTGAGTGCTGGTGTATCAGCTAAGCTCTTCCAAGAAACTCTTGTATTTGCCCACGAATCAGGTGCAAACTTCAATGGTGTTCTTTGTGGACGTGCAACATGGGCTGGATCAGTTGAAGCTTATATTAAAGACGGTGAAGCAGCTGCTCGCGAATGGCTTCGTACAACTGGTTTTGAGAACATCGATGAACTCAATAAAGTTCTTAAAACAACAGCAACTTCATGGACCGAACGTGTGTAAATTTCCACCCTTTTTATGTCTAAAACCCAGCTAAAAAACTTTTTAAAAAAGTTGTATGTAAAGGTTTACAAAATAAAAATCTTGTGCTATACTTAAGTCACAGGTTAATAAGAGTGAGTGTTACTAAGTAATATTAGGCATGATCACAGATGACTCGGAAAAATTTTTCTGAGTTCATTTGTGGTCATTTTTTATACTCATAATCTTAAATGGAAAGATAAGGAGGTCATCATGTATCGGATATTAAATCCAATGAACCATAATGTTTCACTGGTACGTAACGGTGATGGTGAGGAACTCGTAGTTATTGGAAAAGGAATTGCCTTTGGTAAAAAGAAGGGAGATTTGATTCCTGAGGATCAAGTTGAAAAAATCTTTCGAATGAAAAACGAGGAATCTCGAGAAAATTTCTTAGCTTTACTTAAGGACGTACCACTTGACGTCATTACGGTTACTTATGAGATAATCGATAATCTTTCGAAAAAATATCAATATCCAGTTCAAGAGTATCTCTACGTAACATTGACAGATCATATCTATTGTTCTTATCAAGCTATAAATCAAGGGAGATATAAGGATAGTAATTTGCCGGATATTTCTACCAAGTATCCAACCGCTTTTCAAATTGCAAATGAAGCTTTTGAAATTTATCGTCAGAAACTGACAGAAAACCTTCCCGAAGACGAAATTACTCGTATAGCTTATCATTTTATCAACGCAGAAGGTGTGAATGAAGTCGAAGTAGTTGAGTCGATTGATAAGAGAAAAGAAATTTTAAAAAGTGTTGAAAATGTTCTAAGAAGCTATGGTATTCAGAGAACACCAGATAATAATAATTTCTATGACCGCTTTATGATTCATCTCAATTATTTCTTAGATTATCTGGATCGAACTCGGGATGACAACCAATCCTTGCTCGATATGGAAGAACATATCAAAACTACCTATCCAAAAGCATTTGAAATTGGTAGTAATATTTATGAGGTGATTGCTCAGGAGACTGGGGTAGACCTTAATAAGAGTGAACGAGTTTATCTTGTTCTACATATTCAACGTTTACTGTCATAACATTTATTGAAAACAAACATAAGGAGAAGTCTATCATGAATAGAGAAGAAGTAACATTGTTAGGTTTTGAGATTGTTGCCTATGCTGGCGATGCTCGTTCAAAACTATTGGAAGCCTTGAAGGCTGCTGAAGCTGGTGATTTTGCAAAAGCGGACGCTCTGGTAGAGGAAGCTGGTAGCTGTATTGCAGAGGCCCACCACGCGCAAACAAGTCTATTGACTAAGGAAGCTGCTGGTGAGGATTTAGCCTATAGCGTGACCATGATGCATGGCCAAGATCACCTGATGACAACAATCTTGCTAAAAGATTTGATGCATCATTTAATTGAACTTTATAAAAGAGGAGCTAAATAATGAATAAGTTAATTGCCTTTATCGAGAAAGGAAAACCTTTCTTTGAAAAACTATCTCGAAATATTTATCTTCGCGCTATTCGTGATGGATTTATCGCAGGAATGCCAGTCATTCTATTCTCAAGTATCTTTATCTTGATTGCCTTTGTACCTAACTCATGGGGATTTGTTTGGTCGGATGACGTTGTAGCACTTTTGATGAAACCTTACAGCTATTCTATGGGAATTCTAGCACTTTTGGTTGCTGGTACAACTGCTAAATCCTTAACAGATTCTGTTAACCGTAGCATGGAAAAAACCAACCAAATCAACTATATGTCAACTCTATTAGCTGCTGTTGTTGGTTTATTGATCTTGGCAGCTGATCCAATTGAAGGTGGATTTGCAACAGGTTTCCTTGGTACAAAAGGTTTACTTTCGGCTTTCTTAGCAGCATTTGTGACTGTAGCTATCTATAAGGTTTGTGTGAAGAACAATGTTACTATTCGCATGCCTGACGAAGTTCCACCAAATATCTCACAAGTTTTTAAAGATGTGATTCCATTTACGCTTTCTGTCGTTTCCCTTTACGGTCTTGACTTACTTGCTCGTCAATTTGTCGGTGCAAGTGTAGCAGAATCAATCGGTAAATTCTTTGCACCTCTATTCTCAGCAGCTGATGGTTATGTTGGTATTACGATTATCTTTGGTGCTTTTGCATTCTTCTGGTTTATTGGTATTCACGGACCTTCTATTGTTGAGCCTGCGATTGCCGCTATTACATATGCCAATGCTGAAGTTAACTTGAACCTTCTTCAACAAGGCATGCACGCTGATAAAATCCTTACATCTGGAACACAAATGTTTATCGTTACTATGGGTGGTACAGGTGCAACACTTGTAGTTCCATTCATGTTTATGTGGTTATGTAAATCAAAACGAAATCGTGCTATTGGACGTGCTTCAGTAGTTCCTACATTCTTCGGTGTAAACGAACCAATCTTGTTTGGTGCACCACTTGTTTTGAACCCAATCTTCTTTATCCCATTCATCTTTGCACCAATTGCAAACGTATGGATCTTTAAGTTCTTTATTGAAACACTTGGCATGAACTCATTTACTGCCAACCTTCCATGGACTACACCAGGACCTCTTGGTATTGTTCTTGGTACAAACTTCCAGTTCTTATCATTCGCTCTTGCAGCATTATTAATTGTAGTAGATATTGTTATCTACTATCCATTCCTCAAGGTTTATGATGAACAAATTCTTGAAGAAGAACGTTCAGGTAAAGCTAATGATGAATTAAAAGAAAAAGTAGCTGCAAACTTTAACACTGCAAAAGCAGATGCTATTCTTGCAAAAGCTGGAGTAGAATCAGCACAAAATACAATTACTGAAGAAACAAACGTCCTCGTTCTTTGTGCGGGTGGAGGAACAAGTGGTCTTCTTGCTAATGCTTTGAATAAGGCAGCAGCAGAATACAATGTTCCAGTTAAAGCTGCAGCAGGTGGCTATGGAGCCCACCGTGAAATGTTACCAGAATTTGATCTGGTTATCTTGGCTCCTCAGGTTGCTTCAAACTTTGAGGATATGAAAGCTGAAACAGATAAACTAGGCATCAAATTGGCGAAGACAGAAGGCGCTCAGTACATTAAATTGACACGCGATGGACAAGGTGCTCTAGCCTTTGTTCAAGCTCAATTCGATTAACGATAGGGACAATAAAACAGTCTCCTATCGTTACGTAAATCGCTATGGCGAATTTCCTAATCGCCTTGTTAATTCGTCGGTAAAAAGATATCGTTTTTACCTCCTAATGTCACAATTTGGTGACTTGGTACAAGAAGTGAGATGGAGATGGATGGCTCACTAACTCCTCTCCCCTCACTTTTCATTTTATACAATCAAGAAATAGGTGAAAAAATGACAAAAACACTTCCTAAAGATTTTATTTTTGGTGGGGCAACGGCTGCCTATCAAGCAGAAGGTGCTACCCATACTGACGGAAAAGGACCAGTTGCTTGGGACAAATATCTAGCAGATAACTATTGGTATACAGCTGAACCAGCTAGTGATTTTTACCATAAATACCCAGTAGATTTGCAGTTGGCAGAGGAATACGGGGTCAACGGTATCCGTATTTCCATTGCTTGGTCTCGAATCTTCCCGACTGGGTATGGAGAAGTGAACCCTAAAGGAGTTGAGTTCTACCATAACTTATTTGCTGAATGCCAAAAGCGCCACGTAGAACCTTTCGTTACTCTTCATCACTTTGATACCCCAGAAGCTCTTCATTCAAATGGAGACTTCTTGAATCGTGAAAACATTGAACACTTTGTAGATTATGCTGCATTTTGTTTTGAAGAATTCCCAGAAGTAAACTACTGGACAACCTTTAATGAAATTGGTCCAATCGGTGACGGTCAATACTTGGTCGGTAAATTCCCACCAGGGATTCAATACGACCTTGCGAAAGTCTTCCAATCTCACCACAATATGATGGTTTCTCATGCTCGTGCTGTAAAATTGTATAAAGACAAAGGCTACAAAGGTGAAATCGGAGTTGTTCATGCCCTTCCAACCAAGTATCCATTGGATCCTAAAAATCCAGCAGATGTTCGTGCTGCTGAATTAGAAGATATCATCCACAACAAATTTATCTTGGATGCTACATACATTGGACACTATTCAGATGCAACAATGGAAGGTGTAAACCACATCTTATCAGTAAATGGTGGTAGCTTGGATCTTCGTGACGAAGACTTTGCAGCACTTGAAGCAGCTAAAGATTTGAATGATTTCCTTGGAATTAACTACTATATGAGTGACTGGATGGAAGCATTTGATGGTGAAACTGAAATCATCCACAACGGTAAAGGTGAAAAAGGAAGCTCTAAGTACCAAATTAAAGGTGTTGGTCGAAGAGTCGCTCCTGATTATGTCCCTCGTACTGACTGGGACTGGATTATATATCCTCAAGGGTTGTATGACCAAATCATGCGTGTGAAGAAAGATTATCCAAACTACAAGAAAATCTATATCACAGAAAACGGTCTTGGATATAAAGATGAGTTCGTTGATAACACTGTGTATGACGATGGTCGTATCGATTACGTGAAGCAACACTTGGAAGTCTTGTCTGATGCTATAGCAGATGGAGCAAACGTAAAAGGTTACTTTATCTGGTCGTTGATGGATGTCTTTTCATGGTCAAATGGTTACGAAAAACGTTACGGTCTCTTCTATGTAGATTTCAAAACTCAAGAACGTTACCCGAAAAAATCAGCTTATTGGTATAAGAAAGTAGCTGAAACAGGCCTTATCGAGTAAATGTGTAGAAAAAAGTCTCACCATTGGTGAGACTTTTTAAGGTGTTGATTTAATAATTTTTGTTTGTTTGGATAAAGCTTTTAGGGTTTCAGCGCTAAGTTTTGAATCGGAGATAATGGTATCGATATCTGCAATATTGTAAAAGGTGTAAAAATCAAATTTATCAAATTTACTATGGTCAGCCAAAAGGATTTTTTTATTTGCATTATTTAATGCTAGTTTTTGAACCTCACCTTCGTCTTCGCTAAATGTAGCAATAGCTTGATCTTTAATTCCGTTGCAACTAACAAAAGCTTTAGAGAATTGAAGGCTTTCGATGTCTTGGAGAGTCAAAGTACCAACAAAAGCGCCAGTGATTTCTCGATAATTTCCACCAATTAAAATTAAATCTGTAAGTTTTCGTTCATTCAAGATAATAAAAACGGGTAGGCTATTTGTTACGACACGAATATTATCAATCGGAAGTTCACGAGCAAAGAACTCAAGAGTAGTTCCAGGACCGATAAAAATTGTTTCTCTTTCTTCAACTAAGTGACCGGCAAATCGAGCAATCTCTTGCTTTTCGGCGATTTGCAAGCCTTGTTTTTCGATATTAGAGCGCTCGTTTGCTAATAGAGAGCCTGAACGAAGCTTTTCAGCACCTCCGTGCACTCGAACAAGTAAATCCTTGTCAGCTAGCTCTTGTAGATAACGCCGAGCTGTCATATCCGAGATATCTAAACGACTCATAATTTCTTTGACAGTGATTGTTCCTTTGGTATTGACAATATCTAAAATCAAATCAAGTTTTTCTTGTTTTAGCATTGAATCACCCCCTATATCTAATATCATTTTATCATATTTTAAACATATCAGCAACTTAAAGAAAACAAAAATAAACAAAAATAAAAGAACATCTAAGTTTAAAACAAACACAGATGTTCTTTTCTAATTTCAAATTAATCTAACCCGTAGTTATAGTCATCGTCCTGCATAGCTTCAACTTCACCAAGTAGATATCCATTACCAACTTGAGAAAAGAAGTCGTGGTTAGATGTACCGGTTGAAATCCCGTTCATAACGATAGGGTTGACATCGTCAGCTGAATCAGGGAAGAGTGGATCTTGTCCCAAGTTCATGAGGGCTTTGTTGGCGTTGTAACGTAGGAATGTTTTCACTTCTTCAGTCCATCCAACACCATCATAAAGGCTTTCGGTATAACCTTCTTCATTTTCATAAAGTGTGTAGAGAAGGTCGTACATCCAATCTTTTAATTTTTCTTGCTCTTCTTCAGGTAATTCATTGAAACCAAGTTGGAATTTATACCCGATATAAGTACCGTGAACTGACTCATCACGAATAATCAACTTAATGATTTCAGCAACGTTAGCCAATTTGTTATTTCCGAGGTAGTAGAGTGGTGTAAAGAAACCAGAATAGAAGAGGAAGGTTTCAAGGAATACACTGGCTACTTTCTTTTCAAGAGGAGTACCATTGAGGTAAATTTCATTGATGATTTGTGCTTTTTTCTGAAGATATGGATTCGTATCAGTCCATTCAAAAATTTCTTCAATTTCAGATTTGGTATTTAAAGTTGAAAAGATTGAAGAATAAGACTTAGCGTGAACAGATTCCATAAATTGGATATTGTTAAAAACAGCTTCTTCGTGAGGAGTACGGATATCAGCGCGGAGGGCATTAACCCCTGTTTCAGACTGCATGGTATCCAAAAGTGTCAAACCACCAAAAACTTTTCCGACCAAATCTTTTTCTTGATTTGATAATTTTCTCCAGTCATCTAAATCATTAGACAAGGGAATACGTGTATCCAACCAAAATTGTTCAGTTAGTTTTTCCCATGTTGATTTATCGATGACATCTTCGATGGCATTCCAGTTAATGGCTTTGTAGTAAGTTTCCATTACAAATCTCTTTCTTTAATTTTAATCAATAAAATAATAATGAATCCCAGTAATAAGGTTTAGCGAGTTCTTAAATCACGCAACTCTCACATTGGTTAGCGCCAACTTCACCACCGTCATCTGTGTAAGTACGAACATAGTAAATAGACTTGATACCCTTATTAAAGGCGTAGTTACGAAGGATAGACAAGTCACGTGTTGTTTGTTTGTTTTCTGACTTCCATTCGTAAAGACCTGTTGGGATATCACTGCGCATGAAGAGTGTGAGTGAAAGTCCTTGGTCTACATGTTCAGTAGCCGCAGCATAAACATCAATGACTTTACGCATATCCATGTCATAGGCAGAAGTGTAGTAAGGAATTGTTTCAGTTGACAATCCTGCTGCAGGATAGTAAATCTTACCAATTTTCTTCTCTTGTCGTTCTTCAATACGTTGAGTGATTGGGTGGATAGAAGCAGAAACATCGTTGATGTAGCTGATAGAACCATTTGGTGCTACAGCAAGACGGTTTTGGTGGTAAAGCCCATCTGCTTTAACTTTATCACGAAGTACAGCCCAATCAGCTGCAGATGGGATAAAGATACCTTCAAAGAGTTCTTTAACACGATCAGATTTTGGTACAAACTCACCACTTGTGTACTTATCAAAGTAGCTTCCGTTCGCGTAGTCTGATTTTTCAAAGTTGTGGAAGGTAACACCACGTTCACGCGCAATATTATTTGATTCTACCAAAGTCCAGTAGTTCAATAGCATGAAGTAGATGCTTGTGAATTCAACAGACTCAGGTGATCCGTATTCGATTAATTGTTGAGCAAGATAGCTGTGAAGTCCCATAGCTCCAAGTCCAAATGTATGAGCTTGGCTGTTTCCGTGGTCGATTGTAGGAACAGCGACGATGTGAGAACTATCTGTAACGAAAGTCAAAGCACGTACCATAGCTCGGATAGAACGACCAAAGTCAGGTGAAGTCATCATGTTGACCACGTTTGTTGAACCAAGGTTACATGAAACGTCAGTACCCATTTTAAGGAATTCTTGCGCATCATTGATAAGACTTGGTTCTTGGACTTGAAGAATCTCTGAACACAAGTTACTCATGATGATTTTACCATCAACAGGATTAGCGCGGTTAGCTGTATCGATGTTGACAACGTAAGGATAGCCTGATTCTTGTTGTAGTTTAGAAATTTCAGTTTCCAAATCACGCGCCTTGATCTTTGTCTTACGAATGTTTGGATTTGCAACTAGCTCATCGTATTTTTCAGTGATATCGATATAGTTGAAAGGTACGCCATACTCTTTTTCTACAGAATATGGGCTAAATAGGTACATTTCTTCATTCTTACGAGCCAATTCGTAGAATTTATCAGGAACCACAACACCAAGCGAAAGTGTCTTCACACGAACTTTTTCATCAGCATTTTCTTTCTTAGTAGAAAGGAAAGCAATAATATCTGGATGGAAGACATTGAGGTAAACAACCCCAGCACCTTGACGTTGACCAAGTTGGTTTGAGTAAGAGAAGCTGTCTTCGAAGAGTTTCATAACTGGTACGACACCAGAGGCAGCACCTTCATATCCTTTGATAGGAGATCCAGCTTCACGAAGGTTGCTGAGTGAAATCCCTACACCACCACCAATACGTGAAAGTTGAAGAGCCGAGTTGATAGAACGTCCAATAGAGTTCATATCATCTGTAACCTGGATCAAGAAACATGATACCAATTCACCACGACGTGCACGCCCTGCATTTAAGAAGGAAGGTGTAGCTGGTTGGTAGCGTTGGTGGATGATTTCGTTTGCAATATCAATAGCAATCGCTTCATCTCCATCAGCAAAGTAAAGAGCGTTAAAGAAGACACGGTCTTCCATGCTTTCAAGATAGTATTCACCATCGTTAGTTTTTAAAGCATACTGGTTGTAAAACTTGTATGCAGCCATGAATGACTTGAATTGGAAGTCTTGGTCTTTAATAAATTGATAGAGCTCTTCCAAAAATTCAGGACGATATTTTTGGATAAAGGCTGTTTCGATGTAGTCGTGTTTGATAAGGTAATCAATTTTATCAGTGATAGAATTAAATACCATAGAATTTGGTACAACGTTCTCTTTAAAGAAAGCATCCAAAGCTTCTTTATCTTTGTGGAGCATAATTTGTCCGTTAACAGGACGGTTGATTTCATTGTTTAGACGGAAGTATGTTACATCCTCAAGTTGTTTTAATCCCATAAAATTCCCTTTATTTCATTACAAAAGAAAGGCTTCTAAGATTTACATAGAAGCTTTTAATCCTGATACTTAAGCAAGTTTTTTAAGTTTTGCTGGTTGGAAACCAGAGAAAACTTCAGTTGGTGTTTGAATGATAGGAGCAGCGCTGAAGCCTAGCTCTTTAACTTGTTCGATATATTCAGGTTGTTCATCAAGATTGATTTCGCGATAAGCGATGTTGTTACTATCTAAGAAACGTTTGGTCATTTTACATTGAACACAATTATTTTTAGAATAAACGGTTACCATTCTGTAACTCCTCTTTCAAAAATTTAATTACTTCTTAAGTATATCAGAAAAAAAATCTTTGTCAACGAAGAAAAACTAAATATTGTAGATTTCTTTTGGTCGACAGACAACTAAACACAATATGTAGTGATTACAAAAAATAAAACCCATAAACAACAGCGTTTTCTAAATGTTAAAATTATAAAAAACTACATGATGTATTTTGATATATAAAATAGAAGATTTTCAGCAAGTTATCTGAAAGGAAAAAGAAGAAATCCCATAAAATACTTGAAAAAAATCCCAGAAGATGATATAATACCAAATTGTAAGGGTTATCACATATAACTCAAAAAAGAAAGAACAAAAGGAGAGTCAAACTATGGCTTCTAAAGATTTCCACGTAGTGGCAGAAACAGGTATTCACGCACGTCCAGCAACATTGTTGGTACAAACTGCTAGCAAATTTGCTTCAGATATCACACTTGAATACAAAGGTAAATCAGTTAACCTTAAATCTATCATGGGTGTTATGAGTCTTGGTGTTGGTCAAGGCGCTGACGTAACAATCACTGCTGAAGGTGCAGACGCTGATGACGCTATCGCTGCTATCTCAGAAACAATGGAAAAAGAAGGATTGGCATAAGGAAATGACAGAAATGCTTAAAGGAATTGCGGCATCTGATGGTGTTGCCGTTGCCAAAGCATATCTACTCGTTCAACCGGATTTATCTTTTGAAACTATTACTGTCGAAGATACAAATGCAGAAGAGGCTCGTTTGGATGTTGCTCTTGAAGCTTCTCAAAACGAGCTTTCTCTTATCCGCGAGAAAGCTGTAGGTACGCTTGGAGAAGAAGCGGCACAAGTATTTGACGCTCACTTGATGGTTCTTGCCGACCCTGAATTGATCGGTCAAATCAAAGAAACTATCCGCGCTAAGAAAGTAAATGCAGAAGCAGGTCTGAAAGAAGTTACAGACATGTTTATCACTATCTTCGAAGGAATGGAAGACAATCCATACATGCAAGAGCGTGCAGCGGATATCCGCGACGTTACAAAACGTGTTTTGGCAAATCTTCTTGGTAAGAAGTTACCAAACCCAGCTTCTATTAATGAAGAAGTAATCGTGATTGCACATGACTTAACTCCATCTGATACTGCTCAATTGGACAAAAACTTTGTAAAAGCTTTTGTAACAAACATTGGTGGACGTACAAGCCACTCAGCTATCATGGCTCGTACACTTGAAATTGCTGCTGTTTTAGGTACAAACAACATTACTGAACTTGTTAAAGATGGTGATGTTTTAGCAGTTTCAGGTATTACTGGTGAAGTTGTAATTAACCCAAGTGAAGAACAAATTGCAGAATTCAAAGCAGCTGGCGAAGCTTACGCTAAACAAAAAGCTGAATGGGCTCTTTTGAAAGACGCTAAAACAGTTACTGCAGATGGTAAACACTTCGAGTTGGCTGCTAATATCGGTACACCTAAAGACGTTGAAGGTGTAAATGATAACGGTGCAGAAGCTGTTGGTCTTTACCGTACAGAATTCTTGTACATGGATTCACAAGACTTCCCAACAGAAGATGACCAATACGAAGCCTACAAAGCAGTTCTTGAAGGTATGAATGGTAAACCTGTTGTCGTTCGTACAATGGATATCGGTGGGGATAAAGAACTTCCTTACTTCGATCTTCCTAAAGAAATGAACCCATTCTTGGGTTACCGTGCTTTGCGTATCTCTATTTCTGAAACTGGTAACCAAATGTTCCGTACACAATTGCGTGCCTTGCTTCGTGCATCTGTTCACGGTAAATTGCGTATCATGTTCCCAATGGTTGCTTTGTTGAAAGAGTTCCGTACTGCTAAAGGTATTCTTGAAGAAGAAAAAGCAAAATTGGTTGCTGAAGGCGTTGCTGTTGCAGATGATATCCAAGTTGGTATCATGATTGAAATCCCAGCTGCAGCGATGCTTGCGGATCAATTTGCTAAAGAAGTTGATTTCTTCTCAATTGGTACAAACGATCTTATCCAATACACAATGGCTGCTGACCGTATGAACGAACAAGTTTCATACCTTTACCAACCATATAACCCATCAATCCTTCGTTTGATCAACAACGTGATCAAAGCGGCACATGCTGAAGGTAAATGGGCAGGTATGTGTGGTGAAATGGCCGGTGACCAAACTGCTGTTCCACTTCTTGTCGGAATGGGCTTGGATGAGTTCTCAATGTCAGCCACATCTGTACTTCGTACTCGTAGCTTGATGAAGAAACTTGACACAGCTAAGATGCAAGAATATGCTAACCGTTCTCTTACTGAATGTTCAACGATGGAAGAAGTTCTTGAACTTTCAAAAGAATACGTTAACTTCGATTAATCATTTAAAAACCTTATAACAATAAGTTACAAGGTTTTTTTGTTTCTTCGTATAGAAAACTCTGTCTGTAAAATTTCCAAAAATTATGGTAAAATAGACAACGGACAATACAAGGAGGCAACTATGCAAAATAGACCAATCATTATCGGAGTAACAGGAGGTTCTGGAGGAGGAAAAACAAGTGTTTCTAAAGCAATTTTATCTCATTTTCCCAACGAAAAAATTGCTATGATCGAACACGATTCCTACTATAAAGATCAATCTCATCTAACTTTTGAAGAACGAATCAAGACTAACTATGATCATCCTTTTGCTTTTGATACTGACTTGATGATTGAGCAAATCAAGGAATTGTTGGCGGGTCGTCCTGTAGATATTCCTACCTATGATTATGCTGCCCATACTAGAAGTTCGAAAACCTATCGTCAAGAACCTCAAGATGTCTTTATCGTAGAGGGAATCTTAGTTCTAGAAGATAAACGTCTTCGTGATTTGATGGATATAAAGATTTTTGTGGACACTGATGATGATGTTCGTATCATCCGTCGTATTAAACGCGATATGGAAGAACGTGGTCGTAGTTTGGATAGTGTTATTGATCAATATCTTGGTGTAGTAAAACCTATGTATCACCAATTTATTGAACCTACAAAACGTTACGCTGATATTGTGATTCCTGAAGGAGTAACCAATACGGTAGCGATTGATTTGTTGACTACTAAGATTGAAAAGATTTTAGAAGAAGCTCGTTTAGCTCAGTAATAACTAAAAAAACTGTATCTCTTGATACAGTTTTTATTGTTTAATTTTTTCAAGTCTTGGAACAATGGCGAGAGTTAAAATAGCCGAGATAATTAATTCTGCTATCGAATTTGTAGAGATAACAGTCGCTAATAGTTTTTGAATATTTCCATCAAAAACATTACCAAAGAGGAAGAAGATACCACCTAAGACAAATACTGTATTTGTCAGCGAGCCAAGTGCACCAGCAAAAATGAGCCCGGCTTTTCCCTTTAGCAGTTTATAAACGAAATAAGGTGTCAAACCAATCAAGATACGTGGGACAATTGCAATCACAACTGAATATAGGTTACCATTAGGTACAAAAGGTGAGAAGAGATAGCTGGTTGGTAGAATTGTAAGTGTATTAACTGTTAAGCTAATCATACCCATTAAAAATCCAAGGATTGCACCAATCCGTGGGCCGTAAATGATACTTCCAATAATAACAGGAATATGTACAATAGTAGGTTTAATTGGGAATGGTAATACATTAAATAAGATTGAGGTCAGCAGATGGATGACAATCATACTTGCAAAAAAGATAGCAACAGGTGCGATGTTAGAGCGTTTGTTCATTAAGAGTTTCCTTTATTCTTTCTATAATAATTTCCAAATCGGCTAAAGCGCCGCTTCCGAAATCGCCACAAGCTAAGAGAGATTCTTTAGGAGAGATGATCTCGTATCCATAGCTTTCAAGAGTTTTAAGATTTGTCTGTGTGGCAGGGTGGGTAAACATTTTTGTATTCATGGCAGGAGCAAGTAATTTAGGGATATTATCTGGTAATGCCAGAGCAGTACTAGTCACCATATTATCAGCAAAACCATGTGCTAATTTTGCAATGGTATTAGCAGTTGCTGGAGCAACGATAAACAAGTCAGTTTCTTTTCCTCTTTCGATGTGATTGACTTGGTCTGGATAAGGTTCTTGCATGACATCGAGATGTACCAGATTTTGGGACAAGACTTGTAGAGTTAATGGCTGGATAAAATCTGTAGCAGCTTTTGTCATCAAGACCGATACACTATGTCCTTGCTTTTTCAAAGAACTGACTAAATCGGCAGCCTTGTAGGAAGCAATTGAACCAGTAATTGCAAGAGTAATGTGAGCCATAACTTTCCTTTCTAAAAAGTAAATCCTTGAATTTTTTTAATTATTAGCTCAGCGATTTCTTGTTTGCTGTATGCTGTTTGATAATCATTTTTTTCAACTAAGTAAGCCAGGTGTTGATCAGAGTTTATTTGAGTCAAATCGTTAGCAACAATAATGTCTGCTTGATTCTTTTTAAGACTTTCTCTAGCAATATCTATCAAATGATCCTTTGTAACATCAACCAGGAGTTTAAAACCTATTAGATGAATTTTAGGATTCCATTCTTTGACCAAAGAAATAATCTTAGGATTTTTCTTAAGAAAAAGAATCTGAGCATCTTCCTTTGAAGAAATTTTGGACTCAGTATTCTGCTTAGTTAGAAATTTCGATAGATCTTGACTTGCTTGTACCTCATCTATACTTGTCATGTAGACTGGGGTGTAGTCAGATACAGCCATAGAATGAATTAAAACTTGATAATCTTTAACAAGATTTCTCATCTCCTCAAGTAAATCCAAAGTATTCTTAATTTCTATAATTTTAAGATTTGGATGACTAGCTGGTTTAATTGCATGAGAAGTTGTAATCAAGCAAACTTCATGACCTGCTTTTATTAAAGCTTCTGTTATAACCAAGCCAAGACGACCAGTAGAGTGATTCGTGATAGAGCGAACACGGTCTATAGCCTCACTAGTACCACCAGAAGTTACTAAAATTTTCATAGAACCATTCTACACAAAAAAATGTTTTAAGTCAAAGAAAGCGGTTTAGTTTAGCTTTGAGTTATTATAGTTATTATCTATAAAGACATATAAAAAATAGATGATTCTTGTAATTTCACAGAATTATGGCAAAAAATACGAACAATAAATTCATTTTTGTATAAATAAATCTTGTTTTATGATATAATGAGTTAACACATTAGATGTAGAGGAGTTTTGAATGAAAACAGATATTGAAATCGCACAGAGTATCGAGCTAAAACCAATAGTTGATGTTGTTGAGAAACTTGGTATTTCTTACGATGATTTGGAGTTGTATGGAAAATATAAGGCTAAGCTAAGCTTTGATAAGATCCGTGAGGTTGAAAGTAATTCAGTCGGTAAATTGATCTTGGTAACAGCCATTAACCCAACACCAGCAGGTGAAGGAAAATCAACCATCACTATCGGGCTTGCAGACGCCTTGAATAAGATTGGTAAGAAAACCATGATTGCTATCCGCGAACCATCTCTTGGTCCTGTTATGGGGATTAAAGGTGGCGCAGCCGGTGGTGGTTATGCGCAAGTTTTACCAATGGAAGATATCAACCTTCACTTTACTGGTGATATGCATGCTATTACAACTGCAAACAATGCTCTTTCTGCCTTGATTGACAATCACTTGCATCAAGGGAATGAGCTAGGTATCGACCAACGCCGTATTCTCTGGAAACGCGTAGTGGACTTGAATGACCGCGCCCTTCGTCACGTAACTGTTGGCCTTGGTGGTCCGCTTAATGGTATTCCACGTGAAGATGGATTTGATATCACTGTTGCTTCAGAAATCATGGCAATCCTTTGCTTAGCAACTGATATTGAAGATTTAAAACGTCGTTTGGCTAATATCGTTATCGGTTACCGTTATGACCGTACACCTGTTTCAGTTGGTGATTTACAGGTTGAAGGTGCCTTGGCATTGATATTGAAAGATGCTATCAAACCGAACTTGGTTCAAACCATCTATGGAACACCTGCCTTTGTACATGGTGGCCCATTTGCCAATATCGCACACGGATGTAACTCTGTCTTGGCTACAACTACAGCCCTTCATTTGGCAGATTACACAGTAACAGAAGCAGGTTTTGGTGCAGACCTTGGTGCAGAGAAATTCCTTGATATCAAAACTCCAAACTTGCCAACTGCGCCAGATGCAGTAGTTATCGTTGCAACTCTTCGTGCTCTTAAGATGAATGGTGGAGTAGCTAAGGATGCTTTGACAGAAGAAAATGTAGAAGCAGTTCGTGCAGGATTTGCAAACTTGAAACGTCACGTTGAAAATATCCGTAAATTTGGTATTCCAGCAGTTGTTGCCATTAACGAATTTGTATCTGATACAGAAGCAGAAATCGCAGCTTTGAAAGAACTTTGTGCTTCCATTGATGTTCCGGTTGAGTTAGCTAGCGTATGGGCTAATGGAGCTGAAGGAGGAGTGGCTCTAGCTGAAACGCTTGTCAAAACAATTGACGAAAACCCTGCTAACTACAAACGTTTGTATCACAATGACCTTTCAGTACAAGAAAAGATTGAAAAGATTGTCACTGAAATCTATCGTGGAAGCAAAGTAAACTTCGAGAAGAAAGCTCAAACTCAAATCTCACAAATCGTACAAAACGGTTGGGACAAATTGCCAATCTGTATGGCGAAAACTCAATACAGTTTCTCAGATAATCCTAATGCTCTTGGTGCACCTGAAAACTTTGAAATTACTATTCGTGAATTGGTACCAAAATTGGGGGCAGGCTTTATCGTTGCGCTCACTGGTGACGTTATGACCATGCCTGGACTTCCAAAACGACCAGCTGCTCTCAATATGGATGTTGAAAGCGATGGAACAGTTCTCGGTTTATTCTAAGTAAACAAAAAAAAGACAACCTTCAATGTAAGGTTGTCTTTCTAGTTATTTAAAACTCCTAGAAAATTTCTAGGAGTTTTGTTGTTATTTCATAGTTGGGAAAAGAAGTACGTCACGGATAGTAGTAGTATCTGTGAGTAGCATGCAGAGACGGTCGATACCGATTCCCAAACCACCTGTTGGTGGCATACCGTATTCAAGTGCTTCAATGTAATCGTAGTCAATGCCAGTTGCTTCATCGTCACCAAGTTCTTTAGCTTTAGCTTGGGCTTCGAAACGGCTAAGTTGATCGATTGGATCATTCAACTCAGTAAAGGCATTTCCGTATTCTTTAGTCATGATGAAGAGCTCGAAACGATCTGTAAAGCGCTCATCTTCAGGATTTTTCTTAGCAAGTGGTGATACAGCTACTGGGTGACCGTATACAAATGTTGGTTGAATCAATGTTTCTTCAACAAATTCTTCAAAGAAGGCATTGATGATGTGACCAACTTCTGTGTAGTGTTTTTCAACTGGAACTTTCTTCTCAGCTGCGATAGCTTTAGCTTCTTCGAAAGTCATATCTTTCCAGAAATCAACACCAGTAATTTCCTTGATTGCATCAACCATGTGTACTCGTTTAAATGGTTCATTGATCTTAATTTCAGTTCCTTGATAGATAACTGGACCGTCACCTTTAACAGCTTTAGCTACGTGTTGGATAATACCTTCAGTCAAGTCCATGATATCGTGGAAGTCTGCATAAGCTTGATAAACTTCGATAGAAGTAAACTCAGGGTTGTGTGTAGCATCCATTCCTTCGTTACGGAAGATACGACCGATCTCATAAACACGTTCCATACCACCAACGATAAGGCGTTTCAAGTGAAGCTCAGTCGCGATACGAAGTACCATGTCGATGTTTTGTGCATTGTGGTGTGTGATGAATGGGCGAGCAGCAGCACCACCAGCTTCGTTGTGAAGAACAGGTGTTTCGACTTCAAGGAAACCTTGAGCATCGAGGTAACGACGGATTTCAGAGATGATTTTTGAACGTGTGACGAAGCGATCAAAGCTTTCACGGTTAGAAATCAAATCAAGGTAACGTTTACGGTAGATTGTTTCAACGTCTGAAAGTCCGTGGAATTTCTCTGGAAGGGGACGAAGGGCTTTAGACAAGTGTGTGATGTGAGTAGCCTTGATAGAGAGTTCTCCCATATCCGTACGCATCACTTCACCTTCAACACCTAGGAAGTCACCAAGGTCAGCTTTCTTAAAGATTTCGTAGTTTTCTTCACCGACAGCATCTTTACGAACGTAGATTTGAATTTGGCCTTCGCGGTCTTGAAGGTGAGCAAAACCGACTTTACCTTTCCCACGTTTTGTGACTAAACGTCCAGCGATAGTAGCAGTTTCGTTTAATTCGTGTAGTTGTTCTTTATCAAGGTCAGCAAATTTATCTTTTAGTTCTTGAGAGTTAGCAGTACGTTCAAAACGTTTACCGAATGGATCAATTCCTTGTTCACGGAGCGCAGCCATTTTTTCACGGCGAACGATCTGTTGGTCATTCAATTCTTCCATATGTTCTGTTGACATTGGTTCCTCCTAGTTTTTAATCAAATTTTGAAATAATAAATCAATTTTTCACGATACTCCCATTTTATCATAAAAAGTCAAGAAATTCACGGATATTCTATAAAAACTAAAAAGAACTTGACGTAATAGATCAAGTTCAATTATTTTTTTGATAAGAAGTATCGTTCCAAGTCTTAAGAGTAAATTTTTCGAAGTCGTCGGTCTCTATAATTGTTAGACTTGCATTGACCAAACCACCATTTTTACGAAGATGCGCTTCATTAAATCCTAAAAGTGTTCGAAGGCTTGCAGTAAGATTTGCTCCGTGGCCAACCAGTAATAGTTGTTCTGCCTTCGTGTTTTTCAAAGATTTAATAAATTGAATGGTTCGTTGAGTTGTGCTGTAGAGGGATTCAGCTTCGAACATGCTCGTGTCAAACTTGGCTAAGTTTGTTTTAAAGGCTTGAATCTGCTGAGGATAAATTGCGTTTAAAGTGGCAATTTTTAACCCTTCTAGTTTTCCAAGGTGCCATTCTCTTAGCTCGGGAACACTTTCCAAAGGACATGGGTTTGTCAGTTGGCTTTGAATAATTTCAGCTGATTTAACAGCCCTTGGTAAATCACTCGAATAAATTTTATCAAATGAAACATCTTTAAGATATTGACCGAGTTCCTTTAAGGTCTCAATGGACTCAGGAAGAAGTGGGGAATCTCCACCTGCACCTTGAAAGCGACCTTCTAGATTCCAGACTGTTCGACCATGACGAACAAAGTAAAGTTTCATAACTTGTTTTCCTCCAAAATATCTACAAAGTTCGCTTTAACAAAGTTTGCCAAATCTTGTGGAGCAATGATAATGCTGTGTCCGACTTCTCCAGCAGAAACAATCATTTTTTCCAATTCCAATGCACTTTCATCAATATAAATTGGGTAGTTGTGTTTTTGACGGATACCGACAGGGTTATTTGCACCATGGATATACCCAGTTGTTTTTTCTAAATCCTTTTGCGGAATCATACTCACTTTTTTATTACCAGAAATCTTTGCTAATTTCTTTTCAGAAAGATGTTCAGTAATAGGAACAATCCCAATAACTGGACCAGTCTTGTCCCCTAAAAGAGCTAGTGTTTTAAAAATGTGACTTCTCTCATACTCAGAAGGAAGCTCTCCCTCTAAAGCATTGATGTGAATCCCTTGGTGTTCAACACCTGCCTTAGCTAATATTTGTTCGACTAAGGTCTTCTTTACTTTAGTTTTTTTTGCCATTATTTGTACTTATCCTCCAATTGACTCATCCAAATCCCTAACCAAATGCCAAGGGCGAAGAAGAAGGCAATAATGACATAGGAAACAAGAGATAAGCCACTATAGCTGATGCTTTCAGCGTTACCAGCGTTTGGAATCAAAATCAGGAGAGTGCTTGAAAGGACGATCCCAATGATAAAGTGATAGACACGAGAGTGGTAGACACGAAGAGCATAATCCATTAACTTTGAGAAAATAATCAGAGTTGCTCCAGCTCCAATTGCAATTGGGAGAAAAGTTCCGATTAAATCAAAAGTCTTGAAACCAGTCAACATTGGACTATATAGTCCTAAAATTAAGAGAAGGTTTGAAGGACTTAATCCTGGGACTAAAACTCCTAAAGCAAGAAGGGCACCAGCTAAGATAAAGCTTGTAAAACTTGCATTTAGTGAACCTACTACAAAGTTTAAAGCATAAAGTCCAATCCCTGAAATGATGAAGGTTGCCCAAAACAAAATCATATCTATCTTATCTCTTTCGGAGTCCTTAGTAGCTTCCCTTACAAGGCTTGGGACAGTTCCAATAATGGCACCCGCAAAGCTCCATAATACATAAACTTGGTAGTGTTCAAGGAGATATTCAATAGGATATGAAAATAGTCCAATACCTAGTAACATCCCAATTGCAACTGGTAAAAAATAAAGAACATCTTCTTTAAAATTTTTAAATGGGTGAGCTAAGAATCGAATCATTCTCTCGTAAATACCCAAGATTGCTGCTAGAACACCACCAGAAATTCCTGGTAAAATAAAGCCTAACGCAATAACAATACCCTTAATAATTTTTGAAATCCAAGATAACATAAACTCTCTCCGTACATTATTTTCATTAAAAACTCTTCTAGTATTATAACACAAAGTAAGAGAAATAAAAAAAGCAAGCAGAAGTAATGTCAAACTTGCTAATTATATTTAAGGCTTTAAGAATAACTTTCTAAATGTCTCTTCCTTATCTTTTGATAAGGAAATGATGTTTAAGTCTAAATGATGTTCAAATCCTACTATTTTTCCTTTTGAGGTATATTGGTGAAGGTCAAAGTCAAGTTCTGTATTTGGTGAACTTTCAAAGTAACCCGAGTCAAGTCCATAAGAAGGAATCCAAATAGCAGAAAATTTATCTGTACTGATGCTATGTTCTTGCATGAAGTAAACACCAATATAGATACCGATGTTTTTAGCACCAAGTGATTCTAGTTTAGCACGGAAAGCTTCAACTCCTTTGTTCATATCAGACATGGTTTTTTCTTCGACATCTAACCAATAGTAACTAGGGTTATAAGGCGAGGCTGAATTATAAAATGATTCAGCTGCTTTTTCCATTTCCTCTACACTTTTTCCAGAAACGTATGCATATACAGCAACTGGGATATTTCGTTTTTGAAACTCTGAAATATGACTTTTATAAGCTTTATCTATTCCATTTGTATAAGATGCATCGTTCTCAGTAGTGATCTGGTTTCCTCCGTGAACTCGAACAATCGCACCAGAGATGTTTTGAGATAAAATATCATAGTTGATTTCTGAAGGTCTTTGCCAGCCAGAGATATCGATGATAGGCTTATCCAAGTTATGTAGAGCTTGTGTTTCTATTTGTACTGGATTTTGTTTAGTTTTTACAGGGTGTTCTTCGAATCGTGGACGATTGAGAATCAAGAGTCCTATAAAAGCAGCAAATATAATAACTATAAAAGCTGGACGAATTTTTTTTCTCATACCTCTATAGTTTATCGTAAATAATGAAAAAAATCAAAATATTTACTCAAAATTGAGTAATGACAGTCTTTTGAGTGGTATTGAGTTCATCAAATTTGTGTATCGTGAACTAAATTGTGGTATAATAATAAAGAATTTCTATAGAAAAGAGAAAAATATGGCAAATTATGCAATTATTTTAGCAGCGGGTAAGGGTACCCGTATGAAATCAGATTTACCGAAGGTTATGCACAAGGTTGCGGGAATTTCAATGCTTGAGCATGTTTTTCGTAGTGTAGGTGAAATTGACCCAGAAAAGACTGTTACAGTTGTTGGACATAAGGCTGAGCTTGTTGAACAAGTTTTAGCCGGACAAACTGACTTTGTGAGACAGTCTGAGCAATTAGGTACTGGCCATGCAGTAATGATGGCTGAGCCAATTCTTGAAGGTCTTTCTGGACAAACATTGGTTATCGCAGGAGACACACCACTAATCACTGGTGAAAGTCTAAAGAACTTGATTGATTTCCATGTAAACCACAAAAATGTAGCAACAATCTTAACTGCAGAAGCTGACGACCCATTTGGTTATGGACGTATTGTTCGTAATGAAAATGCAGAAGTGCTCCGTATTGTTGAACAAAAGGATGCGACTGATTTCGAGAAACAAATCAAGGAAATCAATACAGGAACCTATGTTTTTGATAACGCTCGTCTCTTTGAAGCACTTAAGAATATTAATACCAACAACGCTCAAGGTGAATACTATATTACTGATGTAATTGGTATTTTCCGTGAAGCTGGTGAGAAAGTTGGAGCTTATACTCTGAAAGACTTTGATGAAAGTCTCGGTGTAAATGACCGTGTGGCACTAGCTACAGCAGAAGCTGTTATGCGTCGTCGTATTAACCAAGCTCATATGGTCAATGGTGTTAGTTTTGTAAATCCAGATGCGACTTATATTGATGTTGATGTTGAGATTGCTCCAGATGTTCAAATTGAAGCAAATGTAACCCTCAAAGGTTCTAGTAAGATTGGTTCAGAGACTGTTTTGACAAATGGAACATATATTGTTGATAGTACTATTGGATCAGGGGCAGTGATTACTAATTCAATGATTGAGGAAAGTAGTGTTGCAGATGGTGCTACTGTTGGCCCTTACGCTCATATTCGTCCAGGTTCTAACTTGGCAAAAGATGTTCATATCGGAAACTTTGTCGAAGTAAAAGGTTCTTCAATTGGTGAAAATACTAAAGCGGGTCATTTGACTTACATTGGAAATTGTGAAGTTGGAAGTGACGTCAACTTTGGTGCAGGAACCATCACTGTGAATTACGATGGTCAACACAAGTTTAAAACTGTCATCGGTAACAATGTCTTTGTCGGATCAAATTCAACGATTATCGCTCCAGTAGAACTAGGGGATAACTCTCTTGTTGGTGCAGGTTCAACAATTACTAAAGATGTGCCTGCTGATGCAATTGCTATCGGGCGAGGCCGTCAAGTCAATAAGGACGAATATGCAACTCGTCTCCCTCACCATCCTAAAAACAAATAGGAGCTAACCATGGAATTTGAAGAGAAGACGATTAGTCGAAAAGAAATCTATAAAGGTCCTATTTTCCAATTAGTTCAAGACCAGGTTGAACTTCCTTCAGGAAAAGGGACGGCTCAACGCGATTTGATTTTCCATAACGGTGCAGTATGTGTTCTTGCAGTTACTCAAGAAAACAAGATTGTCTTAGTGAAGCAATATCGCAAGGCAATTGAAAAAGTTTCTTACGAAATTCCTGCTGGAAAATTAGAAGTCGGTGAAAATGCAGATCCAGAAGCAGCAGCTCTTCGTGAATTAGAAGAAGAAGCAGCCTACACAGGGGATTTGACTCTTTTATATGATTTCTATTCAGCTATTGGATTTTGTAATGAAAGATTGAAACTGTACTTGGCAAGCAACCTATCCAAAGTCGAAAATCCACGTCCACAAGATGAAGATGAAACTTTAGAATTACTAGAAGTTAGCCTTGAACAAGCAAAACAACTCATCCAGTCTGGTGATATTTGTGATGCCAAAACTATCATGGCCATCCAGTACTGGGAATTACAAGAAAAATAGAGGAGGAACCCATGGGAAAACCTTTATTAACAGACGAAATTATCGAACGCGCTAATCGTGGTGAAGACATCTCTGGTCCCACTTTAGTAGATGATCAAGAGACAAAGATATTATCTACTTCATCTCATCATTATAGAGCTTCACGTTCAAGTGACCATGGATTTAGTGAAGATACTCTAACGATTGAGGTTGAATCTCAAATCCATAAGAGTCGTCGAATCGAAAATACCAAGAGAAATGTCTTTAATTCTAAATTAAATAAGATTCTATTTGCTGTTATTCTTCTCTTGATTCTGCTAGTTTTAGCAATGAGATTTATTTAATGGGGGATGTCATGAAAATCGGTATTATTGCAGCGATGCCAGAAGAACTTGCCTACCTGATTCAACACTTGGAGAATGCTAGTCAAGAAAAGGTTCTGGGCAATACTTATCACACTGGAAGGATTGGAGCTGTTGAGCTTGTATTAGTGGAAAGTGGTATTGGAAAAGTCATGGCTGCCATGAGTGTTGCAATCTTAGCTGATCACTTTAGAGTGGATGCTGTCATCAATACAGGTTCGGCTGGTGCCCTTGCTGAAAGTATCTCAGTAGGAGATGTCGTGATTGCTGAAAAACTAGCTTACCACGATGTTGATGTGACTGCTTTTGGTTATGAATACGGTCAAATGGCACAACAACCACTTTACTTTGAATCAGACAAAAAGTTTGTTACTTTGATTCAAGAGAGCTTATCTAAACTTGATCAAAATTGGCATTTAGGTTTGATTGCGACTGGAGACAGTTTTGTAGCTGGTGATGATAAGATCAAGGCCATTAAAGAACACTTTCCTCAGGTTCTTGCGGTTGAGATGGAAGGTGCAGCTATTGCTCAGGCAGCAAATGCCTTGGAACTACCATTCTTGGTTGTTCGTGCTATGAGTGATAATGCAAATCACGAAGCTTCTATTTCTTTTGATGAATTTATCGTAGAAGCTGGACGTCGCTCAGCACAAGCACTCTTGACACTCTTAGAATCAATTCATGATTAAAATACAAAGAACACTGCTTGGTGTTCTTTTTTGTAAAATAAGCTCGTCCAAGTCCGAGTTATTTTTCGTCTTTTTTGATATAATAGAAACATTGATTTGAAGAATAGGAAGAGAAAATGAACCCTTTATTAAACGGTATGAATGACCGCCAAGCGGAAGCGGTACAGACTACAGAAGGTCCACTGCTAATCATGGCAGGGGCTGGTTCTGGGAAAACACGAGTTTTGACCCATCGTATTGCTTACTTGATTGATGAAAAGATGGTCCATCCATGGAATATCCTAGCTATTACCTTTACCAATAAGGCCGCTCGTGAAATGAAGGAGCGTGCCTATGGTTTGAATCCAGCTACCCAGGATTGTTTGATTGCGACCTTTCACTCCATGTGTGTTCGTATCTTACGTCGGGATGCAGATCATATTGGCTATAATCGTAATTTTACAATCATCGATCCAGGTGAGCAACGAACACTGATGAAGCGTATCTTAAAACAATTAAACTTAGATCCTAAAAAATGGAATGAACGTTCTATTTTAGGAACTATTTCTAATGCTAAGAATGACCTGATTGATGATGTGGCTTATGCTGCTCAAGCTGGAGATTTGTATACTGATATTGTGGCTAAATGTTATACTGCATACCAAAAGGAGCTTCGTCAGTCTGAGTCAGTAGACTTTGATGATTTGATCATGTTGACGCTGCGACTTTTTGATCAGAATCCAGATGTCTTGACATACTACCAGCAAAAGTTCCAGTATATCCATGTGGATGAATATCAAGATACAAACCACGCTCAATATCAACTTGTTAAACTCTTAGCTTCTCGTTTCAAAAATATCTGTGTAGTTGGGGATGCAGACCAGTCTATCTATGGTTGGCGTGGTGCAGATATGCAGAATATCCTCGATTTTGAGAAGGATTATCCAGATGCTAAGGTAGTCTTGTTAGAGGAAAATTATCGTTCCACTAAAACCATCCTACAAGCTGCCAACGATGTTATCAAAAATAATAAGAACCGTCGTCCTAAGAACCTTTGGACTCAAAATGCAGATGGGGAACAAATCATTTACTATCGTGCTAATGATGAACAGGACGAGGCTGTCTTTGTAGCTAAAACGATTGATGAACTTGGACGTAGCCACAACTTCCTACATAAAGACTTTGCAGTTCTTTATCGTACTAATGCCCAGTCACGTACCATAGAGGAAGCTCTGCTTAAGTCAAATATTCCGTACACAATGGTTGGTGGAACAAAATTCTACAGTCGTAAGGAAATTCGTGATATTATTGCTTATCTTAACCTTATTGCTAATTTGAGTGACAATATCAGTTTTGAACGCATTATCAACGAACCAAAACGTGGTATTGGCCCAGGAACTGTTGAGAAGATTCGTGACTTTGCGAACATGCAAGAAATGTCTATGTTAGATGCCTCTGCAAATATCATGTTGTCTGGTATCAAGGGGAAAGCTGCTCAATCTATTTGGGACTTCGCTAATATGATTTTTGATTTGCGTGAACAACTGGACCGATTGACAATCACTGAGTTGGTAGAAGCAGTAATAGAAAGAACAGGTTATGTTGATTTACTTAAGGCCCAAGCAACCTTGGAAAGTAAGGCTCGGGTTGAAAATATCGAGGAGTTCCTCTCTGTTACGAAAAACTTCGATGATGATCCTGAAAGTGATGAAGAGGAAACAGGACTAGATAAACTTAGTCGATTCCTGAACGACTTGGCTTTGATAGCAGATACGGACTCTGGTAGCCAAGAGACATCTGAAGTAACCTTGATGACTCTTCACGCGGCCAAAGGGCTTGAGTTTCCTGTTGTCTTTATCATTGGTATGGAGGAAAATGTTTTCCCACTCAGTCGCGCTACTGAAGATCCAGATGAATTAGAAGAAGAACGTCGTTTGGCTTATGTAGGAATCACGCGCGCCGAGAAAATTCTTTATCTGACCAATGCAAGCTCTCGCTTGCTATTCGGACGTACTAGTTACAATCGTCCCACACGCTTTATCAATGAGATTAGTTCAGATTTGTTGACCTATCAAGGATTAGCACGTCCGGCTAATACAAGTTTTAAAGCGTCTTATAGTGGCGGAGGAACAGCATTTGGTAAAGGAATGAGTCTCGCTCAGGCGCTTCAAGAACGAAAGCGGAATGCTGCTCCTACATCGATCCAATCAAGTGGTTTACCATTTGGACAATTTGCGGCTGGGAATAAGCAAGATTCTAGTGATACAAACTGGTCTGTTGGGGATATTGCCCTTCATAAAAAATGGGGCGAAGGAACTGTTCTGGAAGTTTCAGGCAGTGGATCAACACAGGAATTGAAAATCAATTTTCCAGAGGTTGGTCTCAAAAAACTCTTAGCCAGTGTAGCACCGATTGAGAAAAAGTAAGTTTTCTTAACGAATAAAAATCCCTCTGTAATATTCAGAGGGATTTTTGATGATTATCTTATCACATGATTGTAATAATTTACGTTTTCATAATAATGGAAACTTTTGCTTACATGAATTTGAAAAATAGTGTATAATACAGTGGTTCTAAGTCGAAAGGAGAAGAAAATGACTGAAAAGCAAATGAAAACGTTGGGTTGGATTGCAACCTTTATGTCTGTGATGATGTATATCTCATATATTCCACAAATTATGAACAACCTTGCAGGTCAAAAGGGAAACTTTATTCAGCCAGCAGTAGCTGCAATTAACTGTAGTCTTTGGGTTTACTACGGACTCTTTAAAAAAGAACGTGATATTCCTTTGGCAGCAGCTAATGCACCAGGTATTGTTTTTGGGATTATCACAGCTTTGACAGCTTTATTTTAAAAATAAAAAGCAACTAGCAGAATGTTCTGCTGGTTGCTTTTATTTGTTTACAAAATATATTTTTCAATAGCGCGTGCAACGCCCTCTTCTTCGTTGCTAGTTGTTACGGCATCCGCGAGAGATTTGACGTAGTCGCTGGCATTTCCCATAGCAATCCCTAACCCTGCAAACTCCAACATCTCAATGTCGTTATTGGCATCACCCATTGCCATGATTTCAGAAGGTTGGATATCCAAAATCTCAGCCAAGCGAGAAAGAGCAGAAGCCTTGGTTGTGCCAAGTGGCATCGCCTCATAGATAACAGGTTGAGAACGAACACCGCTAAATCTCTGACAAAGTTCATCAGCAAATCGTTGTTCAAAATCATCTGTTTGCTCTTTTGTGCCTAAGAACATGCCTTGGAACATGCGATATTTCCCGCTAGTAGCTTCTTCCAGTGAGATTTCAGTCAGGTCAGCAAAGACAAGTGTAGCATCATATTGAACAATAGGATTTGGTTTGCCTCCGAGAACGAAGTAGTGTTCCTCGTCAAAGAGAGTCAACTGGACCTCACTCTTTTCAGCAAGTTCATTCAGGTATTCGATGTCAGATTTACTAAGTTCTCGCCAGTCAACAAGGCCCCAGTCACTAGTTTGGTGGGTAGAACAACCATTGTTGACAATAACGTATTCATTCTGCAAATCAAGACCTAGTTTTTTATAGTAGGGAAGAACTCCAAAGAGAGGACGACCAGTACAGAGGACCAGTTTGACACCTTTTTCGATAGCCTTATGAATAGCATCAATATGAGCCTGAGGAATTTCCTTGGCTTCGTTGAGAAGAGTACCATCCATATCTAGGGCAAGTAATTTAATCATAGTATTTACCTTTTTACGTGTTCTGCCTATATTATAGCATATTTTAGACAAATAAGGCTAAAGTAAGGAGAAATGCTATTTCTTTTTAGGATTTTTACTAGATAGATAACAAAAATATGATATACTAAATTTGCGAGCATTTAATTTTATAGAGTAAAGTATAAAAAAGCAGAGGTCCTATCATGAAAAGAAGAACAGTACAGGTTTTACTAGCCTTGTTGGTAATCATTTATAGAAAGACATGGTTTTGGTGGATTTTTAATCATTTTGCAGGTAGACTTGTGCTTGCTAGTAGAGAATTTTTTCAAATTCTTTCTTTTTTAGAGTTTAGCGTTACTTTTCTAGCTACTCTTTATTTACTAGTATTCGAAGGTAGAAGAATTCTTGAGTTGAAGTGGAAATGGAGATATCCAGTTTATTTGCTTCTTGCTTATGGAGTCAGTTATCTTTCAGATATTGTGTTTTCTTTTTTAACCCCAGCAACGTCCAATCAAATCGCTTTAAATGAATTGACTGAGATGACAGGGCGACAAGAGTTACCTTATCTTTTACTTATTGTTTGTCTGTTAGGACCAATTACAGAAGAATTGGTATATCGAGGAGTTCTGATGAATACATTTTTGAAAGATTCACCTTGGTATGGAGATGTTTTACTATCAGCCTGTGTCTTTGGCTATGTGCATGTTGCTGATGGTATAACACCACTTGCCTTTTTCACCTATGCAAGTGGAGGAGCAATTTTAGCTTTCCTCTACCGAAAAACTCATTCTCTCTATTATCCTATTTTACTTCACATCATGTTTAACATTGCTGCATTTTGGGAATTATGGGTACTCTTGTTTTCTGGTAGGTAAATAATAAAAAGTCGGAGTTTATTCCGACTTTTTTGATATGGGACAGGTTAAAATAAGGGCTTTATATCAATCTGTTTTGACTTAAAAAATGATATAATAAAAGGTAATGACAAAAACAAATGAGGCAGAGATGAAACTACTTTATACCGATACTCGGACTTCTTTAACAGAAATCCTAACCAAGGAGGCTCAAGGACTAGTTGACCAAGGCAAACGAGTCTTTTATATTGCCCCTAACTCTCTTTCTTTTGAAAAGGAACGTGCCGTGCTGGAGTGCTTGAGTCAGCAGGCTTCTTTTGCGATTACAGTCACGCGCTTCGCACAAATGGCTCGTTATTTGGTTTTAAACGATATACCCGCGAAGTCAAGTCTCGATGATATTGGTCTGGGTATGGCTTTTTATAAATGTTTGTCTGAGATAGACGCTAAGGATTTGCGTGTTTACGGGGCTATTAAGCAAGATCCTCAATTCATCCAACAACTGATTGAGATTTACCATGAAATGACAACTGCAAAGATGAGCTTTTTGGATTTAGAAAGTCTATCTGACGCTGATAAACGTTCTGATTTACTCTTGATTTTTGAAAAGGTAACAGCATATCTCAACCAAGGACAAATTTCACAAGGGAGTCAATTATCATATCTAATCAATGCTATCGAAGAAAACAAAGTAAGTAGTGATTTTAGTCAGATTGCCCTAGTTATTGATGGTTTTACTCGTTTCTCTTCAGAAGAAGAACACCTAGTGGATCTGCTACACCGTAAGGGTGTTGAGATTATTATTGGTGTGTATGCGACTAAAAAAGCTTATACAAGTCCATTTACTGAAGGGAATCTTTATCAAGCCAGTGTTGAGTTTTTGCATCATTTAGCCTTTAAATATCAGACCAAGGCAGAAAATGCTTGTCAAGACCATGAGAAACTTGATGCCTTTGCTAAAGCCTCAAGGCTTCTCGAAAGTGCTTATGATTATTCCGAAATTAATTTAGACGTGAATGACGAAGATAGAAAGGACTTGCAAATCTGGTCTTGTCTAACACAAAAAGAAGAGTTGGAGTTAGTAGCTCGTAGTATTCGCCAAAAATTGCACCAAGACTCAGAACTGAGCTATAAGAATTTTCGAATCCTGCTAGGTGATGTAGAGTCTTATAAACTGTCTTTGCAGACAATATTTAATCAGTATCAGATTCCATTTTATCTGGGCAAGAGTGAGTCCATGGCTCATCATCCTTTAACGCAATTTGTAGAATCCATCGGACGTTTGAAACGATACAATTTCCGTCAGGAAGATTTGATTAATCTCCTACGAACTAACTTGTATACGGACCTTAGTCAAGAGGAAATTGATAGCTTTGAACAATATCTCCGCTATCTGGGGATTGATGGTCTTTCTAATTTTAAACAAGAGTTTACAAAGTCACATCACGGAAAGTTTGATCTAGAAAAATTAAATGAACTTCGACTTCGTATCATTACACCTTTAGAAAATTTACTAGGAAGTCGCAAGCAAAAGGCTGAAAATCTTCTTGCTAAATGGAACAACTTTTTGAAGGAAGCTCATTTGACCAAGCAGTTACAAGTCTTAACAGAAACATTGGAGGTATCTGAACAAGAAAGACAAGAAGAAGTCTGGAAGGCTTTTTGCCATGTCATGGAGCAATTTGCAACCGTGTTTGAAGGTTCTCAGGTCACTTTAGATGATTTCTTGGCACTTCTTCATTCGGGTATGTCTTTGTCCAATTACCGTACAATTCCAGCAACAGTAGATACTGTTCTGGTGCAGAGTTATGATTTAATTTCACCGTTGACATCCGATTATATCTATGCGCTTGGTTTAAGTCAGAACAACTTGCCAAAAATCACTCAAAATAATAGTTTGTTGAGCGATGAAGAAAGAGAAACCTTGAATCAAGTGACTCTAGAAGGTTCACAATTGATGATTGCTAGCCAGGAAAATCTTAAAAAGAATCGTTATACTATGCTTTCTCTGGTTAACTCTGCTCGTAAACAGTTAGTTTTGTCAGCTCCAAGTTTATTCAATGAAGACGAGAGTGAAGAGTCAATTTATTTGAAGGAATTGCAGAACTTAGGATTTAGCAAAATCGAAAAGAAAATCGACAGAAAAAATCTATCGAAAGATGATATCGGTTCTTATCACAGTCTTTTGTCTAGTCTCATTGCCTATCATCAACAAAGTGAATCAACTTCAAGTGATGAAGACTTAACTTTTATAAAAGTTCTGGCTCGTGTCATGGGGAAAAAGTTGGAAGACCAAGGTTTAGAAAATCCAGTTTTACCAACAAGTCCCAAAAGCAAAACTTTAGCTAGTGAAACGCTGGAAGCTTTATATCCAAAGGATCAAGATTTTTATCTATCCACTTCTGGATTGACGGAGTTTTATCGCAATGAATACAGTTATTACATTCGTTATGTCTTAGGCTTGCAGGAAGAATTGCGATTAAAACCTGACGCTAGAAGTCACGGGAATTTCTTGCATCGTATTTTTGAACGTGCAATGAAACTTCCTGCTGATACATCTTTTGATCGCCGTTTAGAACAAGCCATCTCTGAAACTAGTCAAGAAAGAGAGTTTCAAGCTATTTATCAAGAAAGTTTAGAATCTCAATTTGCTAAGGAAGTTCTCTTAGATGTGGCACGCGCTACTGGACATATTCTTTGTCACAATGCTGATGTCGAAACAATTCAAGAGGAGGCTGTTTTTGGTGGCAAGGAACAAGCTTTTGTACAGTTAGATAATGGTCGTAATGTTTATGTTCGTGGGAAGGTCGATCGTATTGACCGTTTGAAAACATCAGATGCTATTGGTGTTGTAGACTACAAATCTTCTCTAACTCAATTTAACTTTCCTCTCTTTTTTAACGGTCTAAACTCACAATTGCCAACATACTTGGCTGCCCTTAAGAAAGAAGGAAATAAAGACTTCTTTGGAGCTATGTACTTAGAAATGTCTGAACCAACTCAGTCATTACAAACTGTTAAAACTCTTTCAAAGGCAGTAACTGAAACCAATAAGAGCATGAAATACCAAGGTCTCTTTCTCGAAAAAGAGATGCAACACCTTGGAGAGTTTTACAATAAAAACAAGACATATCAGTTATCTGATGAAGAATTCCAATTATTACTAGACTATAATGCCCTTATCTACAAAAAGGCAGCAGAGAAGATTTTATCTGGTCAATTTGCTATCAATCCATATACTGAAAACGGTAGAAGCATTGCGCCCTATGTTCAGCAATATCAGTCTATTACAGGTTTTGAAGCTAATTATCATCTAGGTCAGGCTAGATTGTTAGACAAGGTAGCTAAGAGCAATGACAAGGAAGCATGGTTTAATAAAATCAGAGAGGAGTTGGAGCGATGAAATTTTTATCTCAAGAAGAGATTAAAGAGTTACAAATAGCAGAAGCTCAGTCTAACAAGAAACCTAAGAAAACAGCTGAACAAATTCAAGCAATCTATAGTTCTGGTCAAAATATTCTAGTCTCAGCTTCTGCTGGTTCGGGGAAAACCTTTGTCATGGCTGAACGTATTCTTGACCAACTAGCGCGTGGTGTAGAAATTCGCCAACTCTTTATCTCTACCTTTACCGTTAAGGCAGCAACTGAGTTAAAAGAACGCTTGGAAAAGAAAATCAGCCAACAGATCCAAGAAACGCAAGATGTGGAACTAAAAAAACATCTTGGTAGACAACTAGCCGATTTACCCAATGCTGCAATTGGGACCATGGATTCTTTTACCCAGAAGTTCCTGGCTAAGCACGGCTACCTCCTTGATCTTGCTCCAAACTTTCGTATCCTTCAGAACGAAAGTGAACAACTTCTCCTAAAAAATGAGGTTTTTCGACAAGTTTTTGAAAGTCATTACCAAGGCAAAGAACAAGAACAATTTAGTCGATTAGTCAAAAACTTTGCAGGTAGGAGCAAAGATGCGCGTGGACTGCGTAAACAGGTCTATATGATTTATGATTTTTTGCAATCTACTAGCAATCCTCAGACCTGGCTACAGGATTCTTTCCTAAAAGGTTGTGAAAATGCTGATTTTACTATAGCTAAAGAAAAACTTGTAGACGATATAAAGGAGAAACTCTGGGATTTAGAAACCTTTTTCCGTTACCACCTGGATAATGTTGCCAATGAATTCGGTAAAGCAGCTTATTTAGAATCTGTCCAACAAGTTCTTAATGAAATCGGTTCTTTAACTCATGAATCTACTTTTGAACAATACCAAGAAGTTTTAGAGCGAGTTGTAAATATTTCTAAAGCTAAGAATGGTAAAGCTCTCACAAACGCCAGTCGCAAGGCCGAACTGCAAGACTTGAAAGAAGCTTACAACCAAGAGAGAAAATCAAAATTTGAAAAGCTGATTGCACTCAATGATCAAATCACTTTACTAAAATTCCAAGAAGATTATCATCAAGAGTCCTGGGACTTGGCAAAGACTTTCCAAGTCTTCATGAGAGATTTTGTTGATGCTTATCGACAACGAAAACGCGAAGAAAATGCCTTCGAATTTGCTGATATTAGCCACTATACCATTGAGATTTTGGAAAACTTCCCTCAGGTTCGACAAGAGTATCAGGAACGCTTCCATGAAGTCATGGTCGATGAATATCAGGATACCAATCACATCCAGGAAAGAATGCTAGAACTCCTCTCAAACGGTCATAATCGTTTTATGGTGGGTGACATTAAGCAGTCTATTTATCGTTTTAGACAGGCAGATCCCCAAATTTTCAACGAAAAATTTCATAGATTTGCTCAAGATGACAAAGAAGGTCAGTTAATTCTACTTAAGGAAAACTTCCGGAGCGGTTCAGAGGTTCTTGATGCTACGAACGATGTCTTTAAACACCTCATGGACGAGGAAGTTGGAGAGATATCTTATGACGGTATGCACCAGCTTGTTTTTGGAAATACTGATATTCAATCAAATCCAGAAAACAAGGCAGAAGTTCTCTTGTACGATAAGGATGATGATAGCGATTCTGATGATGAGGAGGAATTTGCAACTAATAAACTGACTGGTGAAATGCGAATGGTGCTCAAGGAGATAATTCACCTTCATAATGATAAAGGTGTACCTTTCAAGGACATGGTTATCTTAACTGCTAGTCGAAGTCGTAATGATCAAGTTCTGCTCGCCTTGTCTGAATATGGTATTCCTGTCAAGACAGACGGTGCTCAAGCAAACTATTTGCAATCCCTAGAAGTCCAGGTTATGTTGGATACTCTTCGTGTCATCCACAACCCTCTTCAAGACTTTGCTTTGGTTGCTCTAATGAAATCTCCTATGTTTAGCTTTGATGAGGATGAATTGGCTCGTCTCGCTCTCCAAAAATCTGAGGATAAAGTTCAAGAGAACTTTTATGAGAAACTAGTCAATGCTCAAGCGAAAACTAGTCTTCATAAGGATTTAATTAAGTCTGAACTTCATAAAAAATTAGAATTTTTCATGGAAACAGTCCATTCATGGCGCTTTTATTCTAAAACACATTCTCTTTATGATCTCATTTGGAAAATCTATAGCGACCGCTTTTACTATGACTATGTTGGTGCCTTGCCAAATGGACAGGCCAGACAGGCAAATCTCTACGCCCTTGCTCTAAGAGCGGATCAGTTTGAAAAGAGTAATTACAAGGGATTATCCCGATTTATTCGAATGATTGACCAAGTCTTGGAAGCCCAGCATGATCTTGCCAATGTTGCTGTAGCACCACCTAAGGATGCAGTAGAACTTATGAGTATTCATAAGAGTAAAGGGCTTGAATTTCCTTATGTCTTTATCCTCAATATTGATCAAAAATTCAACAAGAAGGATACTATGTCTGAGGTTATCCTCAGTCGCACAAATGGAATTGGATTAAATTATGTAGCTAGAGTCGCTACAAATGCAAAAGAGGAATATGTTCCATCTACCATTAAATTATCTATCCCAAGCTTAACATATACGCAAAATGAGGAAGAACTCCAATTAGCAAGTTATTCTGAACTCATGCGTTTGCTCTATGTAGCCATGACACGTGCTGAGAAAAAACTCTATCTAGTTGGAAAAGGATCACGTGAAAAATTAGAGTCTAAAGAATATCCGACAAATGGAAAAGGTCTTTTGAGTCGAGAAATTAGACTAGACGCTCAAAATTTCCAGGATTGGATTTGGGCCATCTATCAAGCATTTTCTAAAGAGGATTTGCACTTTAGTGTGCGCTTTGAAGGTGAAGAAGACCTAACCAAAGAAGCTATCGGAGAATTGGAACATAAAAGTCAACTTCAAAACCTATCCCAAGCAGAAAACCGTCAGTCAGAAGCCATCAAAGATGCGTTGGAAATGCTAAAAGAAGTGGAAGTGTATAACGAGATCCACCGTGCAGCAATTAATCTTCCAAGTGTTCAGACACCGAGTCAGATTAAAAAGTTCTATGAACCGGTCATGGATATGGAAGGAGTTGTAGTAGCTGGTCAAAGTAAACCAAAAGAGACTACTGTTCAGTTTGAGCTTCCAGATTTTTCAAAAACTGAAAAAGTTACAGGGGCTGAGATTGGTAGTGCGACCCATGAATTGATGCAACGAATTAACCTCAATAAGAAGCCTACTTTGAAAACTCTATCAGAAGCCTTAGATCAAGTGCAAGCAAGTCCTGCCGTTAAGGAGAAAGTCAATCTAGAAAAAATCCTATCCTTCTTTGATACAATTCTTGGTCAAGAGATTCTTGCTAATCAAGATAAACTATACCGAGAACAACCCTTCTCTATGTTAAAAAGAGATGCTAAGAGTCAGGAAGACTTTGTTGTCCGTGGTATTTTAGATGGTTATTTGCTTTATAATGATAAGATTGTTCTATTTGACTATAAGACCGATCGATACGAGTTTTCAAGTCAACTTATTGAACGTTATCGTGGTCAATTAGAATTATATGCTGAGGCTCTATCTCGTTCTTATCAGATAGATAGAATTGAGAAACACCTAATTTTACTTGGCAAAGATACTGTAGAAGTAGTCGAGGTTAACTAACCTATTAAAACTATTGCTTTTTGGCAGTAGTTTTTATTTGTTTTCAGTTATGGTATACTAGTTTTAGAAAAGGATGTAAAAGAATTTATGCCAAAAGAAATCGATATTGAATATTATCATCAATTAGCGCTACAAAAACAAAAGGAACACAGAAAATTTCTAGGAAACCTAAAGAAAAAAGCTCCTAAAAATTTGGATAAGATCGCACTTGAGATTCACCAAGAGGTTTTTGAAGAGATTGATTGTACAGCTTGTGCTAATTGTTGTAAAACTCTTGGTCCCGACTTTAAAGAAGCTGATATCACACGCATTGCTAAGTATTTTAAGATGAAACTTCCTGCCTTCGAAGCCGAATTCTTACAAGTTGATGAAGACGGAGATAAGGTTTTTAAATCTATGCCTTGTCCATTTCTAGGTGGCGATAATCTATGTTCTATATACGATGTTCGTCCCAAGGCTTGTAGAGAATTTCCACATACTGACCGAAAGAAAATCTACCAAATCAACAACCTCACAATCAAAAATACTCTAACCTGTCCAGCAGCCTATCTTTTTGTCGAGAAGTTAAGAGAAAAAATAGAATAAAAGAAAAAACCTCCACTAGATAGAATTTGGTGGAATTTTTCTTGGATATAGATTATAGCTAAAATGTTCTTTAAAGAAGGAATTTATATAATTTGTTGCAATCTTAATCTTTTTTATTTATAATAAAGGATGATTTTTTTAGACTATGAGTCTAATTTTATTAACTGATATTATATTCTAAGTAGGAGTCCTTAATCATGAATAAATTATTAAAATTCGGTATAGCATCTCTTTCAGTCTTCGTATTAAATGCTTATATCCAAACTAATGCTAAAGCAGATGAACAAGTTGCTACTACTAATATTGCCATTCTTGAATCACCAAGTGCAAATTTTTCTACTTCGGCAACTGATGAAAACACTACAAGTACTGAAATTTTAAAGAATGACAATATCATTTCTAATGGTGGTCAGGTTAACGTAGAGGGGCAAAATGCTACTGTAAGTACAGATGGGAAAAGCGTCACTTATAGCTATACAGTTGCTTATCAGAGGATAAGTTCTAGCACTCATGGACAAACAGTAAATGATCTTTTGATTCGAATTCCTAAGATTAAGGATGCTACGGTAAAATTTACTCTTATTGGTACACGAGACGCAAAGGGCAAACCTATCAATGTCAATGCTCCAATGAAAGAGATTGGCTTTGATGATACAGAAAATTATGATCGAGAAACCTTTAATACACCGACTTCTGAAGAACTGGAATCTGGGAAAACACCTTATGTAGTCAATACTAGCAACTACGAATATGGATATATGACAGATGGCAAAGTTGAATCTTATGGTTTGTTTACCAATTTTGATAAGAGTCAAGCTTACAAAGTAGAAGTTACAGTTCCAATTGATGAAGCAAAGAAAATAAAATACTTACCAATTGATGCCAGAATGATTTGGAAATCTAGTCAAGAAGGTGGTGTTCAGAGTTATGAAACCGGATCTCAAAACTTAGAAGAATATTCTAACCATCATTTAGCAGTTGATTTGGATAATGGAGATATTGGTGGTATGGGAGACCCTTCATCCATTGATGAAAGTTATGTAAGGAATGGTCATCTTATCAAGTCAGTGTCCAATCCCAATACCTATATCACCCCAAATAATGGTGATTGGACAAGAATTCCTGAAGATACCAATATAGATAAATCAACTTTTTTCAATTATGTTGATAAATTTACGCTAAGGGCAAACACGAATGTAGTTTATTATGTATCTGAAAAAGAAGATATGGCTGACCAAGATGTATCGGCTTTATATACAGGTAATGTAGTTGTAGATTATCTTATCAAAGGTACTAACCAAAAATTAAAAGAAACATACAACAAGATTTCTGAACTTCCTATTTATGATTCAACTGGAGAGTTAGTTACATACAAAGTCGGGGATAATAACATTGAACGACCTGACAAAATAATGGTTGATGGAATCACATATCGTCTTGTTGGACTCTCGACTTCTTCTGATTCGGAAACTGGAACGTTGAAAAATGGAACAGTTCATATTGCTTATGAATATGAAAAGGAAATCATAACAACGACAGTAGAGCCGACAACTACAACGACAGTAGAGCCGACAACTACAACGACAGTAGAGCCGACAACTACAACGACAGTAGAACCGACAACTACAACGACAGTAGAACCGACAACTACAACGACAGTAGAACCGACAACTACAACGACAGTAGAGCCGACAACTACAACGACAGTAGAACCAACAATTACAACAGTGGAGCCAACAACTACAACTACGGTAGATCCGATTCCTGGTTCTAGTTCTGAATCTGGACAGATACAGTCTTTTAGTTCCGAAAAAGCAACAGAAGCAGAGTCAAAATCTGTAGCAGAACAAGCACAGTTACCAAATACAGGTGAGGCAAATTCTAAATTATTCTTTACTATCGCATCTATTCTAATGGGATTCTTTGGAATTTCACTATTAAAAAAGACACACGATAATAAGTGAGTCTCAATCAAAGATTTAACATGAGTCAACCCTTTGGGGCTGACTTTTTTAATTGAATGATTTGTTAAGTGAAGTCTGAGGCATTTAAGGGATATTGTGTATATTTATTCCAAGCAACGATTAACAATCTTTTCAAAACCTTAAATTATTCTAAACTTTTTCTTAAAGAAAACTGATATAAGTTATCTTTAAGCGGAATTTTGTATAGTTATACCATTACCTAAGAAAGAGGTGACGTTATGAACTATGTAGTTATACCAGCCTATCAACCAGATAATAAATTAATTAAACTTGTTGAAAAGATTCATGACAAGAGTGATTTCAAAATCCTTATTATCGATGATGGAAGCTCACCAGCCTGTCAAAAAATTTTTGATAAAGCATCCCAATATGCAACAATTCTTCGACATGAAGTCAATCAAGGGAAAGGTCATGCACTAAAAACTGCCTTCCAATTTATCAAAGAACAAAATAGTTATGGAACAGTAGTCACAGCAGACGCCGATGGTCAGCATAAGATTTGAGATATTTTCCGTACGGCTAACAAAGCTTCTGAAAATCCTAACAAACTCATCTTGGGTGTGCGTGCCTTCACAGGAAAAGTCCCTCTCCGTAGCCGTTTTGGGAATAGCTTAACAAAAGCACTCTTTAAATTACAAACAGGAGTAGGAGTAACAGATACACAAACAGGACTTCGCGCTTTTACGACAAATCTGATCCCTTTTATGTTAAAGATAGAAGGGAAACGGTACGAATATGAAATGAATATGCTTCTTGAGGCGACTAAAGAATACGAGATTGTGGAAGTTCCAATCGAAACTGTTTATATCAATGATAACGAAGCTTCACACTTCCGTCCGATTAGAGATGGGTTAATGATTTATAAAAATATTTTTAAATTTGCCTTATCATCTCTTAGTAGCTTTGTTGTTGATTATATCGTCTATGCTCTAGCTATTTTGTTTTTACCAACAGTCCCAACTGGTTTACGGATTTTTCTTGCTAATGGATTAGCCCGTGTGACCAGCTCAATTTTTAACTATTCAACCAATAAAAAACTAGTCTTTAAAAGCGAAGATAGCCTTGTGAAAACAGGGATGGGATACTTCGGTCTGGCAGTAGGACTCTTTGTTCTGGACACGCTTCTTATTCGTCTATTCTATGCAGTATTTGGAATGAATCTCTTAATCGTTAAGGTTATTGTTGGAATTCTTCTCTTTGCTGTTTCTTGGACCGTTCAGAAGAAATTCATTTTTAAGGAAAGGACATCAACTGTACTATGAAATTTTTAAAGAAACGATATGCTTATGCTTCGGTTGTCGCATTACTTTTGACAGGATCCTTTAGCTACTCTATGCTGAAGACCTTTGTTCTCGCTGAAACTATTTCGACAGTAGCAACAACTAGCACTAGTACAAATACTGCCACGGCAAGCCAAGCAGCTAAAACAGCAACAGTAACAGACTCAAGTTATAAGGATGATAATATCTCCATCAATTTGACTGAAACAACGGTCAAAAATACGCAAGTCTACGTTGCAGATATTACAGTAAGCTCATCAGATTATTTAAAAACAGCATTCGCTCAAAATGCCTTCGGAACCAATGTAACTGCAAAAACTTCTGAAACCGCTGCTGATAACAATGCTATTCTAGCGGTCAATGGAGATTACTACGGAGCTAACTCTACAGGATATGTTATCCGTAATGGAGTCGTCTATCGTGATACTGTACGAGAAGATTCTAGCAATGGTGATTTAGCCATTTATAAAGATGGTTCTTTCAAGATTATTTACGAAGATCAAATTTCAGCTGACCAACTAGTTAAAGATGGTGTTGTCAATCTCTTGGCTTTTGGCCCAGCTTTAGTTGAAAATAGTGAGATTGCAGTAGGAACAAATGAAGAAGTTGGACAAGCTATGGCATCAAATCCTCGTACTGCTATTGGGATTATTGATGAAAACCACTATATTATCGTAGTTTCAGATGGGCGTACTTCTGAAAGCAAGGGGCTATCACTGTACCAAATGGCTGAAGTCATGAAATCATACGGTGTAAAAACGGCCTACAACCTTGATGGTGGTGGATCATCTACGCTTTACTTCAACGGTCAGGTTATTAACAAGCCAACGACTGGAGGAAACAGAATTTCAGAAAGGGCGGTGAGTGATATTGTCTACATCGGTTATTAATACTAACAAAAAACGCTTTAAAAAAACTGTCATCTCTTATACACTAATTACGATTTTCTTCTTTGCTTTTTCTAGAATTTATGAAGCATTTAGTTTTGGAGAGACATCAGTTCATATGCATTACTTGTTCGCTGTACCTCTGGTGGGTGGGATAATACTAGCAATTTTGCTCAAAGTCCTTCCGTATTTGTCCAGAATTAGCCTTAATTTATGGAATTCGGCAGTAGCTATTGTTACAACAGGCACACTATTCCGAGGTATTGTCAATTTATCTGGTCGTTCAACCACACTTGATGCACCATATTGGTATGTAGGTATTAGTTTTGCAATCATAGCTATTCTATCTATATTTATAAATCCGCTTCTAACTAATAAACGTACCAAAATAATAGAAGGTTAATTATTAGAAAAAAATGTAGTCGTTCAGTTACTGTTCGACTGCTTTTTATTGACTTTTATTTCTAAAATGTTTTAACAATATTACAACTTTCTATCTTCTTAATTATTCTACTTTTATCTTTAATAGAATATTGTATAATATAATGGATAATTGCTGTGTTTTAAACATTATGTATCAAAAACGAATACATCATTTATATAATGATAAGGAGAATACAATGAAAAGGATTTTACTGGCAAGTACAGTTGCTCTCTCGATTGCAGGCTTTGCAAAATCTACTGTTTATGCCGAGGATTCACAAACTAGAAATAAAGCTCAAACTTCAGAACAGGCTGTAGCTAATGGAGTTGAAAAAGAAGATCAAAAACAATCAAACAGTCGTGATAAATCGACTAAACAAAGTTCTAACGAAAGTCTGAACAAGGCAGAAAAAGAATCTTCGCAAATTACGCCGAAGAAAGAAACACCTGAAAATAAGGAAAAAACAACAACTGAAACAAAAGTTGAGGAAGTTAATAAAGATGGCTGGCAAAAAGAAAATGGCCAATGGCGTTATTATGAGAATAAAAAGGCTGTCACAAATTGGAAAAAAATAGCAGGTCGCTGGTACTATTTTAACCAGGATGGTGTGATGCTTAGTGATACTGTTTATGATGACTACCTCTTAAGTAAAAGTGGTGCTATGGTTGAGGATTCTTGGGTTAAAATAGATGACAAGTGGTACTTTGCTACAAATTCAGGAAAAATCATCCGCAACAAATGGGAAAAAATCAACGGTGCTTGGTATCGCTTCGATGAATCTGGTGCCATGTTAACTAATACCGTTTACAATGACTACCTTCTTCAGAGTAGTGGAGCTATGCACGAAAGGGGTTGGGCGAAAATTGATGAGAAGTGGTACTATGCTACTGATTCAGGAAAAATCATCCGTAATAAATGGGAGAAAATCAATGGTTCATGGTATCGTTTTGATGAATCAGGTATCATGTTAAGTAAAACCATTTATAATGACTACCTTCTCAAAACTAGTGGCGCTATGGCTGAAAAGGATTGGGTGCATTTGGATGAGAAGTGGTATTATGCTACTGATTCAGGAAAAGCTATCCGGGATAAATGGGAAAAAATCAATGGTTCATGGTACTCTTTTCATAAAGATGGTGACATGTTAAGTAGCCAATGGAAAGAGAAATATTATCTAAAAGATAGTGGGGCAATGGCTCAAAGCGAATGGTTCTTTGATAAGAAGTACGATAGTTGGTTCTACTTAAAATCTGATGGTGCTTATGCTGAAAACCAATGGCAAGGCTCTTACTATCTCAAATCTTATGGTTATATGGCCAAGAATGAGTGGATATTTGATAAAAGTTATAACGCCTGGTATTATCTCAAAGAAGATGGGGTATATGTAACTGGTAATTTTACCATTAATGGAAAAAACTATTCTTTCCAAAGCAATGGAAAATGGATTTCTGATACAGCAGCATACTACAAAGTAAAACCAATTACAGCAAATGTATATAGTGCTTCTGGTGAGAAACTTAGCTATATTTCGCAAGGAAGTATTGTATCGATTGATGGAGATGAAGCTAAAGACGGTCGACTTCCAGTCAAAATCTCTGGACTTTCAGGCTATATGAATAAGAGTGATTTAGTAGCTGTCAGCTCAGACAGTGAATTCATTCCTCACTATGCCACTGACGGTAATTATCTTTATCATGAGTTATCACCTTACACAAGTATTCGTGTAGCCCCTCATAGCTCATCAATGGCTATTGGTAAAAAATATTATTCAGCTGATGGTATTAACTTTGAAAACTTTACAGCGGAAAATCCTTTCTTATTCAGGGATTTAAGAAAACCAACTAATTACACAGCTGAAGAATTAGATAAAGTATATTCTCTTATGAATATCAAAGGAAGTCGTTTGGCAGGTAAGGGAGCTATCTTTAAAGAAGCTGAAGAACGCTATCAAGTAAATGCACTCTACCTTATAGCTCACAGCGCTCTAGAAAGCGCATGGGGACGTAGTCAGATTGCTAAGGATAAGAATAATTTCTTTGGTATTGCAGCCTACGATACTACTCCGTACGATTCAGCTAAGAGTTTCGATAATGTAGATAAGGGAATCTTAGGTGCAGCCAAATGGATTCGTCAAAATTATATAGATAATGGCAGAACTTACCTAGGAAATAAATCATCTGGTATGAATGTTCTTTACGCTTCAGATCCATATTGGGGTGAAAAGATTGCAAGTATCATGATGACTATCAATAGTAAACTTGGTGAAAAGGACTAAAATATTTTAAAATCGATAACTACAAACAGTTATCGATTTTTTATTGTTAATCATAAATATAAAAAAAGAATTTACTCATTAAAAGTAAATCCTTTTTAAGTTCCTAATTAATATTAGTCTTCTTTTGACTTATGCAAGATTGCTACTAGGACAATTGATGAAATTAAAGTTACAGCCCCAATGATTGTAATCAATGTTCCTTTGCTTTCACCTGTATTTGGAAGTCCTGGTTTCTCTTCTGAAGTTGTAGTTTCAGAAGAGACTGACGGAGCTGTAGATGTTGTTGTAGTTTCAGAAGATGAAGAAGGAGTTGGCACTTCTGGAGTTGTAGTAGTAGTTGAAGTTATAGGAGCTTCGGTTGTAGTAGTTGAAGTCGTAGGAGCTTCGGTTGTAGTAGTTGAAGTCGTAGGAGCTTCAGTCGTAGTAGTTGAAGTCGTAGGAGCTTCAGTCGTAGTAGTTGAAGTCGTAGGAGCTTCAGTCGTAGTAGTTGAAGTCGTAGGAGCTTCAGTCGTAGTAGTTGAAGTCGTAGGAGCTTCGGTTGTAGTAGTTGAAGTCGTAGGAGCTTCAGTCGTAGTAGTTGAAGTCGTAGGAGCTTCAGTCGTAGTAGTTGAAGTCGTAGGAGCTTCAGTTGTAGTAGTTGAAGTCGTAGGAGCTTCAGTCGTAGTAGTTGAAGTCGTAGGAGCTTCAGTCGTAGTAGTTGTAGTTGTTGTAGTTGTTTCTTCTTTCGGATTCACAATTGTTTTTGTTACAGCGTGATCTGTTCCGAAGTCTTCAACATTAACGACAGTATCAGCGTCTTTAATAACGTGACCAGAAGGAGCTTCAATTTCAGTTAAGATATACTTATCTTTTAACAATTTGTTAACTGCAATGTTACCATTTTCATCTGACTCAAACTCACCAATAACTTGATTATTTGCTTGACGAACAACTCTAAACTTAGCACCTTTAAGAGGTTGATTTGCATCATCTACTTTATGAATATTGATTGAGTACACATAACCAACACCAGAACCACCAGCGACTTGAACTGCAGCAATGTTAGTTACATCTTTGCTCTCAATCTCTTTACCTTTAAGAGTTGCCTCGTTTTTCAAAAGTTCACCATCTACAGGTTCATAATTCAATTGTACTTTATAATCGATACGGTATTGATCTTGATCAGTAATATCACCTAAATCAATAACAAATGATTGTCCATCTTCACTGATTGTTATCTTGTGTTGATCAGTTACGTCGACGCGATCAGAGAATACCCACTCACCAGTTTCGTAAGAAAACTTACCTTTGACAACTTTGATACTATCTTTTACATAGGATGCATTAGTAAATCTCAAGTGATCTTCAATTGTTACACCCTTGATATTTTGTTTGTTACGATTGACAGAAATTGTGTATTGAACTTCTTTATGATTTCCGCTATTAACCCAGCTAGTCTTTGTTAAAAGTCTTGGGTCACCGTCCCCGATACCTTTAAATGTTACTTTACCAGCTACTTTTGTTACTGAGTTCACTGTCACTTCAATTGGAATTTCTCCTTGTTGAGGGTGTTTTTTGAAGTCAATTCGTGCATAGAAGAAGAAAGACCCGTTTGTATCAGAGTGCGTTTCAACATAATCTGTATACGTTAATGTTAATTTTTTGTTCGTAGCATCAACCGTAGCATGAGCAATGACTTCGTTAGTATTGATATCACGAATTTCAAAACTATCCGAAGTAATCATTAATGCATCTGGTACAGTAACTACTGTTTGATCGCCAGCCTTAACATTTTTACCTGCTAAGTCATACGTTGCATTAATACGGAAAGTAGCCCATTGTGCTAAATCCCAATCTAGATTGCCACCTTCATTGCTTGTAACGTTAACAATCGTGATTGTATCTGCAAATTTACCAGTTACTGAAACTTCTGGAGTTTTAGCAAAAGTTTTATTCAAACTAAAAACAAAAATAGTTGTCAGGACGCAAATCAAAAACGAGAAAATACTAAACTTTTTCTTATTGCTCATTGTGTTATACCTTCTAATAGAATTATTTAAAAATCAAAATAAACGACTTAACGATATAGGTTAATTTTGCAGACAAATCTTAATAAAGCCTCCCCCTAGTCTAATACTAAAACTCCCCTATACTGTGAATTATATCACAATGAAGAATGAAAGGCAAACAATAACATAAAATAGTAAGATATTTCCGACAAATTTCTAAAAAAATAAAAAGATTGTTCATTTTTTACAAACTTTTTAAAGAATTTAACCTACTCTGAGTTAAAAATTTAGTTAGGATATGAACTAAGTTTCAGAAATAAGATGTTCGATATGATATACTTAGAGCTAAGGATTGTGAAGACATTTTAACAACCATTATTTAGAAACTTTAGGATACTATACTTATGACTTATAAATTTCTACTTTTCGACCTTGATCATACCTTGCTTGATTTTGATGCTGCCGAAGATGTAGCGTTGACACAACTTCTGAAAGAAGAAGGAGTTGCTGATATTCAGGAATATAAGGATTATTATATACCTATGAACAAAGCTCTCTGGAAGGACTTGGAGCTGAAAAAGATTACAAAACAAGAATTAGTCAATACTCGTTTCTCTAGATTGTTTGAACATTTCGGAATTGAGAAAGATGGCATTCATTTAGCAGAGCGCTACCAGTTTTATTTAGCACAACAGGGCCAAATTTTTTCTGGTGCAATAGAACTTTTAGATAATCTGATTGATCGTGGCTATGAACTTTACGCTGCCACAAATGGTATCACTTCAATTCAGACTGGTCGTTTGACACAATCTGGACTAGCTTCTTATTTCAATCAAGTATTTATATCAGAACAGTTGCAAACACAAAAACCTGACGCTCTTTTCTACGAAATAATTGGACAGCAAATACCAGGTTTTTGCAAAGAAAATACCGTGATGATTGGTGATTCACTGACAGCGGATATCCAGGGTGGCAATAACGCTGGTATTGATACTATCTGGTACAATCCGCATTATCTGGAAAATAAAACGCAAGCTAAACCAATCTATGAAGTTCATTCTTATCAAGAGTTACTGGATTGTTTAGATTCGATTTAATGCTTTGTCTAAAAGGTTATTTTATGGAAAATAAAGTGATTAAAGAGATTGATAACTTGCTAAGTATCATCGAACAGTATCAGTTAAAAGATGTACACCCTCAAGTGAATACCTTAAAGGAATTGCAGTACTCCTTAAATCATCATATAAAATTGAATACTCGAGAAAAGATAAACATCCACCATGCGCTTTTTATACCTAGGGGTGGGTTATCCGAACTTTATTATATGGATGCAAATGTAGAACAAATGAAATTTGTTAATGAACAACTTTCGCATGCGATTGATACAATAGGAAAGTTTTTAATTACTGATTGATTGATTTCTTTCTTTCAAAAAACAATGGTTAGCGACGAGAAGGATAATGGCATTAATAACTGTAAAAAGTGGTTTAGATAGCCACTTTTTGCTATAATAGAGGCAGTATAAACGAAGGAGTAGTTAATGATGTCAAGGCCAGAACTTTCTCTTTATGAACCATTGTATACACTAAAGGAAGTTGATCAAAATATTTGGATAGTAGATGGTGATTTGATTCAAATGGATATGAAGATCTTCAAGCTTCCTTTTCAGACACGTATGACGGTGGTTAAGTTAAATGATGGCAAACTTTGGATTCACTCTCCGATTGCGCCAAATGAGGGACTGTTTACTGAACTAGACGCTTTGGGCAAAGTCGCTTACCTGATTTCACCAAATAAGATTCACTACGCCTATATTGCAGATTGGAGAAAAAGATATCCTCATGCGCAAGCATGGTCTAGTCCAGGAGTTGAAGAGAGAGCGAAAAGTCAGAATGTCAAGGTGAAATTTGAAGCTTCCTTAACAGATAAGGCTCCTGACTTATGGTCTGATGAGATTGAACAGTTTATTTTTAAGGGAAGTTCTGTCATCGAAGAGGTCGTGTTTTTTCATAAATCAACTAAAACACTTATTGTAACAGACCTTATAGAGAATTTTGAACCAGAAAAAATAGCTAGTCCAATCCGCAGAAAATTCTATCGTTTAGCTCGTGTAACAGCCCCTGATGGTCAAACTCCTATCGATTATCGGATGACTTTTTTAGGAAGACAAAGGGAAGCAAAGGTTTCCTTTTCCCGTATGTTAAACTGGAAACCGGATAAAATCATACTCGCACATGGTTTATGCTTTTTTAAAAATGGTACGGATGAATTAAAACGTGCTTTTAGATGGATACTATAAAGGAGATTAAGATGCAACACTCATCTTGGCATGCTTTGATTAAAGAGCAATTACCTGAAGGTTATTTTGGGAAAATCAATCACTTTATGGAGCAGGTTTATGCTCAAGGAACTGTTTATCCGCCCAAAGAAAAGGTTTTTCAGGCTCTTTTGACGACTCCTCTGGAAGAGGTTAAAGTGGTAATTCTAGGCCAAGATCCCTATCATGGACCTGGTCAAGCTCAGGGATTGAGTTTTTCAGTTCCTGATTCGATCCCAGCACCTCCTTCCTTGCAAAATATTCTAAAAGAACTGTCAGACGATATCGGAGTTAAGAAATCGCATGATTTGACAGCTTGGGCTGAGCAGGGAGTCTTACTCCTTAATGCATGTTTAACAGTGCCAGAAGGCCAAGCAAATGGTCATGCTGGTCAGATATGGGAACCTTTTACAGATGCTGTGATTAAGGTCGTCAATAATCTAGATAGACCAGTAGTATTTGTTCTTTGGGGTGCTTATGCACGTAAGAAGAAATCATTGGTGACCAATCCTCAGCATTTAATTATCGAATCAGCTCATCCAAGTCCTCTTTCTGTTTACAGAGGATTTTGGGGTTCCAAGCCTTTTTCTAAGGCTAATGCATTCTTAAAAGAAACAGGACAAGAGCCAATCGATTGGCTTAGATAAGGAGACAATATGCCTCAGTTAGCGACAATTTGCTACATTGATAACGGAAAAGAATTACTCATGCTCCATCGCAATAAAAAGCCTAATGATGTCCATGAAGGAAAATGGATCGGTGTAGGTGGAAAGTTAGAGCGCGGGGAAACTCCACAAGAATGTGCTGCCCGTGAGATTTTAGAAGAAACGGGTCTGAAAGCAAAACCAGTACTAAAGGGAGTTATTACCTTTCCTGAGTTTACACCAGACCTGGACTGGTACACATACGTTTTTAAGGTGACTGAGTTTGAGGGTGATTTGATTGACTGTAATGAAGGGACCTTAGAATGGGTTCCTTACGATGAAGTTTTAAGCAAACCGACCTGGGAAGGGGACCATACCTTTGTCGAGTGGCTTTTAGAAGATAAACCCTTCTTTTCAGCCAAGTTTGTCTATGATGGTGATAAGTTATTGGATACCCAAGTGGATTTCTACGAATAAAGGAGTATTGTTATGTTAGTAATCAAAAACGGCCGTGTGATGGATCCCAAGTCTGGTTGGGATCAAGTTTGTGATGTTTTGGTTGATGAAGGAAAAATCATTCAAATTGCTCCTCAAATTGATAAGGATGAAGCTCAAGTCATTGATGCCACTGGACTTGTGGTTGCACCTGGATTGGTAGATATCCATGTTCATTTTCGTGAACCAGGTCAAACTCATAAAGAAGACATTCATACAGGTGCTTTAGCGGCTGCAGCAGGTGGTTTTACAACTGTCGTTATGATGGCTAATACCAATCCAACTATATCAGATGTTGAGACTTTAGAGGAAGTTCTTCAATCTGCAGCTAAGGAAAAGATTAACATTAAGTCTGTGGCTACAATTACCAAAAACTTTAATGGTCAAGACTTAACTGACTTTAAAGCTCTGTTAGATGCTGGTGCAGTTGGATTTTCTGATGACGGCATACCGCTTGAAAGTAGTAAAGTTGTCAAGGAAGCCATGGAAGAAGCGAAGAAACTAAATACTTTTATTAGTCTTCATGAAGAAGATCCTGGCTTGAATGGTACGCTTGGTTTTAACGAGAATATCGCTAAAGAGCATTTTCATATCTGCGGTGCAACAGGAGTTGCAGAGTACGCTATGATTGCTCGTGATGTCATGATTGCCAATGCAACTAAGGCTCATGTTCATATTCAGCATTTGTCTAAGGAAGAAAGTGTCAAGGTTGTGGAGTTTGCTCAAAATTTGGGAGCTAACGTAACTGCAGAAGTAGCACCCCAGCATTTTTCTAAGACTGAAGCTCTGCTTTTGACTAAAGGAAGTAACGCTAAGATGAATCCTCCTCTTCGTTTGGAATCAGACCGTCGCGCCGTCATTGAAGGTTTAAAATCTGGAGTCATTTCTGTCATTGCTACTGACCACGCGCCTCACCATGCAGACGAAAAGAATGTTGAGGATATTACCAAAGCTCCATCAGGTATGACAGGCTTGGAAACTTCTTTGTCACTAGGTTTAACCTATTTGGTGGAAACTGGCGAGTTGAGTTTAATGCAATTGTTAGAAAAAATGTCCTACAACCCAGCAAAACTTTATAACTTTGAAGCAGGTTATCTATCAGAAAACGGTCCAGCGGATATTACAATTTTTGATGATAAAGCGGACCGAATCGTGGATAGTCATTTTGCTTCTAAAGCAGCGAATTCACCATTTATCGGTGAATCTTTGAAAGGGCAGGTCAAATACACAATCTGTAATGGACAGATTGTCTATAAGAACTAGGTGAAATCTGCTCTTTCGAATCATTAATTAGAGAGAGACGATATGTACCCAACCCATCATTTTAAAGACAAATTTATCTTATTTCTTAAGATATTCTTTCCAATTTTAGTTTACCAATTTGCCAATTTCTCGGCTTCCTTTGTCGATACGACCATGACTGGCCAGTATAATACCATAGATTTGGCAGGGGTATCAATGGCGACAAGTCTATGGAATCCTTTTTTTACCTTCCTAACTGGTATTGTCTCAGCCTTGGTTCCTATAGTTGGACATCATTTGGGTCTAGGAAAGAAACATGAAGTGGCTTCTGATTTTTATCAATTTCTTTATCTTTCACTTGGTTTATCAATTGTTCTATTTGCTTTAGTTTTTCTTGTTGCGCCACTAATTCTAAACAATATGGGTTTAGAAGCAGCAGTAGCAGATATAGCAGTACGCTATTTATGGTTTTTAGCAATCGGGATTATTCCACTTTTACTATTTAGTGTAATTCGATCACTGTTGGATGCGCTAGGACTGACCAAACTATCCATGTATTTAATGCTTTTATTGTTACCTTTAAATAGTGGTTTTAACTATTTACTAATCTATGGAGCCTTTGGTTTACCTGAGTTAGGAGGTACAGGAGCGGGTCTTGGTACATCTTTAGCTTATTGGGCATTGCTGGGGATTTCCATACTAGTCCTTCTTAAACAGGAAAAATTGAAAGAACTGCATTTAGAGAAACGATTACCCTTAGACGGCGATAAAATAAAAGAAGCAATCAAATTAGGCTTACCGATAGGTGGAACTGTATTTGCAGAGGTTGCTATTTTTTCAGCAGTTGGTTTGATTATGGCTAAATTTTCATCGTTGATTATTGCTAGCCATCAGTCCGCGATGAACTTTTCGTCACTCATGTATGCTTTTCCGATGAGTATTTCAACAGCAATGGCGATTGTGGTGTCTTACGAAGTTGGAGCCAAAAGGCTAGAAGATGCTAAAAAATACATCAAAATTGGACGTCTATCTGCTATGGTATTCGCCGTTTTGACTCTCTCCTTTTTGTATATTTTCCGAGAAAATGTTGCGAGACTTTACGGTTATGATCCTGAATTCATTCAATTGACAGCTAGTTTTATGACCTATAGCCTATTTTTCCAGTTGGCTGATACATTTGCAGCTCCGTTACAAGGTATTTTACGAGGTTATAAAGATACAGTCATACCTTTCTATCTCGGACTCCTTGGTTACTGGGGGGTAGCTATTCCTCTAGGATGGCTTTTGGACTATTCGACAAATCTAGGCGCTTATTCTTATTGGATAGGTCTCATCGTAAGTTTAATTGTCAGTGGTCTTCTTTATCAGTGGCGTTTACAAGTTATTATGAAAAGATTCAAATAATTTGGTGAAAAACCTTGAAAAATTGTTTGTGAAATAGTTTTTTTATATTGTAAAAAAATAGCAAGCATATTCTTTGACTCTCATTAACCTATAAGTTAGAATAGAAATTTAAGAAATTAAACTTAGAAAGGCAAGATTATGTCAACTTTAGATAAAAATCTTTTGCTTGAGATGTTCCGTAAGATGGAAGAAATCCGTCGCATGGACTTGAAGATTACACAATTAGTAAAAAAAGGGAAAGTGCCAGGAATGACGCACTTTTCTGTTGGTGAGGAAGCAGCTAACGTTGGGGCTATGTTAGCTCTTAATGAAGATGACTTGATTACATCAAACCACCGTGGTCACGGTCAAGCCATTGCTAAAGGTATTGACCTCAATGGAATGATGGCTGAGATCCTTGGTAAATACACAGGGACTTGTAAAGGTAAGGGTGGATCAATGCACATAGCCGACCTTGATGCTGGTAACCTTGGTGCCAACGGTATTGTAGGTGGTGGTATGGGGATTGCAGTAGGTGCTGCCCTTACTCAACAAATGAAACATACTGGAAAGATTGTTGTCTGCTTCTTTGGTGATGGAGCGACTAACGAAGGTGTATTCCACGAAGCGGTGAATATGGCTTCAATCTGGAACCTTCCTGTTATTTTCTACTGTATCAATAACGGATATGGAATCTCTGCAGACATTAAGAAAATGACAAATGTGGAGCATATTTATGAGCGTAGTGCAGCTTATGGTATTCCTGGAATGTTTATCCCCGATGGAAACAATGTAATAGATGTCTACGAAGGATTTAAGAAAGCAGTAGACCATGTTCGTTCTGGAAAAGGTCCTGTATTGATTGAGAGTGTAACCTATCGCTGGTTTGGTCACTCTTCATCAGACCCAGGTAAATATCGTACACGTGAAGAAGTAGAAGAGTGGAAACAACAAGATCCAATCGAAAATCTTCGCAAGTACCTTGTTGAAAATAAGATTGCTAGCGAAGAAGAACTTGAAGAAATTCAAGCACAGGTCAAGGAAGCAGTGGAAGCATCTGTTAAATTTGCAGAAGAAAGTCCATTCCCTCCACTCGAATCAGCATTTGAAGATATTTACGCAGACTAAGGAGAAGTAGAGAAAATATGGAAACTAAATTAATGTCTTTCCGCGATACCATTATCCTTGCTATGTCTGAGGAAATGCGTCGTGATGAAAATGTTCTTTTGATGGGTGAAGATGTCGGAGTTTTCGGTGGAGACTTCGGAACTTCAGTAGGTATGCTTGAAGAATTTGGTCCAGAACGCGTTCGTGACTGTCCGATTTCTGAAGCGGCAATTTCAGGTGCAGCAGCTGGTGCTGCTATGACAGGGCTTCGTCCAATCGTTGATATGACTTTCATGGACTTTTCAGTTATTGCCATGGATAATATCGTCAACCAAGCTGCTAAAACTCGTTACATGTTTGGCGGTAAAGGTCAAGTGCCTATGACAATCCGCTGTGCAGCTGGTAACGGAGTTGGTTCTGCAGCTCAACACTCACAATCATTGGAATCTTGGTTTACTCATATCCCAGGATTGAAGGTTGTAGCTCCAGGTACACCAGCTGATATGAAGGGACTTCTTAAGTCTTCTATCCGTGACAACAACCCTGTTATCATTCTTGAATATAAATCCGAATTTAACCAAAAAGGTGAGGTTCCTGTTGATCCAGACTATACTATCCCACTTGGTGTTGGAGAAATCAAACGCGAAGGAACTGATGTAACAGTAGTAACATACGGTAAAATGCTTCGTCGTGTCATGCAAGCAGCTGAAGAATTGGCTGAAGAAGGCATCTCAGTAGAAGTAGTAGACCCACGTACTTTGGTTCCACTTGATAAAGACATCATCATTAATTCAGTTAAGAAGACTGGAAAAGTAGTTCTTGTCAACGATGCCCACAAGACAAGTGGTTTTATCGGTGAAATCTCAGCTATCATTTCTGAATCAGAAGCATTTGATTACTTGGATGCACCAATTCGTCGATGCGCAGGTGAAGATGTACCAATGCCTTACGCACAAAACCTTGAGAACGCAATGATCCCAACAGTTGAAAGCATCAAAGATGCAATCCGTAAAACTCATAATAAACAGTAATACATAAAATAAATTATGTAAACAAAATTAATTAGACGAGAAGCTTTGTATCTTTTAGGTGCAGAGTCCTCTACGTCCTTGATATCTTAGATTAGAGCACGGGCTAAAAGCTCGGAAAAAAGATAAATCTTCTTGACTTCATCGAAGTCTGCGTAGATTTCCTATTTTTCAGTCGCTTTTAAATGCCCTTTGCATCATAAAATTAAACTCGGGCTAAAGTCTGTGTGAAAAAGATAAACTTTCCTAGAAACTAAAGTTTCTTCGTCCAGTTTCCTATTTTCACTGTGACTTTTGACGCCCTTAGTATCTTATAATAGAATAGGAGAGGTCATGGCTGATGATAAGCTAAGAGCGACTCCTGCGGCTAGAAAATTAGCAGATGATTTAGGGATTAATCTCTACGATATTTCTGGCTCAGGCGCAAACGGTCGTGTCCACAAAGAAGACGTGGAAACATATAAAGACACTAACGTGGTTCGCATTTCACCACTCGCAAAACGAATTGCATTAGAACATAATATTGCTTGGCAAGAAATCCAAGGAACAGGTCATCGTGGTAAAATCATGAAGAAGGACGTTTTGGCCTATCTTCCTGAAAATATCGAAAATGACACCATTAAATCACCTGCTCAAATTGAGAAAGTGGAAGAAGTTCCAGACAACGTAACGCCTTATGGAGAAATCGAACGCATTCCGATGACTCCTATGCGTAAGGTTATTGCTCAACGCATGGTTGAGTCATACTTAACTGCTCCAACCTTTACGCTTAACTATGATGTAGATATGTCTGAATTGCTTGCCCTTCGTAAGAAAGTTCTTGATCCAATTATGGAATCAACTGGTAAGAAAATCACTGTGACAGACTTGCTTTCTCTTGCTGTTGTTAAGACTCTTATGAAACATCCATACATCAACGCTTCGTTGACTGAAGACGGTAAGACAATTATCACTCACAACTATGTCAACCTTGCGATGGCAGTTGGTATGGATAATGGATTGATGACACCAGTTGTCTATAATGCAGAAAAAATGAGCTTGTCTGAGTTGGTAGTTGCATTTAAAGACGCCATTGGACGTACCTTAGATGGTAAACTAGCTCCTAGCGAATTGCAAAATTCAACTTTCACCATCAGTAACTTGGGAATGTTTGGGGTTCAATCATTTGGTCCTATCATCAACCAACCTAACTCAGCCATCCTCGGTGTTAGCTCAACAGTTGAGAAACCAGTTGTAGTAAATGGTGAAATCGTAATTCGTCCAATTATGAGTCTTGGATTGACAATTGACCACCGTGTCGTAGATGGTATGGCTGGTGCTAAATTTATGAAGGATTTGAAAGCTTTGATTGAAAACCCAATCTCAATGTTGGTTTAAAATATTTGTTTTAGAAATATAGATAGAGGAAGTAAGATATGGCCTTAGAAGTAATTATGCCAAAAGCCGGCGTGGATATGACAGAAGGACAAATCGTCCAATGGAATAAGAAAGTCGGAGAATTTGTAAAAGAAGGAGAAATCCTTTTGGAAATCATGACAGACAAAGTCAGCATGGAATTGGAAGCAGAAGAAGACGGTTATTTAATCGCTATACTAAAAGGTGATGGAGAGACTGTTCCTGTTACTGAAGTTATCGGTTATCTTGGTGAAGAAGGGGAAAATATCCCAACAGCTGGAGCGGCTGCACCAGAAGCTAGCCCAGCACCTGCAGCAAGTGCCTCAAACGATGATGGTAAGAGTGATGATGCTTACGACATCGTTGTTATCGGTGGTGGACCTGCTGGTTATGTATCTGCTATTAAAGCAGCTCAATTAGGTGGTAAGGTTGCTCTTGTTGAGAAATCTGAACTTGGTGGAACTTGCTTAAACCGTGGATGTATCCCAACTAAGACTTACCTTCACAACGCCGAAATTATCGAGAGTATCGGTCATGCAGCAAATCGTGGTATCGTAATTGAAAATCCTAATTTCACAGTTGATATGGACAAACTTTTAGAAACAAAATCTAAAGTTGTCAATACCCTTGTAGGTGGTGTTGCAGGACTTCTTCGTAGCTATGGAGTTGATGTTCATAAAGGTATTGGTACTATCACTAAGGATAAGAACGTCCTAGTCAATGGTTCTGAATTGCTTGAAACCAAGAAAATCATCCTTGCTGGTGGTTCAAAAGTAAGCAAAATCAACGTTCCTGGTATGGAATCATCTCTTGTGATGACTAGTGATGACATCCTTGAAATGAATGAAGTACCAGAAAGTCTTGTGATTATTGGTGGCGGTGTTGTCGGAATCGAACTTGGACAAGCCTTCATGACCTTTGGTTCAAAAGTTACTGTTATCGAAATGATGGACCGTATTGTTCCAGCTATGGATGCGGAAGTATCTAAGAACCTTCGCTTGATTCTTGAACGTAAAGGTATGACAATCTTGACAGATACGAAACTCCAAGAAATCATTGAAGAAGATGGAAAACTCCGTATCAAGGTTGAAGGAAAAGATGATATTATCGCGAATAAAGCCCTTCTTTCAATCGGTCGTGTTCCAGATCTTGAAGGTATCGGAGATGTTGAGTTTGAATTAGACCGTGGTCGTATTAAGGTCAATGAATACATGGAAACTTCTGTTCCAGGTATCTATGCGCCAGGTGATATCAACGGTACTAAGATGTTGGCTCACGCTGCCTTCCGTATGGGTGAAGTAGCAGCTGAAAATGCTCTTAAAGGAAATCACGTTGTTGCCAAATTGAACTTGACTCCTGCAGCTATCTACACACTTCCAGAAGTTGCAGCAGTTGGTTTGACAGAAGAACAAGCTCGTGAAAAATACGATGTTCAAATTGGTAAATTCAACTTTGCGGCTAACGGTCGTGCGATTGCATCAGATGCGGCTCAAGGATTCGTTAAGGTCATTGCAGACAAGAAGTACGGTGAAATCCTTGGTGTTCACATCATTGGTCCTGCAGCAGCTGAATTGATTAACGAAGCGTCAAGTATCATTGAAATGGAAATCACTGTTGAAGAAATGCTTAATACTATCCACGGACACCCAACATACTCTGAAGTAATGTACGAAGCCTTTGCAGATGTTCTTGGAATGGCCATCCATTCACCTAAGAAAAATAAATAAGTCTTTTAATAAAATTTTCTTAAAGTAGTACGGACGGCAGCGATCTCTATTAGAGTTCCATGCCTAAAAATTGAGTCTCTTGTCTCAATTTTTCCGAGAAATGTAACGATAACACGTTGCATTTCTTTTTACTACTTTTTGAAAATTGTATTGCTATGAATAGAAATTAAAAATTAATTTTTTGGAAATACTATGAAATATATTATCAATCATTCAAATGACACTGCCTTTAATATTGCTTTAGAGGAATATGCTTTTAAACACCTTTTGGACGAAGATCAAATCTTCCTTCTTTGGATTAACAAACCATCTATTATTGTAGGTCGTCACCAAAATACCATCGAAGAGATCAACCGTGATTACGTTCGTGAACACGGAATTGAAGTAGTACGTCGTATCAGTGGTGGTGGAGCAGTTTATCATGATTTGAACAACCTTAACTATACAATCATTTCAAAAGAAGATGAAAACAAGGCCTTTGACTTCAAGAGCTTCTCTACTCCAGTTATCAACACTTTGGCAGAACTTGGTGTTAAAGCTGAATTTACAGGCCGCAATGACCTTGAAATCGACGGTAAGAAATTCTGTGGAAATGCGCAAGCTTATATTAACGGACGTATCATGCACCATGGTTGCCTTCTCTTCGACGTTGATTTGTCAGTCCTTGCTAACGCACTTAAAGTGTCTAAAGATAAGTTCGAATCAAAAGGTGTTAAATCAGTTCGCGCACGTGTAACCAATATCGTAGATGAATTGCCAGAAAAAATCACCGTAGAAGAATTCCGTGACCTACTTTTGGAATACATGAAAAAAGAATACCCTGAAATGACAGAGTATGTCTTCTCAGATGAGGAATTGGCTGAAATCAATCGTATCAAGGAAACTAAGTTTGGGACTTGGGACTGGAACTATGGTAAATCACCTGAATATAATGTCCGTCGTGGAACTAAATTCCCAAGCGGTAAGGTTGAAATCTTTGCTAACGTTATTGAGTCAAAAATTCAAGACATCAAGATCTACGGTGACTTCTTTGGTATCGAAGACGTTGCAGCTGTAGAAGATGTCCTTCGTGGTGTTAAATACGAACGTGAAGATGTCCTCAAAGCTCTTCAAACCATTAACCTAGGGCGTTACTTCGCAGGAATCACTGCAGAAGAAATTGCTGAGGCAGTGGTGGAATAAAGAAAGAGAGATCCATGTAATGTGGATTTCTTTCTTATTTAAACTTGATAATCGATCATCATGAGAGTATAATATAGTGGAAATTTTAAATATATAGAGGAAAAATTAATAATGATAAAGATTCCAGTTGAAAATCTTGGTCTATTTGAACAGTTAGATCGTACTGTGGTAGCATTTTTTAAGAAACAAGAAACTACAAATCCATACGATTTGAATGTCAGTATCACACAAGAACACTTCGATAAGAAAAGACAAGAGTTAGAACCTTTAGGTTTTCAAGCTGTACAAATCCCTCTGGGAATGGCCTTAGACAATGTTATTCAGCAAGCTCATTTTAAAGACTTGATTATTGGGGGTCTTGCTCCTGAGGAAATCATCGTAAGCAAAGAAGCGTTAATGCCAATGAAAGACATCGTGGATAGTTTTTGTATTATGTACGCAGTAGCGAATAACCGACTTGAAAATTGTAAAGCTTATGAATTAATGAAAAATAAAACAGTCTACTTTATTGGAAAACTTCTCACTGACAGTCCTCAAAGAGGTGATGAAATTGCTTATATGGGTATTGATCGTACAGCTAGTGACGGTACGCCATATGAAGCTGTTAAATGCTTTTTAACGAAAGAAAGTGCTGAGAAGTATAACGAAGAGAAAAGACCCATCAGCCCTGCGAATCTGGCTTATCTAAAGTCATTTTGGGGAAAACCAGTTATCATTGAGCCACACAGAAATTATTGGATTGAATTTTTATAGAATAATAAAAGAGCGATAGATTTTTGATTATCTAACGCTCTTTTTACAAATATTACATAAATTATATTATGTGCCATTACAAACTATCCAAGGCATTTTTCTGTTCATCATTAACAATATGGGTATACAAGTCGGTAACTTGTGTGCTGGCATGTCCCAGCTGGTGGCTGACCAAAACTTGTGACTTGGTGGCATCATAGAGACGAGTTGCTAATGTATGACGTAGTTTATGGGGTGTCACGCGGACTTTGAAGTCTTCCGAATACTTAGCCACCATCTTTTCAACACTAGAAGCATCAATTCGGTTTGGAACACCTCGATACAAGGTCAGAAATAGGGCTGTATCAGTCTTTTCTGTCTTGTAACGTTTGTCTCGAATAGCAAGATATTGCTCTAGATAAGGCTTAGCAAAGGCAGCAACATTGACCGAGTCACGTTTTCCACCTTTTCGAGTGACGTCAATGACCATCATCTTAAGATTGAGGTCACGAAGGTCTAGGTTAACGGCTTCAGAGAGACGGACGCCAGAGGCGAGAAGGAGTGCGATAATGGCTAAATCTCGCTCTTTATTCTTATTAAAAGAGGATAAAGCGCGATTAGAGAGAGTTTTAGGATATTCCTCATCGATATAATTCAAAAATCCCTCTGTTTCATCGCCTAAAAAGAGCTTTTGCTTGATATTTTCAGCTCGGGCCGCCAAGGTTTCTTTCTTTTTCTTGGTAGCTACCTTCTTCATGACGTTGCGGTAGAAATAAGGTTCTCCTTGCTCATTTTCAACTTCCTCAGTCAAATACTTATAAAGGCTAGACAATGCTGATAATGTTCGATTAATAGTTGTTTGGGAGACACCATTCTTTGTCGTATTAGCATTGAGTAAAGGACGTTCACGTAAGTAAAGAATAAAAGATTCCATGTCTTTCTTGGTCATGTTCTCAAGAACATTCAAAGGAATATTAGCCATGGTGTCAGCATTCGATATACCAGATTCCAAGACCCAGGTAAAAAATCGATCGTATTCCTTTAAGTATTCGTACAAGGTCGTAAAACTGTATGGAACAGCTAGTTTTGATTGATAGTATTCCAGGACGTACCAGGGCATGACTTGTTTGAGTTTATCAATCCGTTCTAATAAGATTTCACGTTTCATGTTTTTCTCCAAATCTTTCTATACTAGTAGTATAGCATAGTCAGATATATTTTTCAAGAAAATTATAGTTTTTCGGAAAGATGTAATAGGTGATATATGCAATATCTAAATCTTGCTAGTGTAACCCAAAATTTTTTTTAGCCATTTATACTCAATTATGTACTTTATTTAAGTGAACACTAGAAATTTTGACTACTCTCAATTCAGACGAAAATGTACTTTATTTAAGTGAAAACTAAAAATTTTTCAAATGTACATTTTGACAATTTTAAACTGTATAAAATGTTCTTGCTTTCTTCTGTAACCTTTGCAAATCGAACATGCCTTTTTATTTCGTTTTCTGTACGTCATTCTTTCTTTAACTTGAATTTTATAACGATGATCTGAGCTTTCCTGACATATCCACCATACAGACATATTACTCAACTCTGTGATTTCAGTTGGACTTTTTATTAGGAGGTTATTTACATAATCCCACTCATTCATTAGACTTTGTTGAGTTGTTGCCAAGTCGTTAAATTCTTTTAAAACTTTTTGATTTATGCACAAGTATGTAAATATTGTAAAACAATTTCAAAATGTGGTAGACTAGATATGAATTTTGATGGTCGATAATTAGGTCAGAAAAAAGGTTACAGATGGAAAAATTAGTTTTTATCGGAATGCTAATGTTCTTGGCAGTTGTGTTTATTGGAATATTGTTTTGGCTGCGTTATAGAATGAAGAACACCTTTGAGAACGGTGTTCCAGTGTACGATGCCCCAGCAAACAATCAGACTAGGACGAGTAAGCTAAGCGTAGGAGAGTATGCAGTGCACATAGTTTTAATACTAATTAGCGCTGTAATTGCCTTTAAGGTCATGGGCATGTTCCGTCATGGGGCGGCGCCAATTGGTGCTGCTATAATCACGCCTTCTATAATGTCGCTTTTCGATGCACGAAGGAGAACCGGGAAATCTTGGATAGGTATCGTTGCAGTGCTTATGGTATTCGTTTTTTTGATGTTTGTATATATAATTATAGGTCTACCTGATAACGCACCTCCACTTAAAATTGACGGAACTGAAATTCATCTTACAGAGACTAAGATTTCGGATTTGATAGACCAGGGGTTTGAAATCTATGTGTCAAATGGTAGACATGATTATCCTAATTATAATGAGCTTTTGACAACGGAGAGCTATTCTAAATACCAAGGAGCTGGGGTTAGCGTACCAAACGGCTTTAAGTCATATGACTCAGCAGTTACGCGATCTACCTATCTTCTTGTAAAGAAGAATGTAGTTCTCGGATGTATAGGTGTTTACGGAGATAAGAGGAAGAATACGGAGCTGAAGGACTGTGTAGTTACGCAGGTTTGCTTCGATTCTGAGTGCACAGCTGTTGCCAAAAAATATGGAATTTCATATAATATAGATGGTATAGATTTGCTAAAGAAGCTTGACGAAAACGAGTTCACGAAAGTATTTGGTAAAAAAATATGGCTGACTCCAAGCGAGCCAAGAGATGAATATTTGGGTCATTATGGCGTGCAGTGGGGATCAGGTAACAATGAATTCTTTTGGAATCATTATTTTATGAATTTAAACCTTGATTCGAATAATGATATAGTTAATTTCAATTTTAATTCTAATATTGCAGCAGAGCGATAGAAGAATTTGCAGGGATAATTAGGCAAAATGAAAAATAAAAAAGTACTAAGTAAGACAAAGTATGCTATTTATCTTCTGATGGTCCACCTTATATGCATACTTTTCACTATAAGCAAAATAATGATACCTTCATGGGGTCACTGGTTAGAGACGACACGCTTTCTTTGGACAAGCTTTCCTGTCTATGTATGCGTGTTAATAGCTGTTTTCCCAATGATATGCTTTTGGCCATATTTGATTAGTGCAGATTTTAAGCCAGGTACATCAAAAACCTTGCATGCGACTTTTGGTCTAATAGTAGGTAACGTGACTCTGATTTTGATATATACGACTATTTTGCACAAGGTATTATAGGTATAAAAAAATCCCTTTATAGGGATTTTTTGATTGCTTCAAGTAGCTCGTCATATTCTTCAAATGCTGGAACCTCAGGATGCTCCTTCTTGATTGATTCGGTGCTTCTAAACAAGAATCCTTGTGGGTGTCTCCTTGAAAGAAGTCGGTTTAATCGACTGTCAAGGCAGTTGATGACTTACTAGAAAATTGTTCTCAACCCTATGTTTTAGCTGATTTAGCTTATCTTAGCTATGAACTCAGAGAACAGTTGAAACAGAAAGGTTACCATCTTTGGACGCCTTTACGTCAAAAGATGGTAAGAGCTAAACAACATAATCATTGGAAACTAATGGCTATGAGACGGAGGACTATTGAAACTCGATTTTCAGAACTTTGTGCTTTTTTTTGATGTCGAACAAACACCAGCTAGAAGGCTTAACAGGATTGCAGTTGAGAATGGAGCAAATTGTACTGACTTATAATCTTTGATACTTTGAGATTAACTAGCACCACGAGTAAAAATCTATATCTTACTATCAATAAGACCTTAAATGAGTAGCAAAAAATGTACAATTGAACTACTACTTCTTCTGCACCTATTAGATTAAAAATGTACAAATCAATTCCTTAAATCAGATGATGTTATGAACTAGAAAATATACAAAATAACACTTCAAAATAATGTACAAAATAAAAATAAAGTACACTCCTTAAAGAATGTACTTTATGCTTCTAATTCAGTTGTATCAATAGTTTAGCTCACGTTAAGTCAATTGTACATAAACTTTTAGTTTTGCTAGTGTATAGTTTGTAACCAAAAATTTTTTTGGTTTTGGAGTTTTATATTTCATTTTATTAAGATGAAAGTTTACTAATACAATCAGTTACGACTATACTCTTCTTTTTTATTCATTACCATATAGCACGAAACTAAGATGACGAAGATTTTTATCAAGTAAGTTTCGTATTGATTAGTATCTATGGTTAGTTGAGACAAGACATTAATAATTGAATGAGTCATTACACAAATCCAGAGATTGTTTGTTTTAATATATAGTGCTGATAGTATGAAAGAATTTGTCAGTAATCCAATTAAAAACGGCGTCAATTGTAATATTGCCAGAGAACCATCTATGTAAAAGTACAACAGATGCCAAATAGCCCAACTAAAAAAGGTTAAGATTGTTGAGAGGAAATACGGCAAATGTTCTTGTAAAATTGGTTGGAATACATATCGCCATCCAATCTCTTCTATTCCTCCAAATAAAATAAATTTGAAGAACATCAAAAAAGGGAGATACCAGCTAAATTCTAACATTTTCCCACCAAACAATATGAAAGAAAAATCAAATACAATTAGGAAGAAAGATAATAAATAGTGTTTATAACTAGTATGAATGTTAAAAAAATCTTTTAAAATCTTCTTAAAATGAATATGAAAATATCGATTAGCAACAATTATTCCCCAAAGAGCTGAAGAAATTCCACCTAGAATGATTCCTGAAATAGTTAATACATTAGACTGAACAGAGTAACGATTCAATAGAAAGAAAACTAGACAAACTGATACTAATTGGATAAATGTTCCTAGCAAATATACCAAAATTGCCTTATTTTTTTTCATAGAGAAACCTTTCAAAATATATTATAACTTTACGTAATAAAAATTATGTAAATCAACACTTCTATAAAAGCAAATCTTTCACTTTTCCAATTTCACTTTTTGGAATCACGAGATGAATCATATCACCTAGATACATCCTTGTAGATCCATTAACAGTCTTACTTTTACCGTTATGTACTTGGGTTGTGATAAGCACATTATGAGGTAAATTGAGTTCATGTACTTGTTTTCCAGCTATTTTGTCTGAAACAGGGATTTCTATCAGTGTAACTTCTCCATCATCAGTTGCTGATTCAGGTAACATTTTTTCTAGCATGGCTTCATATACGGGCGCTCCTTTGAGCAAATCCATAACAATATAAGCAACTAGGGTCACCATACCTAAAGGCATGAGATTACGGATATCACCAACCATTTCCGTCACAAGAATCATAGCTGTCAAAGGTGCTTTTGAGATAGCTCCAAAATAACCACTCATCCCAAGGATAACAAAGATAGGAAATTGCTGCTGGGTAACAAGGCCAAGATTGACACAAATAACACCGACCAGAGCACCAAGTAAAGATCCTAAAGCTAAAATTGGTAAGAAAATACCACCTGGCAGTCCACTTCCGTAACTGATCATGCTCCAGATAAAGCGAATGATAAAGTAAAGTAAGAGAATTTGAAAACTATAATCTTGTTCTGTTAAGGATAAGACAACCTGATTGCCTCCACCAAGTATTTGAGGTAGAAATATTCCAACTGGAATGATCAGGATAAAAGCAAAAATTGGATGATAAGCTTTATCAATGTGAACCTTTTGGCCAATCCAATCATAGACTTTTCCGACATTTAGAACGGCTTTTTCATAAAGGAAACCTGAGAGTCCAAGAAAAATCCCCATAACAAGATAAATCCAATATTGACTCAAACTCATGAGAGGGATGTCATCCGGCATATCCAAAACAGGTGTTAAGCCGAAGATGAGAAGAGAGACAAAGTTTGCTACCAGACTGGCTGCCAGGGTTGAAACCCAGAAAAATCGTGAAAAATGGTGATAAACTTCTTCTACTACAAATAATAACCCTGCAATCGGCGCATTAAAGGCAGCAGCAAGTCCAGCAGCAGCTCCACTCGCGATTAAAGAACGTTCTTCGACAGGGCTAGACTTGAGCCACTTAGCAATTCCTTTACCTCCAACAGCACCTAGTTGAATACTTGGACCTTCACGCCCGAGCATGAGTCCGCTCGCAATGGCCAAGATACCTAGAATGTATTTCTTCCATAGCACACTCCACCAATTGAGAGACATGAGACCTTTTAACTCCGCTTCAACTTGAGGAATACCAGAACCTTTGATATCTTTTTCTGAGCGTGTTAATTTGGCACTAAGCAAGCAAATTAGAATATAAAACAATAAAATGATCAATAGATTTCGAAGTAGATTTTCTTGGTCTAGATATAGTCCTTGAACGACATGAAAGCCTTTTTCAATCAAAAAACGAAATGACCCAACAATAAGTCCTACGACTAATCCAACAATAATACCTCGCCCTACTTGAGCTAATATCGTACTGGACGCGAAGGCAAATTCTTTCTTGGAACTAAGTATTTCCGACTGTTCCTCCATAATTCTCTCCTTTAATTATCTTTTACTAGTTTCTGAAATGATAGATTTAATCGGTTCAAAACTTGTACGATGAATGGGTGTAACTCCGTACTTTTCAATACCTTCTAGATGCTTAGCAGTACCATAACCAGAGTTTTGAGAAAAATCATAACCTGGGAATTCCTGATCATAGTTTGCCATGATTTTATCTCTGGTAACCTTAGCAATGATCGATGCTGCTGCAATGGATAGGGAATTCGCATCTCCTTTGATGATGGATGTCTGAGAAATCGGCAAATCCAACTTCATTGCATCAATCAAAAGGTGTTCTGGTTGAGGGTCAAGCTGAAAGATAGCTTCTTTCATAGCTAGTTTAGTTGCTTCATAGATATTGACCTGATCAATGACTTGATTGTCCATAATTCCAATACCAATTGCTAGTGCATTGTCCTTAACGGCCTGAAAAATCTCCTCGTGTTTTTTCTTAGGAATCTTCTTACTGTCATTCAAGCCTTTTATTTTACGATTTTTTGGCAATATGACTGCTGCGGCAACGACAGGCCCAGCTAAGGGACCACGACCAACTTCATCTACACCCGCAATTAAACTAATACCTTGAACGTAAAGTTCTTTTTCATAAGATAACATGGCTTCTAAGCGGAGATTTTCATCAATTTCAGCTTGAATAGATTTCTTACGCTTTTTAATTTCCTTTTGTACACCAGTACGAGAATCTTTTTCAAATTTCTTAAACAAGGGATTTTCAAGTTCAGTTATCTTTGCTAATTCTTCTTTTATTTCTTTAATCGTTGCCATCGAGATCATCCAATGTATCTAAGGTATAGTTACCTAGTTTTCCGTCACGAACTTCCTTAACAAAGAGATTATAGAAGCGATCGTAATCATCACGGAAACCAAGGATACGTGTCATATCCATGATGATTTCAGGAGCTTCATCGTCCAGATTCATTTGTTTAAAACGTTCTTGAAGCTTTTCAGGGTAATGTGTTTTAAAGTAATTAAGACCAAAAATCGTCACTTCATCCATTGGAAGCAACTGATCTTTGATAGCTCCAGTTAAAGCCAACTTTAAAGCAACGGTTTCATCTTCAAATTTTGGCCAGAGAATCCCTGGAGTGTCCAAGATTTCCAAATCTTTATTTGTTTTGAGCCATTGTTGGCCCTTTGTCACACCTGGTTTGTTACCAACTACAGCAATTTTCTTACCAGCCAAACGGTTCATCAGAGTTGATTTACCAGCGTTTGGAATACCGATTATCATGGTACGCAAGGTTTCAATTTGAATCCCACGTTCTTTTTGACGAGCGATTTTATCTGCCATAAGCTTTTTGGCAGCGTCTGTAACCACTTTAACTGTAACTTGCTCTTTTGAATTAATGGCTAGTGTTTGTATTCCTTGTGCTTCAAAGTGTTGACGCCATTCTTTTGTAAGGGTTGGGTCAGCAAGATCTGCCTTGTTTAAAATCAGGAGACTTGGTTTATCTCCTACAATTTTAGTCAGCATTGGATTTTGACTTGACAAAGGCAAACGTGCATCTACTAAAATTGTCACAAAATCAACAAATTTTAAATTTTCCTGAACCTGTCTTCTCGCTTTTGACATATGGCCAGGAAACCATTGAATAATAGCCATTCTATTTCCCTTTCTTCATACAAACTTAATCGATAAATCATAGATGATTACTATCTATTTTACCATAATTTAGCTAGTTTTGCAGGGTGTTAGACAATTAAAAGACTAGAAAAGCCCCTCTTAAAGAAGTGGGGCTTTGGAAATTTTATTGGTAAATAGCTTGTGCTGCAGTGATGAGAGTAAGATTATAAACATCATCTGAGCTACATCCACGTGAAAGGTCATTAACTGGCTTATTCAAACCTTGTAAAACAGGTCCTACAGCTGAGAAACCACCTAGACGTTCTGCAATCTTGTATCCAATATTTCCTGCTTCGATACTTGGGAAGATGAAGACAGTTGCATGTCCAGCCACTTTACTTCCTGGAGCTTTCAAAGCTGCTGTTTCAGGGTGGAAGGCAGCGTCAAATTGCAATTCTCCATCAATTTCAAGGTCAGGACGCAATTCGTGTGCACGTTTAGTAGCTGCTACCACTTTATCAACGTTTTCACCGAAACCAGAACCTTTACTTGAGTAACTTAACATTGCAATTTTTGGCTCGATACCAAACATTTTAGCTGTGATTGCTGAGTTAATAGCAATTTCAGCTAGGGCATCAGCATCAGGATTAATGTTGATTGCACAGTCTCCGAAAAGATAACGTTCTGAACCACGAGTCATTAAGAAAGCGCCTGAAGTACGAGTTACATTTGGACGAGTTTTAATGATTTGAAGTGCTGGGCGAACAGTTGCAGCAGTTGAGTGAAGTGCACCTGAAACCATACCGTCAACCAAGCCCATATAAACTAGCATAACACCAAAGTAGTTAACGTCTTCACTCAAGAGTTTAGTAGCTTCTTCTTCTGTTATCTTACCGTTACGACGTTCTACAAGAGAAGCAACCATATCGTCAAATTTATCGTAATGATCTGGGTCGATGACTTCATACCCCTCATGAATTCCTTCGATTTCAAGGTAGATTTTGATTTTTTCAGGTTTACCAAGCAAAACTGGGATAACATCTGTTTCTTTCACCAAACGTTTTGTAGCTTGTAGGATACGAGGTTCTTTCCCTTCGGGTAGAACGATGCGTACATTTTTACCAACTAGGTTGGTTTTTAGACTTTCAAAAACTTCCATGAGTTTTCTCCTTTAATATTAATTAATTGATAACTTAGTTATTAAATTCTTAAAATCATCTGGCAGCGGAGATGATATTTCCAACTGTTCTTCAAGAAAAGGATGATAAAAAGATAAGAAATGGCAATGTAGCGCTTGACGCTGTATGCCATGCTCTAAACTTCCGCCATAGAGGTCATCTCCAAGTAAGGGAAAACCAATATGTGAAAAATGAACACGAATTTGGTGTGTTCTCCCAGTATGTAATCGAATATCGACTAAATGTATGTCTCCATAGGATGCTATGACCTTGTATTCTGTGTGAGCATATTTACCACCTTTAGCTACACGCCTTGTGATGATAGAATCTTCGTCTCTCGCAATGGGAGCTATGATATTTCCTTCTGGTTCTAAAATACCTGCTCCTTTTACAAGAGCAAAGTACCGTTTTTCAATACTTTTTTTCTGAAGTTGTTTATCTAGCCTTGCATGAGCATATCCATGTTTGGCAAATAGCATCAAACCAGACGTGTCTCTATCTAATCTAGTTACAATGTGCACTTGCTGATTCTCGTAAACTTGTTTTACGTAGTAACCTTTAATAAAATTAGCAATAGTATTTGAGTGATTAACACTAGGAATAGAGGCCACACCGAATGGTTTGTTCAGAATTAGAAAGTGGTCATCTTCAAACAAAATATCCAAGGGATAATCAATTGCTTCCAGTGTCTCGAAACCTTCTTCTGGAGGAATATCAATGACAACCTCATCCCCAATATCTAAGAGGTAGGTAGCGTTCTGCGGATGCCCATTCACCCGAATATCACCACCTCGAAACTTAATCTTGGCAAGTAAACCTTTGGAAACTTCATGTTTCTTTAGAAAGGTTTTTACCTTAACATGTTCGTCGGCAATAAATTGAAACCTCATTCGTCCACCTCACCAATAAAGGCATCCTTAACTCGATTCCAAAAACTGGTGTGGCTTGGAGTGGCAACGAAATGAATCTTGTGGTGGTCGATTTGGTACTCTATTTTTTCAATATTTCGGAAAGAATAGATACTATTATCGATAGAGATAGTATGATAATCATTTCGAGTTGGTATTAGTTCGATTTTATCTTTCTTAGGAACAATGATTGAAGAACCAAGTGTTCGATAAATTCGATTATTCAGACTAGCAATTTCCGCCAATTGTAATGCTTCTATGGTCGGATGTAGGACAGCACCACCAAGTGATTTATTATAGGCTGTACTTCCTGTTGGAGTTGATACAGTCAATCCATCACCTCGAAAGCGTTCGAAGGGGACGTGATTTATCACGACATCAGCAACCATAGTTCGATCTGCTCTACGAATACTAGCTTCGTTTAGAGCACGGAAGATTTTAACTTCACCATTTTCTAGATAAATTTTGACATTTAATAATGGATACGAAACCTTAGCTCCTGTATCCAACTGTAAATTAGTAACTAGCTGATCTAATTCAAAGTCTCTATAATCAGTATAGAAACCAAGATGTCCCGTATGAACCCCAACAAAACGAACCTTATCTAACTGATCTTCATACTTGTGAAAAGCAGATAGAAGCATTCCATCTCCTCCAATGGAGATAACAATATCAGGATTTTTATCATTAAGTATAAAATTATGCTTCTTCAAATGATCCTTGAGTTCGTACAACACTTTTCTACTTTGAGGTTTACGGTTGGCGATCAGATCAACCCTTTTACCTGTATTCTTCATCTGTATCGTCACTATTTCCTACCCCGTCATTTAATTTCCGATGCAAAGGATCAAAGAGTGCTTGTGCTTCTTGAATGTCATCTCGAATCTTGCTCATTTCCTCGTCTAGCTGATGAGAAATTCTAGCGGTAATCTCAAGCCTTTCCTTAATTTCTTCTGGGAAATCTCCTTGATATTTATAGTTGAGTGAATGTTCAATCGTCGCCCAAAAGTTCATTGCCAAAGTACGAATTTGAATCTCAACTAAGATGGTTTTTGCACCATTTATGGTATCGACTGTATATTCAATAACTACATGGTAAGAACGATAACCTGACGCCTTACGATGAGTGATATAATCTCGTTCTTGAACAACTCTCATATCCTGTCTTTTACGAAGGATAGATACAACCTCATTCACATCGTCTACAAATTGAACCATCACACGCAATCCTGCAATATCTTGCAAATCTTGTTCAAGCGTGTCATAGGTTATTCCACGACGAACCATTTTTTCTTTGATACTTTCAATAGGTTTCACACGCCCTGTTACGAATTCAATTGGTGAATGTCGATTTTGTTTGCGGTACTGTTTTCGAATCCCCCGTAGTTTTATTTTTAACTCGCCAACAGCTTGAATGTAAGGATCTAAAAATTCTTCCCATTCAGTAATCATAGATTTTATAGATTCACCCCTCTTTAGCTACAATATTCATTTACTCTTTGATTTTCATTTGAAAATCATATACAATAAATACAGTTATTATTATACCATAAATCGCTTTCAAACAAAATAAAAGGTTCTCAAAATGAAACATTTAGAAATAGAATTAAAAACTCTTCTAAAAAAAGAAGACTATATAAAATTAAAAGAATATTTTTCGGATATTACTCCTATTACGCAAAACAACTACTACTTAGATACTTGTGACTATAAGCTACGTAGCAATAAGATAGCCATGCGTATTCGGACTTTTGAAGATAGCGCTGAATTAACTATAAAAATTCCTCAAGCTGTAGGCAATATGGAATACAATCAAGCTCTCACTCTAGAAGAGGCAAAGAAATGTTTAGAGGAATGCAAACTTCCTCAGGGTATGATTTTAGAAGAACTTTCAAATCGAGGTGTTTCACCAAGTGGATGGCTTGTTTTAGGTTGTTTAACCACTGTTCGTTATGAGAAAGAGACCTCTATCGGACTGATGGCATTAGATCAAAGTACCTACTTCGATGTTGTTGATTATGAATTAGAGCTGGAAGTCGAAAATGGAGACCAGGGAAGTCTTGATTTTCAGGAGTTTTTACAGGCAAATGATATCGAATACAAGAAAGCACATTCAAAATTAGTACGATTTATAGAAAATATGAAAAAATCCTGAAATAATCAACTTTTTTTGATAAAATAAAAGAGATAAAAAATATTAGAATCTGTAACAGAAAACACTTGTTTTAAAATTGTTTGCTTTTGCTGATTCACGTAGTTTATAGAGGACGGTTTATCAATGTCAGATACAAAGAATATGAAGCTTTTTTCACTTTCATCAAACCATGAAATTGCTCAAAAAATCGCAGATGCTGCAGGTGTTCCACTTGGAAAATTATCATCACGTCAATTCTCAGATGGTGAAATTCAAGTTAACATCGAAGAAAGTGTTCGTGGCTATGATGTTTATATCATCCAGTCTACTTCTTATCCTGTTAGCAATCATTTGATGGAACTTTTAATCACTGTTGATGCCTGTGTTCGTGCTAGTGCAAATACAATCAATGTTGTCATGCCTTATTTTGGTTATGCTCGTCAAGACCGTATCGCTTCTTCTCGCGAACCCCTTACAGCTAAACTTGTTGCAAATATGTTGGTTAAAGCCGGAGTTAGTCGTGTATTGACACTTGATCTTCACGCTGTTCAGGTTCAAGGTTTCTTTGATATTCCTGTTGACAACCTCTACACAATTCCTCTTTTTGCAAAACATTATTGCGATAAAGGTTTGACAGGTTCAGATGTGGTTGTTGTTAGCCCTAAAAATTCAGGCGTAAAACGTGCTCGTAGCCTTGCTGAGTACCTTGATGCACCGATTGCTATCATCGACTATGCTCAAGATGATTCTGAACGTAGTCAGGGATACATTATCGGTGAGGTTGAAGGCAAGAAAGCAATCTTGATTGATGATATTCTAAATACAGGTCGTACTTTCTCTGAAGCTGCTAAAATCCTAGAACGCGATGGTGCAACTGAAATCTATGCAGTTTCAAGTCATGGACTTTTCGTTGACAGCGCTGCAGAATTGCTTGATGCAGCTAATATCAAAGAAATCTTGGTTACAGATTCTGTCGTAACAGAAAGTAAAAAACCAAAAAATGTAAAATACATTACTGCAAGCGAATTAATTGGTGATGCCATGGTTCGTATTCATGAAAGAAAACCAGTTAGTCCACTATTTAAATTTAAATAGAAATTAGGTGAGTTTTTGATTTATTTGGATAATGCTGCTACGACACCCATGTCACCTGTAGCTATCTCAGCAATGACTCAAGTCATGCAAGAAACATATGGGAACCCTTCTAGTATTCATAGCCATGGACGTCAAGCAGGTAAATTATTACGAGAAGCGCGTCAAGAGTTAGCGAGTTTACTAGGAACAAAGCCACAGCACGTTTTCTTCACCTCTGGTGGTACAGAAAGTAATAATACAGCAATTATTGGTTACTGCCTTCGCCACCAAGGGCGTGGGAAACACATCATTACTACTGCTATTGAGCATCACGCAGTTCTTGAACCAATTGAATATTTGGTTGAAAATTTCGGGTTTGAAGTAACTGTTTTGAAACCTGTAAATCAAGAAATCACTGCAGACCAAGTCAAAAATGCACTCCGTGAAGATACCATCTTAGTATCTACTATGTTTGCAAACAATGAAACAGGAACTCTATTACCGATTGCTGAAATTGGTGAGGTTTTAAAAAATCATCCAGCTGTTTATCATGTTGATGCAGTTCAGGCGGTTGGTAAATTAGAGATTCTCCCTGAAGAATTGGGGATTGATTTTCTCAGTGCTTCTGCTCATAAGTTTTATGGTCCTAAAGGCGTTGGTTTCCTCTATGCAGCTTCTACAGATTTTGATTCTTATCTACACGGTGGAGATCAAGAACAGAAAAAAAGAGCAGGAACAGAAAACCTTCCAGCAATTATCGGTATGGTTGCAGCACTTAAGGACGATCTCCAAAATTTAGAAAGCAATTTCGAAAAAGTTCAAAAACTACAAGAAACATTTCTAGCTGAAATGGATGGATCAAACTACTATCTAAACCAAGGTAAAGAGCAACTTCCCTATGTCCTCAACATTGGATTTCCAGGACAACGAAACGACCTACTGCTACTCCGTCTAGACCTTGAAGGGATTTCTATCTCGACTGGTTCTGCTTGTACTGCTGGTGTTGTTCAGGTCAGTCATGTTCTTCAGGCACTCTACGGAGAAGATTCACCTCGTTTGCACGAATCCGTTCGTGTCAGCATTTCACCTCAAAATACAGAACAAGAGATGATAACTCTCGCTAATACTCTTAAAAATATCATCGGAGGATAACTCAATGGCATTCGAACAAACAATTAAACTAAAAAATTGCCGTTACGATTACACACTTAGCACAACTGTAAAGAAATTTACTCTTAAAGATAATACTTTTTTTGAAACTAAAGTTGGTAACTATGAACTGACACGTCTACTTGAAAAGGTTCCAAATAGTGGAGAAGGTTTCCAGCTGAAAATTATCATTAATAAAGACTTAACAGGCGCGAAAATCAATATCACTGATAAATCTGGTCTGCGTTTAGTTGATATTTTCAAATCAGAAGAAACACATATCCACCAAGAGAAATTCTACTTCTTGATGGATAGTCTTGTTGAGCGTGGCGTATTTACAAAAAGCAAAAGATAGAAGATTATTATGTTTCGATTAACTTACAAGGACTCATATCAAGTAGAGCGTGTTCAAGAATATGAAGACTATGAAGCTCTTATGCTCTCTCTATCGGGTTGTGTAACCCTTCCTGATACGACTCTTATCACTTCATTAACACACAATGGGGTTGAAATCTATCAAGGTCTTCTTGGGAACCTCTATCGTTTTTTAACAACCTATCACGAAAATACCTAAACTAAGATTTTTCTTAGTTTTTTTTCGTTATTGTTGCAATTTTCACAAACTTTCTATAAAATAGTAAATAGAAAGGTTGTGATTTTGTGAAAGAAAAACAGTCTGCTATTCCTAAAGCAACAGCAAAGAGACTTTCTCTCTATTATCGTATTTTTAAAAGATTTAATGCTGAAAAAATTGAAAGAGCTAATTCCAAACAAATCGCAGAGGCAATTGGTATAGATTCTGCGACTGTTCGTCGTGATTTCTCCTACTTTGGAGAACTTGGACGACGTGGCTTTGGCTATGATGTCAAGAAGCTCATGAACTTTTTTGCCGATCTTTTAAATGATAACTCTATTACCAACGTTATGCTAGTTGGTATCGGAAATATGGGGCATGCCCTCCTCCACTACCGTTTTCATGAGCGTAACAAGATGAAAATCATCATGGCTTTTGACCTAGATGACCATCCTGAGGTTGGTACCCAGACTCCTGACGGTGTTCCAATCTATGGAATCTCTCAAATAAAGGACAAAATTATAGATAATGATGTTAAAACTGCTATTCTTACTGTCCCTAGTATAAAATCTCAAGAAGTTGCTGAATTGTTGGTTGATGCTGGCATCAAAGGTATTCTCAGTTTTTCACCTGTTCACCTACATCTTCCTAAAGACGTAGTTGTTCAGTATGTCGATCTTACAAGCGAACTTCAAACTCTCCTCTATTTCATGCGTAAAGAGGATTAGAAAGCGTAAGTATTTATGAATAAACCAGTTATTGGGATTACAGGAAATGAAAAAGTTCATCCAGATGATGAGCTTATGATGAGTTATGCGGCCAAAGGCTTTGTTGAAGGGGTTAAGGAAGCTGGAGGTATCCCCATTATCCTACCGATCGGTGATGAAGAAATGGCCAGTTACTACATTAGTTTAATTGATAAGCTTATTTTAACTGGTGGGCAAAATGTTGATCCTAAATATTATGGTGAGTCAAAAGCTATTGATAGCGACGACTACCACCTTCAAAGGGATATTTTTGAACTAGCACTTATCAAAGAAGCTATTAGACAGAAAAAACCAATTTTTTCTGTCTGTCGTGGTACCCAGCTCTTTAATGTTGCCATGGGTGGGTCTCTTTATCAAGATATCGAGGATCATTGGCAGGATAGTTCAGCTGAATACACTACTCAGCGCCTTGTCACTGAACCAGATACTATTCTTAGAGAAATCTATGGGGAAATCTCCCATATCAACTCTTTCCATCATCAGAGTATCAAAGATTTAGCTCCGAATCTAAAGGTTGTAGCACATGATCCTAAAGATGGTATTATCGAGGCTATAACAAGTACGGAAGGTTTCCCTTATCTCGGTGTTCAATGGCATCCAGAATTTCTCTTTGAAAATCGCCCAAAAGATAAAACATTGTTTGACTATGTCGTCAATGAACTTTAAATTAGTTAATTAATTATGACTGAACTTAACCCCCCTTCTACTCATGAGCTTTTAAGAGATTTAGAAGTTAATGTTTTCTCATCTGTTAAGAGCAAGGAATTTGACCATTTCTCAACCTATAAGGAAAAGAAAATAGACGTTTATTTTCAACTTTCTAATCTATACAGACTTTTAACTACTGAAAGCTATCAAGCATTTTCTATGGATAAAGTGAATCATGATAAACTATCTCAAAAAGAAAAACAAAAGCAACTCAAAGTGTGGTCTAAAAAGTCTAAACTATTCTGCAAAAAAGCAGATGCAAAATTTAAAGGCAAATTTCGTTCATCGCTTGTTTTTTACAGAGATATCTTGATTCACTCCAAAAAGTATTATAACATTAAAGATTTCAATGCTATTGTCGACTTTATCGTACAAGAAAAGTTGCTAGTCCCTACAATTGATCCTCTTCCTAAAATTGATATGAAGGATATAGAGTCCTATGCTTTACAAGCGATTGAGCAGGGTCCTCTAAACTTCAAAAAATAATCCTATATCAGGTCCGTCTTCTCTCGGTAACTAAAGTAATCAGAATGAGAAACAATTAGATGGTCCAATAAGACCAACCCCATTAATTCGCAGGCTTCTTTAACAAGCTTGGTAACATGGTCGTCATTGGGACTGGGAACTACTGCACCTGATGGATGATTGTGAACAAGAATCACAGATGTTGCCATGTGCTTTAGGGCATAGTGGAGAATTTCTCTCGGTTCAGCAATGCTTCTAGTAGCTGACCCAATAAAAATAGTCTGTTGGTGAATGATTTGATTTTGAGTATTTAGATAGAGCGCCACTAGGTGCTCTTGTTTTTTATCTCCAAGTTCATCTTGCATCTTTTTAGCTAACTTTCGACTACTAAGGATACTCTCCATTTCCACTGTTTCGCGTTTATGAATGCGATAGCCTAGCTCTATCATGGCTTGTAGTTCAATTGCCTTAACACGTCCAATACCTGATAAAGTCTGCAATTCCTGTAGGCTCATTTTTTTTAAATCTGTTAGGCAAGTTAGGTTATTTAAAAGCTTCTGTGCTATTTCAAAGACATTGGCCTGTTTTGTTCCTGTTCTTAGCAAGATAGCTAGTAATTCTTGATTACTGAGAGCCTCTACTCCTTCCCTGACTAGTCTTTCTCTTGGTAATAGCGAATCTTCTTGAAATGAAATACTATACATAAAAATCCTCCTCACTTAATTATTCGTGAGAAGGATCCTTAATTCGATAAAAACAAGTTATTTTTAAATTTTTTCAAGAGCTAGTCGCAAATCTTCAATCAAATCATCGACATTTTCAAGACCGATTGAAAGTCGTATTTGATTTTTAGTTACTCCTGCAGCTTCTAAATCTGAATCAGACAACTGTGCATGTGTTGTAGTTGCTGGATGAACGACCAATGATTTTGCATCTGCCACGTTGGCTAGGTTCGAAAAGATTTCCAAGTTGTCAATCACTTTACGTGCTTCTGCTTCTCCACCTTTAACGTGGAAAGTAAAGATTGAGCCAACACCTTTTGGTAAGTATTTTTCAGCCAAGGCATGGTAAGGACTATCTGGAAGTTTTGGATAGTTGACATTTTCAACCTTTGGATGGTTCACAAGGAAATCTACGATTTTCTCAGCATTTTGAACATGGCGTTCAACACGAAGAGAAAGTGTTTCAAGACCTTGTAAAAGTAAGAATGAGTTAAATGGTGATAGCGCAGCTCCCATATCGCGAAGCAATTGAACACGAGCAGCAACGATAAAGGCTGCAGCACCAACATCACGAGTATAACTGATATTGTGGTAGCTAGGATCTTCTTCGACTAATTGAGGGAATTTCCCTGAAGCAGCCCAGTCAAATTTACCACTATCAACGATGACACCACCAATAGTTGTCCCATGACCACCGATAAACTTAGTTGCTGAGTGAACCGCGATATCAACACCATGAGAAAAGACATTGATAAGATATGGTGTAGCAAAAGTATTGTCTGCGACCAAAGGAATCTGGTGTTTGTGAGCAATTTCAGCGATTTTTTCGATATCTGGAATATTAATAACTGGATTTCCCAAAGTTTCAATCAAGACAAGCTTGGTATTAACTTTAATCGCTGCTTCTACTTCTTCTAGATTATCAATATCAACAAATGTTGTGGTGATTCCATAACGTGGAAGGGTTTCTTTCAAGAGGTTAAAGGTACCACCATAGATGGTTGACGCTGCAACGACGTGGTCTCCTGCGTGAGCTAGAGCTAAAATTGTGTAGGTAATAGCAGCCATACCTGATGCAGTTGCAAGAGCACCAACACCACCTTCAAGGGCTGCGATACGCTCTTCAAAGGCCGATGTTGTTGGATTGGTAATACGAGTATAGATATTACCAGGTTTTTGAAGGGCAAAGAGTTCTGCACCCTCTTGTGTATCATCAAATACAAAGGATGTTGTTTGGTAAATTGGTACAGCACGAGACTTGGTAGTAGCATCCACCACTTGTCCTGCATGCAATTGAAGAGTTTCAAATTTAAATTCACGAGTCATATTTAGACCTCCAAAGATTTCATTATGTTCATTGTATCACCTATCCCACTAGGTTACAAATACAACTTTGTTATATCTTGGCATAAGAAATAGCTATGGCTACTTCTATTTACTTTGTCTTAAATTAGAATTGTAGAACTTTTTTCAGATAGTTTAAAAAGTTTGTATTCACTTCTCCTATACTTTATAATGTTTAAAAAGGAGAAAACTATGTCAGAAATTACTCATGAAATTGATGCAAACTTTGCTGGCCGTTTAAATATCTTGCGTGCTGGTGTACTGGGAGCTAATGATGGAATTATCTCTATTGCTGGAGTTGTTATCGGGGTAGCGAGTGCTACAACGAATATCTGGATTATCTTCCTATCAGGATTGGCCGCAATCCTTGCTGGCGCCTTTTCTATGGCTGGAGGAGAGTATGTATCCGTATCTACTCAAAAAGACACGGAGGAGGCCGCTGTAGCCCGTGAACAATTACTTTTGGATAAAGATATGGATGCTGCAAAAAAATCACTCTACGCAGCCTATCTTCAAAATGGTGAGTGTGAAACTTCAGCTCAACTATTAGTTAACAAAGCTTTTTTGAAAAATCCACTAAAAGCCTTAGTCGAGGAAAAATACGGTATCGAGTATGAAGAATTCACCAATCCATGGCATGCTGCAGCATCTAGCTTTATTGCCTTTGTTCTTGGAAGTCTTCCACCCATGCTTTCAATAACTATCTTCCCAAGCGACTATCGAATCCCTGCTACTGTTGTTATTGTAGCAATTTCCCTTTTAATTACTGGATATACGAGTGCAAAACTTGGAAAAGCCCCCACTAAAACAGCTATGATTCGTAACCTTTGTATCGGCCTTTTGACTATGGGTGTTACCTATCTATTTGGACAATTGTTTAGCATTTAAAACATAAAAATACCTCGAAAAAATCGAGGTATTTATTTTTTTATTATAGCTGGATAATCTTACGATAGCTTCTTGAAGTAATCATAAAGATAAGTACGTAGATGAGGGCAAAGATACCACAAATAGAAAGTGTTACACTTAACATCATAGCTGTATCTACTACCCCAATGACCTTAAGAATCAAACTTAACATATGATAGGCAAATGCTAGATGAAGGAAGGCGAAGATTACAGGAAGGAAGAAAACAGTCAAGACTTGCTTGTTAATGGTTTGCTTGATTTGTTTTTGGTCCAACCCAACTTTTTGCAGGATGACAAAGCGTTCACGGTCTTCATAACCTTCTGAGATTTGTTTATAGTAGATAACGAGTACAGTTCCAATCATAAAGATGATAGAGAGGAAAATACCAATAAAGAGAACTCCTCCAAAGAGAGCATTCATTTGGGCAATTGCATCACTTGCAGTGCCTCCACCATAAACCATACCGTCTTTATTTTTGAGATTATGACTAAAATTATTTGCAAACTCCTCAAAATCATCAGATAGCTTTAACTGTTCCTCTAGACTAGCTGTTACATCCATACCACCGTAGAGCTGTGTGTATATAGCTGAATCCTGGTACTGTTTTAAAAAGCTTTGAAGGTCAGCAACTACAAGATAGTTATAATCCGATACCAATAGTACATAGGGATTGGTAACATGATTGGCAATAAAATCCTGCTGGATTGCTTCCTTGATCGTATAGTTCTGATTGTTCAGACTAAATGCTTTCTGTCCTTTAAGTTGGTCATTTCGAGCCCAAAGCCCTACTTCATCTCCAGTGAGATTCAATTTCTGACCAGTCATCTTTTCGTAATCTTTTTGGTCGAAAACTAAGAAGACAGTCTTGGGCATAACATTATTTTGCCCTTTTTCAAAGATGCTTAATTTGGTCCCGTCTTGACTAGAAAGACCGAAACTCGCATAACTGAGAACATCTTTATTACTAATCGTTAAGCTCTTTTCACTTGCATACTGAGTCAAAAGTTTGTCTAAATCCTCAACTTCTACATTTTGCCCCTTGACATCAAAATCGTGAGGATATAGGAGTTTTTTCATATTTTCAGAACCGTTGTAGATGCTGGTTGCTGCTGACATGGTGATTAAAACCATGGTTGAAAGGATAGCAATGGTTGCTAATCCGACAGCATTTTTTTTCATACGGAAGATGAGGTTAGAAACAGAGATGAGGTTGTTGGGTTGGTAGTAATATCTCTTGTTTTTCTTGAGCAACTGTAAGAAGACTGTAATACCAGCATTGAATAAGAGATAGGTTCCTACAATAACTAACATGACCGCAATAAAGAAAGTAGCGACAGCTTTAAATGCATCTGTTACGCTTAGTGCTAAGTAGTAGCCACCACCTTGTGCAATGAGCCCTACTAAAGTTTGAAGAACCAGGAAACGCCCCTTCTTCTCACCTTTTGCTTTCTCACGAGAAAGTTGCAGAGCATCCATACGGATAATGCGGATAGCATTTAGGAAGACAATGAGTAAAAATACAAGCCCAAATACCAGAAGGATAGAAAAAACAACAGACCATTGGAAAGTAGCTACTAGCTCTACCTTCATCTTTGCAAGTTTAAGCAATAATGCAAAGATGAGATTGTCAAAGAGGGCACCAATCCCAATACCGGCAGTGACTGTTACTAGCCCAAATATCAAGAGTTCCTTGAAGGTCATACCAATCAAATGGCGTTTTTCTAAGCCCAACATGCCATATACACCCAGTTCTTTGGAACGGTTTTTCATGACAAAACTGTTGGCATAAAGCACGATAATGGCAGATGCAAGTGTCACTACGACAAGCCCTAGTTGTAGGGTAAATTGTATAGCAGATGCACCACGCAAATCCACAATTTTTGGATTAAAGGCTAGGGAGTAAAAGAGATAGCTAATCGTGACTGCCAAAATGACAGACAAAGCAAAAGGGTAATAGAGTTTGCGGTTTTTGATTAAGTTGGATATGGCCAACTTATTGGTTAATCGAAACATACTAGTTCACCTCACTTGCCATAACAGTTAAGGTGTCAGAGATTTCTTGGAACATCTGACGATCAGTTTTTTCACCACGGTAGATTTGGTTATAGAGAATGCCATCCTTGATGAAAAGGACACGTTTTGCACGGCTAGCTGCTGCTGTTGAGTGGGTTACCATGAGAATGGTTTGCCCTTGCTCGTTGATCTGATCAAAGATATCAAGGAGGGCTGCAGACGATTTAGAGTCTAGGGCACCTGTTGGCTCGTCCGCAAGGAGAATTTCTGGGTCTGTGATGATAGCCCGTGCAACTGCAACCCGTTGTTTTTGCCCTCCAGAGATTTCATAAGGGTACTTCTCCTGCAATTGATTGATGCCAAGATTTTCAGCCGTCACCACCAATTTTTTCATCATTTCTGTAATAGGCTTTCTAGACAATACCAAAGGGAGTAAGATATTGTCTTTAACAGAAAGCGTATCTAACAAATTAAAGTCTTGGAAGACAAAACCTAACTTTTCACGACGGAAACTTGATGCTTCAGAATTTTTAATGGTAGCTGTGTCTGTTCCGTTAAGGAAAACCTGGCCACGAGTTGGCTTGTCTAGCATGGCGAGAATATTGAGTAAAGTAGATTTCCCAGAACCAGATTCACCCATGATAGCAACGTAATCGCCTTTTTCTACAGTAAAGTGAATATCTTTCAAGGCTTCTACTTGGTTGCCTTGAAAGCGAGTTTTATAAATCTTTTGAACGTGTTTTACATCTAATAGCGTCATTTTGACATCTCCTTTTTAATATCCCATTAATTGAAACTGAGCCTGCATCATTTGAATGCCGAGCTCAACTCGCTCGATATCCTTAGGACTCGGTTTACTTGTTTGTTTCTTTTGTAAAATATTTTTCATTGTTTTGCTCCTTTATCTTTATGATATAAGTGTACTCTAAAAAAAGAGTTGGTTCCATAACATAACCTTACAAATTGAGCTTTAATCTTACATTTTTGTAAGATAGAGATATTTTTTGGAAATCAACTACTATTAGTTTACCACAAATTTTTAAGCAAAAGAAAAACCCTTGATACTACAAGGGTTTGATTTTTTAAGAATGGTAAGATGGTTACCAAAACCAGCCTTTATCATCATCGATTGGTTCAGCTTGTTTTATTTTGCGTGGGCCTGTTCCGTACATGTCCGCTTCGATATCTTCCTTGGTTGGTAAGATATAGGCTAGGATGATGTAGATGATGATTCCGAGTCCAAAATTTGCGATTGTAAAGATAGCAAAAATAAAGCGCACCAGTGTCACATCAAGATCCCATCTATCAGATAGTCCAGCAAGAACTCCTGATATCATACGATTTCGTCTCATTTTATAAAAATTTTTATTCATGATTTGTACCTCTTTCGGTATTCTTGAAATAAGTATAACATGAACTAAAGCTCCCTACATCAGTCCTTAGGCCGATTTAACAAGAGGAGCTTTCCACGACATAGACCACAACGATAACGTTTGGTGTCAATTCGACGCTTTCTCTGATAGGTTTGGCCACAAGAGTGACATTTATAAACCAAAGCTGGTTTTTGACGAGCACTTGATAGAGGAGGAACAAAACGGAGTCCATCCACTTCTTTTAGCAGTTCCTTAAAAGCCAAATCCTTATGTTTATACCCTTTTCCATCATAATAGAGATGATAATGACAGAGTTCGTGGCGAACAATCTTCCGAAAAACTTCTACCCCTAGCTCTTGATAGACTTTTGGATTAAAATCCAAATGCCCATCCTTAGGGAAAAATCGTCCACCTGTCGACCGCAGACGAGTATTCCATTGAGCCTGGTGTTTGAAAGGTTTTCCGAAGTCTTCTAAAGAAACTTGCCTAACGTAATCAGTTAGATTCATTAGAGTCAGCTGGTGCAAGGAGCGACAGATTTACTTTTTCACGTTGGACATCGATTTTCTTCACCCAAACAGTTACCAAATCCCCAACGGATACGACTTGACTTGGATGTTTGATAAATTTCTTACTCATATGAGAAATATGAATGAGACCATCCTCATGGATACCAATGTCAACAAAGGCACCGAAGTCTACAACGTTACGAACGACACCTTCAAGCTTTTGACCGACTTTTAAGTCCTTGATATCCAAGACATCCTGACGAAGGACCGGAGCATCAAAAGAATCACGGAAATCACGTCCTGGTTTGAGAAGGTCAGCGATAATGTCTTTAAGTGTTTCTTGACCGAGGTCTAGCTCTTGAGCCATTTCTTTGATAGAAACAGATTTGAGTTTTGCTTGCGCTTCTTCATTTAGGTCTTCAATATCCAAACGTTTGAATAGTTCTTTAACAGCAGCATAATTTTCTGGGTGAACACCTGTGTTATCAAGGATATTGCTACTTTCAGGGATACGAAGGAAACCTGCAGCCTGTTCAAACGCTTTAGCACCTAAACGAGGAACTTTCTTGATTTGGGCGCGTGAAGTGATTTTACCTTCTTCTTCACGATACTTAACGATATTTTCAGAGATAGTTTTGTTAAGTCCTGCAACGTGTGAAAGTAGTGCTGGACTAGCCGTATTGATATTAACACCGACTTGGTTAACGACTGTATCAACAACAAAGTCAAGACTCTCAGATAGTTTTTTCTGACTAACATCGTGCTGATATTGACCGACACCGATGGATTTAGGATCAATTTTAACCAATTCAGCAAGTGGGTCTTGCAAGCGACGGGCAATAGAAATAGCAGAACGTTTTTCAACGGTTAAGTCAGGAAACTCTTGACGAGCAAGTTCACTAGCTGAGTAGACAGATGCACCGCTCTCATTTACAATGACATAGCTGACTTCTGGAAAATCCTTCAGAACTTCCGCCACAAAGGCTTCACTCTCACGACTAGCAGTACCATTACCGATAGCAATGATTTCAACACCATATTGGCCAATCAAATCTGCCAAATCTCTCTTTGCTTCTTCAATCTGGCGAGCTGAAGCTGGTTTGACTGGATAAATGACTTGCGTCGTCAACATCTTCCCAGTAGCATCAACGACTGCTAGTTTGGCACCTGTACGAAAGGCTGGGTCAAATCCAAGTACCACGCGCCCTTTAAGAGGTGCAACAAGGAGAAGATTTCGAAGGTTCTCTGAGAAGAGTTGAATAGCTCCTTCTTCTGCCTTTTCTGTCAATTCAGTACGAATACGGCGCTCGATAGCTGGCAATACTTTTTTCTTAACAGATTGTTGAATCACTTCGTCTATATAAGCATTCTTAACTTTGAAACGAGCAGCAAAGAAGGCTTGAATACGATCAACTGCATGCTCAAATCCAATCTTCAAAACACCTAGCTTCTCACCACGATTAAGGGCAAGCGTACGGTAACCCTGCATATTGGCAACTGTTTCTGAGAAATCGTAATAAATCTGAAAGACTTGCTTTTCATCCAAACTTTCGTCCTTGACTTGTGAAGTAATCTTAGAATGTCTAAGGACCTCTTGATAAGTCATTGAACGTAAGTTGACATCTTCAGATAGAGCTTCAACCAAAATATCAACTGCACCCGATAAAGCATCTTGTGGAGTCTCAAAACCTTCACAGACAAATGTTTCTGCTTCTTTTTCTAAGTCAGATACATTTTGTAAGATTAAACGAGCAAGTGGGAAGAGTCCCGCCTCACGCGCGATCGTTGCCTTGGTGCGACGTTTTTCCTTATAGGGAAGATAAAGTTCTTCAACATCCGCTAATTTTTCAGCTGATATGATAGCTTCTTCCAATTCCTTAGTTAGCTTGCCTTGCTCTTTGATTTTGGCTAAAACAGCTTCCTTACGATCATTCAGAGCGGTTAGACTTTTATCAAGGTCTATAATAGCCTTAATAGCCACTTCATCCAAACTACCAGTCATGTCTTTCCGATAACGAGCGATAAAGGGAATAGTTGCTCCTTCAGCTGTCAAAGATAAGACAGTATCAATTTGTTTTAAGGTTACACCCAAATCTTGGGAAATTTTTTCATATTTTTTATCCATGAAACTATTATACCATAAGCAGGAAAGCTTGTTTTCATTAATTTGTTGCTTTATTTCAACTTTATAAAGATAAAAAGGAACTTGATTATAAAATATAACTATTTCCTAGAAATAATAGTATAATAGAGGTAGCACAAAGAATCGAGGTATGCCTTATGGCTGTTAAATTTACAAAAACTGATGACTTAGATAAAATGTTCGAAGAGTTTGCCAAACTTCCTGATTTGAAACAAGTAACATTTCCTGATGACAAAGAAAAGAAAGATAAGGCTGAAAAGAAAAAATAGATGATATTCTTTCAAAGTCTTCCTTCTAGTGTGCTACAAGCTGGCGCCATTTTTCTATCAATCATTATTGAAGCCCTACCCTTCGTCTTAATTGGTAGCATTATCTCTGGTACTATTGAAGTCTACGTCACACCTGAGAAGGTTTATACATTTCTCCCTAAAAATCGCTTGGGGAGAATCTTTTTTGGTACCTTCATTGGTTTTCTCTTTCCCTCTTGTGAGTGTGGGATTGTCCCTATCATCAATCGTTTCTTGGAGAAGAAGGTTCCAAGCTATACAGCTGTTCCCTTTCTAGTAACCGCTCCAATCATCAATCCTATCGTACTCTTTGCGACCTATTCAGCCTTTGGTAATTCCATTCAAATGGTTCTTCTAAGAGCTTTAGGGGCAATACTCATTGCTACGATATTGGGTATTTTTCTTGGATTTTTCTGGGAAGGAGCTATACAAAAAGAAAAAAGACTAGCTTGTCATGAACATGATTTTTCTCATTTAACGAAAGGTCAGAAACTTCTTCAAGTCTTTATCCAAGCTATTGATGAGTTCTTCGATATGGGGCGTTACTTGGTCTTTGGCTGTCTTTTTGCAAGTATAGTCCAAGTATATGTGCCAACCCGGATCCTGACATCTATCAGCGCTACCCCACTGCTTGCTATTGTTCTATTGATGCTCTTATCCTTCCTACTATCACTCTGTAGTGAGGCAGATGCCTTTATTGGATCTTCTCTTCTCTCCAGTTTTGGCTTCGCTCCAGTGCTTGCCTTTCTGGTTATTGGACCAATGCTTGATGTCAAAAACTTACTCATGATGAAGAACTATCTTAAAACTCGCTTTATTTGGCAGTTCATGATGATTGTAACTCTTGTTGTACTTGTCTATTCTTATATAGTTGGGGTGATTCTATGATACGATTTCTTATTCTGATGAGTTATTTTTTCTTAACCCTTTATCTGCAGATATCAGGTAAACTCAATCAGTATCTAAACCTCCATTACTCTTATCTGGCTTATATCACCATGGTTTTGTCATTGTTACTAGCCATCGTTCAAGCCTATCTTTTCTTCAAGCGTTTGAAAGAACACAGTCACTTGCATAGTTATTCAGCCAAGCTTGCTAGTTTTGCCCTCTTAAGTTTACCCTTGTTAGTTGGATTTACATTTCCAACTGTCACTCTGGATTCACAAACAGTATCGGCAAAAGGATATTATTTCCCTTTGTCGGAAGGAACTGACAAGGCAATCCAAGCAAGTGAAGGAACGAGCAGTCAGTATCTCAAACCGGATACCAGTCGATTTTATTCACAAACAGCTCATGAAAATAATATTCGGAAGAGTGCTGATAAATACTTAGCTCAATCAAGTATAGTTATAAATGATGAAAATTACCTGGAGGTCATGGAAGCTATCTATGATTATCCCAATGAATTTGAAGGTAAAGAGATTGAGTTTATTGGCTTTGTCTATAACGATCCTAGTCACAGCGATAGTCAATTTGTCTTTCGCTTTGGTATCATGCACTGTATCGCTGATTCAGGTGTTTTTGGACTTTTGACCACTGGAAACACTAATAAGTACGAAAATAACACCTGGGTAAAAGTCAAAGGTAAGATTAGCAAACACTATCACAAGGAACTCAACCAAATCCTCCCAACCCTCGAAGTCCAGTCTTTCATCAAGGTCGACAAACCCGATAATCCTTATGTTTATAAAGAATTTTAAAAAAGTAGCCTAATTGGGCTACTTTTTATTGTAAAATTAAATCACTTTTCATCTAAAATCTCAAATACTGTTTTATAATTTACACAATAATACCGAGCATTTCTTTTATGTCGTATAGAAATCAATCGACAAATCACTATCAGACTCGTATTTTTTCCATGCTAGGCTAAAGCCATAATAGTCTTCAAATTCTGGATGCCAGTCATAATAAAGTGGGATACGGCTAAATTTTCTTGCAACTACTTCATCTTCAAATTCTGGGGACTCTCCTGCAGTAATTCCAAATTGAAGGCCATTCAATTCCCAGGTATTTCCCCAAACATTTTCGTCTGATAGAACGTCAATCCAGCGAGAGGCATCAATATCAAAATCTGCACATAATTCAAGTTCTAACAATTTTCTGTAGTTTACCTTGGCAGGCTTTATATAAAAGGCTCCATCAACCTGATACTTTTTATCTTGTACTTGAATTTGTGTGATTTTCATCGGAATTGGAACTCTATTTAACTCCAACCAAAAATAGCCTAGAGGAGTTTTGATTGCATGGTAAATTTGTTTAGACTCAATTTTTACTTTTTTCGAGCAAGCATTTAGAATTCTTCCGTGCTCAAGTATATTTTTACAAACTATTTTCGAAGTCTCAGGATCAAAAATAGAATACCTACGGATGACCCTTTTTAACTTTTCAACGGGATAAGTGATATCTCTTGGGTAAGCATGATATTTCTGGACTACCAGAGCTATTTTTTCAATATTTTTCTTTCCAGTTGGTACAATCACACCATGCCCAATATGAATACTTGGATCATCACAGATATAAGTATATCCATTTCCACCTTCTTGAAACTCAACGACAACGAGATTCAACTCCTGATCAGGATCGAAAAGTGGTTCAACTTTTTCATTGGTCTGGCGCTCATAAAAAGTGAAACAATTTGGATTATCCTCTTCACCAAAAACCATGAAACTACCACAATTTGGGCACTTCCATATATAAAAGGAAGCCTTCGAAATGTCTACATAGGAAATTTTATCATGTTCGTCAGTATTGTTAAAAATATCCTCAAGCAACTCATCCGAATAAACTGAATAAGCATTTGGATCGGGCGCTCGGTGTTCATTCATAGCTTGCCCACATTTACATGTCCATTTACCCATAAAAACCCTCAGTCGTGGCCTAATTCTTCAAGGAAAAAATGATTTAGCTCTTTCCAGTCTATTTTATCCTTGCTAACACTAAGTCCATTTTATCATTATACTAATACTTTATCAAAAATTATTATAGTATTTACAGAAAAAAGCCTATACTAGGCTTTTCTCATCTGACAATTTCTTTATACATGTCTGGTCTTCTATCTCTAAATAAGCCCCAATTTAGGCGCTCATTTGCTCCCTTGTCCAGGTCATAAGTTGTTAACAAGATAGCTTCGCCTTGTCGTTCTGCTTGGGTCAAGATAGCTCCTGTTTCATCGGTCATAAAGGATGAACCGTAGAAATTCAGACTTGAACTTTGTCCTCCATTTTCCTCGCAAGGAGTGACTTCTTCCAAACCATAACGATTAGCAGCAATAACTGGCACAATATTTGCTGCTGAGTGTCCTTGCATGGTACGTTGCCAATGACCACAGCTATCTGTATCCAAAATCGGCTCCGAACCAATGGCTGTTGGGTAAAAGAGTAATTCCGCGCCATTTAGCGCAAGACATCGGGCAGTTTCAGGGAACCATTGATCCCAACAGATCCCGATACCAATCTTGGCATAGCGAGTGTCCCAGACCTTGAAGCCTGTGTTTCCAGGTGTGAAAAAGAATTTTTCCTGATAATAATGGTCATCTGGTATATGAGTTTTACGATAAACTCCTAGTACTTCTCCATCCGCATCAATGACAGCAATGGAATTGTATAAGACATTACCATCTTTTTCATAGAAACTGATTGGTAAAACGACCTTTAGTTCCTTGGCAATCTCTTTAAAATGCTGAATGGCCGTATTCTCTGTCACCGACTGGGCATACTGGTAGTAGTCATACTGACGTTCCTGACAGAAATAGGGACGTTCAAATAATTCAGGTAAGAGAATAATTTGGGCTCCTTGCTCAGCAGCTTGTCGAACTAGACGTTCAGCTATTCGGATATTCGTTTCCACATCCTTAGCGCATTGCATCTGAATAGCTGCAACCGTTACATTTCTCATCTTTTTCTCCTATTCTGGAATTTGTTGGGTAATACAGTGGATATTTCCACCACCTAAAAGAATATCTCTTGCAGGGATTCCTACGACTTCACGGTCCGGGAAACACTTACTCAGGATATCCAAGGCCACTTGGTCGTTTTCGTCCTGAAATTGTGGCACCAAGACAGATTTATTGGTAATATAGAAGTTCACATAGGATGCTGCTAAACGCTCACCAGCATAGCGTTCTTCTTCACCTTCTTCATATGAATAGCCCGGCAAATCTTCTTCCGTCACTACTTGATGAAGCGCTGGGATTGGGAGCTTATGGATGGTGAAACTCCGACCCTTTGCATCTGTTTCATTCTCTAAAAGAGCTAGATCTGCTGCAGACATGGCATACTGAGGATCATCTTGGTCGTCTGTCCAAGCTAAAATAACCTCAGCAGGACCAACAAAGGCTGCAACATTGTCGACGTGTTCATTGGTCTCGTCTTGATAAATACCATAAGGAAGCCAAATAACTTTTTCAGCTCCAAGACTCTCTAGTAAGGTATTTTCAATCTCTTCTTTAGTCATGTGAGGATTACGTCCAGGACTGAGGAGGCAACTTTCTGTGACAAGTATTGTTCCTTGGCCGTCACTGTGTATGGAACCACCTTCTAGTACAAATGGTTTGGCGCTATAAACAGGTATATTTAATTCTCTAGCAAAGGAAGGCGCCACTTGGTCATCTGCTTCATAGTCTTGATAGAGTCCATCCACAGCACCACCCCAGGCATTGAAAGACCAGTCTACCGCTAACTTTTCCCTTTTATCATTAAGGAGAATGGTCGGACCTGTATCGCGAGCCCAAGCATCATTTGTTGGGATATCTAGATAAACGACCTGGTCTCCAAGATAGGATTGGGCTTCAGATAGATAGTACTCCTCTACCAAAAGATAGACTGTTTCTCCTTGGGCAATGGTTTTGATAATCTGGCTAAAAGCTGTTTTTGCAGCCTTGCCTTGAAATGGCCAAGACCCTGGTCGAGTAGGCCATATCATGAGAGTCCCATGATGGGATTCATACTCTGCAGGCATACGATAACCTAATTTCTTTGGACTGTCCATCATGATAATCTCTCCTTAAAGTCTTGGTAGCCAAAGGCCTTGACTAGACTGCATTTACCCTCTCTATCCATCACATACAAACTTGGCAGTCCAATCCCGTTAAAGGTATTATTTTTGACAAAGGAGTAGATTGCCATATCCTCGAAGTACAATCTATCTCCAATCTCAACTGGATTTTCAAAGCTATAGTCACCAATGATATCACCTGTTAGACAGGTATTGGAAGAAAGTCTATAAGTATAAGTTTTTTCTTGGGCTTCAAAACCATCTCTCAATGGAGGACGATAGGGCATCTCAAGGACATCTGGCATATGACAGCTTGCTGAAGCATCTAAGACTAGGGTCTCAATCCCATTTTCAACGATGTCTAAAACTTCAGTAGCTAAATAACCAGCATTGAGTGCAATCGCTTCTCCTGGTTCTATATAGACATCAAGGTTATAGGTTTCTCGAATCCGTTTAATCTCAGAAATCAGTAAGTCCACATCGTAGTCATCTCTCGTAATGTGATGTCCACCACCCATATTGAGCCATTTAACTTGGTGCAAATAGGCACCAAACTGGTCTTCTACTGCTTTCAAAGTCGTTTGTAAATCATCTGCCCCTTGCTCACAAAGAGTATGAAAATGAAGCCCATCCACCAAGTCCAGCAAATCACTTGGTATTTTGTCTTGAGTCACTCCAAAACGGGATCCAGGAGCACAAGGGTCATAGAGCGCGTGATCTCCCTGAGTAGAACACTGAGGATTGAGGCGTAGACCTACACTGATACCAGCCTCACGACAAGTTTGACCATATTTTCGTAATTGTCTCTCTGAGTTAAAAACAATGTGATCAGATATTTGAAGTAACTCTTCCATATCTGCTGCTTTAAAAGCAGGCGCAAATACATGGACTTCTCCTGGAAATTCTTCCCTAGCCAACTTCGCTTCATAGAGTCCACTAGCCGTTGTACCAGAGAGATACTGGCTAATTAGGGGATAAGTTTTATAGAGAGAATAAGCCTTTTGAGCTAGCAACACCTTACAGCCTGCCTTTTCTTGAACCTCTTGTAGAATGCGGCAATTTTCCTCTAGTTTTGCTTGATCAATAACATAGGCTGGTGTTGGTACTTGTTCTAACTTCATTAGTCCACCATTTGTGGATTTTCAACCACAACCCATGGCAAACCGTATTTATTCAAAGCTTCCATAAATGGATCTGGATCCAACTCTTCAAGATTATACACTCCTGGTTGTTTCCAAGTACCATCCATCACTAATTTTGTCCCTATCATGGCAGGAACACCTGTTGTGTAAGAGATAGCCTGTGAACCAACTTCTGCGTAGCATTCCTGATGGTCGCAAACATTGTAGATGTAAATGGTCTTTTCAACACCATCTTTGACACCTGTAAAGATACAGCCGATATTGGTTTTTCCAACTGTACGTGGACCAAGGCTTGCAGGATCTGGAAGCAAGGCTTTCAAGAATTGGATTGGTACGATTTCTTGACCATTAAAGTTAATAGCATCTGTACGAAGAAGCCCAACGTTTTCCAAGCATTTCATGTGAGTTAGATAAGATTGACCGAAAGTCATGAAGAAACGAATACGTTTAACTCCTGGAATGTTTTTAGCCAGTGATTCAATTTCTTCGTGGTGAAGAAGATACATGTCTTTTTGCCCAACTTGAGGGAAATCATACTCACGTTTGATAGACATAGCTTCTACTTCTACCCATTTCCCATCTTCCCAGTAAGAACCTGGCGCAGAAACCTCGCGAAGATTGATTTCTGGGTTAAAGTTAGTTGCAAATGGATAACCATGGTCACCACCATTACAGTCTAAAATATCGATATAGTGGATTTCGTCAAAATAATGTTTGAGCGCGTATGCTGAAAAGACGCTGGTTACACCTGGGTCAAAACCAGAGCCAAGAAGAGCTGTCAATCCTGCTTCTTTGAATTTTTCTTGGTAAGCCCATTGCCATGAATAATCAAAGTAAGCCGTAAATCCAAGCTCTTTGCAGCGTTTCTCATAAATAGCACGCCATTCAGGGTCTTCTGTGTCTTCAGCCTCATAGTTGGCTGTGTCGATATAGTGGACTCCTGTTGCTAAACAAGCGTCCATAATGGTCAAATCTTGGTATGGTAGAGCTACGTTCAAAACAGCTTCTGGCTTGTAGCTTTCAATCAAGGCAATTACTTCTTCTACCTTGTCAGCATCAAGAGCAGCTGTTTCAATTTTAGTGCTTGTTTTACCTTCTAATTTAGCCTTCAAGTCATCACATTTTGACTTGGTACGGCTAGCAATCATAATTTCTTTAAAGGTTTCGCTATCTTGGCAAATCTTTGAAATAGCAACTTGGGCAACGCCCCCACATCCGATAACTAATAAACGACTCATTTTTTTCTTTCCTCTTCTTCTAAAATGTCTTCAACATACTTGGGCAACATGAAGGCCCCCACATGTAAGTTTGCAGTGTAGTATTCTGTGAATAACTGGCGTTTTTTCCAGCCTTCCTTGTCAAAATCTTTGACAGGGTGATATTTTTTCGATGCAAATCCAAATAACCAATAGCCAGCCGGACTGGTAGGGATATGTGCCTGATAAACTCGGCTGATTGGAAAGGCTTGATTAACCTTACGATGCATGCTTCGACAAGCCGACTCATCTTCGTCAAAGAAAGGACTACCATGCTGATAAATCATGATACCGTCTTCTTTGAGAGCTCTATAGCTGTTACCATAAAATTCCTTGGTAAAGAGCCCTTCCGTATGTCCAAATGGATCCGTCGCATCATTGATGATAATATCGTAATCATCTTCACAGTTTCGTAAAAAACGAAGCCCGTTTTGATAGTAAATGGTAACACGAGGATCATCAAGCCCTGCAGCAAAATCTGGGAAGTATTCTCTACAAACCTCAACCAACATCTCATCTGGTTCTACGATGTCAATTTGCTCCAGTTCAGGATATAGCGTTAATACTTGGGCAACACCTCCGTCACCACCACCAATAACCAAAACTTTCTTCGGATTAGGATGGACAGCCATAGGAACGTGGACGGTCATTTCGTTGTATACAAAATCATCTGCATCCGAGAACAAGACATGCCCATTTAAAATCAATATCTTCCCAAAAGCAGGCGTATCTAAAACTTCGATATCCTGCCATTCACTTTTACCAGCGTAGAGTTGTTTGGCTGTTCTCAGGGATAATTTCACATCTGGAGTATGAACTTCAGAAAACCATAAATCCATTTAGTTCTCCTTTCTCTCAATAACATTGATGTGATTGACCTCTGGATCTTCCGTTCCTTGAAGGGAACAACCACGTTCTTTGGCAAATTGGATATAATCGACAATTTCTCGTGTAATCCGTTCACCTGGCGCTAAGATTGGGATGCCGGGAGGATAACACATGACAAATTCTCCGCAGACTTGCCCAACGGATTCGTCCAAAGTTAAGCTACTTCTCTCTGAATAAAAGGCTTCCTGAGGAGAAAGCACTAACTCAGGCTGGATATATTCGCCAGCAATCAAGTCCTTCCCATCTCTCGAGTAAAGTCTCTTGATATCAGCTAAAGCACCGACCAAGCGCTCGATATCTTGAATCCGGTCTCCAATCGATATGTAGGCCAAGATATTGCCGATATCACCAAACTCAATCTGAATGTCATATTCGTCTCGCAGAAGATCATAAACTTCAATCCCTGTTAGCCCAATTCCCTGAGTATAAACGGACAGTTTGGTCACGTCAAAATCGCAAACGGACACACCGTCTACTAGCTCTTTTGAGTAGGCATAGTAGCCACCAATGGCGTTGATTTCTCGACGAGCGTACTCAGATAACTCAATGACCTTCTCAAAGGACTCTTTGCCACGAAGGGCTAGGTTTCTACGAGAAACATCTAGACTAGCCATTAGCAAGTAGGATGCTGATGTTGACTGTGTCAAATTAATAATCTGACGTACGTACTCAGGATTCATCTGATCGCCAACTAAAAGAAGGGAACTTTGAGTCAAGCTGCCACCGGACTTATGCATGGATACAGCTGACATATCTGCTCCTGCGTCCATAGCAGACAGAGGAAGTTTATCTGTAAAATGCAAGTGCGCCCCATGCGCTTCATCTACTAAGACCTTCATCCCTGCAGCGTGAGCCATCTCTGTCAACCCCTTAAGGTCCGAACAAATTCCATAGTAAGTAGGGTTGTTGATTAGGATTGCTTTGGCATCTGGATGTTCTTGAATAGCTTGTGCTACACGCTCATTTTCAAGTCCCAGTGCAATACCGATTTTTGGATCCACACTCATCTCGATATAGATGGGAATAGCACCACATAAAACGAGAGCGTTGATGGCTGATTTATGTACATTTCGAGGGAGGATGATCTTATCTCCCGCTTTACAGGTGGAGAGAATCATGGTTTGTACCGATGATGTTGTTCCACCGATCATTAAAAAGGCATGAGCTGCACCAAAAGCTTCTGCTGCCAACTCCTCTGCTTCTCGGATAATCGAAATGGGATGCCCTAGATTATCCAAAGGCTTCATAGAATTAACATCTATACCAACACACTTTTCCCCTAAAAGTTCGACTAATTCTGGGTTACCGCGTCCCCGCTTGTGACCTGGTACATCGAATGGTACAATTCTTTTCTTTCGTAACTTGACCAGCCCCTCATAGATGGGAGCTTGGTTTTGATTTAACATGTTTTAGACATACTCCTTTATCATAGTTTTCTCACCTTAATCATCTAAGGCTCAAAGGGCACTCATGAAAAAAGAGCAGGTTGGCACCTGCTCTACAATCTACTGACGTGTTTATGTTTGTTTCTTTTGAGTATGTCTGTTCCTGATGTTTCCTAACTCTCTAGTAGCAAATATTACGTACTTTATTGATCGTTTCACAAGATGACGTGTGCTTTCACCACACTAACAAATCTATACGAATTAGGACAGGTGCCCTAACATCAACTTATAAAAGTAGGCTTTTAACCCTATCAATAATGTGGCTTTTCAACCACGCTTCGGCATTCAACCCTGCCTGTCCGTAGGCATTTTTTACTCGGGTTTATATTTGCTAGAAAACATCATCTCATTTTCTAAGCTTCATTACTATATCATGTTTTCAGAGACTTGTAAAGTATTTCTAGAAACTTTTTTAAATAAATTCATTTTTTCGTTCGTGAAATTAATTTAACTTGAAAATAGAAACTGTTTTAAATTAAGTTTTAAAAAACTAAAAAGGAACTAAAATAGTTAGTCCCTTAATTATCTATAAGTACAGTCACTAATTAAAAATATATCTACTCATTTTTCGCTATTTGAACAGCTAGCTCAAAATCAGTCATCAAATAATTTTCATCTAGACGGATAAGGCTGTAATATTCATTCCAAAATAGAGAGTCACTGTTACTTGACCACTGTAACCCATACCACAATTGAGTGACATCGTTTGTACTTGATGGTGGAGTGGACCATAGATGCTTTTTAAAAGTTTTTTGAACAAAAGGAAGGTCCAATCGCTTAGTTAAGTCGAGTTCATCTAACTTGAAAGTGATATAATGTTTCTTTGCTTCTTCAATACTGTCTTTATTAAATCGAACCTGAATAACCTTAGAATCTTCTAAAGCCACATCCTGGTCCTCAGCACCGTAAAAGGAAATACTGCCCAGTACTATGCCATCTTTTGCAAGAAGATAGGGAGCGTAAGGAACAGCATTGCTATCAAGTCTGAAGCCTTTTTCGATGGTAACTGTTTTATCGCCTGGATACTTTTGGAAACTGCCATCTGTCAGGAGCTCTTCGTAGTCGCTACCACCATCACCCTGTCTTACATAGATGTCAAATCCAGCATCCATCAGCTCACTGGCTTTGGTTTCTGCTAAAATGATTTTACTTTCATTAATTTGCAAAATTGGTGTTTGAGGTGGCAAACCAATCGTGAGATTAAACATGACTCCTACTAGAAAGACCATCAAGGTTATAAGGAAGGCAAGTAAAGACTTTCCAGTCCTTTTTCTTGCATTGAAAAGGGCCATTAGAGCAGGTAGAAGGATCATTTTGGCTAAAATAGAATTCCCAATAGCACCTCTATTTAAGGTCTGAAAAGCAAAGATCCCCGCGATGACAATCAGGGACAGGTAGACTAAAATCTCGCCTAGACCCAGTTTTTCTGTTCGAGTTTGTTGATTTACAGGGGTTTCGTACAATGACTGCCCATTCTCTTTCCTCTTTTTTAGAAAGAGATAAAAACCCAGACCGAGTAGCAGATTAAAGATTGTAAAAACCATTAAAGTTCCTATAATTACCGTTCTACCCATGACTCTCTACTCCTTTATGTTCTCTCTCAAATCTTATCTTTCTCTTTAAAAGAAAATTCCTAACCAATAAAACGATTAGTAAGAAAGGACTACCTTCTATCAGTACAATCGGTATAGCATAAATGGCAATGATTCCCACTTTTTTATCTTTAAGGATTTTACTGATATTTCTAGCTCTATTTCCCGAGAAAGTGCTATAATGGAGCTAATAAATTGTTCTGTATTCATTGGTGAAAAAAAGGGGAAATAACCATGTTCACTACTATTGTTTTAGTTTTTTATGCTCTTTTCTTTCTATCCTTATCCTTTACTATCTATCTCTATATCAGACTTGTAGTTGCGGTTAAAAAAGGCAAAGACATTCCCAAATGGATTTATAAACTTGGCCATGCTGTTCAAGGAAGAATTCACGTTGACTATGAAGAAATCACTGATGCTAAGGCCCTTAAAGATATTCATTGGTTCTTGCTAATCTATTTAATCGTAAATCTACTCCTATTGTCTGTCTTCTACTATCATGGTAATAGCTTTCCTCAAGCAGTTTATGAATGTTTGAAAAAACAATTTTTCATCGTACTTGTTAGTATGGTTTTAAAAAGTATTGGTAAATTTATTGTACTAACTATCAGAAAAAACTTTCATAACAGTCATGCCTATGCATCAACCAATGCTTTTATTGGGACAGTTTTTTTAACAAGTTATGTTTTTATGTTCTGCATCATGATGAGTGGTCTTCCAGCTCAACCAGTTCCAGTTACCATTCAAGATACCACTATCATTATCGGAGAAACCAAGGCTTCCGAGCTTTTAGAGCATGGATTCACCTTCGAAGATAAAGGCGCAGATAGTCCAATCACCAATCCAAAAAACGACCACTTCTACTACGGTCAGCTTCTTGAAGTCAAGCGGGATGATCAATCCTATGGCTTTATGAGCCTTACTCCTACAGGAAAAGATACTGATCAACTCAAAAACTGTGTCATTACCTACTATAGAACGCCCAAGGATCCCCATCAGTTGCAGGAAATTTCTATCAATCATGTCAGTTTAGCCAATCTCAAGCTCCAAGATTTTCAAACACGAAAATTAATCGATATCTTTGAAGTCAATCCTGCTGATTATAATGTCTCTGATAAGGATAACAACTTTATCCTAACCATTCAAACAGCAGATTACGACCTCTGGAAAAGATACCGTATTGAATCCAAGTTCAATTCAGATGGTTCGATTGATAGCTATGGAGTCAGAGCCCAACACAGCATGTGGGAATGACTCACCCTTTATTTTCCTCTTATCAGATAGACATTAGACTGAAAAAATATCATCTACAAGTTTATAGGTTTCGATGAACCGAAGGCCAGAAGAGCCTTTATCTCTAGTGATTTCTTCATAAATGTCTTCTAAATTTTGGGCAGGTGCCAACATCCAAAGACTAAAAGGTCTAAGTTTCACCTGTCCAATTTTTTCAATATTTTCTAATAATTGCCCTAAATCTTTGTGATTGAACCAGCAATCTGTAACGAGAGCAAACTTTGTATTGTCCATCTTACAGGAGATTTGACTGGTCAAAAAATCATCTATGGAGGGCTTTTTTGTTTGTAAGAGGCGCGTGCAAGCTAGATGGTACTCAAGTTTTCTAGGACTCTGCTCAATCATAGATACAAATACAAGACCATACTCATCTTCAAACTTAACAGCAAGGATGTCTCCTTCTTCAAAGTAAGGTTTTCGTTTAGCCTTTGCTTTAGGAACCTTTAGAGGTCTAGGATTTTCAGTTTGCAACTGGATAGCAAGTTTATCCAAGACCTTTTGCCTTTGCTTCAATGCCTTTGAGTCTATTTCCAACCAAAATGGATCTGGACCTTTTTTAATAATCTCTAAGGTTTTATCTCTGATATCGTCAGTCAGGTGACCAATCTTCCACAGTGAGTAGGCAAATGCAGTCCAATAAATTTCTGTAAAAAAGTCTGTTTGACAGTCATCTTTCTCCGTATCAAGGATTTCCTTGATAATATTCGCCACATGTTCACCATCTCTATAGCGACCGACTACTTCATTGTAAATGTCATAAGCTTGATCACTGTCAATGATTTTAACACCATCAATAGCCATTCTCAACTCCTATTTAATCTTATGCTTGGTCATTTTCTCTTGGAAAATAGTTATAAGAATTTGGCGTAATTCTTGAGCTTCTTTTTCTGGAAGTTGACCTTCTTGTTCAGCAACAGCGTACAATTCCGGATACTCAAGAGAGATTCTCTTAATAGTCCGCGTAATAGCATGTTTTCTAACAAAAAATGGAATCCGTTTAATCATATCTTGAGGGATTAGGGCGATAATCTTATCAGCTGTTTCCTTATCGCTCAGTTTAGAGAAAGTTAACCCCTTTTTAATCATTTCTTGTTCTTGTTTCGTAAAATCTTGTAATTCCATATGTCTACTCCTCATCCTCTGTCACTTCCCAAACCTCTGCTTGGTAAGGATCACCATCTTCATCGTATCGATTGATATACCCAATAAATCGTTCATTTCTTCTTGGTCTCTGCTGGTTTCCCTTGATAACCCAAACAGCCCATACTCCGATTAAGACAAAAATTATGAATGCCAGTACTACTTCCATTTCATTACCATCCTTTAGAATTGAACCCACTTATCATTATCCATAATAAAGGGTTTCGCTAAACCTTCACCTGTATAGTTTTCGTATTTTGTATCTAGATATTTGTAACAATCTTCCTTGGTCGCAAATTTGATGGCTTGATAAGGCTCCTCAAAGGTTAATTTTTCAACAAAGAGATAGCCATCCTCGCTTGGCACAAGGATCCCGACATGGCCAATAAAGAGGGATTGCCCATCCAAGTCATCATGGACGACTACGGACAGCATTCTTGCATTTTCATTAAACTTGAATTGAGAAAGGAATTTTTCCATCTTTGCAGCATGAACTTTGACATCAGTCGTTGCTTCGGTCTTGACTCTTGAGAATAAAATATCAAAAGCATCCTTGTCTTCTGCATCAAAGACCTTACCTTTGTCAATGGCATCATTATCGACAAACAAGAGAGAATCATCTTTCTCTAATTTAGGAATTTCGATAGAATTTTTTAATAAACAATAACTGTTAATACGACAGTTAGTACCGACAAAATCACCCTTTTTAGGCGTCCAAAGATTGCTTATCTTTTCAACATCATAGTCTGTTTTGGTAAATGTAGAAAAATCTCCAGTCAAGCCTACTGAACCGACAGTTGCGTTGTAATCATTTACAAGGTTGAAAAATGCATCGACACTATCTTTATCCAAATGTGCAGCCAAGGCTTTTCGAACTTCTTCTTCGCTTTCCTTGTTATTAAGATTGCTATAGGTTCCTTTGTAGCTTTCTTTACCTGAGCTAGCCACCTTAGTAGTTGAACTATTCTGTTTTTCCGTAGATTGGTTTTGGTTTGTAACGCAGGCAGCTAAAGTAAAGATAGCTAAAACACAGCAGCTCATTAATCTGATTTTTTTAGATACTTTCATAAAATGTTTCCTTTTTAACTAAGATTTTTCAGGTCGATAAGCTTCTCTTATATTATAGTTCAAATTTATTTTAAGTCCAAGCATTTTGCTAAGTAAAGTAGGTTTTAAATCATTAAAAAAGGAAGCTGGCACACGGCACTCTCCCTAATAAGTGAAATATCTATGAAATATTTAATTTTAGTCACCTTTTAACTGTACCTGTGTATGAGCTATAAGGTCACCTAGATGTCGCTTATCTTTCCTGAAAACCATCATTGCAAGTAGGGCAACTGCGAGAAGAGTAGCTAAAAACGAGAGGATAATAGATAAGAAATCAAACTCACTATAGAAACCATGTATCGTGCCCATATGACCTATTTGCCAAGGTAAAAATTTAATGGTGTTTCTAAGCAAGCTAGCTTGCACTGTTTTTTTCTTGTAAACCAATTGAAGTCCTGCTTTCACCTTCCCAAAACTCCCATTTTTTGTATAATCTAAGAATGTAAAAAGTAGAGTGATTGGCAAAACAGAGGTAAAAAATACAAGCCACTGTGACTGAATTTCTGTAAACTCTGGGATACCATTAAAAATAATAATGTAAAAAAGCATAGAACCTAAAAACAGAAGTGCTAAATAAGCTAGAATGAAAAGATAATCAAATAGTAATTCAATCATTCTTTTTTTAAACGAAATTGAATTAATTGCTAAAATCTTCATCATCATCGCCTCCTTTATTATCTACTATTCTTTTCAAAAGTTTATCATTCTTTCGGTTGAGAATAGACTTCGATATGCTGACCTAGCACCTTGATTTCTACTGGTAGGTCATCAGATTTATCACCGTCAACATCCGTTTCCAATTCAGAATCAGAAGAAATTTTTATATGACGAGCTTTTATATACTCGATATTCTCATTTACGACGACATCCCCTTTTAATAAATCAGGGATAACTGACAATTTAGTAAGGATTGAGGCATCTTTTAAAATCAAAATATTGGCATAACCATCCTTGTCTTCATCAAAGATTTTTTTGTCAGCGAAATAATTGGTAAGAAGAACTAAAACATGACTGGCTGGGCCAAAATAATTTCCATTTTCTGTCTCAACAGTAATATTAAATGCTTGATCTGTAACCACTGACTTCATGGTATTAATCGCATAGGCGAGCATGCCAAACTTCGTCTTATCTTCTATCCCAACATTATGTATGGCTTCTGGTAATGAACCAATACTAAAGATATAACCAAAATAGTTTCCGTTAGATTTTCCGATATCAATCTTGTTGGTAGAACTAAAATCAAGCTCGTCAATCGCACCGTCAATATCTTGATTGATTTCTAATAGTTTCGTGATGAGATTTCCAGTTCCTCCTGGAATAATCGCAAGTTTCGGAATGTAGTCTTTCTCAGCGATGCCAGAGATTACTTCATTAACAGTACCATCCCCACCAAAAACAAGGACTGCATCGTACTGCTCACGAGAGGCTTCCTCAGCAAAGTGTGTTGCATCCAGCGCTTTTTCAGTAATTTTGGTTTCCACGTGCTCAAAATAATCTTTGGCCTTATTCTCCAGCTTGACCTTATAATCCAAAGCCTTTTCCCCACCAGAGGTAGGGTTTATAATTAACATTGCTTTTTTCATTGATAATACTCCTTAATTTTTAAATAGAAATGTTAGTGTAACTACATCAGTCATTACATATAATGCTATTATAAAATGAAACCTCAGAAAATAGAAATCAGACGTACTGGAGATTGAGAGAATCAGTTCTAAAAAAGGTTGGATATGCTGAAAATGATAAATACCTTCTAGTTTATTCTTTTACCAATCGATTAAAATCAACCAGATATAAAATTCCAGCAATAAGAGCAAAAATTGCTGAAAAAAATGAAAGGAAGGGGATAAAACCTGTGATAGATGCAACTAAAAGAAACAAAAAGCTTTTCTTACGACCATTTGATTCTTTTCTATAAATGAAAATTGCAAGTATAGAACAAACAAGAAATATAAAACTAATTAAATTTACTGAAAAAGCCCATGCTGGTTTATCAACAAAACGAAGAGCCCCATTGATAAATCTTATCTCCCATCTATAGAAAAATGCAAATGCAATAATGGGAGAGCACGTTAAAGCAAAAATTCCATTAAAAAAAAATAAACTGTTTGATTTCATATTCAATCCTTTTCTGTACTTATTCATTGCTAATTAATAGATTCACTATTTAAAAATCCTTTAGACTTCTGGACGATATAGAGCTGTTCATCTTCTTGAGCGAGTATTCTAAACAATTCATTCGCCCTAGTCATATCTCCTTTTAATTCAGAGTTCAAAGCTTGATAGTAAGTGATTTCCAATTGTTGATATTTAAATTCGTTTTCCAAGTCTTCAAAGTAATCATTGGATTGATGAGCAATTGTTAAATCGTAAAGTGCGATACTCACGCTTTTTGTTTTCTCGGCTAGAGAGGAATCTGAGATGGACATTTTGTTTAGCATAAGATTAAGCTGGTCCCTGGTCAGGTTAGGATTTGCAAGAACTGTCGAACGAATAAGATAACTTTCTAAAAAATCCCTATATTTCAGCTTCAGTTTTTGATCAGTCATTGCTTCAGAAGCCTCCTTAATGGCAGCATCGAAATCACCAATCATATAGGAATACCCAACAGATGTTAGTGTCACATCCATTTTTATAATAGCTCTTTTTGCATCTTTCTTCAATTCAATGTATTGCTTCCAAGATGGTAAATCTAAGTCCATATACAGTAACTTAGTACCACTCCTTACATACCCTCTTCTGATTAGTGCAATGAAAAGAAATAAGAGTGCATTTATGAATAAAATACAAAGGGTTTGAATAGTCCTATCTTTCACCATCCAAGCTACAGAAAGAATGAGAAGAACAGCCAAAACAATCACGACTTTTCTATAAAATCCATATTTCTTGCGTATTTCTAAATAATTCATTTTTACACCTTTTCTAAATTATAAAATGTCATTACGAGAGAAGTTCTGAACCTTAAATGAGTTATTGAGCAACATAAACACTTTCTTCGCTATTACATAATTTTTTCTGATAAAATAACCCAATGTGACCTGCAAAAGAGGATCATAAAATAGCTTTCATCTTAACTTATAACTGCTCGATTTTTTCAAAAATAATCTCTTGCTTTTCGACACTTTCTCGGAGTGGTGACATGCCTAAAATCACTGTAAAGAATCCCAACAATAGAATACTATTAATAACAAGTAAGGCTCCCTCTGTTCCATTAACAGTATATAGATAGAATGCAAAACATCCAAGAGTCGGAACAAGGATAAAAGGAAGAAGTTTGTAATGTTTTAATTGACGTTTATTTCCTACTGGTTTAAAGGTTATTTGATAGTTTGAAACTTTATTCTCAAGTCTTTTTTGGACACTATGACGAGCTCTTATGGCAATGAACCAGAAAACAAGATAAGCTAGGAAGATGAACAGGCCATATAAGCCTATCTTTAAAGGAAGGTTGTGACTAATCCCATTGTTTCTAAAAAAATTCGTCACTAGACGATAGCCAGAACCCCCTATTGCTGTACCAATTGCAACCCCAATCGATTTACTCATAGTTGGAGCCACACTTTCAAAACGCGTATCTCTTTTATCTAACTTTTGCATTTTTGCAGTAATCTCATCAGGAATAGAACCCCAGAAATAGGATTTGGGGCTAACGGTCGTCAAGTCTAGAATATACTTTTCTCCCTCTACTTCTACTATTTTGAAAAAAAACTTATTCGTTTCTTTAAATTTTACTTTCATAATCACCTTTCAAATCTTATCAGAGTTAAATTAATTCTTATATCAAAGACCTTATTTGTTTTACTTTTTTTGTATTGGCTTTTTTAAATTGTTTATTAAGCAAATAAATAATATCCTACTCACCATACTCGTTTATTTTATCTGCATATTTAGTTAAAAGATTCTTTGAATAAATTTTTTCATTACTTGAATTTCTAACTTCTTTCCAAAGAATAGAAGCTACTTTTAGTTTATTCAAGTAGTTGGCACTATTTTCGTCTACACAGAAATCCTTTAAAAATTGATTCCATTGACAAACCGAATGGTCATACTTGGCATAATCTGAATCTCCATAATAAACTTTTAGCATGTCTTGGATTGTAAAACTCAAATCATGTTCCCTTTTTACTTTTCTCCAGGCAGTGGCCATATCAGCAGTAAATTTAAAGGGCGAAACACCTGTTAAAGTAGAGAAATATTCTCTAAAGTGTGCATTAAAGGCGAATCTACATTCAAGTAAGGGCGTATCTAAGGTAACGACTTCTACTCGTTTCTTATTTCTTTTTACTGATGGTTTTTTAATCAAGTTTCCCTTGAAGTACTGCTCAATAATATCATTGAGTTCTTGTTTTGTACCTCTATATTCAAGCCCTAATGACCTGCATATCTGTGAAAGTTCATCACGATACCAGTAATATTTATTAAATTCATCAAAGGATGAGATTTTTTCAAACATAGGTCTGCTTTCTATCAATATTTCACCTCCTTAAAAACAGTTTAGGTTTTCATCTCAAAATAATGGAGTTTTAGTTTCTTTATTTTGAGGATTAACTACGTTTCACTAACAAACTCACACACTCAGCGGTTCGAACTTACCGTATCGTCCGTGAAAAAACAATCCTCACGAAATAATGGAAAGCCTTTCGTTTTAATATTTCCCCATTCGTAAACAGAACCTACAATGTCTCCTACTATTGCTCCTAGCATAAGATTCCTCCTTACAGCATATCAGATTCCCAATGGATCACTCTTTAAAAATGGTACTACCAAATCAATCCACTCTTGAGGTAGGTAAGCTGATAAATAGCCATGGTTATAGCCCTTTGCTTCATACAGGATCGTATTTGGATGTAGCTGCTGAAATAATTTCGCTGATGCTTTCACACAGTTTAATTCTTTTTCACCATAGATATACAGAACCTGGGCCTTACTAGCAGAAATCGTATCCTTCAGCTTGTAACGTCCCATATAGGTTTTGTAAATGGTCACCAATGTTTTGATAGGTGTCCTTGGCAGATCCTCTAAATAATATGCTTTTATCTCCTCTGGATAAGCCAGTTTAGGATAGAGTTTGTCCATCATGCTTAATTGAAGTTTGCAAGAGAATTTACTGAACAACAGTTTATCAAATAGTGATACTAGAAAGATGCTGATTTTAGCTAACCTTGGTTGAGGAATACAGAGGCTTCCATCTATGATGGCCTTCTCAGCTATCTCGCTGTCTAAGGATAAAAGTTCCATGGCAATTTGACCACCAAGAGAAACGCCACCGATCGCAAACAACTTTCCACCATAGTTTGCTTTGATATAGTTTAGGATCTCCAAAGCAGAATCTTCCGTAGAAACATAATCGAGTTGATACTCTTCACCATGGCCATTCAAAGTGGGTAGAATAACACGGTAGTCTTCTGACAAAATCCGTGCTTGACGAAGATAATTCCACCAAGAACTGCCACCGCCATGTATCAATAGGATAGGAAGCAAATTCTTATCCCCAAATTCATGGAATTTCATATATAAACTCCTTACTGTGAGACTTTCAATAGATACGTCCTTGTTTAATCTGTTTAAAGAAGCAGTAATCTAAATACATCAATCGTTACTTTCAATAATAGTTAAGCTGATCAAAAATTTAAAATATTTTTTAATTACTAATTCTATTACTCGCCAATATCGTATAAATTAAATAAGCAATAAAAATGATAATAAAAATAACATGACAACCAGTCTTACAACTTACTACTTTTCATATGATAATTTACAAATGTCTTTCCAGCCACTCTATCTTTTTAAAATCCTTATTGTTATTTTGTTCATTTCGATAAGAATCTTGGGAAGAAGCCTTGTAAATACTTAAAAACTGTTCCAAGCTTGGAAGACGAAAAGTGATACCTTCAATGTGAATAAGCTCTATATCCGATTCCGAAACTCCTGCAAAATCAGGTAAGGAATCGATACTTCCAAATTCAACACTCACTCGATCCTTTTTGAATTCATGCTCATGAATATCTATTAAGACGTAGCCTAAGTCTTTCATCACTTTCATTATCTTGTCCCAGTCATAAATTCTGAGATGATCAGGTGCTTCCCAACCTCTAGGGTCACCATGCACATGAATGTCAATGTCAGACGGCCCCCAATTTTCTTTCGTTCTAAATTCCAATCCCAAAGACCCCATCAGTGTCGGTGTAATTCCGACTCGATTTAAATGGAAACAAATGGTTTTAAATTCTTCAAATAAGAGACTCATGTTTACTCTAAGCCTTTCATATAAATGTTCGTTATTTCTACTTTATTCCCTTGAACAAAATCATCTTCATTTTCTAGAGTGTATCCATTTATTTTGGATACAAATTCTTTTCCTTACTAATTCTATTACTTGCTAATATTGTATAAATTAAATAAGCTATAAAAATGATAATAAAAGTAAGATTAATCTTCAACACAAAATAGAGATTTAACAAATTTGCGAACGCATGAAATAAAATACAATACCCCACAGATTTCGTTTGACGGTAAAGAAGCCCTAAAACAAAACTTAAAAATAACGTATGTATAAAAAATAAAATAAAAGGAAATCCTTGATGACTTTCTCCAACTATAAACCATAAAGGCAGATGCCAAATCCCCCAAATTGATCCTACAATCAAATTAGATTTCCAATAAGTATATTTTTTATCAAGTAAGGGTTGTAGTATGCCTCTCCATCCTAATTCTTCGTGTCCACCACCAAAAAATATTAATTGAATAAAGAATAGTGGCATCAGATAAATGGATACTTCATTTAATTCTAAGGACGATACAGAAAATAGTATCAAAATTGCTAACAAATGAATAATGAAATAAATACTACTATTTTCTTTCTTACTAAATAAAAAATGTTTAAATTTTATATTATTCCTTTTCAAATAAAAGCAACTTGCAATAGCTGGACCAAGTGCACCTACTATATGTAACATTCTCCCTATAATTGTTTCTAATCCCAAAATATGAGATTGCGTAAAGATGGCAAGAATCCCCCAAGCTATATAAGTAATTCCAAATGTAAAACAAAGATAATTTTTTAAATTCCTTTTATCAATTTCTGTCATTTTTTCTTCCTAATCTTAATTATTCTACGTATATTTACTGCTTCTTAGTTGTTCTCGATTATAACTACCTATATTCTATCACAAAAACAAAAAAAAGCCTTACAATCAAGGCTTTTCATTATTGATTCATACCAAGCTTTCTAGGCTTTTACGAGCAAAGCTACACACTCGGCGGTTCGGACTTACCGTATCATTTCGTCGGTGCCCCCCCTCTTTCTACGAGTCCTATCGCATGTGCCGAAGATCTACTTCTACTTCGCTAAAGTATCAGCTCGTACAAGCAGTGATACTGCCTCAACATGTGGTGCTAGTAAACTTCTATATTATAGAACGAAAGGGATAGAGTTAATGTTTAAACTTAAACTTTAGAATGAAAATATTTTTTCTTTTCTTACCCTACAGTTTCCGTACAAATTTTATAGGCTTCATCTCATAAAAACTTGTACCTTGCTAAATTCAACAAACTGAAGCTTGTTTGTCTCATTTAGCTTTCTTGGGTTTCTTTTCTGGCAGTTCCGCATACATACCTTTCAGTAGCTCAGTAATCAAATCCATATCCTCAAATCTGTCGAATGCATACATCAATGTCTTTGAACCCTCATACGGATAACGCAATTCTGAGTCTGCAAGAAGTTTGTCCGATGTCGGCGTTCTCTTTAAAAATAGTTCATTATCGCAAATGTCACCTATCAGCTTACCGTTAAAATATATAAGGTAGCCGCCCATCATCGATCTTATGACAATATCACCTGCTGCAGAAAAAATCTCACGAACAAATTCATTAAATTCATTCACTATGATTACCTCCTTCAAAATCAAATATTCCTTACTTTATGGCAAACTCTTTCCCTATTTATCCTCAAAATTTCAGCAATCCATTTTCATCAAATTGAAAATTCGGTCCCCATGAAACTTCCCAATAGTATCCATCTAAATCCGAAAAATATGCGTGATATCCACCCCAAAAAACTTCCTGTGGCTCTTTTACAATTTTTCCACCTGCTTTTCTTACTAATGCAATTACAGTCTCTACATCTTCTTTATGTTCAACATTGTAGGCTAATGTAATTCCTGAAAATCCATTCCCTTTTGGTGGATTATTTTCATCAATATCTTTTGCTAATTGTTCCAAAGGAAATAGTTCAAACTTTGTTCCCGGAGTATCAAAAAAGCATACTGACGGATTATTTTCTCTGCAATCAGTCTTATATCCTAAACCATCTCTATAAAACTTTATTGACCTTTCCATATCTTTCACACCTAAACAAAACAAATAAAAGATTAGTTACTCAACTTGCCATTAATTGTTTGATATTAAGTATTGATAAAGAAAAATTTCATAATTGCACATTTCTTATTGCAGAGATTACAAAACTATTAGATAACGAATTAAATTACTATGAACAAACTGTTTTCCTTTATGCTAAGGGCTACTTTGAATTTAAAAAGAATTTAGATACTGGTGTTGAAAAAATGAAACAGGCTATCCAAGTCTTTGATATTTTAGAAGAGCAAAATATGAAATCTCAGTATATAGATTATTTCTCTCAAAATGTGGAAACAAGATAGAATACTAACTTTAAAGACTTAGTGAAAAGCAGAAACTAGTAATGATACTAGTTTTTGCTTTTCTCCATAATAATTAATTTCCCCCTTTTTCCTTCTAAATCTTTTTTCACAACAAAAAAACCTGAATTTCTATATGCTTTTTGAGCCAATATATTTTTTTCATTTACAGCCAATATAATATGGTTAATTTCTAATTTCAAAGTTGAATCTATGAATTCAAATATTCCATTCAGAGCATTATTACCATATCCTTGATTTCTGAAATTATCATCAATAGAAAATCCTCTAATAAGCGCATAATCATTTTGATAATAGCCGTACTCTTTAGGACCAGTGTTTAGGTGTAGGCAAAAAAAACCAATTACTTTATGGTCTTTATTAAGTATTACTATTGGGTATCTATCCTTATCTTTTTTAGACTTTTCAATAATATTTTTTGGGGTATCAGTATGTGTAATATCATTTAAAGAATAAGAACTTAAAGAATGGTAATGTTCAACTTCACTATACAAAGATAATTTCATGATAATTAATTCCTTTCTCTTTATGTAAGATACATAACTAAATCAGTTGATGATTTAATAATCATATCAATTGTTTTCATACTTTCTACTTTCCTATTCAACTTTCAAATATATAGCGTTTTCATTATTTTCTTATCCTATTATATCATTATTCAAAATAAAAAACTGCAACTTACTAGTTGCAGTTAAACACAGATTTTCTTCCGTTCCTTTAGAGACTTATATTTTCATTTTCAGGCATATTAAAAACATCGTTTTTTTCAAAATAAGGTTTTACCATTTCTTTCCATCTAGCTTTATGAAAATTGATCGAATTTAAAGGAGAAAGGCCATAATTTCCCAATGCATAACCATCATTTACTTCAACAACAAGTGTCCTGCCATCACTAGTAACACCGATATCTAGTCCATAAGCTATTGGCGCATCTTTCCAACATGATATGGCTTCATCAATTACACTAGGATCAAATTGTGCATTATAGTCACCTGTATAGGGTCGAACATCTAATACGCGACCATCTAACACAAAACAACGCCATTCTGCTATGAATTCTACAACCTCACTAATCCATATAGGATAGTCAAAAGGTAAACCAATACCTATCAAATCACGGGTTCCGTTAACAACTCTTCCAGTAAAGACTTTTGAACCAGCTTTGGGCTTAATAAATTTTCCCCAATTATCAGGTATATTTACAATCTCTCCCAAAACGCCTTCATAAATCTTTCGACCATAAAACTCTTTGAGCTCAATAGGATAGTCATAAACCGGAACGTTTAACCCCATCATTTTTAGTAATGCTCTAGTCTCCATTATATAATCTACAACTATATCTTCACTTGTTAACTGTTCTATTTCAGAAAAAGATTGATATAAAATAACTTCTTCTCCTTGTAAGTATGCACCTACTTGAGCATTGTACTTATTAATTGAAACTTCACTTGGTAGTTTGCTTTGTCTAATATAAACAACCATTTTATCACTCCTATATCACTAGTGTTGCACCTGTTGGTAAAAAAATAATAGCATTTTTGCTGTTATTTTTTTGAGTAAATAGCTCCCATAATATCATCGAAATAATCAACAGTATTTAGGAGCAATTCTATAACTTGGGACTTTGTTAGTCGCATTCCTCTTCTATCTCTAGCATCTTCTACTAAATTTTCAAGTTTCTCTAGATTTTTATCATCCAAGCTAATCATTATTCTATTTTTATCAGTTGCCATTTTCTTCACCTCAAGTCAATTCTATCACAGGTGTTACACTTGTATCAATTATTTTCTTTTTAAAATATAAATATTTAAATTAGGATACTTTTATACCTTTTTAATATTTTGTATTCAGTATTTAGTAATAAAGACTTAACTATAAAAAGCCTTACAATCAAGGCTTTCGATTATCTCTTTCGTTACAAGGTTTCTAGGCTTTTACCAGCAAAGCTACACACTCGACATGTGCTGAGAGCTTTCTTCTATACTAATAGACGAAAGGGTGTGAAAATGATTTTTAAATGATACTGTGGAACGGAACAGTAGCCCTAGTATTGACTACTGTCGTTTCTATTCATATTGGCTATTCTAGGACTGAGATGAAAAAATCTATAAATGCTCAGAATAAAATTGAACCCGCAAATCTCCCCAAAACAATGGTGAGTCATGTACTTGTATTATTCCGAAAAAATACACCTCTGGTGCAGTGAGACAAATTGGTGTATCTTATAGTGGCTTCGTAGATGAAAGCTATACTCTACTATCACTCTTTGATGATGTAGAACAAATTGAAAAAGATAATAGACTTCAGACAGCTATTGATGTTGTCAGAGAACAGTTTGGTTTTTTAGCCATACAAAAAGGAACCGTCCTAACTGAAGGTTCCAGAAATATTGAACGCAGTAAACTTATCGGTGGTCATTCCGCGGGTGGATTGGAGGGATTAAAATGAAACAAGAAAAAAATACAGTACAATTTTCAGAAATCCGTAGCAAAGGATGTAATGATATTGAAATGCTTGAAAGATTTTTACATGGAATCGTTGAAACAGCAACTTCAAAACTTCGTCAGAGAAAACTCAAAACAACTGAAATATCGATACGACTAGTACATGCTAAATCTGAAAACCGATTACCATTGGAATTTACATTTAGCATTAAGCCAACAAGCTCATCTGTGATAATCTATACTGAGGTAATCAATCGCTTTAAAGAATGTTACACAGGTGGGGGAATTCAAGGTTTTACGATTCAATTTGATAAAAATACCCTTGCCTCTGCATAGAAAGGATTTGATATGATTGACCGTTCATATTTACCATTTCAATCAGCAAGAGAGTACCAGGATACAAAGATGCAAAAATGGATGGGCTTTTTCCTATCTGAACATGCATCAGCACTCTCTGATGATACAAACAAAGTAACGTACATGTCTGACTTATCACTAGAGAAGAAATTATTACTCCTCAGTCAAGTATACGCCGGGCAGCTACGCACACGCATTCAAGTGATTGAAAAAAACAAGCGTGTTTCCTACACTGGAACAATACCAAGTCTGACCAAAGATTTCATTTTGATAAAAACTACAACAGGTCACATCAATTTGAAATTAAAAGACATTATTAGTATTGAACTTGTCGAGGAGGTGCTCTATGAATCAGCTTGAGTTTCAGCGTAATCACCTACAAATGGACTATTATAGCGAGAGCTACCAAGATTTTGAACGTGACTTCTACCGCTACTCTAACATGAATATTCCATTGACCTTCCTAACTGATGATATCCTAAAAACAATGGCGACTTCACGTAAGAATTACTTTGTCCTCAATAAGGAAAAGTCCAGAGATAACCGCGATCACTTCTTCATATTTGAAGTAAGTACCGTAGATGAGAATCCGCTAATCTATCATTATACATATAAGAAAACTACAATATATTTAGCAGAAAAATAGGAGCAGTTCAATTGACTGTTCCTATTTTTAATATTCATAAAATCTAAAGTCTTTATACTCTTTAACAATGGAGTCGCCAACCAGAACAGACTATACTGACCAGCGACTACCTTAAATTTAATGTTTCAGATTTATTTTCTTATCTCTAATTTCATAAACTACATCTGCTACATTTTCGAGTAATCGTTTATCGTGGGTGATAAACACGATAGTTCCGGTGTACTCCTTCATTAGTATTTCCAAAGCCTCTAAACTTGGTATGTCAAGGAAGTTACTGGGTTCATCCATTATTAGGATGTTATATCTACCCATGAGCATTTTAGCAAGCAACAATTTTATAATTTCTCCACCGCTTAAAACAGATAAACTTTTTCCAATATCGTTCTGTTTGAACCCCATAGATGCTAGCACTGAACGAATTTCTGATATATTGTAGTCACAATCCTTCTGCATAAACTCCATAACATTCTGATTACTGTTGTACTTGTAACCATTCTGTGCAAAGTAACCTATTTTTGCCTTAGGCGAAATAGAAATTCCTTCTTCATGGTTTAAGATCATTTGGATTAAAGTTGTTTTTCCGATTCCATTACCACCAGTTAACGCCACTTTTGCTCCTAACGGAATTTGAAAAGATGCATTTTCAAACAGAGCCTTATCCCCAAATACTTTATTAATTTCTGCACCGACTATAGGGTATGGATTATGGAGCTCCAATGCTTTACTTTGCCTGAAACGAATTCTGCGAATGCCTTCCGGAGCTTCTACTTTTCCTAAGGCCGCAATCCTGTGCTCTAGGGTTTTAGCAGCATTATACATCTTTTTTTCCTTACTTCCTATTGATTTTTGATGAGCTAAACGCCCTCCGTCTTCAGTACTTTTTTTCTTTGAAGAACCTTTTGCCTTCTGTTCTATTTTACGAGCCTGTTTTCGCTTTTCCTCCGCAGCCCTTTCCAATCGGGCACGTTCCGCAATAAATTGTTCGTATTCTGCAGCTTGGCTCTTACGTTCTTCCTCTTTCTGACGAAGATAATCAGAATAGTTTCCCCAATACTCAGTGATTTTGCCATCTTTCAGTTCCCATATTTTATCTACTATTTCATCAAGAAAATAGCGGTCATGGCTAATAACTAACAGTGCACCTGTAAAATATTTTAGCTGTCCTATTAGAAAATCAATTCCTTCACGGTCTAAATGGCTCGTAGGTTCATCCGCTAAAATACCATGAACCTGTGCCGATAAGGCCTGTGCTATTTTAAGCCTTGTTTCTTCACCACCGCTCATAGTCTGTATATTTAATTGCTCAACACCTAGCTTGCCTACAAGTGCAAAATCTTTTTCCTCCTGCAGAGTTACTTCGTCCAACTGGGGAATATAGGCAAGTTCACCCAGACGATTCATTTTACATCCTGGGGGAGTTAATTCTCCTAAAAGTACCCTGAGTAAAGTGCTTTTTCCAGCACCATTTGCTCCTACTAAACCAATACGGTCATAATCATATACTTCTAATTCATTTATATCTAAAACATCGCGTCCTTTGAATTCCACACGAATGTCTTTTGCTTTTAATATTAATTCCATAACATTTCCTCCTGTCTATAATCGCATGCTTTCATTTGCTTGTATGCAGGGAAAACCCTGCGATTTTAGCAGGAAGAGTTACATGAAAATAAGATACATAAATATTCCTCCAATATTGTTTATTTTAAATCTAATTTTCTAACCTCAGTTATCATTTGGCAAACTATAGCAATGCCAATAATTAAAATACCTGATAGTAAAAACCAATGATTTACACCGATTTTATCAGCAAAGAATCCAGAAAGAATTAACCCAATTGGCATAGCAAGTGACATGATACTTCCGATCAAAGAAAATACACGTCCTAAATATTCAGGCTTAATTTTCTCCTGAAAAAGAGCTGTTTGCACACCGCTATAAAATGGCACCGAAAGCCCCATTATTGCACAGCAAACTACGAATATTACAAATCCATTTGGAGGAAGTATTCCCGAAACGGCTAAACTGGTCCCCATTATAAAAAATGAACTTGTTATTAGTAATACATGCTTTTCGAAGCCCCCTAATCTTCCTAATAATAAGCCTCCTGCTAGCATCCCAAATGCAAAGGAAATTTCCGTAATAGAAATATGCACAGGCGTTCCATTAAAGTGTTCCATGCTTATTAAAGGAAATAGTGCATTGATTGGCATATAAACAAAAGTATATAGTGTTCCTAAGAGTAATAAGGCAAACAATCCTTTGTTTTGTCTCAGAACCACAACTCCTTCTTTCATCTCCCTTATGAAATTTGGTTCTAAACTTTGCACTTGATTACCCAGCTTAGGTATACGTACAATTGCTACCGTAATAGATGCAATCACAGCACCCAATACGTCGATGGCAATAATAGCATTTAAATCCCAAACGGAGTATAAGAGTGCTGCAACTGCCGGACTAACAATATAGCTTATAGACTGCAAAGACTGACTATAGCCTGCGCATTTCGTTAGCTGTTCTTCTGGTACTAAAAGTGGTGTAACCGCATTGAGTGCTGGGGTATGAAAAGCTGTTCCAATGCTACGGATAAACAATACTATCATAATCATCCAGACAGGTAGCTCCATACAGAATGCAACAATAGCAAGCACTGCACCAGCTGCTGCGATAATTAAATCGGCACCAATCATTATCTTCTTCCTATCATGACGATCCACTAGCACACCAATGGCAGGTCCCAAAATCGCATAGGGTAAAAAACCTACTAATGAAGCCATAGACAAGACCATCGCAGATCCTGTTTTTTCTGTAAGGTAAAAAATAATCGCCATTTGCAGGATGGCACTAGTGATTAATGATACTGCTTGCCCTGCCCATATTGCATAAAATTTTCGTTTCCAATTGTTGTATTTTTCCATTTATATTATCTCCTGCATATTATTTTGCTTGAATTTCTATTTTGAATAGCATTCTAGGCAATAAAAAATGCAGGCCAAACCCCACAATGTGGCTTTTGGTCTGCATACATACAATTTGGAAACATTCATATTAAAGACATAGTTAAATAAAGGTATAGTTAAATAACCAATATCCTCACCGTAACTAATGAATGCTCAATATCGTATAAATAAGCACAACAAAAAAGCCTATCATCGGGTATAGATTCTGCTTTTTTTATTGCCAGCTTATCTTAAACGCATTGAGGCTGTCATAGTTTCGGTTCCTCCTACATCTTTGTTTATATCAATTTATAGTATAACACAACAAGATGATATGTTCAATATAAAAGTTATGGAATGAGACTCATACTTCCAATTCGATGCCAGATTTAAAGGATATGACGAAGTTTTCTTCATAGACTGTAACGCTCTGGATTATCTTCCTTAGTAGCAAGCGATTAGCTTTCACAAAATCTTCTGTTTGTAGTTTTAAAAATTCATCAGGATTTTCTAACTCAACCTCAAAATATTTCATTTTACATTCCCTCATTTCATTTATTGATAAATTGAGTTTGCAAAAAAGAGTGGACAATTTTTGTCTACTCTTAACCTTTAAAATAGTTTTTTTTAATCGATTTGAAGTTGCCTAAATTATTACTTATTCGGTAAAATGAAGTATTGCTTTCAACAGATTTCCTTCAACTACACTTCACTTGATTCAAACAAGGTGGGTACATTTCTATTCCCACAAACTCCTTGTCAATGGAAACAAACACGTACCCACAGGGTAAATGGAAATAGAAACTGATAATTTCTAGCTATCACTTCTACTCATTCCAAAAATTTTCTCACTCTGATACTTACCCACCATAAAGCAAAAAGCCTTGCAATCAAGGCTTTCATTATCCCTTTCGTTCAAAGGTTTCTAAGCTTTTACGAGCAGAGCGACACACTCAGCGGTTCGCTATCTCCGTTCTGTCTGCGTGCTAGCACTTGTCAATCACGGACAGCTATCGCATGGGCGGAAGTAAATGCTAATCTTCGTCGTTTTACTCCTTGACTAGCAAACTTACCGCCTCAACATGTGGTGCTAGTATACTCCTATATTATAGAACGAAAGGGATAAAGTTGTTGTTTAAAATTATACTATAGAATGAAAATATTTTATAGTTACCATTTTTTAACTTTATAGTTTAGAATTATCATTTAATAAATTTACTTGCTAGCTTGTAAACTTGTTGAATCTCTTTACTATTAATATCCCAACCATCAAGTTCTTCTTTAATTAACTCTGGAAATTTTTTGCTAATATCCCTCAAAGAATTGCCGACTGATTTTCTAACATATTCACTAGAATCTTCTTTTAATGTTGCGATTCGTTTAATAGCTTCATCTGGATTATCCTTGAAATATGGTCTACTCGTCCATATTCTCAAACCTTCTGTAACAGCTCTTCTAACATTTGGATTACTATTTTGTAACCATTCGTCAATAACTGGAAGAGATTTTTCATAACCTGTTTGCTTACAAAATTCATCAAATGCTTTTGCTAATACTTCTTGAACTCTCCAATTGTCATCCTTTGAAACCTCATCCCTCATGAATATCAAAATTTCTTCATACGATGACAAATGGCCGAAGAGAAATACACTATACATTCTAACTTGATATACATTGGATTTGAAGGCTAAAAATGCTAATTCTTTAGTATACGCATTATCGTTTGATAGATAGTCAGCAAGAGCTCTATTCTCTTCCTCTTTGAATCCATTTTTTATCAAAGAAAATTCTTTTTCTAAATTTAAAATATATTCTTTCATGTAACTTGACCCCGAAACAACATTCCAATTTTCAAGATATTTCTCGACAGGTATCAATAAAGAATTGAATTCGTTATAATCTTAGCAAATAATCTTGACATTTTTTCAAATTGATATTTAATCTCTTTTATTATTCAGCCTTTTTCTCAATCAAATACCAACTAGGAATAATTTGCTTCAAATCATCATACCATTCTAAAATTTCCTTAGCTTGATTTTGCATTACTGCCATTTCTTCAACTCCGTAAGGAACAGACCATGGAAGAGCACCAACTATGTTATTTATAATATAGATAGCAAGAAGTTTCCAAAATAAATCTGGAACCTTACTATCAAAATATCCATCTATCATACCAGACGCAAAAGAGGGAGAGACTTGAGCAGACCATACAATACGATTGAATTCCTCCCAAGGATCCCCAAGATCAAATCGATCAAAGTCAATGATATAAATTTTACAATCTTCACCAATCATGAAATTCCCGATATGATAATCTCCATGTTGGAAAACCTGAGGTCTATCTTTTAACAATTCTCGATTTGCATTTAAAAAATCAATAAAGATCTGACCATTTTCATATTGGACGGTACATTCTTTGTATTTTGCGATTTTGTCATCAATTTTTCGATTAAAAAAGACCTCCCAATCTTCACGGACTTCTGTTACAGGGAGTGAATGAATTTTATAAAGGATTCTTCCTGCTTCTACACCGTACGTGTATTGTTGTTCTCTCGAAGTAGTTAAAATGGTTTCTCTTGCATCTTTCCCGTCTATCCATTCGTGTAAAGAATATACTTTGTCATCGCAGAGTTCTATGCTAAGTGGTTTACACATCGGAACTCCAAGAGAAGCCACTTTCTCCATCATCTCAAATTCAAATTTTTTAGAATCTAACTTATCCTTATCAGAAACACGCAAGAAATATTTTTTCTGATTTTGATCTGTCACACAATATTTTTTATCATCTGACCAGCCTTTATTTATGGCTATCTTACTACTAAAATCCATCAATAACTCCTCGATTAACTTTACAACATTACTATATTCTTAAATAATGAAAAGTAATTCGTGGTCCGTCCATTCTTTCACACTTCCTAAAGATACATAAATGTTGACCACGTTCTGAAATTATAATTTCTTCTTAAAATGAATAATTCTATTTGCCTCCTGAAATCCAATATTGAGATGAAATCTTATAGAATCCGTATTCGTTAAAGTACAGTCACTTGCAAATTCCTTACATCCTTTATTTTTCGCCCATTCCTCACATTTTGTACAGAGGTTTTTAGCAATATCCTTTAAACGATATTTCTCGTCGACAATAATCCCTTCTAAGAATCCAACAGGACTATATTTACAACCTTCAACATAATCAAATCTGAGTGAACATAGTGCTAGACCTACAATTGTGTCACCTTCAACTTCAGTAAAGATTGCAGTATTCTTGCCATTCGTATATTTTTTTAATTCATCAATAGCTTCTTTATCGGTCAATTGGGGCCATAATTGTTTCATTAGTTTAGCCGTTTTTATAGAATCATTTGTTATTCCATCCATATTGATGTTCCTCCGCAAATTCCAAGCAAATGTTTCGAATCATGCTGTTACTTTGTTACTCATTGATTGATACCAATACCATCCCCTTCTACTTTTTGACTGTCTCAGTTCGGAAGAGTAGAGCCACACACTCAGCGGTTCGGACTTACCGTATCATCTCGTCGGTGTCTCTCCTCATTCTACGAGTCCTATACCCCAGGGCACCTTCTCGACCTTCGGTCTCACCTTGTCCCATGGGCAGATCATCTACTTCTACTTCGCTACTATCTAGCTCGTACAAGTAGTGATACCGCCTCAACATGATGCGTTTGCGGAAAAAGATCCACCGGCTGGACTTTCTTCAATTCATAGCCCAACTCTTGGTAGAGTTTGATATCACGCGCCATGGTTGCGACGTTACAGGAGATATAGGCGATGCGTTTAGCTCCTGTTTGGGCGCTTGCTTTGATAAAGCTTTCGGTTAAGCCCTTGCGGGGTGGATCGACCAAGATCACGGTTGGTTGGATACCTTCCTTGAGCCAATTCTTCATGGCATTTTCAGCTGTATCGCAGACATAGTGGGCATTGGTGATGCCGTTTAAGCTAGCATTCTTCTGGCTATTCTCCACGGCTTCTGGGATGACTTCTACGCCATAAACTTCCTTAACGTGTTTAGCAACTGATAGTCCAATAGTCCCAATTCCTGAATAGGCATCGATGACGACATCGTCTTCTCTTAACTCCGCAAAGTCAATGGCTGTTTGATAAAGCTTCTCTGCCATTTCGGTATTGACTTGGTAAAAGGCCGGTCCAGAGATTTGGAAATCATTACCCAACATTTGATCAGTAATGTAATCTTGACCATAAAGTGTACGCCATTCTTTCCCGAAAATGGCATTGGTATTCTGGTCATTGATGTTCTGCATGATAGATACAATTTCTGGAAATTGCTTGATAAGTTGTTCAATCAATTGTTCTACTCGAAAAACTTTAGGACGAGTTGTTACCAAAATGACCATAATCTGACCTGAATGATATCCACGACGAACAACAAGGTTACGAATCAAGCCAGACTGCTCCTTCTCATCATAAGGCTTCAAGTCATATCGACGGAGTAAATCACGTAGGGCTAGAATAACCTGATCAATAACTGGATTCTGAATGTAAAAATCTTCCAAGGGCATAAGGTCGTGAGAATTCTTACGGAAGAAACCAGTTTCTAGAACACCATTTACTCGGCGAACAGGAACCTGGGCCTTGTTGCGATACTTGATCGGATTTTCCATACCTAGAGTATCAGCAACCTCTACATCCATGATTCCAGCAATCTTATAAAGACTGTCTTTTACTTGCTTGGTTTTAAACTTGAGTTGCTCAGGATAAGCTAAGTGACCCAAGTCAGCAATTCCTGAACGCAAGTAAGCCAAATCTAAGTCTTGGTTACGATGTGGAGATTGTGTAAGGTATTCCTCGACTTTACCAAAGCCAATCTTTTTATTGACTTTCAGTACTCGCATAAGGATTTTTTCAGTCAGCAGAGCATTCTCTACAAAAAAAACCAAGCCGTCTACCTTAGCAACACCTGCTCCTTCATGTGTCAAATCGACAATCTCTACTTCTACAATATCATTTTTCTTTAACATATTTTTCACTTTCTATAAGCCGACAAAAAAAGACGGCAACAACCCTGTTACCATCTATTATACCATGAATTGACCTAAGCACCAAAACTCTTGAAGAAATCAAGGATAGCTTGCCAAATTGAGCTGAGGATATTTCCACCGTCTTGAATAGCTTTATTGGCATCAAAGTTTAGGTCGATATTGCTGAAACTGTCACCTGCTTGAGCAACGATACTTTGTTTCAGATCTTTTAGCGTCTTAGTAAAGTCTTCGTTATTTAAAATATCACTTTTTGAAAGATTAAAGGCAAAGTTGATGATGACATTGACTTGGTTGCCTGTAACAACTTGATCCAGTTTGTAGTTCTTCAAAGTATCTTCGACAATCTTACGAACATCATCTTCTGTAAGTTCACCTTTGGATTCTTTAGCCTTAGCAATAGCAGCCTTGATATCGGCAAGGGCTACGTTCAGTTTATTGGCATCAAAGCCTGATTTATCCTTGTTTTCATCGTTAATATCTGACAAGGCCTTGAGCTCTTCCTGAGCTAAGTCTTTATTTTCCTGAGGTAATTTTACACCATTTGACTCAAGGGAATAGTAAATACCTGCTAGAGCACTTTCCCCAGTAACTGGGATTGGAGCTGCAACGGTGATACGTGCGTGCTCGACACCCAATGTAACAGCAGCATTACGGTACATGTCTTGGGTCACTTTGGTGATGTTTTCAGGTGTTTCAATCTTCACTTCAAGTGGAGATTTTTCACCTAGTTTTTGAATTTTTGCTGACGAATAAAGTTGAAGACTAGAGTCGTTGGCGACATTCATAATTTTTGAGTAGACATCTGGTGTCATGGTCTTCAAGTCTTTAGTATCTTTTGATGCATCATAGCCTAGTTTTTTAAGTGTTTGATTTTTTTGATCTTCTGTTAGTGAAGAACCCAAGACATACTCAGGTTGAACATAGGTTTCATCAATGACTTTTTGAACATCAGTAGCTGCCTGGGCGCTTTGCAATGTTGCAACTGCTAAAAGTACTGCAGCGCTAGTCAGAAAGAATTTCTTTCGCATGAGACGTTCCTCCTTTTCTTCTCTAGCATATTAAAGTATCCTTAAAGAAAACTTATAAAAGCACCTAGAATTTCTAGATGCTTAAAATAGATTAAAAATTTTCATGATATAGAGATTTACTTGAACCTGTCTAGAGTAATAATAGTTTCCCCCATCGACATAAAGTTCTCCACCCTGAAAAATGGAAATAGGATTGATGTAGCGATAGGTTTTTCCTGTTGTATTCCCTAATGTCGGCGCAACTGTATCTCTAGAATATTGTTTAGCTAGAGCAATCGTATTCTTTTTCCCATTTTGGGCGATAAAATCAATATAAGCAGGTCCAAAGTTATAAGCTTGAATGGCTGTCCAGACATCCACTCCTTTTTCTTGAGCCAGATACAGATTTTCTGTCAAAGTTTGAACACCTTGACGAATACTACTTGCATTATCGTTTATGGTATCAGTAGAACCGGTAGCAGACTCACTAGACTGCATTACGTCTCCTTCTTTACCCTTGGTTTCTGTATAGATCATGGCGAGCACAAGCTCTTCGTTTGCTGGAGTATCTCTTTCATTCAAGATCTCACGGACCATGGGTTGGTAGGTCATGACTTGTTTGACATCCTGACGAATGAGATAGGCTTTATAGCCAGCGAAAAGGAAGACTGCTAGCACCAGCACTCTTCGTATGAATTTAAACATTATTTACTTTGAATATCCTCGATGTTTTTGATTAAGATAGAATAGGTTCCATTATCATTTTGGATGAACTCAACGGATTCTGCATCTTGATAGACATTGTTTGGTACGATTAGTTCAATCCCGTTTGACAAGGAAAGTTTCTGATTTTCAAATCTCTTCAACTGACGACTAGCATCAATCTCATCAAACTGTACAGGCTCTGGCACTGCTTCTTTGACCTGGTCAATAAAACTGAGACGAGCTGTTAGATTATTATCAAAGAGATCATTGGCTAATTTTTCTGGAGAGAGCTCATTGTTTTCCTCAAGATTGTTGAAAATCGCAGATTTTACTTTTGATTGAAATTGAAAATCATCCGCATTAAAAGTTTCCGCAATTTTCTGAGCAGTTTTCTCCAGTTCCTTGATTGACTTCTTAGGTGAAATCTTTGGTTGAGCTTGAATAAGATTCTCAGAAAAATAGTTTAAAAAAGCTCCATTGTGCTTGATGCGTTTTTCAATCAAATGATACTTGCGGCTTTGAAGATTAACCACAAGGGCTTCATCAGCTCCAGTACCAAAACCTGGTAGATTATTCTGAGTCAGTTTGATTGGATTATCAACCTCACCACCTAGGTGTGTCAAGGTTTCTCGCAATGCAATTCGAAGGAAGGCAAAGTGTTCGACTCCTTCTTTTGAAAACTGGACAAAGACTAAATCATTTGTCTTTTGATTTTCAGATACAGAAAATTCTTCTTTCCAAAGGTTTGCTATTGTCACAGATGTTGCCATTAAATCTTCTGAAATATGGTTGAAAAATGGATTATCTTCTTCAAAAATCCCAGTTTTGGCATCGTCCGAATACACACGCTCCACTTTTTTACGCAAGTATTCTTCAATTTTAGGAGTGATATTGAGAAATTTATCCGCTAAGTACAACTCTATGTCATCAGGGCTGAACTGATGGATAATAGCTTTCTTAATATAAATGTCCATAAAATATTAGTCCTCGTATAATGGGAAGGCATCTGTCAAGGATTTGACTGCACTTCTCACTTCTTCTAAGACAGCTTCGTTTTCTGCATTCTTAAGGGCTTTAATAATAAGTTCAGCAACTTGACGGCTTTCTTTTTCACCAAAACCACGAGCAGTAATTGCTGCCGCTCCGATACGAATACCACTAGTCTTAAATGGTGACAAGGTTTCATAAGGGATAGAGTTCTTATTTAGGGTAATATTAACTTCATCCAGCAAGTTTTGAGCTACTTTTCCACTTTCTACAACCTTAGTGACATCCACTAGGAAGAGGTGGTTTTCAGTGCCACCAGAGATAATACGGAAATCAGGATCTTTCAGGAATACTTCAGCCATAGCCTTACTGTTCTTGATGACATTAGCAGCATATTCCTTGAAGGCTGGATCCAAGACTTCTTTGAAGGCAACAGCCTTAGCAGCAACAACATGCTCTAAAGGACCACCTTGGATACCCGGGAAAATAGCTGAATTAATTTTCTTAGCAAGCTCTTCGTCGTTAGTCAAAATCAAACCACCACGCGGACCACGAAGGGTTTTGTGGGTCGTTGTTGTAGTGATATGAGCGTATGGTACTGGACTTGGATGAAGACCAGCAGCAACCAAACCAGCAATGTGAGCCATATCGACCATGAGCTTAGCACCGACTGCATCTGCGATTTCACGGAATTTAGAAAAATCAATAATGTGAGAATAGGCTGAAGCACCAGCAACAATTAGTTTTGGTTTTACTTCTTGAGCTTGTTTCAAGATGGCATCGAAGTCCAAGAGTTCTGTTTCAGGATCAACGCTATAAGAAACAAAGTTGTAGGTTTGACCTGAGAAGCTAACAGGAGCTCCGTGAGTCAAGTGACCACCTGCAGCCAAATCCATTCCCATAACTGTATCACCTGGCTCAATCAAAGCCATGTATGCTGCACAGTTGGCTTGACTCCCTGAGTGGGGTTGTACATTAGCAAACTTTGCTCCAAAAATCTCCTTCGCACGTTCGATAGCTAGAGTTTCGATAATATCTACTACATCAGTTCCACCGTAATAACGACGTCCTGGATAACCTTCGGCGTATTTATTAGTCAAGATAGACCCTTGAGCAGCCATAACAGCTTTAGAAACTACGTTCTCTGAAGCGATCAACTCAATGTTGTTTTGTTGGCGTTCTTCTTCTTTGGCAATGGCATTCCAAAGATCCGAGTCATAGGCTTTAAAATCATCTTTGTCAAAAATCATAGGTCTTCTCCTTTTATTAATTTAATGAATCGTTTCTGCATTTTATCGCAGGTATAACCAACTCTTTCATAAAATGCATGCGCACCTGTACGATGGTCTGCAGAATTTAAGCGAATAAAGTTATAGCTACGTTTTTCTGCTTTCTGTTCTAATCCTTCAAGCAATGTTTTACCGATTCCTTTACCTTGTGTTTGAGGTAAAACAGCTAAAGCCAGGATATTAAAACCTGGTTTTGAATAAAGGGATTCATAAACCTCAGCATGAACATAACCAAGTAAATCATGGCTAATTGAATCCTCAAAACCAAGTAGGAAGTGATGGGAGTCTTGTGTCAACTTAGCTAGTTGACCAGCCGTTTCCTCTGGACTAAAAGCATAACCTAGCGCTTCTTTGTTAATGACACAAATTGTTTCGACATCTGTCGCTTTTAATTCACGTAGCATATCATACCTCCTCAAAAGGAATTTCAGGTATCTTGGCAAGGATATCTTCTCGAGTTATCGAACCTTGGCGTAGAATCTTCACCTTGCTGCCAGATAAGTCTATAATAGTCGAATCTTGACCAGTTAAAAAAGCATCATCTTCCAAACCTAGAACATTTTGGTTAAAATCCTGCAGAATTTCCTTATAGGTCACACCGCTATCCTGTCCTGAAATGTTAGCAGACGGGCCGATTAAGGGACCAAACTCACGAATCAATTCTAGAGTGACGGGATGACTGGGCATGCGAAATCCAACAGTCGTCAAGTCTGAATTGACCCAGTAAGGGACCTTGTCATTAGCTTCTAGGATAATGGTTAAAGGCCCTGGCAAAAAACTTTTAACAAGTTGTTGTAAACAAGGTGGCTGATTCTTGGAAAAGTTCAAGATATCGTCTAAACTAGCAACATTGAGATTGAGAGCCTTATCTCTAGGGCGACGTTTGAGCCGATAAACATGGTCAACAGCCTTCTCATCCAAAGCTTTCGCAAAAAGGCCATAAACTGTCTCAGTTGGCAAAACTACTGCTCCACCCTTTTCCAACTCTTGCTTAATTTTCTCCATCATCAATGACAACCATCCTATCTTGGCCAAATTGATCTTTCAGAGTTCGAACTCGTTTCTCAGGAAGATTTTCCATAAAGAGAGCGGGTACACTTTGACCTTGTTTGTAGCCAATTTCAAGATAAATCTTACCAACATCAGTTAGATAGCCCTTGGATTCTTCCGAGATTTTACGGTAAATTGCTAGGCCATCCTCATCAGCAAAAAGTGCCAAGTGTGGTTCTGAATGCAAAACATTCAAGCCTACTTCTTCCTCATCTGCTCGAGAAATGTATGGTGGATTGGATACAATTATATCATATTTTGAACAAATTTCGGAGAAACAGTCAGATTTGATAAATGAGATCTCTAAATCTAAACGCTCTGCATTCTCCGATGCTAGGTCTAATGCATCTTGAGAAATATCAGCAGCCGTGATTGTCCAATCTGATCTATCTTTAGCTAAAGCAAGGGCAATTGCGCCACTTCCTGTACCAATATCCAGGACCTTGAGATGTCCCTCAGGATTTTCAGCTAGGATAAGCTCCACTAACTCTTCTGTTTCAAGTCGTGGTATCAATACCCGCTCATCTACTTTTAACTGCATCCCAAAGAATTCAGCTTGACCGATAATGTACTGAGCAGGTATATGAGCTACCAGTTTCGTGTAAATTTCTTTTACGAAGTGTTTATCTTCCTCTGTTACCTCTTGCTGGAGAGCAAAGATAAAGTCTGTAAAAGATAGATTTTTCAGGCTACGATAGACAAAAGAGAGGCTTTCTGCTTCCTCTCCTTGTACTATTAACTTTTCTTCAAAATCTTTAAATAGTTGAGCTAATTTCATTACTTGTTTAATTCTTCTAATTTTTGTGTTTGATCATAAAGAACCAAGGCATCCACCACTTCGTCCAACTTACCAGCAAGGATTGTATCAAGCTTTTGCAAAGTCAAACCGATACGGTGGTCCGTGACACGGTTTTGTGGGAAATTGTAAGTACGGATACGTTCAGAACGGTCACCGGTACCGATAGTAGACTTACGCTCAGCATCTTGTTCATCTTGAGCAATCTGTGCAAAGTGGTCAGCAACACGCGCACGGATAATCTTCATGGCTTTTTCACGGTTCTTCTGTTGCGTCCGTTCTTCCTGCATCTCAACCTTGATATTGGTTGGCAAGTGAACGATACGAACGGCTGTTGCGACCTTGTTGACGTTCTGTCCACCAGCACCTGATGCGTGGTAGATGTCAACACGAAGGTCTTTTGGATCGATATCGTATTCTACTTCTTCTACTTCAGGCATGACCAGAACTGTCGCTGTTGAAGTGTGTACACGACCTTGGCTTTCTGTCACAGGGACACGCTGTACACGGTGAGCACCTGATTCATACTTGAGTTTAGAGTAAACTGACTGACCTGATACCATAGCAACCACTTCCTTGAAACCACCGACACCATTCATAGATGCTTCCATAACTTCAAAGCGCCAACCTTGGGCTTCCGCATACTTTTGGTACATAGTTAGAAGATCTCCAGCGAAGAGAGCTGCTTCATCTCCACCAGCTGCACCACGGATTTCTAGGATAATGTTCTTATCATCGTTTGGATCTTTAGGAAGGAGCAAGATTTTCAGTTTTTCTTCGTACTCTTCTTTTTCAGCCTTTGCGTCTTTTAATTCTTGCTTGGCCATTTCTTCCAAATCAGCATCTCCACCTGATTCCTTAATCATTTCCTCAGCGTCGACAATGTTTTGAAGAACTTGTTTGTATTCACGGTAGGTTGTAACGGTATCACGAGTAGAAGCTTCTTCTTTTGAAAGCTCCATAAAACGTTTGGTATCAGAGACCACATCAGGATCACTCAGCAATTCTCCCAATTCTTCATAACGGTCTTCTACTGCTTGTAGTTGATCATAGATATTCATTCTTTCTTATTCTCCTTATTGATTTCAGGGGCAAAATAATGTTTACGGCAAACTGAGATATAGGTTTCATTTCCACCAATCTGGATTTGTTCACCATCATAAACAGGCAGTCCGTCCTGCGTACGCAAGACCATAGTCGCTTTTTTCTTACAATACTGACAGATGGTCTTGATTTCATCAATCTTATCTGCTAAGAGCAAGAGGTGTTTAGAACCTTCAAACAGCTCATTACGAAAGTCATTTTTTAAACCAAATGCCATAACAGGTATGTCTAACTCATCAACAACACGAGCTAGGTCGTAAACATGGTGACGTTTTAAAAACTGGGCTTCATCGACAAGTACACAGTAAGGTTTTTCAGGTAAATCTCGGATAAATCCAAAGATATCTGTCGTTTCGTCAATAGTAATTGCTGGTCTTTTCATCCCAATGCGACTTGAAACATAGCCAACACCGTCACGCGTATCCAGAGCTGAAGTCATAATCACAACTCCTTTTCCTTGCTCCTCGTAGTTATAGGCTACCTTGAGAATCTCGATGGTTTTTCCAGAGTTCATGGTCCCATAACGATAATACAACTGTGCCATGCTTCTATTTCACGTCCATTTCTAAATTTTTTGCTACATTCTAGTATACCATATTTTCTCAAAGCTTTAAATGGCAAATTGTGGTAAAATAGAAGAAATCAAATATCTGGTGGAGGACGCAATTATGCCATTTGTACGCATTGATTTATTTGAAGGACGCACGCTAGAGCAAAAGAAAGCCCTAGCTAAGGAAGTTACAGAAGCTGTTGTTCGTAACACAGGAGCACCTCAGTCAGCTGTTCACGTTATTATTAACGATATGCCTGAAGGAACTTATTTCCCACAAGGTGAAATGCGCACTAAATAAAGCTTAAGCAATCTGCTTAGGCTTTTCTTTATAAGTGGCATTCGTTGAATAAAACGCTATATTTTGATACAATTTTAATTGATATTTGTATATAAATTGTAAAAAGGAAATGAAATGATTACACGTGAATTTGATACCATCGCAGCAATCTCGACTCCGCTTGGTGAAGGGGCTATTGGTATTGTTCGTTTAAGTGGATCGGATAGTTTTACTATCGCCCAGAAAATTTTTAGAGACAAGGATTTGAGCAAGGTTGCTAGTCACACTCTAAACTACGGACATATCGTTGATCCTCAGACAGGTAAGGTTATGGACGAGGTCATGGTTGGTGCTATGAAATCTCCAAAAACCTTCACTCGTGAAGATATTATTGAAATTAATACTCACGGTGGAATCGCCGTAACTAATGAAATCCTTCAACTAGCTATCCGTGAAGGGGCTCGGTTGGCTGAGCCTGGTGAATTTACCAAGCGTGCCTTCCTCAACGGTCGTGTGGACTTGACTCAGGCTGAGGCCGTTATGGATATCATCCGTGCCAAGACGGACAAGGCTATGAATATTGCGGTCAAACAGTTAGATGGCTCCCTTTCTGATCTTATTAACAATACTCGCCAGGAGATACTCAATACACTTGCACAAGTTGAGGTTAATATCGACTATCCTGAGTATGACGATGTGGAAGAGGCTACTACTGCTGTAATCCGTGAAAAAACTTTAGAATTTGAACACCTCTTAACCAATCTCTTAAAAACGGCACGTCGTGGTAAAATCCTTCGTGAGGGAATTTCAACAGCCATCATTGGTCGTCCAAACGTTGGGAAATCCAGTCTTCTCAACAATCTCCTTCGTGAAGACAAGGCTATCGTAACCGATATTGCGGGTACTACGCGCGATGTCATCGAAGAATACGTCAACATTAACGGGGTTCCTCTAAAATTGATTGATACTGCAGGTATTCGTGAGACGGATGATATTGTTGAGCAAATCGGTGTTGAACGCTCGAAAAAAGCCCTTAAGGAAGCTGACTTGGTACTACTAGTCCTAAACGCTAGCGAACCTCTAACTGCCCAAGACCGACAACTTCTTGAAATTAGTCAAGATACTAATCGAATCATTCTTCTCAACAAAACTGACCTGCCAGAAGCGATCGAAACTGCTGAGCTTCCAGATGATGTCATCCGTATTTCAGTCCTTAAAAATCAAAACATTGATAAGATTGAAGAACGCATCAATAACCTCTTCTTTGAAAATGCTGGCTTGGTCGAACAAGATGCTACTTATCTATCCAACGCCCGTCATATTTCATTAATTGAAAAGGCAGTTGAAAGTCTACAGGCAGTTAACGAAGGTCTTGAACTGGGTATGCCAGTTGATCTGCTTCAAGTTGATTTGACTCGTACTTGGGAAATCCTCGGAGAAATCACTGGTGATGCTGCGCCAGATGAGCTGATTACCCAGTTGTTTAGTCAATTCTGTTTAGGTAAATAAAAAATTATAAAAAGGAGTTATGATGAAATACCCTACATTACTAGAGCGTTTTTTAACTTATGTTAAGGTTAACACACGTTCAGACGAAAATTCTACTACTACACCAAGCACTCAGAGTCAGGTAGACTTTGCGACTAATGTCCTCATTCCAGAAATGAAACGTGTCGGTTTGCAAAATGTCTATTATTTGCCAAACGGTTTTGCTATCGGTACTCTTCCAGCTAATGATCCTAGTTTGACTCGTAAGATTGGTTTTATCTCTCACATGGATACGGCTGATTTTAATGCTGAAGGAGTTAACCCGCAAGTTATCGAAAACTACGACGGTGGCCTTATCAATCTTGGAGAATCTGGTTTCAAGCTTGATCCAGCAGATTTTAAGAGCTTAGAGAAATATCATGGACAAACATTGATTACTACTGATGGAACTACCCTTCTCGGCGCTGATGACAAATCTGGTATCGCTGAAATCATGACAGCTATCGAGTACTTGAACGCTCATCCTGAAATAAAGCACTGCGAAATTCGTGTCGGCTTTGGACCTGATGAAGAAATCGGCGTTGGTGCCAACAAATTTGATGCAGAAGATTTCGATGTCGACTTTGCTTATACAGTTGACGGTGGACCTCTTGGTGAACTTCAATACGAAACCTTCTCCGCTGCGGCTGCTGAACTCCATTTCCAAGGGCGTAATATTCACCCAGGAACAGCTAAAGGACAAATGGTTAACGCCCTTCAATTAGCCATTGACTTCCACAACCAACTCCCAGCTGGTGACCGCCCTGAATTGACTGAGGGATATCAAGGTTTCTACCATCTCATGGATGTATCTGGTAGTGTTGAGGAAGCGCGTGCTAGCTATATCATTCGTGATTTCGAAAAAGAAACCTTTGAAGCGCGTAAAGCTACTATGCAAGCTATCGCTGATAAGATGAACCAAGAACTTAGTAGCAATCGTGTAACCTTGACTTTGACAGACCAGTATTACAACATGAAAGAAGTCATTGAAAAGGATATGACACCAATAACCATTGCCAAAGCGGTTATGGAAGACCTTGATATCACACCTATTATCGAACCAATCCGTGGTGGAACAGATGGTTCTAAGATTTCCTTTATGGGAATTCCAACTCCAAATATCTTCGCTGGTGGTGAAAATATGCACGGACGTTTTGAATATGTCAGCCTTCAAACTATGGAGCGTGCAGTTGATACAATCATTGGCATTGTATCTTACAAAGACTAAAAAAGAAGTAGCAAAGCTACTTCTTTTTTAGTTGACTTCTTTTTCACTTGTTTCTGGAGAACTAGTCGTTGGATTGCTTGATTCAGTCTGTTTGTCGCTTGCTTGATTGCTTGTTGTTTCAGAACTTGCTTCATCCGGCTTAGCTTTGGATTGAAGTTCTTGGTTTAATGATACAATTTCTTGCGCAAGAGCTAGAAGAGCTTGTTTGTCTTTGCTTGCAGCTGACAATTTATCGAACAAGGCGTCCACTTTTTCAAAGTCCGTATCAGAACCATTATTCATTTCCAAATAAGTATGAAGGGCAAGGACTCCGTTATATAATTTTTGATAGAGAACTAAAACCTCTGGGTCTTGATTAGCATTCTCACGTTCAGTCTGAATGGTTTGTGAAATACGTTTTATAAGATCTTGAACTTGTGTGTTTAGTTCATCAAGGTCTGCGTCGTCTTTATCTAGAGCAGCTTTCAGGTTTTTCACCTCGTCAGCGAGTGAAGCTTTTACGCCTTCTTCTTTGACTTGAGCAACTAATTCATCAGCTTTCGTTAAGAGTCCTTCTACTTGAGCTTTTTGAACATGATTGCTTTGTTCCTCAGGTTTGATATCATCATACAAACCTTTCAAGAACTCATAAACTGCCGTTTTAGCACTATGACCGTCCACTTTTTCTGTATCTAAGATTGTTTCAGAAGGCTTGCTTGCAACTGGCTCATTTTTGAGCGATTCTTCCACTTCCAGTTTTGTTTGGTAGATTTCTGGGAATAGTTTGTTCAAGTCAGTTGCCTTAAGGAAGGATTGTGATTGATAAAGTGTCCAAGTTAAGTTAGCAACTTTATTTCTAAGAGTGTCATTTAAGCGACCATCAGATAGATGTTGATAGAAATACTTGATGTATTCGACTGTCGTAACACCAGTACGGTCATTAAAATCTTGCAAAGCTTGTAACTTAGCTTCAACTGCATCTAAACCTGCTTCATCTTGGGCTAGTTTATTTTCTTGAAGCTGAGTCAATAAATCCTTCTTAGGAAGTCCATAAGCATCCGTATCCAAGGTATTAATCTTATCTACTAAAGCTTGATATTTCTTATCTAAAGGACTGATTTCTGTTGGTTTTACGCTAGCATCAACATGGATATACTGTTTGTCAAAGAGATCTAATGCAGCTAGATACCCAGCTGTAGAGTTGGTTGAGAGCTTCTTCATATTTTCAGAGAATTGACCTAAGGCAAGCTCAATTTGTCTTTGTAAAATTGGTTTATCCTTGTAAACTTCGCGACTTTCTGCTAGAAGTTGATCAACCTTATTTTGAACAGTCGTTTCATCAAATGCACCTGGTTGGTAGTTAGATTGCAAAGCAGGGATTTTATGTTTCAAAGCAACTTCATAGCCCTTGGTTTGAACTTTAATATAGTGGTTGTGGTCGCCATGAGGGATAACAAAGCTACCATTTTCAACCTGCAAGCTATAAGGAGAAACACCATCACGTAAAGCAGTTGTATAGAGTTCGTTTAGGAAATCAAGCTCTGCATCACCTGTTTGAAGCGGAATACGAACGTGTTCTTTACGAACGGCGTAAGGGTGAATGTGAGTTGGATCATAAGCTTGGTCTGGATTACCAAATACAAAGAATCCATTTGAAATTCTGATAGCCTCAAGAGGAACGCCATATGTTTTAGAAATATAAGCTATTTTTTCTTCATCGCTGGCATCTCGAGAGAAACTTTCAACCGTCTTGGCAAGAGGTTTAACAGCTTCTACCTGATGATGACCATGCAAATGTTCCTGCGCAGCCTTTATCTGATCTTTCGACAAATCTTTCTTGTAGAAATAATGGGCATGGTCTCCGTGTGAAACTACAAAACCTTGTTCATCCTCACTAATCACTCGATCAACTGCAAAACCATGGTCGTGCTCTTCTTCATGATGGTTTCCATGGTTATCATGATTGTGTTCTTCTGGTTTACTACTGTGGTTATCTGGGCTAGTTTCTGAATGTTTATTGCCGTACAAGTGATCTTGGGCAGCTTTAATCTGATCTTTTGTTAAATCTTTTTTAAAGAAATAGTGGTTGTGATCTCCATGAGAAACGACAAATCCTTTATCATCTTCACTTATTACACGATCAACTGCAAAGCCATGATCGTGCTCTTCCTCATGATGGTTTCCATGGTTATCATGATGGTGTTCTTCTGGTTTACTACTGTGGTTATCTGGGCTAGTTTCTGAATGTTTATTGCCGTACAAGTGATCTTGGGCAGCCTTAATTTGATCAGGGGATAAATCTTTTTTAAAGAAGTAATGATTGTGATCACCATGACTCATGATAAAGCCAGCTGCATCTTCGCTGATGACTCTATCCGCATCAAAGCCATGATCATGGTCTTCACCATGATGGTGGTCATGCTCATCTTCATCATGGTCCTCATGACTTGGACTTGGTGTCACTGGTGACTTAGCTTTCAAATGATCTTGTGCTGCCTTGATTTGCTCAGGTGTCAAATCTTTCTTAAAGAAGTAATGATTGTGATCTCCATGACTCATGACAAAACCTTCTGAATCTTCACTTATAATTCTATTTGCATCAAAACCATGATCGTGTTCCTCTTCTTCATGGTGAACATGTGGTAACGGATTATTTGGTGTAGAATTAGAAGGACTTTCTAAGCTTGGAGTGTTAGATTGTGCTTGATGATTGTTAAGAGATGATTTAGGGATATAGTGATAGTGGTCCCCATGTCGTACGATATAAGCATCGCCAGTATCTCTGACAATATCATTAGGGTTAAAGACATAACCATCATCTGCTGCAGAAACACCATTATTCGGTGTCACTGATAAAGGTTGACTGAGAGCTGTAGTATTCCCTGATAAATATGCTTTTGCGCCTGCTAATTCACCTGCCGACAAGTCACTCTTAGGAATGAAATGATAGTGACCACCATGTGGTACGATATAACCATCACCTGTATCTTTAATGATATCTGAAGCATTAAAGACGTAACCATCATCGGTTGTATAACGTCCTTGAGCTCTAGCTGCCACAACTTCCTTAGAATCATTTTTTTGGTCAGATGTATGCCCTTGTTTTTGTTTTTCAATTTGCTCTTTGGTACGTATATTATCTGCATGACTAGCATCCTTCAAGTAGACATAGTATTTCCCATCCACCTTGATAATGTAGCCACCCTTAATCTCATTAACAATATCTTCATCTTTCAACTGATAGTTTGGATCTTTCATGACTAACTCTTCGCTAAAGATGGCATCATATGGTACCTTACCATTGTAAAAATGAAAATGGTCGCCATGTGATGTCACATATCCTTGGTCTGTAATCTTAGTAACAATCTGCTCAGCTTCTATTCCTTCCTTCTTGCTAACTTGGTCCGGTGTTAGAGATTCATTTTTCTTAGCTTCAGATTCTTTTCCATCAACATATGATACACGATTGCTTTCTTTTGTCTCAGGTGCTTGATGTTGATTTAAAGCATAAACACACACACTTAAGGCAAGGACCACTGCAGATCCTGCTAAATAATTTTTATTAATCTTCATAATCTCCTCATTTCAATTCTTGTGCTAAGATAGCCATATTTTCTTCAAGATTCTCCAAGTAAGACTTGTCATTTTGTGGATCAGCCTCTAAAGGATTTAAAGTTTTAAGACTCACACCTGTTGATTTTACAAGTGTGTCAGCAACTTTAGAAGAAACATTGCTTTCAGTAAAAATAGTTTTGACTTTATAAGTCTTTACAAATTCTTGAATTTCAGTCAATTGTCTTGGACTTGGTTCTTGGTCAGGTGAAATACCAGCAATCCCTAGTTGATTTAGATCAAACCGTTTGGACAAATAAGAAAAGGCCGTATGTTGCGTTACAAATGTCTTCTGACTTGATTTTTCAAAGATTGGTTGGTATTTCTTGGTTAAGTCTTGAGCTTTTGCACTGAAGTTTTGCGCATTTTTCTGATAAGTTTCCTTGTTAGCACTGTCCTGTTCGGATAACTTGTCAGCAATAATCTGTGCTTCTTCTGCAACCTTTTCAGGATCAAGCCAGGTGTGAGGGTCATACAATGTTTTCTCATCAACACCGTTTCCGGCTTCCATATCTTCCAAGCCAGGCACACGCTCCAAGGTCATACCTTCAGACGCTTCTATGACTTTTACCTTAGATTTTTGCAAGTTCGGATCTAAACTTCCTGCCCATGACTCCAAGGTATGTGAATGATAAATAAAGACATCAGCATCATAAATAGCTGCAATATCATTTGCGGATGGTTCATAGGAATGAATACCGGAGCTAGACTGAATCATCCGAACATCATTTAAATCACCAGAAACCTCTTTAACCATGGCGTAGACTGGATAAAAACTGGTCACTATTTTCATTCCCTTAGCATTCTTGCTTTCTTGATTGCCCTTTTGTCCGCAAGCTCCTAAAATCAGAACAAAAAGACCAATCATAAACCAAAGGACACTTCTTTGTTTCATCACAACTCCTTAACTAGTGTTTAACCATTTAATTAACTAGTAAACATTCTACTCCTTAAAATTTAAGATGTCAAGCTAAAACTTTGCTTTTTCCCAAAATTTTACCGATTGTAAAAATATCTCTAAGACTCTTAATCGAATACTTTTGCTAAACAAAAAGCTCGAACAATCATTCGAACTTTTTGATTCTTTTATTTTCTTGCAGCTTTTTCATCTTCTTCAAGTTGTTTGACCAGTTGTTGAACACTGTCAAATTTTACCATATCTCGGATACGATCTAACCAATAGATGGTCACAGTCTCTCCATAAATATCCTCATCAAAATCAAAGATATTGACTTCAAAGCGCTCTTCTTCTCCATCAAAGGTAACATTCTTACCGACACTTGCCATCCCTCGATAGAGTTTTCTCTTGATTTCGATATCAACAGTATAGACACCATCTGCTGGCATATAAGTACGGTCTAAGAGGACAAGATTAGCAGTAGGATATCCAATTGTACGTCCACGGGCATTACCATGTACCACAATTCCTCTTGTCGGAAGAGGGCTTCCTAGTAATTGCCCAGCTTCTTTCACATCCCCTTCTAGGATGGCTTGACGAATACGAGTAGAGCTAATCTTTCCTTTTTCATCTTCTACAGGTGGTACTACAACTACTTCTCCGTCGAAGATTTCTTTTAAATCCTCTGCAGATTTTCGATCTGAACCTAAACTATAGTCAAATCCAACTACAATGGTATCAGCTTTAACTTCCTTGACAAAGCTATCTACGAACTCTTGCGCTGTCATATTAGCAATACGGCTTGAGAAATCCATCAGATAAAGATTTTCAACTCCTGCTCGTTTAAATTTGCGTTCACGATCGTCCGCATTTAGGATATGAAGCAAATTTTCTGGCGAATAGGCTTTTAAGGTTAATTTTGGTGATTCATGAAAAGTAATTAAGGAAACGCTTAATCTTTTCTTTGCAGCTATTTCACCAGCTATACTAAATAGTTTTTGATGCCCTAGGTGGATACCATCAAAATATCCTAATACTAGGACAGTCGGTCCTGGGGTTGCAATGTCTTTTTCAGTTTTAATAGGTATTGTTACAATCATAGTTATATTATACCAAAAAGAAGAAGGCATTCAAAACATTACGAATCTAAAAAGACTATAAGCTATTTTTTACTTCTTTCCTAAGTTGTTCCAGACTTTCGATGTTATATTTCTCCATAACTTTTGGCAGATTTTCGATAATATCTGGACAAGCATAGGGATTTGTAAAGTTTGCTGTTCCGACACCGATTGCTGAAGCACCTGCTAGATACATTTCTAAGGCAACTTGAGCTGAATCAACTCCCCCCATACCGATAATTGGCAGACTCGTTGTTTGTGCTACCTGGCGAATTAATTTAAGTGCAACTGGAAAGACTGCTGGACCTGACATCCCACCTGTTCCATTTGCGAGGATTGGTTTTCTTGTCTTGAGATCAAAACGCATACCAACAAGAGTATTGATCATGGTAAGTCCGCTAGCACCGGCATCTTCTGCTGCCTTCGCTATGGTTACAATATCAGTCACACTTGGAGTTAGTTTAACGTAGACTGGAACATCTGACGCTTCTACAGCTGCTTTAACCACATCAAAAGTCAAATCTGGGTCTTGCCCGATTAAAAGACCGTGATTTCCATGGTCAACGTTAGGACATGAAATATTGAGCTCGATAGCTTTTACATTATTTGCCTTTGAAATTCCATGAGAAACGGTTGCATACTCCTGTTTTGAAAATCCAGCAACATTGGCGATGATAGGGAGATTTGGATATTCTCTTTCAAGCCAAGGTAACTTTTCAGACAGAACGACCTCTAAACCAGGATTTTGTAGACCAATAGCATTAAGCATACCAGCAGGAGTTTCTGCCACTCTTGGAGTAGGATTCCCAAAACGTGGCTCAAGTGTAGTTGCTTTAATCATGATAGACCCTAAGAGATCTAAATCATAGTATTTAGCATACTCTTGACCAAAACCAAAACAGCCTGATGCGGGAATGATAGGATTCTTTAACTCTAAGCCAGGTAGAGAAACTTGTAATCGATTTGTAGTCATGACACTCTCCTTATAAAACTACTGTTCCGGTTTTAAATACAGGTCCATCTTCACAGACACGTTGACTAACTGTTTCACTATCTGGTACTTTTAGGACACAAGCATAGCAAGCCCCCATACCACAGGCCATACGTGATTCTAAAGATAGATAGGCTCTTGGATGGTCGTAAAAGGTTTGATTGATGTATTTCATCATACCAGGTGCTCCACAAGAGTATACAGCATCAAATTCACTGTCCAATTCCTTAATCACAACTGAGACATTCCCCTTGATCCCATAAGAGCCATCATCGGTCGTCACAAATACTTTACTATATTTGGCTAATTCATCTTCCAAAATGACAGCATCTTTAGTAGCAAATCCTAGAACAGTTGTAATTTCTACACCACTCTCATACAGTTGTTTAGCTACTTCGATTAAGGGTGGTACTCCGATTCCACCACCGACTAGGAGAACATGATTCTGCTTGTCTAAATCTGATAAGTCAAAACCATTTCCTTGGGGTCCCATAACGTCTATACTGTCACCCTTTTTTAAGGTTGAAAAGATTGCTGTACCAGAACCTTCGATTCGATATATAAGATGGCATTTTTTATTAACCTTATCAATAGATGAGATTGAAATTGGGCGACGCAAGAGGTGGGCATCATCAGGTACACGTAAATGAAGAAATTGTCCAGCTTTCATAGCTTCAACCATGTCTCCTTCAAGTACCAGCTCAAAGATTGCTGGTGCGATTTCCTCTTGAACAATCACTTTCATATTTTCCAAGCGAATAGCACCCATGCGTTTTCTACAATTTGGATTCATAACTTTTCCTCCTTAAATTTTAAGGGGATCAGATAAAGAAAAACCTTGCAATAGCAAGGTTTCAGTTAAGATATTTACACAAAAGTAGCAAATAAGCACTTGCTTACTTGTTCCCATTGTAGCTTCTTTTCTCTGACACCTTGTGAGTCTCTCTGGACTTCCCTTAAAGGTTAAATTTTCACTAGTATACTGTATCAAACATGAAAAGTCAAGTAAAAATAGGTAAGGTATCAGTTCATAAAAGTTGGTTATTTTTGTGAAGATAGAATCTTCTCTAATTTTTGATAATCTTTGACACTGTCAATTTCGTAGATAGAATTTTCTTCTAACTCTTCTACATATACATCTAGTTCTTTGATATTATCTTTAACCATATTGTCCCAGTAAAGGTCAACAAAATCGCCACTTGCATAGGCTTCATCGATGAACCCAACAATTTTCTCAGCTGTTGGAGCATCCCAGAATGACACACCACTCAAGATGCGTCCATTTTTGCTATCGACAATGATATCTTGAACTTTGTAATCATCTCCGTAAACTAGGAACCACTCATTATCACAATCTTCACGATAAACACTAAAATATGTTGAACGCTCGATATCATTGCGGAACATATTCTTGAAAAGATAATTATCAGCATCAATAACGTAGCTGTTAGCCAACTCTTCTTTTACCAAGTAAAGAGAGTAAAAGTTATTGTAATCCGCATACTTATCGTTGAAAACTAAACGCACACCGTATTTCTCTTTGAGATAGTCGAACTGTTCTTTCAAATAACCTACGACGATGATAATGTCATCAATTCCTCGTTCTTTTAAATATTCAATTTGATATTCAACCAAAGGTTTTTGATTGACTTGTACCAAGGCTTTGGGAGTATTTTCTGTCATAGGACGTAAACGAGTTCCCAATCCCGCTGCTAAGATGATCGCTTTCACGCGTTTTCTCCTTTATTCTTTAATGATAATATAAACACCAGCCATTACAACAAATGAAGTTATAATGGTCAAGACAGTCAGAGGTGTCCCCAAGAACATCGCTGCAAACAGGACAGTCCAAACTACATAACTGACATTTAAACCAGTTGCTTTTGCTGGTTGCAATCGATTGATAGCCATATAGTAGGCAAGATAAGAAATCATATTAAATGCTGCAAAGACAATTAATAGACCAAACAATTGGCCATTTGCCACTTCTGCAAATGAGTGATGCGTGAAAAGCACAATAACAAGATAAGACAAGAAGGATGTAACTTGACGAATCAAGAGAGCTTCAATTTCGCTGAGGTCACTTTCCATAGCAAAGGAGCTCAGAACACTTTCACTTCCCCAAGCAAAAGCACAAATCAAGGCGCAAAGAATTCCGATATAGAAGGAATTGACTTGTTCAACCTTGTAAGTCTGAGCAATAATCCCTGCAATGATTAATAAGATTCCAAATACTGTATTCTTAGAAACCTTATGCTTTAAGAAAAAGAAAGCAAGAATGACAGATACTGCAGGATAAATAGCTGAAACAGACGAAGCTAAGGAACTACCTATATATTTGACCGCGTAGAGATTGGCCTGCATACCAATAGGACCCGCTAAAAGTGCTCCGACAATAACACTGACATTTCGAATGTTCAAAAAGATTGAAAAACGTACTTTACCTTCTTTAAATAGAAGATATCCTAACAAGATAAAAATACTCAGAAAATCGTGCGCTGCTGCTACTACAAAGGGCGATAAATCCGTGAATATTGAAAAGATATAAGCACTAATAGTTAATCCTAATCCCCAGAACACACCTGATAGTAGCCCAAAAGAAACTCCATTTTTAGTTTTCATTTAAATCTCCTTCAGACTCTAATTCTTTTACTGCTCTATTGTAACGAGAGATTCCGTAATCTCCGAAATCTGCACCATTTTCTTCTTTGTAAATAGTCCAAAGACTCCATATGATATCTTGCAAGATTTTGTAAATACGAATTTTATCCCTTGAAACTGGAGTCTTGTCACTCTCGTAATGACTTAAAAAGTCTTCTTCTTCTGCACTTGTAAATTCAGACTCTAGGAAAAGAGCTGCCAAATCCCACATAGGATCATTCATAGATGAATATTCCCAATCAATGAGATAAAGATGGCCATCTGGTCCTTCAATAAAATTTTCAGGAACCAAATCAATATGACACGATTTCTTATCCATTCCAATTTCTTCAAGTTGGTCTTTCAGAGAAAATACAGATTTTCTGACAACTTCATAGTTCGGATAGGAAATCTCCCCTTGAATCAATGATTCATATTTTTTAATTTCCTCAAAAGGAGCAAACTCTCCTTTTAATTCTTTACCCGAAGCATGGATCGTTTGTAAAATTGGAGCTATCTTCTCGAATTTAGTTTTAATGGTAATTGAATCAAGTGTCTCTGCATTTTCAATATATTGATTGACCTTGATACCTGCATCAATATCGAAAAGATAATTTTCTACATCTAATTTCAAATCTTTCAACAATTCAAGATTGAACTTTTCATTTTGGCGGTCGATTAATTTATCTGTACCTTTTCCGAAAAACTTAACAATATATTGATTCGAAGATGTTTTGACCAAGTAGTTTTGATTGGTCATCCCACCTAATTGTTCAACACTTAGAATATCCTCATCAGTTGATAGTAAAGAGGTAAGTTTTTCCTTAATGATTTTTTCCACAATCTTCCTCCATTAGACTTCCCACTTAAAGACTGTTTTAAAAGCAGTATTTAAGTCAGTTGCAAATACTCGGTGAATATCTTTAATTTCTCTTACAGGTTCCTCTAGATAAATGATATTCTTCAAACGATTTGCAAATTTCTTAACTTCCATCATTTGAACGGCTTTTTCAAAGTCAATTCGCCCAGAACGAGAAGAACCTACTAGCAACAACCCTTTTTCAAGCGCATCACGAGTATTAATATTTACTTTATACTCACTAACCCCCATCATAAGGATCGTTCCCTGTGGTTTGATGTAACGAATCAAGTCATTTATAGCAGGTCCACATCCATCACCACCACAGCATTCAAAACCATGGTCAAAACTAAGATCCTCTGGGATACTATCAGTGATGTAAAGCTCTTTAGCAAAAGAGAAGAGTTCCAACTTTTCCCAGTGACGACCAATTACGATAATTTCAGCTTCAGGCAAGGTATAGTTGATAATATTTGCCATGACAAAGGCTAGACTACCATCACCAATGACAGCTATTCTCTGTCTTCTGCTATGAGAAACTGTCAAAAAACGATTCATGGCATGCATACCAACACTGACAAATTCAGTGATAGCAGCTACCGTATCTTCGATGTCATCATAAGCTACTACACGATCTTTTGGAAGAGAAACAAACTCACGCATGAATCCATCATAACCACTTGACAAGAAGTAGGTACCTGTCATGTAGTTTTCATAGAACTCCTCGTCACTTTGCATAGGTGGTTGATTTGGAATCATAACAACCTTCTGACCAACCTTATAGGTACCTGTTGGATCAGAAATAACAGTTCCACAAGACTCATGAATCATAGCCATTGGAAGCTTTTTAGATAATATTTTGGGATCACGCTTTCCTTGGTAATAGCGTTGATCCGCATGACAAACCGCCATATAATTTGGTCGAATGAGGATATGATTCTCTTGGTCAATCTCTTCTTCCTGATATTTAATATTGATAAATTTTGGTTTTGTCAGTTGATAAATTTGATTAATCATGTCTCTAGTCTTTCTCAATCATGCTTTTAGCAATCTTCAAGTCTGTAACTGTTGTAATTTTAAGGTTTGAGTATTCACCTTTAGCCAAGGCCACATCTTTACCCTTAATGACAAAGATTTTACATGCATCTGTTAAAATTTCTTTTTCTTCTGCTGATAATGAACCATACAAATCAATAAAGTCTTTACAACGGAATGTTTGTGGAGTCTGTCCTTGGTAAAGATGAGCACGATTTGGAATATCTGTAATAAACTGACCATTTGTGCTTTCAACAATTGTATCCACCGCTTCAACCACAGTGTCAACCGCATCATGTTTTTGAGCAAGAGCGATATTGTCTTGAATCATACGAAGTGTGATAAAAGGACGAACCGAATCATGTGTTACTACGATATCATCTTCTGTTAGTGGACGGTAAGCATCGATGGCTTCAATAATCTTTTCAATACTAGAATTACGATCAGCACCACCTTTTGTAATGATGATACGTTCCTTGTGGAGTGGAAGGAATTTTTCAACTAAATCTTCTGCATGTGTCACCCAGTCGCCATGAACCCCAACAACGATTTTTTCAATACTTGGTTCTAAGACGAATTTTTCAATTGTATGAATTAGAATTGGGCGGTCTCCCAACTCAAGAAATTGTTTAGGTAAATTACTGATACCCATGCGCGTGCCGGTTCCACCTGCTAAAATTCCAGCGTAAATCATATTGATTCTCCTTTAGTTTGTTCTAAAAACTCATTCTTTCCTATTATATCATAATCTAGCACTATCTTAAAATAAATACTAGGTCCCTCTAGCTAGAAACTAGTATCAAAAGCACGTTTTTGGCAAAATTGAGTTCTAATCTGACATTTCTAACTCTCGATTAATATAGAGTTCTTCAGAATAATATAGAAAGCTTAAAGAAACCTTAAACCGTTGGTTGATATATATATAGCAATCCTGAAATTTTAATTAGACTTTTCCAATTAAAATTGTTAAAATAAAATGGAAAATAAAAGAAAAGGAAGCTAACTACCGCCATGATGAATATGCAAAACATGATGCGCCAAGCTCAAAAACTTCAAAAACAAATGGAACAAAGTCAAGCTGAGCTTGCTGCTACTGAATTTGTTGGAACTTCTGCTCAAAATCTGGTAACTGCAACAGTAACTGGTGATAAAAAAGTCGTTAAAATTGATTTTGATCCAGCAGTCGTAGATCCAGAAGATATTGAGACACTATCTGATATGACTGTCCAAGCACTCAATGCTGCTCTCGAGCAAATTGACGAAACTACTAAGAAGAAACTTGGTGCATTCGCAGGTAAATTACCTTTTTAATATCGTACAAAAAGAGGCTGGTTAACAGCCTCTTTTTTGATTAGAATGCAAAGAATTCAGTTGCCTTTTTTAAAAGCAAGTCTGTATACTCAGGATCTTCCTGAGCTGTTTCTAGTTCATCTTTAATCATTTTCAAGTTATCCGTTATCATGCCGTTGACACCTAAGCGGAAAGACTTATCAAATGACTCAGAACTATTGATTGTCCATACATAGAGTTTCTGCTCTGTATTCCAAAGTTTGGTTACAAAGTATTCATCCAATGTAGAGTACTCCATAGTATAACCCGTTGCATTCGTTCTCGGAAAAACAGAATTGTAAGGAAGAATAAAGTAGATTGGAATATCCTTGTCATACTGAGTTACTTTCTCAACAACATGGTAATCCAAGGATTGCATTTGATGACCATAAACCTTAATTTTTGCAGCATACTTTTCGAGAAAATGATCCATCATTTGCGGACTATCTTTGTGGCTAGTCTTAATTTCAATAAGAAGTTTCTGATGCAATTCATTTGCGCGATTCAGATAATCATCAAAACTCGAAATCTTCGTCGTATAACCATTCTCGTGTATGTCGATCTGTTGTAACTCTTCCAGAGTCAAATCCTGTGGCGTCTTATTCAAACCTGCTAATCCTCTAAGATTTGCATCGTGCATCATGACAAATTGACCATCCTTGGTTTCCTGGATATCCATTTCTATTAAATCCGGTTTTAATTGAGCAGTTTTTTCCAAGGATTGGATTGTATTTTGTACACCATTGCCATTTGATACGCCACGATGTGAAATTACAAGTGGCGGATTGACTACAGGAGCTTCTAGATAATTATATCCTTCAATTGCAAAGAAAGTACTTGCACAGACCATCACACCCCATCTCATGATATGGTCCTTCTCCCGTCTTGGCATAATGTCAAGTTCTTCTCCTGTTAGAAAAGAAGAGAATTTAATAAGGAAATAGGTTAATGCCATATAGTGAAAATTCTTGATGAGAGCAAAGTTAATAATAGCAAGAACTAGGGATTCTTTCTGTGTTATGCTATCCACTATAAACTGAATTGATAATATAGGGATGAGAGGTAGGTAAAAGAATAGGTTTGTCTTTACAATAATTAAGAATAAATGCCAGGCATAAAACCAAAAATTATTCTTGGTTTTTTCAAGACTATAAAGAACGGAGTCCTTAACTGACATCTTTTCGTAAAAGACTTTTGGTAATGCGAACATCAACCGAACCGAAACATAGAAGAATAAAAGTGATAAGCTAATAATAGCTACCCACCACATCCAATATTTATCTTCCATGTAAGTTTGGATAAACTCCGGAATCACTATTTTATTGAAATAATAAATCTTAAATATCTTTCTGATAAAAGGAAATAGCATTGCCACAAAAAGAAAGATAAATAATGCTTTAGAAATAGTCAACTTCTTCATAAAAGCAAGGCTTTCACGGAATACTTTTCGACTATATTCTATGAGAGTTCTTTTTTCATGATAAAGGAGATGACGTGCTCCAATAAAGAGAATACTGAGTTGAAAATAGGCTACCAGCAGATTAATGGCTATCAAAACCACAAAACCAAGACTGACTATAGGAGCGTTTTTTATGATTGAAAAAATATTGTTATAAGAAATAAACAAATATCCAGTCTGACTTAGTAAAAATCCAGCTATGACTGAGTTTAATGGCAACCAAATATAGTCAACCAGCATAAAGATTAGAAAGAATAGAAAGAGGATTTTATCTAGATTTAGGTAAATCTTTTTAAAACCCAATTTTTTCGGTTTTTCAGGTTTCATAAAAAACCTCCTAATCAAAAAGTTGTGATAAATCTAAACCACCAAAAGGATTAGAATTGAGGTTGCTCTGAGTATTGAGTAAAAGTCGACTCTCATCCGACTCCAGAAAAGCTTCATATACTCGAGCAGTCATACGAGCATCCTCTAAACTATTATGAGATTTCCCTTTAAAACCTAGAAAACTTGCTACAGTTTGTAATTTTAGATTAGCAATTCCATGTAGATCAGAACTACGACGTTCAAAAGACTCGTCATAAAGATCGACTTTATATTGATCACGATAATCCAATCCATATTCTAGTAAAATCGGTAAGTCACTCTTTGCTGCATTATAACCAACAAGTGGCAAGGCTCCAACAAAATCTTGAAACTTTTGGAGAACTTCTTCTACCTTTGGAGCATCTTTGAGAGTCTCCGAAGTAATACCAGTCAATCCATTGATAAAACTCTTCAGAGGAACATCAGTGTAGACATAAGAGTCAAACGCTCCTACTTCTTCACCGTCTTTAAAATGTACTGCTGATACTTGAATCAAATGAGTCCTATCCTGGTGTTTGTTAAATTCTAAATCAAATGAGATATAATCTCTTACTGTTTCCATCTTATCGTACCTAATTAGTTTGTAAAAAGAAACCACCTGGTCTATTTATAGAAACCAAGCAGTTTTTTCTTATTTTCCAAATAAGCGAGCAAAGAAGCCTTTCTTCGATGCTTGTACTTCTTGCTTAGCTTGATCCAACTCCAACTGAAGTGTTTCTTGATCCTTCATTGCTTGAAGAGTTAACTGTTGTTGTTGGTCCAGTTGCTTATCTTTTTCAGCGATTTGGCGGTCTTTAACTCGCATCTGTTCATCTTTTTCAGCCAGTTGTTTATCTTTAGCTTTTAATTGCTCATAAAGACGGATGATTTCAGCGTTCTTTTCATCAACAAGAATCTCCATGAGTTCACGTTGCTTAACTTCATCACTAACTGGTTCGTCTTCAAAGATAGTCTTTTTGTAGATTTCTTCAAGTTTGATCAATCCACTACGGGTAACAACAGTGACACCTTTGTCGTTTTTTGTAATATCTTCTTCAGGTAATTCTTTGACACGATTATTGATTGCTTGTCGGGATAGCCCCAAGACTTCAGCAATCTCACTGACAGTCATTTCAATACTCATAATATCCTCTATTTTTCTCTAACTTTTCTTAAATTAAATCTTATCATAAGTAAGCCAAACTGTCAAATAACACTGTATTTTCAATGGTTTTTTAGGACATAAAATTTTAAAACTATTAATCTGCAAATATTTTAAAAAGATGAGAAGATCTCATCTTTGGACTAATAGATAAAAATCATTGGTTTGTCAAATACTTAAGAGAAAACCTTTCTAGGTTTATAGAGATTTTCACGCTTTTCTAAAATAGCTAAAAGCTTCTCGCCTTCAAACGCAGCCAATTGTTTTTCTGGTTGTTCTAACTCAATAAAACGTCCAAAACGGACTTCTTCTGCCTGTTCAGGTGTAAGAAAAACTTTGACAAGGTCACCGGTTCCAATCTCAATTGGATGGAGAAAGTCCAATTCACCAGACTCTACTTTTGCAGTAATTTCTTCTAAAGTTAAGGCATCCTCCAGTTGCAAACCTGCAGCACTGGTCCGTGTTAAGTGAGACATATGAGCTGCATAACCAAGTTTCTCTCCCAAGTCGACTGACAAAGTACGGATGTAAGTTCCCTTACTGCATTTTACACGAAAAGTAAATCGTGCAAGATGCCCATCATAAGAAATCGGACTCGTTCTTTCAAAACTATAAATCGTCACCTGACGTTCAGGACGTTCCACTTCCTGACCAGCACGCGCATACTCATATAGCTTGCGTCCATTAACCTTGATAGCAGAGTACATCGGAGGGACTTGAGTGATAGGACCAGTCAAACTCGCAATGGCTTCATCTACAAGTTTTTCATCCAGTGGATTTAAAACAAGAGTCTCTGCAACTACTTCCCCACTAGCATCCTCGGTCGTCGTTGAATAGCCAAGAGTAATTTCCCCCTCATAGACCTTGCCCTCATCCTGCATAAACTCTACCATGCGAGTCGCCTTTCCCACAGCAATGGGTAAAACGCCCACTACATCCGGATCCAAGGTACCACCATGCCCAATCTTCTTAGTCCCTAAAATCTTACGCAGTTTAAAAACCGCATCATGCGAGGTCATCCCCGCTTCTTTCTTTAAGTTGATAATACCGTTCATTTATTAACTTTCTAAAAATACTAAAACTCTCTTTTGGAAATCCTTATTCTGTTCATAGAGTGCATGCCCACACCCTGGTAAAATAATCAGTTGGCTACCTTTGATATGCTGATGCAATCCAAGTGAACCATCTACGCCAAGAACATCATCTTTTTCTGCTCCAATGATTAACGTAGGACAGTTGATTTTTTCCAAAAAATCTAGACTATCATGCTTCAAACAAGATACAGCCTGAATATCGATACGTTGTTTATCTTTAATATGACCAAAGGTTCCCATTATTCGATAAAGGTATTTAAATTTTCCAAAGGATTTAGTCGTGTAAGAGTGATGAGCAATATCAATCATCAGATCCTTATAAGTTCCTGTTTGACTCAGGTTCAGCCAGCAACTAATTCTCTCCCTGCCTAGATTACTTAGTTTTGCAGTGGTTACAGATAAAATGAGCTTTTGAACCTTTTCAGGGAAATCCGCCACCAACCATTGGGCAATCATTCCACCTTGCGAAATCCCCATAACATAGGCACTGGTAATATTTAATACCTCCATTGCTTCTGCTATATCTACTGCCATATCCCGTGTCGTATAACCCTGCCTCAACTCATTGATTCGAGAAAAAACATAAATTTTGTAACGTTCGGCAAGTATACGGTATGTAATTGAAAGAGGTATAGCCATACCTTTAACCGTTTGTAGTCCATCGCCCAATCCTGGTATAATCACGAGATGTTGATTTCCTTTTCCAAATGTTACATAGTCCATGCTCTTTTCATTAAAATATAAGGTTTTCCCTTTTGTTGAAGACATTACTTCATTCCCTCTACCATATTTTTCATGATTTATTTATGTTGAGTTTTTAAATGCAAGGCAAAGCCGGCAGTCACTTTTTCAAATCCAACAGCCTGATAAAACTGATGTGCAGCATTTCGTTCAGCGGTTAATCCACTATTTAAAGCCAGTGCCTCAGCTCCTTCTTTTACTGCTTGTTTTTTCAATTCATCGATTAGCCTACTAGCAATTCCTTGTCGTCTTGTTTCTTTTGCAACTGACAAAGATAAAATACGATAGTAAGATCCATCTGCTTCAAAATAGAAGAGCTTTGCATAACCTAAGAAACCTAAAATTTCTCCGTTTCTTTCAGCTAAAAGACAGCCATAATGTGGCTGAGAAAGAATCAGTTCTAAACGTCGAGACAGCTTAGAAGCGGTCGTTGGATAGCCCAAGTCTTCGTATAAAGACAGTAGAGCTTCAGCATCTTTCATGGTTGCTTTTCGTATCTGCATAGGTTCCTCCTAGTCTTCCTTCAAGGCGTCAAACTTAGCCTTCATAGTTGGATTTTTACGGGTTAATTTTTTAACGGAAACATCGTCCAATTTATTATTAGCGAGGCGGAGTTGGTTTTCTGATGTAGTCAAGAATTTCTTGACTTCTTCCATACGCTTAATGGCTTTGTCTATTTCATCGATGGCCTTGCCAAAGTTGACTGAGGCTGAATTGTAGTTCTTAGCAAAGGCAATCTTGAAGGCGTCTAGGTCTTCTTCAAAGTGGGTAATGTCAATATTTTGCTCACGGATAAGTGCTAGTTCTTGCTTGTATTTTAGAGAGTTAAGAGCCGCATTGCGCAAGAGACCAATCAACTGGATAAAGAACTGAGGACGGACAACGTACATTTTCTCATACTCATGACTGACATCGACAATCCCAGTGTTGAAGTAGTCATTATCAGCCTCTAGCATACTTACCAAAACTGCATACTCACAGTTTTTCTCACGGCGGTCCTTGTCCAACTCCTTGTAGAAATCAGCATTCTTGTGCTTCTTCTCAGTTCCATCCGCTTCATTTTTCATCTCAAACATGATGGAAATAAATTCCAGCCCATTTTCATCAAAATCACGGAAGATGAAGTCTCCTTTAGAACCACGCGCTGAAATCTTGTTGTCCTTTTCAAAATAAGCATTTGGAAAGGCAAAACTACGAACCTTGTTAAACTCGCTCTCCGCATACTGTTCTAGACTCTCACCAATAGCTTTTGTAGATTGTTGTGCCTTAAAATTCTTGTAAAACTCAACTTGCTCACTAGCTGCCTTAAGCTGGGCTTCATAGTTTTGTTTCACCGAAGCAAGAGAAAGTTCGTTTTCTTTTTCTTGTAAAAGGAGCCGATTTTTGACCTGATCGCGTTCTTTTTCAAGATCAGAAAGAGTTTTTTGTAGTTGATTTTCATGCTCCAAGCGCAAGGTAGCCAATTGATTCTCAAGAGCTTGGACCTCTTTTTCTTTTTCCAACAGACTTTGGCTAGCACTTTGCTCCACTTCTTTTTTGGCCAATTCTTTTTCTGTATCGAAGTTTTGGATTTGACTTTGTAGCTGGGCAATTTCTTGATCCTTTTGAGCGAGTTTTGCCTGTTGTTCATTTAAAGCTTTTTGTTCCACCAACGTTAATTCTTGCTTGATTCGGGCATGTAACTCCTTGTCAAACTCTACAGTGCGAACTTGAGAAATTAGTTCTGCATATTGACTTTCATTAACAGTAAAAACTTCGCCACAATTTGGACATTTAATTTCGTTCATGATTTTCCTCTAAATTTAACATTACTACTTTCATTATAGCATGGAAAAACAAAAAGAAAAAGTTGGAATCAATCCAACTTTTAATCTACATATGTATCTTCGTTTTTGTTTAAGAAAGCGTAAGGTAATCCAATTAGTAAACCACCACCAATAAAGTTACCGATAAAGGTCACACCCCAGTGACGAAGGATATTTCCAATACCGAAGTTTGCAATTGAATCAGCAGCGACACTGAATTTCACAATCGCAAATGATGCAAAGTTTGCGGCGATGTGTTCGTTCGTTAAGAATACAAACATGTAAATGGCTGAAAGAACCAACCAAAGTTTAGCTCCACCATCTTTAACCAAAACAAATGATAGAATTGCGATATTTACAAAGATATTCGCTAAAATACCTTCAAGTAATACCAATTCATTCGAACGTGCCAACTTCATTTCTACAACGCCAGAAATAAAGCTATCATGTGTTAAGTTTGCGTAAGCTGCTGAGTGTGCGAATCCCCAACCAGCGATAAGCGCACCAATTAAGTTAAAGAAAGTACAATACAAGAGAATTTCAGCTGTTTTTCTCCAGCTAATTTTTTTCAAAAAGCTACCAGCTGTAAGGAACATCATATTAGATGTAACCAACTCAGCATTCAAGAAGACAATGTAGGCCAATCCCCATGCGAAAACAAATGGGAAAAGGAAGCGTCCGCTACCAGGAGTGATCTTATTGATCAAGTCAGCACCAACAGCTCCAGCTGCTGTACTGAAGGTAAGGAATGCACCTGCAAACATTGAACGGATAGCATACTTGAATTTGCTATTTGAATAAAGACTTTCTTTCTTTTTACAAGCAAATTCAATTTTTGAGATAAATTCTGATGAAACCATATAAACTCCTAAAACTTTTTATTTGTGAATATTATAACATAAAACTACATTTATGGGAAGCGTTTTCTTGAATCTAACAGGAGTATATTTCTAATCAAGATACTTAAAATAGACACAATACTTTAATTAAATAGAACCTCTTTCATCAATATTTCCGAAACGATTATAATTCATAATTTCTTCTGCAGTCAACCCTACCATCTCTGAAACCCACAAGCCGACAATATCAGACAAAACAGAATCGCAGACATATTCATTCTCACCATGACCATATTTACAAGTGAATAGAGGGGTTCTTATCGCTGATTGATAAAAATTGAAGGCTAACTCTTGCAGTTTTTCTGGCTGAAATTCAAGTCCCAACTCTTGTGCAAGTCCAGCTCTCACTTTATCCCACAATTCACCTTTTGACTGGTAGTTTTCTCGTGCTTTGTTAATAAATCCCTGACAGAATTTTGCCAACAAATGCTTGTTTTGATAGAGTAACCGACAGGAAAAGTCTGAGATAGAACCAGCATGAAGTAAGAAAGTAAGCAATTCATCAAGGCTTTCTGCTACCCGGCCAACTTGGCCTTCACTCCCTATAAAACCTATACTCTGATCCTCAAGAATTACATATTCTCCCCCACTACCGTCTTTAGCAAAGGCTATGGGCGAAAGAGAATAAACTTCATTGTTCTGAGAAAATTCAACCTCTTTCAACTGGTCATAAAAGAGAATATCGCATTCTTGCATCAATAAAATTCTTAGTTGTTTATCTTTTCTTATTACTTGTAGTTGATTCATATTAGCTACTCTCCTAGCTTTGACAACTGTCACAAGTGACAACAATCCAATTTTAGCAATCGACTCTTAATAATAATAATAGATTTTAATATGGCACTTCTTGGCCACATTGGCAAGATTTTTCAATAACTCCTCGTTTCTTTTGCTTTTTCCAAAATGAAAAGTAAAAGATTTTCCATCTTTCCTTGTAAAGTACAGATGATACCTGTCCCCATTCATTCTTCTCCCTCGAACGTAATCAATATCAATCTGTTTAATTTCAGCTAGAGGAACAATCCTTTTTCTAAAAAGAATAATCGTGTGAATGTATAATCTTCCCTTTGCAATATGAAAAGGATCCAACATACTCCCACCACTTTTTAAAGATGTCTTAACTCTTTGGAAAAAAAGATAGAAATAAAATAGTGCTAAAAAAATTAACAAAAATCTAATGACTTGATTTTTCCAAAGGACTTCAAAAACTGAAATACGATAACTATACATATTAAAATGATCCCTTTTTTCTTTATTATACCACTTTTGTTGAGCAACTAGTTTTATGGACAAAGAAAAAAACTGAACAAAGTTCAGCCCTTTTCATGAATATTTGATGTGATATCTTTATCTAGTCAAATCAATACGTTGACCAATTTTACCAATGATAATGGCACCGACAATTAGTGAAGCAAATTCTCCGATACCAGTAGTGAACCAAGTAAAGAAGAAAGGTGCTTCTGCTACGATATGCAATTCAGCAGCGATTGTTACCATTGAAATTGAAAATAGAATTGAAAAGAAGAAATGATCTTTACGAATCAATCCATTAAACAGATAGTCTTTACTGTATTTACTAAACAACAGAACTCCTAGACTTAGGAAGACAAGAGTTGATCCTCCACCGACTGCGACATCGATGAGTCCAAAACTGAAGAAATTAGCAATCATACATCCAAGAGTAACACCGATAATGTACTTAGGATTGTAAAAAGCTAGGAAGTTCATCATTTCAGAAATACGGAACTGATAAGCACCGTAGCTGATGGCATTGAGTGGTGGCGTAATTGTCAAAACCACATAAATAGCTGCTACAATGGCAATATCAGCCAAATCACGGACAGTTAGTTTTTTCATGTTTTCTCCTTTAGCGGCTATCCCGCGTCTAATATGCTTGGTGAAAGAAGCTAAGCACCAAGGGTTGAGCAAGTCAACTTTATAAGTATAGCACAATTATAGTCTTTATGCTATACTAATCTTATGAAAAGATACATAAAAAAATTCTTCGATAACGAAATTTTATCCTATTTATTTTTCGGTGTTGCTACTACCATAGTCTCAGTAGGAACACGCATGATCATATTTTTTATAACTAGACAAGAGTTGGTCGCTACAGCTTTAGGTAATATAACGGGTATTTTATTTGCCTTTTTTACCAACGATACCATTGTTTTTAAACAAAAACGAGCAAATTGGTTTAGACGACTTATCAAATTCTCAGGAGCTAGAGCTTTTACCTTCTTACTTGATATGGCTTTAACCTTTATCTTTGTTACTAAATTTCCTCATATTATCGGTCAATTTGTTGGTGATGACATCAACAGGGTTAACACCATAGAAATCGTTTTTGCACAGGTTACAATAGTCGTTCTAAACTACCTTTTCAGCAAGCTTTTTGTTTTTAAAAATCATTGAGCACTTTTCTTGCTTTGCCCACAAATTTACGATATAATGTTATGTGTAAAAATTTGATAAAATTTTGAAAGGAAAAAGATTATGTTAAAGGATCTTAAGGATTTCTTGCTCCGCGGTAACGTCGTAGACCTTGCTGTCGGTGTGATCATCGCTACTGCTTTTGGTGCTATCGTAACTTCATTCGTTAACGATATCATCACTCCACTACTATTGAACCCAGCTTTGAAAGCTGCGAAAGTTGACCGCATTGCTGAACTTTCATGGAACGGTGTTGCTTACGGTAACTTCTTGAGCGCTATCATCAACTTCGTAGTAGTTGGTACTGTTCTTTTCTTTGTAGTTAAAGGAATTGAGAAAGCTCAAAACCTTCGTAAGAAAGAAGAAGTTGAAGCAGCTCCAGCTGGTCCAACTGAATTGGAAGTTCTTCAAGAAATCAAAGCACTTCTTGAAAAAAACTAAGAATGTAAAAGGATTTAGATTTGTCTAAATCCTTTTTTTACTTTTATTTAGCATTATATTGGTCTTGAGTAAAACTCCTATTTTTGATATAATGATGAGAGTTTCCACCCTTAGTGTAATGGATATCACGTAAGATTCCGGTTCTTGAGATGGGGGTTCGATTCCCTCAGGGTGGATAGCTAGAATAAAAAAACAGCGTCAATCGCTGTTTTTTTTATACCTGATCGGATAACTCTTCCCACTCAAGCATTGCTTCTTCCTGTCGCTGGCTAATCTTATCCAGTTCTGCTTGTAATTGCATGAGTTCATCTGCATCATTGGTAGTCTGCATTTGGTCAGAAATATCTTGAGCTTTGGTTTCAAGTTCTTCGATTTCTGCCTCCAAGTTTTCAATTTTTCGCATCAGTTTCCGAAGTTCTTTTTGACTCTCTTTTTGAGCTTGATAATCATTAACTGGAGTTTCTTCGTTCTTATTGCTATCAACTAATGTTCCCTCTACTTTACTAGCTTCTAGCTCTGCTTTCTTTTCGACATAATAGTCATAATCACCAAGATAGAGGGTTGAGCCATTTTCAGATAATTCTAGAACATGAGTGGCTACTCGGTTGATAAAGTAACGGTCATGGCTGACAAAAAGTAAAGTCCCATCAAAGTCAATCAAAGCATTTTCCAAGACTTCCTTGCTATCGATGTCCAAGTGGTTTGTAGGCTCGTCGAGAATCAGGAAGTTATTGTTTTCCATAGAAAGTTTAGCTAAGAGCAAGCGAGCTTTCTCTCCACCTGAAAGCATACAAACTGATTTCTTAACATCGTCCCCTGAGAAAAGAAATGCACCTAAGCGATTACGGATTTCAACTTCTGGCGTCAATCTAAAATCATTCCATAGTTCATCTAAAACTGTATTGCTTGGTGTTAACTTACTTTGAGTTTGGTCATAGTAGCCAACTTCGACATTAGCGCCAAAACGCTTCTCACCCTTAATAAAAGGAATCTGATCAACAATAGACTTGATAAAGGTCGTCTTACCAATACCATTAGGACCTACAATCGCTACTGCATTCATCTTACGAAGATCGAGATTGATGGGCTCCGACAATACCTCACCATCATAGCCAATCGCAGCATTTTCAACAGTTAAAACAATATTGCCAGATGTTTTATCAGAGTGGAAGGTCATATTAGCTGATTTAGTTCCAGCTTTTGGCTTATCCAAGCGCTCCATTTTCTCCAGTTGTTTCCGTCGAGATTGCGCCCTTTTGGTTGTCGATGCTCGAACAAGATTCCGATTGACAAAGTCTTCTAAGGCAGCAATTTCCTTCTGTTGCTTTTCGTAGTTTTTGGCTTCAGTTGCGAGTTTTTGCTCCTTCTGCTCCACAAAGCTAGTGTAGTTTCCTACGTATCTGTCTAAGGAATGTTTGGTTAAGTCAAGTGTTATAGTTGCAACCTTATCGAGGAAATAACGGTCATGACTGACGATAATAAGGGCACCATTATAGTTTACGAGGTAATTTTCTAACCAGGCGATAGTTTCAATATCTAAGTGGTTGGTTGGCTCATCCAAAACCAAGAGATTCGGTTTTTCAAGGAGCATTTTTGCCAGTGCAAGACGAGTATTTTGACCACCAGAGAGCTCGGCAATCTTCATCTGCCACATCGATTCATCGAATTTAAATCCGTTTAAAATAGCCCGAATATCCGCTTCGTAGGTGAAACCTCCGGCCTGACGGAAGTTTTCTGACAAACGATCGTAGTCAGCCATTAGTTTTTCTAAATCCGCACCTGTCTTTTCACCCATCTCGAGCTCCATCTGACGAAGCTGTTTCTCAGTAGACCGTAAGTCATCAAAAACATGCAACATCTCGTCATAGATTGTGTTGTCTGATTCAAATCTACTATCCTGTGCTAAGTAAGAAAGGGAAATATCTTTTTTCTTATTAATCTCTCCAGAGGTTGGTTCTTTTTCTCCGACTAATATCTTTAATAGTGTAGACTTACCCGCTCCATTTTTCCCAACAAGACCGATACGATCTCTTTCATCTACTTGGAGGTTAATATTCTCAAAAAGAACCTCTCCTGCAAAAGAGCGTTCGATTTTATTTGCTTGTAAAATAATCATACAGTTAGTATAGCATGTTTCTTTAAGCCGTTCAAGGGTTGTTCTTAAGCTACATTTTACAACTTATCAGAAACTCATGCTAACGTTTTACTAAAACTTCATTTCATGGTATAATGAAGCCGATTAGAATATATAATAAAGGAGATTTCCTATGACTTATCAAGAAAATTACCAAAAATGGGTAAATTTTGCAGAACTTCCTGACTACCTTCGTCAAGATTTAGAAAATATGGATGAAAAAACAAAGGAAGACGCCTTCTATACTAATCTTGAATTTGGTACAGCTGGTATGCGCGGATTGATTGGTGCAGGTACAAACCGTATTAACATCTATGTTGTCCGTCAAGCAACTGAAGGTTTGGCTCGTTTGATTGAGTCAAAAGGGGGAAATGAAAAAGAACGTGGTGTAGCCATTGCTTACGATAGCCGTCACTTCTCTCCAGAATTTGCCTTTGAGTCTGCAGCAGTTCTTGCTAAACACAGTATTAAATCCTATGTCTTTGAAAGTCTTCGTCCAACTCCAGAACTTTCATTTGCTGTTCGTCACCTCAACTGTTTTGCAGGAATCATGATTACAGCTAGTCACAACCCAGCTCCATTTAATGGATACAAGGTTTATGGTGAAGATGGTGGTCAAATGCCTCCGCATGATGCAGATGCTTTGACAACTTATATTCGTGCTATCGAAAACCCATTTGCTGTTGAAGTTGCTGATGTAGAAGCTGAAAAAGCTTCTGGTTTGATTGAAGTTATTGGCGAAGCAGTCGATACCGAATACCTCAAAGAAGTTAAAGATGTAAACATCAACCCAGCCTTGATTGAAGAATTTGGTAAAGACATGAAGATTGTCTACACACCACTTCACGGTACTGGTGAAATGTTGGCTCGCCGTGCACTTGCACAAGCAGGATTTGACTCAGTTCAAGTCGTTGAAGCTCAAGCAACACCAGATCCAGACTTCTCTACTGTTAAATCACCAAACCCAGAAAATCAAGCAGCCTTTGCTCTCGCTGAAGAACTTGGTCGCCAAGTTGGCGCTGATGTTCTTGTTGCAACAGACCCTGACGCTGACCGTGTCGGTGTTGAAGTCCTTCAAAAAGATGGTAGCTACCTCAACCTTTCTGGTAACCAAATCGGTGCTATCATGGCTAAGTACATTTTAGAAGCCCACAAAAATGCTGGAACTCTTCCAGAAAACGCTGCTCTCTGCAAATCTATCGTTTCAACTGACTTGGTTACTAAGATTGCTGAAAGCTACGGCGCAACTATGTTCAACGTTTTGACTGGTTTCAAATTTATCGCTGAAAAAATCCAAGAATTCGAAGAAAAACACAATCACACTTACATGATGGGATTTGAAGAAAGCTTCGGTTACTTGATTAAACCATTCGTACGTGATAAAGATGCTATCCAAGCCGTTCTTGTAGTTGCTGAGCTTGCTGCCTACTACCGCTCTCGTGGTTTGACACTTGCAGATGGTATCGAAGAAATCTACAAAGAATACGGCTACTATGCTGAAAAGACTATTTCTGTTACCCTTTCAGGTGTTGATGGTGCTGAGCAGATCAAGGCAATTATGGCTAAATTCCGTGACAATGGTCCAAAAGAATTCAATAATACAGCAATTACTGTTGTTGAAGACTTTAAAGCTCAAACATCTACTGCTACAGATGGCACTGTAACAGCCTTGACAACTCCTCCAAGTGATGTCTTGAAATACACACTTGCGGATGGTTCTTGGATTGCTGTTCGTCCTTCAGGTACTGAACCAAAAATTAAATTCTATATTGCAGTGGTTGGTGAAAGCAATGAAGATTCACAAACCAAAATTGCAAACATTGAAGCTGAAATCAACGCTTTTGTAAAATAACAACTTAAAAAGATGAGATAGACCATCTCATCTTTTTTCGTATCAAATCTAAGCATTTTTAAAAACTTTATGGCATACTAGATTTATCAATGAAAGCGAGGTAAACTCATGGAACAATTCTTAGAAGATATTAAAGATCTTGAAGTTACAACTGTAGCGCGTGCTCAAGAAGCCCTTGATAACAAAGAAACTGCAACTTTCTTTGTTGGACGTAAAACTTGTCCTTACTGCCGTAAATTTGCCGGAACTTTGGCTGGTGTCGTTGCCGAAACAAAAGCACACATCTACTTCATCAACAGCGAAGAACCAAGCCAGCTCGATGCATTGCAAGACTTCCGCTCACGTTATGAAATCCCTACAGTACCTGGATTCGTACATGTTGCTAACGGAGAAATCAAGGTTCGTTGTGATTCTTCTATGTCTGCACAAGAAATCAAAGAATTTGCTGGTTTGTAAAAAGCATAATAAAAAGAAGGCATTTGCCTTCTTTTTTTATATATCTGTCAATGGTGTTGCGGTATCAGGAGACGTATCATAAACTTGAAAATCTACTCCTACACCGAGATCCGCTTGAGCTAGCTGATTGACCATGGTCATGTGGGCAAGCTCCTTGATATTGTTTTCCTTTGATAAATGTCCCAAGTAGATTTTTTTGGTACGATTACCAAGTGTACGTATCATTGCATCTGCACCATCTTCATTCGAAAGGTGACCGAGGTCAGAAAGAATCCGTTGTTTGAGTCGCCAAGCATAAGATCCAGCTCGCAAAATTTCTACATCATGATTTGACTCGATAAGGTAGCCATCTGCATTTTCAACGATACCAGCCATACGGTCACTGACATAACCTGTATCTGTCAGCATGACGAAACTCTTATCGTCCTTCATAAAACGATAGAATTGGGGAGCTGCCGCATCATGACTAACACCAAAACTCTCGATATCAATATCTCCAAATGTTTTGGTTTTTCCCATTTCAAAAATATGCTTTTGAGAAGAATCAACTTTACCTAAGTACTTACTATTTTCCATAGCTTGCCAAGTTTTCTCATTGGCATAGAGGTCCATGCCATATTTACGCGCTAAAACTCCAACACCATGTATGTGATCCGTGTGTTCATGCGTGATTAATATCGCATCCAAATCTTCTGGTTTACGATTGATTTCACCTAATAAACTTGTGATTTTTTTACCGGATAAGCCGGCATCCACTAAAATCTTTTTCTTAGGGGTTTCTAGATAGAAGGAATTCCCACTAGAACCCGATGCTAAAATACTATATTTAAAGCCTGTTTCACTCATTCTAGTCTTCTACTTCATCCTCCCATACTTCTTCCTTCACAGCATCTCTATCATAAGGAAGTACAATGGTAAAGGTTGAACCCTTACCGTATTCACTCTTAGCCCAGATAAAACCATTATGTTGTTTAACGATTTCTTTTGCAATAGCAAGTCCTAAACCAGTACCACCTTGGGCACGGCTTCTAGCCTTATCAACCCTATAAAAACGGTCAAAAATCTTTGGTAAATCTTCTTTAGGGATCCCAAGTCCTTGATCCGAAATAGATAAAATCATCTGATCATCAGTTGTCTTCATGCTGACCGTAATTTTCCCACCATCTGGAGAATATTTGATAGCATTGTTGAGAATATTATCAATCACCTGTGTCATCTTATCGGTGTCAATCTCAATCCATACAGAAGTAATCGGATAGTCTCGAACAATCTCATATTTCTTCTCCTCATCCTGGGCTCGAATCTTGTCAAAACGGTTCAGGATAAAAGTAATGAAAGCGGTAAAGTTAATCAATTCAACATCCAAATGACTGGTAGCATTATCAATACGTGATAGATGTAAGAGGTCTGTCACCATACGCATCATCCGATTGGTCTCATCAAGAGAAACCTTTATAAAGTCTGGTGCAACTGGTTCTGAAAGAGCTCCTTCATCCAAGGCTTCAAGATAAGATTTTACACTAGTCAATGGAGTCCGTAACTCATGACTAACGTTCGAAACGAAAAGTCTTCTCTCGCGTTCTTCCTTCTCCTGTTCAGTCGTATCATGTAAGACTGCTACCAAACCAGAGATAAAACCAGACTCTCTACGAATCAAGGCAAAACGCACACGTAAACTGATATACTCGCCGTTGACATTTTGGGAATAAATCATCAATTCTGGACTTTGAGTAATCAAGTCCCTAAGCTCGTACTCATCCTCAATCTTGAGTAACTCAAGAATATTCTGATTCAGAGCTTCATCACGTTCAACACCAAGTTGTCTTTTAGCCATATCATTAATCATAGTGATTTGGCCCCGACGGTTAGTTGCAAGGACACCATCAGTCATGTATGACAAGATACTATGCAACCTTTTGCTTTCCTGCTCTAAGTTTTCCTGCGTCAGACGAATAACTTCTGACAAATCATTTAAGTTATTCGTGATATTAGTGATTTCACTATTCCCCTGCATATCCAGTACTTGGGAATAATCACCGGCAATTAAATCTTTAACCTTTTGATTTAACTGTTTGAGACGAATATTATCCCTTCGACCTTCAAGCAAAAGGAAACTCACGAGCATGATAAATCCAATTAAAATGAGAACAAAGATAAAATCTCTTGTCAGAATCGTTTGTTTAATTATATTAATCATTATTTCTCATGTAATAACCCACACCACGACGAGTCAAGATATACTCAGGTCTGCTTGGTGTGTCTTCAATCTTCTCACGTAGACGTCTAATGGTAACATCAACAGTACGAACATCACCGAAATAATCATATCCCCAAACAGTTTCAAGAAGGTGTTCACGGGTAATAACTTGACCAAGGTGAGAAGCTAAGTGATGCAATAACTCAAACTCTCTATGAGTTAAATCCAATTCTTCACCATATTTTTTCGCCACATAAGCATCAGGAAGAATCTCTAAATCTCCAATTTGAAGACTTTGTAATTTTGTATCTTCTTCTTGGTTCTCCACTGCTATTAAATCAGTACGACGAAGCAAAGCCTTAACACGCGCTTGTAGCTCACGGTTTGAAAATGGTTTTGTTACATAATCATCAGCTCCAAGCTCAAGACCAATAACCTTATCAAACTCGCTATCTTTTGCTGAAAGCATGATAATTGGAACACTACTTGTCTTGCGAATCGTTTTAGCCACTTCCAGACCATCAATTTCTGGTAACATCAAGTCCAAAATAATAATATCAGGTTTTTCAGCTTCGAACAGTTCAATAGCTTCACGTCCATTAAAGGCTGTTACAACTTCATAACCCTCTTTAGTCATATTAAACTTAATGATATCTGAGATTGGTTTCTCATCATCAACAATCAATATTTTTTTCATATAGTCACCTTTTTCCTTATATCAATTATACCAAAAAAATGCAAAGAAGACACGAAAGACTAGTATTATCAACATCTTTTTGAATACACTTGCCAAATCTTTTGTTGAGGTTTTGCTAGTGGGTAAAGGTCAAACTCTTCTGGAGTTAACCAAACAACTTCTTTATCGCTATATTCTTTGTCATCAACTACCTGCCCGGCTAAAATTCGGACATGCCACTTTCGATGGCTAAAGACATGTTTCACTTCTTCAAAATGGGTATCCTGCCAGTCAACCTCTAAATCATAATCCTGCTCAAAGCTTTCTTGAGGTGAAGGACCGAGCTGCTGAAATGATTCAGCCACTTGACTAAAGAGATTTAATTCTTCGTCTTTTGAAAATTCCTCTACCTCAATCAAGGGGAAATGCCAAAATCCAGCAAGCAACTTTTCACTTTCATTTTTCTCTAGTAAAAACTGTCCTTTACTATTTTGTACCACTAAAGCATTGAGATAAATAGGAACCGGCTTTTTCTTTGGTGCTTTAACGGGATAGCGAGCCATAGTTCCATGTTTATAGGCAGCGCTAAATTCTTTAACAGGACTATCCTCTGGTCTAGGGTTAACTGGAGCCTCAATATCTGAACCTAAATCCATCAAGGCCTGATTAAAATCACCTGGACGATCTGGATCAATCAAGATTTCCATCATAGCCTGAAATATTTTCCGATTGCTAGGATTTCCAATATCATGATTGACTTCAAATAGACGAGCCAGAACACGCATGACATTCCCATCAACTGCTGGTTGTGGAAGATTAAAAGCAATGCTTGAAATTGCACCAGCCGTATAGGGACCAATCCCCTTCAGACTTGAAATTCCTTCGTAAGTTGAAGGAAATTCTCCATTAAACTCATTCATAATCTGCTGAGCTGCTGTTTGCATATTGCGAACACGAGAATAATAACCAAGTCCTTCCCATGCTTTTAATAAACGTTCTTCAGGTGCGATTGCTAAACTCTCTACAGTCGGAAACCATTCTAGGAAACGCTCGTAATAGGGAATGACAGTATCAACTCTTGTTTGCTGCAACATAATTTCAGATACCCAAATATGGTAAGGATTCTTGCTTCTTCTCCAAGGTAAATCTCGCTTATTTTCATCATACCAGGCTAAAAGTTTTTGACGGAAAGAGAGAATTTTCTCCTCTTCCCACATGGTCACGCCGTATTTCTCCAAATCTAACATATATCTAGTATAGCATAACCTTATAGGATACTCAAAAAATGAAAATTGTCCATGTTTTAGTATCGACTCTCTTATCATGCCTGACTATCAGACATACTCTACTCTTTCTGTTATTTTCTATGATTTTTTGATATAATGACTCTTGAATGATTCTTTAAAGGAGATATCAATGCGTTTTAATCAATTTAGTTATTATCCCGTTACAAACCAACAAGCTTTACAGGAATTATCTGAGCTTGGATTCAAGCTTGATCTTTCAGCTTCACATAAAGAACAGTTTGAAGCTTTTGTTAGAACTTGTTTTTTCAATTTTAAAAATACGGATTATCCCCTCACTACTTTAGCAGTTGATAAAGAAACAGATTTACTCACTTTCTTCAATTCAGACCGTGAATTGACAGCAGAAATTTTCTATACTGTTGCCTTTCAACTACTTGGATTCAGTTACTTAGTAGACTTTGAAGATGGTCTGGCTTTTCACAAAGAAACAGCGTTTCCGATCGTTTACGGAGATTTAATCGACAATCTCTACCAGCTTTTAAATACACGCACTAAAAAAGGGAACACCCTTATCGATCAGTTAGTTAGTGATGGTCTTATTCCTGAGGACAATAACTATCACTACTTCAATGGCAAGAGTTTGGCAACCTTCAATACTAACAATGTCATTCGTGAAGTAGTTTATGTAGAGACTCGTGTTGATTCTGATAAAGATGGTCTACCTGACCTCATCAAGGTAAATATCATTCGTCCAGCCTACAATGGAAAGATTCCAGCTGTCATGACAGCAAGTCCATACCATCAAGGAACCAATGACAAAGCAAGCGATAAGGCTCTCTATAAGATGGAAGCCGAACTAGAAGTCAAGGAACCACATGAAATTACGTTAGAAAATCCAACCCTGGACTTGGTTGAACCCGTTGGGGATGCTGGACTTGTTTCTGAAGCTGAAGAAAAACTCACTCATATCAATAGCAGCTACACACTTAACGACTACTTCCTTCCAAGAGGATTTGCCAATATCTACGTATCAGGTCTTGGTACCAAAGATTCACAAGGTTTAATGACCAATGGAGATTACCGCCAAGTTGAAGCCTATAAGAATGTTATTGATTGGCTTAACGGTCGTTGTCGTGCCTTTACGGATCATAGTCGTAAACGTCAAGTAAAAGCTGATTGGTCAAATGGTAAAGTGGCAACTACTGGTCTTTCTTACCTAGGAACAATGTCTAACGGTCTTGCTACTACAGGAGTTGAAGGTTTAGAAGTCATTATCGCTGAAGCAGGTATCTCATCATGGTACAACTATTACCGAGAAAATGGTCTGGTAACAAGCCCTGGTGGCTATCCAGGGGAGGACTTCGATTCATTAGATGAATTAACTTATTCTCGTAATCTCTTAGCTGGTGACTATATTCGTGGAAATGAGGCTCATAAAGCTTCCATAGAAGAACTCAAGATAAATCTAGACCGTAAAACTGGAGATTATAACCAGTTTTGGCATGACAGAAACTACCTTCTTAATGCTAAAAAGGTTAAGGCTGAAGTTGTCTTTACCCACGGTTCACAAGACTGGAATGTAAAACCACTTCATGTCTATCAAATGTTCAATGCTCTTCCAAGTCATATTAATAAACATCTCTTTTACCATAACGGTGCCCATGTTTATATGAACAACTGGCAGTCTATTGATTTCCGTGAATCCATGAATGCCCTTTTGACACAGAAATTATTGGGTCAAAGCACTAACTACCAACTTTCAAGTGTCGTTTGGCAAGACAATACTGCTCCTCAAACTTGGCTGTCACTTGAAGATTTTGGAAATCAAACTGACCATAAAACTTTCTCTTTAGGTACTGAGGAAGCTGTCATTGAAAATCATTACCAAGATTCTGACTTCGAACGATTTGTAAAAACTTACCAAACCTTTAACAATGAACTTTATCAAGGTAAGGTGAATCAGATTACTATTGATCTTCCAGTGACTGAAGATCTTCATATCAATGGTCGTGTTAAACTAAATCTTCGTCTCAAGTCAAGTATCAATAAAGGTCTTCTCTCTGCTCAACTTCTCGAACTTGGTCAAAAGAAATACCTTCAACCTTATCCTGGAGTCTTGGCTACTCGTACGATTGATAATGGTCGCTACCATATGCTGGAAAACCTTTGCGAACTACCATTTAGCCCAAATGCCCAACGTGTTATTACCAAAGGCTACCTCAATCTCCAAAATCGTCATGATTTATTAAAAATTGAAGAAGTTAAACCAGATGAATGGATGGAATTCCAATTTGAACTCCAACCAACTATTTATAAACTAAAAGAAGGCGATACTCTCCGACTCGTTCTTTATACTACTGACTTTGAAATTACTGTCCGTGACAATACTGACTATCAATTAACTGTAGACCTTGCGCAATCTAGTCTGGAAATCCCAGATCAAAAGTAATTAGTAAACCAGAAAACCCGTGATACAAATATCACGGGTTCTTTTGTTCTTATTTTTTTTCTTCGGCTTTTTTCTTCATTCTCGCAAGTCTCAATGAACGATTGGGATTGAGGCGATTAAAAAGTTCTTCTAATTTCTTTTCATTCCAGACATCTGCTGCAGAAACAAAATTTCCATCAGCATCTCGGAAAGATATTGGTTTATCACCCATAGCTATCTCCTAGTCTACAAATTCAAACTCAAATTTTCCAATACGGACAAGGTCGCCGTCCTTAGCACCACGAGCACGAAGAGCTTCATCAACTCCCATACCACGCAACTGACGCGCAAATTTCATGACAGACTCATCACGGTCAAAGTTAGTCATGTTAAAGAGTTTCATGAGTTTTTCACCTGAAAGAACCCAAGTTGCATCGTCATCACGGCCAATCTCAAATGGTTTTTCTTCCTCATCAAAGCCATAGTAAACCTCTTCTTCCATCTCTGACTCATCATAAAGAAGGAATTCTGGCGTTTTATCAAGAAGCTCAGCCGTTGCATCTAATAGCGGTGCAAGTCCTTGCTTAGTCAAACCTGAAATTGGGAAGATTGGCGGTAATTCTTCAAATTCATCATAATTAGTAGCCAATTTTTTCTTGAACTCTTCAAGGTTTTCTTGACTCTCAGGCATATCCATTTTATTGGCAACAATAATCTGTGGACGCTCCATAAGACGAAGGTTATAAGATTCAAGTTCCTTATTGATTGCTAAATAGTCCTCATAAGGATCACGTCCTTCACTAGCTGACATGTCAATGATATGAAGAATAACGCGAGTACGCTCGATATGGCGAAGGAACTGAGTCCCCAAGCCAACACCTTGGCTAGCACCTTCAATCAATCCAGGAAGGTCTGCAACGGCAAAGGATTCACCGGACTGGGTACGAACCATACCAAGATTTGGTACAATAGTCGTAAAGTGGTAGGCCCCAATTTTTGGCTTAGCGGAGGTAATCACGCTAAGGAGTGTTGATTTACCTACAGATGGGAAACCAACCAAACCAACATCCGCAAGGATTTTAAGTTCTAACTGTAATTCACGTTCTTGACCAGGTTCTCCGTTTTCTGAGATTTCTGGCGCAGGATTTTTAGGTGTTGCAAAACGGATATTTCCGCGACCACCACGACCACCGTGAGCCACGATGAACTCTTGTCCGTTCTCTATCAAATCAGTGAGAACTTTCCCAGTCTCCGCATCACGCACAGTTGTCCCTTGAGGTACACGGACAATCAAGTCTTCTGCCCCTCTACCATGCATTCCTTTTGTCATCCCTTTTTCACCTGATTGGGCCTTGAAATGACGATTGTAACGGAAGTCCATAAGGGTACGCAAGCCTTCGTCTACAACGAAAATAACATTACCACCACGTCCTCCATCACCGCCCCAAGGTCCACCGTTAGGGACATATTTTTCACGACGAAAGGCAACCATGCCATCGCCACCATTACCAGCCTTTACCTTAATCTTGGCTGTGTCTAAAAACATACTCATATTCTTTTCTCACTTTAAAAAGGGCTGGGAAATCCCAGTCACCAACTATTTGAAATAAATCCTACAACTAGCAATTTAGAATCTGCTAAATACACCAATTGCAGTCGCAAAAATACCTGCTAAAGTAACAAACAACATGATTAATACGACAAACATTGTTAGTTTTTCAAAGAAAGTTTTTTTACGTTTACCATTATCACCGAATGCCATGTTTTCTCCTTTATTATTATTATTCTCTAATTTTAAAAATCATTTGATACAGATGTATCACCAACAAAAACACATCAGATTCCCTATTTTATATCTGTCAAATTCGCATTTCCTCTCTATTTGTAATTTCCGAATATCTTATCAATAAAAGTCTCGAAAAAATCCGCTTTACATTATTCTCTGAAGTTTTTCAAGCTGATCGCATATCCGATGCCACTGATAATCGATAGGATCGCGACAAACTCTACCACTAGAAAAAATAGAGAGAAGGCATCTTGTCCAGAAAAAACCGTACTAAACAACCAATATAACAAGTCATTTAAGAAGGGAATATAGCCTATAAACCAAATAAAGATTGGGGCATATCCAATCGTCCCTGCTATTAAAAACGTATTGGTCACGAATTTAGAGACTCTATCATCGCCTTTATAGTAAAGCTTACTCTTCAAAGCTACACAGAAAATCGTCAGATACGTAGACAGTATTAGAATTAATATAGAACCAAACATCTGGCCATTTGCTCCGATTCCTGCCGCGAGTAATCCCACGGGAGATACCATTAAAAATGCTCCTCCAACAATGCCCACAAAAACACACCAGATTACCCATTTCTTACTTTGCATGTTCTCGTCTCCTTTAAGTGTTAGTCCTCAAATTTCCTTAGGGACATGGCATAATAAATGCCCCAGACAACGGATAAAATCGCTGATAGAAACATGAAACCGAGGGCACGTGCAAAGCCATCGCTTCCGTCGAACAAGGCATCCATTATCCAATCAATAAGTCCGCTGAACATTGGAATATTTGCCAAGGCAATCAGTAAGGTTACAACGAAACCTACCCCGCTTGAAGTTACAAATAAATTCGCAATCACCTGATTCACACGTTCATCTTTTTTATAATAGTAAGCACTTTTCAATGCTACGAAAAAGATAATGGCAAATGTCACTACTGCTAAAGCAAGAGATATCAGTGCCCCCGAACGACTAGCACCAATCGCAGCAGCCAATAACGCACATATAAAGAAGATCGATAAGGGCCCTCCTACAATACCTACCAGTGCACTGATTTTGGCCCATCTTTTCTTTTTCATTATCTCAACTCCTTTAACGGACAAATCTATTTAATGAAATTTAATATCCCGCACCAGAAATAAACCCCAAATGAATCCCATTTCACCGATTTGAAGTTTCAAATCATTGAATATTATTAGTCTCGCTTTTACTCTAATCTTTTTCTTAAAATTCATTTGATACAGGAGCAATTGCCCACAAAATCAAATAAGCAACGATTCCAGCTCCATAACAGAAAGCCAAAACTCCCCAGATAACACGAACAATGGTAGGATCAATATCAAAATAATGTGCTACTCCTGCGCAGACACCACCAATTTTTTGATCTCTACCACTTCTCATCAATTTCTTATTCATTGTTTTATCCTTTCATCGGAAGAATTTAATCATTCAAATATTTTCTTAGATTTCTTAATTGTTTTCTTGATGCCTTAAGCATACGTCTAGAACCTTTAACTGGCATCTTAACGGCCTGTTGTGGAATATAAAAGACTGTCTTTAAAATACGTTTTGTAACAGGTTCGTCAGTTCTGGTTTCTTTGGCAAAATTATTTGAAATAATGACATCTAGATAGAATTCATGGACTCTTCTACCAAAATTCTCAGCAGAAATTTCATATAATTTTTCAGCCAAGTGTTTTTCATCCATTGACGGTGTAGCAAGTAAAGCCTCAAGAATCGCTCCTGCCAAGTCTCTTTCCTCATAATAAAGGGTTCCGAACATTTTATCATTGATGAGATTATCCAAATAAGGATTACCATGGGCAATAACAGGTGTCTTACTAGCTAAACTTTCAAGATAAGTCAATCCCTGAGTCTCACTTGTAGAAGCCGATATGAAGAAATCGGCTGCCTTATAATAGAGTGCCGTCTCATTTGGCGGAATCATACCTGTAAAGATAACCGAATCTTGAATTTTTAAATCTTCTGCTTGCTCCTTAAGATTGTCTAAATAAGGTCCATCTCCAGCTACAACCAGTTTAACATTTGGTTCTTCTTTTAAGACATCTGGTAAAGCTTTAAGAACTGCTTGAATATTCTTCTCGTAAGAAACTCGAGAAAGACTTAGAAGCATCTTTTCGTCTTGTTGAATCCCTAGTTTATCCCGTAAGTCACTAATGTGTTCAGGACCAATCTCAGGGCGTTCAAATTTGGCAAGTTCAATTCCAGTAGGAATAACACGCTTTTCAACTTTTACCTTATAGTCAGATAAAAGATCGCGTACAATTTCACTCGGACAAATGACTCCATCAACGTCATGCAAAAAACCTCGAACAAGATATTTAACCATACTTGGACGAATTAACATCCCCTTAGCAATATAGTGGACATAATCCTCGTACTGGGTATGATATGTATGAATGACTGGGATTTTCAGTTCTCGTGCAATCCATATTCCCAATAAACCAAGAGAAAACTCTGTCTGGGTATGAATAATATCGAGTTTGTATTGTTTAGCAATCTCAAGAGCCTTCGTAAATCCACGGTAAGCGAAACGACGGTCTTTAAAGGCAAAGAAAGGGACACTAGGAATACGAATAATCTGCCAGTCTTCATAACGATTGACATCCTTATCGGTTGTCGTGAAGATAAAGACTGCATGTCCTTGCTTTTCAAGCTCTGTTTTTAAGGTTCGAATACTGGTTGCAACACCCGAAACCTGTGGGAAATAAGTATCTGTAAATAATCCAATTCGCATATACTACCTCATTTTTTTCCTAAAGCTGCTTGCTCCCGATAGAATTTAAGCCAGATTTCCAAGAGATGATCTTCTGAATATTCTCTAGAAATAGCCTTAGCCCTCTCTTTTAATTCTTTTAGTGCTTCTGGATGCGCTCTGTATTCCAAAATGGCTTCTTTCATATCTTCCACATCAGTAGTTGGTCGATAATTTCCTTCTAGAATCACCTTATAAAGATCTAAATCTCGAAGCATAATGGGTGCTTCACAACTTGCAGCTTCAAGAATGGTCATTGGAAAGAGCTCGTTATAACTAGGAAGTAAGAACAAATCTGCCAAAGCGTACAGCTCTCTCATCCGTTCTGGCTCAACAATCCCAGGGAAAATTAAATTTTTTGGAGGATTATCCATGATTTTTTTATAGCGTTCATAACCATCCGTGATACCACCAAAAGAGAAGCCACCAGCCCAAATAAAGGTAATATCTGGTAACTCTTCAGCAAGTGTAATGAAATCATCAATCCCTTTACGCTTTTGAACCTGCCCAGCTCCTACTACTACGAATTGATTTTCGCTCAACCCCATGTCATGTCGAAGTTTACTTACTTCTTCTACAGGAAGTGGATGCCATTTTTCTTTATTCACAAAGTTTGGGATATAGGTTACTTTTTCACGGGGAATCCCAGCTGCAACCAAATCTTCGATGAAAGTAGGATTGACCACAACCAAATGTTCCATACGGTCATAAAAGGAAAATACGTACCGCTTCACGATTCCTTTTAGGAAGAATGGAATCTTCAAGCTACCTTCTAAGGTATCAGGCAAGAAATGGACATAACCAATTCTACGACCAGAACGCTTCTTTTGGAATGTTGACAAATAATAAGGAAGATCGATTGTATGAAAATGAGTAACATCAGCTTCTACAGGAAGATTCTCCGTTACAATTAGTTGGTCTTTCGCATCACGTTTCAAAAGTTGCACAAGTTCACGGTAAGCTCCAGAAACACCTTGGCCTGCTACCTTTTCACTTGAACTTAGCATATTGATGCGTAATTTCTCTTTTTCCATACTATCCATTATATCATTTTATTGAAAGAAAATCAGCAAATTAAAAGAGAGATAGCATAAAAGCTAGGGAATTTCCTAACAACTATACTATTTCTCTTTTTTATATAATTCTATTTAATACCTAAAGCGATACGTGCATAGCGACTCATTTTTTCAACCGTCCAAGCTGGATACCAAACTAATTTAACTTCAACGTTGGTAACCTCTGGAACATCTGTCATTGCATCATAGATTTGGTCAGTTAAGAGATCTGCCAAAGGACAACCCATAGTTGTCAAAGTCATATCAATCTCTGTCTCACCTGTATCACCATCAAAACGAATCTCATAAATAAGACCTAAGTTGACGATATCGATTCCTAATTCTGGGTCTATAACTTCTTCTAAAGCTGTCAAAATCCGTGTTTTGATGTTTTCAATTTGCTCTTCTGTGTAAGCCATATTCAGTCTCCTCTATCTTAATCTTCGATAAAGTCACGAAGCGGTTTGCTACGACTTGGCTGTCGAAGTTTTCTTAAAGCTTTTGCCTCAATCTGACGAATACGCTCACGAGTAACGTTAAAGACTTTACCCACATCTTCTAACGTACGCATTTTCCCATCATCGAGACCAAAACGAAGACGAAGAACATTCTCTTCACGGTCAGTCAATGTGTCTAACACTTCATCCAACTGCTCACGCAAAACTATGCGAGTTGTGTAATCAACTGGATTTTCAATCACTTCATCTTCGATAAAGTCACCAAGATGGCTGTCATCTTCTTCACCAATAGGTGTTTCAAGAGAAACTGGTTCCTGAGCAATCTTAAGGATTTCACGAACCTTATCAGGTGTCATATCCATACGTTCTGCAATTTGTTCAGGAGTAGGGTCTTGTCCCAACTCTTGAAGAAGATTACGTTGTTCACGAACAAGCTTGTTGATAGTTTCCACCATGTGAACTGGGATACGGATGGTACGAGCTTGGTCAGCAATGGCACGAGTAATGGCCTGACGGATCCACCAAGTTGCATAAGTTGAGAATTTGAACCCTTTAGAGTAGTCAAATTTATCAACGGCTTTCATAAGCCCCATGTTACCCTCTTGGATTAAGTCAAGGAATTGCATTCCACGTCCAACATAGCGTTTCGCGATAGACACAACCAAACGAAGGTTAGCTTCTGCTAGACGTTGCTTAGCTTCAACATCGCCAGCCTCAACAGCAAGGGCCAACTCTTTTTCCTCTTCGTTTGTAAGAAGAGGTACAACTCCAATTTCTTTCAAGTACATACGAACAGGGTCATTGACCTTGGCAGATGTAGAACCAATTAAGTCCTCATCACTTAGTTCCGGTTCTTCTTCTGTACTTAGAACACGTTCACTTGGATTTCCTTCGTTATCCGTGATTGCAATACCTGCATCTTGAATACGTTGCAAAAGATTTTCAATCCCTTCAACATCAAGAGCAAAAGGAATTACAAGGACATTGTTAATTTCATCATCTGTCGCAGTACCAGTTTTCTTATGGTTACGAATAAACTCAGCGACTTGGACATCAAAAGTTGTTACTTCTTTTTGTTTTTTTGCCATTCTTACTCCATTCTTCTTTTTTGGGCAATTAAGCGTTCAAGCTCTTCTAAAGCAGTATCTGTATCACCTACATGACTAGCTTCCTGAACCTTCTTTTTAATCTGCAAATTTTGTTGATTCAACAGAGCACGATTTCTCGACTCTTCCACTTCTTTTAACTCTTCTGGAGACATTTCAGAAGGTAAATCCAAGGCTAACACTTGGTACCAAGCATTTTCAACTTCTCTAGTCTGGTTAGCCAAATCTTCCGAAGTGATCGATCCATTATCAATCAGCAGACCATACAAGGTTTGAAACTCAGGTGTTTCAAATACAAAATTATCTCTCAAGCGATAATCATTGAGCACCAAAGGATGTTCCATCATACGGTAAAGAATATGCGCTTCAGCCCGCATAACTGCTGTCAGTTGTTTAGAAACTGACATTGTGATAGGTGTCGGATTAACGACTTGCTTAACCTTCTCTTGTCTCTGTCTAACACGACTTTCATTAATAATGTGCTCTACTTGTTGAAAATCAAAAGATGGTAAATGATCCGTCAGTAAATGAATATAGGTGTTCTGTGCTGTGATAGAAGGTTCTTTGACGATAAGAGGTGCAATTTTCTCGATAAAATCAATCTGTGCTTGGAGATTTTCACTATTACTAGGTTTGTAATGGTGAATGTAAAACTCAATCGGACTGATTCGAGTATTGGATAAAAGATAAGCCAAATCCTCTGGAGAATTCTTTTGTAAATACTCATCAGGGTCCATTGCATCTGGAATCTGAACAATTTGAACTGGTAAATCACCAAGTTCCTTTAGAGCTTTATCGGTTGCTGCTTGTCCTGCCTTATCACCATCATAAGTGATAATCACTTTTTTAGTAAAGCGTTTGAGATGTTCAACGTGTTCAGCAGTCAAGGCTGTTCCCATGGAAGCTACAGCATTTTCAATACCAGCACGGTAGGCTGCAATGACATCCATAAAACCTTCCATCAGATAAATTTCAGGAGCTTTACCAGACCCTTTTTTTACTCTATCCAAATGATATAATTCGTAACTCTTATTAAAAATTGCCGTCGCTCGACTATTTTTATACTTGGCAGTTTGAGAATCCGTCTCTTGCCAAACACGACCAGAAAAAGCAATTACCTTACCTTGATCATTAGAGAGTGGAAATATAATCCGGTTATGGAAGGTATCAAAGAATTGATTACTCTCGGAAAGATAAAACAGACCTGAATCCAGCAAGTCCTTTTCGCTATAATCATTAGCTAAACGTTGGTAGAGATAAGAACGTTCAGCAGGAGCTAAACCAATCATAAAATGTTTAATGACATCATCAGTCAAGCCACGTTTATAGAGATAGTTTCTTGCTTCCTCACCCATTTTTGTTGTCATGAGAATAGCATGATAAAAGCGTGTAGCCTTATCATGCATCTCATAAAGATTTTGATGAGGGGACGTATGTTGAGCAGTGTTATGGACAGGAGTTTCCAGGTGCATCCCAAGACGTTCGCCTAGAATCCTCACTGCATCGGTAAAGGTAACTTGTTGATATTCTTCAATAAACTTAAAGACATCTCCAGAACGGCCACAACCAAAACAGTGGTAAAACTGCTTATCTTCAACTACGTTAAAGGAAGGGGTCTTTTCACCATGAAAAGGACAGAGCCCTAAAAAGTTCCGTCCAGATTTTTGTAAGGAAATTACTTCTCCTATGATTTCGACAATATTGGTATTGTTTTTGATTTCTTCGATGACTCTCTTGTCAACCATAGACAATACCTCCATTTTATCACAGTTTACTTTATATAGTATACTTTATTTCTGAAAAAAAGTAAACCATTTCATCCCCTTTACATACTCCTATTTCATAGATTATGAACTTTTTTAAAGTAAAATTTTATTTAAAAGCAAATAACCTTGAAAATAAAAATCATAGCTAAAATTTTCTATTCGTTTCAAAAACAAAAACTTAGAGGTAAATACTACCTCTAAGCTTATAGTTAATGTGAATTCTTAATCAAACAGTTGATAATAATCAGAAATCTTCATTTTAGCTTTTTCATCCTTATTCAAATCTTGGATGATTTGTCCATCTTTCATAACAATCAAGCGATTTCCATACTTGAGAGCATCTTCCATATGGTGAGTAATCATCAAAGCAGTTAGATGGTCCTTGTTGACAAAGTCATTTGTCAATTCCATCAAAGCAACACTTGTTTTAGGGTCAAGGGCAGCTGTGTGTTCATCTAACAAAAGTAGTTCTGGACGTTTTAGTGTTGCCATTAAGAGACTTAAAGCCTGTCTTTGTCCACCTGATAAAAATTCAATCGGAGTATCCAAATGCTTCTCTAGACCATTGCCAACTTTCTCAATGGTTGCTTGAAATTCTTCTTTATAGGCTGAGAGTTTTCTTGGAAATAAACCACGTTTTTCTCCACGAAACTTAGCAATCAAAAGGTTTTCTGCGACTGTCATACGTGGAGCTGTCCCCATCTTTGGATCTTGAAAAACACGAGAAAGATACTTGGCACGTTTTTCAGGGGTAAAATGAGTTACATCTTCGCCCATGATGCGAATGCTACCACTTGTCAAAGGTAGAGTTCCCGCAATGCTATTAAAGAGGGTTGACTTCCCTGCTCCATTTCCACCCAAGATTGTGATAAAGTCATGTTCATAAATTTCAAGTGAAACATTGTTTAGGATAATTTTTTCCTCGTCGAAGCCATTTTTCACAATTTTTGTGGCATTTTTTAATTCTACAATTGCTGTCATTTGCTTAATTTGACTCCTTTCAAGTATTTATCCTTAAGGGTTGGAATTACCAAGCAAGTTGCCAGGATAAGAGCACTGTACAAACGGAGGTAGCTAGTATTAAAGCCGAGAGCAATAACTCCCCATACCAAGAATTGGTAACTGATGGAACCAACTACAATGGTAACTAGGCGTTCTGCTAGAGTTAGACTCTTGAAGAGAACTTCACCGATAATCAAGCTGGCAAGACCAACTACGATAACCCCGATACCACGAGAGACATCGGCATATCCTTCTTGTTGGGCGATAAGGGCACCAGCAAGTGCGATTACACCATTTGACAAGACCAAGCCCATAAGCTCCATACGTCCTGTATTGATACCAAAACTACGAGCCATATCTGGATTATCTCCTGTAGCAATATAGGCCTGTCCAAGTTTGGTATCTAGGAAGAAAAGCATGAGTAAAATGACCAAAGTAACAAAAATCAAACCTGTCAGTAATTGATTAATCTCTGATGAAAATGGAAGAACATCTTGGATCTGCTTGGTGTTTAAGAGTCCAAGGTTAGCCCGTCCCATAATCATGAGCATGATAGAATGACAAGAAGTCATGACCAAAATTCCTGATAAAAGGGTGGGAATCTTCCCTTTTGTATAAAGAAGACCCGCTGCTAAACCAGCAAGACAACCCGCTCCTACAGCTGCTAAAGTCGCAAGAAAAGGATTAACCCCTTGGGTAATGAGAGTAACTGCTACTGCTCCTCCCAAAGGGAAGGAACCTTCAGTTGTCATATCTGGAAAGTTCAGGATTCGAAAGGTCATAAAGATTCCTAAACCTAGGATAGCCCAGACCAATCCCTGTGAAATAATAGATATTAGCATGTTTGATTCGTTTCCTTTATTCTAAAAATTGGAGGAGATGTCTCCAACTCCTCCTTTATTCTTATTCGATTACTTGACCAGCTTCTTTGATAACTGATTCAGGAATAGTAATTCCAAGTTCTTGAGCAACTTTCTTGTTGATAACTGATTTACCAGTTGAGAAGACATTAACTGGTGTATCTGCAGGCTTTTCACCCTTCAAGACTTTTGCAATCATTTTACCAGTAGCAACACCAAGATCGTGTTGGTCCACAACGACTGATGCCAAACCTCCAGCTTCTACCATGGCAGTCGCACTTGGGTAGATTGGTTTTTTAGCTGTTTGGTTACTTGATACTACAGTTGAAAATGCAGATGCGATTGTGTTATCAATTGGAACCCAGATTGCATCAACTTTACCAGTCATAACGTTCACTGTTGAAGCAATTTCGTTCGTTGAAGGTACTGCAAAAGTTTCTACTTTCAAACCAGCTTTTTCAGCGTAAGCTTTGAACTCTTCAACTTGTGATTTAGAGTTATCTTCGCTACTTGAATAAAGAGCTCCAACCGTCTTGACATCAGGAGTCAATGTTTTGATCAATTCAACCTGTTGTTCAGCAGGGTTGTGGTCAGATACCCCAGTGATGTTCCCACCTGGTTTTTCCAAGTTTTGTACAAGGTTAGCACCAATTGGGTCCGTGATAGCTGCCATGATAACAGGAAGGTCTTTTGTTGCACTTGCAAGTCCTTGAGCAGCAGGTGTTGCGATTCCGACAACGACATCATTTCCGTTTGCCACCAATTGTTTACTCATTGTAGCAACCTTACTTTGGTCACCTTCTGAGTTCATAAAGTCGATTTTAACTTTGTCGCCTTTATAACCTTCTTCAGCAAGACCATCCTGGATTCCTTGGTAAATCAAATCAAGTGATGGATGGCTGACGAATTGTAGAACACCTACTTTAGCTGTCTTGTTAGCTGTCTCTGTTTTAGTTTCCTGTTTTGTTAAGTTAGAGTAGACCAAGCTTCCTCCAACTACAAGTGCTAGTGCTGCGATAATACTAATTAAACGTTTATTCATATCTATTTCTCCTTATTTTCTTAAACTTAGTAATGTTCATTTCACTTTCAATATAACTTTACCAAGCGTCGCCATCGTTTGATTTCCATAATTTTTTCCTCCTCATAGAAAAAATCCTCACACAAAAAACTTGTGTGAGGACGTCGATGCGCGGTGCCACCTCAATTATAGGAACTAGTCCTATCGCTCTTACTCGCTTCACGAGTTGCACTGTAAGGTGTGCCTACCGAATTCTTATGATTTCAAATTCTTAATAACATCCAGCCCAATTTCATCATCTTCATCTGACTGTTTTCACCACCCACAGACTCGCTAGAAAAAATTCGATGATTACTTTCTGAATGCTTAAATTATATCATTTTCCTAAAACTTGTCAAGGTTTTTCATGAATTATTTTAAAAAATTATGAAAATTCCTACGGTTTTTGGAAAAAATTGCTTGTATTAACCTGAATTACGTAATCCTGTAGCAATTCCGTTAATAGTTGTATGAATTAATCTTTCTTCATCTGAAGAAAGCTCACCACGACGTTGACGCTTAATCAACTCCAACTGAATATAGTTCAGAATGTTGAAATAAGGCATACGGTAGTTTAGACTATCTTTCAAGTATGTATTTTCTGCCAAAAGTTCATCATATCCTTCGATGGCTAAGATAACGTTCTTGGTCAATTGCCATTCATCTAAGATAGTATAGAAGACTGCTTGTACTTCTTCACTTTCACATAGTTTAGCGTACTCAAAAGCAATGTTCATGTTAGATTTTGACAAAACCATATCTACGTTAGAGAGAAGAGACTGGAAGAATGGCCAGTTTTTATACATTTCTCTAAGCGTTTCGATATTTTTAGGATCCTGATCGATAAATTCCTTAAAGCTTGAACCCACTCCATACCAACCTGGGAACATAACACGACTTTGTGACCATGAGAATACCCAAGGAATGGCGCGTAGACCACCAATTTCAGTAATCGTTTTACGAGCTGCTGGACGAGAACCAATATTGAAACTTGAGATTGCCTTGATTGGACTAGATTCGAAGAAATAATCATAGAAATGTTCATTTCCAAATACTAGCTCACGGTAGATATCGTAACTGCGTTCCACCACTTGATCCATGATAGCTTCATAGCGATTTGAAGTATTGGTATCACTCTTCTTCTTAGTAATCATACGGTTGATAGCTGCTGAAACCAACATTTCAAGGTTATAGTAGGCTGCATCCTTGTTTCCGTATTTGTTTCCGATAACTTCACCTTGTTCAGTCAATCGAATACGATCTTTGATTGATTTGAGTGGTTGAGAAGCAATGGCATCATAAGTTGGTCCACCACCACGGCCAACGGTACCACCACGACCATGGAAAAAGGTTACTTTGACTCCGTATTCATCACCAATAGCAGTCAATTGTTTTTGAGCCTTATAGAGTGTCCAACAAGATGAAAGATATCCACCATCTTTGTTACTATCAGAGTAGCCAAGCATGATTTCCTGGTAATTGTCTCTAGAAGCAATCCACTTCTTAGCAAGTGGTAAACAGAAATACTTTCTCATTGTTTCTTCAGAATGATCTAAGTCCTCAATCGTTTCAAAAAGAGGAACGATTTGAACACGAGCTTTTTCAGCATCCACCAGACCGACTTCTTTGAGCATGATGGCTAATTCCAGCATATCAGATACGCTAGTTGCGTGAGAGATAATTGTTTGACGAATGACGTCTTCTCCCAAACGATCTTTTAATTCACGTGCAGTTTGGAAAATAGCCAATTCTTTTTCGAGCAGTTCAGACTTCTCAGCATGAGTTGCAGACAAGATGCGAGGATCTTCTAACAATTCATGTAAGAGCAACTCGCACTTTTCATCTTCTGACAAATCGCTATAGTGGTCATTGATTCCAGCAGATGCTAACAATTCAGCAACACAGGCTTCATGGACACTTGAGTCTTGACGCATATCAATTGATGCCAAGTAGAAACCGAAGACCTCAACTGCTTCTAGTAATTCTGCAAACTCACCAGTCAACAAGGCTTCTGCTTTATTCTCAAGCAATGAATCCTTAATAACATTTAAATCATGCTTAAACTCTTCAATCGTTTCATAGTAGGGTGGGCGCTCATCTGCTAAGTCTTGGATAGCACCTGTAAGTCGGCTACTGATATAGTCGGTTATCTCTCCCTGTTGGTATCCTTGAGCACCAAGGAGACGTTCAACATGATGTCGTTCATCTGCTGATGAACCAATAAGAGCCCACTCTTTTAAATTCAAAAGCGTTTGAATTAATTTAGATTGGATAAAGTGAAAAGCACGACGGTAAGGTTCTTTTTCACGGAAGACAGATGTATCACTAGATTGCGCAGCCATTTCTTCAACAGCCTTGCTTGTCTTGGATAAATTAGTAGAAAGAGAGAAAGTTCGATAGAGACTAGAAATCTTGCTGATATAGTAGTTGAAGATGACTTCGCTTTGAATGGTTGCTGAACGCATGAGAGTTTCAGCTGTTACAAATGGATTTCCATCACGGTCTCCACCGATCCACATTCCCATAGTAATAGGTTTGGCTTGTTTAAGATCAATTCCTTGTTCTTTTGCTAGACGTTTGTACTCTAGCATTAAGTTAGGGACAGCCTGTAGGAAAGAACTATTGTAGTACTCCATCACATTTGTGATTTCATTAGTTACTTTTAGTTTCTTTTCACGAATCATATCCGTCTGCATGATAATCTCTATATAGCGACGAAGATCATTGTGCCATTTTTCCTTGTTAATAAGGCCCATTCTTACGTCACGATATTTACGTAAGAGCGAATGGATATGAGTTGTCAAATCCAACATACTCTTCCGTTGCACTTGTGTTGGGTGGGCTGTTAATACTGGAACAACGTTCAAATGTTCTAGAATTTCAGCGGCATTTTCTTTTTCTGCTACCATTTCAATGGTTGTTGACAATTTTCCAAGATAATCTTGGTCGATATTGTTTAAATGGTTAATCTCGTAAGCCAAGTCAACGTCTTCAGAAATATTGATTAATAGTGGCAAAATAGAGAAATATCTAGAGATGTAGACCATTTCATCATTGGAAAGACTTCTGACTACTTTATCCAAACCTTGATAGTCTAATTTTGATGATAGCTCCTTCAACTGCATAATCTTGTCAAAGGTTTCAGTGGGAAGCATATTTTTAGTAATATCTTCAAGCAAATCTGTCAAGATTTGAACTTCTTCTTGGACTACAGTTTTATTTCTGTTATTTTCTAGTTTTTGAAGAGACATTTTTTTCTCCTTGTCACATTTTCTTAGAGCTGTGCTTCATATTCGCTGTAAAGTTTTGCACGTTTTTCACTTGCATCGATATTCAACACAAAGGCAATAGCTACAGATAGAACCAACAAACTATTTCCTCCCTGAGAAAGGAATGGGAAAGTTACACCTGTAGATGGAATCAAACCTGAAATCCCACCTATATTGACGAATACCTGGATCAAAATCATTCCACCGATACCGATTGCCACCATTGAGTTAAATGGATCTTTTGCTCGAACACCAACCAAGATAATACGAAGGATTAAGAAGAATACAAGAGCTAAGATAAGACTAGCACCGACAAAACCAAACTCTTCGATGACGATAGAAAATACAAAGTCCGTGTGTGCTTCAGGTAGATATCCACGTTTTTCAATAGAGTTTCCTAAGCCTAAGCCAAACCATCCACCGTTAACCATAGCGTAATAAGAATTCGCTAATTGGTGTCCCGCACCAGCTACGTCATCAAATGGATTAAAGAAGGCACTAAAGCGTTTAGCTACGTATCCAAATACTGGAATCTTAGAAAACTTATCCACACCAATCAATTTAATGGCTGTAAGGGAAACAAAGGATAAACTAGTCAATATTCCAAGAATAGTTGCAAACCATCGATGAGCTATCCCACTAATTGAGTACATCAACAATGCTACTAAAAAGAGAATTGTCGCATTTCCAAGGTCAGGGAAAATAGCCAAGCTACCAATCATGACTATGAGTACAAATCGCCAATCATTAAAAGATCTTGGTAACCATTGGTTTTGAGTTAAAACTTGAAAGTCATAGACACCAATTTCTTCTTGTTGTTTTGAAAAACGTTGAGCCAAGTACCAGATAATAATAATTTTCAAGTATTCGGCAGGTTGAACAGTAATTGGTCCTACTTTAATCCAACCGTAGGCACCATTAATAGGAATCCCAATCAAACGTGCTAGAGCAAGCAATACTAACTCTGAAAACATCACAATGAATAACAAGCGTTCATTACGTAAAAATCCTAGCTTCAACTTATAGATAACTGCAATCAGTATTAAACTAGCGAACCAAAATATACCTTGGTTTCGAACTAATTGAAAAGCGCTCTGTCCTTCTTGGATTAAGGACGCACTCGTTGTCGAATATACCACTATCAAGCCCAAAACAGACAAGAGGATATAGGGCACTAAAATGGAATAATTCAACAGGTGCCGTTTACTAATTTTCATACTTCACCACTAACAAATCTTATTTTTTATTAATTTTAGTTTTCTTGCTATTATACCATTTTTTGAGTTAGAAAAAAACTCTTACCCTTTAACCAACTGAATTTCTATTTATTGAGATTCTCTATCAATTTTTGTTTTTATAATTGGTATTCCAAATATATTAAAAACTCTACCTTTCTTAGTAGAAAGATAGAGTCTTAATCTTTAGTTAGAAGATGTAGTTGTAGTTTCTGTTGTTGAATCACTTTGGATGTATTGAGTAAAGATATTTTGGAAGGCTTGATCTTTAACCTTGATATTTGCAGCTTGCAATTCTTTACTAATGACACCTTGAACAAAAGTTGCATCATTTTGTTTTTGAGTAAGAATGATTGTCTTCAATTTTTCTTTATAATCATCAATATTAGAAGATTTTTCAGTTTTCTTAATCAATTTAACAATATAGAAACTGCTAGAATAAGCTTGTGTTCCTGGAGCTGTGATTACATCTGAAATACCATCTACATCAAGAGCAAATGCAGCTTTTTTAACAACGTCTGGCAATTCTGTTGACGCAGAGTCAAAAGTGATTTCTCCACCATTTGCTTTTGTCTTTTCGTCAGTTGAATTATCCTTAGCCAGTTGTGCGAAGTCAGCTCCAGATTCTTTTGCTTTAGCAAGAACTTCTTTGGCCTTATCTTCACTATCAAGTTTAATAATTTGCGCAGTTACATCCGGTGTGTACTCATCGTAAGCTTTTTTGTAGTTTTCGTCTGTCAATTCTGATTCTGCAGCTTTCTTAACAGCGTACTCAACTAATTTACTTGTACGGATTTGAGCTTTACGACTTTCAGCTGTCATACCAGCACGAGAAAGAACGATTTGATAGCTATCGCCGTATTTTTGTTGTTCTTCTGCTACAGCATCTTCAACTTCCTTATCACTTACTTCAGAACCATATTGTTTTTCGAAAACTTTTTGAATAGTCATATTAAGCAAAACTTGTTGAGCAGTTGAGTTGTTTTTCACTTCTTCATAGAATTGATGTTCTGTGATAACATCACCCTTCATTGTAATGAGGTCAGCTCCTTCAGAGCTATTTGAGCAAGCAGCCAAAGTAGCTACTGATAACAAAGTGATGGCACCGGCCAATAATTTTTTCTTCATGATTACTCCTTTTATTCACTCGATAAATATTTATATTATCTATTTTACTAAATTGTCTTAAAAAAATCTGAAATTAATCAAAATCTGGCAGTTCAACTACTGCTTGAGTCTTTCTCAGCATCAATATCCCATCTCCAAGAGGAACCAGACTGGCTGTTAGTCCTGGGTTATCTAAAGTTGCATCAAATAGTCTTTGCAAACCACGATAGATTGTTCGTTGTCCACGTCGAACTTCCATGATATCCTTAGCGATGTCACCACCTTGAAAAACATCATCCAAGACGACTACTCCTCCAACATCTAGGTGTTTGAGAATTTCTGGAAGAAATACGATGTATTTAGACTTGGCAGAATCCATAAAAACAAAGTCATAGGTCTCTGTCAATGTTGACAAGATATCTACCGCATCCCCTTCTAAGAGAGTGATTTGTTTACGGCTGTCAAATTTTGCAAAATTTAATTTAGCAAAACCAATCATTTCAGGATTACGGTCAATGGTTGTAATCTTTGCATTTGGGGCATGTTGAGCCATCAAAAGTGCAGAAAAACCAATTGCGGTTCCAATCTCTAAAATGTTTTTGGGTTGTATTGTTTCCATTAGGAAACGAAAATAAGCGACAGTTTCATGAGGGATGATGGGAATATTTTCCTTGCGAGCAAAGTTTTCTAGTTCTTTTAAGGAACCTGACACTTGCTTTTGTCGTTGACGTAAAAATTCGACGATTTCTTCTTTTACGACAGGACGTCGCATGTTGTGGTTAGCATTTTTACTGTATGACTCAACCATCTTATGCTAATCCTAATTTTTCAACAAGGGCTTCAAACTCATCCAAACGACGTTCAAAGACTGCAAAGGCATCGTTGAGATAATCTTCTTTTTCCATGTCAACACCAGCTTTACGCATGATGTTGAGTGGATAGTCTGACTTCCCAGCCTTCAGGTATTCAATATAACGGTCACGATCCTCTTGGCTACCATGAACAATCTTTTCAGCCAAGGCTGAAGCTGCTGCAAAACCAGTTGAATATTGATATACATAGTAATTATAGTAGAAATGAGGAATTCGAGCCCACTCGTACTGGATTTGTGGATTATCTTCTTTGCTCAAACCATAGTATTCTTGGTTCAAGTCTGCATAGAGTTTGTTTAGGAACTCGCTTGTTAAGACTTCACCGTTTTGATCTGCTTGGTGGATGGCATGTTCAAATTCTGCAAATTGAGTTTGGCGGAATACTGTTCCACGGAAACCATCCAAGAAGTTGTTGAGAATGGCAAAGCGTGTTGCATCATCTTGAACTTCTTGCAATAATTTTTCTGTCAGGATGTTTTCATTGGTTGTTGAAGCAATCTCAGCTAGGAAAATTGAGTAATCTCCGTAAACGTAAGGCTGAGTTTCACGTGTATAGCTAGAATGCATACTGTGACCTGTCTCATGTACAAGAGTAAAGAGATTATCTAGATTATCTTGCCAATTGAGGAGCATAAAGGCGTTGGTATCATAAGAACCACCTGAGTAAGCACCTGATCGCTTCCCTTGATTCTCATAAACATCAATCCAACGTTCGCTGAAGGCACGTTTCACACGACTCAAGTAATCTTCACCAAGAACTGCCAAAGCTTCTTCTGCTTTCTTTAAGGCTTCCTCATAAGTAAAGCTGTATTCCACTGAAGACAAAGGAGTGTAGACATCGTACATCTTGAGGTCTGGAATACCCAAGATTTTTGAGCGAAGAGCTAGATAACGGTGCAAGAGTGGCAAATGCTTGCGAACAGCAGATACTAGATTGTCATAAACACTTTCTGGCACAAAGTTTGCTGCAAGAGCTGCTTCACGCGCACTCTTGTAGTTACGAACCTTAGCACGATAGTTTTGCACTTTAACATTGGTCTGCAAAGTTTTTGCGTAAGTGTGCTGGTATTGCTCATAGGTAGAGTAAAGAGCTTCATAAGCTCCACGACGAACCTCACGATTTTTAGATTCTACTAAGCGCATATAAACACCGTGTGACAATTGAACTTCATTTCCATCTTCATCTTTAACGAATGGAAAGACAATATCTGCATTATCTAAAATAGCAAAGGTTTCACTAGCAGCACCGAAGATTTCACCAGCACCTGCAAGCAACTCTTCTTCACGTTGTGAAAGGACATGGTCCTTATTTTGCAATAGTTTATCAAAGAAGTGTTTATATGGTTGGAGTTTTGGTTCTTCTGCTAGAAAGTTTTGATATTGCTCTTCTGTGATAGCCATAAATTCTGGCTCATAGAATGAAAAGACTTGATCAAGTTGACTATAAAGAGCCATAGCTTTTGCATAGTATTCTTGATACTTAGCTACTCTTGTATCTTGATCGTTTTTCATATGTGCATAAACATAAAGTTTTTCAAGACGACGACTCAATTCTAGATAACGCTCTGTAATGTCAAGAAGACTCTCTGCACTATCCAAGAGATGTCCCTCAAGACTAGCTGCTTGTTTTGTATCTTCCGTTAGAAGGGCAAGTTCTTCTTCCCATTTTTGGTCTGTTTCAAAGATAGTGGACAAATCCCATGTATCTTTTTCATCTATTTCATTTCGTTGTAATACCATAAATTTCCTCCATCCTTTCTATTTTACCATATTTTTCAGGAAATAACGCTGATAAAAGACAGGTGGATAGAGCTTTTGTTGCTTATTTTGAGAATTTTTCTCATAATAAGCCTGAAAGTTTCGATAATAATCATGAAGATCTTGTTTGATTTGGCAAAAATAACCTTTTTCTATCGGCCTTACTTGGGGATACCAGTCCTGTTTCTTCCGATTCAAAAGATTCTCTCCTCTCAAATAGGCTTGAGCTTGTTGCTTCATCCAATAGCGATTTTGATAATAAAGTTGTTTTTGAATGTAATAACAGATGTTCCTGTCTTGCTCAACTGAAAAAGAAATCAGGTTTTGTTGTTGATAAGGAGTCCGTAATATTTCTAGAAGATTCCCTTTGCAATAAGAAAATTCCTTGACCTGATAATGAAGTTTTCCCTTCAAATCTTGGTGGAGTAAGTACTTAAGTCTCAAAACTCTTCTTTTATGGTCTAACTCCCAAAGATGAAATCCCATATTATGACTGAAATAAAGAAAATCTCTCTGAAGTTGAGTTAGTCGCTCTTTTATCCATAGTTTTTCTCCAAGTAACCACAAAACTTGAATCCCGAGACTTTGATAACCATTGCTTCTCTCCCTTAAAAGTTCACAAGAAATTGGGCTACACTGAACTTCTAGGGCTAGTTGTTTATTGATAAAGATATCAGCAATTTGCTTCAGTTCAGGTATCGGATATTCCATTTCAACCTCATCATTCTTCTTAGCCCAATAAAACAATTGCTCCTTGTTTTCCAGGTGTTCTGGTCCTTCATTTTCATGGAAAAAATCACATTTTTTTAGACTTTCATGAGCAAAATGCGTTCGTACATTTTTCCCTTTTCTCAAGCGAACACGTGCTCCACAAGCTGGGCAATAATAAGTTTGTTTCTTTACTTCATCCCCTAAAGCGCTAATTAAATTCCCATTTTTATCCCTCGCTAGAAACATAGAGACCTCCTTTTCTATTCCATTCGAAAAGAAGAAGAAAAAGGCTGATAGATTCAACCTTTTATACTATATAATTCTCAACTATTTTCTTTGATTTTTAATATATTTCTGAACCATAGGGATGAGATTTTGTATTTGATCCTGCTTAATCACAGTCACACCATATTCCTGACAACGATTGCTGTAGACGGGATTAATCCTACCAGAGCAAACAATCATCTTCAAACAATTATCACCTGCAAAATGATTGGCATAAACTTCAAGTTCATTAATAGCTTCAACAGATAAATCTGTCATTTTACAGGAAATGAATACTACTGAGTGACCTTTACGAAAGATAACATCAATCTCATTTTGAACATTGTCCATCTCAGGAAAGATACCATTCCAATCAATCTCAGCGCCAATGAGACATTCGTCAAAATACTCAGACTCAAGGGCTAGTAAATAGATATAAAGCTCCAAAATATGTCCCTTGGTGCGACATAACAAATGTGCTTCTGGACTGAGAAATGTATAGGTAACCCTATCACTTGTTTCCTCTTCGATTTTTAGTAAATTGGCATCTCTAAATAGAGGAATCAATTTAGCTGGATAGGAGTAAGTTTTTCCGTTACTTTCCAAAACTTTTGCTGTTTCAGAGTGAAAATCGGCTGTTTTTGCTATCGCAAAAAATTGAGTAATCTGATACCATTCCTCTGGATTCTCAATAGCGTACTTGGCCAATTTTTTGATAGCTTCAATTTGCTTAACCGTATGCTGAGGTCGTCTTGATTTCAGGATTTTCCCACCACGTAAGGCTACCAACTGTTCAATGGATAGACTAGGAATGTCTAGGACTTCATCCTCAATTTTAGTCCTTCCTAATGCATACTGTTTTCCTTGTTCAACATCCATAGCAATAATCGGAATATTATTTTCTAAACCATATTGAAATAAGACAATCGCTAATAGATTATCTCCACCAAAAACATCAATTGTAACTGAATCATAACTTTCTATAAAGAGGTCTAAATCCTGCCAGACTTTATTTAGCTTAAATTGACGAAAATGTACTTGTTTTAAGTGGGGTACTTGTTCCAATAAAAAATGTTTCAGGGATAATCTTTCTTCTTCAGCAATTTTTTTCAAAGATAAAAATAAAATTTCATCACAATCACTGACAAAAGCTTGGTAGACATTTTTCTCAATGGTATGACGGTCATACAGTTCAATTAAAAGACTAGTCATCCTAAGACCTCCTAGACAAAAAAGGAAATAGAATAGTGGTCGATTAGAATCATTTTAAAACTATCACGATTCTGTTTCATTTCATCGACTTCTCCTACTTCTAGTATAGCATAAATTGAGAACTTCCTTTCTTATTAGGGTAACAAAAAAGGAAATAGAAAAATCCTTTTCTATTCCCTTAGTCTTTTATTTTACTTTTCTTGCCAACATGGTCGCAAAGCGTAGTTGAATACGATTGCCGTTTTCGTCACGACGATGTAAATGCCCTGGATTTTCATTGTACTTAACCAATTCCCAGTCCTTGTAGTAATTTGCCAGCTCCCCCTCTTTAAAGGTGAATGGGAAATTAACAGAACATGGATAATCTTCTGTATCCATAGCACAAACAATCAAATTATAGCCACCGATAGAGGTTTGTTCTTGCATATTTTGAATGATAGACGGAATACGATCTGCTTGTAAAAACATGAGAACAACTGTCGATACGATAAAATCGTAAGTTCGGCCTATGCTTGCTGAATTAATATCATAGAGACCGACAGGTATTTCTAAATCTTCTTGCTCTACGATGCTTTGCAAGATTTCAAGGGATAGCTCATTTTGATCCACTGCTGTAACATCAAATCCTTGCCGAGCTAAAAAGAGTGCATTTCTTCCTTGACCACAGCCCAGGTCTAGTGCTTTACACGATTTCACGGTCTGCATAGCTTCTAAGACTTCCGAATGAACTGGATTGCTATTGTATTTCTTTGGGAAATAATCCTCTAGTTTGCAATAAAATTCCAAGTACCACTCCACATCATCTGTGGCAGCTTCCACTCTGTGCCAAGCTTGAGGTTGTGCCATAGGATTATCAGCACCTGCTTCAAAGAGGTGCTCAGCTATAACTTCTCCCTCTTCAGTCAATTCAATAAACTTTAGAGCTCCTTTTAATACGGTAATCTTCCCCCAGGTTCCGACCTTAGTATTGTGTTTTCTTTGAACAGCCTCTGGCATGGTGTCTTTATTCCAGACAGGCATGCGTTTGTAGGCAACTAGTTTTTCCATATTCTTCACTCTTTCTATCGGTGGTTAACAGCTTTCATAACACGCGCAATATCACGATCTTGCTCACGGCGTTTGATAGACTCCCGTTTATCGTAGTCATGTTTCCCTTTTGCAAGTCCTAAAAGGAGCTTGGCATAGCCATCTTTGATATAAACTTTAAGAGGAACCAAGGTCATACCTGTTCCTTTAGTTTCTTGCTCCAATTTCTGGATTTGTTTTTTATGAAGGAGAAGTTTACGACGACGTTCTGGCTCCTGGTTCCAGATGTTGCCCTCTTCATAAGGAGCGATATGGACATTACTCAGCCAAACTTCCCCATTCTTAACCTGGGCAAATCCGTCTTTTAAATTGATACGAGCTGCTCGAACACTCTTGATCTCTGTACCAGTTAGAACCATTCCTGCTTCTAGCGTATCTACGATAGTATAGTCGTGATGCGCTTTTTTATTTTGCGCGACGACCTTTCCCACGCCCTTTGCCATACTTAGCTCCTTTCTTTGCTACTTCCTTATAAAAAGGTTTCTTACTCTTTTTTTTCTTGTCTTTTGAAGAATGCTTACGTTTATCACTTGAGCGACCAACTTTTTTCATGTCTTCTTTCTTATCAGAACGACGACCTCTATCCTTGCGGCCAGACGGTTTTAAACCTTTCTCAATGACATCAAACTCGCTTGGAATAAAAGAAAAATCAATCTCACCAGTCATTTTATCGGCTCTTTCGACACGAATACGAATCTGTTGTCCCACACGGAAGGTTGTCCCTGATTTCTCTCCACGAAGAGTCAAATCACGTTCATTGAAATGGTAAAACTCAGGCAGATTTGTAATATGAATCAAGCCTTCGACTGTATTTGGCAATTCAACAAAAAGACCGAATTTGACGATGCTGGACACAACCGCATCATACTCTTCACCCACAAACTCTTCCATGTATTCGGCTTTTTTCATAGCTTCAACTTCACGTTCAGCTTCGATAGCCCGACGCTCACGGTTGGAAGACTGGGTCGCAATCTCTGGAATGACCTGTTCAAAATGTTCCGCCACTTCTTTAGAACGTCCATAGTCACGAATCATACGGTGAACCAAGAGGTCAGGATAACGGCGAATCGGACTGGTAAAGTGTGTGTAATAGTCCGCGGCTAAGCCATAGTGGCCATGGTTATGCTCAGAATAACGAGCCTGTTGCATCGAACGCAAAAGCATCATGGATAATACATCCGCGTAAGGTTCACCCTCAACGGCACGCATGATGTCTTGGAGGGCTTCTTGACTAATTTCACTGGCAGTTCCGTAGATTCGCAAGCCAAAACTAGAAGCGTAATCAATAAACTTCTGAACTTTTTCTGCTTTTGGCTCCTCATGGATTCGATAGATGAAAGGAAGGTCTAGCTTGCTAAAATGCTCAGCAACTGTTTCGTTAGCAATCAACATAAAGGACTCAATCATACGTTCAGCTGTCCCACGATGACGAAGCACAATATCTACTGGTTTCCCTTGCTTGTCAACCAAGATTTTAGCTTCATTGGTATCAAAATTTAGAGCCCCACGCTTAATCCGCATACCTTCAAGAATTTCATGGAGCTTGGCCATGAGTTCGATACTTGGTACAATTTTCTTGAACTCTTGTCTCTTCTCTTCATCTCCTGCAAGAATGTCATTCACATCACTATAGGTCATACGAAAACTTGTCTTGATAACTGTTTGCGTAATAGTGTAATTACGAACACGACCATGTTTATCAATTTCCATAATAGCCGATTGGGTCAAACGATCTACTTGAGGATTGAGGGAACAAATACCATTTGAAAGGCGTTCTGGAAGCATTGGAACTACGCGGTCTGTTACATAGACAGAGGTCGCACGATTAAGGGCTTCCTTATCAAGGGCTGAACCCTCAGTAACATAATAGGAAACGTCTGCAATGTGGACTCCAAGTTCAAAATTACCATTTTTTAAAGACTTGATGTGAACTGCATCATCCAAATCCTTAGCATCCGCTCCATCTATGGTAAATGTAATTTCATCTCTCAGATCTAGACGTCCTTCCAAATCCGCATCAGATGGTGCATCTGGAACGCTCTCTGCTTCCTTAAGAACAGCCTCTGGAAACTCTGAGACGATATCCATGGACTCTAGTACTTCTAGAACATCAATTCCAGCATCTGTCGAATGTCCTACCACATCCAGAACACTTGCGACAAAGAAATCATGCTTTTTACTTGGGTACTTTTCAATAAAAACCTTGAGAACTTCTGTGCCTTCTAGCTTGAGAGGTGGTTTCTTTACGTAAATCGGTTGGCTAATTTTTTGATTTTTAGAACGGATATAACCAGCATACTTAGGTTTTTCCTCATCAAGAATGATTTGGCCAACAACTGTTGTTAAACTGTGTTCTAAAATATCGATAATCTTAGCTTCTGCAGCAGTTCCTTTTTGGCGATCTGCAACTTTCTTAATAACAACCTCTACAGTATCCCCATCAATAGCATAGTTAACATCATTTTTCCCAACAAAAAGATCGTCTTCTTCACCTTCTAAACTGACAAAACCAAATCCGTTTTTATGAGCATGAAAAGTCCCTTTAAGGGTAATTTCATGCTTCTTCTTTTTGCTTAAACTGAGACTACCATCTTCTTCAAAGCGAATCTGGTGCTTTCTTTCCATCAGAGACAAAGTTTTGATGAGCTCACTAAAATCCTTAGAGCTCTCCTTTCCCAGAGCTTGAGCTAGATTATTTACCGTAACTCTTCCCTTCTCTTCTAAATATTCTTTTATTTTATCTTTCATGTTTTCTTTCTAGATTTGTATACTATTTTTTGTGTAAAACCTTATTTCTTTCAAAATAAAAATAGGCTAAGACCTAGTCTCGCCCATTATTTTCTTATCTACTTGATAATACCGTCAATGCTAAGGCAATGGCTAGCCAGAAAAAGACTAAGATTCCTGTCAAACGTTGCATTACGGCTTCAAAACCACGCGCTTTGCTACGTTCAAACAAATCACCTGAGCTGGCGTCAAATACATTGCTAGATTGGTTTTTAGTTGGTTGCATAAAAATTGCAATCACAATCACAACAGATAATACTAATAGAATGGTTAATAATAGGTTATACATATCAAACTCCTTAAAATCCCTATTATTTTACCATAATTTCTACTTAGATTCAAGATGTAGAGTCACTTTTCTTTCTTTGGGACAATACTTTAAGACTTCAATCTTATCTGGATGTGTTTTTGAGTTTTTACTGGTTAGATAATTGATGCTACCACAAGAGGAGCATTTTAAATTTATTTTTACGCGCACTAGATTTCCTTCACTTTTAATAATGTTCTAAATTGGATAAGATTAAATGTACAACTCAGAGCTACACAAAGAGCTGTTGCATAAAATACAGAGTGGTTGCCAAATTGGCCAGCTACTGCTGATCCTGCCAAGGGACCTATCACACCCCCTAGATAAAAGAAGACTTGATTAAAGGCAAATACTCTTGAAATGCCTGCTTTGGGAGTTATTTTACTGAGGAGTGCATTAACACCCGGTATCAGAGCGCCTGTACCTAGCCCGAATAGAAAACGATAGAATCCTAATTGAAATGGACTTGTTGCATTTGCGCATAATAGATATATGAAAACTGAATATACCTGAGCCACAACAAGTAGTCGATGATTCCCTACTTTATCACCTAATTTCCCCATGACTCCTGCACTCATCATACTTGAAAATCCCATGCTAGATACAATCAAACCAGAGACGAAGAGGAGATTCTCTTTCTGCCCAAGATCTCGTACATAAAGAGCAAGGATGGGACCTATCGATTGGGCAGCAAACTGAATTACAAAACTGGTTAGAAATAGATTTATCAAGAGAAAAGGATACTTAACAGATGTAAAAAGCTCTTTGGTCGGGAGTGCTTTTTCTTTCGGCACAGGTTGAAAGTCTTCTTTAATAAAAAGAATGGTTAGGGCAGCAGCTAAAAACAAGAAAATGCCAACCAATAAAAAGACATTCCGAATTCCAAAAAATTCTGCAATAAGACCACCAACAAATGGACCTGTTAAAGTTCCAGCAACAACGCCAGTTGATAAAGTCCCTAGGGCATACCCCGACTTGTCTTTAGGGACTTGACTCGCAATCAAAGCTGTCGCATTGGGTACGAAACCTGTAAAAACGCCATTGAGAAAACGTAGAAACAAGAGCCAGAAAACATTTGGAACAAAAGCTAGTCCTCCCATGGTAATAGTCATGGCTAGTCCCGCACGAATCATCATAGGTTTTCGCCCATATTTGTCTGCTAAGATACCCCAGATTGGTGATACAAAGGCTGCAGAAATGGCAGAAACAGATATAGCTAAACCTGAATAAAAAGCAACTTGATCCCCTTCAACTCCTAACTGTTCCACAAAAATAGGCATAAAAGGAACAACGAGAGAAATGCTTGCACCTGTTAAAAAGCAACCAAACCAAGCAATACGAAGATTATCCTTCCAACTAATCTCTTGCATGAGCACCGCCTCCTTCAAGTAAAGTCTCTACTTGACTCAGAAGCTGATCACGACTGCCATTGTTGTCTAATATATGACTAGCCAATTTTTTCTTTTCTTCTAAAGACCATTGAGAAGCCAACCGAGCTTCAGCCGATTCTTTTGATAAATGATTTCTTTTCATCAAACGTTTTAATTGAACATCAGGTGATACATAAACCAACCAAGTTTCATCAAACCAAGCAGCATAGTCTTGCTCAAAAAGCAATGGAATATCCATGAAAAATACATCCTCAGTTTGAGCTAACTTGTCTCTCAAAGAGCCCAATTCTTCACGGATGATTTTGCCTTGAGTCTGTTTAGACCATTCTCTCTCATCAGAGTTATTAAAAATCAGACTAGCAAGTAAGGGACGATTCAGTTCCCCATCTTCTAAAAGTATTTTCACACCGAAGTGCGCAACTAACATCTGATAAAGTCGACCTCCAGGTTTCTGCAGTTGGTGGACATGGGCATCCGCATCCACTACTTGAAACCCTTTTTGTCTTAAAAAATTTGTGACAGTGGATTTTCCAGATGCAATACCACCAGTAATTCCGATTATTTTTCCCATCACTTTCTCCTTTGACATTCTGGACAAAAATGGGTTCCTCTACCACCAAGCTGAATTTTCTCGATGATGGATCCACAACGTGAACAAGCTTGTCCAGTTTTATCATAGACCTGATGAAATTCTTGCATGGTTCCATCCTCACCAAAAGCATTGGTGTAGGTACGAATCGTTGAACCACCCTTTTCAACAGCCTGACCTAAAACATTGATCGTTTCGTCATGAACTTTTTTAGCCTCTTGGGCTGTTAAACCTTGAGAAATCCTAGCTGGATGAACTTTCGCCCTCCAGAGTACTTCATCCACATAGATATTACCTAATCCTACAACAAGAGTCTGGTCCAGCAAATGAGATTTAATAGGCTTTTTAGATCTTTTCAAAGCTAGTTTAAATCTTCCTAAATCAAAATCTTGCTCAGTCGGTTCTGGACCCAATTTCTTAGAAATAAAGTAAGCCTCTAAAAGCTCCGGAGCAAGCAACTCCATAGTCCCAAACTTACGAACATCCTCGTACACCAAAGTACCACCATCTTCAAAATGAATTAAAACATGGGCGTGTTTACGTTCTGGAACTTGGTCTGGATAATAAAAATACTTCCCTTCCATCCGAAGATGAGAAATCAAAACTTTATCTCTAAGGTTAAAAAGTAGATATTTTCCTCGACGTCCCATTGACTGAATCACTTGACCAGGTAACTCTTTCTGAAATTGGTTTAAATCCGTCTTAATCATCTTAGGATAGCGAATCTCAATGTTTGAAATCTTCTTCCCTAGAATCAATTTTTCAAGACCTCGTCGAACTGTTTCGACCTCAGGTAATTCAGGCATAACTCCTCCTTCACTAAAAACAAGAAGCAGGCTACCGCCCACCTCTTCTTAATATTCTTTTTTGTTATAGCCAAAGTCAGCCAAATCCAGCTTTTTATCACGCCAGTTTTTCTTGACCTTAACCCAGGTTTCTAGGAAAACCTTATCTCCTAGCATAAGTTCGATATCTTTACGAGCCATGGTACCAATTTTCTTAAGCATGGCACCACCTTTACCGATGACAATTCCTTTTTGGCTGTCGCGTTCAACCATGATGGTTGCTCGGATATGAACTTTATCAGATTCCTCATCTCGTTTCATAGAGTCTACCACCACTGCAACTGAATGTGGAATTTCTTCACGAGTTAAGTGTAACACTTTTTCACGAATCATCTCAGAAACCAAGAAACGTTCTGGATGGTCTGTAATTTGGTCTGCTGGGAAATATTGGAATCCTTCTTCAAGGTTTTCACTGAGAATGTCGATTAGACGAGAAACATTATTTCCTTGAAGAGCTGAAATTGGCACAATTTCCTTAAAGTCCATCTGATTACGGAAATCATCGATTTGAGCTAAAAGTTGATCAGGGTGAACCTTGTCAATTTTATTCACCACCAAAATCACAGGAACCTTAGCAGCTTTGAGGCGTTCGATAATCATATCGTCCCCCTTCCCTCGTGGTTCATCTGCTGGCACCATAAAAAGAACTGTATCGACTTCACGAAGAGTGCTATAGGCTGACTCTACCATGAAATCTCCAAGAGCTGTCTTAGGTTTGTGAATCCCTGGGGTATCGATAAAGACAATCTGTTCCTTATCGGTCGTGTAGATCCCCATAATCTTGTTGCGCGTTGTCTGCGCCTTATCACTCATGATGGCAATTTTTTGCCCCATGACATGATTCAAAAACGTTGACTTCCCAACATTAGGACGTCCTAAAATGGCTACAAAGCCTGATTTAAATGTCATAGTTACCTCTATAATGTTTAAAATAGCAAATCCCAAATTCTAGGGATGAAAATAATGAGTCCAGTCACCGCAGCAAATAAAGACACTACAAGTACCGCACCTGCAGCCATGTCTTTAGCCTTCTTTGCAAGCATATCGAAGTGATAATGGCTAGCCAAATCCACTACATTTTCAATAGCAGAATTCAAAATCTCAAAAGCAATTACTAAAAAAATGCTTAATAGGAGAAAGAGCCATTCAATTCTGGAAACTTGAAAAACAATGCCTGCAAGTAGAACTAAGAGAGAAGTCACCGCATGCTTTCTCATATTACGCTCTTCTTTTATGGCAGTAAAAATACCTGTCAGGGCAAAATCTAAACTTGAAAGCAAGTCGCGATTCTTCCATTTTCGTTTATTGTCTTGTGAGTCCATAGGCTGTCAAAATTTCTTCTTGTAAACCGAACATCTCCGCTTCTTCTTCCGGAGTGTAGTGATCGTAACCGTTAATATGTAAAAATCCATGAACAGCTAGGAAGCCCATTTCTCGTTCGAAACTATGGCCATACTCCTCAGCCTGCTCCTTTGCCTTGTCTATTGAAATGAACAGTTCACCGATATAAGCATCAAATTCTGACATCATTTCCGCTAAATCCGGATCCTCTTCCAAATCTTCCTCATCAAAAGCAATTTCTAATTCTGGCTTATACTCAAGACTAATGACATCTGTTGGACGGTCCGTATCGCGGAACTCTAAATTAAGTTCATGACTGCGCTCATTGGTCACAAAGGTGACTGCCATCTCCTTGTCTTCTTTTCCAATCGTTTTCGCAGCAAATTCCAAAATTTCTTGCGTTTGCTTTAAAATTTCTTTAGAAACCTGACCAGTTTCATCTACCATTTCAATATACATGTGCTTCTCGATTCTCTTTACTTGGCTTTATTATATCATATTTCTATGATTTTATTCTACCTTTTTGATATAATACTATGGAATACATTCATAAGGAGAGAACCATGTCATTTGATGGATTTTTTTTACACCACATGGTTGAGGAATTGCGAGCTAAACTACTAAACGGTCGCATTCAAAAGATTAATCAACCCTTTGAACAAGAATTGGTTCTACAAATCCGTAGCAATCGCCAAAGTCATCGTCTGCTCCTTTCTGCGCATCCAGTTTTTGGACGCATCCAGTTAACAGAAACGACTTTTGAAAACCCTGCTCAACCTTCTACCTTTATCATGGTCTTAAGAAAGTATTTGCAAGGTGCTGTAATCGAGTCTATCGAGCAGATTGAAAACGACCGAATTGTTGAAATCACAGTTTCTAACAAGAATGAGATTGGTGACAATATTCAGGCCACACTTATTATTGAAATTATGGGAAAACATAGTAATATTCTCCTTGTCGATAAGAGTAATCACAAAATCCTTGAAGTTATTAAGCATATCGGTTTTTCTCAAAATAGTTACCGTACTCTCCTGCCCGGTGCTACTTATATAACTCCTCCAAGCACAGATGCTCGAAACCCCTTTACCATCAAGGATGAAAAACTCTTTGAAATACTACAAACACTGGAACTGAAGGCCAAAAATCTTCAGACTCTCTTTCAAGGATTAGGTCGTGATACGGCAAACGAATTGGAAACATTATTGGTCAGTGATAAACTCTCCAATTTCCGTAACTTTTTTAAACAAGAAACTAAACCTTGCTTAACGGATAAGTCTTTTTCTTGTGTCCCTTTTTCTAATACCATTGATGATCATTTCTCAAGCCTTTCTCAATTACTTGATACCTTTTACAAAGATAAGGCTGAGCGTGACCGGGTCAAACAACAAGCTAGCGAACTCATTCGTCGTGTCGAAAATGAACTACAAAAGAATCGCCAAAAGCTTAATAAACAAGAAAAAGAACTTCAAGCTACCGAAAACGCTGAAGAATTCAGACAAAAAGGGGAGTTGCTAACAACCTTCCTTCATCAAGTCCCTAATGACAAAGACCAAGTTATCTTAGACAACTACTACACCAATCAGCCCATCACTATCGCTCTTGATAAAGCATTGACACCTAATCAGAATGCGCAAAAATACTTCAAACGATATCAGAAGTTAAAAGAGGCTGTTAAATATCTGACAGAGTTGATAGAGGAAACCAAGGCTACTATACTTTATCTGGAAAGCGTAGAGACGGTTCTAAACCAGGCTGGTCTAGATGAAATAGCTGAAATTCGTGAAGAATTAATTCAAACAGGCTTTATCAGAAGACGCCAACGGGAGAAAATCCAGAAGCGTAAAAAACCTGAGAAGTATCTAGCTAGTGATGGTAAAACCATTATCCTCGTTGGGCGAAATAACCTGCAGAACGAAGAATTAACCTTTAAAATAGCACGAAAAGAGGAACTTTGGTTCCATGCTAAAGATATTCCTGGAAGCCACGTTGTCATCTCAGGAAATCTGAATCCTTCTGACGAAGTCAAGACGGATGCTGCAGAACTTGCCGCCTACTTCTCCAAAGGACGCCTTTCAAATCTCGTTCAAGTTGACATGATTGAGGTTAAAAAGCTTAATAAACCAACTGGCGGAAAACCAGGATTCGTGACTTATACAGGTCAAAAGACGCTACGTGTGACACCTGATTCTGAAAAAATTCAATCCATGAAATTATAAAATAAAAATTTGTAGTGAAACTCTTACTACACTTTTATATAAAGGAGGGGAGCTCAATGCTACGGCATATTAAATCAACTGTAACTATTATATTCGGAGCTGCTATCTTCGCCTTCGGACTTACCTATTTTGTTGTTCCAAATCACTTATTTGAAGGTGGAGCTACGGGGATAACCTTGATAACTTACTATCTTTTTAAAATCCCTATTTCGCTAATGAATATCTTGATTAATATCCCTCTCTTCCTACTAGCTTGGAAAATATTTGGAATAAGATCACTCTACTCTAGTCTTCTTGGAACACTCTCTGTATCTGTCTGGTTGGCTATCTTTGAGAAGGTTCCTCTCCAGTTTAACCTTGAAGGAGATCTGGTTGTTGTAGCTTTAGTAGCTGGTGTCCTCCTAGGAGTTGGTCTGGGTGTCATTTTCAACGCAGGCGGGACAACTGGTGGAACTGATATTGTCGCGCGTATTCTTAACAAATACACCCATATTTCGATCGGCAAATTACTTTTTGGTCTTGATTTTCTAATTCTTATGCTGATATTAATCATATTCCAAGACCTACGTCTCGTAACCTACACTCTTTTGTTTGACTTTATTATCTCAAGAGTCATTGACTTAATTGGCGAAGGAGGCTATGCTGGAAAAGGCTTTATGATTATCACTCAAAAACCAATAGAGTTAGCTGATAAAATCAATGAAGAACTTGGTCGTGGTGTTACTTTTATCTCCGGTCAAGGTTACTACAGTAAAAACGATTTAAAGATTGTCTACTGTATTGTAGCTAGAAATGAAATGGTTAAGATGAAAGAAATGATTCATTCTGTAGATCCTATGGCCTTTATCACTATTACTGAAGCCCATGAAATCCTAGGGGAAGGATTTACATTTGACCCAAGGTAAACTAGCAATTTAAAACAGAAAAGCAACCTAATCATAGGATTGCTTTTTTATTTCAATATACAAAAAAACAGAAGAGCATGCTCTTCTGTTTTAATAGATATTATTTTTCAGCTGACAATGCTGCCATTGTGATGTAGTTGTATGGTTTGTTGAAGTGTGGCAAGAAGAATAGATCAGTCAATGCCAATTTATCAATTGTAACATGTTCTTGGATAGCAAGTGAGAACATGTGGATAGCCATACCGATTGATGAATCGCGAGATACCATTTGAGCACCAAGAATTTCACGGCTGTCTTTATCAAAGACAATCTTGATAGCTACTTCATGGTTGTCATGTTTCATAAATTCTGGTTTTTGAAGGTCGTTAAATCCAGTTTCAGTAGCATTGTAACCAGCAGCTTTAGCTTTTTCAAGTGTCAAACCAGTTGAAACCATGTGGAGACCATAGATTGAGATACCATTTGAGCCTTGAACACCGATTCCTTCAAGTTCATGTCCACAAGCGTTGTAAGCACCAACAATACCAGTACGAACAGCGTTTGAAGCAAGTGCGATGTAGCTAGTGTCTTTACGAGCGTTGTCATAAACAGTCGCACAGTCACCAATAGCGTATACACCTGGGATTGATGTTTCTTGTTTCTTGTCAACAAGGAAAGCACCGTTACGGAAGAGTTCGATCTTACCGTCAGCAAGAGCAGTGTTTGGACGGAAACCAACTGCAAGAACAACCATATCAACGTCAAATGTTTCTTTGTCAGTTACCAAGCGTTCAACTTTACCGTTACCTTCGATAGCTTTAACAGTTTGACCAAGTGCCAAACGGATGTTGTGGTCTTCCAAGTTTTTAGCCATCATTTGTGTGAAGTCTTTGTCATAGTATCCGTTCAATACTGTGTCAACGATATCAACAAGCACAACTTCTTTTCCAAGACGTTCGAAAGCTTCAGCAAGTTCAACACCGATGTATCCACCACCAACTACAGCGATACGCTCAAGGTGTTTGCTCTTATCAGCAAGTTTGTTGATAACTTCTTCAGCATTTTGGTACAACTTAACAAATTGTACGTTTTCAAGAGTAGTCTTGAATTCACGGTTTCCTTTAACAATTTCAACACCTTCAATTGGAGGCAAAATTGGTGTAGAACCAGTAGCGAAGATCAACTTATCGTATGATTCTTTGTGTTCTTTTCCTTCAACTTCTGCAGTAACAACTTTGTTATCGTAGTCGATTGAAAGTACAGGTGAGTTCATGTAAACTTTCGCACCTTTAGCTTCAAGCTTTTCTTTATCAGAGTAGAACAAGCCTTCAGCACCGTCGATTTGTTCACCAATCCAAAGTGCCATTCCACATCCAAGGAATGAGATATTTGAGTTTTGATCAAATACAACGATTTCGTTTTCGTTTCCAAAGTTGTCCAACATAGTGTTGATACATGCAGTTCCAGCGTGGTTAGCACCCACAACTACGATTTTACTCATAAGATAAATCCTACCTTTAATTATTTTTTCCTTAATATTATAACATTTTCTGTTAGCGTTTACAAGTTTTTTTGTTTGAAATTACTTAATTTTGACTAGAATTAAATATTAATTTATTATAAAAAAAACTTATCAAGAGTATTATTTTTCATAATTATGTTTTTAAGCATTTTTCTTGACTTTTTTAAAAAATAAATTGTGAAAACGCTGACTTTATGATATTCTATTTATACGGGAATAAAATATAAATCTCAAAGTTACTTTCATGACAGGATTTACAACTATTTCCAATTGACTTGAAAGGAGTTAGTTTTTTGCCTTTCTGTTCATCTTCTGAACGACTAATGGGAACTACAATTTCCATTTCCTTAGTACATGATCGGGCTGATTGTCTGCTCAGACAAGCTTTTGATTTGCTTAAAGAGCTTGAATTTCGGTTCAATGCCAATAGTGCTGAATCTGAATTAATGGAAATTAACTATCAGGCAGGTATTGCCCCAGTTAAAGTCCACCCTGATTTGTTTGAACTGATTTCATTAGGTTTGGAACACAGTCTGGCACCTAAAAGTCATCTCAATATTAGTATCGGGCCTTTGGTTCAAACCTGGCGTATTGGTTTTTCCGACGCAAAGGTTGCTAGTCCTGAAGAGATAACTTCTGTTCTACCATTGATAAACCCCAGTTATATCAAACTCGATCCAATACATTCCACAGTTTTCCTAGAAAAAAAGGGAATGAAAATTGACTTAGGATGTTTAGCGAAGGGCTATAGTGCAGATAAGGTTGCAGCTTTCTTAAAAGAAAATGGCATCACTTCTGCTCTAATCAATCTTGGAGGAAACATCCTCACAATTGGGAACAATCAATCAAAAAATGGACGTCCATGGCAAATCGGCATTCAAGATCCAAATAATCCACGAGGTAATCACCTGATGACCTTATCTATTACTGGAAAATCAGTTGTTACATCTGGGATTTATGAACGGCATCTTGAAATCAATGGCAAGGATTATCATCACATTTTTGATAGTGAGACAGGTTATCCCATTGAAACGGATTTAGCCAGTTTAACGATTGTATCTGACCGTTCAGTCGACGGTGAGATATGGACCACTCGTTTATTCGGAGAGCGAAGCGCCTCTATAATGTGGCAAGTCGAAAATATTGATGGTATCGAAGCCATCCTCATTGACAAAGATGGGCATGTCGCTTGTTCATCTGGTATCCAACGGTAATTAATTAATAATGCAAAAGAGAAAGGAAAGCCCATGCTTAAACTTATTGCTATTGTAGGAACAAACTCAAAACGTTCCACAAACCGCCAACTGCTTCAATATATGCAGAAACACTTTGCTGACAAAGCAGAAATCGAATTGGTAGAAATTAAAGATCTACCTGTATTTAACAAACCAGCTGACAAACAAATCCCAGCTGAAGCTACGGAAATCGCTGCTAAAATCGAAGCTGCTGATGGAGTTATTATCGGTACACCTGAATACGATCACTCAATCCCAGCTGTTCTTATGAGCGCTCTTGCTTGGATTTCATATGGTGTATTCCCACTTTTGAACAAACCTGTTATGATTACAGGTGCTTCATATGGTACACTCGGTTCATCACGTGCTCAATTGCAACTTCGTCAAATTCTAAATGCTCCTGAAATCAAAGCAAATGTTCTCCCAGATGAATTCTTGCTTTCTCATTCTCTTCAAGCATTTGATCAGAATGGTGACTTGGTAGATCTTGATGTTATCAAGAAATTGGATGCCATCTTTGATGACTTCCGTATCTTTGTTAAAGTTACTGAAAAATTGCGTAACGCTCAAGAACTTCTTCGCAAAGATGCTGAAGACTTTGACTGGGAAAAATTGTAAGATAGGAGATCGAAAGAATGAAATTTGTTGGACTTGTTGGATCAAACTATGATCAATCATATAACCGCAAACTCTTGGAATTCATCCGCCGTCAGTTTAAATTTAAATTTGAACTAGAAGTTTTGGAAATCGATGAAGTTCCAATGTTTAACCAAGACGAAAAATGGGATGACAGCTTCCAGTTGCGCCTTCTTTACAACAAAATTACTCGTGCCGATGGTGTAATCATTGCAACTCCTGAACACAACCACACTATTTCTGCTTCACTTAAGTCTGTACTTGAATGGCTTTCATTTGAAGTTCATCCATTTGAAAACAAACCAGTTATGATTGTGGGTGCATCATACTATGACCAAGGTACTTCACGTGCTCAAGTTCACCTTCGTAAAATTCTTGATGCACCAGGAGTGAATGCCTACACATTGCCAGGTAATGAATTCCTTCTCGGAAAAGCTAAAGAAGCTTTTGATGCAAATGGAAACATTATTAATGAAGGAACAGTTAAATTCCTTGAAACTTGCTTAGATAACTTTGTCAAATACGTAGGAGTCGTTTCTAAATTGAAAAAACCAAAACCAATTGAACCAGAAGACTTGGATTGTGGCAAACCAATCGCTACAACTATTACAGAAGTTGATCCAGACGATCCAAACTGGGTAGAAAAAGTTGCAGAAATCACTGGTGCTGTTTCAGGCGATACATATGTTAAACTTGACCATGGTATCTTGACTGTTAACCAGATTGATATGTTCTTAAAAGCTATGCCTTTTGAATTGACATATGCTGATGATAACAATCAATTCCTCTACTATAACAATGCCCACCAAGACCCTAATACTATGTTTGCGAAGCGAGTTCCTTCCCAATCAGGCGGTCGTATGTCTACTATTCATGGTTCACTCCCTCCAGCACGTATGAAAAACGTTGAGTGGGTTATCGGTACGCTTCGCAATGGCAACCAAGAATACGTACGTACAATTGTTCCTGGTTCACCTGCAGGTGTTATCAATACACACAACTACCAAGCTATGTACTATCCTGATGGATCATATGCTGGTATCAATGAAATTGTCTTTAACTTCCAACCATGGCTTGACTGGTACTTGAAAGAAACTGGCCAACGTTTGGTAGGTGGTAGCGGACCTTTTGCTCCTGCTGGAGGTCATGGTGATGCAGATGCTACTTCTGGAGCTTCTGACTCAGCCGATGGTGGCCATGGAGCTGCTGATGCTACTTCTGGAGCAAGCAACTAAAACTACTGATAAAGGAACCATTTTAGGTTCCTTTTTTAAGAGACAACAAAACTCGGTTAGTGTATGCTAGCCGAGTTTTGTTTTATTTAACTTAGGAATTTGGATCATCTAGACTTCGACCGTGTAAACCTTTTTCGCGTTGCACTTGACGAAGCTTTTCAGGTGTCACGTCGTTTCCTTCCTCATCCACGATTTTAATTCCTTCAACGTGGTGACGAACTGCTCGACGATATCCCTCAATGTATTCTTCACGAAGTTGGGCTTGTTCTACTTTTTCTTCAGCAGTCAACCCTTCTGTTTTTTTCTTTTTAGCAAGCTCATTAATACGAGCAATTTTTTCTGGTGTCATATTAGAACCTCCAATTATTTTTTAATTTTATTTTGTATTGAGAAGATTGAAAGCAGCCACTGTTTTTGCTTTATTTACAAGTTCAGCAAGGATAGCTAAACGGTTATTCTTCACATCAACATCATCTGCCATAACCATTGTATTATCAAAGAAAGCATCAATTACAGGACTAAGAGCAAATAGTTGCGTTAATTTATCACTAGCTGAACCTTGCAATTCAAGACTTTCTACTGCTTGAGCAAGTTCTTTTTCTTGTTCATTTTCAAAAAGACTTGCATCGACTTTAACCAAACCATTTGCTTTTTCAGCTAAATTAAAGGCACGAGATAGAGACTCAACTGATGATTTGTAATCTTCAGTATTTGCAGCTTCGCTTAAAGCTTCTGCAGCTTCAATCATATCAGAAACAACAAAATTCGAACTTGCGAGAACAGCTTCTTTGATATCTTTTGCAGTAGAACCCATCATCTTATCAACACGAGCTTTAATGAAGTTAAGCACTTCTTCTTGATTATCATAAGTTAGACTTTCAAATGATAAGGCATAAAGGCTCGCAATCAATTCGTCCATTGGAATCTTCCAACCAAAGTCTTCCAAGATTCGAACAATTCCTTGTGTTGCACGTCGAAGAGCATATGGGTCGTTTGAGCCTGATGGAATCAAGCCAACCGAGAAGAAAGATAAGAGAGTATCTAATTTATCAGCTAGTGCAAGGATAGCACCAACTTTAGACTCAGGAAGGGCTCCGTCAGCTGAATCTGGAAGATAGTGCTCGCGAATGGCTTGAGCAACTGTAGGATTTTCACCAGCAAGCAGAGCATACTTCTCACCCATGATTCCTTGAAGCTCATCAAATTCACCTACCATACCAGTCAAGAGATCAAACTTATAAATAGCTGCAGCACGTGCAAGATCAACAGTTTCATCTACTGATAAGCCAGCTTTCTCTGCTAATAGAATAGCAATTTGCCCGGTACGGATCATGTGTTCACGTAATGAACCAATCTTTTCATGGAAAGTTACATAAGATAATTTAGCTACAAGATCTTCAATCTTCAATTTTTGGTCTTCACGCCAGAAGAATTCTCCATCTTCTAAACGAGCCACCAAGACTTTCTCATTTCCTCGAACAACATTTTCTAAGTGCTCAGCATTCCCATTACGAACTGAGATGAAGTTTGGTCTAAGATTCCCTTCAAGGTCACGGACAACAAAGTAGCGTTGATGAGTTTCCATTGAAGTAACCAAAACTTCTTCTGGAACCTCTAGGTATTTAGGGTCAAAATTACCAATAAAAGCAGTTGGATATTCAACCAGATTCAAAACTTCATTTAAAAGACCTTCATCAACCTGAACTTGAACACCTTGTTCTACTTCAATAGCCTTGATTTGTTCCCGAATCATATTTTCGCGTTCAATGCTATCAGCAATGACATAAACTTTACGCAAATCTTCTTCGTAACTATCAGCATGACGAATTTCCACTTCATGTCCAAGGAAACGATGTCCACGGCTAATTCGTCTCGAATGAATATCTAGAAAGTCCATATCAAGAGCTTCATCATCCAAAAGGACTATCAAAGTATGGACCGGACGAATGTATTCAAAGGTATTATTTGCCCAGTGCATACCTACTGGGAAGCTAAGGCTAGCCAATACTTCTGGAATTCCTGTCAACACTTCTTCAGCAGGTTTTCCAGCTTCATGCTTGGTTACATAGACATATTCTTCACCTTTAATTTCACGGAATTCAATATCATCAACTGTCAAGCCTTTTCCACGGACGAATCCTTGAGCTGCTTTAGAAAAGTTCCCTTCTGCATCCAAAGCGATTTTCTTAGAAGGTCCTTTAAAATCTTCAGTCAAATCTGTTTGTTGGTCTGCTAAACCAAGTACACGAACAGCCAAACGACGTGGTGTTGAGAAAGTTTGAATTCCTTCGTATGAAAGACGATTTTCATCTAAGAAAGCTGCCATTTTTTCACCTAGTTGTTTTTCACTTGGTGTGACAACGTAGGCTGGTAACTCTTCGAGTCCTAGTTCTACTAATAAGTTTTTTGTCATGTTTTTTTCTCCGAAAAATATCTTTTTTTCCAGTTTGCCTTATGTGATTGGCACGCAAGCAACCGACTTCGTCGTTTCATTGCTAAAATTGGAGCCTAAAGTCTCCAATTTTGCCTGGTATCGTTAGTTTCTCTAACGAGACAATTATCACTGTGGCAACTGGTTCTGTAGGATTGCTCTATCAGCCAATCCCATCTAATACGCTCTCTTTATTCTTCCTCTTCTGCTAAGAGTTTTGCGCGTGTGGCTTCATCTAGAAGTGGGTAGCCGAGTTTCTTGCGTTCTGCAACGAAGGTTTTGGCTACGACACGAGCCAAGTTACGGATGCGGGCAATGTAACCTGCACGTTCTGTAACTGATACCGCTCCACGAGCATCAAGCAAGTTGAAGGTATGTGAACATTTCAAAACGTAATCATAGGCTGGGTGTACAAGTCCCAATTCCAAAGCACGTCCTGCTTCTTTTTCAAATTTTTCGAAGTTTTCAAGAAGCATATCTTGGTCAGAAACTTCAAAGCTGTATTTTGAATGCTCATATTCTGGTTGAAGGAAGATTTCTCCGTATTTCACTCCTGGAGCCCACTCAATATCGTAAACTGAGTCTACTTCTTGAATATAAGAAGCCAAACGTTCCAATCCGTAGGTAACCTCAGCAGTAACAGGACCTGTTGCCAAACCACCTACTTGTTGGAAGTAAGTGAACTGAGTGATTTCCATACCATCAAGCCATACTTCCCATCCAAGACCAGCTGAACCAGTTGATGGGTTTTCCCAGTTATCTTCAACGAAACGAATATCGTGTTCCAAAGGATTGATTCCCAATTTCTCCAACGACTCAAGGTAGAGTTCTTGGATGTTTGAAGGTGATGGTTTCATAACCACTTGGAATTGGTGGTGTTGGTAAAGACGGTTTGGGTTTTCCCCGTAACGACCATCTGCTGGACGACGAGATGGCTCTACATAAGCAGCATTCCATGGCTCAGGACCGATGGCACGGAGGAAAGTATAAGGACTCATGGTTCCCGCACCCTTTTCATTATCATAAGCCTGCATCAGCATACAACCCTGGTCATTCCAGTATTGTTGCAAAGTCAAAATAATTTCTTGGAATGTCAATTTTTTAGACATATTTTACTCCTTTTTCTATATGATGGTGTCCGACTCAGGATACAAAAAGAACCGTGTCTTTGCTCCTAAGTCGTTTGACCTAGGGGCGTCAGAAACGCGGTTCCACCCTAATTTATTACTTCATTACTTTTATTAAAATACCAAAAGCGCCACACTTATCTCTTAACCACCTGACTCCCACTACCACAGGCTCGCTTAGGATCTACTGATAAGATATTCTTTCTTGCCATCTATTATAACAGAAAGGAATTAAAAAGTAAATTTTTTACATAAGGAATCACTACTAAATAATCTAAAGATAGAACAACTATTGTTCTTGTAACACTTTTCGAACAAAAGAAAAACCACTAATCCTAAGAATAGTGGTTTAATCATATTTTTAAGCTACAAATGTAGTCACTCTATTATTTAAGAGTAACTGAAGCTCCAGCTTCTTCCAATTTAGCTTTGATTTCTTCAGCTTCTGCAGTTGGAACGCCTTCTTTGATGACACCTGGTGCACCATCAACAAGTTCTTTAGCTTCTTTAAGTCCAAGACCAGTGATTTCACGTACAACTTTGATAACGCCAACTTTTTTGTCACCAGCAGCTGTTAATTCAACGTCAAATGAGTCTTTAGCAGCACCAGCGTCAGCAGCACCAGCTGCAGCAACAGCTACAGGAGCAGCTGCAGTTACACCAAATTCTTCTTCGATAGCTTTTACAAGGTCGTTCAATTCAAGGATTGAAGCTTCTTTAATTTCAGCAATAATGTTTTCAATGTTCAATGCCATTGTTATTTCCTCCAAAATAAGTTTAATTTTAATTTTTATAATTTTTTGTAGCTAGGCTACGCTGCGTAGCTTATGATTAAGCTGCGTCTTCTTTGTTGTCTGCAACCGCTTTGACTGCAAGAGCAACGTTGCGAACTGGCGCTTGAAGTACAGAAAGGAGCATAGAAAGAAGTCCTTCGCGGTTTGGAAGAGTTGCAAGAGCAACGATTTCTTCTTTTGATGCGACAGCGCCTTCGATTGCACCACCTTTGATTTCAAGTGCTTCAGCGTTTTTAGCAAAGTCGTTCAAGATTTTCGCTGGTGCGATAACATCTTCGTTAGAAAATGCTACTGCAGATGGTCCAACAAAAACAGATGCAAGATCTTCAAGACCAGCTTTTTCAGCTGCACGACGTAAGATTGAGTTTTTAATAACTTTATACTCAACTTCGCTTCCACGAAGCTCACGACGAAGAACTGTATCTTGTTCAACTGTCAAACCACGAGCGTCTACAACGACGATTGATGCAGCAGCTTTCATTTTCTCAGCTACTACGTCAACTAGTTCCGCTTTCTTAGCAATAATTGCTTCACTCATTAGTGTGTTCACCTCCGTAATTATTTTGCTTGGGGAATTTTTCCAAAAGAAAAACGCGCCCAAACCTAGACACGAAAGTACAATACGCTTCTTTTTACATGATACGTTTTGTCCTCGGTAGGATATTTATGAGTCTAGCTCCCCTACTGTCTTAGGCAGTTTTTTCAAACCGTGTATAAGTATATCACACTTGTTACTTCAAAGCAAGTCTTTTTGTAAAAAAAATGATTATTTTTTGTCCTGCTTCTACTGATGTTTATGGAAGAAAATACTTAGATTTTATCATTGAATTGAAAAGATTGGTACCAAGGTAGTATAGATTAAGAGCGCATGAAATGCTAACATTAGGACATGAAATATAAACGGAGTATTTTCTGTCATTTGGATATCTTGATTACTTTTTTGACTGTCTAGGAATAGCGTTAAGGACAAGAAAAGTAAAATGATTCCGTAAATGATGCTAATATGAAAAAGAATTTCACCTATAACTGCAAAATAGAGGAAACCGAATATGGGAATCGAGAAAAGGAATAGTCCTAAGGATCCAAATGCAATTCTAATTAAAGATATAATCAAAAAACAATAGGCTGTAAATGTTGTGAATTTTGATACTTTGAATCTTATTTTTTTCTGCTTAGATATGTAATGAATGATAAAAATTGGATAAAGAATATCTATCATCTTGACTCTCTGCTCTTTCTAAGATACTTTACTTTACTTTATTTTAACTATTTTTTCCTCAAAATTCAATTTCTCTCTTGACGGGGAAAAATATTTAGTATACTATACAACTGTATATACAGATATAAGGAGTTATTATGAATACAAAAAAGAAAACCCAATTCATGACTTTAACCGCATTGCTGACAGCTATCGCTATTTTGATTCCTTTAGTGATGCCATTTAAAATCGTTATCCCACCCGCTTCCTACACTCTTGGAAGTCACGTAGCTATTTTTATCGCTATGTTTCTCTCGCCTTGGATGGCAATTTTTGTCATCGTTGCTTCTAGTATCGGCTTCCTGCTAGCGGGTTATCCAATTGTCATCGTACTTCGCGCCTTCTCTCATATCTTCTTTGGAACCCTGGGAGCTTTCTACCTTCAAAAATATCCTCAAACCTTGGACAACAAGAAATCTTCCTTGATTTTTAACTTTGTACTTGGTTTAGTACATGCTATCGCGGAAGTCTTTGCTTGTATCATCTTTTATGCTAGTACAGGAACAGACTTAAAAAATATGTTCTACGTCTTGTTTGTATTAGTTGGTTTTGGAACTATTGTTCATAGTATGATAGACTATTACTTAGCATTAGCTGTTTACAAAGCTTTAAAAAAACGCCATTAAGAAAGTAAATCATGACTAAAGACCGAAAAGAAGCACTTATTCAACTTTTAAAGGAAGCTCAAAAGCCAATGAATGGCCAAAGTTTAGCAGAATATTTTCACGTGACTCGACAGATCATTGTTCAGGATATCGCTGTGCTGCGTGCTAATGGAGCTCCTATTCTATCAACCAATCGTGGCTATATATATAAAGAAAATAAAGCCAATCCTTTTGTTCACAAACTCTTTAAGGTTAAACACAAAGAGGAAGACATGGAACAAGAACTACTTGCTATTGTTGATAACGGAGGTCGGGTACAAAATATTCTCATTGACCATCCTGTCTACGGAGAAATTGAAACCCTTCTTAAGTTGAGTTGTAGACGAGATGTAGAACACTTTTTAAACCAAGCTGAATCTTCAGATTTTCGCCCCCTATCAGAATTAACAGATGGAATACACTACCATTTGGTTGAGGCTGAAAGCAAACAAGACCTCCTCTATATCGAGAAGGCCTTGGATCAGCTAGGTTATTTAGTCAAAGATTAGAATATTTCCTTTTCCCATCCGTCTTCTGTACGGTGACGATAAAAAAATTCAGACTTGTCTGGAGCTTCCATCATCTCCATCAAAGGTAACATATCATAGGCCAGATCCAAATTTGGAATCTGGTCTTTTTGTACCCAAGAGACTTCTCCTTCTTCTGAAGAACGGAGAGTACCAGTAAACTCAGTCGCCTTGTAACAAAAGACAATGTAGCGCTCACCTGTATCCAGTGGCCAATTTTTAATGCCAACCAGTTGAGGATTTTGGATTGTCAGACCTGTCTCTTCATAGATTTCTCGGATAACTGACTCTGCAAAAGCCTCTCCATTTTCAACATGACCTCCTGGAAAAGCGTAGCCAGACCAGTGGTTGGTTTCAGGTGATCGATACTGCATAACCACGCGCCGCTTTTCAAGGTCTTCAATCAAACAAATATTGGTAAGAATGGTTAATTGTGCTCGAGACATAGGACCCACTTTCTAATCTTTAATTTTCTATCTTATACTTAACTTTAGATTTCATAATCAAAGGATTAATCCAGTCGTGATATTCTCGAATATCATCAAGAAAAGATCCTCTATTAATCCTTATCTCCTTGTCTTTAGTATTAACTTGATAGTCTATACTGACAGGAATCGATGAGTCTGGAATGAAAGATAGGAAAAAGAATATCATCAACCAGATTAAAAGTGCAAAAAAACCACTGAGAGCCTGAAAAATAAGATGATGCCATTGAAAAATTCTAGTTTTATAGAAGATTGTCCATGGATGAATAAACAAGGTTAAGCCAAGGGCCAAAAACCAGATATTCCACACGATAGGTGTAAAAGCTAAACCGAACAAACCTAAGATAAAATGAATCAGTACAAATACCAGGAACAAAAGGTAAATAATTCTAAAAACAGTTAGATGTTTCGTCATGATTAACTCCTTTTCTTTTCAATATATTTCATTACTAGAGTTATAATAAATGCCAAACTGAAAAAGATCAGATAGGATGCTATAGGAAACCAAATATAGCGGCGATCTAGGGATAAGAGAGATGGCAAAATTCCTTTACTATTTTTCCCACCAATCCCAATAAAGAGATGAACTATTAAACCGATACTATTAAGATAGATAAATAAATCTGCATATCTTTTTATCGTCATTCTTGTCCTAGTCAAGTCTAGGAACCAATAGTCAAATAATCGATATACCAGACAAAAAATATTTATATATATTGGAAAACTATAGTTGATATCTCTATAGGGCGACGGAATAGGAAGACTATTAAAAATAAGATTGATACCTATTCCTATTCCTAAGATGAGACCAAGGATCAGGAAAAAGCCTATAATTTTATGAGAATCTAGCCAGGACTGAAAAACTTCTTGCCTTGATAGATTCTTTTTTGTATTTAATTTTCTTCTATTATTTTTCATTTGAGTGAATTTTCCCCATTTTCTTCTTCTCCTTCATCTCTTTGTTTCATTCTATCTATTTCACTTTTTATACTTGATTAATTGATAATGTTTCAAAGATTGATAGGGACTTCCTTTAGGACTTTTTATTTGAAGAACACATCATCCGCAATTCCTTAACAGGTTTTCCAAGTTCAAGTATTTTTTCTTGACCATCAAAAGTAAAACCCATTTTTTGATAGAAAGCAATGGCTCGCTTATTATCTTTCAATACCCATAAATAAATTTCAGAGAAATGATCGAGAGCAGCAAATGCAGCATGCATTAACTGTTTACTCACACCTTTTCCATAGTAATCTTTTAAAACATATAAGGCGATGATTTCACCAGCTTGAATGGCTGCATCACAAAAATTTCCATAGCTGATAAATCCAACGACCTTCTTTCCATCCATCGCAATCAAGGTATTTTCTGGATACTTTTGACTAAAGAAACGACATCTATCTAATGTCATCGTCTCCTGATATTCCGCGGGTAAAAGATTGTCATAAGCCTCTCTCCACGTTTGCCAATGAACGAGAGATTTTCCTTCTATCTCTTCAGGAGTTTCCATTGTTTTAATGATAATCTTCATTCTTCCCTCCTACTAGTCCAAACTCTTGACTTCCAGCATCATATCACGTATTTGCGCTGCCAACTCAAAGTCAAGCACTTCGACGGCTTCTTGCATTTGTTTTTCCAGTTTCTTGACTAGTTCTTTGCGCTCCTGTTTGTTGAGGCTATTGATATCGACTTCCTTGTCTTCTTCCTTAGCCACAGCTTTTGTGACAGAAATAAGGTCACGGATTTCCTTCTTAATGGTTTTTGGAATAATGTCATGCTCTTCATTATAGGCCATCTGAATTTTACGACGACGGGCTGTTTCATCGATAGCTTTTTGCATAGATTGAGTCATAGTATCAGCATACATGATGACATGACCTTCACTATTACGAGCAGATCGACCGATGGTTTGGATAAGACCACGTTCATTACGGAGGAAACCTTCCTTGTCTGCATCAAGAATGGCAACCAAACTTACCTCTGGTACGTCAATCCCTTCGCGAAGGAGGTTGATTCCAACCAAGACATCAAAGACTCCTAAACGCAAATCACGAATAATCTCCGTTCGCTCCAAGGTCTTGATATCCGAGTGCATGTACTTGACTTTGATGCCCATTTCTTTGAAATAGTCAGTCAAATCTTCTGCCATTTTCTTGGTCAAGGTAGTAATAAAGGTACGCTCGTTCTTTTCAACACGGGCATTGATTTCACCTAAGAGGTCATCAATCTGTCCCATAGTTGGACGCACTTCTACCTCTGGATCCAAAAGACCAGTCGGACGGATGATTTGCTCAATCACAGTGTCTGTTTGTTCCATCTCGTAATCACCAGGTGTCGCTGAAACGTAGACAATCTGGTGAACATGACTTTCAAACTCTTCCCGACGAAGAGGACGGTTGTCTAGGGCAGAAGGTAAACGGAAACCATAATTAACCAACATTTCCTTACGAGAACGGTCTCCATTATACATGCCCTTAATCTGTCCCATGGTCATGTGGCTCTCATCTATCATAATCAAAAAATCATCAGGGAAGAAATCAAGAAGCGTATACGGAGGCTCTCCTTCGCTTCGTCCATCCATGTGACGGGAGTAGTTTTCGACACCATTTGTATAACCCATTTCACGGAGCATCTCAATATCATACTCAGTACGCTGTTTCAAACGCTGGGCTTCAAGGAGCTTACCTTCCTTCTCAAAGAGAGCTAACTGCTCCTCCAACTCGGCCTGGATCTTAGCAATCGCTACTTCCATGTGGTCATCATTGGTCACAAAGTGAGTGGCTGGGAAAATCGCCAAATGATCCACTTCGCCCAGAACTTGCCCTGTCAGAGCTTCGACTTCACGGATGCGATCGATCTCATCGCCGAAAAACTCTACGCGAAAAGCATGTTCATCCCGAGAGGCTGGGAAAATCTCCACCACATCCCCACGCACACGGAATCTTCCACGCTGAAAATCGATGTCGTTGCGTTCAAACTGAATGTCAACCAAATCATTGAGCAGTTTGTCACGAGAAATCTCAAGACCTGGACGCAAACTTACCACACTATCAGCATATTCCTTCGGAGAACCCAAACCATAGATACAAGAAACAGATGCTACAATGATAACATCATTACGCTCCAACAAAGCTGATGTTGCTGAGTGGCGGAGCTTATCAATCTCGTCATTGACCGAACTATCTTTTTCGATATAGGTATCGCTAGAGGGCACATAAGCTTCTGGCTGGTAGTAATCATAGTAAGAAACGAAGTACTCAACAGCATTCTCTGGGAAAAATTCCTTGAACTCTCCATAGAGCTGGCCTGCTAGTGTCTTATTGTGGGCAATGACCAAGGTTGGCTTATTAACTTGCGCAATCACTTGACTCATGGTATAGGTCTTTCCTGTACCTGTCGCACCCATCAGGATTTGGGCTTTCTCACCCCCTTCGATGTTATCAACCAACTGCTCAATGGCCTGCGGTTGGTCCCCAGAAGGTTGGTATTTGGATACAAGTTTAAATTTGTTGTCTGTAATTCTATTGATCATAATAGCCTCATACACATTTTCTATATTTCTATTTTACCATAAAAGGGAAAGACTTTCTGTTTCTCAAATTTCTATCTCTGTTAAATGCATGTCATATCTTCTGACACGAAAAACACAAAATGGTTGCCGGATTCAATTATTTCTGCTATAATTTGAAAATACCCTGAAAGGAGACATCACATGAAGAAAAAAATTCTAGCTTATTTGCTTATTTTATTTCCTATTTTTTCATTAGGACTAGTAAAAGCTGATACTGAGAAAACCAAGTATGTCATTGCCAGTGACTCGTCATTTGCACCATTTGTTTTCCAGGACTCAAGCAACCAATACACTGGTATCGATATGGATCTAATCAAGGCTATCGCTGAAGACCAAGGCTTTGAAATAGAAATCACCAACCCTGGTTTTGACGCTGCTATTAACGCAGTCCAATCTGGACAAGCAGACGGTATCATTGCAGGTATGTCAGTGACTGATGCTCGTAAAGAAACCTTTGATTTCTCTGATTCTTACTATACAGCTAATACTATTCTTGGTGTTAAGGAATCAAGTACTATTTCTTCTTATGAAGATTTGAACGGTAAGACTGTAGGTGTGAAAAATGGTACTGCTTCACAAACCTTCCTAAACGAGAACCAAAGTAAATACGGTTACAAAATCAAAACTTTTTCAGATGCTGCATCTATGTATGATAGTTTAAATACTGGTTCAATTGATGCCGTTATGGACGACGAACCTGTTATTAAATACTCTATCAGTCAAGGACAAAAGTTAAAAACACCAATCGCAGGTACTCCAATTGGTGAAACTGCCTTTGCAGTAAAAAAAGGAAGCAATCCAGAATTGCTAGAGAAGTTTAACAAGGGACTCGCAAACCTTAAGGCAAATGGAGAATTCCAAAAGATTCTTGATAAGTATCTAGCTAGTGATTCTACTACGACAACTTCAACTGCTGATGAGACAACTATTTGGGGCTTGTTGAAAAATAACTACAAACAACTCCTTAACGGCCTTGGAATTACTCTTGCCTTAGCCCTTGTTTCATTTGCCATCGCTATTTTCATCGGAATTATCTTTGGTATGTTTAGCGTCAGCCCATATAAATCACTTCGTTTGATTTCAGAGATTTTTGTTGACGTCATCCGTGGAATTCCTTTGATGATTCTTGCAGCATTTATTTTCTGGGGCATTCCTAACTTTATCGAGTCCCTTACAGGACAACAAAGTCCAATCAACGACTTTGTCGCTGGTACAATCGCCCTCTCCCTAAACTCAGCAGCTTACATCGCTGAAATTGTTCGTGGTGGTATTAAGGCCGTTCCTGTTGGACAAATGGAAGCTAGTCGAAGTCTTGGTATTTCATATGGAAAAACCATGCGTAAGATTGTCTTGCCTCAAGCAACCAAACTCATGCTTCCAAACTTCGTTAACCAATTTGTTATCGCTTTGAAAGATACAACGATCGTATCTGCAATCGGTTTGGTTGAACTTTTCCAAACTGGAAAGATTATCATTGCTCGTAATTACCAAAGTTTCAAAATGTATGCAATTCTCGCAGTCTTTTACCTTGTGATTATCACTCTTCTAACTAGACTAGCTAAACGCTTAGAAAAGAGGATTCAATAATGGCAAAATTAAAAATTGATGTCGATAATTTACATAAACAATATGGAAAAAACAAGGTTCTTAAAGGAATCTCTGTAAAATTCTACGAAGGTGATGTTGTTTGTATCATCGGTCCTTCTGGTTCAGGTAAGTCAACTTTCTTGCGTAGCTTGAATCTCCTTGAGGAAGGTACAAAAGGTCATATTACAGTTAATGGTTATGATTTGACTGACAAAGCAACCAACGTGGACCATGTTCGTGAAAATGTAGGAATGGTGTTCCAGCACTTCAATCTCTTTCCACATATGACAGTTTTGGAAAATATCACTTTCGCTCCTATTGAGCATAAGTTATTAACCAAACCAGAAGCTGAAAAATTAGGCATGGAACTTCTTGAAAAGGTTGGACTTGCTGACAAGGCCAATGCTAATCCTGATAGTTTGTCTGGTGGACAAAAACAACGTGTAGCTATTGCTCGAGGTTTAGCAATGAACCCTGATATCATGCTCTTTGATGAGCCAACTTCTGCCCTTGACCCTGAAATGGTTGGCGACGTTCTTAACGTTATGAAGGAATTGGCAGAGCAAGGCATGACTATGATCATCGTAACTCACGAGATGGGATTTGCGCGTAAGGTTGCCAATCGTGTTATCTTTACTGCAGACGGTGAATTTCTAGAAGATGGAACTCCTGATCAAATCTTTGATAACCCACAACACCCTCGTCTAAAAGAATTTTTGGACAAGGTCCTTAACGCTTAAAAAAACTGCAAGGGATACCTTGCAGTTTTTTTCTTATTTGTATTGGAATTTTGGATTTTTTAGAAAATTATGATAAAATAAAGGATATGAAAATGGGGTTTTCCCATGCCTAGTTGGACTAGGAAACAAAATAGAAATTAGGTAGCTGGATGTCATCTAAAGTTATTGTTACAATTTTCGGTGCAAGTGGAGATTTGGCTAAACGCAAGCTCTACCCTTCACTTTTTAGACTTTACAAATCAGGTAATCTATCTGATCATTTTGCTGTTATTGGAACTGCTCGTAGACCTTGGAGTAAAGAGTATTTCGAATCTGTTGTTGTCGAATCTATTTTGGACTTGGCAGATAGCGTAGAAGAAGCTCAAGCATTTGCTAGTCATTTTTACTATCAAAGTCACGATGTTAATGACACTGAGCACTACATCGAATTACGCAAGCTTCAGGCTGAGTTAAACGAAAAATATCAAGCTGAACACAACAAGCTCTTTTTCCTCTCTATGGCACCTCAATTCTTTGGTACCATCGCCAAGCACCTCAAGTCAGAGCAAATCGTTGACGGTAAAGGCTTTGAACGTTTGATTGTTGAAAAACCTTTTGGAACAGACTATGAGACTGCAAGCAAACTAAACGAAGAACTCCTTGCTACTTTTAACGAAGAGCAAATCTATCGTATTGACCACTATCTCGGTAAAGAAATGATTCAAAGTATTTTTGCTATCCGTTTTGCCAACATGATTTTTGAAAATGTTTGGAATCGTGAGCACATTGATAATGTTCAGATTACCTTTGCAGAACGTCTAGGTGTTGAGGAGCGTGGTGGTTACTATGATGAGTCTGGTGCCCTTCGTGACATGGTTCAAAACCATACCCTCCAGCTCCTATCACTCCTTGCTATGGACAAACCTGCAAGCTTTACAAAGGATGATATTCGAGCTGAAAAAATCAAGGTCTTCAAGAACCTTTACCACCCTAAAGACGAAGAACTCAAAGAGCACTTCATCCGTGGTCAATATCGTTCGGGTAAAGTCGATGGCATGAAATATATTTCTTATCGTAGCGAACCAAATGTCAACCCTGAATCTATGACAGAAACATTTGCTTCAGGTGCCTTCTTTGTAGATACCGACCGCTTCCGTGATGTACCTTTCTTCTTCCGTACAGGTAAACGAATGACTGAAAAAGGAACACACGTGAACATTGTCTTCAAACAAATGGATTCTATTTTCGGAGAACCACTAGCACCGAATGTGCTTACAATCTACATCCAACCAACTGAAGGATTCTCTCTTAGCCTTAACGGTAAAGAAGTTGGAGAAGAGTTCAAACTTGCACATAATTCGCTTGACTACAGAACTGATGCTACAGCTACAGGTGCTTCACCAGATCCATATGAAAAACTGATCTATGATGTTTTGAACAATAATTCAACCAACTTCAGCCACTGGGAAGAAGTAAGCGCATCATGGAAATTGATTGACCGTATTGAGAAACTTTGGGCTGAAAACGGTGCTCCACTCCATGACTACAAAGCTGGTAGCATGGGACCTCAAGCTAGCTTTGATTTACTCAAAAAATACGGAGCTGAATGGACTTGGCAACCGGATATCGCCTATCGTGAAGATGGTCGATTAGAATAATCAAAAACAATCCTGCAAGAATTCTTGCAGGATTTTCTTTTATAGTAAACCTTCTAAAAGCCCCTTCATAAAGTTTTCAGAATTGAATTCACCGATATCATCGATTTTTTCACCAAAACCAATCAACTTAACAGGGATATTGAGCTCTTCACGGATAGCAAGAACGACACCACCTCGAGCTGTTCCATCAATCTTGGTCAATACAATACCTGTCAAAGGAGTGATTTTTGAAAATTCTTTAGCTTGTACAAGAGCATTTTGACCAGTTGAGGCATCTAGAGCTAGGAAGGTTTCATGAGGTGCTTCAGGCACAACACGCTTGATGATACGACCAATTTTTTCCAACTCTGCCATTAAGTTTTCTTTGTTTTGCAAACGTCCAGCTGTATCAATCATGAGAATATCAATACCTTCTGCTACTGCACGTTCCATTCCATCAAAGACCACACTGGCTGGATCAGCTTTTTCTGGACCCGTTACAACAGGCACACCGACACGACGACCCCATTCTGCTAGCTGAGCTACTGCACCAGCACGGAAGGTATCCGCAGCAACAAGCATGACCTTCTTCCCAGCTTGTTTGTAGCGATGAGCTAATTTACCGATTGATGTTGTCTTTCCGACACCATTAACACCTACAAAGAGCATGACAGTCAACCCATCTTGGAAATTAATACTTTCGTTGTAGTTGCCATCCTTCTCATACAGCTCCACCAATTTTTCGATGATAACACGACGAAGTGCTTCAGGTTTCTTAGCATTTTCTAGCTTGGCTTCATAACGCAATTCTTCCGTAAGATTTGAAGCCACCTGGACACCAACGTCACTCATGATTAAGAGTTCTTCTAGTTCTTCAAAGAATTCTTCATCAACTGAGCGGAAATTAGCGAAGAAGGCATTCAAACGGGCACCAAATCCCGTACGAGTTTTCTTGAGACTACGATCATACTTTTCCTGTACAGTCTCTTGTACTTGAGGAGTTTCCTCGGTTGCTTGATTTGCTTCCTCTTCTTCAAAAATTTCTGATTCTGTTTCGTCTGATTGAAGTTGATTAAAATCCTCTTCTTCTTCATCGCTTGAAGTCATATCTTCAACGTGAGATGATTCCACTTGAGGACTTTCTGCCTCTTCAAATAGATTTGATTCATCTTGAGAAACTTCAACTTCATCAAGAGGTTCAATGATAGCTTCTTCTACAACCTCTACTGCAGGTGAGTCTTCATTTGTTTCTTCCTGAGGTTCAGCAGGTAAGATAACTTCTTCTGGTTCTGTCACTTCAGCATTTTCAGATTCCGATGCCTCGTTTTGCTCGTTATCATCTGATAAATCAATGTTTTCTAATGCTTCTTTAACGACATCTTCAATTTTTGGTTCTTCTATTTTCCCAAATAAACGGTCAAATAATCCCATACTTTAATTCTCCTTCAGTACATATTTTTCAATTGCCCAGACGACTGCTTCCTCGTCATTGGTCATAGGAGTTACTACGTTTGCAACTGCTTTGACCTCAGGCACAGCATTTTGCATGGCTACACCAAGACCTGCCCATTCAATCATCGAAAGATCATTAGCTTCATCTCCACAAGCCATCACTTGACTTTGGTCAATTCCTAAATGCTCAATTAACTTAGCTAGTCCTGTCGCTTTATGAACATTCTTTGGTGACCATTCTAGCAAGAGTTCACGTGATTTAAAAATTTCATATTTGTCAAACAATTCAGGAGAAATCTTCAGAATAGCTGCATCCAAGGGTTCTTGAGGAAAGGCAGTGACACACTTATTGTAAGTAATCTGACTAGACAAATCTTCAAAGGCGGTTGGAATGAAGGTTAAAGCTGGGTTAAACTGAGAGTATAAACTTTCTTGGTCTGATTGAATCTGATAAACGATGCCTTCAGAAATAGCATCTAAGGGAATATTTAGTTTTTCAGTTTCTTCGTAAATACGACTCACATCATCAATTGAAAATACTGTCTTATCAAGGATTTCACCCGTATTTTTTTGAACCAAACCGCCATTAAAAGTAATAGTATACTCATCCTCATGACCATCTGTTCCAAGTTCTTTGAGGAAGAAATCCATAGCCTTTAGGGGACGTCCAGTTGTTAGGACTACCTTGACTCCTTGTTCACGCGCAGCCTTCAAAGTGGCCTTGGTACGTTCTGTCAATTTTTTGTCTGTCGTCAGCAAAGTTCCATCCAAGTCTAGGGCAATTAATTTAATATCTGCCATTACAATCCCTCCATATAAGCAATAACTGATTGGTCTTTGTGGTGACCGATAACTGTTTCAGCTAGTTCTAAAATCTCTGGACGAGCATTTTCAGGTGCGACCGGATGTCCTACAACCTGCATCATGTGAAGGTCATTGAGATTGTCACCGAAGGCCATCACTTGATCCATATCTAGATTTAACTTCTTAGCCAATTCGACAATAGCAACTCCCTTATCAACATAGTCTAGAACAATATCGATTGATTCAAACCCTGTAGTCATAGCCTTAACACCAGACACATGTTCATTGACCCAAGCTTCTCCGGCTTCTACTGTCTCTTCTGTAAAGTTCGTTGTGAATTTGAAAATCTCATCGGTAATGTCTTCGAGACTGGCTACTTTTTGAATATTCTCATTGTAATGATGACTAAACATGAGATAGGTTTCATCTACAGTATCTAAAACATAGCAAGCTTTCTTACCAGTCAAGAGCATCTTCTTCTCATCGAAATAAGGGGAAGTCTTTAGCTTTTCAAAAGTTGACAGGTAAAAATCACGTGGCATGGTTGCTTCATAGAGGTCTTGTCCATGAAAGCGAACGAGACTCCCATTTTCAGCAATGAAGATAATCTCATCTTTGACATCCGCAAAATGCTTTTCAAGCGACAAGAGTCCACGTCCCGATGCAACAGCAAAATAAATTCCTCGTTTTTTATATGAAGAGAGAAGAGCTTTTAAGCGCTCCATATCAAATTGGCCCGCTTCATCTAGAAAAGTCCCGTCCATATCCGTTGCGACTAGTTTAATCATAAATACATACATTCTCCAGTTATAAATCTATCTTCTATTATACCATAGATATACCATAGAAAAAGCAAAAAAGACGTGCAGGATGACACGCATTAATATACTAAAAATCAATCCAAAGAGCCAATTCTTATTATAAATATAAGCCCTTCTCTACACTTTCCTGAATTAACTTTTCTGTCAATTTCCATAATTCTTCAGATTCACTTTTTATGAACTTTTTCTTTTCTAATACCATGTCTGCACTGATATTATCAGGGTTATAATTTAATTCTGATACTTCTAAATGATTTATCAGTGGTACCAATGCATCGATAACTCTTGCATATCTTGCTTCAGAACTATGCCCTTTTTCAAATTCCAACCACAAATTTTTCATATTCAAATATTTCTCTTTTGGAAGGAGGCTCATTGTTTTTTCTATAGATTCTAGCTCTCTATCATGAGAATGAACCTTTTTTTCATTATCAAAAACCCAAGTATCTCCGGCATAAATCTCACCTAAATCATGAATCAGTAACATAGAAATCACTTTTTCCATATTCAATTTTTCAGGATAATAATCTTGAAGAACCATTGCAGCTATGGCACCCTGCCAAGAATGCTCAGCACTATTTTCAAATCTTCCATCAAGAGTTCTATTAAATCTTGTTACTGACTTTAATTTCTCTATTTCTTTAATAAAATCAACCGAATTCTTCAAATTACTCATTGCTGCTCCTATCTTATTTTAAATTTTAGATATAATACCAAAAAATATTAATTTCATCAAATATTTCCCGTATTTGCAAAAAATAAAATAGCGCCTAATCTATACGAGATTAGACGCCTATATAAAATAAGTCTCGCTTATTCATCAGTTCAAGGTTCTCTTATCCATATTTGGTAAAGAGAGTCGAAATTTAATGATACAAAGTCGAATCACAAAACCAACAATAGAGAGAATGATAAAGGCAGTAATTCTTGGAAAATGAAGGACAAAGGCTAGCCAGTAGTATACTACTCCAATCACGAAAGATAGAAGGGCATAGATATCTTCTTTTAGAACACTTGGAACTTCATTGATCAGGAGGTCTCGGATAATACCACCACCTGCTCCCGTTAAACAGGCCAAAATACCTGCAGACATCAAATTCAACTTACTATCTGCCAAAGCCGTCGCTCCAATCAAGGAAAAGATAATCAACCCAATGGAATCAAAGATGAGATAGGCTTCCCTCAACCACTTATAGAACTTTTTATCATGACTCGCATTGGCCTGTTTTGAAGTCACAAAGACATACATGATAACAGCTACTAGGATAGAGACATAAATGGGGCTAGGATCTGCTAGAGAAGCTGGAAAGCGACTAATGATGGAATCTCTTAGGATTCCTCCGCCTACTGCAGTTACAATTGCCAATAAACTGATTCCAAAAATATCTAAACGTTTACCAAATCCTTTGATGGCTCCGGACGCTGCAAAAGCTATTGTCCCAATATAATTACAAACCATTAGGAATAGATCAAAATCCATATAAGCTCCTCAAATTATTTTTGTAACCCTTTTGACTTCTTAAAGGTCATTCTAAATGCTAAGCTGAAAATTTGTAACGAGCACTAACTAAGCATCCATATTCTCTAAATCTTTTAGTTTTACAGAGACAATCTTTGATACACCAGATTCTTGCATAGTTACTCCATAGATAGAGTCTGCAGCTGCCATTGTTCCCTTACGGTGGGTAACGACGATAAATTGGCTGTCCTTATCAAATCGATTGAGATAATCACCAAAACGTTTAACGTTTGCCTCGTCAAGTGCAGCTTCTACCTCATCCAAAATTACAAATGGAATAGTCTTAACACGAATGATTGAGAAGAGCAAAGCTAGAGCTGACAAGGCTTTCTCCCCACCACTCATGAGGTTGAGGGATTGGATTTTCTTACCTGGTGGTTGCACAGAGATTTCGACACCTGCAGTCAATAAATCTCCTTCTGTCAGGATTAGGTCTGCTTGACCACCACCAAACATCTGCTTGAAGGTCACTTTAAAGGACTCCCGAATAGCTTCGAATGTTGATTTAAAGCGCTCTTTCACTTCATCATTCATCTCTGTAATGGTTTCAAGAAGCAAATTCTTAGCAGAAAGAATATCATCTCGTTGAGTATTCAAGAATTCCAAGCGTTCGTGTACTTCGTCAAACTGTTCAATGGCATCCAAATTGACCGGACCAAGTGAACGAATGGATTTTTCCAAATCCTTAACCTTTTGTTCAGCGGTTGCCAAATCTTCTAACAGATTGGCTTGCTCTAAAGCTTCCGTATAGCTAATCTGATATTCCTCTGTCAGCTGGCCTTGAAGATAACGAAGACGATCTGTAATCTTCTCTTTAGTCGCTTCCGCACGTGTTTGCTTACGAATCCATTCTTCATTTTGCTGACGAGCTTGTTCTAAATGACTAGCAATATCATCCAGTTGTCCCTCAATGTCATCGAGTTCAAACTGCTTACGAATCAATCCTTGTTGAATTTCTTCCTTCTGACTCTTGGCTTCTGCTTCTTGCTTGGCCAAAAGTTCTGTATCAACTTTTTCAAGATTGTCTACTTTTTCTTGCAAAAGACGTTCAATCTCTTCTTGCTCGTTATTGAGGTTCTCAAGTTCATTGTTAATCCGTTCAATATCGGCAACTTCATAACGCTTCTGTCCAAGCATTTCTGTTTTAAGCAGACGCTCTTGAGAAATTTTTTCCTGCAAGTTTTGGTAGCGTTCCTGAATAGCATTTTTATTGGATTTGATTTCTTCGATTTCAGATTCCAGCTTTTGTTTTTCAGTTGCAATAATTGCGAGACGTTCTTGGCATTTTTCCTTTTCAGCTTGCCAATCTCCACCTCTGAGATTAGTTAATTCTTGCTCCTGAAGTTTCAAGAGTGTCTCAAGTTCTTCGACCTGCTGGCTAGTTTGTTGATAAGCTAAGTACAAGCCTTGTTCCTGGATACGAGCTTGCTCTCCCTGGTACTTAATGGTCTCCAAAGTTTGACTAAGTTCATTCAAGGCTTCTTGAACTGACTTCAGATTTTCTTCCTCTTGGCGAAGAAGTTTTTCTTCTTGAGCAATCTCTTTTTGCAACTGCTCCAATTCAGGCTTGATGAAAATGCTGTTATTTTGACGATTGGCACCACCAGCATAAGAACCACCTGTTCGTAGTTCTGTACCGTCTAGCGTTACCATACGAACTTGATAGCGTACCTTACGAGCAGCATCACGCGCATGCTCAACTGTATCAAAGATAGCTGTGGTAGCTAGCAGATTTTTAAAGATAGCTTCAAGCTTGGCATCAAAGGTAACCAGTTCATCTGCCATACCAAGAAAACCAGGACTTGAGGCAATCACATCTTGATTCTGACCTGAAATGCTACGAGCCTTAATGGTTGTCAAAGGTAGGAAAGTCGCACGACCAGCTCGATTTCGTTTAAGGAAGTCGATAGCTTTAGTCGCTGCCTGTTCGTCTTCAACGATGATGTGTTGGCTACTTGCACCAAGTGCAATTTCAAGAGCTGTCTGATAACGAACATCAAAGGTTAAATGTTCACTGACTGCTCCGATAATACCACCCAAGCGATTTTTTTCTTGGAGAACACTCTTAACACCCGCATAAAAATTGCTATGGTTCTTAAGAATGTTTTCCAAACTTTGCGCCTTGGCCTGTTTGTTTTTCAGACTATCCAAACGGTCAAAGAGTTGATTTTGCTGACTTTGATAAGCCTGCTTTTGTTCTTCTTCTTGCTTAGCATTGGTCTGATAGTCAGCAAGTAAGCTTTGTACCTTTTCTTTAGCTGATTTAAGGGCATGCTCTTGCTCACTAGCCTTGGACTTGGCAGAAGCCAATTGTTCCTTCAAGGATTCTAATTGTTCTTCTTGCTTTTGAGTCTGTTGGCGACTATTTTCAAGGTCATTTTCAATACGTGTCAGCTGGTTAGACACATCCGCTTCTTCCTGTAAGAAAGCCACAAAACGTTCACGCAATTGCTCAATCATTTGATCTGGATCATCAGAAAAAGCTAATAATTCTGCTTCTAAACGATTGAGTTCCTTCGTATTGACCGCTAAATTTTCTTCTAACTGACTGAGATTTGCTTCTTTTTCTTCCTTCTCCTGAATGAGAGCATTTCTCTTTTCGTCCAAACTAGCCAAACGTGCCTGAGCTTCTTGTTGATTGAGAGCGACTTGCTCTGTTTCCAGTTTAGACAGGGCTAACTTACGTTCTAATTCACTGATTAAACCAGTCAAATCCATCAGTGTGGACTGGTCTTTTGTCATCTCAGATTGCAAGTCATGACGTTTCTTTTTGAGAGTTTGGTTTTCTTCTTCTAACTCTTCACGTTTCTGATAGTAGCTGGTCAAAAGTTCTTGAACTTGATTTAATTCTTCTTCTGTTAGATCCAATTCAGCTTTACTTGCTTGAATTTGTGCAACCAAAACATCCAAGTAGATAGCTTTACGCTGACCATCTAATTCTATAAATTTACGAGCTGTTGCTGCTTGCTTTTCTAAGGGCTTGATTTGATTATCTAGCTCATAAATGATATCTTCCAAACGGTCTAGATTGTCTTGTGTTTGTTGGAGCTTGCTTTCCGTCTCTTTGCGACGAGTCTTATACTTCAAAACTCCGGCAGCTTCTTCAAAAATAGCCCGACGTTCTTCAGGTTTAGAGTTGAAGATCTCTTCAACCTTCCCTTGGGAAATAATAGAGAAGGAATCGCGCCCAAGTCCAGTATCTAAGAAGAGATCATGTATATCACGAAGACGGACTTTTTTGCCGTCAATCTTGTACTCACTATCTCCTGTACGATAGATGTGACGCTCTACCTTAATTTCCTGACCTGCATCTTTGATGAAGCCGTCCTGGTTATCTAGGGTAACAACCACAGAAGCATAGTTTAAAGGTTTTCTACTTTCTGTTCCTGCAAAGATAACATCAGGCATCTTCCCCCCACGTAAACTTTTTACACTAGATTCACCTAGTGCCCAACGCAGACTTTCCGTGATGTTTGATTTTCCAGAACCATTAGGTCCTACAACTGCTGTAACCCCCTGGTCAAAAACAATCTTGGTCTTGTCAGCAAAGGACTTAAATCCCTGAATCTCAATTTCCTTTAAATACATGAATCCAGCCCTTCCTCAACTGCATTTTTTGCGGCTTCCTGCTCTGCTAATTTTTTTGAACGTCCTTGACCAGTTCCAAGACTTTTCCCTTCAACAAGGACTTCCACTTGGAACATCTTATCATGGGCAGGTCCAATCTCTGATATCACTTGATAACGAATATCGACATCACCATTGACTTGGAGTAATTCTTGCAAGTGAGTCTTGTAGTCTTTAATCATTTCAAAATCGCCGGCTTCTACTTTTGGTATCATGACTTGATAAATAAAATCCTTCACTCTAGCCAGATTCTTGTCTAAAAGAAGAGCACCCAAAAAGGCTTCAAAGGCATCTCCCAAGATGGTATCACGATTGCGACCACCTGATTTTTCTTCTCCTTTTCCTAGCTTGATAAACTGATCAAACTGGCAATCACGCGCAAAACCAGCTAAACTCTCCTCGCGAACAATCATGGCACGAAGTTTAGATAAATCACCTTCTGGTTTTTTTGGATATTTCTTGTACAGATATTCTGAAATCAATAATTGCAGAACAGCGTCTCCTAAAAATTCCAAGCGTTCATTGTGTGAAATTTTTAAGAGGCGGTGCTCGTTTGCATAACTAGTGTGAGTAAAAGCTGTTTCAAGTAATTGTTTATCTGAAAAAACAAGATCAAAACGTTGCTCTAACACGGCTTCTAATTCTTTCATAAGAACCTCTTTCTAAAACATTATAATACACTCCATTATACCAAAAAAAGGATTCATAGTCAGAAAATAACCGTTAAAACGACTTTTTCTCACTTATCTCTAAAGTCAATCCATTACTAGCAGTTCAAGCTATTTTTTGGTATAATAAATCTTATGGAAATTGAAAAAACCAATCGAATGAATGCTCTGTTTGAATTTTATGCAGCCCTTTTGACTGATAAGCAGATGAACTATATCGAGCTCTACTATGCAGACGACTATAGTTTAGCTGAAATTGCAGAAGAGTTCGGCGTCAGTCGTCAGGCTGTTTATGATAATATCAAACGTACAGAAAAGATACTGGAAGATTATGAAATGAAGCTTCATATGTATTCTGACTACATTGTTCGCAGTCAGATTTTTGATCAAATTTTGGAGCGTTATCCAGAAGATGCTTTTCTACAAGAGCAAGTTGAGATTTTAACAAGTATCGACAATCGGGAGTAATCATGGGCTGTCTAGTTATTTATCAAGGAATACCTTGCAAACTATTAACCGCAGAGGAACCATTTCCTAGTCGACTACAGATTATCTCGCCCAATGATATTTCCAAAGCTATGCAAATAGGTTTTAGCTGTTGGGGATACCCAAATGAAATCATGAAAGAAGTCACACCCGAAGAACTAGAGTGTTTACAACATTTCGGACGATTTCCACTGAATTGAAAAATAGGAGAAAATAATGGCATTTGAAAATTTAACAGAACGTTTGCAGAACGTCTTTAAAAACTTACGAAAAAAAGGAAAAATTACAGAGAGCGATATCCAGGAAGCAACCAAGGAAATTCGTCTAGCTCTTTTAGAAGCCGACGTTGCTCTTCCTGTGGTTAAGGATTTTATCAAAAAAGTTCGTGAACGTGCAATCGGACATGAAGTGATTGATACCCTCAATCCAGCCCAACAAATCATCAAGATTGTAAATGAAGAGTTAACAACAGTTCTTGGCTCAGATACAGCTGAGATTATCAAGTCTCCAAAAATCCCAACTATTATCATGATGGTCGGTTTGCAAGGGGCTGGTAAAACAACTTTTGCAGGTAAACTTGCTAATAAACTCAAAAAGGAAGAGGATGCTCGTCCATTGATGATCGCGGCTGACATCTATCGTCCTGCTGCTATCGACCAATTGAAAACACTGGGACAACAGATTGATGTTCCTGTGTTTGCACTTGGAACTGAAGTTCCTGCAGTGGAGATTGTTCGCCAAGGTTTGGAGCAAGCCAAAGCCAACCATAACGACTATGTCTTGATTGATACAGCTGGTCGTTTACAAATTGACGAACTTCTCATGAATGAGCTCCGTGATGTTAAAGCACTTGCTCAACCAAATGAAATTCTTCTTGTCATCGATGCCATGATTGGTCAAGAAGCTGCCAACGTTGCACGTGAATTTAACAATCAATTAGAAGTTACTGGTGTCATCCTTACAAAGATTGACGGTGACACTCGTGGTGGTGCTGCCCTTTCTGTTCGTCACATCACTGGAAAACCAATCAAGTTCACTGGTACTGGTGAAAAGATTACTGACATTGAAACCTTCCACCCAGATCGTATGGCCAGCCGTATTCTCGGTATGGGAGATATGCTGACTCTGATTGAGAAAGCTTCCCAAGAATACGATGAGCAAAAAGCCCTTGAAATGGCTGAAAAAATGCGTGAAAATACCTTTGATTTCAACGATTTCATTGATCAGTTGGATCAGGTACAAAATATGGGACCAATGGAAGATTTGCTCAAAATGATTCCAGGCATGGCCAACAACCCTGCCCTTCAAAACATGAAGGTGGATGAGCGCCAAATTGCTCGCAAACGTGCCATCGTCTCTTCTATGACTCCAGAAGAACGTGAAAATCCAGACTTGCTCACACCAAGCCGTCGTCGTCGTATCGCTGCTGGTTCTGGTAACACCTTCATAGAAGTCAACAAGTTCATTAAGGACTTTAACCAAGCCAAACAACTCATGCAAGGTGTCATGTCTGGTGACATGAACAAGATGATGAAGCAAATGGGTATTGACCCTAACAACCTTCCTAAAAATATGCCTGGTGGCATGGATATGTCCGCCCTTGAAGGCATGATGGGACAAGGTGGCATGCCTGATATGTCTGCTCTCGGAGGAGCTGGTATGCCTGATATGAGCCAGATGCTCGGTGGAGGTCTCAAGGGTAAAATCGGTGAATTTGCTATGAAGCAATCCATGAAACGCATGGCTAACAAAATGAAAAAAGCTAAGAAAAAACGCAAATAAAGAGGACTCAACTGAGTCCTTTTTGTTTAGTTATTTCGAAGTTTTTCCAAAGTCTCTTTAAAGATAGCTGGAATATCGGAAGTAAATTCCATAGTCTCACCTGTTCTTGGATGAGTAAATCCAAGCGTCTTGGCATGGAGAAATTGCCCATGTCCCTTTAGAGTTTTACGAGGTCCATAAACCTCATCTCCAGCTACAGGGTGGCCGATATAAGCCATGTGCACACGAATCTGATGAGTTCGGCCTGTTTCCAGTTGTAATTCCAGCAATGTATAATCACCAAAGCGTTCCAAGACTTGGAAACGTGTCACTGCTGGTTTCCCTTTAGCGGTAACAGATTGTTTCTTACGGTCTTTTTCACTACGTCCGATCGGCGCTTCAATGACTCCACGATCATTTGGGAGATTACCGTGAACAATAGCCCAATACTTACGAAGAGATTTCTTGTCCTTCAATTCTTGAGCCAGTGCCATATGCGCTTCATCATTTTTAGCAATCATTAAGAGACCTGAAGTATCCTTATCAATACGATGGACAATCCCTGGACGCAATACACCATTGATGCCTGATAGGTCCTTGATATGATACATGAGGGAATTAACCAAGGTACCACTGGTGTGACCAGCGCTTGGATGAACGACCATCCCTTGAGGCTTGTTAACTACTGCTACATCCTCATCTTGATAAATGATTTCTAAGGGAATATCTTCAGCCACATACTCTAAAACTTCTGGTTCTGGAACTTGATAAGTGATAACATCCCCTTCTTGAACCGAGTACTTAGCTTTTTTTAACTGACCATTGACCAAGACCTGACCAGACTTGATTTGTTCATTGGCGAGACTACGAGACAATTCTGTCAAATCGGACAAAGCCTTATCTAAGCGTACTCCACCGGTTTCAATTTTAATTTCCATTCATTTCCTCTTTTAGCATTGCAATCAATAACACAACTACTCCTACTGTCAGATAACTATCAGCTACATTGAAAATCGCGAAATTGATAAAGTCTAAGTGGAACATATCCACGACAAATCCTTGACTGATGCGATCGATAAAGTTCCCAAGGCCACCTGCAATAATCAAAATCAATCCAAAGACTGTCCAGGAGGAATCCTCTATATGCTTATGTAGATACCAGATAGCTCCAACCATGACTACCAGGGTAATCACTGCAAAAAACCACTGTTGATCTTGAAGCATCGAGAATGCCGCCCCCCTATTTTGTAGATAGGTTAAACTGACTAGATTTGGGATCCATGACTTGATTTCACCAAGAGCAATATTCTTAACGACATAAGACTTTACCAATTGATCTAAGACAATCAAGGCTGCTATAATCCCTGCTACTATTCCTCTTTTTTTCATGCTTTCCTCTTCTGATCAAAATACTCTTGCATGACCTCTACAAATAAAGTCCCTGCTTGGCTCAAGTCTACTTCTTCACGTTTCACATAAACCATGCGATTATTGAGATTATCATTTAATGGAATAACGGTGATTCCGTTCACACTGTCGCTATCTAAGAATCCAGAACCAGTCGCATAAGCATTTGTTCTTTCAAGAATCCCATTTAAAGTAGCTCGGTCTGTTACATTAAACATTTGAGAGCTGGCACTTGTATCCACAAAGTTTTCTGAGTAATATAGATATTCATCCTTCTCTTGTGTGAATCGAACCGTTGGTAAATCTGCCAAATCTTCCATAACCAACTCTTTTTTCTTGGCTAAAGGATGTCCTTCACGCAGATAGATATGGGTTTGGAAAGGAATCAATTCAATTACTTCAAGTCCTAACTTTTCAACCCGTTGCATGATTCCCTTTTGGTTTTGATTGTTGAGATAGATAATCCCAATCTCACTATGTCCTTGAGCTACTTCATCCAAAATCTGAACAGTTGTAGATTCAAAAATACGGAAATTCTTATATTCAGGATATTGTTGCGAAAAAGCTGTAATGGTTGGTGGCAAGAAATCATAGTGCTGGCTGGCTATTGAAAACTCATCCTTTTCCTCTTCAGGATTGGCATACTGGTTCTGAAAAACATCAAATCCTTTGACCAACTCTTGTGCCTTTTCATAAAATTCCATACCTCGACGAGTAAGGAAAGTTCCAGAACTGGTTCTGCGGAAAATCTTGAATCCGAGCTCTTTTTCCAAGTCTCTTACAGAAATAGATAGACTCGGTTGGCTAACGTACATCTTCTCAGCCGCTTCACGAAAAGTACCACTATTAGCAATAGCCACAACGTAGCGTAATTGTTGAATATTCATGATTTCTCCTTCGTTTTCTATCTTATCATTATACCATAAATAAAGCCTATCCAACAAAGGAAAATCATGAGGCAGATAGTTCTAATCAAAGCAAACAAAAAACACCTTTTAAGGTAGATAAAATTCTAACCAAAAGGTGTTAGTGTTACTATTATTTAGCTGCTGCGTAAAGCTCGTCTACTTTATTCCAGTTAATCACTGAGAAGAAAGCTTTGATGTAGTCAGGACGAACGTTGCGGTATTTCACGTAGTAAGCATGTTCCCAAACGTCCAAGCCCAAGATTGGTTTTTTACCTTCTGAGATTGGAGTGTCTTGGTTTGCTGTTGAAGTCACTTCAAGTTTACCTTCTTTGTTAACAACCAACCATGCCCATCCAGAACCGAAACGAGTTGTTGCTGCTGCAGTGAAGGCTGCTTGGAATTCTTCGAATGAACCAAAAGCTTCATCAATTGCTGCTGCAAGTTCTGCTGAAGGAGCTGTCTTTTCAGGAGTCATTAATTCCCAGAAAAGAGCGTGGTTCAAGTGTCCACCACCGTTGTTGATAAGCGCTTGACGGATATCAGCAGGGATAGAGTCTACGTCAGCAAGCAATGCTTCGAGGTCTTCACCAATTTCAGGGTGTTTTTCAAGAGCTGCATTTGCGTTGTTTACGTATGTTTGGTGGTGTTTGTCATGGTGCAAGTGCATTGTTTCAGCATCAATGTATGGTTCCAATGCATCGTATGCGTATGGAAGATCTGGTAAGATAATAGCCATCTGTAATACCTCTTTTTCTTTCTATATAAAAATGATAACGCAATCATCCTGTTTTTTCAAGTTTTTTGCTCAATTCGACTGGCTAGCAATCTGCAATAAAGCCTTCTCAAATAGGTAGCCTTTTTCGTAAACACCAGTCTTAATTTGATAATCTGACTGGATGAGATAACGAATAGAATCCTGTAAGAAATTCAAGGACAATCCTCGCGTGTCACGAAGGGCAAATTTGATTTGGTAAGGATTAGGATTGCGACCAAGATAGTGACCTAAACTGCTGACCATCTGAGTCTCTGTCTGACCAGACTCTTGCAATATTTTTACCTGTGTATAGAGTCTGAACTGTCCCAGCATAATGGCAATCAGTTTAATCTCATCTTCTCCCTGCAAGGTCAAATCTTTCACTAAATCTCGCGCCTGATCAATCTTCTTCCCTAAAATCAATTGGGTTAAATCAAAGATATTATCCTGCAAAGTCTTTGGTATGGCCTCAACAATGTCTTCTTCTGTAATGTCACCATTATCCTTGTAGGTCTGTAAGAAGAGTAGATTTTTCTGAATTTCACTAAATTGAAAACCTGATTTGATAAGCAACTGTTCAAAGGACTTTCCAGCAAAAGTCAGTCCTAATTCTTGAGCCCACTTTTGAAAATAAGCTCGTATTTCTTGCTCTTTTGGCTCGATGGCTTCAAAAACTGTCGCATCCCGCTTGAGCAATTTAACCAAACGTCTCTTACTATCCAACTTCCCTTCAGCAAAAATGACTAGTTTACTAGAAGGTAAAGGATTTTCCAGATAGGCTTCAAAAGACTTAAGTTCATCATCAGATAGATAGCGTTTTTTAGCTGTCGTTATATCGAGAAAATGATCTAAAATAACAATCTTTTCATCCGCAAAGAAAGGAAGACTAACTAGCTCTAGTTCCAAGCTTTTGTAGTCTACTTCTTTCATGTCAAAATAAGCAAAGTTCAAATCTGCAGGATCGTAGCCGATTTGCTTAAGAACCTGTGTTTTCATGACGTCATACTGACCTTGATCGACCCCTGTAAACATAGTCAAACTCGGGAGGTTAGCTAAGGACAGTTTTCGGCTTTCTTCTATGGCTAGCATCTATTCTCCTTTCTTTTTAGTTTCGCTTTTCTTTAATCAATATAATGTAATTTTCCACGGAAATCATCTAAGTTTTCGTAACCTTTTTCCACCATGATTTCTTTGAGTTCCTTGGTAATACGCTCAAAAGCACCTACTCCTTCTTTATGAAGAGTAGTTCCTACTTGTACCATGCTAGCACCACATAAAATATGTTCAAAAGCATCACGTCCTGTAAGCACCCCACCAGTTCCAATGATTTGGATTTCTGGATTTAAGCGTTGGTAGAAAGCATGGACATTTGCAAGGGCAGTAGGTTTGATGTATTCTCCACCGATTCCACCAAAGCCGTTCTTTGGACGAATCACGACCGACTCATCTTGAATATAAAGACCATTTCCGATAGAGTTGACACAATTGACAAACTTAAGTGGATATTTGTTAAAAATAGCTGCTGCTTGATCAAAATGTACAATATCAAAATAAGGTGGAAGCTTAATTCCTAGAGGTTTTGTAAAATACTCAAAGACTTCTGATAAGATACGGTCTGTTGTTTCAAAATCATAGGCAATCTGAGGTTTTCCTGGAACATTTGGGCATGAGAGATTGAGTTCAGTTAAACCACGGAAATCACTCTCTTGAACCTTCTTCAAAATGGTATGAGTTTCCTCTGGAGACATTCCAACTAAAGATAGAAAGAAGGTACGATTTGGTTCCTTTTCTTGCAATTCCAAAAGGTAGTTCAAGTAATAGTCTAAACCATTATTTGGCAGACCCATAGAGTTGATAGAGCCAAGTGGAACATCTTGGTAGCGTGGTTCAGGATTCCCCTGACGAAATTCCAAGGTTGCTGTTTTAGTGACAAAGGTTCCTGCTGCTGAGTTTTTAACACCTTCCAATTCCTCAATGGTCATACAAGCAACTCCTGCCGCATTCATCAAGCAATTATCAAATTCAAAACCAGCAATCTGTGTTTTAGTTGATACCATGATTCTATTCCTCCAGATTCCTTAATATCTCTACTATTATACCATACTTTGATAGGACCTTTTTAATAAAACTGACCTTATAAAAATGTTGGCTTTTTTAGCTGAAAAATAGAGCTGTTGCTAAATTGAAAGAATTTTTAGAAAATTTGTGTTTTTTCCTTTACAGTAAAAAATTTTTCTGCTATAATGTCTCATGTAATAAAATATGACAACAAAAAGGAGAACGATATGACATCTGCTAAAGAATATATCCAAAGCGTGTTTGAAACTGTAAAAACTCGTAACGGGCATGAGGCTGAATTTCTCCAGGCGGTTGAAGAATTCTTCAGCACTTTGGAGCCTGTCTTTGAAAAACACCCTGAGTATATTGAAGAAAATATCTTGGCACGTATCACTGAGCCTGAGCGCGTAATTTCTTTCCGTGTTCCTTGGGTTGACCGTGATGGAAAAGTTCAAGTTAACCGTGGTTACCGTGTTCAATTTAACTCAGCTGTTGGACCATATAAAGGCGGACTTCGTTTCCACCCAACTGTAAACCAAGGGATCTTGAAATTCCTCGGATTCGAACAAATCTTTAAAAACGTTTTGACTGGACTTCCAATCGGTGGAGGTAAAGGTGGATCAGACTTCGATCCTAAAGGCAAAACTGATGCTGAAGTAATGTGTTTCTGCCAAAGCTTCATGACTGAATTGCAAAAATACATCGGACCATCTCTTGACGTACCTGCTGGTGATATCGGTGTTGGAGGACGTGAGATTGGTTACCTTTACGGACAATACAAACGCCTCAACCAATTTGATGCTGGTGTCTTGACTGGTAAACCGCTTGGATTTGGTGGTAGCTTGATTCGTCCAGAAGCAACTGGTTATGGATTGGTATACTACACTGAAGAAATGCTTAAAGCTAACGGAAACAGTTTTGCTGGTAAGAAAGTGGTGATTTCAGGTTCTGGTAACGTTGCACAATACGCTCTTCAAAAAGCAACTGAACTAGGTGCAACTGTTATCTCAGTCTCTGACTCAAACGGTTATGTCATCGATGAAAATGGTATCGACTTTGACCTTCTTACAGATGTTAAAGAAAAACGTCGTGCTCGTTTGACTGAGTATGCTGCAGAAAAACCAACTGCTACATACCACGAAGGTTCTGTATGGACTTACACTGGAAACTACGATATCGCTCTTCCATGTGCGACTCAAAACGAAATCAACGGTGAAGCTGCTAAACGCTTGGTTGCTCAAGGAGTTATCTGTGTATCTGAAGGAGCTAACATGCCTAGCGATCTTGAAGCTATCAAAGTCTATAAGGAAAATGGAATCCTTTACGGACCTGCCAAAGCTGCCAATGCTGGTGGTGTAGCTGTATCAGCTCTTGAAATGAGCCAAAACAGCCTCCGCCTTTCATGGACACGTGAAGAAGTTGACGGTCGTTTGAAAGATATTATGACTAATATCTTCAACACTGCTAAAACAACTGCAGAAACATACGGTCTTGGTACTGACTACCTTGCAGGTGCAAACATTGCAGCCTTCGAAAACGTAGCAAACGCTATGATCGCTCAAGGGATTGTGTAATTCCAAAAATGAACTCCTCACTTTCAGCGAGGAGTTTTTCTTATACAAAAAATACCTATCCAAATGGATAGGTATTTACTTGATTATAATTTACCTGCTACCGCATCCAACAATTCTTGGATTTTCGCTTGGTTGCTTCCTCCTGCCATGGCCATGTCTGGTTTACCACCACCACGTCCATCAACGATTGGAGCCAATTCTTTGATCACATTACCTGCATGGACCTCTTTTGTCTTGCTGGCTACAAGGACATTCACCTTGTCACCGATGGCTGCGACAAGAACAAGCACATCCGAATAGTCTTTTTGTTTCCAGTTATCCGCAAAGGTACGAAGGGCACCCGCGTCTGAAACAGATACTTGGCTGGCAATGTAACGGTGGCCGTTTGCTTCTTGAACATTCTTGAAGACATCGCCTGCTGCCGCTGCTGCCGCTTTTTCCTTCAATTCTGCATTTTCTTTTTGCAATTGACGGAGTTGTTCTTGAAGTCCTTCAACCTTATGAGGAACTTCCTTGAGTTGAGGGGCTTTCAAGGTTACTGCGACTGCTTTCAGTGCATCTTCTTGGTCACGATAAGCTTCAAAGGCTTCCTTACCAGTTACTGCCAAGATACGACGAGTTCCTGATCCGATACCTTCTTCTTTGACAATCTTGAAGAGACCAATTTCAGATGTATTACCTACGTGAGTACCACCACAGAGCTCAACTGAGTAATTACCAATGGTGACAACACGGACTTCTTTACCGTATTTCTCACCAAAGAGGGCCATAGCTCCCATTTCTTTAGCGGTGTCAATGTCTGTCTCAACAGTTTCCACTGCAATGGCTTCCCAAATCTTTTCATTGACTTGTTGCTCAATGGCGCGCAATTCTTCAGGAGTCACAGCTTGGAAGTGGGTGAAGTCAAAGCGAAGGAATTCCACTTCATTCAGAGATCCTGCTTGAGTAGCATGGTGGCCAAGGATATTATGAAGAGCTGCATGGAGCAAGTGAGTGGCTGTGTGGTTCTTCATGACACGATGACGACGATTAGTATCAATTGCCAAGGTGTATTCTTGGTTCAAAGCAAGTGGTGCAAGAACTTCAACGGTATGGAGTGCTTGTCCATTTGGTGCCTTTTGAACGTCTGTCACATTCGCTACGACGTTTCCTGCAGCATCCAAGATTTGACCGTGGTCCGCAACCTGTCCACCCATTTCAGCGTAAAATGGTGTTTCTGCAAAGATAAGAGATGCAGTCCCTTCTGATACAGCTTCTACTTCAGCATTATCCGCTACGATAGCCACTAACTTAGAAGACAATTGGCTAGCATTGTAGTTGAAGACACTCTCAACAGTGATGTTTTGAAGGGTTTCGTTTTGCATACCCATTGAGCCACCTTTAACAGCTGACGCACGCGCACGTTCTTGTTGTTCTTTCATGGCTGCTTCAAAGCCTTCACGATCGACAGTCATTCCAGCTTCTTCTGCGATTTCTTCTGTCAATTCTACTGGGAATCCATATGTATCATAGAGTTTGAAGACATCTTGACCAGCGATAACCGTTTGACCTTTTTCTTTCAAGTCTGCTACGATGGTTTCTGCAAAGTGTTGACCTGAGTGAAGTGTACGAGCAAATGACTCTTCCTCGCTCTTGACGATTTTTTCGATAAAGTCGCGTTTTTCAAGCACTTCTGGGTAGTAGCTTTCCATGATTTTTCCAACAGTTGGAACGAGTTTGTAAAGGAAAGGCTCGTTGATTCCCAATTTTTGACCATGCATAGAGGCACGACGGAGGAGACGACGAAGGACATAACCACGACCTTCATTTCCAGGAAGGGCACCATCCCCAATCGCAAATGAAAGCGAACGGATGTGGTCTGCAATAACCTTGAAGCTCATGTTGTCGCCATCTTGGTCGTAGACCTTACCAGATAACTTCTCCACTTCACGAATAATTGGCATGAAGAGGTCTGTTTCAAAGTTTGTCTTCGCCCCTTGGATCACTGCTACCAAACGCTCCAAACCAGCGCCCGTATCAATGTTCTTGTGTGGCAATTCCTTGTATTCGCTACGAGGTACCGCAGGGTCTGCGTTAAATTGTGATAAAACGATGTTCCAGATTTCGATATAACGGTCGTTTTCAATATCTTCTGCAAGAAGGCGAATACCGATATTTTCTGGGTCAAAGGCTTCTCCACGGTCGAAGAAGATTTCTGTATCAGGTCCAGAAGGTCCCGCACCGATTTCCCAGAAGTTGTCTTCGATTGGGATCAAGTGGCTTGGGTCCACTCCTACTTCAATCCAGCGGTTGTAAGAATCTGTATCATCTGGATAGTAGGTCATGTAGAGTTTGTCTTTAGGGAAGTCAAACCACTCAGGACTTGTCAAAAGCTCATATGCCCAAGTAATGGCTTCATCACGGAAGTAATCACCGATTGAGAAGTTCCCCAACATTTCAAACATAGTATGGTGACGAGCAGTCTTCCCTACGTTTTCGATATCATTGGTACGGATGGCTTTTTGCGCATTGGTAATACGTGGATTTTCAGGTTTGATAGTTCCATCAAAGTATTTCTTAAGGGTTGCGACCCCTGAGTTGATCCACAAAAGTGTTGGATCGTTTACTGGAACCAAGCTAACAGATGGTTCTACTGAGTGGCCTTTACTTGCCCAGAAATCAAGCCACATTTGGCGGACTTGTGCACTAGATAATTGTTTCATAATGTCTCCTTTTTACTAATTAGATTGGCTTTCTAGCATTTCCACATAGTCGATAGCAACGCAGAGGGAAATAACTAGGTCTGCATAAGATTCGTCGTAGACTGTTACGGAATAGGTAGAGGTTAAATGGAAGAGTTCCTTGGCAATCTCCGCAATCACTTGATCACGATCATCTAGGAGTTTAAAATTCAAATCCCAAATATTTCCTTCGATACGAAGACCAAGGTTGTCAAATTCATACTTATCTCTAAAGAAAGTCAACTTCTTTCGGATATAGAAACTATCTCCATTACTTAGTTGAATCTCAAAACGTGGCATGAAGGTAAGAATTTCTTTACTAATTCCACTGACCTGTTCACCAACTGTATCATAGATGGTAAAGGTCTTTGGAATCTTAAAGAAAGAACCTTCAACCTGATAGGCGACATTGCCTAACTCATCCTTGATATCAAAGCGTTCACCACCTAGGCGAAATTTTTGTTTGACAAGAAATCTTCTCATAAGCACCTCCAAAAATAAAAGACAAATCCATATCACGAAGGGCGAAAAACCGCGGTACCACCTTCATTCAATGAACTTGTCATTCTTGATTCTTATGCAATTGTTACAATCGAGTAGCATGATTTTCTATCTTAGATGGCTCGCAGCACCGCCAATTCTCTGAACTAAGATGGGGAGAAAATCAATTCTCAACTCTATTATTATACCGTTTTTTTATCTTGGGGTCAAGGTAAATGCCATGAATCATAAATTTAGCTTTAAATCTCTTAATTTACCTAGAGCGGCCTTGTGATGTTTGAGTAGTTTTGGGCTTATATATTGAAATTTTAATTCGTGTATTGTTCAAATCTACACCTTCACCTGGTTTTGGACTTTGACTAACCACAGTATCCTCAACAGTCCCTTCTGGTGCTGTAGAGACCTCTATCACTTCAATATTTGCCTCTTTAACACCGACTATCTGAATCAAGTTATTCTTGGTAAATTCAAGGCTTGATCCAATATAACTTGGCATAGGAACGCTTGTTACCTTCTTGGCAATGGTCAAAGTAATCTCCGTCGCCTTACTAAGATCATAAGTGGTTCCTTCTGGCAGACTTTGTTTTATAACAAGACCTGCCTCTGTTTCACTTGATTCTTCTTCTACAATCTTAATGAGATTTTCAGGAACTTTTTTCTCCTTGAGCTCAGCAACCACATCTATTGATTTTCGGCCAATAAAGTTTCCAATATATACTCTTGTAGCCTGTGGTCTAGTAGTGGGAGACGTTGTTGAAGTTTGTTTATCTTGAGATTTACTAGTACTAGGTGAACTTTTGGTTGTTGAACTAGTCGAGGTTTCTGAAGTAGTTGGTTGAGTTAAATGATTATTACTGTTATGAGTATAAGATGATTTAGACTTGCTCATACCTATGAGAAAAGTTCCAATTATCGCTAATAAAAGTAAGCTTATAGCTATTCCGAAAAACCACTTTATTCTACTTATTTTTTGTCTACGACGCTCTAATAATTCATTCTGTTCTATTTCTTCCTGTTGTTTTAATTGAAATTGCTCCGCAGCTAAACGTTTTCGTTCTAGTTCTCTCTCTTTCTCAAGTAAATACTCATCATATTCAGTTTCTGCTTCTGCTAGAAGTATCTGTATCCTACCTCTCTCGTCTTCTGATTCAGCTTTAGCCCACAGTTTTTTTAAATCAAAAATATTATCTTTATATTGTTGTTCTATACGCAGTTCTATTTCTCTTTGATGACGAGATTCTTCATCCCATTGCCTCTGACGTTCTAACTCATTTCTCTCTTTTAATGTTTCTTTTTGTTCTCTAGCAAGACGATTTTGTTCATCTAGTGCTGCCTGTTGCTTTTGGTTAGAAAACTGCTGTTCCCATCTCTGCTGTTCCAACAAGTTATTTTGTCTTTTTAGCTCTTGATTCAATTCTTCTTCTCGACGAGCTTTTTCCCAATCATTCAGACTATTCATATTCCCTCCTAGTTTGCATTATAACCATGTTCCTTAGATTTTAATACTTTCTTCCAATATCGTTCACGTTGGAGTGCCTTTTGTTTTCCAACTTCATTCTTTGGAAAAATCTCTAATAAACTATATTGGAAATACTTTTTAATATAACTTATTCCATATTTTTCGACTATTTCATACAATCTTTTATTTGGATAACGATTTTCTTCCATTTCGGATTTATCATAACCTTCACTTAAGTATGTAGACCATCTTCCATAAACTCCATTATCTCCATAAGCAGAACCAACATAAAGCTTTCCTGTCTTAGCATCAGTAATAACATAGACACCATAAACAGCTGAAAGATATTGTCGCCAAGAACTATTTGCCCAATTTTTCTTTAATTCTTGGTAAGAAAATGAGATATTTTCATAACCTGGAAATTGAGATGTTTGATTAAAATAGGAGATACTGCTTACAGATTCTACTACAACTGATTCAATTATTTTAGGATTGACATAAAACCATGATTGGCCTGTGTTGGTATGATTGACCAAAACTTTTTCTATAAACTTATCATACTCTTTTAATCGTTCAGCTAAAGCAAACTTGACATGATGGTTCCCATAGGCCACTTTCTTTATCTGACTATTCTTTTCTTTTATAAGATAGGCACCAACAAAAAGCCATTTATGGTACTCTACTTCTATAAATTGAAACTGAATTTCATTTCTACGATTTCGACTTTTTCTATCTGAACCATTACTTAAAATCCAAGGTAAAAAATCTTCAGATCCACTGATATAATCTTCAACAAAACTGTAATCATCCCAATTCTTATTAAATCTCAACTTAATACGACAACCTTTGTACTCTAATTGCGATAACAGCTCATTAAATCTGAAAATATCCTTCAAATATATCTTATTATCCATATTGCATTTCCCTTTAATTTTTATAGAGAGTATATGCATAATTCCGCTCTCATATATTATTATAAAAAAGACCTTAATAGCAGTCAAGGTATTAATTTTTTTCAAAAATTTCTGGAAATTATATTCTATTAAAAAAACATTCCCTACAATCTCAGATTACTTTTTAGGATATATTTTTTCTTACTGCCATTTTTCTTTTTATCCCAACTTTTATTCCAAATTTTCGAATTACTAAGGATAGCTATGAAAATATTTGCAAATATAAAGTAACCTATCACCAAATGTATGGAATCCGTTGTTAGATATTGCCGATCCAAGCCATCCTTTAAATGGAATAGTATAATTGTTTCGTTAACAATCAAAAAGGTTGGCCAGTAACTTTTTTGAAAAAAGTAGACATTTTCATGATTTGTTACCGCTTTCTATTCGTATAAACTTAGTATACTACGAGGCTATAAAATAAGCAAATAGGATAGTAAAAATAAACAACTATACAAATTACTTTCTACTCAAAAAACGAACCAGCTTAGCTGATTCGTTTACTTTATAGCACTACTTCCGATACATCTTAAACTGTAGGAAGAGGTCGCTGTAGATTCCTGTCCATTTATGGTCAAACTTCTCATAAACTTCTAGGTGTTTCATAGTATCTGCATCTGGATAGAAGGACTTGTCTTCTTTTGTCTCCTCTGGGAGCATTTCCTTAGCAGCTGTATTTGGTGTTGAATAGCCGACATACTCTGCATTCTTGAGAGCATTTTCAGGTTTTAACATGAAGTTGATGAAGGTATAAGCTGCATCCTGATTCTTAACTGTTTTAGGAATGACCATATTGTCAAACCAGAGGTTACTTGCTTCTGTAGGTACGACGAATTTGAGGTTAGGATTCTTTTCCAACATCTGGCTAGCTTCCCCTGAGAAAGTCACACCGATGGCAGCGTTATTCTGAATCATGTAACCCTTCATCTCATCGGCTACAATAGCCTTGATATTAGGAGTTAGCTCATAAAGTTTATCGACCGTTTGTGACAGTTGTTGTGGATCTTTAGAGTTGAGGCTATAGCCTAGTGAGTTAAGACCTAACCCAAGCACTTCACGCGCCCCATCAAAGAGCATGATTGAATCCTTGTATTCTGGTTTCCAGAGGTCATCCCAATGTTCAGGCGCTTCTTCCACCATGGTTTCATTATAAACAATTCCCAATGTTCCCCAGAAGTATGGGATTGAGTACTGGTTGTTTGGGTCAAAAGACTGGTTGAGAAACTCTGGACCGATATTCTCAATTCCCTCAATCTTACTATAATCCAGAGGCACTAGAAGATCTTCGTCCTTCATCTTGTTAATCATGTACTCACTCGGGATAGCAATATCATAGGTTGTTCCACCCTGCTTGATTTTCGTGTACATGGCTTCGTTAGAATCAAAGGTTTCGTACTGAACTTGGATTCCCGTTTCTTCTGTAAATTTTTCCAGAAGTTCAGGGTCGATATAGTCTCCCCAGTTGTAGATAACCAATTTTTGACTATCACGGCTATTGATTTTACTATCAAGATGGTAAGAAATTCCCCACAAGACGAGAATAATCGCAAGAATTCCTGCTAAAAATGAATAGAGCTTTTTCATGCTTTCTCCTCCTTCTCACGCGAAATAAAGTAATAGCCGACAACCAAGATAATACTAAAAAGAAAGACTAGGGCTGAAAGGGCATTGATTTCTAGCGAAATTCCCTTACGAGCTCGAGAGTAGATCTCGACTGACAAGGTTGAAAAACCATTCCCCGTTACAAAGAAGGTCACGGCAAAGTCATCTAAGGAATAGGTGAAAGCCATGAAGTAACCTGCAATGATAGACGGTGTTAGGTAAGGAAGCATAATTTCCTTGAACATCTGGAACTGACTAGCTCCAAGGTCATAGGCTGCATGAATCATATCTCCATTCATCTCTTTCAATTGAGGCAAGACCATGAGCACTACGATTGGAATTGAAAAGGCCACATGACTAGATAGAACTGTCAAAAATCCAAGTGAAAACTTGAGTTGTGTAAAGAGAATCAAGAAACTAGCACCAATCATAACATCTGGAGCAACCATCAAAATGTTATTGAGTGATAGAAAGGCTTCTTGGTATCTCTTTCGTGATTGGTAGATGTAGATGGCACCAAAAGTCCCAATCACTGTCGCAATCAAGGCTGATAGAAAAGCTAGTAAAAAGGTTTGAACTAAAATTAACATGAGCCTTCCATCACCAAACATAGTTTCAAAGTGAGATAAGCTAAAACCTGTAAAACTATTCATATCATCCCCAGCATTGAAGGCATAACCAATCAAGTAGAAGATTGGCAGATAGAGGACGATAAAGACGAAGGCTAGGTAAAGATTCGATAATTTTTTCATCGTTCTCTCCTTTCCTTAGTCACCCACATAGTGACGAACATAGTCAGGATAAGAACAACACCGATAGTTGAACCCATACCATAGTTGTCGTTGGTTAGGAAGTTCTGCTCGATGGCAGTCCCCAAGGTAATCACTCGGTTCCCCCCAATCAAACGGGTCAACATGAAAAGACTTAAACTAGGGATAAAGACAGATTGGACACCACTTCGCACTCCATTCATAGAAAGAGGGAAGATGACATGACGGAAAGTCTCCCATTTGGTTGCACCGAGGTCATAGCTGGCATTAATGAGATTGTTATCCATATCATCCAAAACATTGAAGATGGGCAAAATCATAAATGGAAGTTCAATATAGCTTGCAACAAAGATAAATGAGAAATCTGTAAAGAGCAACTGCTGCGAACCAATTCCAATAAATTCTAGGAATTGATTAATAGAGCCATTTTGACCAAAAATACCGATAAAGGCATAGGCCTTAAGGAGCAAGTTGATCCAGGTTGGCAAAATAATCAGCATAAGCCAGAGTTGACGGTGTTTGAGACGAGTCAAAAATAGGGCTGTTGGATAGCTGATAAGTAGCGTCACTAGAGTTACAATACCTGCATAGAGCACTGAGTTAAAACTCATTTTGAGATAGGTCAAGTTTTGTGACGCAAAGTAGGATTTATAGTTTTCTAAACTGAACTGGCCTTCGATGTTGAAAAAGGATTGTCCGAAAATCAAGACCAAGGGGGCCAATACAAAGAGTGCAATCCAAAGCATGTAAGGCACTACAAAGAGTTTAGAGGTTGTTTTCTTCATCTCTTTCCTCCTCAATAGCGTTAATCAAACCTGCTTCATGCTCTTCGATTTCTACGTACTCTTCGATACGAGCATCAAACTCTTCTTCTGTTTCATTGAGACGCATGATGTGGATATCTTCTGGTTCAAAGTCCAGACCGATTTCCTCACCAACGATAGCCTTACGAGTTGAGTGAATCATCCATTCATTGCCGAGTTCATCATAGGCGATAATCTCATAGTGAACCCCACGGAAAAGCTGGGTATCAACCTTCACTTGGAGCTTCCCTTCTTCTGGAAGGGTAATGCGCAAGTCTTCTGGACGAATGACGACTTCGACTGGTTCATTTGGCTTCATACCACCGTCGACCGCTTCAAAGCGTTTGCCGTTAAACTCGACCAAGTAGTCCTCAATCATGGTTCCTGGCAAGATGTTTGATTCACCGATAAAAGTTGCAACAAAGTGGTTGATGGGCTCATCGTAGATGTCCACTGGTGTACCTGACTGAACAATTTCACCGTCATTCATAACGAAAATCCAGTCACTCATGGCAAGAGCTTCTTCCTGATCGTGGGTAACAAAAACAAAGGTAATACCCAATCGTTGTTGCAATTCACGGAGTTCGTACTGCATGTCGGTTCGTAACTTCAGGTCAAGAGCTGACAAAGGCTCATCCAAGAGGACCACACGTGGTTGGTTGATAATCGCACGCGCAATCGCTACACGTTGACGTTGTCCTCCCGAAAGCTTACGAATGGAACGTTTCTCGAAACCTTCCAACTGTACCATCTTAAGTACTTCTAGCACACGTCGTTCGATTTCTTTCTTATCGACCTTACGCAAACGCAATGGAAAGGCAACATTTTCAAAGACATTCATATGTGGGAACAAGGCATAAGACTGGAAGACAGTATGAACATCACGCTTATTGGTCGGGATATCATTGATTCGCACGCCGTCCAACAAAATATCACCAGTCGTTGCATCCAGCAAACCTGCGATGATATTGAGAATAGTTGATTTCCCTGAACCAGACGCTCCTAGCAGTGTGTAAAATTTTCCTTCTTCCAACTCAAAGTTAATATCCTTGAGAACCTTGGTGTCGCTATCTTCAAAAACTTTAGAAACGTTTCTGAATTCGATAATTGGTTTTTTCAATTCCTCTAAATTCCTTTTTCTTCGTAAATTAACAGATTGGGACCTTTTTGAATGCTAGAAAGAAGCTTAGGACATAAAATGGCCTAAATCTCATCTAGCGATAAAATCCCAATCTTTGAATGATGTGTAAAAATAATGTTATTCGTGTTCACCCAGGATACGAACTTCTTGCTCGAGCGTAACGCCTGAATGTTCTTTAACTTTTTCAATGACAGACTCAATTAAGTCTTCATAATCTCTAGCAGTTCCATTAGCTACATTTATCATAAAGCCTGCATGCTTTTCTGAGACTTCTACACCACCGATACGGTAGCCCTTCAAACCAGCTTCTGAAATCAATTGCCCTGCAAAATGCCCAACCGGACGTTTAAAGACAGAACCACAAGATGGATACTCCAACGGTTGTTTGAGTTCTCGTAAATGACTCAAGCGTTCCATTTCTTGTTTGATAGTCTCATAATTTCCTGGAGATAGTGCGAATTTAGCTGATAAGACGACTGCTCCAGATTCTTGAATGGCTGAATGACGATAACCAAAGGCTAAGTCTTTGGCAGATAAAGTCTCGATTTCACCATCTTTTGTTAAAACCTGACACGATTGCAAGATATGAGCAATCTCACCACCATAGGCACCAGCGTTCATAAAGACAGCACCACCGACGCTTCCTGGAATTCCACAAGCAAACTCAAAACCCGTCAAACTATGACGAAGAGCTATACGAGTCGTTTCAATCAAGTTAGCTCCAGCTTCTGCCTCAATCGTATAACCATCAACTGTGACATTATTTAACTTGTCACACATGATGACAAAACCACGAACGCCACCTTCACGAACGATAATATTACTTGCATTTCCAAGAACCATCCATGGGGTATTTTCTTGATTGGCAAATTTAACCACACGGGCCATCTCATAATGATTACGAGGAAAAACTAAGTAATCTGCTTTCCCTCCAACTTTTGTATAGGTATAAGTTTTCAACGGCTCATCGAATCGAATGTCAATTCCTTCTAAGGTTTCTTTTAATTTATCTAATACAGTCATTTTTCTTATCCTTTTGTAAAATTCATTCCATTATACCATTTTTAGCGATTTTTTTCGATGATTTTCTAAGCTTTTTCTCTGACAATATTAAAAAGAGGCTAGGCCTCTTTTCGTTTATTGTTTTTTATAAAAAATTGACTTTGTAAAGTATACAAATAAGACAACTTCCACGGCTAGTAATCCTTCCACTATAAGTGGATTTGAAATCCAACCAACCTGTGAAAGACTAGGAGCTAGATCGAATAAGGCGTGCAAACCATAAGCAGCTACTAGGTAAATCCAATTCTTTTGACGGACTGCTTGATAAACCCAGAAAGAGAGACCAATTTGCATAACAAGAGCAAGCACACGCTCAACACCGAGTAAATAAACCTGCCATCCAGATAGAGATTGGACTGTTTCGAGTGTAGTTTTGGGAAGGAGATTTGCTACATCGGGATTTGGAGACTCTAATAATGAAAGGAGGATCAAAAGACTAATCAAACTTCCCATTCCGAGGTAGAGCAACTCCAAACCTCCATGCCCCAACCCATAAGCTAAGGCATCTGAATCTTCTAAGCTTCTCTTCTTCTCTAACCATTTAAAGAAGACAAGGCGAGCCGTTTCTTCAAAGATAGCTGCCATAGCAATTCCATAAAGGACATATAAAAAAGGATGCTCCTGCATGAGCGAAATGGTTCCATCTTTTTGTGGATGAAGCACCAAAAGGTGAACAATTTTCTCCAGTACTTGAGATGAGACAAAAAATGCAACTGCCCCAAGTCCCAAAACTGCAAAATTAATCTTGTATTTCTTCCTTGCATACCAAATGGCTGCTATAAGAAATACAACTAAAGCTATCATAGTAATTATTACATGAATTTTCATATTTGACTCCCTCTATTCTGCCTGATCAATATCTTTTTTCATCTCATCAACATTAAACTTAGCAAAGAGATACTGACGGTCCTGGACAGGAAAACGTTGATCCAACTGATCGACAGCTCCAACCTCTACGATTCCCTCCTTGATGACAAAGTCCATAACGTGACCACCAAAGGTTAGGTCATCTGAAATAAAATGCAAATGATAGCCTGCGACACTGACACCATGGAAAATTTCAGGTGTCCAGAATCCAACGATAGTCCCAGAGATATTTTCGCAACTATATTCAGGCTGATGAGTCGCAACCTCAGCAAACTTCGTTTCGCTTGTCGATTTTGGTATCATGCGAACATGCATATGTTTAAAGTCACCATGAATCTTAATCGAACGGAAAAGGTTTTCTCCATCATAGTAGGATTCAATACGTTTTTCTAGTTCCTTATCAGTCATTTCAAAACGTTGGCGGAAAATAACTTCTGCCTGGTGGGGTACAACTGCCGCATAAGGAATCAGAGCATCTGGCGACACTTCAACGATTTCAGGTTTATCACCTGACCCCTTAGCTTGATAAGCCTTTCCATCTAAGACAATCAATTCCCCGTCAATGGAATCTAAGGTTCCTAGCCCTAAATCTCCATGTTCAAGTAACTCACCAACGGTCATAGTCCCACCGTAAAGTCCAGCCATCAAGGCTCCCAAAGTATTGTATTGGAATAATTTCACTGGTTCTTGCACCTTTATCATCTCACTCTTCTTGAAATTTTACTTACTAAGTATATCACATTTCTGATTAGAATTGAATGCTAGACTGCTTTTTAATACTCAATGAAAATCAAAGACCAAACTAGGAAACTTGCCGCAGGTTGCTCGAAGCACTGCTTTGAAGTTGTGGATAGAACTGACGTAGTCAGCTCAAAACACTGTTTTGAGGTTGTAGATGGAACTGACGTAGTTAGTATCCTACACATACGACAAAGCGACGTTGACGCGGTTTGAATTTAATTTTCGAAAAGTATAACATTGCCAAACGTTTAAAAAAAAGGTACAATGTAACAAAATCAAGGGAGGTCTGGGATGAAGCAAGAAAGCAAGTACGAACAAGTCGTGCACTATCTAAAAAATGAGATAGAATCAGGTAGATTTGCGACAGGAAGTCGCCTGCCATCTATTCGAAGACTCAGTCAAGATTTCCACTGTAGTAAAGACACCATTCAGCGTGCACTCATGGAACTTCGATACGAAAATTACATCTACTCCAAACCTCAGAGTGGTTATTATGTTTTAGAGCAACAAACCAGTCACGAAGACCTAATTATCTCCGTTAACGATGAACATGTGGCTGCCTATGATGATTTTCGGCTTTGCGTCAATGAAAGCTTGATTGGACGAGAAAATTATCTCTACAACTACTATGAAAACCAAGAGGGACTAGAAGAATTAAGAAAATCTGTTCAGACATTACTTTTTGATCAAGCGATTTATAGTAAGTCAGACCAGTTAGTCATGACATCTGGAACCCAGCAAGCACTGTTTATTCTTTCTCAGATTGATTTTCCAGGTCAAGCTCAGGAAATACTGGTTGAACAACCGACCTATCATCGGATGAATCAACTACTACTAGCTCAAAACATTCCCTATCAAACCATTGAACGTCGGGTGGACGGTATTGATTTAAACGAACTTGAGAAACAGTTTAAGAGTGGAAAGATTAAGTTTTTCTATACCATTCCTCGTTTTCATTATCCTCTGGGGCATTCCTATTCCGAGGAGGAAAAACTTGCTATCCTTGACTTGGCTGCAAAACACCAGATCTATATCGTTGAAGATGACTATCTAGGTGACTTGGATCCTAAAATGGGACAAACCTTTCATTATCTGGACCAGCATGATTTGGTCATTTATATTAAATCTTTTTCTACGAGTCTTTTTCCAGCCCTCCGGATAACTGCACTTCTTCTTCCAAATGCTATCAAGGATGCTTTTGTAACTTATAAAAATATTCTGGACTATGATAACAACCTTATCATGCAAAAAGCCTTATCTCTTTATATTGATAGTCAACTCTTTGAGAAAAACAGACTAGCAAGATTAGCACTTCAGGAAAAAAGTCAGGAGCACATCCAACAACTTTTAAATAACTATCCCATTTCCTTGCCAATCTATCCTCTCCATGATGGAGCCTTACTTGATCTTAGAGACTATCCTAAGATTGCAAGTCTCAAACATAGTCCTTTAAATCTCGACTTTTTCGAATCATCCTACATAGGGACTTGTCCCTATCACTTTGCAAAAGTTCCCTTTGAAAATATTGAAGCAACACTAAAATACTTAAAAACAGAGCTGGACTAAAGTCCAACTCTGTTATTTTTTATTGTTCTACTTCGGTTAATTTAGAAGCTTTCTCAAGATAGGTTTGGTAAGTTCCGTCATCTTTCAATTTTTGGATGACCTTATCTACTACTTCCTTCAAATCTGAATTGCCTTTTTTGATAGCTACAGCATTTGCTTCGCCTTCTTTCATGGTCAAGCTTACTGTAGCAACTGCCAAATCAGAGTTTTTACCAGCATAGCTTAGAGCAACTGGTTCATCCATATGAACAGCATCAACCTTGCCTGATTGAAGCTCATTGACTGCCTCACCCATGTTAGTCAAAGATGTTAACTGCGCTTTAGGAAGTTGTTCTTTGACCATAGATTCAGGGACAGTTCCTTTTTGAGCCGCAATATTAGCACTTGCAAGAGAATCTAAATCCTTGTATTTTTCAAGGTCAGATTTTCTGATAAGGAAGCTAATTTTGTTCTCATAGTAAGGAATTGAGAAATCAAAGACTTCTTTTCTTTCTTCAGTGGCACTGATACCCGCAATGGCCAAATCTGCTTTTCCTGTCTGAAGACTAGTCAAGACGTTGTCAAAACTCATACTTGAAACTTCTAGTTTCACACCAAGTTCATCAGCGATTGCTTGTGCCATATCAATATCAGCACCTACAACTTGGTTCTTACCATCCACAAGTGCTTGGAACTCAAATGGAGCATAATCTGGGCTTGTTGCGACCACCAATTTCCCTTTTTGTTTGATAGCCTCTACTGCAGACTGTGAGCTTGAGCTAGACGATTGGCAAGCTACTAAAAAGAAACTTGCAAGAAAACTACATAAAACAAATATCCATTTTTTAAATTTCATAAATAAACAACCTCTATATTAATTTTGTATAATTATAACTCTATAAACTTTAATTGTCAAGTATAAATTTAATATTTATTTATTTTTTTTATATTCTCTAACAAAAAAGGAGCTTTTATTCAATTTTCAGCTCCTTTTTCTGTATATTTAATCAATTTTACAATTCGACAATTTTACCTGTTTCAAAGTAAACAACCCATTCACAGATATTCTTTGCATAGTCACCAATGCGTTCCAAGTAAGAAATAACTTGGAAGTAATCACGACCTGTGACAATAGCATCTGGATTCTTTCTAATTTCTTCAGTTGCCAAATCACGAATATTTTCGAAATAATGGTTGATTTTTTCATCCATCGTTGCAACTTCATAGGCCTTATCAACTGATCCATTTAGGTAAAGTTCGAGGGTTGTTTCTACGAAATCTTTAACATCACGTCCCATGTTTTTGATTTCTTCTTCGACAGCTGGGATACGTTGTTCCCCCTTCATACGAATGGTAGCTTCAGCAATGGATACAGCATGGTCACCCATACGTTCCAAGTCTGAAACAGCCTTAAGTACTGTCAAAACTGTACGCAAGTCTTGTGAAACAGGCTGCTGAAGTGCAATGATTTCAAATGATTTCTTTTCAAGTTTCACTTCGTATTCATTGACTTCTGCATCTTCTTCGATGACTTCTTTTGCCAAGTCACGGTCATGTGTCACAAAAGCACGTACAGTACGATTGATTTGGGAAAGAACTTCTTGTCCCATGGCGTAGAATTGGTTGTGCAATTTCTCTAAATCTTCTTCAAATTGAGATCGTAACATCTTTTTCTCCTTATCCAAATTTACCTGAAATGTAATCTTCTGTTTCCTTATGTTGTGGATAGAGGAACATTTCCTTGGTATCGTTAAATTCAATCAAATCTCCATTAAGGAAAAAGCCTGTTTTATCAGAGATTCGAGATGCTTGCTGCATGGAACGAGTAACCAATAGCATGGTGTACTTGTCCTTGAGACTATATAGGGTTTCTTCGATTTTTCCAGCCGAGATAGGGTCTAAGGCCGAGGTTGGCTCATCCAAGAGGATAATCTTTGGACTAGTCGCCAATACACGGGCTACACAGACACGTTGTTGTTGTCCACCTGATAGACCAATAGCTGAATCATGCAAGCGATCCTTGACCTCATCCCAGATTGATGCACGCTGTAAAGCTTTCTCCACAGCTTCGTCCAAGACTTGCTTGTCTTTTTCCCCATTGATACGGAGACCATAGACGACATTCTCATAGATAGACATTGGGAATGGATTGGGTTGTTGGAAAACCATTCCGATTTCCTTACGTAATTCAACCGTGTCGGTACGCGGACTATAGATATTGTGCCCATTATAGACCACTGATCCAGTTGTCGTCACTTCAGGATTAAGGTCACCCATTCGGTTAATAGCCTTTAGAAGTGTTGACTTCCCAGATCCAGACGGACCGATAAGGGCTGTAATTTCCTTGGGTTGAAATGATAAGGAAACACTATTCAAGGCCTTCTTTTTATTGTAATAGACTGACAGGTCTGAAACCTGCAAAATCGGTTCTGTCATACTGTTCCCTTTCTAACCAAAGTGTCCAGTTACATAGTCATTAGTAGACTGTAGCTTAGCATTTTGGAAAATATTTGAAGTTTTATCATACTCAATCAAATCACCCAAGTAGAAAAATCCTGTATAATCACTTGCACGAGCAGCCTGTTGCATACTGTGAGTTACGATAATAATGGTAAAGTTCTTCTTCAACTCCAACATGGTTTCCTCAAGCTGAGCTGTCGCAATCGGATCCAAGGCTGACGCCGGCTCATCCATCAAGAGAATATCTGGTTTTACAGAAATAGCACGAGCAATGCAGAGACGTTGCTGCTGACCACCTGAAAGCATCAAGGCTGACTTATGAAGGTCATCTTTTACCTGATCCCAAAGGGCAGCCTGGCGAAGTGAGGTTTCTACAATTTCATCAAGAACTTTCTTGTCCTTAACTCCTGCACGTTCATGTGCAAAGGTGATGTTGCGGTAGATTGATTTAGCAAATGGATTTGGACGTTGGAACACCATTCCGATATGTTTACGCATTTCATAAACATTAATTTCAGGACGGTTAACGTCAATACCTCGATAGAGAATTTGTCCTGTCACCTTAGCAATATCAATGGTATCATTCATACGGTTGAGACTGCGAAGGTAGGTTGATTTCCCTGATCCAGACGGACCAATCAAGGCTGTGATTTTATTTTTTTCGAATTGCATATCGACGCCCTTAATGGATTCGTTTTTACCGTAGTAAACATGTAAATCCTTAGTAGAGAGGGCCACTTTTTCTTCTGGAAAGGTAATGATATGCTTTTCATCCCAATTATATTTTGACATGGCTTCTCCTTTAGGCAGCAGTTAATTTCTTATGTAGATAGCTTCCAAGTTTACGAGCTCCAAAGTTAAAGATTAAGATAAAGATGAGGAGCACCGCAGCAGAACCTGCTGAAACAAGAGTTCCATCAGGAATAGTTCCTTCACTGTTGACTTTCCAGATATGAACAGCCAAGGTTTCTGCTTGACGGAAGATAGAGATTGGACTAGATACACTTAGAACGTTCCAGTTAGACCAGTCAAGTGCTGGTGCTGATTGTCCTGCTGTGTAGATAAGAGCCGCAGCTTCACCAAAGATACGACCTGATGCAAGTACAACCCCAGTAACGATACCAGGTAAAGCTTCAGGAATGACAACATGAAGAACTGTTTCCCAACGAGAAAGTCCTAGAGCCAAACCAGCTTCACGTTGCGTATGGTGAACGTGCTTCAAACTGTCTTCAACATTACGAGTCATCTGTGGAAGGTTAAAGACCGTTAAAGCCAAGGCACCTGAAATAATTGAAAATCCATACTCAAACTGAACTACAAAGATGAGATAACCAAAGAGACCTACAACGACTGATGGTAATGAAGACAAAATCTCAATACAGGTACGAACGAAATTGGTAACACGACCTTTTTTGGCATACTCAGCCAAGTAAATTCCAGCCCCCATGGATAATGGTACAGAAATGAATAGGGTGATGACCAGAAGGAAGAAGGAATTATAAAGTTGAATTCCAATACCACCACCTGCTTGATAAGAAGATGATTTCCCAGTCAAGAATGACCATGAAACATGAGGCAAGCCTCGAACCAAGATATAGAGAATCAAGGAAGCTAGGATGGTCACAATGACTCCTGCGATGGTATAGAGGACAGCTGTTGCAAGTTTATCTAATTTCTTAGCGTGCATAGTTTTTCTTTCCTCTTTCTTTCGTAATCAATTTAATCACACTGTTGAAGGCCAAGCTCATCAAGAGCAATACTAAGGCAAGTGACCAAAGAACATTATTATCAACAGTTCCCATAACGGTATTTCCGATTCCCATGGTCAAAACAGATGTCAGAGTCGCTGCTGGTGTTGTCAATGACGTTGGGATAACTGCTGAGTTACCAACAACCATCTGAATCGCAAGGGCTTCACCGAAAGCACGCGCCATACCAAAGACTACAGCTGTAAAAATACCTGAACGAGCAGCCTTCAAGGTTACACGCCAAATGGTCTGCCAACGAGTTGCTCCCATTGCTAAACTAGCTTCACGGTAGTGACGAGGAACTGCACGTAAGCTATCAGTTGTCATAAAGGTTACAGTCGGCAAAATCATGACAAAGAGAACGAAAATCCCTGACAAAATCCCAAAACCTGTTCCACCAAAGACACTACGTACAAATGGTACAACGACCTGCAAACCGATAAATCCATAAACTACTGAAGGAATCCCAACTAGAAGTTCGATAGCAGGTTGCAAAATCTTAGCTCCTTTTGGCGATACTTCTGTCATAAAGACAGCTGCCCCAATGGCAAATGGTGTTGCAATCAGAGCTGATAGAATGGTAACGATAAAGGAACCTAAAATCATTGGAAGGGCGCCAAACTGTTTACCTGAAGGGTTCCAAGTTGCACCAAAGAGAAAATCAAAGATATTCACACCATTGACAAAGAAGGTTGACAAACCTTTTTGGGCTACAAAGATTAAAATCATAGCCACAATAATAACAATCAAAGAGAGGCAGGCAAAAGTCAGACTTTTCCCTAATTTCTCAAGACGAGAGTTCTTTGACGGAGAGAGCAATTTTTTTGATAATTCTTCTTGATTCATTATTGACTCCCTTCTATCGCTGTCACAGTACCTGCAGCATCTTTTTCGACTTTCATTTCTTTAACAGAAATATAGCCCATTCCTTTAACGATTCCGTTCTGAACTTCGTCTGAAAGGACAAAGTTTAAGAATTCGGCAACCAATTCATTTGGTTCACCAAGTGTATACATGTGTTCATAAGACCACAAAGGCCAATTATTAGTAGTTACATTCTCTGAATTTGGTTCATAGCCATTAAGTTTGATGGTCCCAACTGAATCATCAACATATGCAAATGCTAGGTAGGAAATAGCCCCAGGGGTTTGGGAAACGATTGATTTAACCATACCATTTGAATCTTGCTCCTGACTCTGAATCGCTGATTGACCATTCATAATCACACTATCAAAGGTCGCACGAGAACCTGAACTCGCAGCACGGTTGATAATAGAAATAGCCAAATCTTTCCCACCAACTTCTTTCCAGTTGGTAATTTTTCCTGTAAAGATTTGACGGAGCTGGTCTGTCGTTAGATTATCGACATCCACCTCTTTATTAATAATAACAGCAATTCCAGCAACGGCTACCTTATGGTCTACCAAGGCAGAGGCATCAATACCGTCTTTTTCCTCAGCAAATACATCAGAGTTTCCAACATCTACTGCTCCTGATTGAACCTGAGACAGTCCTGTACCAGATCCACCACCTTGAACATTGACTGTTTTACCGATGTTAGTTGACGCAAATTCATCAGCAGCTGCCTCGACTAAAGGTTGAAGGGCAGTTGAACCGACAGCCGTCATAGACTCTCCACGGTCAATCCAACTTGCACACCCTGCTAGCGAACCAGCAAGTAAAAGAGTTGCAAGAGAGATGGTGAGTTTTTTAAATTTTTTCACTATTTGTCTCCTTGAAAATAATGATGAATAACCCGGATTTTCGCCCTTATTTTCTAATATTTTTCACGAAAAATCCATACTTCCACTATAACATAGAATACTGATTTTGACTAGTTTTTTACCTTAAACCTCAAGCCCTTGGGGAAATAATTCTTTAGAGTATTTCCGGTTACTTTAGCAAATCCCAGACCATTCCCACCAACCAAAACTTGGTACCAACCATTTGGTAGAGTTTCAGACAATTGAACTGTCTCACCGGCCACGTATTTAACGAAGTCTTCTTGATGGATTTCAATTGATTGTTTGACTTGGCTTGGTTTTAAAGCCAGGCCAAGAGCAAAGCTTGGTTCAAAACGTTTTTTCTTAAAAGTTCCAAGATGTAGTCCATTCCGAGCAATTCTAAGTTTTCCTAAATCCGGTAGAACTTCTGGTAACAAATACAGTTGGTCTCCAAAAACTTGTAAGACTCCAGTCAATTTTTCTTTTAAATGTTTCTTCTCAAAATCCTGCCACAAGGAAAGTTGTTCACGAGAAAGGTTTGATTTAGAAGGTTTGAACTTCCCAGCCTTGTTTTGACCTTTAAACTGAAGATGGGCCACGAACTGACCTTCTCCCTTAAAGTGATGAGGGTACATTCTAGCAGTCTCAGCTTGGTTGATTCCTTGTGACATACCATTTATATGTTCTACTGGAATGAGTTCAAAATCATAATTATCCATGAGCCAGCTAATGATTTCTTCATTTTCTTCTGGCGCCCAGGTACAGGTTGAATAGATTAGTCGACCACCATCAGCCAACATAGTAACTGCATCTGCTAAAATCTCACGTTGTAAACTAGCGCACTGACTAGGATAATCGACACTCCAATAATCCATAGCGTCAGGTTGTTTACGAAACATCCCTTCTCCTGAGCAAGGTGCATCTAAAACGATTAGGTCAAAATAGCCTTTAAAAATCTTGGCTAAACGGTCTGCTGATTCATTGGTCACAACGACATTAGTCGCACCAAAACGTTCCATATTTTCAACCAGTATTTTTGCTCGCTTACTTGAAATTTCATTGGAAACGAGAAGCCCCTCACCTTCTAGATAGGCTGCCAATTGTGTCGATTTTCCACCTGGTGCTGCTGCCAAATCCAAAACCTTCATGCCAGGAGTTGGATGAGCTACTTGCGCCACCATTTGTGCAGCTGGTTCTTGGGAATAGACCAGACCAGTTACATGCTCTGGAGACTTTCCAGAAACCTTACCATAGTAGCCCCAAGGTGTATTTGGAATAGCGTCTGAAAAAGAAACTTGACTTTCTTTTAAGGGATTGACACGAAAAGCAGAAACGGCTTCATCATCAAAAGAGGCAAGAAAAGCTCTTGCCTCATCTCCCAATATTGTTTCATATTTTTTTACAAATCCTTCTGGAAATTGCATGTAAGTTTATTTCCTTTCGTAGATATAGGATTGAATTTCATCTTGCATCTCGACTGGTACCATCATAACAGCCTGCCGTGTTTGGAAATCAACTTCCTCACCAGCAATCGTAAGAACCTTATAACCTAAACTTTCACCTAGGATACTCGCTGCTGCATAATCCCAGGGTTGAAGATAAGTGATATACGTTAGTAGTCGACCTGATAGCACCTTTGCAAAACTAATGGCAGCACTGCCATAAACTCGTGTGCCAAGTGCAGCATTTCCCAATTCTGCCAAGCCCCATTCGTTGCTTTCTAGCATACCAGAATTCCCAGCTACCAAAAATTCTCTCAAAGGTTTCTTTTTAAATGCTGGTAAAGGTTCATCATTACGACAGGGCGGAAAATCTCCTCCACCATGATAGCAATCGCCTTTCATGACATCATAGATAATCCCAAATTTCCCAACACCATCCTCAAAATAGGCTAGCATAACGGCAAAATCTTCACCTTGTGCTACGAAGTTGTTGGTTCCATCAATAGGATCAATAATCCATACACAACCTTGTCCTACTGCTGCACGCATACATCCTTCTTCTGCACAAAACAAATCATCTGGATAGCGAGAACGAATTTTCTCAATGAGTAAGTCTTGAACTTCTTTATCTAACTTAGTTACCAAATCTGTAGGGGAAGACTTTCTCTCAACATGGAGATCTTCTTTCATATGCTGGAGAATGTAATCCCCAGCTTCCCTGACAATTTCTTTGGCAAATGTAAATTTATTTTCCAAGTGAAATCTTCCCTTCTCCTTTTTCTTTTGCCAATTGGACTGCACGGTAGAAAGAATATCCACTAACTGCTTCAAATTCACGTCCCAAACGTTTTTCTTCACTCTTACTCGGCACGACAGACTTGAACAATTTATAGGAATCTAATATTTTCTTTGCTTCTACCTTAGTTTCATAGGCGGCTTCAACATCATTAAAAAAAGAAAGCACTGAAGCAAGTTCTTCAGTGCTCCACGACAAATCTAGTGGGTAACTATACTGTTTATTCATCTAATTAATACCAGCTCTCAATGTAGCTTCTTTCAATTCTTGCTTACGATAACTACGAGGAAGAAAAGCACGAATTTCATCTTCATTAAAGCCAATCTGCATACGTTTATCATCAATGATAATAGGACGACGCAAAAGACTAGGGTACTGCTCAATTAAACTAAGCAACTCAGTCACCGAGATACTTTCCACATCGATATTTAACTTTTGGAAAATTTTTGAACGAGTTGAAATAATGTCATCGGTACCGTTTTCGGTCAAGGAAAGAATTTGTTGCAATTCTTTTCTTGATAAAGGACTGGTCATAATATTGTGCTCTTGGAAAGGCACCTTATGATTATTAAGCCAGGCCTTTGCCTTACGACATGATGTACAACTCGGTGATAAAAATAGTGTAATCATGCTATTCTCTTCTTTGCATACTTTTCTCACTCTATTATACAAAAAAATAAAGCGCTTGACTAGTTATTTCCGTAAAAAAACCTATTTTTTCAAGAAAAATAGGTTTTCCCACAATTTGTTCAAATAATTTTATGCATTTATTCTTTTAATTGCCTGTTTTTCGACTTTTAAGGTACATAAATCCAAAAATCAATTCATACAAGCAGAAAAATAAAAGAAAGGTATGAAGGAAAAAGTCCTCTGGTAGGATGAGAATGACTGGATCTTTTGCAGGATCAAAAAGCCAAGTATCATCTCCCACAAAAAGGATTTGATGAAACAAAGTAAAGAATTGTTCAAATCCAATGAAAACACCAACAAAACCAAGAATCAAAGGTAGAGACAGCATAATCAAGAGGCCTCTGCGAAATAGAGACAGAAAACCTTTCTGAATGACCTGCTTCCAAAAAAGATAGAAAATCGGTAGGGTAACCATCGCTACTCCTTGCGTTAGGTGAAAGAGCCCCTTCACAACCGCAAAATGATGGATGCCAGAAGCAGACGAAGGAAAATCTGGCATTTTCAATGCTTGATTCAATGGATTTGTCAAATAATCCATCAAAACATTAAAGTTATGCTGGATTGTCTGAGGTTGGAAAGGAACACGACTTGTTAGGTGTAACCAAGAAATTTCCAGAGGATAAAGAAACCAAGCTAGATAAATGGTCAATAAAATAGCAAGCGAGAGGAGAAAGAAAAGACTTCCTCCAAAAGTTAGTTTAGTTTTCATCGAAATTCCACTCCGCTAGACTTGAGAGAACATGGGTTGGAGCGATTGGCAGGTCTGCTACTTCTTCAGGTTTTGTAAATCCTGTCGTCACCAAAAGGCTAGGGATTTCATTATCAATACCAGCACGAATATCAGTCAGGTAATTATCGCCCACCATGACAATTTCTTGGCGCTCAAGTCCTAGGTGTTCAACAGCTTTGTCCATAATAATCGCATTAGGTTTTCCAATATAAACTGGTTTTATGCGAGTTGCTGCTTCGAGCAGAGTAACCAGTGAACCAGCACCAGGTAAAAGGCCTCGTTCCGTTGGGATGTTCAAATCTGGGTTGGTGCCGATAAAATGAGCACCTTTATGAATAGCTAGGGTTGCCGTAGCAAATTTTTCATAGTCAACTTGCCAGTCCAAACCAACAACCACATAGGCAGGGTTTTCTTTATCTTCAACGTAGCCTGCTGCTTTGATTGCTTCCTTGAGCCCCGCTTCTCCAATCACATAGACTGTCTTTTCAAGCCCCAAATCATTCATGTAATCAATAGTCGCTAAGGTTGCAGTATAAATTGTCGATACAGGTGTGTCGATGTTAAAGTGATTGGCTAACATCTCCTGAACACTTTCTGGTGTACGAGTGGTATTATTTGTCACAAAGAGATACGGAATCTCTCTTTTTTGCAACTCGTGAACAAATGCTTCACCAGCTGGGATTCTATCTTTTCCCTTATAGATTGTTCCGTCTAAATCTATCAAATAGCCTTTATAAGTCATATATTTCTTTCTAATCTTTGTTAATTTCTTGCCAAGTTATCTTTGCCTGAGCATTGATGTCGCCATCACTTGTAACTTGGTGATTGCTTTCCAGTCCATTCAATTCGTAACTAGAAGTAATCATACCACCTGGTCGAACTTCCTTGACATATTTGAGGTTGATTTTTTTAGGAATATGATTGGTTAGAAAATCTGCCCCCATAACTTCAAAAACCCAGTCTAGGTATTTGCTATTATTGACATGGCCATTCATATCTAAGTCGTAAAAACGGACATGATAGTCCTTGCTAATCGCTTCTTCCAACTCAGCGTATTTTGGTCCACGGATCAGTTTCTTAGAAAACTCAGATTGATAAGGTGCGACTATTTCAGGTTCTACAGGATGAACCTTCCGACTATCACGATCCATAAGGACAAATGTAGCTACCATGCGAATGATTTCTTGACCATCTTCATCATAAATAGTAAATCGGCGGTAGCAAAATAGACGATTGTAGCTCAAGGCCTCTGTTTCGATGGTAATTTCCTCAGCAAATTGAGGTAAGCGTATCACATCGATATCATAATCTGTGATAATCCAGACTAGATTATACTGTTCTAAAACATCCTTGTCACTCACTCCAAGTTCAATTGACTGCATCCCTGATACCTGTAAGGACAACAAGATAACGTCTGGTAGTTTGATATGACCATTCATGTCAGCCATATCAAAAGGAATTTTCATCTTCATTTGATAAGTTAAGCCCATAATTTTACTCCAATATAAATCGTTCTGCTACTGTATCACCTAAGAAGAGACCTCTCTTAGTCATACGAACATGATCGCCATCAACCTGCATAAGACCTTGTTGAATCAAGTCTTTGATGATATCTCCATAAAGTTCTTGGAAAGACTGTCCAAATTTTTCTTCAAATCTCTCCATGGAAACTCCAGACTTCTTGCGAAGTCCAAGGAACATCTCTTCTTCCATTTGCTCCCTTTGAGTCAGATGTTCTTCGTTAATACGAGCATTCCCATCTTCTACTGCCTTTAAATAATGGCGAATAGGCCCATGATTTTTATAGCGAACACCATCTACATAGCCAGATGCACCTGCACCAATACCATAATACTCGGCATTATCCCAGTACATAAGATTGTGACGACTTTCAAATCCTGGTTTAGAAAAATTAGAAATCTCATAATGCTCGAAGCCAGCTTTTTCTAGCTTTGAAATGATATACTCAAACATCTCAGCTTCTAATTCTTCCTTAGGAAGAGGTAATTTCCCTCGTCTCATACGATTCATAAAGACCGTATGGTTTTCCAAAATCAAACTATAAAGGCTCATATGAGGAATATCCAGAGCGATAGCCTTGGCAACATTCTCCTTAACCTGGTCCATAGTCTGACCAGGAAGTGCGTAGATTAAATCAATAGAGATATTATCAAAACCAGCCAATTTGAGGCGGTCAATATTTTCATAAATATCCTTCTCCAAATGACTACGCCCTATTTTTTTCAACATTTTGTCATCAAAGGTCTGAACACCTAGTGAAACACGATTGACTGCAGAATTTTTCAAAACAGCAATCTTATCAGCATCCAAATCACCGGGATTGGCCTCAATGGTCAATTCTTCTAAGACTGATAAATCTAAGTTTTTAGTCAATCCATCCAGAAGCAACTCTAACTGTGGCGCAGACAAGGCTGTCGGTGTTCCACCTCCAATATAGAGTGTACGTAATTTTTGAATATCATAAGAATGAAATTCTTGCAGTAGATGCTCTAGATAGCTATCCACCGGTTGATTCTTGATAAAAACTTTTGAAAAGTCACAATAATAACAGATTTGTGTACAAAATGGAATGTGCACATAAGCTGATGTCGGTTTCTTCTGCATAGTATTTATTATACCACAAAGAGTTCACTCAAGAAAAAAATCACCATTCCTGATTCATTTGAAAATCAGGAAATGGCGATTCTATTTAGTCTTCTTGAATATCGATGACAATTTCTTGACCATCTTCTTGATCTTCAACAACTACTTTTTCTTCCAATTGTTCTTTGAGACTGTTCAAGGTTTCTTTCGAAGCTTCAGTAGCTTGTTGAGCGTGATATTTTGCTTTATCGAGGACGGTATCGAGAGTAATTTCCCCAGATTCGATTTGTTCTTTTGTTTTAAGAACAAATTCTTTGGTTTGATCTTTGACATCAGTCAGCTTTTCGCAGACTTGTTCTTTAGCGTATTCAGGATCTTCTTTCAAATCTTCAATAAAGTCTTGTGCTCGACTCGTAACTCGTTTCCCTTTTTCACTTGTTAGGAATAAAGCAACGGCAACACCTGAAACAGTTCCTAAAAGGATTGATGATAATTTACCCATGAGCTATCTCCTTTTTATTTTTTAAAAAATTTACTTGCAACACGAATGGCAGACAAACCAGCACTAGTCTTTAAAGTTTTTGAACCTGCAGATGAAGCTTTTTTACTCAAGACACGAGCTTGCTCATTTAGATCAGAAACAGAAACAGAAAGATCTGCAACTGCTGTAAAGAGTGGATCAATGGTTGCAACTTTGACATTGATATCGTCAGCAAGAACATTGACCTTTGCAAGTAGTTCGTTTGTGTGATGTAGAGTAACATTTACATCTGAAGTTAAGGTTTTAACAGTCGTTTCAGTTTCATCGATTACACGACCAACTTTTTGAAGGGTAATAATCAGATAAACTAAGAATACAACCAAGGCAATTGCCACAATGATATAAGCAACTTCTAACATTTTAATTCTCCTTTTTCACATTATAAAATGGTGCTTTTTTTCGATTTTGATAAACGATAATATAAATTCCAAGTCCAATTAATAGAACTGACAACCATTGAGATACTCGAAGTCCAAAGAACATGAGACTATCTGTTCGCATACCTTCAATGATCATACGTCCAAATCCATACCAAATTAGATAGAAGGCAGTGATATAACCACGACGAATACTCTTTAATCGACGTCTAAAAATAATAATCAACGTAAACCCAATGAGATTCCAGATAGATTCATAAAGGAAGGTTGGTTGTCGATAGGAGCCATCGATATACATCTGATTCTTAATAAAACCAGGTAGGTAATCAAGATTTTCAACAACTGCTCCGTAGGCTTCCTGGTTAAAGAAATTCCCCCAACGTCCAAGGCTCTGAGCAATCATAACGCTTGGAGCAGCAATATCCAAGAAATCCCATGTGTTGATTAATCTACGATCAGCAAAGAAATAGAGTACGATTGCTCCGGTGATTAAACCGCCGTATATGGCAAGACCTCCATTCCAAATGGCAAAAATCTCTCCCATATGCTGACTATAGTAGTCAAATCTAAAAATGACATAATAAAGTCGAGCACCAATGATAGCTAAAGGAAAAGCAATTAAAATAAAGTCTAAAATGTCATCGGATAAGATGTTCTTTTTTGGTGCTTCTTTACTTGCAAGATAGACTGCTAAAATAAGACCTGAAACGATGCAGAGTGCATACCATCTAATACCCAAAGGACCAATTTGAAAAGCAACTGGATCAATCATTCTTCATCTCGTTCCTTTCAATTAGTTTTGTCAATCGTTCTTCAAAGAGGCGTGTCGCATCAAAGCCCATCTCCTTCGAACGATAATTCATTGCAGCCGCCTCGATAACGACAGAGATATTACGTCCTGTTTTTACTGGGATACGAATACGTGGAATAGAAACACCTGAGATTTCCAATTCTTCCGCATTATTCCCCAAACGGTCAAAGACCTTATCAGTATCGTAATTTTCTAAATAGACAGCCAATTGAACTTGTGAAGAATCCTTAACGGCACTAGCCCCATAAAGGCTCATGATATCAATAATACCAACGCCGCGAATTTCTAACAAATGCTTCAAGATTTCTGCTGGCTCACCCCAAAGTGTCATCTCGTCTTTAGCATAGATATCCACGCGATCATCTGCGACTAGACGATGTCCGCGTTTGACCAACTCAAGTCCGGTCTCACTCTTACCGATACCACTATCACCTTGAATCAGAACACCCATACCATAGATATCCATCAAAACACCATGCACACTTGCGCGTTCGGCCAAACGAGAGTCCAAGTAACTTGATAGTTCACCAGATAGACGACTGGTTGCAGTACGACTTGTTAAAATAGCGATTTTACATTCTCTAGCAGCCTTTAGCATTTCTTCTGGAACTACTAAACCACGCGAAACAATAACTGCAGGTGTTTCTGGTTGAAATAATTTCTTCAAAACCTGGTAGCGGTTGTGAGAAGACATGCTAATGAGATAGGACCACTCCTTCATTCCCAACAATTGGATACGTTCTGGAGTATAGTAATCAAAATAGCCCGTCATTTCGAGACCTGGTCGACAAATATCGCCCGTATTTATTTCCTTTTCAAGTAATTCTGGCTCACCATAGACAATGTCTAGTCTGAGTTTATCAATTACTTCTTTGACTAAAACCGACATATTTTTCTCCTTCAATAAGGTTCTCCTACTATTATATCAGATTGTAGAAATAAGTTTATGTTTTTAACAGTCTTTACGCTATTTATTTAGGAAGAACTCTTTAAAAGATTTAACCTATCGAAAAAGAGATTAAACAACAAACTGTTATTTAATCCCTTCTTTAAAATCTATTCGACAAAGTGATTAGTTAGAAGCTTTGTCATCACTAACTGGAACTGATTTTTCCTCACTAGTTTGGGTAGCATCTGTTGTAGGTTCAAAAGCTTCTCTAAGCGATGAATCTTTTGAAGTTGTTTCTTCTACACTCGTCGTTGTGGTAGTCACTCCATTTGAACGCCATCTACCATCACTAGCGACTTTATAGCCATCAGGTGTAATTCCATCACGAAGCATTTCACCACTTGGTTTGAAATAATACCAGTCCCCTTTTTCTTGAATCCAACCAACTTGCATTTCACCTGCAATATTAAAGTAATAGTTATCTCCAGAGATTTCATGGATACCAGTAAGCATTTTTCCAGAATCACCATCTAGGAAGAACCATTTGCCAGAATATTTAAACCAACCAGTTTCCATGGCTCCAGATTCTTTATGATAGTACCAATCTTTGCCGTCAAATACCCATCCGGTTTCCATAGCTCCAGATTGGTTAAAGCTATATTTGACACCATCAATTTCCTGTCTACCGGTCACCATAACGCCGTCATTTTGATTCAAGTAGTACCACTTACCTGCAGATTTTATCCAACCTTTTTTCTGCTCACCACTTGATGCATAATAGTACCATTTATCATCTTCTTGTTTCCAGCCAGTAACCATAGCACCACTAGCCTTAAAGCTATATTGTTGTCCATCGATTTCTTTGGTTCCTGTAACCATCTCTCCATCTTTCGAATCAAGATAGTACCAATCACCAGCATATTTAATCCAGCCTTTTTTCAGTTCACCACTTGATGCATAATAGTACCATTTGTCATCTGTTTGTTTCCAGCCAGTAACCATAGCACCACTATCTTTAAAGCTATATTGTTGCCCATCGATTTCTTTGGTTCCTGTAACCATCTCTCCATCTTTCAGTTCGAGATAGTACCAGTCATTGTTGTATTTAAGCCAGCCTTTTTTCTGATCGCCACTAGATGTATAATAGTACCATTTGCCATCAAACTGTTCCCAACCAGTTGCCATGACGCCTCCATCATTAAAGCGATAGAGTTTGCCGTCAATTTTATTTGAACCAGTGAACATTTCTCCAGTTTTAGGATCTAGATAATACCATTTACCTGCATCATTGAGCCAACCACGTTTCATTTCACCTGAAGCGCTAAAGTAATACCATTTTTGGTGCGTATATTGCCAATAAGTTCCCATTTCTCCGGCTTCATTGAAATAGTACATCTTTCCATCAATTTCTTTGAAACCAATGGTCATTTTTTTATTTTCATCTAGGTAATACCATTTATTACCGATTTTATTCCAGGATGATGCTCTTAGTTCATTTGAAAGCGCACCTGTATCATCAAAGACCAGAGTTGCTCCATTCACTGTTCTGGTACCAGTTTGCATAATCCCTTTTTCGTCAAAGTAATAGGTCTTACCGTCAATGATTGCTAACTCCGACTCTTTTCGATATCCTTTAGAATCCACATAATACCATTGCTTGTCAATTTGAAGCCATTTGGAAGTTTGTAACTTCCCATCTTTATCCATATATAAAGACTTAAGAGTACCTTCGTCATCAAAATCTTGAAGCCATTTATCTTGTTGCAGATGTCCTTTCCCATTGAAGAAGTATTTTGCTCCATCAATTGTATGCCAACCTGTTGCCATCTGATCATCAGCGAAATAATACTTCTTATATCCATCTTCAGTGATCCAACGTGAATTCGTATTCGGAATATCTGGGAATTCTTGAGAAATATTATTAATGCCATCTGTTTTTATATCAAAAACAGTCGCATCTTTCTTATCACTTGAAGCATGAACAACTTGGACATTCATCTGTTTCAATTTATCTCTCGTTGCTTGGACATTTATATCCAATCCTGTTGTTTGCACAACAATAGATGGGGAAAGATTATTAAGAAAATTAATGCTGTTTGAAACTTTTCCGTCAAGGTGATGGTTCCATTTCATTAAATCGACTTTCCCAATTTGTGGGCCTAAGCGATCTTCAGCTCCATAAACGTTATCAAGATCCCCACCCAGATAAATTTTCTTCCCATTTACTGTAACTACAGCAACAATAGAATTGGGATTGTCATCATATACTTTCTTTAATTTCCCATCTGGGCCATATTCATTTTTGTAGTTATACAACTGAATATCCATATCACCCAATTTGAAATGACTATCATTATCTGAGATATCTTGAATAAGATTAACGCCATATTTTCTAGCGGCATTCAGTGCATTATTATAGTTAAAAAGATTATCCCACAAGCCCCATTGAGTGGAAATTCGATCATCCGAATATCGTTTTAGATAAAATTTATCAACCTTATATTTTTTTAGAACTTCATCAGCTCCACCAATATGGTCACTATGGACATGCGTTCCAAGCATAAAGTCCAACTTCTTAACACCTACATGGTCAAGATGACGGAAAAGTCGATCTTCAATTGCATAGACATTTGAAGTAATAATACCCGATCTTAATGGATAAAGCGGATCGCTCCCATCTGGAAAGTCATAGTCTTCACCCATATCTATCAACGCATAATGCCCGTTACTTTCAAGTAAAATGGCATCAGTCCCTGGACTTCCTTTGGTATTAATGAAATGAATCCGATTGACGTCGGACCGCGAAGTTGTGTCCGCCTCTACTCTCGCGCCGACACTAAGAAACAAAAATGCTCCTAAAGCGACTGCGACTTTTGTTTTTCTCATGATAAAGCCCTCTCAGATTTTTTCTACTGATATTTTTAATTATACCAAAAAAACAAGAAAAAAGGGGGGGTAAAATACAAAATGTCATTTTTACTGCGCCAAATGACTTTAGCAACACTGTTTCAGATTAATTGATGAGTTTTAATTTTCTTTTATCAGTAAATCTATTCTCAAAAATTGACTTTTAATAGTTTTTGTCAGCACCTATATCTAGCAGTTTTCCTATACTTCTGTCAGTATGTTTTTAATTTCCTCAACGAGGATACTTTCTCAACGTCAACATTTTAACTTTATATAAAACACATAACTACAATCAAAAAGCTTCCAAGTTTAGAATATCTGTTTAACACTGAATTAACAATCTTCACTGTGATTTTACTCTTTGTGATTAGCAAAAAAAGACTAGATAAGTCTAGTCTTTCATTTCAAATTAGAATTTTTTACGTTTACGAGCTGCTTCTGATTTACGTTTACGTTTTACAGAAGGTTTTTCATAGAATTCACGTTTGCGTGTTTCTTGAAGAGTACCAGCTTTAGTAACCGCACGTTTGAAACGACGAAGTGCATCGTCAAGAGATTCATTCTTACGTACTACTGTTTTAGACATTATTTTCACTCCCTTCAAGTTCAAGATCTATTCTATTTTACATGTATTGATGAAAATTGTCAAGAAAAATAGTGCATTTCATTATTTTTCATTGACAAATAAAAAGGACCCTAAAGTCCTTTTTATTAACTATCTTTTTCTAAACTCAATTATTTAGAAAATTTCTTTTTCATAACGAGACTACCTGCCAAGATAGATACACCAGCAATTACTAATGCAATACCTGTAGACTCACCAGTATATGGAAGACCTGGCTTATCTTCTGTAGTAGTTGTCTCAGATACTTCTGGTTTTGAAGTGGTTGTTGATGTTGTCGTTGACTCTTCTGTTGTTGTAGTCGTTGATGTTGTCGTCGACTCTTCTGTCGTTGTAGTCGTTGATGTTGTCGTCGGCGCTTCTGTCGTTGTTGTCGTTGATGTTGTCGTCGACGCTTCTGTCGTTGTAGTCGTTGATGTTGTCGTCGGCGCTTCTGTCGTTGTTGTCGTTGATGTTGTCATCGGAGCTTCCGTCGTTGTAGTCGTTGTGGTTGTTGTCGGCGCTTCTGTCGTTGTTGTCGTTGTGGTTGTTGTCGGCGCTTCTGTCGTTGTTGTCGTTGTGGTTGTTGTCGGCGCTTCTGTCGTTGTTGTCGTTGTGGTTGTTGTCGGCGCTTCTGTCGTTGTTGTCGTTGATGTTGTCGTCGGCGCTTCTGTCGTTGTTGTCGTTGTGGTTGTTGTCGGCGCTTCTGTCGTTGTTGTCGTTGTGGTTGTTGTCGGCGCTTCTGTTGTGGTTGTCGTAGTTGTGGTTTGTTCTTTTGGATTGACGATTGTTTTTGTAACTGATTTATCAGCTCCAAAATCTGTTGCATTCACTTCTGTGTCTGCTGTATTTATCACATACCCCTTTGGTGCTTCAACTTCAGTTAAGATATACTTGTCTTTCAAAAGGCCAGTTACTGTAATTTTCCCTTCAGCATCTGTGGTAAACTCACCAATCACTTGATTATTAGCTTGTCGTACAACTTTAAACTTAGCCCCCGCTAGTGGTTGGTTCGTTTCATCTACTTTATGGATATTAATCGAGAAGACATATCCAATACCTGAACCACCTGCTATCTGAGCAACGGTAGTTTGAGTCGCATTTTCCAAAGTTTTTTCTTTTGCTTTTAAAACAGCATCATTATCTAATTTTTCACCATCTGCAAATGCATAATTTGCTTGAACATTATATTCAATACGGTATTGATCAGCTTCAGTGATATCTCCAAGTTGAATAACAAATGATCGACCATCTTCACTAACTGTAACAGTATGTTGATTAGTTACATCTGTTTTATCGTTAAATTCCCATTCTCCATTTACATAGTTGAATTTCCCTTTATAAATATGAATACTATCTTTGATGTAAGATGCGTTAGAGAACTTCAATGCGTCTTCAACTATTGCATCTTTATAACTCTCTTTTGTCTGGTTGATTGAAATGGAATAAGAAAGAATTCTTTGTTCTTCATTACTTATCCATCCAGTTTTTGAGAACAACTCTGGTTTGGCTTCTCCAACTCCAGTAAAATTCACCTTACCGGCATTATATACTTTACCATTGATAGTAATTTGAACAGGAATTTCTCCTTTTTCAGGATTCTTTTGAAAGTCCACTCGAGTATAGACAAAGAAAGAACCACTGGTGTCAGAGTGCTTTTCAGCATAATCAGTATAGGTTAAGATGATATGTTTTTTAGTTTCATCAATTTTACCAGTTGCGATGAGATTATTAGTTGCTGTATCTCGAATTTCAAAGTTTTGTGATTCTATATAAAGAGCATCTGAAACATCAATAGTAGTTGTATCACCGGCTTTAACATCTTTACCTGATAAATCAAAGTTTGCGTTTAATCTGAATGTAACCCATTGTGGCAGGTCCCCATCAAGATTTCCACCTTTATTATTTGTGATGTTAAGCGAAGTAATCGCATCTACAGACTTACTAGAACCAGTCAACTCTGATACTTCGGCAGAAGCCTTTGTTAAAGTAAGAGAAATTATGACTGTTAATAAACACATGATGATAGAAAAAAATCCAATTTTTTTCATATTCATTTCTATCTGTCTCCTTTGTTTCTAATTAGTTATTATTTAATGTTTATTGTAGCAATATTTATTTTAAAAGTCTAGTTTTATAATTGAAATAATTTGAATTATTTACTAAAAAATTGTTATTATAAAATTACTGTATATAAAGATTGCTTTTTTTCTTATTTTTATACTTTTTAAAAAACAATATAACAATTTCTTAAATGTTTTCAACAAAAAAGCCATCCCAACTTTATTAGATGAATGGCTTTTAGATTAACTTATTTCTTTAATAAACTTAGTGCTTCTGCATCCGCAATAATAGTCACATCCGAATGATTTTGCAAACTACTTGCTGGTAGATTTTCAGTCACTGGACCTTCAACAGTTCCGGCAATAGCTTCTGCTTTTGATGGGCCATAAGCGAAGAGAAGAATAGATTTGGCATCTAAGATATTTTTAATACCCATTGAAATAGCTTGTGTTGGTACGTCTTCGATTTTATCAAAGAAACGAGCATTAGCCTCAATGGTAGACTGATCAAGGTCTACAAGATGAGTTTGGCTATCGAACGGAGTTCCTGGTTCGTTAAATCCAATGTGACCATTTCGACCAATTCCCAAGATTTGCAAATCAACCGGATGATCAGCAAGAATTTGATTATAGCGTTCTACTTCTTCTTCTGCATTGTCTTTAACTCCACGAGGCAAAAAGCTTTCTTTAAATGGCTTTTTATTGAACAGATGTTCTTGCATGAAATAACGATAAGATTGAGGATTATCTCCATCTAATCCTACATATTCGTCCAAGTTGACACTTGTAAGATTTGAAAAATCAAGGTCACTCTCTACGATTTCTCTGTAGAACTCAAGTGGACTGCTACCTGTCGCAAGTCCTAATGTTTGAGCACCCTTTGCTAACTTTTCTTTTAAAATTTCAAAAGCTACTTTTCCACCTTCTTCAGGATTTTTTACTTGAATAACTTTCATAATTGTTCCTCCACATTTCTTTACTTCATTATATGGTATAGACCAATTTTTGTCAAGTGTAAACGGTTTAATATTTTAAATTTTATTGGATAAAGTTAAGTAAAAAAAGAAGACTAAACTAGTCTTCTCTTTTAAAACTGTCAGAATGAATTAGTCTTCTTTTTTCTTTCTTGACAAAGCATAACCGGCAGTAGCTAAACCAATAAGTGCTGAATAAGTCATGAATGATTGATCAGCTGAACTAGTATTTGGTAATACTCTCTCTGAATCTTTTTGATTAGTTTCTGATTTTGACTCTGACTTAAACTCTAGCTTTGGTTCTGGTTTTGGTTCTGGCTTAGGCTCTGGTTTTGGCTCTGGTTTTGGCTCTGGTTTTGGTTCCGGCTTAGGCTCTGGTTTTGGTTCTGGTTTTGGTTCCGGCTTAGGCTCTGGTTTTGGTTCTGGTTTTGGTTCCGGCTTAGGCTCTGGTTTTGGTTCTGGTTTTGGTTCCGGCTTAGGCTCTGGTTTTGGTTGTGGTTTTTCATCTTTCTTGATAACCACAACATTTTTATTCCATTCAACAACTGGTTTTTCTGTTTCTTTCTTAACAGGATCCTTCACCAACTCAGGTGTTTCTGGTTTAACCGGTTCACTTGGTAAGACAGGTACTGTTTTATATTCTGGTTCTGTCGGTGGAACTGGTTTTTCTTTAACAGTTGGTACTTCTGTCAATTCTGGTTTTTCAGGTTTAACTGGAGGTGTTGGTTCTGTTGGTTTAACTGGCTCTTCACCTGGATCTTGAGGGAAGCCAACGTTTGAGTTGATAGAGAACCAATAGAGAGTTGCTTCGCCTGTTGCGTTAGCACCTTTTGCTGTAAATTCAAGATGACCATCTTTCAAAATAACAGCACCACCACCATAGTAAAGGTAAGGGCTCTTAGGATCATCCCAACCCTTAGTTTCACTTGAAGAGTCTGCATTAAATGTAGCACCTTGAGCCATGTATTGATTTTGTTCTTTAGCAGATACTTCTTTTGTCGATGAATCTTGGTCTACACTTGAATTTGGAAGTTTAATAAACTCTTTGTCACCAATGTTTACAGACTCAATGTGAGGAGTATCTTGGTGTTTCATTTTTGGTGTGTATCTCAAAACACCTGATTTAGCGTCTACAGTGTAAGAACCGATAACGTCTGATTTATCACCGAATGTGTAATCTTCAGTACCAACTGAGTGACCATTTCCGCCACCAGATGCATTCACTGTTGTAGCATCAACTACTGTTTCTTCAGTTACTTTGAAGGCATCAGCATCCCATGTTGCTTTTTGAGCAACAATTTTCAAAGGATTATCAGCATTGATATCAACTTCTGCACTACCGAAGTCAGCTTTACCGCTTTTCACAACAACGTCTGCACCATCAAGTTTTGGTTCACTTCCATCTGAATATGGATCCCAAGTTCCACGAACTGTATTGCCTTCGCTATCTTTAGCTTCAACAACTAGAGGACGAGGTTTGTCATTTTCTACATAAGATGCACCATTCCAGTGGTTAAGTGAGTTAAGGGCAAGGATTGCATTGTGTTGTGACAAATCAATCAATTGGTCATTTTCATCGTAAAACTCAATATCAACACCAACAGTTACTGGGTTTTCAGTATCTGTTGAGCTACCAATTGTCATTGTAACTGCTGGATCGTTATAAATTTGAACGATTCCTTTTCCATCTGATGATGGAAGGCTCTTCACTTCGTATTTATAAACAACTTTTGCAATACGTTTTTCTTCGCTACCTTTTACAATTTTAGCTTGAGTAAGTCCTGTGTATGTCACATCAAATTTGTCTCCGACTTTTACAAGACCCCACTCAATTTCATTGTTGGCATATGGATTTGTAGCTGTCAAATCAGAATCTTGAAGATTCTTTGTTTCATACATCTTAGTAGCTTTACCATCACCGTACATACGAGATTGACCTTCTTTTGTCAAGTAATTTGTTAATCCAGTTGTTTGGTGTGTAATTTTAGTTGTTTCACCATCAGTAAGTTCTTCAGAGAGGAATGTCAAATCTTGTTTGTATTTCTCAGGATTTCCGCCACGCTCTGCAACCATCTTATTAAAGGCATCTTTAGCGTCATCGTATTGTGCTTTTTTCTTGTTGTAAATTTCGAGCTCAATCAAGTAAGCAGCTTGTGCTTCATCATAAGCAGCTTTTTTAGTCTTGTAGTCAGCTAATTTAGCTTCATATTCTGCTTGAGCTAATTTATTGCTTTCAGTAGCTTCTTGATTTGCTGTTACAGATGCATTGTATGCTGCAAGTGCTGTGTTATATTCTTCAAGAGCTTTTTCATAAGCAACACGTGCCTCTTCATTACTCTGTTCTACTGCTGTTTTTTCTGCTGATTTTTCAGTCAATTCTTTTTTATAAGCAGTAAGTTTTTCGTTGTAAGCTTCAAGCTCTTTATCGTAGTTTGCTTGTGCAGCAGCGTTTTTAGCATCAACTTCAGCTTTTTCTTTTTCGTAAGCTTCTTGATTTGCTGCTACTTCAGCTTTATAATCAGCTACAGTTTTATTAATATCAGTAACTTGTTTTTCGTAATCTTTAGCAGCAGCTTCCTCTGAATCTTGCTTTTTAGTCTCAGTTTCTTTAACTTCAAGACCTTCATTTGTGGCAGCAGTTTTAGCTTCTTCCAACTTCTCTGGAACCGCAACTTCTTTTGTTTCTTCTCCAGCTACTGTTGTAGTTGAAGTAACAGGTGTCGTTACTGATGAAGTTTCATCGGCTGATACAGTGGCAATACCTGAAGCAGCAATCACTGTTGCGACTGCAACAGAACCAAAAGCAACTGAGGTTTTTCTCAAGGCATACTTAATCGTTTTATTATTCTTTAACGATGACATGACAATTCCTTCTTTTATTTAAGATTTAAAACATTCTCAAGAAAAAGATTTGATTCTTAAAAACATACTAATTTTATCAAAAAAAATATGTGATTTCAATAATTTTTATTTTCTTTCAATAAAATTTCATAGACATTTAAAAATAATAAAAAGGCCTTGCTCTTACGAGCAAAGCCTCTTCATTTTAGAGCTAAAATCGTTAGTTCATCGCTAAATGAATTCGATTTTGTATATTTTATTCTTCACGTTTTTTACGTTTTACAACCAAACCTAGACCTACAAGACCAAGCGCAGCACCAAGTGCGGCAACTCCAGATTTAGATTGTTCACCAGTATTTGGCAACTCAGGACCTTTAGGTTTTTCTGGTGTTGGTGGTGTTGGTGGTGTTGGCGGTGTTGGTGGTGTTGGCGGTGTTGGCGGTGTTGGCGGCGTTGGTGGTGTTGGCGGCGTTGGTGGTGTTGGTGGTGTTGGTGGTGTTGGCGGTGTTGGTGGTGTTGGTGGTGTTGGTGGTGTTGGTGGTGTTGGCGGTGTTGGTGGTGTTGGCGGTGTTGGCGGCGTTGGCGGCGTTGGCGGTGTTGGCGGTGTTGGCGGTGTTGGCGGCGTTGGTGGTGTTGGCGGCGTTGGCGGCGTTGGCGGTGTTGGTGGTGTTGGCGGTGTTGGCGGCGTTGGTGGTGTTGGTGGTGTTGGTGGTGTTGGTGGTGTTGGTGGTGTTGGTGGTGTTACCTTGTTGTTAAACTCAGTATCTTCAGGCATTTGTGAAGTAAGGGTCAACACTTTACCATCCTTAGTTACAGTAACTCCAACAGTCACTACCATCTTGTCATACTCAACTCCAGCCTCTGTACCTTTCACTTCTTCTACATGATAGATATGAGTGCCTTCTTGACCACGTTTGAACTCAAGAGCTGAGAACTTGATCTTACCTTCTGAATCGTTGCTTACAGTTTCAATTACGTTGCCATCTTTGTCTTTCAATACGAAGCTGAATTCTCCAGCTTTCAACGCACGACCTTCCAATTTCTTAGTGAAGTTGAATTCAACTTTAACTGGAATATTTACAACACGTTTTTCAGTTGGTTTTTCTGGTTTTTCAACTGATTTCTTAGTTGGATCGTATTGGTGAACAATTTGTGAAGCTGTATTTTCAATATCTACACCTTCCTTAGCAGTGTCCTTGATACGTGCAAGAATATCAAACTTATAGTAACGACCAAACGCTAGCTTAGTAGTATCAATTACTTGTGTATCTTCCGCATCACCGAGTGATTTAGTCAAATCAACCTTAGACGTAGCAGTAATAACACCATCTTCAACCTTGATATCGAACTTGTCAGTCACATCAGCTCCAGTTACTGAATCGTAAGCCTTAATTTCAGATACATTAACATCCAAGTTTTCGTTGTCATATTTATCTGTAATTCCTACAGATTGAATATTGTGACCTTCTTTGAATTTAGTTGTATCCAACCATACTTGGTAAACAACCTTATCACCTTTATGGAGTGTTTGTGTATTGATATTTTGCTTTTCATTATTATCAACATTGTCCACATATGGATCTTTGTTGGTATCAGCTACTTTATCAGTCAACTCTTTATCATCATCCAGAAGTTTAGTTCCAGTAATATCAAATTTTTCTTCATTAAGGATGTATTTTTCTGGGTTAAACTCAGGAGTTTCTGGTGGAGTCACACGGTTGTTAAATTCTTTATCCGCAGGTTCTGTCACGTTTGTGATCAAGGCTTTCGCAGTACCGTCATGAGATACTGTTACAGTTACTTCTGCTTTCATTGTATCGTATGATACAGTTGCGTCTGTACCCTTAACCTCTGTTACAGTGTACTTGTAAGTACCTTCTTGACCCTTCTTGTATTTAAGGGCAGTAACAGTTTCACCAGCTTTATTAGTGTAATCTACTGGATCAAACTTGATCTTGCCAGCTGCATCGTTGGTTGCAGTCGCAATCACAACATTGTCGCTGTCTTTCAACTCGAATGTGAATTCGTTAGCTTTCAGTTCACGACCTTCCAATTTCTTAGTGAAGTTAAATTCTACTGAGATTGGAACACTGTTGACACGTTTTTCAGTTGGTTTGTTTGGTTTTTCAACAGTCTTGCTTACTGGGTTGTAGTAGTTAACGACTTGTGCTGCCTTGTTTTCAATATCTGCACCAGCTACGACATCGTCTTTCACTGTTGCTGGGATATCGAACTTGTAGTAACGTCCGAATTCGAATTTAGTTGTATCGATCACTTGTGTGTTTTCAGCGTCGCCAAGTGACTTCGTGAAGCCATCTTTCAGGTTAGCTGTCAGAACACCATTGTTATCAGAGATATCGAATTTCGTCGTAACGTCTGCACCAGTAACGGAATCGTAAACCTTGATATCTGAAGCATTAACAGTCAATTTATCCTTGTCGTAGTTATCTGTGATTCCTACTGTTTGGATATTGTCTTTGTTGTTTGCGTCAAATTTAGTTGTATCCAACCATACTTGATAGTAAAGTTTTTGACCACGTTCAACTGGTTTCGTATTCAAATTTTCATCTTCGTTGTTGTTAGTTGTATCCACATATGGGTTTGTATTTGTTTCACCATATTTATCTGTCAACTCAGAATCGTCATCAGCGAGCTTAGTACCTGTAATATCGAATTTCGCTTTAGAAACAACGTATTTCTCTGGTTGGAACTTAGGCTCTTCTGGAGGGCGAACTGTGTTATTAAATTCTTTATCGGCAATATCTCCGACCTTAGCAACTAAAGCTTTAGCTGTACCATCATGAGAAACAGTGACTGTTACAACAGCCTTCATATTGTCATACGTAACGGTTGAGTCTGTACCAGCAACTTCTACTACTTTGTAACGGTAAACACCGAGATCATTGTTTGTGTATTTAAGGCTAGTGAATTTAATCTTACCATCCTTATCATTAGTTGCTGTTTCAAGAACATTGAATTCATCATCGTCTAACAATTGGAAAGTAAACTCATTCGCTTTCAATTGACGACCTGCAAGAGCTTTCTTGAAGTCAAGTTCAATTTGAATTGGGACGTTGTTTACACGTTTTTCAGTTGGTTTGCTTGGTTTTTCAACTTTTTTAGTCGTTGGGTTGTAGTAGTTTACTACTTGAGCCGCACTATTCTCGATGTCTACACCACCAGGAACATCAGCTTTCACTGTTGTTGGGATATCGAACTTGTAGTAACGTCCGAATTCGAATTTAGTTGTATCGATCACTTGTGTGTTTTCTGCGTCACCAAGTGACTTCGTGAAGCCATCTTTAAGGGTTGCAGTAATCACACCATCATTTACAGCGATATCGAATTTATTGGTTACTTCTGCACCTGTTACAGAGTCGTAGGCTTTGATGTCAGCTGCATTAAGATTTAATTTAGCTTCATCATAGTTATCTGAGATACCAACTGTTTGGATGTTGTCCTTGTTAGCAGCATCAAATTTAGTTGTATCCAACCATACTTGGTAAACTAATTTAGAACCACGTTCAACAGTCTTAGTATTTAAGTTTTCCACTTCATTATTGATGGTATTATCCGCGTATGGATTCGCGTTTGTTTCACCATATTTATCTGTCAACTCAGAATCGTCATCAATGAGCTTATCACCAGTGATATCGTATTTCTCTTTAGAAACAACGTATTTCTCTGGTTGGAACTTAGGTTCTTCTGGAGGAGTAACTGTATTGTTGAACTCTTTATCAGCAGCATCTGTTACGTTGGCAACAATTGCCTTTGCGGTACCATCATGTGATACAACTACTTTAACAGTAGCAACCATTGTGTCATAATTGACAGTTGCATCTGCACCAGGAGTTTCTTCTACTGTGTAGTTGTATGTCTTACCAAGATCATCGCGACCGAACTCGAGAGTCTTGAAGACAACATTACCAGCAGCATCATTCTTCACGCGTTCAACTTCAACGCCGTCTTTCTTTAATACGAATTCGAATTCGTTGGCTTGAAGTTCACGACCATCCAAACGTTTAGTGAAGTTCATTTCCACTGGAACTGGAACGCTGTTGACACGTTTTTGTGTTGGTTTTTCAGGTTTTTCAACTGTCTTACTTACTGGGTTGTAAACGTGAACTGTTTGGTTGGCTGTATTTTCAATATCAGCACCAGCTTTAACAGATTCTTTCACAGTTGCTGGAATATCAAATTTATAGTAACGTCCAAATTCGAACTCAGTTGTGTCGATAACAGGAGCATGCACTTTATCTTTGATAAATTCATCTTTTGAAGTTGCAGTAATCGTACCATTTTCAACTTTGATGTCGAATTTATTGGTTACTTCTGCACCAGTTACTGAATCATATGCTTTAATATCCGCTGCATTGACGTCCAATTTATCAGCGTCGTATGTATCAGATACACCAACGTATTGGATGTTATTTGCTTCAGTGAATTTAGTAGTATCAAGCCATACTTGGTAAACTAATTTAGAACCACGTTTAACTGTCTTGGTATTCAAGTTTTCTGGTTCGTTGTTAGTGGTCTTGTCTACATATGGATCTGCATTTGTTTCAGTGTATTCATTTGCCAACTCGTCGTCGTCGTTCATCAACTTGTTGCCAGTAATATCATATTTCTCTTTAGAAACGACAAATTTTTCTGGTTGGAATTCAGGTGTTGCTGGAGGATTGACTTTGTTGTTGAATTCAGTATCTTCTTGAGTGTCAGTTGATTCCCCAGCAGCATTCTTACCACCTGTTGAAGCAATATCTGTAACAGTTGTTAAGGTATGGCCATTTTTAGCAACTTTTACACGGACAAATGCTTTCATGGTATCGTATGTCATACCAAATTCTTTATCTGCATCAGCTGGGATAACTTCCTCAACAGAGTATGAGTGGGTACCAATTTTAGTATTGTCATATGACAATTCAGTAAAGGTCACATTTCCTTCTTCATCATTCTTAACTGTTTCAATAACATTACCATCTTGATCTTTGAGAACAAAGCTGAATTCACCAGCTTTTAACTTACGACCGGCTAATTTTTTAGTAAAGTCAAATCTTGTAACAACTGGAGCAACAACATAGTTATTGAAGATTTTATCATCATTACTTGCGCTAAATCCACCTTCTGAACTGTATTTAACTGTAGCTTCCAAGTCACCCTGAGTGTTCTCAGTTACATTGACAGTCATGGTAACTGTCATTGAATCGTAATCTACATTTGCATCAGAGCCCTTCTGTTCAGTGATCTTGTATTTATAAGTACCAACTTTGTTAAAGGAAAGCTTGCTGAATGTAGCTTTTCCATCTTTATTGCTAACTGTTTCTTCATGTTTGTCAGGTGTACTTTTCTCTTCTGTTAATTTGAATGTAAACTCACCGTCTGTCAAGACACGTCCGTCCAATTGTTTTTCAACTTCCGGAGTCACTTCAACTGGATTTTGTTTGACGTAGTAATAAATTGGTTGTTTGTATGGTGTTAATGAGTTGAGCAAGTCAACGTTTGTACCGATACCGTTTACTCCACGAACCAATTGTTCGTTTGGAGAAAGGTGACCAATCTTATCTCCTAAGAATGGTACAAAGACTGTTTTCTTAGGTGTATATCCAGCAGCTGTTTGGAAGTCAAATGGAACTTCTTTACCGTTTGGATAGTTTACACCTTTACTATCTGTGAAAGCAATTGTGTTAAGAGGTGATTTCTTAACAACTAAATCTTCTTTATTGTAATCACCTGGTTTAATAGGCTTCGTTTCTGCTAGCAACATGTAGCCGTCAGTGCTCAATGTACCATCAGAACGTTTGCTTTGTTGTTTTGGATCAAGAAGATAAACACGAACAACTACAGATCCATCTTCACCTACGATTTCTTTAATCCGTTTAATTCCTGCACGCTCAGCGTCCATAAATTTAGTACCGACTTTGTATGGGCGACTTACATAACCAGATGTTGTATCTGAATCTGCCGTTTGGTACAATTTGTAGCCATCAAATTGACGCTCACCAGATGCTGTGAAGTTTTGTCCTTCCATAGCTTTAGTGGTATATCTAGCCAAATCTTCTTCATTGCCATTTGGAACGTAGTCTTGAACAGTTTTATCTGTTTTATTGGCGTTAAATGTCGCATTGTTTTTATCAACTACTCTATAGTAAGTTGTTTTATTAATTGCTTCTGGGATTTTAGCGTTTGAGTCGGTAATTGTACGACCATTATAAGCAGGTTCTACAACGTTAATAATATCTGTTGATGTACGAGCAGCATATACAGCATCGTATAATTTTTTCTCATCTGGAGTAAGGTTGTGACCAGGAGCGACTAAAGCTTGGATACTCGCGCCAACTTCATAACCGTATTGTAGGAATGGTTGAGCTGGTTCAGCTTTACTAGCAGGTGTCCCTTTATCATAATCTACTTGATAAGTTAACTCTCCCTTTGATGCAGTAGCAGTAGTTGTAAATTTTTGAATACCACTTGATGAAGTAATAGTTCTAGTTTCTACTACATTACCAGTCGTTTTATCAATCAATTCAACAACTGTATCTGTAGAATCATCAAATCTCTTATAAGCACGAGAGTAATATTTTGTGTTGTAACGTTCGTTGAAGCGAGTAAGGTCTACAATACTGTATGTATAGTAATCACCTTCTTTTCTTGCATAACCAGAAGGAACAGTTTGTGACTCAACCTTAGCTCCATTTGGATTCTGTATAGTTGGATCAACTGTTTCACCATCTTTTAGATAGGTACTAACACTGACTGGTTTAGAGTTGTGATCTCCAGAAACTGCATCTTCCGTTGTAGCACGACGATTACGAACTTTAGGTTTATCACCTTCTGAAATAGCTGGCTTAGTTTCTTCAGCTTTTTCAACCGGCTTAGCAGTTTCCTTATTAGCAACCTCAGTCTCAGTTGAAGCAGGTTTTACCTCTGATGCTTTTTCTGAAGTAGTCGCTTCAGATTTAGCTTCTTCTACTTTAGACTCAGAAGTAGGTTTTGCTTCTTCTACTTTATTTTCTTCAGCAAGCTCAGCTGTTGCAACATTTGCTACAATATCTTGTTCTTTTTTAGAGGAATCCTCACTGCTGACATCCTTTTTCACCAACTCAGTTTTTTCTTCAGAAGCTGGTTGTGTAGGAAGCTCAGAAGCTTGAACTGCACCACCATTAGCCATCAAAAAGCTAAGAGTTGTCCCTAAAAATACAGATGCAACACCTACCTTATATTTTCGCAAAGAAAAACGTTGTTGTTCCTTTCTTATCATATGGATAAGTTCTCCTTTATATATTTTACTAACAGAAGGTAATATTTCTACAAATCTTGTACCCTATGCACAATAATTGAAAGCTAGAATTTACCCACTTTAGCATTTCTATCATATCAAAAAATAAATATTAATTCAATTAATTATATACTCTGGAAAACGCTTTCTTATGGATTTTAACAGTATTTTTAGCTATCTATAATTTATAATATATATTTACATGTATGCATAAATCAGTCCTTATATACAAGATTTTTTATTTAATAATCTTTTCATTTATTATATTTCTTTTTCTAAATATTTCAATTTGATTACATTTTAATGATTGTGAAAACCTTATCATTGTTTTCATAAATAAAAAAAGATTCTCCAAAGAGAATCTTATTTTTTAAATCGCTTCTGTGACAAAACTTCTGCTTTCTAATACTTTTAGCATGGCATCTGCTGTATCCAAAGCTGTAAAGAGAGGCACCCCATGTTCGATGGCAGATCGACGGATTTGTTCTCCGTCTTCGTCGGCTGTCCGTTTGGTACCGACAGTATTGATGATTGCTTGAATTTTTCCTTTGCGGACGTAGCTTGGGATATCGTGTTCATCATGACCGATTTTACCAACAAGTTGAGTCTGTAATCCATGACTTGCAAAGAACTCCGCTGTTCCTGCAGTTGCAAGGATTCCGTAACCAATATTTTGGAAACGACGCGCTAAATCTAAAGCTTCTTCTTTTGCATCGTCTGCGATGGTAAAGACAACGTTCCCAAAGGTTGGCAAGTGGAGGTATGAAGCTTCAAAAGCTTTATAGAGGGCTTTTTCTAGAGTGGTATCAGACCCCATAACTTCCCCTGTTGACTTCATTTCAGGACCAAGAAGGCTGTCTACCTTAGCTAGTTTGGTAAAGGAGAAGACTGGTGCCTTGATATGGACGCGAGTACTTTCTGGGTAAAGTCCATCTTGGTAACCAAGTTCTTCGAGACTTTGACCAAGAATCAACTTAGTCGCTACCTGTGCCATAGGGATATTGGTTACTTTTGAAAGGAACGGTACGGTACGGCTAGCACGAGGGTTTACTTCAATGACGTATACTTTCTCATCCTTGATAACAAACTGAATGTTCATCATACCAAGACAGTTGAGGCCAATTGCAAGACGCTTAGTGTAATCTGCAATCGTTTCTTGCACCTTTTGAGACAAGGTTTGTGGAGGGTAAACAGCCATGGAGTCACCTGAGTGGACACCAGCACGTTCGATATGTTCCATGATACCTGGAATGAGAAAATTTTGTCCGTCTGAGATGGCATCAACTTCACATTCTTGTCCAACGATATAAGAGTCGACAAGAACTGGATGGTCTGGGCTTGCCTTAACGGCTGTACGCATGTAAGAACGAAGGTCTTCTTCGTTCTCTACGATTTCCATAGCACGTCCACCCAAAACATATGAAGGACGAACAAGGACTGGGAAACCAATCTTACGAGCTGCAAGCACCGCTTCTTCTTCATTGGTTGCTGTTTGTCCAGGAGGTTGTGGAATATCCAAGTCTTTGAGGGCTTGTTCGAAGAGGTCACGGTCTTCGGCACGGTCTAGGTCAGCGACTTGTGTACCAAGAATGGTCACACCAGCTTTGGCTAAAGGCTCAGCAAGGTTGATAGCTGTTTGACCACCAAATTGAACGATAACACCTTTTGGTTGCTCTAAATCGATAACATTCATAACATCTTCGAACGTTAATGGTTCAAAGTAGAGTTTATCAGATACAGAGAAGTCTGTTGAAACTGTCTCTGGGTTTGAGTTCATGATGATAGCTTCATAGCCAGCAGCTTGGATTGCCTTAACAGAGTGAACAGTTGCGTAGTCAAACTCAACCCCTTGACCGATACGGATTGGACCAGAACCTAGGACAAGTACAGATTCCTTATCTGACTTAATAGATTCATTTTCCCAACCATAAGTAGAATAGAAATATGGAGTTTCTGATTCAAATTCTGCCGCACAAGTATCCACCATCTTGTAAACTGGAACAATCTTATTTTCCAAACGAAGTTGGCGAACTTGGTCAGCTGTAGTGTTCCAGAGTTCAGCAATTTTACGATCTGAGAAACCATTGAGTTTTGCTGTTTTTAGGACTGCTAGATCTTGTGGATGAGAACCCAATTCTTGCTCAATTTCAAAGATATGCAAGAGTTTATCAAGATAGAAGATATCAATCTTAGTCAAGTCAGCAATCTCTTCTGGTGTATAACCACGACGAATGGCTTCAGATACGTAGAAAAGACGGTCATCTTGAGCTTTGACAACTTTTTCAATCAAGGCATCATCTGAGACTTCTGCAAGTTCAGGCATTTCATTGTGGTGAACTCCAATTTCAAGAGAACGACAAGCCTTAAGAAGTGATTCCTCGATGTTACGACCGATAGCCATAACTTCTCCAGTTGCCTTCATCTGAGTACCAAGACGACGTTCACCCTTTTCAAACTTGTCAAATGGGAAGCGTGGAATCTTTGCAACCACATAGTCAAGGGCTGGTTCAAACATAGCATAAGTTGAACCTGTAACAGGGTTAATAACCTCATCCAATGTCAATCCTACTGCAATCTTAGCAGCCAATTTAGCGATTGGGTAACCTGTCGCCTTAGAAGCAAGGGCAGAAGAACGAGATACACGAGGATTTACTTCGATGACATAATACTTAAAGCTGTGCGGATCCAGAGCTAATTGAACGTTACATCCACCTTCAATCTTGAGAGCGCGGATAATGCTCAAACTTGCATCACGAAGCATTTGGTTTTCATAATCTGACATGGTTTGCGCTGGAGCAAATACAATGGAATCCCCTGTGTGGATCCCAACTGGGTCAAAGTTTTCCATGTTACATACAACAAGGGCATTGTCAGCTGAGTCACGCATGACTTCATACTCAATTTCCTTGAAACCAGCAATGGAACGTTCAATCAAACACTGGGTAACAGGTGACAACTTCAAACCATTTTCAGCAATCTCTCGCAATTCTGCTTCGTTGGCACACATACCACCACCAGTACCACCTAGAGTAAAGGCAGGACGGACGATAACTGGGTATCCAATCGTCGCAGCAAAGGCAACAGCTTCTTCAACTGTATTTACAATTTCTGATTCTGGAATCGGTTGCTTCAATTCTTCCATCAATTGTTTAAAGAGATCACGGTCCTCCGCTTGATCAATGGCAGACAATTTAGTACCGAGAAGTTCTACTCCCAATTCATCAAGAATACCGTTTTTAGACAATTCCATTGCCATGTTAAGCCCTGTTTGACCTCCAAGAGTTGGAAGCAAAGCATCTGGACGTTCCTTGCGGAGAATACGAGTCACAAACTCAAGTGTGATTGGTTCGATGTAAACCTTGTCTGCAATTTCTTTATCAGTCATGATGGTCGCAGGGTTTGAGTTTACCAAGACAACCTCGTAACCTTCCTCTTTCAAAGACAAGCAAGCCTGGGTTCCAGCATAGTCAAACTCAGCAGCTTGACCAATAATAATTGGACCAGAACCAATCACCATAATTTTTTGAATATCAGTACGTTTAGGCATTTATAAGATATTAAGGGCGTCAAGCGGACAAAGCTAAAATAGGAGTTATGACGAAGAACTGTCAGTTCTAGAAATAACTATCTTTTTAGCACCGTCCGTAGCCCGTATTCAGTTCAGCAAATACGGACCACCCTTCTCCTTTCTATTCGTCGCCTCACAGGGCGACATTAAATAAATTCTCCGACGATTTCACACTCGTCATTAATTTGTTTGTTTGAAGGCTTCCATCATCTCGATGAATTCATCAAATAGATAACTTGCATCATGAGGACCAGGAGCTGCGTCTGGGTGAAATTGCACAGAGAAACCTGGTTGGTATCTGTGGCGTACCCCTTCAACTGACTTATCATTAATTTCTTCATGGGTGATAATCAAGTGCTCTGGTAAATCCTCACGGCTAACGGCGTAACCATGGTTTTGACTAGTAAAGTCCACTCGCCCAGTTGCAATTTCTCGAACTGCATGGTTAAAGCCACGGTGACCAAACTTCATCTTGTAAGTCTTTGCACCATTTGCCATTGCAAAGAGCTGGTGACCCATACAAATACCAAAGATTGGAATTTTGCCTAGAATCCCACGAATCATGTCGAGCGCTTCTGGAACATCTTCTGGATTCCCCGGACCGTTTGATAACATAACTCCGTCAGGATTCAAATGTAGGATTTCCTCAGCCGTAGTTGTGTATGGAACTACAGTCACGTTACAATCACGTTTTGAAAGTTCTCGTAAAATAGAATGCTTAAGACCAAAGTCTACTAGAACAACACTCAAACCAACTCCTGGAGCTGGATAAGAAGTCTTGGTAGAAACTTGTCTGATATTATCAGTCGGTAAAACAGTCGCTTTAAGTTGATCAGCAACATGATCCATACTGTCTCCAGCGTGTGTCAAGGTTGCTCGCATGGTTCCATGTTTACGGATAATCTTTGTAAGCGCACGTGTATCAATTCCTGAAATACCAGGAATTTTCTTAGCTTTCAAGAACTCATCCAGCGTCATTTGATTCCGCCAGTTACTTGCTCTACGTGCCTCTTCGAAAACTACAACACCCTTACAAGTTGGGCTAATAGATTCGTAATCATCACGGTTAATCCCATAATTCCCCACCAATGGATAAGTGAAGGTCAAGATTTGCCCATTATAAGACTGGTCTGTAATGGATTCTTGATAGCCTGTCATCCCTGTATTAAAGACGATTTCCCCTGTTACATCAATATCTGCACCGAAGGCTTTACCTTCAAAAACTGTGCCATCTTCTAAAACTAGAAGTCGTTTTGTCATATTCTCACCTCTCGTGGACGCTCACTGGCGTCTTTTAACGTTTTGTGTCTTATTTGGCTTTTCTACTTGCCAATACGGATTCTAAGATTGCCATTCGAACAAAGACTCCATTGGTCATTTGTTGGACAATGCGTGATTTTGGAGCTTCAACCAAGTGGTCAGCAATTTCTACATCCCGATTTACTGGAGCAGGATGCATAATGATTGCTTCTTCTTTTAAGCGATTGTAGCGTTCTTGGTTCAAGCCATGTTGCGCATGATAGCCTTCTTTTGAAAAGACGGCTCCACTCTCGTGACGTTCATGTTGAACCCGAAGCAACATCAAAACATCCACCTGGTCAACAATCTCATCAATGGTAACAAACTGTCCATAGTCCGCAAATTCTTGGCTTCTCCATTCCTCAGGTCCTGCAAAGTAAAGTTCAGCTCCCAAGCGTTTCAAAATCTGCATATTGGATTTGGCAACACGTGAATGATCCAAGTCTCCAGCAATCGCGACCTTGAGTCCTTCAAAATGTCCGAATTCTTCGTAAATTGTCATTAAATCAAGCAGACTCTGACTAGGATGTTGCCCTGAACCGTCGCCACCGTTGATAATCGAAGTCGTGATCGTCGGACTCGCAATCAATTCTCTGTAGTAATCAACTTCAGGGTGACGAATAACGCAGACATCTACACCAAGCGCTGACAAAGTCAGGATGGTATCATAGAGTGTCTCACCCTTGTTGACTGAACTTGTCTTTACATCAAAGTCAAGTCGTTCCAATCCTAGTTTAATCTCTGCAACTTCGAACGATTTATGCGTTCTTGTCGAATTTTCAAAGAAAAGATTGGAAACAATGGGATGGTCTTCGTAAGGCAACTGAGCTCCATTCTTAAACTCAATCCCTCGTTTAATCAATTTCATAACCTGATCCACAGTGAGATCTTCCATGGACACCACATGTTTCAGTACTTGTTGATTTTCTGACATGGCTACTCCTTTAGCTATTAAGCTTCTTCAGTAATCAAAACTCTATCTTGGCCATCAAGTTCTGTCATCTCAACGATGATTTCTTCAGAACGACTGGTTGGAATATTTTTCCCAACGTAATCTGGTCGAATTGGCAATTCTCTGTGTCCACGGTCAACTAACACCGCAAGACTCACGCGCGCTGGGCGACCATGTCCGACAATGTTATCGATAGCAGCTCGAATTGTACGACCTGTATAGAGCACATCATCCACCAAGATGACTTCGCGATCTGTCACATCGACAGAAATCAATGAAGTATCCTCACCACTCTTAACATCGTCACGGAAAGGTTTAGTATCTAATTCTACAACGGGAACAGAGATATTTTCCAATTGTTCCAAGCGTTCTTGAATACGGTGAGCAATAAAGACACCACGTGTTTTGATACCCGCTAAAATGATTTTATTCAAATCTTTGTTGCGTTCGATGATTTCATAAGTGATACGCGTAATTGCTCGCTTGACGGTTAATTCGTCTACAACTTCTTTTGTCTTCATGACAAACCTCCAAAAAGAAAAGTCTCCTTTTTCAAGGAGACTTGAGAATGTATAACTAAGCGAGCCTTACTGTAAACAGTAAAGACTTACCCTTCTACTTAATCCAGCTCCTTGCCTGCCTCACGGGACAGGTTTAAAGGAATATTTTATTGTCCTTACTATATCACAAAGCCTAGTTCAAAGCAAGTAAAAACATTCAATACGCGACCTTATAAAGAACTAAAATCGTACAATTGTGGATAGTGTTCGCATTCTGGATTTTTTGGATGACAGATGGCACGGCCAAAGTAAATCATAGCCTGATGGGCTGCCAACCATTCTTCCGGTGGTAAGACATCCATGACACGTTTTTCAACTTCAAGTGGCGTAGCTGATTTTTTAACAATATCATGGTGTTTGCAGATACGTTCTACGTGAGTATCAACTGCAAAAGCTGGAATACCGAAACCTACACTCAAAACTACGTTAGCTGTTTTACGGCCAACTCCTGCCAAACTCTCTAATTCTTCCCTAGTCTGAGGGACTTGGCCATCAAAATCGTCTAGTAACTGCTGGGCACATTTTTTAAGAAACTTAGCCTTATTGCGATAGAGACCTAGACGAGAAATATGTTTAGCAATTTCACTCTCACTTGCATCTGTCATAGCTTGAGGCGTTGGAAAAGCTGCAAAGAGACCTGGTGTAGCCTTGTTGACTGCAGCATCTGTCGTCTGAGCAGATAGCATAACGGCAACCAAAAGCTCAAAATGATTGTGAAAGTCTAGACTAGGTTTTGCATCTGGAAAAAGAGCGATGATTTCTTCAATGACATGACGGGCACGTTTCTTGGATAAAACCATCTACTCATCTCCATCAAACAGTCCTTGTAAACCTGCAAAAGGACTGTTTTCTTCTTTTTTGACTGCTTGTTGGGCTTGATATTCTTCCTCAGACATGATTTGCCAGTCATTTCCGGAAACAAATCCCTGGCCAGCTTCTTCTTCAGCTGTTAAGACTTTGATTGGAATATTGAGCAAGATATTATCAGATACGCTCTCAGAAAGGTCGATTTCACCATTTTCAATCGGTAATACTAAATCATCATCTAGAACTTCTTGGTCCAATTGATTGGTAGCACCTTCCATAAAGACTTCCGTCACTGGATATGATTCTTTCAATTCTACCGGTTCCATGCTACGACTAGAAGCTAGAACGATTGTATAAGATAACTGATAATCTAGGAAAAACATAAGGTCTTCAGACTGGACTTTCCCTACTGCAACAATATTTTTTACATCTAAAATTTCTTGATTACGTTTACGTAAGTCAGCTGCCAAATCTAAATTTTGCTCAAAATGCAAGCCTTCAGGCAACTTACGAATTTCTTGAATATTTAATTTCATACTTCCTCCATAAAGATTTACTCACTTGATTATACCATGAAAAGAGCGCAAGCAAGGCAACTAAACTTTTAAAAAAATCATTCTACATTTTTTAATATATTTATTATGATAATCTTTCTTTTTGTGCTATACTATAGGCATCAATAGATGAGCAAAGGAGGACACTCATATGGAAGACAAAGTTCTTTTAACTGAAGCCTATCAACTCGTTTCAGAATTAAATCAAACAATACAAAGTTGTAAACAAGGCTTACCTGATGACCTACGCTTACAACAAAATATTGATGAGATTCTCAGAGCACTCAAAAAAGCTGAGAAATTAGACAATGCTATTCTAATTGAACTGGAAAGCTTTTACCAACGGACTAGTCTTTTGATTGGACTTGGCTCACTAAAACTAAACGATCAAGCCCGCACTGCTTGGAGAAACTATGACAAGTTCCACTTCGATCAAGTTAAGCACGTTTTGAAACTCTATGGACCTGTTTTTGGGTTTTAAAAATAGAGGGTTTTCTGGCTTAATCTTGACAAATTTTCTCAAAAAGAGTATGATGATTGCAATAATACTCGGAGGTAAGGGAGACATGAATAACTAAGTCTATCAAATAAAGAACCTTTATTTAGTAGATCTTGTTTCTGTCTCTTTTTTGTGTGCTCTTTTTCTGCTGGATTTTCAGCCCTTTTAAAAGAGTTTTTTTGACATAGACGATTGGCTCTACTAGGTAAAGTAGAGCTTTTTGTTATGCACTATGGACATTCTAGAAAGGGCAATAATATGATAAAAATCAATCATCTGACCATTACACAAAACAAAGATTTAAGAGACCTTGTTTCCGATTTAAACATTACCATCCAAGACGGAGAAAAAGTCGCTATTATAGGCGAAGAAGGAAATGGAAAATCAACCTTACTACGAGCTTTAATAGGGGAAGCTTTGCCTGATTTTACTATCAAGGGCGACATCCAGTCTGACCTTCAGTCCATAGCCTACATTCCCCAACATCTCCCTGAAGAACTGAAAAAAAGATCTCTGCAGGACTACTTCTTTTTGGATCCTGCTGATTTAGACTACAGTATCCTCTATCGTTTTGCGGAGGAGTTGCACTTTGACAGCAGTCGTTTTGCAAGTGATCAAGAAATTGGTAGTCTCTCGGGTGGTGAAGCTTTGAAAATTCAGCTCATCCATGAATTTGCCAAACCCTTTGAGATTTTATTTTTAGATGAACCTTCAAATGACCTGGATATAGAGACGGTTGATTGGCTAAAAAAACAGATACATAAAACCAGACAAACCGTTATTTTCATTTCTCATGATGAAGATTTTCTCTCTCAAACTGCAGACACCATTATCCACTTGCGACTGGTCAAGCATCGGAAAGAAGCGGAAACGCTAGTCGAGCATTTAGACTATGATCGCTATAGTGAGCAGAGAAAGGCTAATTTTGCCAGACAAAGTCAGCAAGCTGCTAACGACCAGAGAGCCTATGATAAAACCATGGAAAAACATCGCCGAGTTAAGCAAAATGTAGAAACTGCACTTCGAGCTACCAAAGACAGTACTGCTGGTCGCCTATTGGCTAAAAAGATGAAAACTGTTCTCTCTCAAGAAAAACGCTTTGAAAAGGAAGCTCAGTCCATGATCCAAAAGCCACTTGAAGAGGAACAAATCCAACTTTTCTTTTCAGACATCCAACCATTACCTGCTTCTAAAGTCTTAATCCAACTGGAAAAAGAAAATTTATTCATTGGCAAGCGCATTTTAGCTCAGGAGTTACGACTAACAGTCCGTGGTCAAGATAAAATCGGCATTATCGGTCCCAATGGCGTTGGCAAATCCACTCTTTTAGCAAAGTTACATCAACTACTAAGCGGCAAAAGAGAGATTTCGCTTGGTTTTATGCCACAAGATTACCAAGAAACACTGCAATTGGATTTATCCCCAGTAGAATTTCTCAGCCAATCTGGACATAAAGAGGAACTACAGAAAATCCAATCTCACTTAGCTAGTCTTAATTTCAGCTATCCAGAGATGCACCACCAAATCCACTCCTTATCTGGAGGTCAACAAGGAAAACTCCTTCTTTTGAATTTAGTTCTGCGAAAACCAAACTTTCTCCTTCTGGATGAACCCACACGAAATTTTTCTCCAACTTCTCAACCAGAAATCAGAAAACTCTTTGCCACTTATCCTGGTGGTCTCATCACTGTTTCACATGATCGACGTTTCTTAAAAGAAGTCTGTACGAGTATCTATAGTCTGACAGAGCCTGGTTTAGAAGTAGTGGATTTACAAGATCTTTAACTTTTGGAAATAAAACATCCAGAGGAAAACCTCTGGATGTTTTTTACATATTTTTCAAACGTTCAATCCGCTCTGAAATGGGCGGATGAGTATAAAATAGTTTTTTCAAGAAACCTCGTTTTTGAGGATCATTGATATAAAGCGCACTACTAGCATCATCCACATGATGAGTCATTGGTTGACTATTTTCTAGTTTAAGGAGGGCATTGATCATTGCCTGAGGATTGCGTGTTAATTCCACACTTGAAGCATCCGCTAAAAATTCTCGTTGGCGAGAGATAGCTAACTGCACCAAAGTTGCTGCAAGAGGTGCTAGAACGATGGCTAGGAGAGAAACAACTAACATAATCACTTCAATTCCTCCACCATCACGGTCATTACTTCTACGACTACGACTAGCTCCACCCCACCACATCATACGACCAGCCATACTCGATAAAAGAGTGATGGCACTAGCAAGAGCAACAGCAATGGTAGAGATTCGAATATCTAAGTTGCGAATGTGACTAACTTCATGCCCGATTACTGCCTCTAACTCCTCACGATTCATAATCTCTAGAAGGCCTGACGTAGCAGCAACAGCAGCATTTTGAGGATTCGAACCGGTGGCGAAGGCATTCAAACCCGGGTCATCAATAACATAAACTCGTGGCATAGGAGTCTGCGCCACCATAGCCATATCCTCGACAACATGATAGAGAACAGGTTCTTCGTTTCTATCAACCTCACGCGCACCATTCATACTCATGACAATCTCTGTAGATTGAAAAATCATGGTCAAGGCATAGATGAAACCGATAATCATAGCTACAGTCACGCCCCAGATACCTGAGTTCATGAACAGAAAACCAACAGCATAACCAACCAAGGCTAGCAAAAGAAAGAAGACAATTAAAAGAATCCAAGTTTTACGTTTATTACTAGCAATTTGTTTGTACAGCATCTTAGTCACCTAAACCACTAAAATCAACTCTAGGTACAGCCTTTTCTTCTTCTGGAGTTTGAAGGAAATCCGCTGCCTTGAAGCCAAATATAGCCGCAACCAGATTACTTGGGAAAGTTTCTAATTTAATATTGTAGTTGCTAACGACACTATTATAGAGCTGACGTGAATAAGAAATTTTATTTTCTGTGTTAGTCAGTTCTTCTTGTAAGTGAGCAAAATTGCTACTAGCCTTCAAGTCAGGATAATTCTCTGCAACCGCAAAAATACCAGATACCTGACGAGTCAGTGCATCACTAGCTTTCATGGCTTCTGCAGGTGTAGTTGCTGCAGCTACTTGTCTACGGAGTTCAGTCACCTTTTCTAGAGTAGAACTTTCGTATTTAGCGTAACCTTTTACTGTTTCAATTAAGTTTGGTAAGAGATCATTTCGACGCTTCAACTGAACATCAATCTGACTCCAAGCTTCCTTGGTCTGCATACGATTTTTCACCAATTTATTATAGCAGTCAATTACCAAGAAAATAATTAGAGCAAGAAGTCCATAAAAAATCCAATTCATCATAAAGCTCCTTTCTGCCTTTTGATTAGTACAAGTATATCAAATTTCCATGTTTTTGTGGTAAAATAAGATGATATACAAGAAGGATATAACTATGAAACCAGAAACTTTTTACACACTACTTGCTGAACAGAATATTAATCTTACTGACCAGCAAAAAGCACAATTTGAGCGCTATTTTGAACTCTTAGTCGAGTGGAACCAAAAAATCAACCTGACTGCAATTACTGAAAAGGAAGAAGTTTATCTTAAACACTTTTATGATTCCATCGCTCCTATCCTACAAGGGTTGATAGAAAACCAAGAAATTAAGTTACTTGATATTGGCGCTGGTGCAGGATTCCCAAGTCTTCCTATGAAGATTCTCTACCCTCAGCTAGATGTGACCATCATTGATTCACTCAATAAGCGCATTAACTTTCTTCAGCTTTTAGCTGAGGAGCTTAATCTAGAAGGGGTTCATTTCTACCATGGGCGCGCAGAAGATTTTGCTCAAGAGAAGAAATTCCGTGCCCAGTTTGATATCGTCACAGCTCGAGCAGTTGCTCGTATGCAAGTCTTATCTGAATTAACCATTCCTTTTCTAAAAGTTGGTGGCAAATTACTCGCACTCAAGGCAAGCAATGCACCCGAGGAATTGACAGAGGCAAAAAATGCTCTTAACCTTCTCTTTAGCAAAGTTGAGGACAACATCAGCTATACTCTTCCCAATGGAGACCCTCGTTACATAACAATAGTAGAAAAGAAAAAAGAAACTCCAAATAAATACCCAAGAAAAGCAGGTTTGCCAAATAAACGCCCACTTTAGAATGATTAATCGGACATCTGCCAAAATCAACCTCGCTTTCTTATTTCTAGGCTCGGGAAAAAATGATTTACAAAATCATACCTCGCTTTCTTATTTCTGGGCTAGGGAAAAATTCGTTTACAAAACGAATTTTTTCTGCTATACTATCCTAAGCAAAGGTTTTTAATGTCATCCCGTGAGGTGACGAAGACGCAGATATACATAACATTCATTAAAATGTGGTCAATTATTTTTTAATGAAGTCTTACTCTGAGAGCCTATTGCTGTAAAATAATGGGCTCTTTTTTGATGCCCAAAAGTGAGGTATTTATGAAACAAGAATCAACTGTTGATTTGTTATTAGACGTCGACCAACGTCCTTCTGCTGGTAAGGGAATTCTTCTCAGCTTCCAGCACGTTTTTGCTATGTTTGGTGCAACAATTTTGGTCCCACTGATTTTGGGAATGCCTGTATCCGTTGCCCTCTTTGCTTCAGGGGTTGGTACCCTCATCTATATGATTGCAACAGGTTTTAGAGTTCCTGTTTATCTTGGTTCTTCTTTCGCCTTTATTACAGCCATGTCACTTGCCATGAAAGAAATGGGTGGTGATGTATCTGCTGCTCAGACAGGGGTTATCCTGACTGGTTTTGTTTATGTCCTTGTTGCTGCAAGTGTTCGCTTCGCAGGTACAAAATGGATTGATAAACTCTTGCCTCCAATCATTATTGGTCCTATGATTATCGTTATCGGTCTTGGGCTTGCTGGTTCTGCCGTAACCAATGCTGGTCTTGTAGCTGACGGCAACTGGAAAAATGCTCTTGTAGCTGTGGTTACCTTCCTCATCGCTGCTTTTATCAATACAAAAGGAAAAGGTTTCCTTCGTATCATTCCTTTCCTCTTTGCAATTATTGGTGGATATCTCTTCGCGCTAGCACTTGGCTTAGTTGACTTCACTCCTGTTCTTCAAGCTAACTGGTTCGAAATTCCAGGCTTCTACCTACCATTTAGCACAGGTGGTGCCTTCAAAGAATACAACCTTTACTTTGGTCCGGAAACAATCGCAATCTTACCAATCGCTATCGTAACCATTTCTGAACATATCGGTGACCACACCGTTCTAAGTCAAATCTGTGGACGCCAATTCTTGAAAGATCCAGGTCTTCATCGTACCCTTCTCGGTGATGGTATAGCAACTTCTGTTTCTGCCTTCCTTGGCGGACCAGCAAATACAACTTACGGTGAAAATACAGGGGTTATCGGTATGACTCGCATCGCTTCTGTATCTGTTATTCGTAACGCTGCTTTTATCGCTATCGCCCTTAGCTTCCTTGGTAAATTCACTGCCTTGATTTCTACAATCCCTAGTGCCGTACTCGGTGGAATGTCTATCCTTCTTTATGGGGTTATCGCCAGCAACGGTTTGAAAGTTTTGATCAAGGAACGTGTAGACTTTGGTCAAATGCGTAATCTTATCATCGCAAGCGCAATGCTCGTGCTTGGACTCGGTGGAGCAATCCTTAAACTCGGTCCAGTTACCCTTTCAGGTACTGCCCTATCAGCTATGACAGGTATCCTTTTGAACTTGATCTTGCCATACGAAAACAAAAATTAAATATTTAAATATCTAAATATCTAAATATCTAAACATAAAAAATCCACTCAAATAAAGAGTGGATTTTTTATGACCTTTTTGGAGTCTGTTTCTTTTCTAACATTAAATCCTTCAAAGAAATAATAGTCACAGCCAGTAAAATCATTGCCATACCTAGAAAATCTACAGGATAAAAAATATCTCCCATAATCATAAAGGCAAAAAATACTGCAGAAATGGGCTCAATCGAAGCTAGAAGGCTAGACTTGACTGGTCCAATGATACTGTCACCTTTAAGAAAGGCAGTATAGGCAAAGACCGTTCCTATCAGAATGATTCCTGCAAAAGCTAGAAAGATATCAAAAGATAAGGGAATACTAGCCCCGATAATCCCTGTAAAAGGCACTGCTAGAAAACCTGAGATCATCATTCCCACACCGATGACCAAAATACTCCCCCACTTTTGAATCAAATTAATGGGTAAAATGATATAAAGAGCATAGGTCAGAGCTGAGAATAAGCCCCAGAAGAGTCCAGCTGGTGTCATAGAAAGCTGATCCAACTGCCCATGGGTTGCAATGAGAAAGGTCCCACCTATAGCCAAAATCATAGAAATAATTTCAGCTATAGTAGGCGTTACCCTATCTTTTATACAAGTATAAGCTAAGATTCCAACTGGACAGACATACTGTAAGACCGTCGCTGTTCCAGCATTTGTCTCCTGAATAGCTGATAAATAGGCCAATTGATTTAAAAAGAGCCCAAACAAAGAAAATAACAAGAGAGAAAACAGACTAGATTTATCTTTTAGAAAAGCTAGGAATTGCTCCTTAGATTTGATATAGGACAAAAGAACCAAAAGGAGTCCTGCAATAATCAAACGGATATTGGTTAAAACAAGAGCAGAAATTCCATGAGCCATCAAGTATTGACCGCTAGTCCCTGATAGGCCCCATGCGATACCTGCAATCACTGTAAAAAGAGTTCCTTTTAACGCTTTAGACATGATCCCTCCCTAGTCTGCTTTACGAATTAAGTCCATGACCTGATTACGATCGAATATCCACTGAGCACGCTCATCTTTCTCATAAGTTCGATTAGATAAAAAGATTGCCGCCTCTTGTTTCTGTCGATTCCACATGATAAAAGTTCCAGTATAACCTGTGTGATCCAGCCAATCACCTTCTACATTCCAAGCCAATGAACGTTCCTTGTCATCCAAGTCTGAATAATTTTGACTTAAGTCTTCAGCAAAGGAATCCTGTAAATAATGCTCTAGGAAGATTTTTAAATCATGAACAGTTGAAAATAAACCTGCACTCCCAGCGTGTCTACCTAGTAAACGTGCCTTGGGATCATGTACCACTCCTGCTTTCTGTCCACGAACCGTTGGAACAGCACTGCTAACTGGACCAAACCGAGTTTCCTTCATTCCCCAAGGATTCAAAACTTGCTCTTGTAAAATCTGATCCAAGACCTTTTCAAAATAAGATTCTAAAAGAAAACCTAGTAAGAGAAAGTGCACATCTGAGTATAGAAAAGCTCTTTTCTCTCGACGATTCAGATGAAACATAGCTTCTCTTAACTGGTCTGCTGAAAGCTGATCTCTATTAGGAATAAAAGGATCTAAATCCGTTGCATGCGTCAGTAACTGTCGAATGGTGATATCTGGGTAATCCGCCTCTGGTAGATAAGCTATTATGGACTGGTCTAACTCGATTTTTCCTTCCTTCCACAAGAAAGTTATGACCGTTCCTACTCCGACGACCTTGCTCACACTTGCTAAATCATAGACCAACCCTTCACGCGTCTTCTCACCAATTTCTGGATTTGCTTCACCTAGATACCAGTCAGACCAAACGCCATCCTGATAATACGCAAAAGAGGCACCAGGATAAATCCCTGCCTCAATTTGTTGCTCTATTTTTTGAATGATTTTTTGTTTCATACTGCTTCAAACCACAATTCGACATTGTTGGTATCCTTAGTTAGGAAGAACTTCTCAGATTTAGGAATAAAGTAACCTGTAGCTTCAAAACGTTGGCGAAGACTTGCTAGGTCAAGTTCTTTCACTTGGAATTTCAACATGGACAAGTCCCAAGTTACATTATTTTCAACAAGTAAATCACCGCCTTGAGCTTCTCTAAAAACGATTCGATTTTCGATTTCTTCTTTTTCAAGTAGGCTGCTTGTATCTTCTGGCAAGTTAACTTCCACTGAGATTTCAAATGCCGTCAAATATTGCATGTTCTCGTCTTTTGAAAAAGTGACTTCATCTTCAACCTTTTCCAAATCTCTAATATCATCTTCCGCATGGACAAGGACACAATCGCCTTCTGGAGAAAGAACCTCAAAAGCATATCCCTTGTTTCCTTTATAGAGTTGAGGAAGCTTTTCCGTTCTAGCTAGTAGCGCTTCAATCTCAGATGGATTTTCTACTTTTACAATCAATCTAGCTAATTTTTTTACTCCTTCAACCTTACGGCTTCTCATACTTGGTGACTCTTCTAAAACTAACTTTTCAATGCCTGACTGGTCTCCAAGTGATAAGAAGGCAGACTCTTCAAGCAAGGGTTTCATACCCAAAGTCTCAATATAAAATGATTCATTTAAATTTCTATTATTTACCTTTAGCGTCGGGATCATACGCATAATTTGATTTACAATCATAAATTCCTCCAACATTTTTATTTTAAAGGATTTTATGATATTTTACAAGTTATTCAATAAAAAACTTTAACTATATTAACTCTTTAAATAAATCAACCCCTTCTGTCAGTAGAAGGGGAACTTATTTATTTTTACTAAAAACCCTTATTTAATCTTTCCATGAGAGTTCTGCCTGAAGGCCATAGTGATCGCTAACTTGAGGATTTTGTTGGCCATCGAAAACTACTTGCAGACGCTCTACCTGAATATCTTTACTTGTAAAGACATAATCAATTCGTAGAGGTTCACTATTTCCTTTCCAACCATCAATTTCAGGCGGAACAGTATAACTACCACTTCTTTCTTTTGCAACTTCAAATGCATCTTGTAAGTTTAGTGGACTAGCTAAAATAGCTTGGTAGCCCTCTTGGCCTGCAGGATTATTAAAATCACCTGCTAGTAAGAGAGGCTTATTTAATTCTTTCAGAACTGCTTCAAAACGCGCCCATTCCTCTTGGAAGCCTTTATCCCACCAAGAGAGATGCACACTCGCAACAGCAAGTTCTTTACCTTCAACTACTGTTTCTACTAAAGCAACTCGTCGTGTGTGGTAATCTGTCGGATCATCCACATCTGAAACTAAAATTTCACGCGCTTCAATTGGTGTTTTAGATAGGATTGCAACACCTTCATGGTAACGATCATAACCAATATGGTTATAAGCCCATGTCCAATAGTATTTCAGTCCTTTTGCAGCTAATTTCTCTACCATAAGGCGGACATAGTGGTCTTGGTGAATCAGTTCTGCTGAAGGTAACGGATGATAAAGTGGACCAGCCTCTACTTGCTCGGAGGTGATTTCTTGGTTAATTTCCTGAAAACAAATTAAATCATACTTGTTTTCGAGTATATCTTGCAACAAGAGCTGAAATTTTTCTTCAGGATCTTTTTCCATCCAACTATGAGTATTAAGGGTTAAAAACTTCATGCTTTTCTCCTATAAACAAGAGGTTGGAAAAATACTTCCAACCCCTAATCGATTACAATTCTACTTTAGCAACTGGTGTTTTAGCTGCAAGAGAACCTGTTTGCTCTAATTTAACTGATTTAATTGCATCGCCATTTGTAAAGACAACTACAGTTGTAGTTTCACGACCAGCTTCACGGATAGCACCTAAGTCAGCTGTGACAAGAAGATCACCAGCAGCAACTTGTTGTCCTTCAGCAACACGAACTGTAAATGGTTTTCCTTCAAGACTAACTGTGTCCAAACCAATGTGAACAAGTACTTCGAGGCCTGCTTCAGTCACAAGACCAAGAGCATGTTTAGTTGGGAAGATGCTTGATACAGTACCTGATACTGGAGATACAATGTTTCCATTTGCTGGTTCTACTGCAAATCCATCACCCATCATTTTTTGTGCAAATACAGGATCCTTCACTTGGTCCAATTCAATGACTTGACCGTCAGCAACTGAGTAAACTTCTTCAGTCACACCTTTGTATACAACAGCATCTTTTTGAGCTGCTGCCATTTGACTTGGAAGAGTTTCAGGAATCACTTCACCTGAATCAAGAAGGTCTTGAATATCTGATTTCAAAACGTCAGCTTTAGGTCCATAAATAGCTTGGACACCTTGTCCTTTCATGACAAGACCCATAGCTCCTTCAGACTTCCATTGTTCTTCTGTTCCGACTTTTTCAGCGTCTTTTACAGTAACACGAAGACGAGTCATACATGCGTCCACATCAACGATATTAGCACGTCCACCAAGAAGGTTAATGATATTAACAGCTTGAGAAGCTTCTGCAACTTTTGACTCACCAGAAGCAGCAGATTCTGATGAACCTTCAGCAGTTTCGTAGTTTCCGTTACGTCCTGGAGTAGCATAGTTGAATTTTTGAATCATGAAGTTGGCGATTAAGTACATGATAACTGCAAATAGTGCTGTTACCCAGATAAAGTTAATGATATCCATACCAAGACCAGCATTGATAGCTAGTGGAGTACGAGTCAAGAATTCAATTGAACCGAATGAGTGCACACGAAGGTGAACAATATCAGCCATAGCAAAGGCAGCACCTTGAACAAGAGCGTAGACAAGGTAAAGAGGTGTTGCGACGAACATGAACATATATTCAATTGGCTCAGTAACACCAGTTAAGAAAGTTGCAAGAGCTGTCGCAATCATCATACCTTTGTATTGGTGTTTCTTGTCTGCTTCAACATTACGGTAAATAGCAGCAGCCACACCCATCAAAATACCGAATGAACCAATCATTTGTCCAACTTTGAAACGAGCTGGAGTTACAGTTGTAAGTAAGTGTTGGTATTGGTCTGGATCTGTTCCTTTAAGGTTGACAAGATCTGTTACCCATGCAAGCCAAAGTGGATCTTGACCAAATACTTGAGTTCCTTTTGCTGCACCAGTTAAGACATCATAAGTACCACCAAGAGCTGTGTAGTTCATTGGGATAGTCAACATGTGGTGAAGTCCAAATGGCAAGAGCAAACGTTCCAAAGTACCATACAAGAACGGTGCTAGAACTGGAGCTGTTTCTTGTGAGTTAGCAATCCAAATACCAAAGTTGTTGATACCTGTTTGTACAACTGGCCAAGCAACTGAAAGAACAATCGCTGCAATCGCTGAACGAAGGATAACAACAAACGGTACAAAACGTTTTCCGTTAAAGAATGAAAGTGCATCAGGCAATTTACGGAAGTTGTAGTATTTGTTAAAGGCAGTTGCCCCTACAAAACCAGAAATAATCCCTACAAACACACCCATGTTAAGGGCTGGAGCTTCAAACACACTGATAAAGTAATCAGAAACTTTGATAGAGTTACCAAAGATTGTTGAAACCATAGCATTTGGATCTTTCAGCATGTCTCCTGATACACCAAAGATTGTACCAGTGATACGGTTGATTAAGATAAATGCTAGACCGGCAGCAAAAGCACCACCTGCACGTTCTTTAGCCCAGCTACCACCGATAGCAAGAGCAAATAAGATATGTAGGTTACCGATAACTCCCCAACCAATTTGCTCTAGTACGCCACCAGTAATAACTAGGGGAGCAAGGTTTGGGTCAATCAATGCAAGTGACTTACCGATTGAAATCATCAATCCAGCCGCTGGCATAACAGCGATAACCACCATTAGAGCCTTACCGAATTTCTGCCAAAACTCGAAAGACAAGACATTTTTGAATGTAGCTTTCATCATTCAAATCTCCTTTATATTTATTCGGCAAACGTTTTACGAAAACGTTTGCACTGTCAACACCTCTATTATACCACTTTAAATTTTTTTGTAAAGGATTTTTTTTATTTTTTTTTGATGTTCAAACTTTTTAACAAATCTTCAAAGGTTTACCGATTTTGAGTTTGTGAGTGATTTCTGTTATAATATTAGCTATGAAATCCTATAATACCTTGAATGATTATTATCGAAATTTATTTGGAGAAAAGACATTTAAAGTTCCAATAGATGCTGGATTTGATTGTCCCAACCGTGATGGTACAGTAGCCCATGGAGGATGTACTTTTTGTACGGTTTCTGGTTCTGGAGATGCAATCGTTGCTCCTGATGCTCCGATTCGAGAGCAATTCTATAAAGAGATTGACTTTATGCATCGTAAATGGCCTGATGTCAAAAAGTATTTGGTTTATTTTCAGAATTTCACCAATACTCATGAAAAATTAGAAGTCATTCGCGAGCGTTATGAGCAAGCCATCAATGAACCAGGTGTTGTCGGTATCAATATCGGTACTCGACCTGACTGTCTTCCTGATGAAACGATTGAATACTTAGCAGAGCTATCAGAGCGAATGCATGTTACTGTAGAGTTAGGCTTACAAACTACTTATGAAGAAACTTCTGAATTGATTAACCGTGCCCACTCCTATGAACTCTACGTGGAGACTGTCAAACGCTTAAGAAAATATCCTAAGATTGAGATTGTTGCTCACTTGATTAATGGTTTGCCAGGTGAAACCCATGAGATGATGGTTGAAAATGTTCGTCGCTGTGTGACTGATAATGATATTCAAGGGATTAAACTTCACCTACTTCACCTTATGACAAATACTCGGATGCAACGTGATTATCACGAGGGTAGACTGCAGCTTATGAGTCAAGATGACTATGTGAAAGTTATCTGTGACCAACTAGAAATTATTCCCAAACATATGGTCATCCATAGGATTACGGGTGATGCACCTAGAGACATGCTGATTGGTCCTATGTGGAGTCTCAACAAATGGGAAGTTCTAAATAGCATTGAAGCTGAAATGAGGCGTCGAGGTAGTGTCCAAGGATGCAAGGCTGTGAAACAGGAGTTTATGAATGAAAAGACCACTTGAATTGGCGCATGATTTTCTTGCCCAAGTCATCACAAAAGATGATGTTGTTGTAGATGCGACCATGGGAAATGGCTACGATACACTTTTTCTTGCCAAATTGGCTAAACAAGTCTATGCTTTTGACATCCAAGAACAAGCTCTGGAAAAAACAAGTCAACGTCTCCAAGAAGCAGGTTTGTCCAATGCAGAATTAATCTTGCAGGGTCATGAGACTGTGGATCAATTTGTGACAGAAGTCAAGGCAGCCATCTTCAATCTAGGTTATCTGCCTTCTGCAGATAAAAGCATTATCACTCAACCTCAGACAACCATTGAGGCACTAGAAAAACTCTGTCAGGTGCTCGTTAAGGGCGGACGGATAGCCATTATGATATACTACGGGCATGAAGGCGGAGATATAGAGCGAGATGCTGTCTTAGATTTTGTCAGTCAGTTGCCACAACAAGAATACACTGCTACAATCTATCGTACCCTCAACCAAATCAACAATCCACCATTTTTAGTTATGATTGAAAAATTAGAAAGGTATCGCCATGGATAAACAATACCTACGAGATAAAATAGAAGGACTTCGCCACAAATTCGTTGAATCAACCCAACATGAACGTGCAGTTGGTATGTTAGATGAAGCTCATATGAGCAAAAAGATGCTAAAAATCAAGAAAAAAATGATCACACTTGAAATGGAGCGTTGTCAAAAGAAAATCGAGCACAAGGATTGCTCGAAGATTGATCAAAAAATCCAAGAACAAAAGGAACTTTTTGAAGCTTGTCGAAAACAAAAATAAGGAGGTAGAAGATGGATTTACTTTTTTATCTCTTGATATTTTTACTTGTTCTAATTGTTTCTAGTACGACCAATAAACTGCTTCCCTTTTTACCCATGCCCCTGATTCAGATTTTGCTGGGTATCGGGATTGGTCTGTGCTTACCGAATAACCAGTATCACTTAGACACTGAATTGTTTCTAGCTTTAGTGATTGGTCCTCTCCTCTTTCGCGAGGCTCAAGAGGCAGATGTAACCTCTATTCTAAAGCACTGGAAAATTGTTCTCTACCTTATTTTCCCTGTTATCTTTGTATCAACATTGAGTATGGGAGGCCTTGCCCATGTCCTTTGGATTGGCTTGCCATTAGCTGCCTGCGTCGCAGTCGGTGCTGCACTTGGTCCTACAGATCTCGTTGCTTTTGCTTCCCTTTCTGAACGTTTTACCTTTCCAAAACGCATTTCAAATATCTTAAAAGGAGAAGGCCTGTTAAATGACGCTTCTGGGCTAATTGCTTTTCGTGTAGCCCTCATAGCTTGGACAACGGGAACTTTTTCAATCACTCAAGCAGGGATATCTCTGGCGATCTCTATCGTTGGAGGGCTTGCAGTTGGTCTTATGACGGCTTTAATCAACCGATTCCTCCACTCCTTTCTTCTAAGTGTCCGTGCTACTGACATAGCCAGTGAACTGCTGCTAGATCTTAGTTTACCACTTCTAACCTTCTTCATCGCTGAAGGAATTCATGTTTCTGGAATTATCGCAGTCGTTGTTGCTGGTATTTTAAAAGCGAGTCGTTTTAAAAAGATAAATCTTCTTGAAGCCCAGGTTGATACTGTGACTGAAACCGTCTGGCACACTGTAACCTTTATGCTCAATGGTTCTGTCTTCGTTCTGTTGGGAATGGAACTGGAGATGATTGCGGAGCCAATTCTGAATAGTGCTTTTTACAACAAAGTGCTTCTTCTCGTCACAGTCTTTCTTTTAACCTTCCTACTCTTTGCCATCCGCTTTGTAATGATTTATGGGTTTTACGCTTTGCGTATTAAGAAACTTCAAAAAAGTCTCCACAAGTATGTCAAAGATATGCTTCTTCTAACATTTTCTGGAGTTAAGGGAACAGTTTCTATTGCTACTATCCTCTTGATACCGTCAAATCTAGAGCAAGAATATCCTCTCCTTCTTTTTCTCGTCGCAGGTGTAACCCTGGTCAGTTTTCTTACTGGTTTAGTAGTTTTGCCACACCTTTCGGAAGAGCAAGAACCATCTAAGGATCAGCTCATGCACATCGCTATCTTAAACGATGTTGCCATGGAGTTAGAGAAAGATTTGGACAATACCAAAAATAAGGTTCCCCTCTATGCGGCGATCGATAATTATCATGGACGGATTGAAAACCTCATCCTCAGCCTGGAAAATAAGGAAATCCAGGAAGACTGGGAAGCTCTGAAACTATTGATTCTCAGTATCGAGAGCGATGGTTTGGAGCAGGCCTACGAAGAAGGCAAAATCGGCGAAAGAGGATATCGTGTCTACCAACGTTATCTGAAAAGCATGGAGAAAAATATTAAACGAAACTTTGCTTCTCGACTAACCTACTACTTCCTTGTTTCTATTCGGATTGTACGTTTTCTCCTACACGAGTTGCTCACATTTGGCAAAACCCTCCGTTCCTTGAAGAACAAAGAAACCCAAAGACTTCTGGCCATTGACTATGACCAGATTGCAGAACTCTACCTAGCCAACACTGAAATCATCATCGAAAGTTTGGAAAACCTCAAAGGGATTTATAAGAGTTCTCTAATTAGCTTTATGCAGGAATCTCGTCTCCGTGAAACCAGTCATATTACTAGTGGAGCCTTTGTGGAGCGCGTTATCAATCGTATTAAACCCAATAATATCGACGAAATGCTAAGAGGTTATTATCTAGAACGTAAATGCATCTTTGAGTACGAGAAACAAAAACTCATCTCAGCTCAGTATGCTAAAAAACTACGACAAAATGTAAACAACCTAGAAACTTATTCCTTAAAGGAATCAGCCAACACGCTACCTTATGATATGATGGAGTTGGTTCGACGAAATTAAGATTTAGGTTAAAAGAGAGATTTTATTGTGGAGGATTATGCAATGAAAGAGTTGTGGAAAAAACTAACTAATAGGCCCTTATTAAAAGCTTTTTTACACTACTATCGTGTTTCAGATATTGAATTAACCAGTGTAGCTGTGGCCTATTATTGGTTGATTTCAATCTTTCCACTTCTCATGATAGTGGTCAATATCCTTCCCTATTTTCAGATTCCAATCTCTGATTTTCTGATTTCACTGAAGGAATTTTTACCAGATACAATCTATGATGTAGTAGCAAAGATTGCCCGCGAAGTACTGACACAACCATCTGCTGGACTCTTGAGTTTTGCGGTAATATCAGCCCTTTGGACCTTCTCAAAATCCATGAATTTCCTCCAAAAGGCTTTTAACAAAGCTTATGGAATCGCTAAGAACAGAGGTCTTATTTCTCATCAACTGATGAGTATCCTAGTTAGTTTGGGATTACAGATTCTCTTTGCCATCATTCTCTTCTTTAGTATGTTTGGTCATATGTTACTAGACTTCCTAAAAAATTACTGGAAATCTGAGAGTTCCCTATTTAGTTACTTACAAAATTTCACAGATCCTTTAGTTTATGTATTCCTCTTTGCAATCCTCATCATGATTTATTACTTACTTCCAAACGTGAAAATCGGTCGTATTCGTTACGTCCTTCCTGGAAGTCTATTCGTATTCGTCACTCTTATTTCATTGTTAACTATCTTTTCAGCTTATTTCAATAACTATGTCAACTATCTTGTCGACGTTCGGTTTTTCAGTTCCATCATCGTTGTTGTCATGATGTTTTGGTTCATTATCATTGCCAAGTTATTGATTGTCGGTGCAGTGATCAATGCCAGTGTTCAAAGCCTTAAGGATCCAGACTTCAAGGTCAATCAATAATTTTCATCTACCTATATGTAACGAAAACAGATAAATCCCCCAGTCATTCTCTACTGGGGGATTTTTGAATTTGCTACTTTATTGTCCACTCGTTAGGGCTTGCAATTCTGTTTTTAGATATTGAGCCAAATGTTGGTGAGCAAAAATATTGGCATTTTTTTCTGCGGTAGGATTGTAGTTTGTGTTGGTATTTACATCATAAACATAAATATCACCACTCTCTGACTGAACCCATTCAATAGCAGCAACTTCAATCTGAGCATTCTTAAGGAAGTTCTCATAAGCTTTTCTTCGAGAATCTGGTAAAGGTTCTGTAATCTGGAATTTTTCAGACGTTTCTAGTTGTTCTGGTCTCTTGCCAATTTGACAACCATCTGCTGGACAAAGTTGGAATCCATCTGAAGAATCGATTGAAACAGTATAGAGAAACTTCTGATTGATAAACTCTGAACGACGGATGCGTCCATCACTTGGTTTGATGTAGGCTTGTAACAAGGTAATCCCGTCCACTGATGGTTCAAAGAGAGGACTATTGACATAAGCTTCCAATTCTTCTTCATTTTGGAAGAGTTGAACCCCTAATCCCTTACCTGCTCGATTGTGCTTGGTAATCAATGGATAGATGTTCAATTTTCTGGCTGCTTCAATAATATTTTCTTGACCTAAAACTGCAACTGTCGCAGGAGTCTCAATACCAGACTCGTTTAACTTCAAATATTGTTTGACTTTACTGATTTCTAGGTTGATAGCCCCAGTTCCATTCACAACCTTGCGTCCGTGTGCTTCTAACCAAGTAATCACCTGCTCTGTAAATTCTGGCGCATAGCGATGTCCTCTTGTGTGAGAAGACGCAGACATACGATTGTAGAAGATACCCTGTGGCGGTGGACTTTGCAGATCCAAAACTCCACTAGACAAATCCCACAGTTCATAAGGGACTTCTAGTTCTTCCAACCATTTGACCAAATGCTGGGTCCATTCAAGATTCTCATGAATCACATATACTTTTGCTTCACTCATTACTTATAATCTCCTTAAGAAAAGCTGACTGAAAGTTGGCTTTCTTTTTCTTCTTCTAAAATATATCCTTCTGTTTTTTCAATAACGCTAACTGTTAAGATTTGACCCAAAACATTGATCATAGTACGGCCGGCATTGACAAAGAAATCAACTGCAAAGATTAAGGCTACTCCTTCAACTGGCAAGCCTAACTGAGGTGCTGCAGCTAGTAGAACCACGATAGCTCCTGATGGCACAGTTGCTGCAGTTTTTCCAATCAAAGTCAAAAGCAAAACAGTAAACAAGAGACTTGATAAAGAAAATTGAATGCCGTAGGCATGCGCGATAAAAATCGTAGCTACAGAGAAATAAACTGCTGCTCCCTCTAAGTTAAAAGTATATCCTAAAGGAACAACTAAATCAATCGTGTGCTCGTCATGCCCCTGTTTTTTCAAATCTTTAAGAAGTGATGGCAAGACAACACTAGAACTACCAGTAACAAAGGCCAGAGTCAAGAGACTCCAATTTTCACGAAAGGCTGACAAATACGGTACTTTAAAGAAGACAGCAATCAAAGGGAAAATAAGGAGAACCAAAACAGCATAAGCCAAATAAGTTCCGATTACAAATTGACCAAGCCCAATCAACTTGTCAACACCAGTCGTTGCAACATCTTTGGCGATAAATCCAAAAATCCCAATCGGTGATAGTTTAACAATCACTGCAACAATCTTATAAATAGCTTCAATCCAGATTTGGAAACCTTCGATGATTTTCTGAGATTTATCAGACTTAAGGTTACCAATTCCGTAACCAAGAAAGATAGCAAAAACGATAATCGGCAATAGGGCGCCGTCTGAAAGAGATTTGACAATATTTGATGGAATAAAACCAAGGAGAAATTCGCTAAATTTTACATTGTTGGCGATACCATCAAGGTTCCCACCAGTTTGACCAATATTCACACCTTGTCCAAATCCTAAATAGTAACTAGCAAATACAAACAAGAGCGTAATAGCAGTTGTCACGGCAAAAAAGTAAACCAAGCTCTTGGTCAAGATTTTCCCGAAAGATTTTTTCCCGATAACGCCGGCTACTGCAACAACGATAGTCGGGAAGATTAGTGGAATGATAACCATATTGATCAATTTAATAAAGGCTTGTCCTAAAAATTGATAAAAACCTGCAAATTGTGGCCAGATGACCGCAGCGATAACACCTAAGACCAAAGCCACCAATAATTGGATTCCTAGTGAGAGTTTTGACCATAACGTAACTAATTTCATAAGAAACTCCTTTGTTTTATTTGCTACTCATTCTACTACTATTCTTTCTTTCTGACTAATATATATTTTCTATGGTCACCATAAAAAAGATTTATATTGAAGACTCAAACTATTACCATTTTTGTATCCAACATACACTGAATTTGTATAAAGTATAAAAAATCAATTTCTAAACAAAAATTTTTAGAAAAACACTGTTAAATCAAAGAATATGCTTTTCTATTATTCAAGTTTTATGATACAATATTGTTATGATTTTAATGAAACTCGCTTCCGTCTTGCTTTTGGTATTAACCTTGGCTTTAGCAATTATTCTGAGCAGATTCTTTAAGTTAAAGAAAAGGGGCATCAACTTTGCTGATTTGGCTTTTCCTTTTCTAATTTTTGAATATTATTTTATCAGTGCTAAGGTTTTTACACACAATCAACTTCCCGTTTTGGGAGCAGCATTATCCTTGCTGGCTATCATTCTAGCCTTTTTCTTCTTGAGCAAAAAACGTAGTTTTTATTATCCAAAATTTCTGAAATTCTTTTGGAGAGCTGGATTCCTACTCACATTGCTCATCTACATCATCATGATTGTTCAAATCTTTATGATGAAATAAATCACTATCAATTTTCGCCAGCACCTCAACAAAGTTGGCAATCCGATGTTCCATTTGAGGTGCTTTTCTAATGACATTTTAAAAAGAGATTATTAAAAAATAAATAGGAGATCAAATAAGTGAAAAAAACGTTCTTGGCAAGTGCCATCACGCTTACTTACCTAGGATTTGCAACAAACCCAGCTTTAGCTGAAGAAAATAAAGTACAAACTACTTCAGCAGAGACGACGCAACAAACTACAACAGCTAACAAGGTTGAAACAAAGGAACCAGTTCCTTCTACTGAAGCAAGTTCAAGCATACCAACAACTTCTACAACAAACCCAAGTAAAACTTCAGCTAAGAAAGAAGAAAGCCAGGTTCCAGAAGATAAAAAAGATGGTTGGATATTTGAAGAAAATATCTGGCGCTTCTATGAAGCTAACAAGGCTACCGTCAATTGGAAAAAAATTCACGGGAAATGGTACTACTTTGATAAGGATGGTATCATGCTCAGCAATACGATCTATGATGGGTACATTCTGACTAGCAGCGGGGCTATGGTCGGTAGTGGCTGGGCTAAAATTAAAGATAACTGGTATTATGCTAATCCATCTGGAAAAATCGTTAAACAAGATTGGAAAAAGATTGGCGGTGTATGGTACTACTTTGATAAAGACGGTATCATGCTCAGCAACACCATTTTTGATGATTATCTCTTTACCAATAGTGGTGCCATGGCTGAGAGCGCTTGGGTTAAACAAGATGGCAAATGGTATTATGCCCAATCTTCTGGTAGCTTAATCAAAAACAAGTGGGATAAAATTGGTGGTATCTGGTACTACTTTAACAAAGATGCCACTATGGCAAGTAACCAATGGCAAGGTAACTACTACCTAAAAGCTAGCGGGGCTATGGCTGAAAGAGAATGGATTTTCGATAAGAACTACAATAGTTGGTTCTATTTGAAATCAGGTGGTGCATACGCTGCGCGTGAATGGATTGGCTCCTACTACCTCAAGGCCGGTGGTTACATGGCTAAGAATGAATGGATTTTTGATAACTACTATAATGCTTGGTATTACCTGGAAGATAGCGGGGTCTATGTCACAGGAACTCGTAAAATCGATGGAAAAGCACATCAGTTCCAAAGTAATGGAAAATGGATTGGTGAAGTGCCAGTAAGTCGTGGATTTGAAAAAGGAAAATACACATATACCGTTTTCTTAGATCCAGGACACGGTGGTAAAGATCCAGGTGCTGTTTATTATAACACTAATGAAAAAGACCTCACCATGCAAGTTTATCAAAAACTACGTAAGGAACTCCAAGGTCTTGGTTATACAGTTCTTTCTTCGAGAGATAGTGATGTCTATGTCGACTTTGTCACCGAACGTTCAAAAATAGCTAACAACACGAACTCCGATATCTTCATTAGCATCCACTTCAATGCTAGCGGAAGCCCTGCTTCTAACCGTTCTGGTATTCAGACTTATTCTTACGAAGAAGCTGCTGGCTATCCTTCTCGGATTAATTCATACTGGCATAATCACCCTGATCGTATCAGTGAAAGCAATCGCCTTGCTGCTGATATCCACTCTTCACTCCTAGCTGAAACTGGCGCTAAGGATGCTGGCCTCCTCCAAAGTAGCTTTGCGGTCCTTCGAGAAACTGATAAACCAGCCGTTCTATTGGAGCTTGGTTATATTGACAATTTCAATGAAAACCAACAAATTCGTAGCGATGCCTACCAAAATAGATTGGTTACAGGTATCGTCAAAGGTATTCAAAAATATTACGCAGGTAAATAAAGTAAAAGTCTCGAGAAAACTCGAGACTTTTTTTGCTTAAGAATTTTGAATAAAAAAATTTGTTTTTAAAAATTATAAATACTTGACAATATATACATATATGATAAAATTAAAATAATAAGGTTCGCCTTAGAAATAAAATGAAAAATTAAAGAGGAGATAAAACAATGAAAAAAGTTTTATTAACAAGTGCATTAGCATTGTCAGCAATCGCTAGCGTTTCTTATGCAGCTACTGAAGTTCCTTCTATCCCAGGAGTAACTGCTTCAACTGCTGGGACAGTTACAAAGGCAAATGCTGCTAATAACCATAACAACCGTTTTGGTTTCGCAGTTTCTCCATTAAACAAGAGAGCTTTCAGTTTTGCAGGTGCTAAGACTTATCCAGCTAAACCAGTTGCAGGTACTGACGGTAAACCTTTGGATGATTCAACTCGTGAGTTTGGACACAACACTCGTTTTGGTGCAGGATTTAACGCTGCTAAATCAGCTAGTCCAGCTAAACCAGCTACTCCAGCTCCAGCTAAACCAGCTACTCCAGCTCCAGCTAAACCAGCTACTCCAGCTCCAGCTAAACCAGCTACTCCAGCTCCAGCTAAACCAGCTACTCCAGCTCCAGCTAAACCAGCTACTCCAGATCCAAAAGCAATTCCAGGTGTAACACGTCCAACTACAGAAATTGTTACAGAAGCAGGTGCTACAAATAACCACAACAACCGTTTTGGTTATGCTGTTTCAAAACAATATGACAAAGCTTACAGTGTATCAGGTGCTGAAACCTATCCAGCTAAACCAGTTGCAGGTACTGACGGAAAACCTTTGGATGATGCAACTCGTGAGTTTGGTAACAACACTCGCTTTGGTGCAGGATTCAATAAATAATCTTAGTAATTTACCTATTCTAGTTAACTTTTAACAAGTTAATTATAGGAGAAAATCATATTTGATTTTCTCCTTTTTCTTTTTCCAGAAATAAAATTTATATATTTATCTTTCTGTGTATACTTTAGCGTTATTATTTTTTTATGTACTTTAAATTACTTTACTTTCATATTTTTATCTGGAAAGAGAAATCCAATTCCCACGCAAGCCAGCACTCCAGCACCGATAACCAACCCACTTGAAAGTGGTAAGATATCCAGAATAGCATTTGCAATGATAAAAGCAATGATCAGGCACATGAGACTAGCCTTGTAATCTTTTTTCACTAGATTTTCAAGTGTAAAGAATAGAAATAGACCTACTGGAAAGAGGGCCCAGATATTGACATCCAAATTTGGCCATCCAACAAAACCAAAATACAAGACTACTGCTGCAACGACTAAAAATCCGATACCTAATACTTTTTTCATGATTCTACCTCATTTTTTAATTTGTTAGGAAGCTTTATCTCCCTTTGACAGTTACAACTATAACAGAAATAAAAATCACAAACAACAGGTTTTGTCTATATGGTAGTCATGATAGACTATGTGGTCAAAATCTTATTAAAAGAAAAAAAGAAGTCCAAGAGGACTTCTTTCACACTGCCGATTGCAGGGCTTGAACCTGTGACCTACGCGTTACGAGTGCGTTGCTCTACCAACTGAGCTAAATCGGCGATTACCCTTATAGTATAGCACTATAAGGAAGGATGTCAAGGAATTTTATCTCCATTAAAAAAAAAGCCTGTCCTAAGACGAGACTTTAAGTTTCTTCCTTTTACGAACCCGCACTTTCGTAGGCATCCAAGCCCCTGTCCCAGAGTTTCAAAGAAATGATAAAGAAGACAAGGGAAATCAGAATCAAACCACCAATATTAAAAAGTCCATCCTTGCCCTGCAAGAAATAGCTGGCAGGATAGTAGGCCGTAAAGGCAAAAGGCACGATAAAACTGATCAACCAACGAAGGAGCGAATTGTAAATGGAAATCGGGTACTTGGCAAAATCATTAAACATATAGAAAATGTAAATCATGGCACCTGACTGCTTGGTCCAAAAAGCGATGCTGGCTGTTGCAATTTTCAAGGAAGTATAAATCAAGGTCGCAAAAGGAATACAAACTAGAAAAATCAGGAATTTTGGAAGAGTCCAAGCAATGCTAGTCGCCGTTGTCGCTAGTAAAATTCCACCGACCAAAAGTTCACCCAAGGCATCAATCTGAAAGGTCTCAACGAGGATGTGAAAGAGAGGATTGATAGGACGAGTCAGATACTTGTCAAACTCCCCTTTTCGAACTAGTCGTTGACCTAAAGCCCAGAGATTGTCAAAAAAGAGATGATCTAATCCCTTTGGAATTAAGGAAAATCCATAGATAAAGGCAATCTCTTGAAAGGTCCAACCTTCTAGCGAGGGGATGTGTTGAAAGAGTACATTAAGAAACAAGAGGTTCAGGCCTTGAGTCAGAAAGACTCCCAACACACCAACCACAAAATCTACCTTGTATTCCATGATTTGCTTGATGTACTGTCTGATAAAAATCAGATGCATGCGTTGATATTTTTTCATACTATCCTCCCTGAATGGTGATAAATGACTGGACTCGTTTCCAAATCAACTGAGACAAGCCCACCATCACTATAAGCCAGAAAAGCTGAAGCAAAAGTGCTTGAAGAATCTGACTGGTATCGTATTTCCCAACAATAATCATGACCGGAGTGTAAATTAAGGATGAGAAAGGTAAGAAGGACAGAATATCTGAAATGACCTTTGGAAAGAAAGCCAAGGGAATCAAACTCCCAGACATAAAGGCCACTATGGAAGTCTTAAGTAGGTTGGAACCCCAAAGATTTTTAAATACAAAGGCTGAAAATCCAAAGCAGATATTAAAGAAAAAGTTAATCAGATAGGCCAGCGTTAAGCTAAAAAGATAAAGGATAGTTAGTCCCAGCACTTCTACAATCCCTTGCCCAGATAAGATTTTCATCAAAACAATGACACTTAAAAATGGCAGTCCAACAGAAATAAAAATCAACCACTTGGAACCAAGCTCCGTAAAGAGGTAAGAAGCCGCAAAATGCACTGGTCGCAACAAGCGCATGATAATGGAACCATCCTTGACCTCATCACCAATCATAAAGGAAGAATCCGACCTAGTCAGAAGATTAGTCACAAAACTCATGATGATGTAGAGGGTGATATCCGCCATACTGAAGCCCTGAATCAAAGGCTCCTGGGAGGAATCAAAGACAGCCTTCCATAGATAAAAAGCCACAAAAGCACCCATGACATCGCCAATCCGATAAAGAATAAAGTTGACTCGATAGCTAATCAACTCCTGAATCCCTGCATTGATAAAGGGTTTATAACGTCTCCACAATTTGACCATCTTAGAGCTCCTTTCGATAGAAGCGACGGATAATATCTTCAATATCCGTATCAACCATCTTCAAATCACGGACCTCAAAATCAGATAAGGTTTGCTTGATAATATCGGCCGACTGGTAGCGAGAACTATCGAATTCAATATTGAGAGTATTTCCTTGTCTATCAATGGACATATCAGGCAAGCCCTCATAATGAGAGACTAGATGATTTTGACCTGGCGTCAGGTCAAAGGAGAGAGTCTTCATCTTTCCAAAGGTCTCCTTGAGCTGGCTAACCGTTCCATCAAAAATCTCTTGCCCCTTATCAATCATAAAAATCCGATCACAGAGTTGCTCAATATCACTCAAATCATGAGTAGTCAAGAGAATAGTTGTCTCTTCCTCCTGATTAATCTGGGTAATGGCCCGACGAATGTTGTCCTTGACCGACACATCCAAACCAATAGTCGGTTCATCTAAAAAGAGAACTTTGGGATTGTGAAGCAAGGAAGCCGCAATATCCGCCCGCATCCGTTGACCTAGAGAAAGAGTCCGCACAGGATCCTTGATAAATTCCTTCAAATCCAAAACTTCATTCAAAAAGTCCATGCGCTTATGGAAAAGCGAGTCCGGTACATCATAGATTTCTTTCAAAACCGTGTAGGTCTCTTGCAGTGCCAAATCCCACCATAGCTGGGTGCGTTGTCCGAAAACGACTCCAATATCCTTGACATAATCTTGGCGATTATCCTGGGGAATCTTGCCGTTAATCCGACAAAAACCAGATGTCGGTTTTAAAATCCCTGTCAGCATTTTGATGGTGGTTGACTTCCCAGCACCATTTGCCCCGATAAATCCTAAAATCTGTCCTTTTGGAACTTCAAAGGTTAAATCCTTGACCGCTTCAAAGGTCTGCTTTTCAGGATGAATAAAGGAACGCAAAGCCCCCTTCAAACCTGGCTCCTTTACTGTCTTCACAAAATTTTTCTGAAGATGTTCCACTTCTATCATTGCCATATATCTCTCCCTTTAGAAAAGAACCATTAATTCATACTACTTAATGGTCAAATTTCATTTCTTGAATCCTAAAACGGGCTCCTCTATATAATTTATACACAAAGGTCTTAATTACATTCTATTATAATGTAATCGATAAGGGGAAACAAGTGTTTTTCTAGTAAAAAGTAAATAGTTTTGATACTTGAAAAAAACAAAAAGTCTGTCTTAAAAGACAGACTGGATGTTTATAAAAGACATTATTTTATCATTATTCTGGCACTAAGCTTTCAGTATTTAATCATGTTCATCAATCTGAAAAATTTTCTAGTCCCTCAATTATTCTCTAAAAATTCTTCAATACGAGTAATAACCTCATGACTTTGATAATGATAGAGGTCGTGTGGTGCATCTATATAGATGACTTGAACATTAGACTGCTCACTGGCAAACCTCATAGCATAATGCTGCCATTCTGATTGGCTAAAGCTAGTTCCTTCACCGTTAGAAACCATGAGTAAGGTAGGAATTTTCGTATTGATACTAGGGGAAACTTTCTTGGAATTTTCCTTTGCCAAACGGGATTCATGAAGCATGGCTTGAGACAACAACTGTTTATAAGCTAGAAGTTTATATTGATTTCGCTCACTTTCGGTCAGAGTTGGATTTTTTATATAAAAAGACTCAGGGAAATAGCGTAGCAAGCCAATCTTGCTGCTCCAGTAGGCTACAGAAAGTAAGGCTTGATTATCCTTTAAATCCTCATAACTTGATGGCAATGCCCAATCCAGACCAACCAAGGCTTTCACTTCATCAGGATACTTCTCCTGCCAAGCCAGACTCTCAAAACTAGCCATAGAATGAGACAGAATGATAAAAGGACCTGTTACATTTGCTTGTGAAAGTGCTTGACGAGTCTCAGACAAAACTTCCATCACATCTCTTGATTGATTGCTATCATCACTATAACCATAGCCAGCACGTTCCACGATGACTACCTTGTATTTTTTTGATAAGGAATCTGACACATTCTTAAAGTCCAAGATTGGAGAAGCAATTCCAGCACCGGATAGAAATACTATGGTCTCTGGACCATCCCCTTCAACGTAAACATTCATTTGGTGCCCATTGACAAGAACTTGTTGTCCCACAGGTGTTAGTGAGGCTTGTTCCTTTTCCAAACTGATACGATGAAAGATGAATGTTGCCCCTAAAAACAAAAGAATGAAACTAAGAAAGCCAAGACTCCATTTTTTCAGTTTTTTCATAGCATTATTGTACAAAAATTAGACTCTTTTAGCAAATTTAGATTGGTTTTTCTCTAGTATTCTATATTTCATTTTCACACTTCTTCTTCACTCATCAAATCTTGTTCGTAAGTAGTTTTCAAACTCCTTTTGGGATAAATCACTAGGAAGTTCAAACACATACTCATATCCTTCATCACAAAAGGAAACCTTCTCTTCAGGTGGAAACCATTTCCGAAGCCAGACGATATAGGAGGCATAATCTTGTAACCTGTTCGTTGAATCAAAGTAATCAATCACAAAAACATTTTTCTTGCTACTCAGTGAACTTTCCAAAGTAAGCTGAGGACTTTGATAATCCCAAGAAAGCGAGTAAGCTTTTTCAGGATTCGTCCTTTCTCTGATCAAAATACCTGGGAACTTTTCTATCAAAGCAGTACAAAAGGCTTGTAAATCTAGGAATATGGGGTCTTTACTCTCAATAAAGACAAAATCAGCAGTACTCATCAGTCTCTCTCCTTCTTTTTAATACTGAAAACAGACCTTAACCATCAATGGCAAAATTCTCCAGACACTCAAATGCCTGCCCCTGATAGTCAAAAGAAAAGATATGAATATCATCAAAAGTTTGATCGCAGAAAGTAACGGTTTGTCTTTCTGGCTCGATGATGGGTTTACCCAATTTTTCAGTAGCTTCTTCATCTGTGAAATGACCATAAAATTCTTGTAAATGAGGCAATATAAATGCAAGAATACGAGACCTGTTTCTATGGTAATTGGATGCAAGCAACTGAGCTCCCACCTCAAAATTCCCACTTGGTTTTTCTTCCCAAGCCACAAGAACATCATCTACTTCATGGACGTAGGCTTGCAAGGACTGGTCGAATATCATGGCTATCTTTCCTTTCAAGGGTTGATTAAAAAGCTAGTTTTACCAAAAATCACTAAATGCTTTCTTCCATCTTCATTATATCACTTTTTAAATACGATTGAGAAGAGTTAGAAAACGAAAAAACCCACCCTCAGGGGCAGGTTTCTGTTTTATAGGGTTAAGCTAGATTAAGCTTTACCTTCTGAACCGAATACGTCGATACGTTCTTCAACTGATGCTTGGATAGCTTTTACACCGTCAGCCAAGAATTTACGTGGGTCGAAGAGTTTTTTCTTGTCGTATTCTGCTTCGTTTGCTTCGTAGTCACGAGCAAATTTACGAGTTGCGTTAGCGAATGCGATTTGGCATTCAGTGTTAACGTTAACTTTCGCAACACCAAGTTTGATAGCTGCTTGGATTTGGTCATCAGGAATACCTGATCCACCGTGCAATACGATTGGGAATCCTGGTACAGCTTCAGTCAATTTTTGCAAGTGGTCAAGGTGAAGACCTTTCCAGTTTGCAGGGTAAGGACCGTGGATGTTACCGATACCAGCTGCCAAGAAGTCGATACCAGTTGCAACCATTGCTTTAGCGTCTTCGATTGGAGCCAATTCGCCATCACCGATGATTCCGTCTTCTTCACCACCGATAGTTCCAACTTCAGCTTCTACTGATACACCATTTGCATGAGCAAATTCTACAACTTTACGAGCTTTTTCAAGGTTTTCTTCAACTGGAAGGTGTGAACCGTCAAACATTACTGAAGTATAACCAACTTGAATACACTCAAGTGCATCTTCGTAGTGACCGTGGTCAAGGTGGATAGCTACTGGTACAGTGATACCCATTGATTCTACAAGGTTAGCGATCAAGTTGCGAGCAACTTTGTAACCACCCATGTATTTAGCAGCACCCATTGAAGTTTGGATCAAAACTGGAGCTTTTTTAGCTTCTGCTGCGCGCAAGATAGCTTGAGTCCACTCAAGGTTGTTTGTGTTAAATCCACCAACTGCATAACCGTTGTCACGAGCTGCTTGGACAAATTTTTCTGCTGAAACGATTGCCATTTTATCAGGCCTCCTGTATATTTTTATGGGATATCCCATTTACATTGTTCATTTTATCACTTTTTGATAAAAAAATCTAGTTTTTCCCATACTTTAGATTGAATTTCTTCCAATCAGATTGATGTAAACCCTTTCTTAATCACTTTCCGGATTGACCTGTGGTAGCTTCATGAAAAATACTAAGTGATTCTCATCTCTTTCAAAATAATAGTCAATTTCTTCGTTCTCTAATAAACTCTTGACCACAAATAGTCCCAAACCAGCTCCCTTACTTTGGCGACTAGAAGTTGTAAAGGATTGTTCAAACTTATCTTGCTCTTCTGTTGTACAGGTATTTTCAATAAAAAACCAGTCATCTTCTGTCCCAATTTTTAGATAGCCACCTTGGATAGAATGCTTCACCGCATTACTGATAAGATTTGAAAGAATCAGCTTGAGTACAGAAGGATTTAGATAAGTTTGTTGGTTAGTGAGTTGATTCTCTACAGTGATTTCTCTCTCCTTGGCTAACAAGTCATAGTCCTTCAATAGAAGATTAGTCATCTCAAGAAGGTTGATTTCCTCCTTTTTATCTCGTAATTCCTGAACGGAAGAAAGGGATAAAATCTGCTGCACGTGGTGGCTTAAATCATCCACGATACCCAAAGAAACTCCCAGGTAATAGTCACGGTCTTTGTAGCGCCCAATGTTTGCTTGCATATTTTCCAGAAGAATTTTCAGACTAGCTAGAGGTGTTTTCAGTTCATGGGAAGCTCCTCGCAAAAACTCAACCTTCATCTTTTCTAACTGGAGGATGGATTCATTTTTCTCATGCAAGTCCGCAATGACGGTCAAGAGATGCTGATAGAGACTATTGATTTGCTCCTTGAGATCCCCAATCTCATCCTTGGAATCCACGCGCAATCTCACTTCTGCATCCAAGTCCATCATCCTTCGAGTTACTCGCTTGATTTCCAATATCGGAGCTACGATAGTTCTCGCATAGATATAAGCAATCAGGAGTGAAATCAGAAAGGAAGCTAACAGAGTATAGGGTAGGAATTGCAGACTCATATCTTCTGCTTCTTTCTGCAAATCCATAGAAGCAATAAACTGTATGGTCAAGGTCTGATCATCCTTAGATTGGACCTCTCTTTCCTCAATGACCAAGGAGGCCGTCTGTCGATCTCTATCAATTGGAAGATTGTCCTTGACTTCTAACTTATCCTGAGTCATTTCACCCTTGATGGTTCCCTTTATATCGCTACTTTGAGAATAAAGTTCAAGTACTTCCTGGATAGTTTGACTGTCTTTTCCTTGGAGGGTTTGAGCAATTTCTGTTGCCTTCTGTCCGATACTCTCCTGACGATGACTGAGATAGGTAGTAGGAAAGAGGAAATAGATGGCCAAATGCAAACAAATGACTAAGGTACAGAATACCGAGAAGGTATAGATAAAAATCTTTTTAAATAAACTCAGTCTTTTCATGTTCTCTCCAATTTATAGCCGACATTCCGCACGGTAAGAATACAGTCTAAGTCTAGTTTTTTCCGTAGTTCCTTGATATAGACATCGATCACTCGGTCAAATGGAACCTCATCTGTCACCTTCCAAACAGCATCGATAATCTGCGACCGAGTTAAGGCTTTACCTTCATTTTTGACCAGATAATCTAAGATTTCTAGTTCTTTTGCATTCACAGAAACATCTTTCCCCGCTACACTAGCTCTATAACTGTCAAAATCAACCTTGGTATCCTTATAGGAAAAGGTTCGACCAGTATCATAATAACGCTTGAAAATAGCATCTACTCGTACCTTTAACAAAGATAGGGAAAAAGGCTTTTCTAGATATCCATCTGCTAGTGAGGCAAAGGCACTCATTTTATACTCTTCGTCCTGAAAGGCTGTCAACATCAAGACTGGAACTTGGCTGGTCTTACGGATTTCTGACAAAACCTCTAAACCATTGAGTTTAGGCATTTGAATATCTAAGAGAACCAGAGCTATTTGGTGATTTGAAAATTGTTCTAAGGCTTCTTGACCATCTGCAGCCTGAATGGTTTCATATCCACAATCCGCCAAGTAATCACTAATTCCCTCACGGATCATGTCTTCATCTTCTACAATTAGAATTTTCATATAAATCCTTTTCTATCAAAAATGCTACCTATATTATATCTCATTTGAGTGAGAATAGGTAGCAAGTTTTTTATTCACTATCCAACAAGAGTTCTTTTGGTTGTTTAAATAGGAGATTACTTGAAGCAAGTGCCATAACTAGTACCACTAGAACCAAGCCAAGTACAAAGATAATAGCAAAGTCAGAAGATTGAATGGATATATCTAAACTTGAAAGAGTCTTGCTAAAGCCGTCCACTTCTGCACCACCGCCAAGATTAGAGGCTTGGGCTGCCTTACTAGCTTGCTTAGCCACATCTGATGTGACATTTGCAAGCACTGTATTTCCAATGGCACGAGCAGTATAGTTAGCTAAGAAGTAAGCTGAAATTAGTGCTGGAATTGCAATCATAACTGCTTCTGTGATAAATTGACCTAGAATACTTACTTGTTTAAGACCAATGGAAAGAAGAATTCCAACCTCTTTACGACGGGCGTTAATCCATAGCGTGAGTAAGAGAGCAAGTAGGAGAACTGAGAAGCTCAAGCTACCCCAGAAGAGGAGATTAGCCATCTTGTACATGCCTGAGATGGATTGTTCAAGAGCAGGATAGTTTGATGAACTCTTGATTAAGCTATACATCTTCCAGTTGATACCGTTGATGGATCCTATTTCTTGCATGACCGTATCGATGTTCTTATCTCCAGCCACAAAGAAGGTAGCATCTCCATAGATAGCTGTATCTTCTGTATATCCATAGAGTTGGGCAGCTGTGTGAATATCTGTGATTGCTGTATTTTCATATAGTTCCTGTGAGTAGGTCACAGCAGATTTGTTATGTCCATCAAAAAGTCCTTTAATAGTGACTTCTACTGTTTCCTTGGCTCCTTTTTCATTATCCGCATCGTAGATATTGGAGTTAAGTTTGACCTTGTCTCCTACCTTCCATCCATGCTTTTCTGCCAAATCTTTATGCATGAGAATTTGGTACTTGTCGTCATTTTTTAAATGCTCACCTTCAACCAGTTTATAAGAGCCTGATACAAACTTGTCTTCTTTAGAAGAGTCATTGACACCTGTTATCATCAAGCTACTTCCAAAACGTTGAGCTCGATCTGGCGTTAGATTTTTCTTGGTTTCAGGTGTCTCAATCAATTCGTAGCCTGTTAAATCACCGATAGCATTGATCCGTTTGATGTAAGATTCGATGGCCTTATTTTCAGTAATTCTTTTGATATCTTCACCTTTTATATTCCCAGCACCACGTGGAGTTCCTTGGTTGACTCTACGATTGATTTGCATCGAAAAACTATTGGTGATATTTTTAAAGGTTTCTTGAGAAGCCTTGGCTGTCGCACCCTTGATAGACAAGCCGACCAAACTCAAACTAGCCATCAAAAGAATGATAAGAAAGATCACAAGCGACTTAAAAAATTTTCTTGTGACATAGGCAAATGCGTTGTGTAACATAAGATTCCTTTCTAGATTTACTTCACTTATATATATTTAAAAGATTTAGTTACTTTTTTTTCTTGTTTCAGTCAGCTTTTTATCCTTCAATTCCAGTGTAATATCTGACGCCTGTGCTACTTCCTTACTGTGGGTCACAACGATCACACACTTGCCTGTTTTCTCAGCAAGAGATTTGAGGAGTTCGATGATATCCCCAGCTGTCTTAGGATCTAGGTTTCCGGTTGGTTCATCCGCTAAAATCACGGGTGCTTCAGATACAAGGCTACGAGCAATGGCAACACGTTGTTGCTGCCCACCTGATAATTGAAGAACATTTCGCTTGATCTGACTTTCATCTAAACCAAGTTCAAGAAGCGTATCCTTGCTAGCCTTCTTATTAACCAAGCGGATATTTTCCAATGGAGAAAGATAATCAATCAAGTTATAGTTTTGGAAAACTAGTGAGATATGGTGCATACGGTGATAAGAATAACCTTGTTCACGAATGTCCTTACCTTCGAATAAGATTGCTCCTTCGACTGGGCTATCAAGTCCTGCCAATAGGGACAAGAGCGTAGATTTCCCTGCCCCTGATTCTCCAATGATACTATAGAATTTTCCAGGTTCAAAATCGTAATTGATTTTATACAAGACTGCTTCTGCAGTATTTTTATAACGATAAGTAAGATCTTGTAATTGTAGTAAAGTCATGATTTCTCCTTTATTAACTAATAGATGATAATATTTCTTTTGGTGATTTTCTAAATAAAAAGATAAAACAAAGTGCAACTGACAAGCAGCTAATCACAAGGAGAAAGACATAAGATTCTCCAAATGAAAGAAGACTGGTTGAAAGATTAGTCGCTTTTGCTAGCGTATCTTGTAGTGCAGCTTGGTCACCGCTTGCTAGTACAGTCTTCAAGAGATAGGAAGTAATAGCATTCCCAGCCACAAATGCTGGCAGAATAGCTGCCAATGAAACTATGATGACTTCCAGGCAGAATTGGCTAAAGATTGCTCCTTTTCCCTTCCCTAGTGCCAATAAAATACCAACCTCGTAGACTCGCTCTCGTAACCAAAGTGACAAGACCAATATCAGCGCCCCTACACCAGCAATCATAATGCCATAGAGGAAAATCTGTAAGAAGGTTTGGAAGGTCGAAACTGAATCCTTGATTTGTTCAAAGGCCTTATTTTCCTTTTCAACTTGGAACCCTTGGTTTTCCAGGGATAACTTTTCAACCTCTTGAATGATACCATCCATATCTTTTGGATTTTCAAGATAGAAACGGGCTGCAGTAACTTGAGCTTCCTTGTTGCCAAGTAAATTTTGGCTACTTTCGTAGTCTGTATAGACCGTATTTTCACTAAAGTCTGATGATAGACCTGTAAATTTCTCTTGCTTCTGACCTGAGAAAACACCTACGATTTCATAATCTAGTGTTTGTCCACTATTTTCTTCTACTTGAGCAGGGTTTAAGCTAATCTTCTCTCCTACTTTTAGATTGTTTTTCTTGGCTAAATCTTCGTGGATTAAGATTTTTTTTCGATCCCCTTTTTCGATATGTCTTCCTTCTTTAAGGGTAAAGGCGGAACTTGTAAAAGAAACATCCTTGGAAGAATCTTCCAAAGCAATCAAACTGATAAGATTTTTTTCAGCCTCTGTCAAATCATCCCTTTGGATACTTTGTTCTCCAGTAACGACTTCTTTGTCAGTTAACTTGGCTATTGTTTCTAGCTCAGGTGAAATCTTCTCAAGGCCCTTTATCATTTTAAGGTCATCTAGTTGAGACAGTTGAAAAGTCTGATCTGCTTCGATTCTTTTAATCGAAAAAGATGTATTCAGTGAGCGATAAAGATTATTTTCTACTGTTTTGTTGGACTTCATAAGCGTCAAACAAGCTGATATTCCTGCCAATAAAACAAATAGAATCAAGAATAATATGAGACTTCTCAGTCGTTTTCTGCTGACATAAGCCCAAGCTCTTTGAGTGGGATTCATATAGCACCTCCATATTTGTAAATCCATTATAATATTCAAATATGAAATGTTTATGAAATAAAAAAGAGCAAATAAAATTTGCCCTCAAATGGTAAAAAAATAAAGAGCTAGCCAAAGCTAACTCTTTTCCTATGCGGAGAGAGGGACTTGAACCCTCACGACCTAAAGCGGTCACAGGATCCTTAGTCCTGCGCGTCTGCCAATTCCGCCATCCCCGCGTCGATTACTTTACTAGTATATCAACTTTGAAAAAAATTGTCAAGACTTTTTTCAGATTTTTTCATCTTGAAATGTATTATTCTGTAATTTCAAGCAAATTTTCATCAACCAATTTCGCACCAAGTGTATTCTTAAAATGTCCAAGTGCAAAGGCATGATTCTCAGGCCAAATGGATGCTACTGCCGGTTTCACAACTTCTATCTGATAACCAAGATTATAAGCATCAATGGCTGTATGCAAGACACAAATATCTGTAAGAACTCCCGTCAAAATGACAGTATCCACTTTACGCTCTCTGAGACGGATATCCAAATCTGTCCCAGAAAATGCTGAATAGTGACGCTTGTCCATCCAGAAAACACGACTATCATCAGCATGTTCCTGATAGAAGTCGGCTAACTTGCCATACAAATTTCGTCCACTAGTCCCAATAATGTTATGTGGCGGGAAGAGTTTACTTTCAGGATGAAAAACATCATTTTCTTCATGGGCATCGATTGTAAAAAAGATATAATCTCCACGTTCAAAAGCCTTTTGGGTCACCGCATATATATCATCAGATATTGCTTGAGCTGGAGCACCCGCAGTCAGTTTCCCATGATCCGCTACAAAATCTTCTGTATAATCAATAGAAATTAGTGCCTTAGCCATTAATAGTTCCTCTTTTTCACTTCTTCAAAAATATCTGGGATTAGAACTTTGAGATAAGTTCCTTTCATACCAAGAGAACGACTTTCAATAATCCCTGCTGATTCGAGTTTACGAAGAGCATTGACAATCACCGAACGTGTAATACCGATACGATCTGCAATGATAGAAGCTGTCAATTGACCTTCATTACCATTTAGTTCTCCTAAAATAGCTGATACTGCTCGCAATTCAGAATAAGAAAGGGTATTAACTGCCATAGTGACTGCTGTACGACGACGAATATTTTTCTCGTCTTCTTCACGTTGGAAGTTCAACAATTGAATTCCAACTACAGTGCTTGCAATCTCAACAAGGATCAAGTCCTCTTCTTCAAATTTCTTGTCATTACGCCAAATAATCAAAGAACCCAAGCGGATACCAGAAACATGAATCGGAGCAATCGTAGTCAATCCATCAGGAAAGTCTGAACGACTTTCTGTTGGGAAAACGGTCAAATCATGCTCCACCGGGAGGTTAGCCTCCGTATCGTAGATCATGTTAGCCCCTTGAATATATTCATCAGGGAAAATCTTTGATTGGAAAAATTGCTCTACACGGTCATTATTGGTCTTGTAGCGCATAAAATATCCTAGAAGACGTCCCTTACTATTTAAAATACAGGCATTACAGTCAATAATATCAGCCAATTGACGTGTAATTGCATTGTATGGTAGGTCATCTTGAAGCTTTTCTTCCGCACGCTTCAGGATAGACGTAATTTTTCTTGTTTTTTCTAATAAATTTGCCATGTTTTACCTCGCATATAATCGCTTTCAGTATATCATAAAATTGCGACTATTTCAACAATTATCTGAAAATTGTTTATTGAATTGCAATTCAAGCGTATTCGAAAATTTTTGCTAATTTTTTGTATTTTCTTATTGACAGCTTTCTATATTTTTGATAAGATAATATTACAAGATAACAAATATATAAATACAAACTCTCGTATGATTATTTTCTTGACTTTTGGTCTCCTTATATATAAAAGCGATCCACCACAGTGAACCGCTTTTTTTGTTATTTATCTCCTTTGTTACGAATCACAAAGCCTGTCTTCTTCTCGCTTGAAGTATTACGTGGTTTTTTATTATCCTTACGGTAACGTTTTTCCTTCTCAAAGCGGTCGTTCTTGCGACTGCCTTTTTTGAAATCATCACGACGACCATTGCCACGGCGGTCACGATCTCGACGGTCGTCACCACGACGGCCACCACGACCAGACTTGCCTTTTGCTCCAAATCCACCACCAGATGGTTTGAATGGTAATGGTTTCTCACGTGCAATTTCAACTTCTGGAAGACTGTCTGGATCCTGAACCGTTAAGCTAAGAATGTACATGGCCAATTCTTCTGGACTAAATTCAGCTGCCAATTTACGAGCATCTTTTGCGAATTTGTCAAAGTTTCGACGAATAGATTCGTCAGCAAAATCACGTTCAATCTTCTTAAGTGCAACCTGCTTCTTAGCTTGGAAGGCTTCTTCTGCACTTGCAGGCTTGAGGCCTTTCATGCGTTTCTTAGTCAAGTTCTCGATAATTTGGAGATAACCCATCTCATTTGGTGCTACGAAAGTAATCGATTGACCTGACTTACCAGCACGACCTGTACGGCCGATACGGTGAACATAGCTTTCTGGATCTTGTGGAATATCATAGTTGTAGACATGGGTCACACCAGAAATATCCAAACCACGAGCCGCTACGTCTGTTGCAACGAGGACATCCAGATTGCCATTTTTGAAATCACGGAGGACACGAAGACGTTTGTTTTGGTCAAGATCTCCATGAATCCCTTCTGCACGGAATCCACGGATCTTCAGACCACGAGTCAATTCATCCACACGGCGTTTGGTACGACCAAATACGATCGCAAGTTCTGGTTGCTCCACGTCCATGAGACGAGTCATGGTGTCAAATTTTTCTTGTTCTTTAACTCGGATATAGTACTGGTCAACCAATTCTGTTGTCAACTCCTTGGCCGCAATCTTAACATGCTCAGGTTCTTTCATGAACTGAACACCAATCCGTTTGATAGCTTCAGGCATAGTTGCTGAAAAGAGTAAGGTTTGACGATTTTCTGGGACACGAGAGATGATAGCTTCAATATCCTCAAGGAATCCCATGTTAAGCATTTCGTCTGCTTCATCTAGGATGAGCGTTTCAATGTCTTGCAATTTCAAGGCCTTGCGTTTGATCAAGTCTAGGAGACGACCAGGCGTTCCAACTACGATGTGAGCACCTGATTTAAGCGCCTTAATTTGTTTTTCAATACTTGAACCACCGTATACTGAACGGACTTTTACTCCCTTGCTCCGACCAAAGCGGAAAAGCTCTTCCTGACTTTGCACAGCTAGTTCACGAGTTGGCGCGATGACCAAAGCTTGAATGGTCTGATCTTCTGTACGGATTTTTTCAAGTGTTGGCAAGCCAAAGGCTGCGGTTTTTCCTGTACCTGTTTGAGCTTGACCAATAACGTCTTTTCCTTCAAGGGCCAAGGGAATGGTTTGCTCTTGGATCGGACTTGCTTCTACAAATCCTGCTTTTTCAATTTCTGCTAATAAATCAGCAGATAAGTTAAATTCATTAAATTTCATGTTTTTCTTTCCTTCTAAAGATGGTGCGAAGCCATCCTATAGCGCTTAGTTTATACTTTTCTTGTCATGACGTACTTTCATATCTTTTATGAAAGACCGTGTTGTTTCTTTTCCACTAAAGAAAAGTACTGCTTTTTTGCAACCTATCTAGTATAACACAAGAGAGAGTCAAAAGATAGTCAGACTACTTGATTAAATCATGTAAACGATTTATTACCAGTTAGTCCAGAATTTTAAAAGCGACTGATAGACCAATTTATCTCAGTATAATTTTCCGTAGCAGATTTGTGCAAAAGTTTTTTTCTTGTGCTAGAATGAAATTCAAACAGGAGGATTTAAAAATGTTAACATACGATTTAATTGTCATTGGATTTGGTAAGGCAGGTAAGACGCTTGCTGCCAAACTAGCTTCAGCTGGTAAAAAAGTTGCCCTTATCGAACGCAACAAGGCAATGTACGGAGGAACTTGTATCAACATCGGTTGTATCCCAACTAAAACCTTGTTAGTCGCTGCAGAAAAAGACTTGTCATTTGACGAGGTTATGGCTACAAAAAATACAGTTACTACACGTCTCAATGGTAAAAACTATGCTACTATTGCTGGTACAGGCGTTGATATCATTGATGCTGAAGCTCACTTTGTTTCTAATAAAGTCATCGAAATTCAAGCTGGTGACGAAAAACAAGAACTGACTGCTGAAACTATCGTCATCAACACTGGTGCTGTTTCAAATGTATTGCCAATCCCAGGTCTTGCTACAAGTAAGAACGTCTTTGACTCAACAGGTATCCAAAACTTAGAACAATTACCAGAAAAACTTGGTGTACTAGGTGGAGGAAATATCGGTCTTGAATTTGCCGGTCTCTACAACAAACTTGGAAGCAAGGTTACAGTCCTAGATGCCTTGGATACATTCCTACCTCGTGTAGAACCTTCCATCGCAGCTCTTGCCAAACAATACTTAGAAGAAGACGGTATTGAATTGCTTCAAAACATCCGTACTACTGAAATCAAAAATGATGGCGACCAAGTCCTTGTCGTAACTGAAAATGAAACTTATCGTTTCGATGCCCTTCTCTACGCAACTGGACGTAAACCAAATGTAGAACCACTTCATCTTGAAAATACTGATATCGAACTAACTGAACGTGGTGCTATCAAAGTCGACAAACACTGTCAAACAAACGTTCCTGGTGTCTTTGCAGTTGGGGATGTCAACGGAGGACTTCAATTTACCTACATTTCACTAGATGACTTCCGTGTTGTCTACAGCTACCTTGCTGGTGATGGTAGCTACACACTTGAGGATCGTCTCAATGTACCAAACACCCTCTTCATTACTCCTGCACTTTCACAAGTTGGTTTGACTGAAAGCCAAGCTGCTGAATTGAAACTTCCCTACGCTGTTAAGGAAATCCCTGTTGCTGCTATGCCTCGTGGTCATGTAAATGGTGACCTTCGTGGAGCCTTCAAAGCAGTTGTCAACACTGAAACAAAAGAAATTCTCGGTGCTACTATCTTCTCAGAAGGATCACAAGAAATCATCAACATCATCACTGTTGCTATGGACAACAAGATTCCATACACTTACTTCACAAAACAAATCTTCACTCACCCAACCTTGGCTGAAAACTTAAATGACTTGTTTGCGATTTAACCTAAGACACACTTATGAAAAAACAACCTCCCTAGGGTTGTTTTTTTATCCAAAATCTCAAATCTATCTTTTCTGGCTTTTATGATATAATAGAAACATGAAATTAAAAACTACTTTGGGCCTTCTGTCTGGACGTTCTTCTCATTTTATCTTGAGTCGTCTTGGACGTGGAAGTACGCTCCCTGGAAAACTTGCCCTTCAATTTGATAAAGATATTTTACAAAATTTAGCGAAAAACTACGAAATTGTTGTAGTAACTGGTACCAATGGGAAAACCTTGACGACCGCTCTCACGGTCGGTATCCTAAGTGAAATTTATGGTCAAGTTCTGACCAATCCAAGTGGTGCCAACATGATCACAGGGATTACGACAACTTTCTTGACTGCAAAATCTTCAAAAACTGGAAAAAATATTGCAGTGCTTGAAATCGACGAAGCTAGTCTCTCACGTATCTGTGACTACATCCAGCCTAGTCTTTTCGTCATCACCAATATCTTCCGCGATCAGATGGACCGCTACGGTGAGATTTATACGACCTACAACATGATTTTGGACGCTATTCGAAAAGTTCCTACTGCTACTGTCCTCCTTAACGGTGACAGTCCACTTTTCTACAAGCCTGCAATTCCAAATCCTGTTCAGTATTTTGGTTTTGATTTGGAAAAAGGTCCAGCAAAACTTGCTCACTACAATACTGAAGGTATTCTCTGCCCAGACTGTCAAAGTATTCTGAAATATGAACTCAATACTTATGCCAACTTGGGTGCCTATATTTGTGAAAATTGTGGATGTAAACGACCTGACTTGGACTACCGTCTGACAGAATTGGTTGAGTTGACCAATAATCGTTCTCGCTTTGTTATTGACGGCCAAGAATACGGTATCCAAATCGGTGGGCTTTATAATATCTACAATGCTCTCACAGCAGTCGCTATTGCTCGTTACCTTGGTGCTGATTCTCAACTGATTAAGCAAGGATTTGACAAGAGTCGCGCTGTATTCGGTCGCCAGGAGACCTTCCATATCGGTGATAAGGAGTGCACGCTGGTTCTCATCAAGAATCCTGTTGGTGCTACCCAAGCTATTGAGATGATAAAATTAGCTCCTTATCCGTTTAGCCTTTCTGTTCTCCTAAATGCCAACTATGCAGACGGAATTGATACCAGCTGGATTTGGGATGCTGACTTTGAACAAATTACTGAGATGGATATCCCAGAAATCAACGCCGGTGGCGTTCGTCATTCTGAAATTGCTCGTCGTCTTCGAGTAACTGGTTATCCAGCTGATAAAATCACTGAAACAAGCAGTCTGGAACAAGTTCTTAAAACGATTGAAGCTCAAGACTGCAAGCATGCTTATATCCTTGCGACTTATACGGCCATGCTGGAATTCCGAGAATTACTAGCCAATCGTCAGCTTGTTAGAAAGGAGATGAACTAATGGTTTATACTTCACTTTCCTCAAAAGACGGCAACTATCCTTACCAGCTAAATATCGCCCACCTCTATGGTAACCTCATGAATACCTACGGAGATAACGGGAATATCCTCATGCTCAAGTATGTAGCTGAAAAGCTGGGTGCTCACGTAACAGTTGACATTGTTTCTCTCCACGATGATTTCGATGAAAATCACTACGACATTGCCTTTTTCGGTGGTGGCCAAGACTTTGAACAAAGTATCATTGCTGGTGATTTGCCTGCTAAAAAAGAAAACATCGATAACTTTATCCAAAATGATGGTGTTGTCCTTGCTATCTGCGGTGGTTTCCAACTATTGGGTCAATACTATATCGAAGCTTCTGGAAGACGTATCGAAGGTCTAGGTGTCATGGGACACTACACCCTCAACCAAACCAACAACCGCTTTATTGGGGACATTAAAATTCATAACGAAGAATTTGATGAAACCTATTATGGTTTTGAAAACCACCAAGGCCGTACCTTCCTCTCAGATGACCAAAAACCACTCGGGCAGGTCGTATACGGAAATGGAAATAATGAAGAAAAAATCGGTGAAGGTGTTCACTATAAAAATGTTTTCGGTTCTTATTTCCACGGACCTATCCTTTCTCGTAATGCCAATCTAGCCTATCGCTTGGTCACTACTGCACTCAAGAAAAAATATGGTCAGGACATTGTTCTGCCAGCTTATGAGGATATTCTTAGCCAAGAAGTTGCTGAAGAATACAGCGATGTGAAAAGTAAGGCAGAATTCAACTAATCTTTCTATTCCAACATGCTATTAGCTGTTGGAATTTTTTTAGGCTCTTTTCCCCTTCTCTCTTGCATTTTCTACTAATTTTTGCAAAAATAGAGGGGTAGAAAGAAGGTAACATATGTCTAAATTACAACAAATTGTAACATATCTCGAATCTGAAAAGTTAGACGTCGCAGTCGTATCTGACCCCGTCACTATCAATTACCTCACTGGTTTTTACAGTGATCCACACGAACGCCAAATGTTCCTCTTTGTCCTTGGAGACCAGGAACCACTTCTCTTTGTGCCAGCCCTTGAAGTTGAACGTGCGACAAGCACTGTTTCATTCCCGGTTGTTGGTTATGTGGACTCTGAAAACCCTTGGAAAAAAATCCAAAACGCCTTGCCACAACTTGATTTCAAACGTGTCGCAGTTGAGTTTGACAACCTTATTTTGACTAAATATCACGGTTTGAAAACTGTCTTTAAAACTGCTGAGTTTGAAAACTTGACTCCACTAATCCAGCGTATGCGCTTGATCAAGTCAGCTGACGAAGTGCAAAAGATGATGGTAGCAGGTGTCTATGCAGACAAGTCTGTCAAAGTTGGTTTTGACAATATCTCTCTTGATAATACTGAAACTGATATTATCGCACAGATTGATTTTGCCATGAAACGCGAAGGCTATGAAATGAGTTTTGATACTATGGTTTTGACAGGTGATAACGCTGCAAATCCACACGGTATTCCTGGAGCCAACAAGGTCGAAAACAATGCCCTTCTCCTCTTTGACCTCGGTGTAATGGTTAATGGCTACGCTTCAGATATGACTCGTACAGTCGCTGTCGGCAAACCTGACCAATTCAAGAAAGACATTTACAACTTGACTCTTGAGGCTCAACAAGCTGCCCTTGACTTTATCAAACCTGGTGTGACAGCTCATGAAGTAGACCGTGTTGCCCGTGAAGTTATCGAAAAAGCTGGCTATGGTGAGTACTTCAATCACCGTCTCGGTCATGGTATCGGTATGGATGTCCACGAATTCCCATCTATCATGGAAGGAAACGACATGGTTATCGAAGAAGGCATGTGCTTCTCTGTTGAACCTGGTATCTATATCCCTGGTAAAGTCGGTGTCCGCATCGAAGACTGTGGTGTTGTTACAAAAGACGGCTTCGACCTCTTTACAAGTACCAGCAAAGACTTGCTTTATTTTGATTAAAAAGTATATTACAAAAAATAAGATGGAAAAGTTATTCTTTTCCATCTTATTTTTTGATTTGATAATAAATTTTATCAGCGATATAACCTTTTCGTTCAACTGCATTTGGAATTGTCTTCCAAAAAGTCATACCCGCCTTTTCCATCACACGACCAGAGGCGGGATTTAAACTTGCATAGCAAGCATCAACCTCTTCAAATCCAATCTCATCTAGACAGTATGATAAAACAGCCTTCAAGGCTTCTGTCATGAGTCCTCGTCCCCAGTAGTCCATCCCTAAGATATATCCGACTTCACAGCTAGAGTTTTCTTCATCCACACTGACCAGACTAATATCTCCAATGACATATTCTGGATTTTCTTTGAGACTAATGGCCCATTTGTAGTAATTTGGATTGTCATAGGATGCTACCCAAGTTCTTATTGAGTTCTTTGTAAAATCAACATTTGGATGAGGATCCCAAGTAACATAGGTTAGATTATCTAGACTAGAAGCCCAATTTTCAAACATGGCTTGAGCATCAGTTTCACAAAAGCGTCGCAATAGCAACCGTTCAGTATGTAATGTCTTTGTACCTATGGATTTGATAATTCAACCTCGCTTCTCTATTTTCAGGCTCGGGCTAAAAAAGTCCCCTGGACTTATTTACTCCCAAAACGTATCAAACACGGTGATAGGTAAGTGGCGTTTGTGTTGGCCTTTGTACCACCATTTTTCAATGGTTGCTTGGGCTTCTGGGCTTACTTGTTTACCTTCGAGATAATCATCAATTTCATTGTAAGTAACTCCCAAGGCTACTTCGTCTGCAATACCTGGTTTTTCTTCTTCTAAGTCTGCTGTTGGAACTTTTTCATAGAGGGCTGGATCAGCTCCAAGTTCTTTCAAGAGTTGTTTTCCTTGGCGTTTATTGAGGCGATAGAGTGGGAGAATATCTGCACCACCATCACCAAACTTGGTAAAGAAACCTGTGATATTTTCCGCAGCATGGTCTGTCCCGATAACAGCTCCGCTATGAGCACCTGCAAGGGCATATTGGGCAATCATACGGCTACGAGCCTTGATATTTCCCTTGTTAAAATCGGAAACTACACTTCCTGTTGCTTCGACTGCTACTGTCATAGCATCAGCAGATTCCTTGATATTCACTACTAAGCTCACATCTGGCTGGATAAAAGCTAGGGCTTTTTGGGCATCAGCTTCATCAGCTTGTACTCCATAAGGTAAACGAACTGCTATAAATTTATAGCTATCATCACCTGTTTCTGCTCGCACTTCTTCCATAGTTAGTTGGGCCAAGCGTCCTGCTAAGGTCGAGTCTTGACCTCCAGAGATTCCTAGCACAAACGTTTTTAAGAAGGGGTGCTTCTTTAAATATCGTTTTAAAAAGTCAATCGAACGACGGATTTCTTCCTGGGCGTCAATCACTGGTTTTACACCTAGTTGCTGGATAATGGTTTCTTGCAAACTCATTCTTCTTCTCCTTCGCCTAGAGCTTCCTTACGCATCTTATCAATCAAGTCCATCTTGTCTTGCCATACGTCACGAGCCAAGTCCACAGGATAGTGTTGTGGGTTCAGTACGCGTTTGTATTCATCCCAGAGCTTATCAAATTCCTTACGAGCATAGGCTTGAATTTCAGGCAGACTTGGTAAATCATAAACTAGCTTACCTTCCTTGAAAATGTCTACCAAAAGTGGAACAGCATCAAAATTACGGACAGTTTTCTTGATGTAAGTATAGGTTGGATGGAACATCTTGATTTCAGTCATGCTAGCAACATCGACACCATCATAGGTAATATAGTCACCTTCTGACTTGCCTTTTTCACGACTGGTGATGCGCCAAACTTGTTTCTTACCTGGTGTTGAAACTTTCTCTGCATTATTTGAAAGTTTAATGGTATTGCGCATATGACCATTCTCGTCTTCAATAGCAACAACTTTGTAAACTGCTCCAAGTGCTGGTTGGTCATAAGCAGTGATGAGTTTAGTACCTACACCCCAGACGTCAATCTTAGCTTTTTGCATCTTGAGGTTAAGGATGGTATTTTCATCAAGATCATTGGATGCATAGATCTTAGCATCCGTAAATCCTGCTTCATCCAGTTGTTGACGAACTTTTTTAGAGATATAGGCCATATCTCCAGAGTCAATGCGGACACCAAGGAAATTAATCTTGTCACCAAGTTCACGCGCAACCTGAATCGCTGCTGGAACACCGATGCGAAGAGTATCGTATGTATCTACTAGAAAGACACAGTTTTTGTGCGTTGAGGCATAAGCCTTGAAAGCCTGATAATCATTTCCATAAACTTGTACTAAAGCATGGGCATGAGTCCCTAAAACCGGAATACCAAAGAGCTTCCCTGCACGTACATTACTAGTTCCATTGGCACCACCAATAACAGCCGCACGAGTTCCCCAGATAGCTGCATCCATTTCTTGCGCACGACGTGTTCCGAATTCCATCAAAGGTTCATCATCAATGACTGAACGAATACGAGCCGCCTTAGTCGCAATCAATGTTTGAAAGTTGACGATATTCAAGAGGGCTGTTTCAACTAATTGGCACTGAGCCAAAGGTCCCTCCACTTGAACGATTGGTTCATTGGCAAATACCAAGTCTCCTTCTTGAGCAGAACGTACAGTCAATTCCAACTTTAGATTACGGAGATATTCCAAGAAGGCACCATGATAACCAAGTGATTCCAAATAAGCAATATCGCTCTCAGAAAAGCGCAGGTTTTCTAAGTAGTTCACAATTCGTTCCAAACCTGCAAATACAGCATAACCGTTTTTGAAAGGTTGTTGGCGGAAAAAAACTTCAAAAACTGCTTTCTTGTTATGAATGCCTTGGTCGAAGTAAACTTGCATCATGTTAATTTGATACAAATCAGTGTGCAAAGTTAAACTATCATCTGGGTACATATACTGTCCTTCTTCCCTATTTGTAAAAAGATGAAAATGTTTCTTCTTTTCTCATAATTTAGTACTATTATAACACAATTTATCGATATTGATAAAAAGATAACAAGCTATTCCATGATCTCGAGCTTATCCATATCTTTTTCATACTTTTTCTGAGCCCATTCACCATAACTTTTTAATCCTAAGTTTCCAATAAAGACCCAAGGAAGATAAAGGAGATATGTAATGACCCATGCATAAATATACTTAATATGTAGAGGGTTGTGCTGATAAATTTCGATATTGAACTGGTAGTTCTGTAGCATCAAGGTAGCTGTAATCACTAGAGTTAATAATAGGCAACCTAAAATTGTAAAATGAAAACGACTATAGTAGGTCACACCTAGACTTCGAGCACGATTGATAAAGTAAAAATTCCCTATGATAATAATAGCGAGAAGCATGCTAGGATTAAAAAAGCTTGGTGCTAACACTGATATGAAATAAGCTAGAAACAATAATCCGATAGAAATATGAAAACTCTCTGCACCAGCTTTATGAAGTTGTTGCTCTTCTCTCTCATCCAATAATTGATAATAATAAAATCTATTTTTCATCTTCTTCCTCCCAAAATAATTGATCTAACGTTTTGCCTAAGCATCTGCAAATAGACTGGCAAAGGGATAGACTAGGATTATATTTCCCAGCTTCTATTAAACCGATAGTTTGTCTAGTCACACCCACAGCTTCTGCCAAGTCACCTTGTGTCAGTTCAAGCTCTACTCGAGCAAGTTTTAATTTTAAATTCTTAGCCACTTCTTACCTCCTTTATGATTTTAAAAAGTTGCGCTTCTTCCCAAGTTCATTATATCATATAATTTACATTATGCAATATATATATGTCATTTTGTACGATTTTTTTAACAAAAAAACTCTACCACCAAAATGATAGAGAGTTTTCAGCTTATTCAAATTTTTTCAAAATATCTACAACGTCACTTCTCTGTTTGACTTGATAGGCTTTGATGCCTAAACTTTCAGCCATGTTGGTATTATCTTTTACATCATCTAGAAAAATACAATTTGAAGGATCCAACTCATATTTACGGAGGATTTCTTCAAACATTTTTCGATCAGGTTTGATAGCCTTGATATCACAGGAAAGAACAAAACCATCTAAAATCTTTTCTAGAGGTGCTAGTTGATCTTTCAATAATTCATAAAAAACTGGTGAGGTATTAGATAGGACAAAAATACGATGGCCTTTTTCCTTTAAACGGGCAAGAAGCGGAAAGACTTCCGTGTAAATATCGATATAGGCAGGCCAGTTCCAAATGACTTCTTCAACCTTTTTCTGATAGCAATCTCCTAATAGGGATAGAATCTTATCAACCAATTCTTCTCGACTCAAAGTCCCCAGGTCCAATCGTTCCCATAAACCTGACTGGAAAATAGCCTTGTCTAAAATTAGATAATCTTTCTGGGTTTTAGCTACAGCTTTTAAAATCTTTTCCTTGTTCCATTCCAGTAGAACATTGCCCATATCCAGTATGATATCCATTAACCTACCTCCATCATTATGTATCTAATCACTTTATTTCATTCCCAATTTTAATTTACAAATCTTTTTGATAATAGTGTCTTTGTCCAGTGCAGGGATAATCCTTCAATGTAAAAACTTCCTTATAGCCATGCTTTTGATAAAAGGTTGGTGCTTGAAACTGATAAGTATTTACAAAAGCAAAGCAACAATTTTTCTTCTTAGCTTCACTTTCTGCCCGCTGCAATAGTTGGGAGCCAATTCCTTGTCCTCGCAAGTCTTCTTTCACAAATAAATACTCGATTTCTAGCCAATTTCCGAAAGTCTCTGCTACTAAGCCAGCCAGGAGTCGACCATGTTCATCTTCGATATACAGATTAAGTGGCTCGCTTTCAGCAGCTTCCCTTTTGGAACGATTATAAGAGCGAACCAACTCTCTGATTTTATGCGCTTTCTGAGACTCTGTCTCTTCCAATCGAATGTGCATCAAACCCTCCTCGAAGATACTCATAACTTGATTATAGCCCTATTTCCAAGGCCTGTCAAACTAGAAAACTCACCAACCTGAGTTGATGAGCTTCTGACTTATTTTCTAAACTTCCATTGGCTGTAAATCCCAAAAGCAACAATCCAGATTGCTGAACCTCTAGCTCCCATTACAGTTGATTCTTGTAAGAAGAGAGTTCCAAATACAAAGATAAAGAAGAGCATAGTTAAAGGATTTAGCAAGCGATATTGAGGCATGAGATAGCCATCTGCCATAAAGTCTTTAGACTTACGATACTTGAGATGGGCTACCATGATCAAGATGTAGATAGCGATATAAACACCTGATGAAGAAGCTGTAATCAAAGCAAAGGCATCTGATACGCCAGGAAGTACATTGATGAAGGCAGCAAAACCAATCAATACGGCAGAAGCAATGATTGCATTCTGAGGAACGTTGTGGCGTGAGAGAGTATCTGCCTTAATAGCCTTCAAGAAACGATTGGGTGAATCATGGGCAATTTGATACAAGTGACGACCTGTTGAGTAAAGGGTTGAATTCAAGGCTGAAGCTGCTGAAGTCAAGACAACAAAGTTAATCAAAGCAGCCGCCCACTTAAGACCAACAAGTTCAAATACCGTTACAAATGGTGAATCTGCTGCAGAAAGCTCACGCCAAGGAATAATAGACATAATAGCTAAGAGAGCTCCACCGTAGAAGAAGATAATTCGCAAAGGAATTTCCTTAACAGCCTTAGGCAATACTTTTCTTGGATCCTTAGTTTCAGATGTAGTAACACCGATAAATTCAATCATCAAGTAAGCAAAGAAAACCATCTGGAAGGCCATGACAAAGTTCATCCCACCATTTGGGAAAAGGGAGAATTGATCACTGATATTTGTCAGGCTTGCTGAACCATATGGCGTTTCAAAGCCAGTCAAGACTAGAAAGACCCCTGTTGCAATCATGGCAAGAATGGCCACGATTTTAATCATAGCAAACCAAAATTCTACTTCACCAAAGATTTTAACAGCAATCAGATTGACCAAGCCCAAAATCGTTAGAAATACAACCTGAATTAACCAAGATGGCCAGGATGGAAACCAGAACTGAACATAATGAGCGATAGCTGTTATTTCAGCCATACCGATAAAGACCACAGATAACCAATAGGACCAAACAGAGAAATATCCCCAACCTTTACCGAGATAACGAGTAATGAAATTGATAAAGGTATGTTGTTCGGGATCCTGATAAAGCATCTCACCAACTGCACGCATCATAAGATACATAAAACCACCCGTAATCATATAGACAAGGACAATCGAAGGTCCCGTTAAACTGATAGAGCGACCAGCACCTAGAAATAGACCAGTTCCGATTGTTCCCGCAATGGCCATCACCTGAACGTGACGATTGGTTAGTCCACGTTCCATTTTACTTTTCTTTTTATGTTTATTTTCTGAATTCATCTAGTCTCCTCAAGTTTTTAGAATGAAGAAAAGGAGTGACAGGAAGCGCTTTCCCTTTATCTACTCCTTCTTTTTTACCCTATTAAACTGTTTTTTCAACTTTTAAAATTTTAACGTCATAGCTTCCAGCAGGTGTTTCGATTGTAGCGATATCACCTTTTTTCTTACCAATCAAAGCTTGACCGATTGGGCTTTCGTTTGATACTTTTCCTGCGAAGGCATCTGCACCAGCTGAACCAACGATAATGTAGACTTCTTCTTCGTCTTCTCCAACTTCTTGGATAGTTACAGTTTTTCCGATAGCAACTTCATCTTGCGCAACTGCATCGCTATTCACGATTTCTGCATAACGAATTTTTGTCTCCAAGCTTGAGATTTGTCCTTCAACAAAGGCTTGTTCATCCTTGGCTGCTTCATACTCACTATTTTCTGACAAATCACCGTATGAACGAGCAATCTTGATACGTTCTACGACTTCAGGACGACGCACTAATTTTAATTCTTCTAATTCTTTTTCTAGTTTTTCCTTTTCTTCCAATGTCATTGGATAAGTTTTTTCTACCATTTTTCTCAACTTTCTTTTAATTTTTTAAATACATTTTACTTTTTTAAAGCAAAATTATGTGGAGAACCACATAATTTTAGTTTGTGCTATTTGATTGAGGTAATTTACTATTGATGTGTTCTTGAACGTTACGATCATGTTCTTCTCGTGTCGTTGCATAGTAAACTTTACCATCTTGAACATTGGCCACAAAGTAGAGATAATCACTCTTTGTTTGATTGATACTTGCTTCGATAGCATCTAAGCTTGGACTATCAACTGGTCCAGGCATTAGACCTACTTTTGTATAGACATTGTAAGGTGAATCAATAGAAGTATCAATAGCTGCATCATCAGCAAGACTGATATTTTGACCAAGTTTACCTTCTGCATAAAGAATAGCAATATTACTTTGAAGCGGCATATTTTGGTTCAAGCGATTGTAGAAAATTCCAGCAATCAACTTACGATCCTCTGTTTTTGCTCCTTCTTTCTCAACAAGTGATGCGATTGTTAAGAGCTCATTAACAGTTAAGTTCTTTTCCTTGATAGCTGCATAGTGTGGAGAGAGGTTCTTGTCCATTGCTGCAAGCATGTTATCAATTAAGCTTTCAATTGTAGTGCTTTCTTTGATGGTATATGTTGCAGGGAAAAGATATCCTTCTAGGCGATAACGGACACCGCTATCTTTAGCTGGTAAGCTTTCAAGTAAGTTTGGATATTTAGCAACCGCTTGAGCAATAAAGGTTTCATCTTGAACCTTAGCTAGGAATGCTTCCGCTGTCAAAGGTTCTTTAAAGTCACCTTGAAGTTGACCAACTGTCTGAGCAATCTGTTCCAAAGTATAACCTTCAGGGATCGTTAATTCTGCAAGAGTAGGCTCTTGAGGTTCAGGAGTACCACCCTTTTGTAATTCTTTGATCACATCCTCAACACTCATGCTCTTTTGCAAGTTGTAATAACCAGACTTCAATTCAGTGTAGTTTTTATACTTGGCATATAGTGCAAAGACCAAACCATTTTTAATAACACCTGAATTTTCCAAAGCTGAACCAATTTGTTGCGTATTGGCTCCATCTGGAATCTGAACAGTCACATATTGCTTAGAATTTGGATCTACTGGTTGAAGGGCTGATTTAGCATAACGAAGACCAAAGAATCCACCAACACCGGATAGGATTAGCAATACTAATACTGTTACTAAACATCCTTTAAAGCGGGATTTTTTCTTTTTCTTGGTTGGTTTCACAGACTCTCTTCGACTTCTTCTAGAACGTTCTGTAGCTTCAGTTTCAACATCTGCATGATTTTCATTTGCGAGCTCTTCTTTGCTAGATGCAAAGCTCACAGCTTCAGTTTCTTCTGGTGAAGTATCTTGCGTTTTGTAAGAAACTGAAACCCTAGTTGGAATCGAATGTTTTTCTTCTTTTTCTGAGATTGTTTGAGGTGACTCAACTACCTCTTCTGGAGTTTCTTCTGTAACAGTTGAACGTGGAGGAACAACTGGTGCATTATCAATTAACTGATCTACAGCTGAAATTGATTTTGCAATTAATTCTTCTTCAGAAATACTTGGTTCTTTTTTTTCTGGAGTTGATTTAGAAGAATCTGCTAAAGCTGAAAAGAGGTCATCAGTTTGTTCTGCCTCATTTGCCTCTTTTTTAAGTCGTTCTAAATCGCGTAAAATTTGCTCTTTAAAACTTAACTTTTCTTCTTCATTTGAATTTTCGCTCAAAGGTATTTACCTCCTTGTTGATAATCCTTAATATTATATCTTAAAAACTAGAGAAAAGCAACCTTATGAGCTTTTCTCACTACTAATTCCCATTTTCCCAGACCATATCATACCATTCTTCTCCCGCAAATTGGGACTTGGACTTACCTTCATTTACAAAACCATGCTTTTCATAGTATTCAATGAGGTAGTCGTGGCAGGTAAGATTGATCCCCTCACGTTCATGCTTGAGAGCCACTTCCTTTAAGGCAGTTAAGAGTTTTCTCCCAAGCCCCAAGGATTGAGCTTTCTTTGTAACAGACAGACATGTCACAGATATATACCCACCTTCTTGATGACTGTGATCTTCTATTTCTTCTGTAAAGGATTGGTCCTGCAAATAGCGATGAGGGACTACTGGCCCTTCAATATAACCGAGAATCTCACCTTCTTTTTCTGCAACTAAAAAACTAGTTTTAATCTCCTTTAAATGTGCTTCAAAAACAGAGCGAGGTATGGCTTCTTCAATTGAGAAATTCTCTAATTCAATTTCCAAAATACGATCTAAGTCACTAAGTCTAGCTTGTCGAATAATCATAATTCCTCCTAGTAAAAAGGATTTCTCCAACACATAAGAAAGGCAACTTCACTGCTCCTTTCCCCTTCTACAATTCCTTGTTCCAGAAACCCATTCATTTCAAAGTAGGAAAGCAACTCATCTTTACAGAGCAAATAAATAGCTGGACTATTTTTCTGACAGGCAACTTCCTTAAGACTTGCAAGTAACAAGGTTCCAAAACCTTGTTTCTGAAAGTCTGGATGTACGGATATCTCTTCAAGGATGATTGCGTTATCTCGCCTAAAACCTTCCTTACTAATAGTTACTATCCATTTGTCTAAAGAGTCGTTCGTGAGAATCGTCGCTGAGATATAAGCAATCCCTTGCTCATTCAGACTAGCTAAGAGAAACGTATCCGCAAAATTGCGGATACGTTCTTCTAATATTTCTCGAGTCAATATATCTTGGGAATTCTGGCTACTCTCTTGTATCAAACAAATTTGCTCAATATCTGAAAACTGAGCTTCCCTGATGTTGATTGAAAACTCCATATTTTTCCTTACTGAACATTGCTTGTCAAATTAGACAAAAGACGTTCAAATGAATATTCGTAGGTTTGGATATCGCCAGCTCCCATGAAGACATAGACAGCATTGTCATGGTCTAGGAGAGGAGATACATTTTCAACTGTGATAACTTGATGTTTTTTATGAATCTTGTTTGCTAAATCTTCAACCTTGACATCACCATGGTCAACTTCACGAGCTGAACCATAGATTTGTGCAAGGTAAACTGCATCTGCTTGATTCAAGGCTTGGGCAAAATCATCCAACAAGGCAATTGTACGAGTAAAGGTGTGTGGTTGGAAGATAGCGACGATTTCCTTGCTTGGATATTTTTGACGTGCAGCATCAAGAGTCGCTACGATTTCAGTTGGATGGTGAGCAAAATCATCGATGATAACAGTGTCATTGACAATCTTTTCTGTAAAGCGACGTTTCACTCCTCCAAAAGTCTTCAAGTGTTCACGCACTAAATTCAAGTCAAAACCAGCAGTATAAAGCAAACCAATCACAGCTGTTGCATTCATGATGTTGTGGCGACCAAAAGTTGGAATGTGGAATTGACCCAACTCTTGACCACGGAAGTGAACTGTGAAAGTTGAACCTGTAGTAGAACGAAGCAAGTCGCTTGCTACAAAGTCATTATTTTCTGCTTCAAATCCGTAATAGTAAATTGGAGCATTAGCCGTAATCTTACGCAATTCTGCATCTTCACCGTAAACAAACAAACCTTTAGTAATTTGTTTAGCATAATCATTAAAGGCATTGAAGACATCCTCTAAACTTGTGAAATAGTCTGGATGGTCAAAGTCGATGTTGGTAATGATAGAGTATTCTGGGTGATATGGCATGAAATGACGTTCGTACTCGTCTGATTCAAAGACAAAATACTTGGCATTTTCAGAGCCACGACCTGTACCATCTCCAATTAGATAGCTAGTGTCAGTAATGTGTGACAAAACATGTGAAAGCATACCAGTCGTTGAAGTCTTACCATGTGCTCCAGCAACTCCCATGCTGATAAAGTCACGCATAAAGCTACCAAGAAACTCATGATAACGTTTATAGCTTAGACCATTCTTGTCTGCATAGGCAATTTCAACGTTGTTATCTGGACGAAAGGCATTCCCAGCAATGATTTCTAAATCACCCTGAAGATTTTTCTCATCGAAAGGTAAAATTTTAATCCCTGCTTGCTCCAATCCACGTTGTGTAAAGTAATATTTCTCAACGTCAGATCCTTGGACCTTATGCCCCATTTGATGCAACATCAAAGCCAAGGCACTCATCCCTGATCCTTTAATTCCGATAAAATGATAGGTTTTTGCCATCTTTTTCCCCTTTACTCTGTCATAGTTGTCAAGTTTAATTCTTGAGCAATTTTACGTTCTTTTTCTGTTTGATTTTCTTTCTTGTTATAGATTTGGCTTTTCTTTAGAAAATCATAGTTATTTTTCTTTGGTCCCAGATGCTGTTCTTTGGTAGTTTGCTGTATCTGAGGAGCCATTTCCGCCAAAATATAATGGCGCTGAGTTAGTTTATCACTATATTTTGTAAGCTCACCAGGATTTTCCTTTTGAAAAGGAGCTGTCGGCTGGTTCGCCTGTCTTACTACAGTATTTGAAGGTTTATGACGTTTTGCAAAACTAACATCTTGCGTCAAATACTTTGCTGAACGTTTACGTTTCAAATCAGCTCTAGCTTCCTCACGAGCAAGTTCAGCGTAAGATTTTTCCTTTTGCTCAGTCAGTTTCTCTGGCGCCTTAGTCGGTGACTTTTTTTCAGTAGTAATTGGCGACCATTCCAAGTAGTTTTTATCTTGGTAGTCCCCTTTAATATTACTAATCAAATCCGACTCATCATATAAATTCATAAATGGCATCTCTGTCAGCATGATCTCATCATCTGACACTATTGGAAATCGTTCTTGCTTCATTTTTATTTCCTTTCAATACTCCATTATAGCGTAAAGTCTTGATTTTTCAAGTCCTGACTTGTGAAATTCCTAATATTTCTTGAATTTCAGTAAGTGTCAGACTACCACGAGATTCTGTTCCGTCTAAGACTTCTGAAACCAGATTTTTTTTCTCTTCCTGTAACTCTTGAATTTTCTCTTCGATTGTTCCACGAGTTACTAGGCGATAAACTTCAACAGCTTGTTCTTGTCCCATGCGATGAGCCCTACCAATAGCCTGTGATTCGACTGCTGGATTCCACCATAAGTCGACCAGAATAACTGTGTCAGCACCAGTAAGATTGAGACCAACTCCACCAGCTTTTAGAGAAATCAAAAATACATCGCGCTCTCCTTGGTTAAAGGCCTTGGTCATTTCTTGGCGGTCCTGTGAAGGAGTTGAACCTGTAATTTTAAAAGATGTCAAGCCAAGCTGTGGCAACTCCTCTTCTATGCGGTCCAACATTCCCCTAAATTGAGAGAAGATAAGTACACGATGATTTCCTTCAGCAATCTGACTCAGCAAATCTCGTAAACTATCAAGTTTCCCGCTATCTCCCTTGTAATCCTCTATAAATAAGGCTGGAGTATCACAAATCTGGCGGAGACGCATGAGGCCTGTTAAAATTTCGACACGATTTCGTTGAAATTCTGCAGCTGTCACATGCTCTATACGTTCTTGCATCTGTTGCAGTTGAGCTAGATAGATGGCCTTTTGCTGATCTTCCAGTTCATTTTTATAAACGACTTCTATCAGGTCAGGCAATTCAGTTAGGACTTCTTCTTTTTTACGACGCATGACAAATGGTTTGATAAACTGAGCCACTCTCTCAGCCGGTAATTTCATAAAGTCTTTTTTTGCTGGTAAAAGTCCTGGCAAGACTATTTGAAAAATAGACCACAATTCGCCAATGTTATTTTCAATCGGTGTTCCAGATAGAGCAAAAACTGATGGTACCACAAACTTTCTCAACGTTTTCGCAATTTTAGTCTGGGCATTTTTCATCACCTGGGCTTCATCTAGAAATAGAAAGTCAAAAGATAAATCCTGATAAATCTCGCTATCTTGCCTGAAAGTAGCATAACTAGTCACATAAATCTGATGTTTTTCTGCTAAAATAGTCTCGCGATAAGGCTTCAATCCATGCACAACAACTACATCCAAATTTGGTGCAAATTTTTGAAACTCATCGGCCCAATTATAGATGAGACCCGATGGAGCAAGAATCAAGACACGGCTATTCTCCTGAAGCTGGCTACTCAGAAAGGCAATAGCTTGCAAGGTCTTACCAAGTCCCATATCATCCGCTAAAATCCCACCAAATCCATAATGGTGAAGCATTTGAAGCCATTGAATCCCCTTTTTCTGATAATCTCTGAGATCAGCTTTTATATTTAGAGGTGTCATCGGAAAATCCTCTGGATGCGTCAAATCGTGTGCAAAATGCTTAAATTCTTCGGTAAATGTTACTTGGTCTTGATCCTTAAAAAGATGAGAAAGGGTATAAGCCAAAGATTTCCGTGCATGGAAAGTATCACTCTCCATCTCGTCAATCCCCAAATCCTCTAAATCTTGTCGAATGCCTTTTGTCTGTTCATCAAAATAATAGACCTGATTAGACGAGCTAATATAATAGTCCTGTTTGGCAACCAGAGCCTTCATCGCTCGATTGATTTCTTCTTGATCTATATCCTGAAAATCAAATTGAATTTCTAGAAGACTTCCCTTGGACGAGATGTGGACTTGAGGTTTCTGAACTCGATAAAGCTCCTGCAAACTCTCAGAAATCTTTAATTCTCCAAGCACCGCAAAGGCTGGCAAAATTTCCTGAAAGAAAGTATGAACTGCATCAGCTTTCAAACTTTGACGCCATGAGCGAAAATCCGCTTCAAATCCAGCAGATAAAGCCAACTGAAAAATCTGTTTTTCTAGTTGAATATCACTCGCAAAAGGGAGGTTCTCTAGTTCATTGCGATTGGTTACTAGGTATTTCTCATACTGAAACTGCATATCCAAACGAATAGAACCATCCTCTTCTCGTTCCATGTAGAAAGACGGGCGGAAAGATTGAATTTGAAGCGACTCAGGAGCCTCTACTTTTCCGAGCTCTTTAAACTGGGACAAGGTCGAAGCTAAGAGATCTCGATCACTACTATCAAACTGTAAAATCTTCCTACCACTATGATCTAAAGGAACTTTTCTAAGAGCATCTAATAAACTAGCCTGTTTTTTCGTCATCAGGAAAAAATTCCCCTTGGAGAATAATACTTGTCCTCTGTAAAAGAAATTAAGCCCTGCCTGTTCGAAAATTTCCATTTCAAAATAGTTGGATTTTTCTTCAATTCTAAATGAAAATAAACCTGTTTGGCCATCAAAGTCTTGGAAGAGAAGATGATGATAACTCGAAAGTTGGTGGTCAAACTGAAAGGCATCTAAGCCCATCAGTAGACTAGCCCCCTGCTCAAAAAAGGTTTTAGGGAAATAGAGATGTCGCCCTTGATTTGGAAAAAAAATATTGTAGTCAATCTTCTCTTCAACCAAACCTAATAAGAAATTCAAAACTTCTTGACTGGCTTTATCAAATTGTTCAAGTTTTAATGAAGACTCATAATGCTTCCCTATCATGTAAGGTTTGGAAAACTCTATGACTTTTAAGAAAAGAGGGATATCCCTAATCACATAAAACTTTTCTTGCTTAGAAAGACCAATTCTTAAGGTCCAGATAATACGATTAGTTCCTGCTTCTACCTGCCCCTGAGCAGAAAGTTGATAGAGGTCAGACTGACTAGGTGCTTGGATAGACTTTAAGAATTCTCCTCCGAAAGTCACTTGTGTCTCAACAGTTTCCTTTTCTTCCTGATTAGCCTCCAGATTGAGCAAGATTTCTTGTCCTAGTTGTTCATTTTTCAAGTAATATTCTAGAGCTGCTAAGTGAACACAGTAACCTCTTTTTTTGAAAAAAGCACAGGTACAAAAAATCAAATCGTCATCCAAACTATAGCGAATTTCTTCATCCGCTACACGCGCATAGATGCGATGGTCTTGTTTTTTGATGATTTCAATCTGACCAGTTTCGTAGAGTTCTACTCCCTCCATTCGAAGCTTTCCTGGAATCAATTTAGCCATAGTTTCCCCTTTACTTTATCTCTTAATTATACCATATTTCTGCCTATGAAAATAGCCTTCTAGGAAGACTTTTCTCCTAAAAGGCTAGTTTTTAATGATTTGAAAAAGTGGCAATGATTCGTTGGCAAACTTCTTCCAACACAGATGTCGGCATGGCTACATTCAAGCGAGCGTGAAGGGCTCCTTCCTCACCAAAGTCCAAGCCCCTATTCAGGATAACCTTGGCTTCGTCTCTCAAGAGTTTTCTTAGTTCTTCATCGCTAATATCATAGGCTGAAAAATCAAGCCAAATAAGATAGGTCCCTTGAGGTTTCATGACCTTGATTTTAGTTTCTTTACCAAACAAATCGACTACATAATTAATGTGCTTCTCGATTAGTTCTTTGAGTTCTGTCAACCAATCTTCACCATAGCGATAGGCAGCTTCTGTTGCTAAGTATCCTAATCCTGAAATTTCATGTTGATTATTCGCAAGCTGGCGTTTTTGGAAAGCAAGTCTCAACTTAGGATTTTCGATAATAGCGTAGGAATTCTTGGTTCCTGCAATATTGAAAGTTTTGGTAGCACTACTTAAAATCAGTGAAAATTCTTTGAAGTCTTTATTTACCGTGTTGAATGACTGGTGTTTATGTCCAAACAAGGCCAAGTCTTGGTGAATCTCATCTGAAACTAGCAAGACTCCATGTTTTTGACACAGTTGTCCAATCTTCTCTAAGACTTCCTTCTCCCAAACACGTCCACCAGGATTATGAGGATTGCAGAGAACATAGAGTTTCACTTCCTCTTCGACAAAATCTTTCTCCAATTGATCAAAGTCAATTTCAAAAAGTCCGTCTTTTTCTACTAGAGAGTTGGTGATTAGTCTACGATTATTGAGCTTAATACTGCGAGCAAAAGGAGGATAAACCGGTGTGTTAATGAGGACTGCTTCACCTTCCTTGGTGAAAGCTTGAATGGCTGTTGAAATGGCAGGTACTACTCCTTCGATAAAGACTAGAGCATCCTTATCAAAGCGATATCCATGATGTTTTTCCTCCCAGTTTTGAACAGCTTCAATCAACCCATCACTAGCATAGGTATAGCCATAGACTAATTGCTCAGCGTAGTCATGAACAGTCTGACGAATCTCAGGTAACACTTCAAAGTCCATATCAGCAATCCAGGCTGGCAATACTTCTCGGTCATTCTCTGCTTCTTTCCATTTGTAGGTATGATGTCCAAAACGATTGGGCAAGGTCGTAAAATCATATTTTCCCATAGTTTTATCATCCTTCCAAGGCTTGACGCAAGTCTTCAATCAAATCTCTAACATCCTCAATACCAATAGACAAGCGCAAGAGATCGTCTGTTAGACCATAAGAATGACGAACCTTTGCAGGAATGTCAGCATGGGTTTGAGTAGTTGGGTATGTAATCAGACTTTCAACCCCACCTAAACTTTCAGCAAAAGAGAATACTTTCAAGGTATTTAAGATATGAGGAATACGCTTCTCATCTGCTACTTTAAATGAAATCATCCCCCCACGTCCTGTATACAAGACTTCTTTGACAGCAGGCGATTGTTCTAGAAAGGCTACGATTTCTTGAGCATTGGCTGTTGAGCGCTCCATACGAAGTGACAAAGTTTTAAGCCCACGAATCAATTGATAACTATCAAATGGTGATAAAACAGCCCCTGTCGTGTTGAGATTGTAAAAGAGTTTTTCGTATAAATCAGCACTATCTGTCACAACTACACCAGCTAGAACATCATTATGTCCTGCAAGGTATTTTGTCGCTGAATGAAGGACGATATCTGCCCCGTATTCAATTGGACGTTGATAGATTGGACTGTAGAAGGTATTGTCCACGACAACTTTAGCACCCTTAGCATGAGCTAATGTTGACAATTTTTCAATATCAAATTCCAACATCAAAGGGTTGGTTGGTGTTTCAATATAGAGTACATCCACATCCTTTTCTAGCTCAGCAATCAACTCTTCTTCTGTGTTTGCATAGGTAAAATGGAAGCGACCTTCCTGTTCCACTTGATTGAACCAGCGGAAAGAACCACCGTAAAGGTCACGGACAGCCAAAACCTTGCTTCCTACTGGGAAGACACTAAAGGCAAGTACAATGGCAGACATACCTGAACTAGTCGCTAAAGCATACTTGGCTGATTCAATAGCTGCCAAGACTTCCTCTGCCTTACTACGAGTTGGGTTTTTAGTGCGAGTATAGTCAAATCCAGTGGATTGACCAAATTCTGGATGCTGATAAGTCGTTGAAAAGTGAATTGGGGTTACCAAAGCTCCTGTTGCCTCATCAGACTTGATACCTGCTTGTGCTAAAATTGTGTTAATGTGAAATGATTTACTCATACAATACCTCCAAATCTATAGTAACTATTGTACCACTTATTTTGTATCCTTCGTTTTCTTGTTTTCAAGAGCTAGTTATAGTTTCAAACTATATAAAAACGATAGCTTCCTGAGAAACTATCGTTTTTCCTGTTGAATAGACTGATTATTTAACGTGTTTTGCTAATTCTTCTTGGGCTTTTTTATTAGATTCTTCTTTTTCTTTCAGCCATTTTTGTCTAGCTTCTTCATACTCAGCTGTTGTCACAATCTTATCTTGTAACTTAACGTATTTGTAAGACTCAACACCCTTGTTACCCGCTTGAGAGAAAGCAGCAGAGAATGGAACTGTTTTTCTGATTCCTGGTGTTCCACCAAGAGATACGCTTGGAAGCGTGAGAGAGCTATCCACTAACCAAGCTTGTGCTTCAGCGTATTTGTCATAACGTTTGTTCAAATCTTGTTCAGCATTGGCTTCTTCTAGCATCTTAGTGTAGGTATCCAAGCCAACCGCAGTTGCTTTAGCATTACTTTCACCAGGTTCTAAGCCAAGGTTTTGCAATGAACCACCATTTGTAAGGTTAAGGGTATCAAGATAGGTTGATGGATCCTGGTAGTCAGGACTCCAACCACCATTGTAGAGGTCATAGTCTTTTTGAGCCGCTGTATTGGCAAGGTAACCGATGCTATCCATTTCTTCAGTGCTCAACATTTGAATATCGATGACGACATTATCTGCACCCAAGACAGACTCGATAGATTGTTTGAAGGAACTTGCCTCTTGGACACCCTTCTTATATGATTGGTCTACTGGCAAGTCTAGGTGAATAGGGAATTGTACGCCTTTAGCTTCCAATTCTTTTTTGGCTTGTGCAAAAGCTTCTTTAGCCTTATCAGCATTATAGTAGGCATCTTGTGCATCTGCAAAGTTCACATTTTTCCATACTTGGCCGTAGTTAACCATCTTAGAAGCTACGACATCACCAAAATCTTTACCATCAAGTGTTACAAATGAAGGTGGAACGAGCAAATTTCTGATGATCTTTGTTGCTCCCTCTTCCCCTTGTGACTGAGCACCATAAGCTGTACGGTCATAGGCAAAGTTAATGGCTTGACGGAATGATTTGTTTAAGACTGCTTCTTGTTGGGCTGTCTTTTCAGCATCTGTCGTTTTTGATGTATGGTTATATGATTTTCTATCTAGGTTAAAGTTAAAGTAGAAAGAAGTCGCAGTTTGCATACTATAGATGATATTATCCTTGTATTTCTCTTGCACACCTGCAAAACTTGAACTATTTGGATAGAGACGGGCAAAACTATAGACACCTTCGCTAAAGTTACGAACAAGCGCATCTTGGTCGCTTCCATCATAGTAAGTCAACTTGACATCATCTACAAATACATTTTTTGCATCCCAATAGTTTGGATTTTTCTTGTATTCAAGTACAGATTTCGAAGTGAATGATTTGAGAATAAATGGACCATTATACAAGATGTTTGCTGGATCCACCTTACCAAAATCATCCCCTTTTGAGTTCAAGAAATCAGAATTTACTGGGAACAGAATAGTTGCAGTTGTTTTTGAATTCCAATAAGGTTCTGGTTGAGTCAAAGTATATTGAACAGTCTGGTCGTCAATAGCTTTTACTCCAACTGTTGAAAAGTCTGTAGTTTTTCCGCTAACATAGTCTGCCAAACCAGCAACAGAATCTTGCACTAGATACAAGGCTTCTGAATTTTTATCCGCAGCATACTTCAATCCTGTCACAAAATCTTGTGCTGTCACTGGTGCATACTCTTCACCATCTGCTGTATACCATTTGGCGTCCTTACGAAGTTTGTAAGTATAAGTCAAACCATCTTTGGAAACAGTCCAATCTTCTGCCAATGAAGGAATGTAGTTCCCGTATTGATCATTTTCCATCAAACCATCAACCAAGTTTGTCACAACATCACCTGTTGTTGCACGGTTTTCTAGGAGATAGTTAAGACTTGAGGGGTCATTACCATATACATAATTATATGTCTTTGTAGAACTAGCTGAGTTGCTACAAGCCGCCAATAGCAGACCGGCACTTAGGGCAACGCCTGCTAGCGTCAGATATTTTGCCTTAGACTTTTTCATAAACAGAACCTCCAAATTTAAATTTTTGTATCATTATACAGCTATTGTTTTTTTTAGTCAAGTCTTATGCTCTAAAAATTTATTTTTTTCTACATTTTTTATATTTTTTTGTATTTTTTCAAGAAAAAAAGAACAATTTAGACCTTTTTACGTAAAAAGTTCAAATCGTTCGTTTTATTTATTAAATATTATGATAATTTTAAGCGCGCTCGTAACTGGTCCGCTTTTGCCTGACCAATAACCTTATCCAAGAGTCGAGTATATAGACTCATGACTCCATAGAGCCCACCACCTATTACACCGATTAGAGCGACATAGATGAAACTCCAGAAGCGTCCAGTTGGTTGGAAGACAAAGCCGATAATCCATTGCAAGAATCCAACCAGAATAAACATGACTAAAGTTAAAATAGTGACTAAGATTGTTCTCTTCAAGATAATCTTTCGGCGAGCACCTGTAATCTGACAGATTTCACGGTACATTAAAACAATTGGGATGATGAGACCGATGGTCGTTGAAATTAATGGTCCATAACTGTGGAAAATCGCTATTGATGGTACTTGTAAAACGATCTTAGCAAGCGAACCATAGATAAAATATAGAACTGCCTTACGGTTACGGAACATAGCCTGAAGCATTGGAGACAAGACCATGTACAAACCTAGGATTGTTGACTGCAAGACTGCAAAGACAAACAATCCCAAAGCCAAACTATCAGGTTTACCGTAAAAGACTGTATAGAGGGGTTCCCCTACCATGACTACTCCAACCGTTGCAGGTAGTAGGAATAAGAAGAGCATGGTAATACTATCTTGCACCAACCGAGAAGCTGCTGGTAAATCACCCTTGACATAGTTCTCGGTCAAGAGGGGCAAACCAACGCTACCGATTGATACTCCTACGGAAATCAAAATCATGGTGATTTTATTAGGATTGGCAGAGAAATAAGAAAACATGACAACCAAATCTTCATTACTATAGTTGGTAAACCACTTCATGCTATTAATAAAGGTCATTTGGTCCAAGATTTGGAAAAGTTGAATAGCTGAACCTGTTATGATAAAAGGAATAGCTTCCTTAATCGTATCAACCAGCAGACTCTTACTATCAATCTTATCTCGAGTTTCAAATACTTTTTGAAGCAACCCTTCCTTGTAAAGGAAATAAAGTAAGACAGCGAAGCTAGCTACCATTCCCACAAAGGCTGCAAAGGTAGATTGGGTAACTGCTGATAGATAATCTTTTGAACCTAGCTTCATGATGATAAAGGTCGCTAAGAGCATCCAAATAACACGGATAACCTGCTCAGCGATTTGGCTCATAGCATAAGGCTTGAGATTATTCATCCCTTGGAAAAATCCACGGATAACACTCATAGATGGGAAAATCAAGACCGCCCACGCTAAACTTTGCATAATTGGAATTAAGTCCTTACCGACTCCGGAAAGGTCCGCCAACCAAGGTGCAAAGAGGTATAAGATCAAGGCAAAGGCAAGTCCTAGCACAGTCATAAAGCCCAAGAAACTTCGAATCAGGGCAAAACTATGCTCTTCTTCTTGCATGGTATTGTATTTAGCAACCTGCTTAGCTACAGCCACCGGGATACCTGCTGTCGAAATCAACAAGAACCAGGCGTAAATATTATAACCCATGGTAAAGAGGCCGTTAGCCGTTGCAGCATAAGTACCCATCCAGATATACCAGGGAATAATGTAAATAGCTCCGAGCAGGCGACTGATAAAGTTACTTGCTGTTAGCCAGGCAGTCCCTCGTAACATCTGGGCCTGCTGATGATTATTTTCGTTTGACATAACTTCCTCATTCATTTTTAATAACTAGGAAATGTTCCTTATCTTCCATTATAAACTTTTCCTTGTTACTTGTAAAATTCAGACTTTCAGTTTACAATAGAAAGTATGATAAAGATTGAAACCGTATTAGATATTTTGAAGAAAGATAGTCTCTTCCGCGAGATTATTGACCAAGGACATTACCATTATTATCACAATGATGTCGTTTTTGATAGCATCTGCTACGATAGCCGAAAAGCTCAAGAAAATAGTCTCTTTTTTGTCAAAGGAGCAGCCTTCAAAAAAGAATTTCTCCTTTCAGCAATTGCACAAGGTCTTGGTTGGTATGTAGCAGAACAGGACTATGAAGTCGGTATTCCCGTTATTGTCGTTAGCGATATTAAGAAAGCCATGAGTTTGATTGCCATGGAGTTTTATGGCAACCCTCAAGAGAAATTAAAATTACTTGCTTTCACTGGGACTAAAGGAAAAACAACGGCAGCTTACTTTGCTTATAACATCTTAAATCAAGAATATCGTCCAGCTATGTTGTCAACCATGAACACGACTTTGGACGGTAAGACTTTCTTTAAATCTGCTCTAACAACTCCTGAAAGCATTGATCTCTTTGAGATGATGGCCCAGGCAGTTGATAATGGAAGAACTCATCTTATTATGGAAGTATCCAGCCAAGCCTACTTGGTGAAACGGGTTTACGGCCTGACTTTCGATGTAGGAGTTTTCCTCAACATTAGCCCTGACCATATTGGTCCTATTGAGCATCCGACCTTTGAAGATTATTTCTATCACAAGCGTCTCTTGATGAAAAATAGTCGAGCAGTTGTCATTAATAGCGATATGGATCACTTCTCTGTTCTGAAAGAACAAGTTGAGAACCAAGACCATGACTTCTACGGTAGCCAATCAAGTAATCAAATTGAAAACTCTAAAGCCTTTAGCTTCTCAGCTACTGGTAAATTAGCTGGAGACTATGACATCCAGTTGATTGGGCACTTCAACCAAGAAAATGCTGTCGCTGCAGGACTTGCCTGTCTTCGTCTAGGTGCTAGTCTTGAAGACATCAAAAAAGGGATTGCGACTACTCGCGTACCTGGTCGTATGGAAGTTCTCACTCAGAAAAATGGTGCAAAAGTTTTCATCGACTACGCCCACAATGGTGACAGTCTTAAAAAACTTATTTCTGTCGTTGAAACTCATCAAACTGGAAAGATTGCTTTAGTCCTTGGTTCGACTGGAAACAAGGGAGAAAGCCGTCGTAAGGACTTTGGACTTCTCCTCGATCAACATCCTGAAATTCAAGTCTTTCTAACAGCTGATGATCCAAACTACGAAGATCCAATGGATATTGCAGATGAAATCAGTAGCTATATCCATCATCCAGTTGAAAAGATTGTCGATCGCGAGCAAGCTATCAAGGCTGCTATGTCTGTTACAAGTCAAGAACTGGACGCTGTGATTATCGCTGGTAAAGGAGCTGATTGCTACCAAATTGTCCAAGGCAAAAAGGAAGACTATCCTGGAGATGCAACTATCGCAGAACGTTATCTATAATAAATTAAAAGAAGGCTAGGAAATTTCCTAGCCTTTATCTTTTTATAAAGATGAAGCGTTCTTTATCAAATTCCACAGCCAACTCATATTTCCCATCTACATTTTGAACGATGTAGCCTAACAAAACTAAACTATCGACAAAGATATCACGACGTTTCTGCATAAGCTGGTCTTTTTTGAGAAATTTAAGCAAGAATGTTGTCATATACTTAAGGGCATACTCAGGATTGACATCCCCCAAAACAGCATAGAGTTTCTGCTGATCTTCTGTCAGCGGATACTGGTGCTTAACCTTATAAAAGTAATTAGACAAGGTCATCTTTTCCCTAGCAAAATCCGTATACTCTTCCAGTATAGCTGCATTGGTTTGATTGCGCAATTCAGTCTGAAAATCTTTCTCCAATATTTCTTGATAGATGGGACTATCATCTCTTACAAAGACTTCCTGGTCTAGTTCAATAGAATTTGTAGATTCTAGAAATGGGAGATTGAGATAATAGCGTTTGTTTTCTCGAAGGATGAAACCAGCTTTAATATATTCTTCCAAGTGCTTGTCAACTGCAACCCCTGGAAACTGAGCCTTGATTTCACGAAGAATAACATCATCATGCTGATCAAGATAGTCAACCAAATCTCTAAAGAATGGTTGTCGTGTCAAACGAGATGGATTAAAAATCTGAATCATAAAGATTCCTTTCTTTACAAACTAAAAGTGGTGATGTTGCTAATTGACTCGGATTAGTGCCAGGCTGATTCAGAGGTACAGGGAGTCCTAGTTCTCTATAATATTCACTCCAGAAATCACTGATTTCCTGTGTATCATCCCCAAACTTCATAGGAATGGTCTCAAAAATAGGTAGAATGTCTGCAATAAATTGAGAGCAATAGAAACCATCCCCATCTGGGTAAAAGGAAACATTATAGGGTGCACCCAAGTGGCTCTCTACCCGCTTTTTGACTTCTGTACAATCAATCTCCGCATAGTGATAAAGGTCATAGACCTTCTCAGCTTCAAAGAAATCTTCAGGGGATTGGACAATGACACCACCTTCCGTAGTTGCATGATAGATGAAACCGTCTAAAAAAATGGCCACATGGCTATAGTTGCCAGTAGATTCCTGGATGGCTTGCCCTATATCCGAACTATCTTTCACTAAGATTAAATCACCATTTTCTAACATACTTCTCTCCTAGCAAAAAAGGAGTCGAAACTCCTTTTAACGATGGGTTTCCCCACCTATCATTATGCATTAAAGCTTTCAGTCAATTGTGGTACCACTTGTTTCTTACGTGAAACGGCACCTGGAAGGAAAGCGTGGTTGTTTTCAAGTTTGAAGTTGAAAGCTGCTTCAACTTTGTCCATGTTGGCACCAAGAGCCAAAATTTCTGAGTTTGAGTTGACGATGTCTGTAATCATCAAAACAAAGTCAGAGTATCCGTTAGCTGCATTTGTGGCTTGGATAGCTGCTTCGATTTCAGCTTGGCGTTCCAAAACTTCCGCAATATCAACTGTGTTCACTTGAGCCACACGAACGTTGTTTCCGTTCAATTCAAAAGTCTTGGCATCGATGTCAATTAATTCTTCTGCTGATTTGCTTGCTAAGTTTGTACCAGCCTTGAGCATTGCAAGACCGTATTCTTCCAAGTTAACACCAGCCAATTCAGCCAATTCAGGTGCAATCACTTTATCAGATGGGTGGGTAGTTGGAGATTTCAAAAGAAGGGTATCTGAAATCAAACCTGAAAGCATCAAACCTGCGATTTCTTTTGGCACTGTTACACCATGTTCTTTGAACATGCGGTATACGATAGAAGATGCTGATCCAACTGGCTCCAAGCGCATATAAAGTGGGCTCGCCGTTTCAAAGTTAGCCACACGGTGGTGGTCCACAACACCATAAACTTCTACTTCAGCGATATCTGATACTGATTGTTGGAATTCATTGTGGTCCGTTAAGATGACTTGCTCTGCACCTTCTGCTTTAACTGATGTAATCACGCGTGGTGCTTCCACACCAAAATAGTCCAATACGAAAGCTGTTTCTTCATTTGGAGTACCTAGAGCCACTGCTTCAGTATCCAAACCATAAGCTTCTTTTGCAAGATAAGCAAAGGCTACAGATGAACCGATAGCATCTGAATCTGGATTTTGGTGACCAAATACTAGAATCTTAGACATGATAATACCTCGTTTCTTTATTCTCTTTATTGTAGCATTTTTTTCAATTTTTGACAAAAATAAGAGGAGTCAAATGACTCCTCGCTACATGTCAAAAGTATCGACTAAATTTCTATTTTGATACTCTTTGAGATAATGTTCTTTTTGCATACGTGTCTTGCGCTTGAAAAGAGCTTCAGCAGACATGGCCTCTTCCTTACTATCAAAACCTTCTACATAGATAAGTGTTACCGGCAAACGAGCTCGTGTATACTTGGCACCTTTACCACTATTGTGGACAGCAACTCGTTTCTTCACATCTGTTGTATAGCCTGTATAGTAGGAACCATCACGGCACTCAACCACATACATATAAGCCTTATGATCCATAATAAATCTCTTGAATTTCTGGTGTGTAGGAACCATCACTATTATGAACAATGAGTGGTGGTAAAACCTTAAAGCCACTAGTGGAGCCGTCTTTGATAGCCTCAATCAAAAGCATATTGGCTTCCTTTTCCCGTTTAGGGTAGACAAATTGCAGCCGCTTTGGAGCTAAATTGTGTTGTTGAAGGGTTTCTAAAATATCTAACAAACGATCAGGACGATGAACCATGGCTAGACGCCCGTTAGATTTGAGTATACTTTGGGCACTACGACAAATTTCTTTTAGATTGGTCGTAATTTCGTGCCGAGCCAATAAGTAGTGTTCGCTTTCGTTCAGATTAGAATTTGCGTCCACCTTAAAATAGGGAGGGTTGCACAAAATCAAATCGACCTTGCTCCCCTGAATGTAGCTAGGCATATTTTTCAAATCATCACAAATAACCTGCATCTGCTCTTCTAAGCCATTTAAACGAACCGACCGTTCAGCCATATCAGCTAGGCGTTCTTGGATTTCTACAGAGAGAATTTTAGCCTTGGTACGACTACTGGCAAATAGTCCAACAGCTCCATTACCTGCACAGAAATCCACTATCAACCCATTTTTAGGAAAACGAGGAAAACGAGACAGGAGAACACTATCCACTGAATAGCTGAAAACCTCTCTATTTTGAATAATCTTGATATCTGTAGAGAAGAGTTGGTTAATGCGCTCTCCTGATTTTAATAATTGTTCTTCGTTCATACTTCTATTGCCACAAATTAAATAACATCAAAGATGGTTAGAAATTTATCAATTACTGTTTTTCTTTAAATGCTCCAAGGCTTCTCGAGTCCAAATAGGCATCATGCGACCAAGCGGTGCAAAACCATGTTTGATGCGGTCATTCGAAAAACGTCTTCGTCTAGGAAGTTGATGTTTTTCTTCTTCCAAGGTACGAATGGAAAGGCTAGCCTTTCCTGTATATTCGTCAAAATCTACTACCTGTACCTGGACTTCATCACCGATTTTTAAAACTTCGTAAATATTTTCGATAAATCCTGTCCGAATCTCTGAGATATGAATCAGTCCTGTCACTCCTGTTTCTAACTCAACAAAAGCTCCATAGGGCTGAATCCCAGTAATACGGCCATTTAGCTTATCACCGATTTTCATTTTAGTCCTCAATTTCAATAGTTTCAATGACTACGTCGTCAACTGGCTTGTCCATTGCACCTGTTTCGACACCTGCAATTGCATCCAGAACTTCATAAGAAGCTTCATCCGCAAGTTGACCAAATACTGTGTGACGACGGTCTAGGTGAGGAGTTCCACCTTGTTCAGCATAAATTTCCGCAATTGGTTCTGGCCAGCCACCACGAGCAATTTCTTTCTTAGAATATGGCAAGTGTTGGTTCTGTACGATAAAGAACTGGCTACCATTTGTATTTGGTCCAGCATTTGCCATAGAAAGAGCTCCGCGAACATTGTAAAGCTCTTCTGAAAATTCATCTTCAAATGACTCACCATAGATAGACTCGCCACCCATACCAGTACCAGTTGGGTCTCCACCTTGAATCATAAAGTCTTTAATAATACGGTGAAAAATGACACCGTCATAGTAACCATCTTTTGATAGAGCAATAAAGTTGGCTACTGTTTTTGGTGCATGCTCAGGGAAAAGCTTAATGCGCATATCTCCGTGATTTGTTTTAATAGTCGCAATTGGACCATCTACTGCTTCAATGTCTACTTGTGGAAAATGTAATTCTTTTTCTACCATACCAAATCCTTCTAAGGCATCAAAAATGCCATCTTCTTCTAATGTTTTTGTAGTATAATCTGCTTTTTCTTTGATTTTCTCATGAGATATTCCCATAGCAACACTAATACCTGCATAATCAAAGAGTTCTAAATCGTTAAGTTCGTCTCCAAAAACCATGACGTTTTCAGGTTTTAAACCTAATTGGTCAACTACCTTGGCAACTCCAGCTGCTTTTGAACCGGAAATCGGCACAACATCTGATGAATGTTCATGCCAACGAACTAGACGTAAAGTCGATGCTAAACTTTCAGGCAACGTCAAGTCATCTCCCTGATCCTCAAATGACCACATCTGATAAATATCTTCTTTTTGGTAAAAATCAGGGTCCACCTCTAAATCAGGATAAATCGGGTCAATCGCCTGGCTAATCATTTCTGTTCGTCTAGATAGTTTAGCCTCATGACTACCAACTAAACCGTAGTCAATCCCAACCTCCTTAGTCCAAGCAATATACTCTTCAACCTTATCTCTAGCAATTTTATTACTATATATGACATTGCCCTTTTTGTCCTCAATATAAGCACCATTCAAGGTCACAAAAAAATCTGGCTTAAGTTCCTGAATCTCTGGCACAACACCAAATATGCCTCGACCAGTCGCAATTCCTGTCAAGATTCCCTTCTCGCGTAATTGTTGAAACACTGTTGGAATAGTGCTTGGAATAAAGCCAGTCTTTGAATTTCGTAAAGTATCATCTATATCAAAAAAGATAATCTTAATCTTCTTAGCCTTGTATCTTAACTTGGCATCCATTGTAAGACCTCCTTTAATTCACTCTTTCCATTATACCATAAAGTAGGCAAATCCCACATCTCCAATAAAGTCCTTTTCTCTTATCCGAATTCCTTTACTAGATACAAAACCAAATCATCATTATTTTGGCTAGTTGCATTCATTTCCAAGGGTTGATTTCGATACCAGACACCTGTCCCATCTGGAATATAACCTCGTTTGATGTACAATCTCTGAGCAGGTCCATAACCTGAGTGGAGCCCAACACCAAGCGTAACCTTATCCGATACGAGTTTAACTCGTTTTTCCGCTTCTTCCATCAAGAGATTTCCAATACCTTGATTTTGAAAAAGCTCAAAGACATTGAAATCTGATAATTCTGGATAGATTTCTGCAAAAGGACCATGTTTAGCAGAAGGCAAAATGGTAATGTAGCCCGCTACAGCACTCTCAACCTCTGCAACTAAGACTTCTCTCTCCCCACTTTCTTGCTCCTTAAAGTATCGAGTTAAATTATCCTCTCTACCAGGCCAACCCTGATTGATAAAACCTTGGGACAGGTGTTGGATATCCGATTCAATCATTTTTCTAATAATAGCGTTTCCCTTCATAAGATACTCCTTTAAAAATTCCTACTATCATTATAGCACCTTTATAGAGAAAAAAAGGAAACAGCCGGGCCTTGACTCGCTGAACTCATGAAAAAGAGGTCCCCTGGACCTAAAAAAAGACTCGTTGGGGTCTTAATTCGCTTTCTTATTTTCAAGCTCATGAAAAAGAGGTCCACCCGGTCCTGAAAAAAAGACCCATAAGGGTCTTTTCTTTAATCTTCGTTTACGAAAGGCATCAAAGCCATTACGCGAGCGCGTTTGATAGCTGTTGTTACTTTACGTTGGTTTTTAGCTGAAGTTCCAGTTACACGACGTGGAAGGATTTTCCCACGTTCTGAAACGAAACGGCTAAGAAGCTCAGTATCTTTGTAATCAACATATTCAATTTTGTTTGCTGCGATGTAATCAACTTTTTTACGGCGTTTGAATCCGCCACGACGTTGTTGAGCCATGTTTTTCTCTCCTTTATAGTATTAATTGTCCATTAGAATGGTAAATCATCGTCTGAAATATCCAATGGATTTGTTGTTCCAAATGGATTTTCATCACGTGAAAAGTCAGGTGCTGATTGTGTAGGTGATGAATAGTTTGAACTTGGTGCAGAATGAGTTCCACCAGTTTGACCTTCACGTACGCTACGGCTTTCCAACATTTGGAAATTCTCAGCTACGACTTCAGTCACGTAGACACGTTGTCCTTGCTGGTTATCGTAACTACGAGTCTGAATACGACCTGTCACCCCAATAAGTGAGCCTTTTTTAGCCCAGTTAGCAAGGTTTTCAGCCTGTTGGCGCCACATGACGACATTGATAAAATCAGCTTCACGTTCACCATTTTGACTCTTAAATGTACGGTTTACTGCAAGAGTAAAAGTAGCTACTGCTACATTTGATGGGGTATAACGCAACTCAGCGTCACGTACCATACGCCCTACAAGTACAACATTGTTAATCATAATCTACCTTCTTACGCGTCAAGTTTGACGATCATGTGACGAAGAATGTCAGCGTTGATTTTTGACAAACGGTCAAACTCTTTAAGAGCTGCGTCATCGTTTGCTTCAACGTTAACGATGTGGTAAAGTCCTTCACGGAAATCTTGGATTTCGTATGCAAGACGACGTTTTTCCCAATCTTTTGATTCAACAACAGTTGCACCGTTGTCAGTCAAGATAGAGTCAAAACGTGCTACCAAAGCGTTTTTCGCTTCTTCTTCAATGTTTGGACGAATGATATAAAGAATTTCGTATTTAGCCATTGATATGTTCCTCCTTTTGGTCTAATGACCCCAAGTCTTTGCATGGGGTAAGTGAGGTTTGCTCACAATAAACTATTATACTAGAAAAAAATTTTTTTCGCAAGTATAAAACAATGATAGTTTATTTTTTAGAGTTTTTTTGCTGCAGTTTTGGTAATTTCATCTACGAAAATATTCTCTTCTTCAAATTTCTTCTTCAAGGAACTAAGATCAACCGTTCCCTCAATTTGGACTTCGATAACAATCTTACCATCTTTACGTGGAATATTAACAGTATGAGAAATATTAAGATTTTCCTCAACGATTAAAGAAACAATCTTACCGAGTACCCCAACTTCATTTTCTGTGATAAAACGAACACGGATTCCCTCTTCACCATAACCAGCAATTTCAAGAAAGGCTCCGAATACATCTCGATCTGTTATAACGCCATACAATTGACCGTTATCAACAACTGGTAAGATACCAATCTTATTTTTCAACATGAGATAGGTTGCATCTTCCAAACTAGCATATCCTGAAACAGTAACAACATCACGAATCATGACATCTTTTACCTTTGTCTTGTTAAGCAAGTAGTTCATCTCAAAGATTGAAAGACTAGTTGCTTTTGATGGACTAGCTTCAGCAATTGTTCCTTCTGTCACCAATCCTACTAATTTATCATTTTCAATAACAGGAAGACGGTGCAAGCCTTGTTCACGCATTAAATCTGCTGCATGCGCAACAGTTGTATCAGGACTAATATAAACGACCTTACGAGTCATAAAATCTTTAACTGCCATAGGAAATCTCCTTTATGTTTATAGTTTTATTATACACTTTTTACGGAAAGCTATCAAACGCTTTCATCTCTTTTTCAAGATTCAGAAAAATCTGGTGAACTTTACGAAAAAGAGCTCCACCTAAGAGCTCTTAATCATTTACTTATGTGGATTCTATGGTTGCTTTGCAATCTCTATCCGCCGACTAAAAAGGTCCCCCGGAATAATGTGGATTGCTTGCGCAATCCTTATCCGCAACCTAAACTAGTCTCCCAGATTATACGAAGATTACTACGCAATCCTTATCCGCCGACTAAAACAATCCACTGGATTGTTTTAGCCACCTAGATATGCTTTTCTGACTTCGTCTGAAGCTGCGAGTTCTTTACCTGTTCCTGAAAGAACAATCTTACCTGTTTCAAGTACATATCCTCGATCTGCGATGGCAAGTGCTTTATTGGCATTTTGTTCAATCAAAAGAACGGTTGTCCCTTGTTTTTGAATATCTTGGATGATATCAAAAATTTCTTGAATGAAAATTGGTGCCAGTCCCATTGATGGCTCATCCAAAAGAAGAAGTTTTGGTGTCGACATAAGTGCACGCCCCATGGCAAGCATCTGCTGTTCACCACCAGATAGGGTAGCCGCATCTTGATTTTTACGTTCTTCCAAACGTGGGAAACGTGAAAATACCTTCTTCAAATTAGCTTGGTTCTCTTCACGATTTTTCTTAAGAAAAGCTCCCATCTCCAAGTTTTCCATAACTGTCAAACCAGGGAAGACATGACGACCTTCTGGTACTTGAGAAAGTCCTGAAGCCACAATCTTCTGTGCAGGCATCTTTTGGATTTCTTGACCCAAAAATTCAATTCGACCAGAACTTGGACGAACAAGTCCTGATAGAGTACGAAGGATGGTTGTTTTACCAGCACCGTTAGCACCGATAAGAGAAACAACTTCTCCTTCATTGACTTCAAAGCTCACATCACGTACAGCTTGAATCATACCGTAGTGTACTGAGAGGTTTTCAACTTTTAACATAGACATTAGGCTTCACCTCCAAGATAAGCTTCGATAACACGTTTATTGTTCTTGATTTCATCTGGTGTTCCATGAGCAATCAAACGACCATACTCAAGAACATAGATACGCTCTGTGACCTCCATGACCAAGTTCATATCATGTTCAATCAGCATGATGGTAATGTTAAATTCATCTTTGATACGACGAATCAACTCAGTCAATTCTGCCGTTTCTTGTGGATTCATACCAGCTGCAGGCTCATCCAAGAAAAGAATTTTAGGTTCTGTGGCAAGAGCACGAACAATCTCCAAACGACGTTGTTGACCATAAGCTAGGTTTTTTGCTAAAGTTTCAGCATCACCGTCTAAATCAAAGATCTTTAGTAATTCTAAAGCTTTGGCTTTCAATTCTTTTTCATTCTTGTAAAAAGCTGGTAAGCGTAAGAAACTAGCAAATACATGTTGTTTATGATGGTTGCTAAATGCAATCAAAACGTTATCCAAAACTGTTAAGTCTTTAAAAAGACGAATATTTTGGAAGGTACGCCCTAAACCAAGGGATGCGATTTTATAAGGTTGCTTCCCGTTTAGTAAGTGTCCATCCAAAGTAACAGTTCCTTCACTCGGTTCATAAACTCCTGTCAGCAAGTTGAAAAGAGTTGTTTTCCCTGCTCCATTCGGTCCAATCAAGCCAACAAGTTCACCTTCATTCAATTCGAGAGTTACATCTCCAACAGCCGTCAAACCACCAAAATGTTTGGTTAAGTTTTTTACTTCAAGTAATGCCATTAGTTTTGTCCCTCCTTCTTACCTTTTTTAAAGAGACGTGATAGGCTCAATTCCCATGTACCAAGGAGTCCACCTGGTCTGAAAATCATAACAAGTACCAAAGCCAAAGCATAGATAATCATACGAACGCTAGCAACGTCTTGGAGTAACATGTTCAAAATTCCAAGAACAATGGCCGCGACAATTGATCCTGTGATTGATCCCAAACCACCAAATACAACGATGATTAAAACGTTGATAGAGTTGATAAAACTATAATCTTTTGGTACAACTGAACCGACAAATCCTGCTTGGAGTGATCCTGCAATACTTGCAGTCATAGCTCCAAATACGAAAGCAATAATTTTGATTTTTGTTGTATTGACCCCTACTGACTCAGCCGCAATTTCATCTTCACGAACAGACAAGGTTAAACGACCGATTGGACTACGTAAAAAGTTCAGTGTTAAAATAGTTGTAATCACAGCAAAGATATATACCATTTGCCAGTTAGTGAAGTTTGGAATTCCTAAAATACCTGCAGCTCCATTAGTTAGGCTACCACCATTGACAATCAAGATACGAATAATCTCAGCAACCCCAAGTGTCGCAACTGCAAGATAATCCCCCTTCAAACGAAGGGTAGGAATTCCTACGATGAGGGCAACCAAACCAGCAATGATGGCGCCTAGCAACATAGCTCCAAAGAAGGCACCATAAGTTGGAGATTTTGATCCAATAATAGCTGCTGCATAGGCACCGATAGCCATAAATCCAGCATGTCCAAGTGAAAATTGGCCAGAGAAACCAACGATTAGGTTAAGTCCTACTGCAAGAATAATATTAATACCGATTTGTTCCAGAATTTGAATATGGAAAAGGTTTAAAATACCAAGTGAAACTAAGAGGCTAATCATACCATATCCAAGCAACAAAAGGAATATCCAGAGAATATTAGCTTTTACATTTAATTTCATTGTTTACACCTTCTCTTTCACATTCTTACCAAGGATACCAGCTGGACGAACAATCAAGATTAAGAGCAAGATTCCATACACGATGGCATCACGGAAATCTGACAATCCAAAAGCGATTGCAAAAGTTTCCAATAGACCAATTACAAAACCTCCAAGAGCTGCACCAGGGATGATACCGATACCACCAAGAACGGCAGCAACGAAAGATTTAATACCTGGAGTCATTCCCATCAATGGTTCGAGAGAGTTGTAATAAAGGGCAATCAAGACACCTGCTGCTCCAGCCAAAGCTGAACCCAAAGCAAAGGTAAAGCTGATTGTACGGTTCACGTTAATCCCCATCAACTGAGCAGCATCGCTATCTACAGAAACGGCACGCATAGCTTTCCCCATCTTGGTTTTTTGTACGATAAGTTGCAAAAGAATCATTAAGACAATTGAGACAGTCAAAATCAACAATTGGATATTTGTAAGACTAATTGGTCCCAAGTCGTATCGTACAGTTTGGATTGCTTGAGGGAAGGCACGTGTATTGGCACCCACCAGATAGACCATTCCGTATTCCAATAAGAAGGATACCCCGATAGCTGTAATCAGTACAGAGATACGAGTTGAATGACGCAGTGGGCGATAAGCTAGAAACTCAATGATAACACCAAGAATGGCTGAACCAATCATCGATAAAATTAAGGCTAAAAAGAAATTTAATTGTAGGGAATTAATCAAGAAATAACCCATGAAAGCACCCATCATATAGATATCACCGTGGGCAAAGTTAATGAGTTTGATAATTCCATAAACCATGGTATAACCCAAGGCTAGCAGCGCATAAACACTTCCTAAGATCAAACCATTGACAAGTTGTTGAAGCATATAGTTCACTCTTTCTAATAATAATTTTTAGGATATAAATTGCTTCTAAAATACCGAAACAGGGAGTGAGTAAAAAGCTCATTCCCCATTCTCGTTATCTTTAATTTATGGTTGTACGACTTCTGCCGCTTCAACTTTACCATTATTCATAGTCATCATGAATGCAGTTTTAACAGTGTTGTGATCTGCATCAAAGCTTGTTTGACCTGTTACTCCCTCAAAGGCTTTAGTTTTAGCAAGATTATCTTTAAGTTCTACAGATGTTTTAGCACCTTTTGCTGCATTTGCTACAAGGTAAACTGAGTCATATGCAAGAGCTGCAAAAGTTGAAGGCTCTTCATTGTATTTAGCACGGTAAGCTTCTAGGAAGGCTTTTGCCTTATCAGAAACATCAACTGTTGATGAGAAACCAGAGATGAAGTAAATGTTTGATGCTCTTTCTGCTGTTGCTTGTTGAACAAACTCTTCACCATTAAATCCATCACCACCAATGATTGGTTTGTCAATACCCATACCACGAGCTTGGTTTACAATTTTACCTGCTTCAGTGTAGTAACCTGGTAATACGATTGCATCAAATTCTTTATCTTTAATTTTTGTAAGAGCTGCTTGGAAGTCAGTATCTCCTGATACAAATGTTTCATCAGCTACGATTTCACCTTTAAATGATTCACGGAAAGCTTTTGCAACACCTTTAGCATAGTCACTTGAGTTATCAGTATACAAAACAACTTTCTTAGCGTTCAATTTATTTGAAACGTAGTTAGAGATGATTTTCCCTTGGTAGCTATCTTGGAATGTTCCAATAAATAGGAAGTCTTGTCCTTTTGTCAAACCATCTTGAGTAGCACTTGGCGAGATTAATGGCACACCAGCTTGAGTAGCGTTTGCCACTGCAGCAGCAGTTGCTCCAGAAGTCGCAGGCCCTACGATAGCTGCTACTTTTGATTGAGTAACAAGGTTTGTAGAAACTGAAGCCGCTTCAGCAGTTTCAGATTTGTTATCTTTATCTACAACTTCGATTTGTTTTCCATCAACACCACCAGCAGCATTGATTTGATCAACTGCAAGTTGAGCACCCTTTTGTTCAGATGTACCGTAAGCAGCTACTGCTCCAGTCTCTTCGAAGTTGAAACCAATTTTTACAACTTTTTCATCAATTGGGTTACCAGTTGCATTCGATGCTCCTGACTTCACTTCCCCACAAGCTGCTAAGAGTGCTGTACTTGCAAGAGCTACGAGTGACAATGCAAATTTTTTCTTCATGTTTATCTCCTTTTAATGTTCAATTTAAATTACATGTTAAGAATATACCGAATTATCAGAAAATTGTCAACAAGTTTCTCTCACTTTTTTAAATGATAACGTTTTCGTTGGTTTTATATAGGTTCCCAACGAAAGGAGTTTCTAATTCTTGGATGTGACATCGTCTCACTTTCTTGATAAATTTCTCTTTATCTAAACGACCTACCAGGTTTTCTACTTCTTCTGTTGGAACATAAAGTTGTAGATAACGGTGTTTTTTTGAGTGATAACAAATATCGCCATAATTTGCGAGTTTTTTTGCATCACGATTATAGTATAGGTAGATAATCAGACCAGACCGATTTTCTTTTTGAAACATAATTCATCTTCCTTCTAGTAATCTTCCTCTTATTATACCAAAAAAAGCAAACTCAGTCGAGTTTGCTTTAGTAGATTAATTCAAAGAATTATTGGCCATAATTTCATCAATGAAACCATATTCAAGTGTTTCTTGAGCACTCATCCAGTAATCACGTTCAGCATCTGCATGTATTTGCTCAACTGATTTACCAGAGTTATCTGCAAGAATTTGCTCTAAAGTCTTACGAGTTTTAAGCAAATGTTCAGCAGCGATAGCCATATCTGTTTGCTGAGTACCACCACCTGTACCACCCATTGGTTGGTGAATCATGTACTCTGCATTTGGAAGCATGAAACGTTTGCCTTTTGCTCCACTTGAGGCAATAATTGTTCCCATTGAAGCTGCCATCCCCATAACGATAGTTTGGACATCTGCCTTGATAAAGTTCATGGTATCAACGATTGCCAAACCAGCTGATACAGACCCACCTGGTGTATTTACATAAAGGTAAATATCTTTTGTACTATCTTGGGCATCCAAGAAAAGCAATTGGGCGATAACTGAGTTTGCCATATTGTCTTCGACTGGTCCAGTCAACATGATGATACGATCTTTTAGAAGACGTGAGTATATGTCATATGAACGTTCTCCACGACTTGTTTGTTCAATAACTACAGGAATCATTCTTTTCTCCTTCTGATTTCAATATTTCTTAGTCAAACGACTCGATACAGGATTATTATATCTTTTTGGTCAAAAAAGGTCAAATTTTTGCTCCATTCTAAAGACAGACACAAAAATTCAACCTCCTTTCGAAACTAAAACCAATAAGCAGTTTTAGTCTATCCTTAGAATCTTATTTTGTACCGAACAAGCGGTCTCCTGCGTCACCAAGACCTGGAACAATATAGCCATGTTCGTTCAAACGTTCATCTAAAGCTGCAGTAAAGATTTCTACATCTGGGTGAGCTTCTTGGAGAGCTTTTACACCTTCTGGAGCAGATACCAGGCAGACAAATTTGATGTTTGAAGCCCCACGTTTTTTAAGGGAATCAACAGCCAAGATTGCAGAACCACCTGTTGCAAGCATAGGGTCAACCACAAAGATTTGACGTTGGTCGATATCTTCAGGTAATTTTACCAAGTATTCTACTGGTTGAAGGGTTTCTTCATCACGATACATACCGATGTGCCCAACTTTTGCTGCTGGAACCAAGCTCAACAATCCATCAACCATTCCAATACCTGCACGTAAGATTGGAACAATCGCTAATTTTTTACCAGCCAATTGTTTTTGAACTGTTTTTGTGATAGGTGTTTCGATTTCAACGTCTTCAAGTGGAAGATCACGAAGTACTTCATATCCCATCAACATTGCAATCTCGTTAACTAACTCACGAAAAGCTTTTGTAGAAGTGTCAGTGCGACGCAAGATTGACAATTTGTGTTGAATCAGTGGATGATTAATAACTTCAAGTTTTCCCATTTTCAGAATTCCTTCTTTCAATTTATTCTTCTTATTATATCAAAAAATGGCTTAAAAAGCTTTCTAAACCATTTATTTTTTATAATTTCTAGATTAGGTGAGCCTCTTGGAGAGCTGCTTGTACTGTTTCAAGTGGTAGGTGAGTTAATTCTGTTCCCTTTTCTTGATAAAGATGTTGGGCATAGTCATCCATACGGTATTGATTGATATAAACAACACGTTCACATCCTACCTGAAGCAGTTGCTTGGTACAGTTGAGGCATGGAAAATGAGTAACGTAAGCTGTAAAGCCTTTAGGAACGCCACGTTCTGCCCCTTGTAAAATAGCATTTACCTCTGCATGAAGAGTGCGGACACAGTGACCCTCAATCACCAGACAGTCGTGGTCAATACAATGTTCTGTTCCTGATACAGAGCCATTATAGCCTGTTGAAACAACCTTGTTATCCTTAACTAAAACGGCTCCTACCTTGGCACGTTTACAGGTTGAACGATTGGCAATCAATAGAGCTTGAGCAGCGAAATACTCATCCCAAGCCAGTCTTTTTTCTGTCATAGTTTTTCTCCTCTTAACTTATTTTTTGAAAAATGGCAAGCGTAAATCTGCAATTTTCTCAGCAGGAACCTTCATCCCATCTTTGATCCATTTAAGCAAGACCGATACGATGGCCGAACTCCAAAATGAATGCAGGTAAGAGCTGACACCTTTTGATTTCCCGTAGTATTTCTCTAGAAATTCTTGCATAGCTTGCACAAAGATTTTTTCCAAGTGATAGTCCAGGGCAAGCTGAATAACCTTGGCTTCTTTCTTGGCTTCTCGGAAAAGATGAACCCAAACTAGATAGAGATCCGTCTTGACATCGTAATGACTTAGTTGCTCCATGATGTTATGGACGCTACGTTTAAAGACACTTTCTAAAATCTCTTCTTTGGAATCATAGTTTCGATAAAAGGCTGCACGAGAAACGCCAGCACGTTTGACTAGCTCAGAAATGCTAATCTTAGCTAACTCCTTTTTCTCCAAGAGTTGCAAAAGAGCTGTTTCAATCGCTTCTCTGGTTAGCAAATTAGATTCTTGATTGGATTTTCTAAGATTTTCAAGCGATTTTTCAGATATTTTACGTTCAGACATAACAATTTCTTTCTACTTGTGACAACAGAGAGGTACTACTTTTGTTTCAAGGGCTTTCATGATATAATTGTAAAAAAAGACAGAACCTTTGTCAATGTATAAGTGATAAAGATGGAGAAATTCTATGACTTGGAAGATTATAGCTGACTCTGGTTGTGATTATCGTCAACTGGCAAATCCTGCTTTTGATACTGAATTTGTCAGTGTCCCATTAACGATTCAAGTTGCGAACCAGGTCTTTGTCGATGATGCCAATCTGGATATTGATCAGATGATGGAAACTATGTATGCGACTTCTGAAGCTTCTAAATCAGCTTGCCCTAGTCCTGATGATTATTTACGAGCATTTGAAGGTGCCAAACATATTTTTGTAGTGACCATCACAGGAACTCTCTCTGGTAGCCACAATAGCGCGCAATTAGCTAAAAACATTTATCTCGAAGACCACCCTGACACTCAGATTCACGTTATTGATAGTTTGTCTGCTGGTGGGGAAGTTGACCTAATTGTTGAGAAAATCAATGACTTGATCAACCAAGGACTTTCTTTTGAAGAAGTGGTTGAAGTTATTACTACTTACCAAGAAAAAACGAAGTTGTTGTTCGTTCTTGCTAAGGTTGATAACCTGGTTAAAAACGGTCGCTTGAGTAAGCTTATTGGTACAGTTGTTGGGCTCCTCAATATCCGTATGGTTGGGGAAGCAAGTGAAACTGGAACCTTAGAATTGCTTCAAAAGGCTCGTGGTGCTAAAAAATCCCTTCAGGCTGCTTATGAAGAGTTGATCAAAGCTGGCTACGCTGGAGGGCGTATCGTCATGGCTCATCGTAGCAATGAAAAATTCTGCCAACAACTCTCAGAACTCTTGCGAGAAAAGTACCCGCAAGCTAATATTAGAATTATCCCTACTTCTGGGCTTTGCAGTTTTTATGCAGAAGAAGGCGGACTTCTCATGGGATATGAAATTGGTTAATCAATCAAACAAGGGATGACTTATCATCTCTTGTTTTTTTATGGTACAATACTTTTATGAAACATTTTGATACGATTGTCATCGGAGGTGGTCCTGCTGGAATGATGGCTACTATTTCCAGTAGCTTTTACGGGCAGAAAACACTTCTCATCGAAAAAAATAGAAAACTTGGAAAAAAATTAGCTGGAACTGGTGGTGGTCGTTGCAACGTCACTAACAACGGAACCCTGGATGACCTATTAGCCGGCATTCCTGGAAATGGGCGCTTTCTTTACAGCGTCTTCTCCCAGTTTGATAACCATGATATTATCAACTTTTTTACGGAAAATGGCGTCAAACTAAAGGTAGAGGATCACGGGCGTGTCTTTCCTGCTAGCGACAAATCTCGGACTATTATCGAAGCTTTAGAAAAGAAAATCTCTGAATTGGGCGGACAAGTCATGACTCAAATAGAGATTGTTTCTGTTAAAAAGATAGACGACCAGTTTGTCCTCAAGTCAGCAGACCAGACTTTCACTTGTGATAAACTCATTGTCACAACAGGTGGCAAGTCCTATCCTTCCACTGGTTCGACTGGTTTTGGCCACGATATCGCTCGCCACTTCAAACATACCATTACCGAGCTTGAGGCAGCCGAGAGTCCATTATTGACGGATTTCCCACATAAAGCCTTGCAGGGGATTTCACTGGATGATGTAACTCTAAGCTATGGCAAGCATGTTATTACCCATGACCTCCTCTTTACTCACTTTGGTTTATCAGGTCCCGCTGCTCTTCGTATGTCTAGTTTTGTCAAGGGTGGAGAGGTTCTCTCATTGGATGTCTTGCCACAACTTTCTGAAGGCGACTTAGTAAACTTTCTAGAAGAAAATCGTGAAAAATCCTTGAAAAATGCCTTGAAATCTTTATTGCCAGAACGCTTGGCTGATTTCTTCTCGCAAGGATACCCAGAAAAAGTCAAACAACTAACTGAAAAAGAGCGAGAGCAACTTCTCCAATCTATCAAGTCCCTCAAGATTCCTGTGACTGGAAAGATGTCCCTTGCCAAGTCATTTGTAACTAAAGGTGGCGTTAGTCTCAAAGAAATTAATCCCAAAACTCTGGAAAGTAAACTGGTACCTGGTCTTCACTTTGCAGGGGAGGTGCTGGATATCAATGCCCATACGGGTGGCTTTAACATTACTTCTGCCCTCTGTACCGGATGGGTGGCAGGAAGCTTGCATTTTGATTAAACTTTAAAGTAAGAAATCGGCAGAGATTACTCCGCCGATTTTTATTTTGTCTGAGTTCGAACATAGTGGGCAATAACATCTGAAGTGTATTGAGCTGTTCCAGGTCCAAATTTATCAATATTTTCCTTAAACTCTGGGTTATAGACATAGCCTTTACCGATATGACCGAAGACTTCAATAGAACAATCAAACCCATACGTACGAATAGCCTGTAAGAGCTTGGTTGCTTCTTCTTGGTTTTCGGTTGCTGTTGTAGGTAGTCCATCTTTGAAATTTTGAGCCAGGGCTTGAAAGACTTGGTTGAAGGTTTCTGTAGCCTCATCTTCTCTACCAGTTTGACGTTCGAGAGCCTTATCCATGACTTCTTGACCATATTTCTCTACTGCTTCTTGGTGGTATTTTTGATTGTCTTGATAGCTAAATCCAGTGAATTTTTCCTCAATGGTCATTTTTATTTCTCCTTTTTGTTCTTGTATGGTTTTTTGCAAGGTAGATATCAAGGTATCCAGATGTTGCCTTTCTCGAGTTAAATAGTCCAGTTGCCTAATCAGATGGGGCAATAAATTTGTCCTTTCTTCCTTTAATAGCTCTGCTATTTTTTCTAAAGAAAAGCCTAGATATTTGTAATAAAGAATGATCTGAAGTCGTTCCAAATCATCCTGACTATAGGTTCGATAACCGTTTTTCGACTTTAAAGGAACCAAGAGTCCTAACTTATCGTAATGGTGCAGGGTCTTTACAGAGACACCCGAAAGCTGCGCAGCTTCTTTGATATGGTACATGATTTTCTCCTTACAAGGATAGTATAACCCCTCCCCTTAGGTCAGAGTCAAGTGGTTTTACGAAAAATTTTTAACTTTTTGAGAAACTTTTGAAAACTTGAAAATCGCTTTCTTGACAGGCTTCAGAAAACATGATAGGATATTCAAGTCTATCAATCAAATAAAAAGCTCATTCAGAGCAATTGAGAGAAGGCTATTTGACAACTCAAGTAGCCTTTTCTTATTTTAAAAATAGATCGGAGTTTTAACTATGTCTGAAAAATCGCAATGGGGCTCGAAACTGGGCTTCATCCTTGCGTCTGCTGGCTCTGCTATTGGTCTTGGAGCTGTTTGGAAGTTTCCGTACATGACTGCTGCCAATGGTGGTGGAGGATTTTTACTAGTCTTTCTCATCTCGACACTTTTGATTGGATTTCCTCTCTTACTGGCTGAATTTGCCCTTGGTCGAAGCGCTGGAGTATCAGCAATCAAAACCTTTGGTAAGCTTGGAAACAATCATAAATACAATTTTATTGGTTGGATTGGCGCCTTTGCCCTTTTCATCCTTCTCTCATTTTATAGTGTTATTGGGGGTTGGATTCTGGTATACCTTGGTATCGAAATTGGAAGATTATTCCACCTAATCGGAATTGGAGATTATGCCCAGCAGTTCTCTTCCATCATTTCTAATCCAGTTATTGCCCTAGGAGCACAAGCAGCCTTTATCTTCTTGAATATTTTCATTGTTTCACACGGCGTTCAAAAAGGAATTGAAAGAGCATCTAAGGTCATGATGCCCCTACTCTTTATTATCTTTGTCATTATTATCGGGCGCTCTCTCAGCTTGCCTAATGCCATGGAAGGTGTGGTTTACTTCCTCAAACCGGACTTTTCAAAACTGACAAGTACTGGACTCCTCTATGCACTGGGCCAATCTTTCTTTGCTCTATCACTTGGAGTTACCGCCATGCTGACCTATGCTTCCTACCTGGACAAGAAGACCAATATGGTCCAATCAGGAATTTCCATCGTAGCCTTGAACATTTCTGTATCGATCATGGCAGGACTTGCGATTTTCCCTGCTATGTCATCCTTTAATATCCAGTCTGAAGGTGGACCTAGTCTCCTCTTTATCGTTTTACCACAACTCTTTGACAATATGCCCTTTGGTACGATTTTTTATATTCTCTTTCTCTTGCTCTTCCTCTTTGCGACGATAACTTCTTCAGTCGTCATGCTTGAGATCAACGTTGGTAACATCACCAATCAGGACAATCGTAAACGTGCTAAGTGGAGTATGATTTTAGGGGTATTGACTTTTGTCTTTGGTATCCCTTCAGCCCTTTCATACGGTGTCATGGCAGATGTCCAAATCTTTGGAAAGACCTTCTTTGACGCTATGGATTTCTTGGTATCCAACCTCCTCATGCCTTTTGGTGCCCTCTGTTTATCACTTTTTACAGGCTATATCTTCAAAAAAGCACTGGCTATGAAAGAACTTCATCTAGATGAAACACCTTGGAAACGAGGACTTTTCAAAGTTTGGCTCTTCCTTCTTCGTTATATCATACCAATCATCATCATCGTGGTTTTTATTGCCCAATTTATGTAATCATTAAAAAAGACTTGAGAATCAATCTCAAGTCTTTTCTTTTTATGGATGGCTTACAATCAATTCTAAATCTGATCCTTCCAAAGTCCAAGCTTCAACATCACTTGGAAGGATAAAGTGGCTACCTTTTTGGATTGGATAGTCTTTACCATCTACAGTCAATTTCCCTTGACCAGCCAAGACGCTAAATAAGCTGTAGTCAACTGTCTTTTCAAAGTCAACTTTTCCAGTGATTTCCCACTTGTAAACTGCGAAGAAATCATTAGACACAAGAAGAGTTGAACGCAGGTCATCTGCTTTAACAGTCACAGGTCGGCTGTTAGCAGGCTCACCGATATTTAAAACATCGATGGATTTTTCAAGGTGGAGCTCGCGCAAGTTGCCATTATCGTCCTTACGATCAAAGTCATAGACACGGTAAGTTGTATCACTAGACTGTTGCGTTTCAAGGATTAAGATACCTGAACCGATAGCGTGCATGGTGCCACTTGGTACATAGAAGAAATCTCCAGCTTTTACAGGTACTTTGGTTAACAAGGCATCCCAGTTCTTATCTTCGATTTGCTGACGGAGCTCCTCTTTTGACTTGGCATTGTGACCATAAATAATCTCTGAACCTTCATCTGATGCGATAATGTACCAGCACTCTGTCTTTCCAAGTTCGCCTTCATGCTCTAGTCCATAGGCATCGTCTGGGTGAACTTGAACACTGAGCCAGTCGTTGGCATCAAGGATTTTAGTCAAGAGTGGAAATACAGGTTCTGGACGGTTACCAAATAACTCACGATGTTCTGCATACAAAGTAGCTAGGTCTGTTCCCTCAAAACGGCCATTAGCTATCTTAGAAACACCATTTGGGTGAGCTGATATTGCCCAATATTCTCCGATTTTTTCGCTTGGAATGTCGTAGCCAAACTCATCACGAAGTTTAGTACCACCCCAGATTTTTTCTTGCATCACGGAATTTAAAAATAATGGTTCTGACATGTTACATCTCCTGTCTATTTTTTCACCCTCATTATAGCAAAAAAAGAGTCCTAATTGAACTCTTTTTCTTATCTTATAAAGTAGGGAGAAGATTTTATAAAAATAGTAACGATATAGACTTCTTATTATATCGAAAGACTTAATTGACAAGATTTGGAAGAATGAACACGATAAAGAATGCCAAGGCAATCATCATAAAAACAAGGAGATAGACAGCACATTTAGTCAACCATGCATAACGACCTGGTTTTAAAGGTCTTTCTACATAGGAATGTTTTGGTTTTTTAGGATCATAATAAACAGTTACCTTTCCTCCAATTGGAAATCGTTCCATTAAAGGTGATTTTGTTAAAGAGATGAAACTGTTCCTATAAATTTTGTATCTTAACACCTGAGGAATTTCCCCATCTTCAAAATTATCCATTTTAACATCAGATACGATCGAACCTAAGGGAGTACTGATTGTATTTGAAATAGCAGATAGAAATTTTGGACCTACAACCTTGTATTGGTTCCCGTCGACAGTGTACTCAACCACTGGGAGACTAATCCCGTTATAAAGAGCATAGGAATATCGGATAATGACTCCTTCCGTTCTTTCGGTGCATCTCTTGGCATTTCTGTAATTACTAAAGATAAAAATGTCGAACATGAAATAGGTGAAGGCAGCAAAGCCTAAACTCATTAAGCCAAATAATAGAAAGAAAGTTGTTGGCATCTTTTTCTCCTTCAAATATCCTAATGAATCTATTTTAACAGAAAAGACATAAAAGAAAAAGACCGGATTGCTCCGATCTTTTAATAGTTTATGTTCTCAATTTCTGTTTTAAAAATAGCTAAGGTTAACTTCAAATGACTACGCGCCTTATTTCATACGATAAAAATCAATGACTATACCAGCAGGGCCACTTACTAGCAGGGATTCGGTTCCCCAATCAGTTACAACTGGCCCATGTAAAATCTCAATCCCTAATTCTTTCACACGCTTTTGATTCTGTTCCAAATCTTCAACTTCAATGTGTAGAATGATTCCTGACTGAAAATTTTCCAAAGGAACCAAATGATTTTGAGACAACATGAGACAGTGACTGCCAATCGTGAACTGAGCAAAACTGTCGTCAACATAATCGGCTTTTTTATCCAAAATACGCTCCAAGCTAGCACAGACTTGGGGAACATCTGAAACGATAATATCTAGTTGATTTAAATTCATTTACTATCCTCCATAAAAAGACCGGATTACTCCGATCTTTTTCAGTTCCTCGAGAGGAATTATTTAATTGCGCGTGATTGCAATCCTTCTTCTTCCAAGAAGAGGCGGAATGGTACAAGCTCTTCAGCTTCGTATTTTTCCTTGAAGGCTTTGATTGCTTCTTCTGAGTGTTGTTTTGGATCCAACTCAAGTACTTCTACTGGAAGTGGACGGTGTTGTGTGATGCGGGCATCGATCACAACTGTCTTACCTTCTTTGTTCAATTTAACAGCTTCTGCAACGACTGCATCGATATCTTCGATACGGTTTACAGTGAATCCTACAGCACCTTGCGCTTCAGCGATTTTCGCATAGTCAGCATTAGGGAAGTCACAACCAAACAAGTGTTTGTTTGTGTCTTGGTATTTGTCCTTGATGAAGGCATATTCACCATTTGAGAAGACCACGTTAATAACTGGAAGGTTGTATTGAACGTTAGTGATCACGTCTGGGTAGCACATGTTGAATGCACCATCACCCATGATGTTCCATACTTGGCGATCTGGATTGTCTTTCTTAGCAGCAATACCTCCAGGAAGGGCGATCCCCATTGTCGCAAAGAGTGGAGATGTACGCCACATGTTCTTAGGTGTCATGTGAAGGTGACGAGTTGATGTTTGAGTAGAGTCACCGACGTCGATTGAGAAGATCGCATCTTCGTCAGCGTATTTGTTGATAGCGTTATAAACTTGGTACAATTGAAGCGCACCCTCAGTTTTGCCTTCGAGTTTGTTCATGTAGTCGCGCCAGTTTTGGTTGTTTTTCACGTTTGCACGCCACCATGGAGTAGATTCCACTGGATTTACTTTGTCAAGGATAGCTTTCGCTGCTTGACCTGCATCTCCAAGGATTGAAGCGTCAAGGGCGTGACGTTTACCAAGTTTGTAAGGGTCGATATCCACTTGGATGAATTTTTCAGTGTTTTTGAATGCTTCGTAAACTTCAGCAAATGGGAAGTTTGAACCAAGGAAAAGAACTGTGTCTGCTTCAAAGACCACTTCGTTGGCTGGTTTCCAACCAACACGGTAAGCAGAACCTGTCAAACCTTCGTAGTTCCATTCGAACGCTTCGAAGTTTTTACCAGTTGTGATGATTGGGGCTTTGATTTTACGTGACAATTCAGTAATAACTTCACCAGCTTTAACACCACCGTAACCAGCGTAGATAACTGGACGTTCAGCATTGTTCAAAATTTCAACAGCTTTGTCGATTTCAACTTCGTTCAAAGCAGGAGCGATGAATGAACGCTCGTAAGAACCTGATCCGTAGTATGAGTTTTCGTCGATTTCTTGGAAACCGAAGTTTACTGGAATTTCAACGACAGCTGGACCTTTTTTAGAAACGGCAGCACGGCAAGCTTCGTCAATCACTTTTGGCAATTGCTCTGCATAAGCTACACGTTTGTTGTAAACAGCGATACCGTTGTACATTGGATTTTGGTTCAATTCTTGGAAGGCATCCATGTTCAATTCGTTAACTGGACGTGATCCAAGGATAGCAAGGAATGGAGTGTTATCCATAGCTGCATCGTAAACACCGTTGATCAAGTGAGTTGCACCAGGTCCACCTGAACCAACTGCAACACCGATAGATCCGCCAAATTTAGCTTGCATAACCGCTGCAAGAGCACCTGTTTCTTCGTGGCGAACTTGCAAGAAACGGATATCTTTGTCTTCAGCCAAAGCGTCCATAAGTGAGCTGAGTGTTCCTGATGGGATACCGTAGATAGTGTCTACGCCCCATGTTTTCAATACGTTGAGCATTGCTGCTGATGCAGTAATTTTCCCTTGAGTCATAATGATAACTCTCCTTCAAAATAATTTCATATATTTACAAAAAACGCTTTTATATAGTAATTGAAAACGATTCTGTAAATTTACAATCCTAATTTATCACATTTGATTTTAGATTTCTAAGTATATGCTCAGAATACTCCATTCTCTATTACAGTACAGTTTGAAAGCGGTTTGAAAATCTGTTTTAGAATAGCAAAAAAAGCGGTTAAGACCGCCTTTTTAATCGACTTTAGTAAAATTAAGCATGAGAGAGCTGATTAGAACAGAGACTGAACTAAAGGCCATGGCCAATCCTGCAAGTTCTGGATTGAGCACTAAACCAAGTCCTGAAAAAACTCCTGCTGCAATCGGAATACCAATGAGGTTATAGATAGAAGCCCAGAAAAGATTGAGTAGAATACGATTAAAGGTCTTCTTACTCATATCAAAAGCACGTGCCAATCCTAGTAAATTGTTGGTTGTAAGGACAAGATCTGCTGATTCGATAGCAATATCTGTACCAGAGCCCATGGCAATTCCGACATCGGCTACACTGAGGGCCGGTGCATCATTGATCCCATCTCCAACAAAGGCCAATTTGCCATTCTTTTGAAGCTTGTGAATTTCATGTGCCTTTTCCTCTGGCAAGACATTTGCGATCACTTCTTCGATTCCAATTTGCTCTGCAATCGCATGCGCTACTCCAGCATTATCTCCGGTAAGCATGACCGTTCTAAGACCACGTTTTTTCAATTTAGCAATAGCTTCTCGAGCATTTTCCTTAGGGACATCCTGCAAGGCAATTAAGCCTTTTAACTGACCATCTACGGATAGGAAGACAACTGTTTTTGCTTCCTTCTCAAGCAAATCAAATCGTTCTTGATAATCATGTGGAATAGCAAGGTCAGCTAAAAGTTTAGCATTACCCAGCAAGACTTGTTTCCCATTAATAGTCCCAGTCACACCTTTTCCATGCAAGGCTTGGAAGTTTTCCACTGGGTAAAGGCTAATTCCTAGTTCAGATGCACGATTAACAATAGCTTGAGCTAGCGGGTGTTGAGATACATCTTCCAATGAAGCAGCCAAACTTAGCACTTCTCTTTCATCACCAATAGCATCTGTCACTACTGGCTTCCCTTCGGTCAAGGTTCCTGTCTTATCAAAAACAATGGTTTGGACTTTTTGGATTTCCTGTAGAACTGTACCATTTTTGAGAAGAATCCCCATCTTGGCACTTCGTCCTGTTCCAACCATGAGTGCTGTCGGTGTCGCGAGTCCTAGTGCACAAGGACAGGCAATAATCAAAACAGCAACTCCGTAGAGAAGTGAAGTCACAAAGCTATCTCCAAGTAGAACAAACCAGACCCAAAAAGTAAGAAGTCCCAAAATGACAACTGCTGGTACAAAAATCCCAGAAATCTTGTCTGTCAAATCTTGAATAGGAGCACGACTCGTTTGCGCTTTTTTCACAAAGTCCACAATCTGAGCCAGCATAGTCTCAGAACCCACTTTTTCAGCTCTAAAGATGATCGTACCACTATTATTGATAGTTGACCCAATAACAGCATCTCCAACTGATTTATCGACTGGAATACTTTCCCCAGTCACCATTGATTCATCAATACTCGTTTCACCTTCTAACACAGTCCCATCAACGGCAATTTTTTCACCTGGTCGAACGCGAATGAGATCCCCAACTTTGACCTGTTCTAGAGGTATTTGAACATAAACATCATCACGCAAAACCTCTGCTGTTTTTGCTTGTAGGTCTAATAATTTTTCGACTGCCTGCGAAGTATTTTTTCGCATTTTTTCCTCAAAAACTGCTCCTAAAAGAATGAAGAAGAGGATAAATGCAGCACTTTCAAAGTAAACGGGCAGACCAGTGAAGAGGGCAACTAAGCTATAGAAATAGGCCACTAGGGTTCCCAGAGCAACCAAGGTATCCATATTGGAATTGTGCTTTTTAAAACTAGCCCAGGCGCTTCTGATATATGGAACTCCAGCTACCAGCATAATGGGTGTTGTGGCTAAAAAGGTGCCCCAACGCATAACTTGGTGACTAATTCCTCCTGTAGACATCCCAATCATGAGAATCACAAGAGGCACAGTAAAGATACTAGTAATCCAAAAACGTTGTAAAAGACTGAGAGACTTTTTGGTTTTTTCAACAACGGTGTAGGTCCCCTTTTGCATCTTCATGCCGCATGAAAATTCATGCTCGCCTAAGTCTTGAGGCGTAAAGCGAATGACTTTTTCCTCGTCTTGAGCGATTGGTTCTAGAATCCCTTCTTCTTCGAAGAGAATCTCTTTATAACAGTTTGAAGGTGTCACACGGTGAAAGGTAATCTCAGCAGGAATCCCTTTTTGCAGTTGAATGTGGGCTGGATGGTAGCCTTTGTCCGCCGTGATACGGATTTTTTGAACACCATTTTCAAGGCTTGCTTTTACAATTTCAGTCATATCATTCTCCTATTCTACAATCATCTTACCGTGCATCATATTCATGCCACAAGAGAAACCATACTCACCTGCTTCTTCAGGAGTGATTTCAACCACATATTGGTCTCCCATAGGCAGATCAGCATGCACACCAAAGTCTGGGAAAACGATTTGGTCCAAGCAAGGTGAAGGATCTTTTCGATCAAAAATAATACGAGCTGGTTGCGATTTTTTGAGGATAATAGTTCCTGGAGTGTATCCCCCCATGACCTCCACTCGAATCTCCTGATAGCCATTTTTTTGCTGGGCTCTCTTAGCATCTTCTTGCGGTTTTTTGAAAAACCAAAAGAGGATAAAAGCAATCATTCCTAAAACAACAATAGATACAAATAGATTTAACATATCGTCTCCTTTACATACAATTACATCTTACTTCTGCCACAGAACTTGCTTTTTTCTTAGAAATGACTTCTTCCAAGCCTTCCAAGTCAGCTAGGGTAAAGTCACATTCTTCAATCAAATCAGCTAGTAAGAGCTTTATTCTGCGAGAACAAAGCTTATCTTTGATATCTTGGACAAGTAACTTCTTGCTATCTTCCTGTGTCAACAGGGCTGAATAGATAAAGGACTTGCCCTGTTTTTCCCGAGTCAGACATTCCTTCTCCACCAAACGTGCCAAGAGTGTCTGGATCGTGGATTTGGACCAGCTAAACCTTTTCTCTAATACTTTGATGAGATCAGTACTAGTCTGTTCTCCCTGCATCCAGATAATCTTCATGACCTGCCATTCTGCATCTGAAATCTGCATCAGCACACCTCCAAAATCTACATTTGTCAATTACAATTATCAGTATACTCTCAAAATCTACATTTGTCAACTAAATTTCCTAAAAATTTTAAAATAGTTTAAAATGTATTAAAATTTTTTCTTATATACTCGTTAAGTCCACTTTTTAAACTCTCTTTCATGTTTACAAAGACATAACTCAAAAACCTCCACTTGGAGTGGAGGTTTGTTTTACTACTAATACAATTTTAAATCATGTGAATCAGCTGGGAAACTTGGATCATATGGATTGTGACGAAGCTTGAATCGTTTCACATCTTCAATTGTCTGTGTTCCAGATAACTGCATAACTGTCTTCAATTCATCATTCAAATGTTCAAAGACTTGGCGTACACCAACGCTACCACCAAGGGCTAAACCATAAATGACAGGTCGTCCAATGGCTACTAAGTCAGCTCCTGAAGCCAAGGCTTTAAAGACGTGCTGACCACGACGAACACCCGAGTCAAAAACGATTGGCACACGTTTATTTACTGCTTCAGCCACTTCTTGTAGCGAGTCAAAAGCAGCAGGTCCACCATCAATTTGTCGACCACCGTGGTTGGTTACCCAAATACCTGAAGCCCCTGCATCCAGTGAGCGTTCAACGTCTTCACGGCATTGTGGCCCCTTGACATAAACAGGAAGTCCTGAGTATTCTGCTATAAACTCAACATCTCGTGGAGATAGGCGTTGTTTGGCTGATTTATAGACATAGTCCATTGACTTACCAGCACCTTGAGGTAGGTATTCTTCTACGATAGGCATGCCAACTGGGAACACAAAACCATTGCGTTTGTCTACCTCACGGTTACCTCCTACTGTCGCATCGGCAGTCAAGACAATAGCCTTATAACCTTCTGCCTTGACGCGATCCATAATGTGACGGTTAATGCCATCATCTTTACTAAAGTAGAATTGGAACCAATGAGGTGTACCTTGAAGGGCTTGAGAAATTTCTGGCAGGTCAACTGTTGAGTAGGAACTAGTTGTATAGAGTGAACCGAACTCGTGTACTCCACGCGCAGTCGCAACTTCTCCTTGCTCATTAGCTAGTCTATGGGCTGCAACAGGTGCCATAATGATTGGTGAAGATAGTTTTTCACCATCAAATTCAATCTCTGTGCTTGGATTTTCCACATCACATAAGGTCCGAGGAACAATGAGTTTGTGGTTAAAAGCTCGGATATTCTCTCTCAAAGTAAAAGTGTCCTCTGCACCACTTGCAATATACCCAAAAGAAGCTTTGGGAATAACTTGTTGGGCCATAGGTTCCAAATCATAGGTATTTATAAAATCTACAGGTCCTTCTGCATTGCTTGTTTTATATGACATCAATAGTCCTCCTTAAACGTAAACGTTTACTTTTGTTTACTAGAATAGTTTAAACCTTTTTCATGATGTTTTCAAAAAATTTGTCTGTACTTTTCATCATAAAGGTAAACAGATTAAGAACTAGAAGTTAAAGATGATACAGATTCACTCCGCCTATCCTACTCTAAACAGAGACTATGGTTATAAACCTTCCATTAGACAAAAAGCTCAGGGAGTTCTATGAATACCTGAGTGTCTTTCTATTTATATATTTTGCCAATTTTCTTGGTCTTCTTTAAAACGTTTTAGGAGGTCAAGTCCTTCTGGTGTGATATAGCCTTCTTCTTGGGCTAGGTGGATAAGCTCACTGTAGTTTGAAAGTGTCACCAGTTTGACACCAGCATCTGCAAAGTTTTTATCTGCTTTTGGCAATTGATAGCTGAAGATAGCCACAACACCAAGAACATCTGCTCCTTCACGTTTGGCAGCAACTACGGCTTCTAAAACTGAGCCCCCAGTTGAAATCAAATCTTCAACAACGACCATTTTTTGGCCTTGGGCTACACGGCCTTCGATTTGGTTTCCAGCCCCATGGTCTTTTGGTTTGCTACGGATGTAAGCAAATGGCAGGTTCATCTTGTCAGCTATAATAGCACCATGTGGGATACCCGCAGTCGCTGTTCCTGCAATCACTTCTACCTCTGGGAATTCTGACTTGATGGCTTCTACAAAACCATTCTCAATCAAGGTACGAGTATCTGGATAAGCAAGCGTCACTCGGTTATCTGTATAAATCGGCGACTTGATACCAGATGCCCAAGTGAAGGGTTCTTCTGGTTTGAGGTAAACGGCTTGAATTTTCAATAGATGGCTAGCAATGTCTTTAGCAAGTGTCATGGTCTACTCCTTTTGTTTTTATAATCTATTTTTTTAATTTCAGTCTTGGTTCCACTCATCCTTGATAGCATGATAAGCTGCTACTGGATCCGTGGCTTGAGTGATTGGGCGTCCGACAACGATATAGTCACTACCAATATGATAAGCATCTGCTGGCGTCATGACTCGTTTTTGGTCTCCAACTGCAGCGCCTGCTGGTCGAATACCCGGTGTCAGGCAGATAAAATCTTTGCTTGTCGCCTCTTTGATGAGTTTAACTTCCTGAGCCGAGCAAACCACACCATCTAAACCGGCTTCAGCAGTTTTCTTGGCATAATGAATGACTGATTCTTGAAGACTAGTTTGAATATTTTGAAAGTCTCTCATTTGTTCTTCAGAAGTTGAAGTCAACTGGGTAACAGCAATCAATTTGGCTTCTTTTCCAAGACCTTCACGCGCAGCCTTCATCATCTCTACACCACCTGCGGCATGAACATTGGTCATGTCAACACCCAGATGAGACAAAACCTTCATGGCTGACTTAACCGTATTGGGAATATCATGGAGTTTAAGATCCAGAAAGACACTATGACCTAAGTCTTTTAAATAAGAAACAATTTCCGGACCTGTAGCATAATAGAGCTCCATACCTACCTTTAGATAGAGGCTCTCTTCTGCTGGAAATTGTGCTAAAAACTTCTTGACTGCCTCAAAACTTGGAAAATCAAGAGCAATGACTGGACGAGCTTCGCGCATACTTTTCTCCTTTTACCTTTGTCAGCGAGAGAGCATGAAAAAAGGAACCTGCCTACAGCAAGGTTCCACGAAAAATGGGTAGTCTCCACCCTTTCACCGTCTAACCTTAGCTGCCTCTCTGGACTGCTTTAAAGGTTTTTTACTATTCTATTATTTAAAGCGGTACTTGTCAAGTAAAAACAAGTAACTGAACGAATCATCTGAAACTTAGCGACTTTGTGTTGTTTGAGTCGTCTGTGTTGTTTGATCTTGATTTCCTTGCTCAGCTTGTTTTTTCTTCTCTTCTTCCTGCTTCTTCTTTTCCTCTTCTTTGGCTTTGACTCTTTCGTCATCCAGAGCCTTATCCACTAGACTATAGCTATAGATACCGACCTCCATGTCAATACCACTAGGTACTGTCAACTGTGGTTTTATCTTACTATAGTAAGGTAATTTCTTCCCTAGTTCTGATAATGGCACCAAAATCTCGTCTGTATCATACATGGTAATCTTTAGAAGGTCACTTGTTACCTTACTTGGTGCAAGTTCAATCTTCTCAATCTCTTGCTTAATTTCTGGACTAACTTCATTTAGCTGAGAAATTAGGGTTTTAATCTGTTCCTCATCATTAAAGAGAACAGATATGTATTTTTCAGGTAAGTTAGCCGCATTAACAGCTGTTGATTCAATACTTCCACTAGATAAGATTGGATAATAGTTATCTCCTGAAACTGAATAAGCTACAATTTCAAATTCCTTCACTTCAATGGTGAAGTGAACTGGGAATTGATAAACTATCTTAGCCGATTCAATCCAGCGATCTGATTTAACCATTTCAGCATGCTTATCTTTATTTAAGAGCAAGCTAATTGTATAGTCACTATCCTGAATACCAGAAGCTTCTTTGACTTGGTCTGCAGTTGTCTGAACAGTCCCCGTAACCTCAATATGTTTCAGAGTAGACAAAGGAGTTAGAAGATAAATAGACAAGAACAAGATTAAGAAACTTGGGACGAGGATTGTAACTGCTCGCCAGATATGAATAGAAGGAATGGCCGGTTTTGGAGGTTTACTCTTGGTTTTTACCTTTTTCTGTTTCTTAACCTTTTCGTCAACTTTTTCTTTCTCTACTTGATCCTGACTCTTAGCGTCTTCTTGTGAAATTTTCTCCGAATCTTTCTCTTCATTTGAAGTCTCATCGCTAGTATCTGAATCCTTCTCTTCAGATTTTTCGGATTCTTGGTCTACTTCATCAGAACTTACAGATTCCTCTTCCGTTTTTTTACTCAAATACTCTTGGTTTTGTTTCTGCCATTCTGACAATTCTTGAGTATTTTCAGAAGCAGACTTTGCTGCTTGTTCTTCTTTTTCACGAGCTTCTTCCGCAGCTCGTTTTGCTTCTTCTTCAGCCTTTTTTTGAAGATATTCTTGATTTCGTTTTTGCCACTCTGACAATTCTTTGCCTTGAGTATCCTGATTCTTTTTATCCTTTGACATCAATTTTCCTTATGATAAATCTTTTTTTAGTAGCTCATAAAAATCTGCCACAGATTTTAATTCCTGAGAATTCTTCATCGTGTTTTGATAGATCTCTTTGTTGGTCAAAAGTTGATTTACTTTTTCTTCCAAAGTAGACAAGGTCAAGTCACTCTCTTGCAACTCCTCTGCATAGCCTTTCTTCACAAAATAGGCTGCATTTTCAATCTGATCTCCACGGCTGGCTTCACGACCCAGTGGCACAATGACGTGCAATTTAGCCATAGCAAGGAGTTCAAAAATAGTATTGGCACCACCACGAGTGATGACCACATCAGCCAGATTCATGAGTGGTTGATAGAGTTCCGTCGCATAGTCAACACGGTAGAGGTTTGAGCTTAGTTCATTTAAACTAGCATCTCCTGTCAGGTTGATGATATTATAGCGACTAGTCAGTTCTTCCTTGTGGTCTGTAACTAGTTGGTTAAAGACACGCGCCCCAGCAGAACCTCCAACAAAGAGAAGAGTTGGTAACTTACTATCAAAATAAGTTCGAATGTCCACCATTTCTTCAGGTTCTTCCTCAACTAGACCAGAAACCTTAGTCACGGCTCCAACATGCTCTACCTTAGTGAGACTAGACGCTTGTTCAAAAGTAGAGTACATCTTGGTCGCAAACTTATAGGCGATTTTATTGGCCAAGCCCATAGAGAGGTCAGACTCGTGGATGAAGACTGGTACTCTGCATACTCGCGCTGCGATAACAGGCGGAACAGATACAAATCCACCCTTAGAAAAGAGGGCTTGTGGACGAACTCGAAGCATGATAAAGAGCGATTGAAGAATTCCAAACGCAACTTTAAAGACGTCAACCATATTTTGCCATGAGAAATAACGACGAAGTTTTCCTGTTGCAATAGAATGGAAGGTGACGTCCAAACCTGACTTGAGAATTTCATGATGCTCAATCCCGTTCTTATCACCAATATAGTGAACTTCCCAGCCATCTTCGATAAACTTAGGCATTAACAAAAGGTTGAGGGTAACGTGTCCAACCGTTCCCCCACCTGTAAATACTATTTTTTTCATATTATCCCTTTAACTCCGCTACAGTGTCGATGAAAAGATCTCCACGTACTTCAAAGTTAGCATACATATCCCAGCTTGCATTAGCAGGACTGAGGAGAACCACATCTCCTTCTTCTGCAAGTTCAAAAGCCTTGCGAGTTGCATCCGCTATATCCGTTGCATCAACATAAGCAACACCGGCTTTATCTGCTGCACGCTTGACACGTTCTGCAGACTGACCGAGGATGACCATTTTCTTAAGTCCAGTAATATCTGGAACCAATTCGTCAAATTCATTCCCACGATCCAAGCCACCGGCAATCAAGATAACCTTGCTATTGTCAAATCCAGACAAGGCTTTTTGAGTTGCTAAGATATTGGTTGACTTACTATCATTGTAGAATTTCACACCCTTGATTTCATCTACGAATTGGAGACGGTGTTTCACACCACCAAAGGCTGACAAGGTTTCCTTAATGGTTTCATTGTCAACACCACGAAGTTTAGCTACAGCAATGGTTGCAAGAGCATTTTCTACATTGTGGCTACCTGGAACACCAATCTCATCAGCTGCCATGACTTTTTCGCCACGGAAGTATAGATAACCACCTTCAAGATAAACTCCGTCAACCTTTTCTAGTGTTGAGAATGGTACTACAGTCGCATTTGTCTTTGTCGCAAGTTCTTTAGCTAATTCCTGGTTGAAGTTCAATACTAGGTAATCAGCTGCTGTCATATTACTTTGGATATTCCACTTAGCTTCAACATAAGCTTCAAAAGAACCGTGATAGTCAATATGTGTTGGCATCAGGTTGGTGATAACAGCAATTTCAGGATGGAATTCCTGGATTCCCATTAATTGGAAAGAAGAAAGTTCCATGACAAGGGTATCCTTATCTGTCGCAGTTTGGGCCACTTGACTAGCAGGATAACCGATGTTACCTGATAAGAGGCCATTTTGCCCAGCTGCAGTCAATACTTCTCCAATCATGGTTGTCGTCGTTGTCTTACCATTTGAACCAGTAATACCGACGATTGGTGCCTCAGAAATCAAGTAAGCTAACTCAACTTCAGTCAATACTGGAATGCCTTTTTTTAGTGCTTTTTCAATCATAGGATTGCTATAAGGGATCCCTGGATTTTTTACCATGAGGGCAAAATCCTCATCCAATAATTCCAAAGGATGGCCACCAGTTACAACCTTAATCCCATCTTCCAAAAGACTTTGAGCTGCTGGATTTTCCTCAAACGGTTTACCGTCATTAACAGTCACAATGGCACCTAGCTTGTCCAAGAGACGAGCTGCAGATTCACCAGATTTAGCCAAACCTAGGACTAATACTTTCTTATTTTTAAATTGATCAATTCGTTTCATTTCTAGAACTCCATTTCTACTCTTACTATTTTACCATTTTTATGAAAATAAAAAAGCCACAAAGGGCTTTCTTATTTGTTTTTTGTTATTTATGAAGTTGGTAATCAACTTTAACATCTGTGCCTAGGTATTTTTATACGAAGAAACATAAAAAAGCGGACAAATATTAGTCCTATCATTAAGGAACTAGCTTTGTCCACTTTTTATTGTCGAGATGGGTTCAGCCACCCACTTTCTTGGATTTAGATGATGTTAGACCATTCTATTCTTGATCTTTTTTCTTACCCATTGCAAACAATCCAAGAAGCATACCTACAAGGCCTGCTGTTGCAAGATTAGCATTTCCTTTAGTACCTGTTTCTGGGAGAATATGTTGATGGCTAGCAGGCGCTTGATAAGTCTTATCTTGAGACATAGCAAGAGACACCATTGTTTGCTCATCTTTGTATTCTGGAACCTCATTGACTGCTGCTTCGACCGCGTTTACACCACCTGTGTATTCTGGAATTTCGTGAACAGCTGGTTCCGTCTTGGCACTTTCAACTTCTGCTCTAGTTAATTGAATGCGATATTCCTTGACGTGTTTTCCACTTTCTGAAACAAGATGAACCAAGACTGGAAGTTTATCATCACCACTATCAACAATAGTTGCTGCTACGTTTTCGCCAGCTTCTACTGTTACATTTGGACGAGTACCAGTGTAAGTCACACGGTAATCTACACGATCTTCAGAGAAGTCTGAAAGTTCTTTACCATCTACAAGAAGTTTCGCACTTGTGCTATCTTTAGGTTCTTCACTTGGTGCAATGAAGGTCAATTCAGTGATAGCAACACCCTTCTTATCAGCTTTTCTATCCATACGCCATCTCATGGCTTTGGTTTTAACTGGTGCGAAGGTGACATGGATATCGGTTCCAGCTTCTATTTCTTGATCTGCACGGTATTCAACCTTTTCCCAATTAGATGGTGTATTGAATGGATGTTCTGGATCGTATGGTTGATAGTTAGAATAGTATTCTGGTGCATCAAAGTCTGGACCGATGTAGCGTTCTAGGACGAGTTTAGAAGGTGCGTCTGTTCCACCATCTGAGAAGAATCGAATGCTTCCTTCAGCGACTGTGCGTTCAACAATCTTACCAGCTTCTCTAAAGATAACCCCTACTGAAACTTCTGGATTGTCAGATGGAGTTGGAGACCAGTTGGTCCAACGACGACTTTCATCATCTGAACCATCATTGACATAGTCCACACGGTCACGTGAGCTTGGATCAATATCGTTGGTTGCTGAAGCAAATGAGCGGTTGCTATCATCATCAAAGTCAGGGTTATCTGATAGGTTTTCACCGAGTTTATCAGTGACACGTACCGCTACTTCAGCAGTTAAATCAGTACCTAAAACGCGACCATGAACTGTAAATTCACCTGCTTTTGTTAGATTTTCTGAAGGCACTGCTTCCCAGTCAACATCCAAGTCTTTGACTTCATAGCCATCTTTACCTGTGAAGTAAACAGGGAATTTCGTAGGTAACTCAAGGGTTTGTCCTTTAGCAACCAAGCGAGATGATTTGGCAACAGTAACAGGTTTACTCGCGAGCAAATCTTTATCATTTGTGAAGTGTAGGCGGTATTCACCTAGAATATCACCGTTTTCAGCCTTGACAACAACACGGACTGGATCTCCTTCACGTACGCTTGGTACAACTGTTGCAATACCATTTTCAATAACACTGGCTGTAACAGTAGGAGCTTTTCCTTGGCTTGCTTCAAGATAGTAGTCAGTTAAGCCTGGGTTAAAGTTTGGCAAATCTTTTCCATCTACTTGGATTTGTGCTTGAGCTTTCTTGGCTGCAGCTACTTGTTTAGAGAAGATTTGAATTTCTGTGATAGAAGTACCCCATTTATCATCAGGATTTGTCATACGGATACGAACCGCATAAGTGTTGACTTTATCAAAGCTAAAGTGAGTCATTTCTCCAGCTCTCACTTGATCTGGAGCTTTAAGATTTGTCACTTGTTTCCAGTTATTGTCATCGTTAAAGACGTGGTCTTCACTAGCTACAAAGCTTGGGTTCTTAGGAACTGTTGGAACATCTGTTCCTACATAGTATTCGATGACATAAGACTTAGGTGCACCAACACCGTGATCTTCGTGGAAGGCTACATTTAGGTTATCAACTGATCGTTTAGACAGGATACCAGAATCACCAAAGAGAATTCCCACTGATGCTTCACTTGTACGTTTCCAGTTTGTCCAGCGGTTTGCTGGTTGGTCATTAAATGAGATTAGCTTGTCATTGACATTGGCTACTGAGTCACTTGGATTTGAGTCTGATGCAAAGGCAAGTGGTAACTCTGAACCTGTCCACTGGTCAGAAATGTTAGCACCAGTTTCTGTCTGAGCAGATACACGAACATGAAGTTTTGTTGGTAACTGAGTACCTTCCACCTGTCCTGTCACTGTAAAGCTGCCTTCATTTGCATATTGGCTTGGGTCAATTGCGTCCCAAGTTACCTTAGCTGAAGATACTTGGCCATTTGAGTGGTAAGTACGAACGCTTTCTGGTAATTGAGGAGCTTCTGAAACCGGAGTTGTTGTAGTCACTTCTTCGACTGCAATGATACCTTCTACAGAAACTTTAGCATGAGCTTCGTCTGCAATTCCTTCTACTTTACCTAGAACATCAAAGGTATGGTACTTAGCAAGGTCTTCTTTAGCAACTGCTTGCCAAGTCACCTTGTGAACTTTTGGAAATCCTTTATCGTACTCTACGGTTACTGTATCAGGTAGACTTGGTGCTTGGTTCAAACCTGTCACGACACTAACTGGGCGAATAGCTTGGACGACTTTGCTTTCAGTATTCGCTTGAATATTCAAGTCAATCTGACCTTCAGCTCCTTCAAATTGGGCTTTCAGTGTTACTTGACCAGGTTTGTGCAATTCAAGCATACCTTTACGAACAGCAACGTCTCCCTCACCCGTAGTTGAGAAGGTTACCTTGTCGGCTTTCAAGACAGCCTCAGTACCATCTTGATAGTGAGCAAAGACCTTGATTCCAACTGTTTGGTCTTCTTTCAGAGCATCTGCATTTTCTACCACTAGGCTCAAACGTTCAATCTGAGGAGCCTCTTGTAAGAATTGGATAGCATACGTTTGAAGTGCTCCACCATCATTTGGTTGAACATAAATGTTTGCACGCATACCATTTGCTTCATTAGCTTGGATAACTGTCACTTGAGCATTTTCAGCTGTAGCTTTGACCTCTGGCAAAGCTACTCCATAAGCAAGCTTGTGGTATTTTACAGGCTGGTCAGTTGAAAGACCTTCAACCGCTTGAGCCGCCACAGTTACACTTGGTATTACCGGATTAGCCACTTCTCCTTCTGCAACTACGAATGTAGCAGCGATTTCATCTTCACCAGAAATTCCTTTAGCTTGGATGCGAGATCCTGGGATCGCTAGTTTAGCTTGATCTTCAGTTGCCACTTCCCATCTATCAACATCATAGCTTCCTAAAGTACCATCCGATACTACATAGGAAACAGATTTGTCAACTTCACTTAGGTCGGTACTTGGTGCAATTCTCTTAACTACAGGTAATTCTGTTTCGAGTGCCAAGATTTCAACACGCGCTTCGACGTCGCGTCCATCTGCCACACCTTTCACAGTCACAATACCTGGTTTGTTAACATCAACTGCTGACCATTCTACAGGATGTTTTGCACGGTTGCCATCACTGTAGATAAACCCTACTTTTGAAGGCATTTTCGCTGCTTGACCGATAACTGTACGTACTTTAGTTACCTCTGTACCAAGAATTGTTTTTTCTGCTTGGTCATTCTTACCTGTGAAGATAGTTGTTTGACCAGATTTCAAGAAATCAGAGTGAGCTGTCAAGGTGAATTTACCTGCTTGCTCAGTTGATTTGACAATCACAACACCCTTACCATTAAAGGCTTTGCGAATCCATGAACCATCTGCTTGTTCTTTGTAACGTTCACGGCTGGCTTGTTCCCCGTTATCCACACCGACAATCTGACCTTGTCCATGCAACTGGAAGCGAACAAGATTATTGGCTGTAGGAACTACGTTACCTTTACTGTCAACAATTTCGTAATAGATATAAGTGAGGTCTTTTCCGTCAGCTGCGATAGCATGTTCTTCTTTGACCAAACGAACCCCTGCAGGTTCTCCAGCGGTCACAATCTTATCACGAGCAACGATGTTACCAGCTTCGTCACGAGCTACTGCTTCTAAAGTACCTGCTTCAAAAGCAACCTTCCATTCAAGGTAAAGTTCATTCGGTTTAGCACCCTCTTGGTAAGTACGTCCATCACTTGTTTGTTTTTTAGTAAATGTCTTCTTGCCTAGAGTATTACCATTCAAGAATAGTTCTACACTTGCCGCATTAGAATAGGCACGGACTGGAATATTACCATCTGCATCCGCTACATTCTCTTTTAGGGTAGGATTTTCCCAGTTCCAGTGAGGAAGCAAGTGAACCATTGGTTTCTTCTCAGCAGAAACCCATTGGCTTTGGTACAAGAAGTAGTCATGTTTTGGAATACCAGCTGTATCTACGATACCAAAGTACGAGCTTTTAACCGGTGTGTGGTTTTGGTTGTGCCATGGAGTCGGTTCACCGATATAGTCCGTACCTGTCCAGATGAACTGACCTGCATAACCAGCATTGTCACGGTCAAAAGTCCAAGATGCTGTAGCTGTTTTACCCCAACCAACACGGTCATTACCGTAGTCTGATTGCTCGTAATTACGGTAAGCCTGATTGCTGTGGACCAATTCACGTTCTGGGCGGAAATAACTTCCACGTGTACGAGTAGCTGAGGAAGTTTCAGAACCGTAAATCAACCAATTTGGATGTTTTGCACGAAGTTTCTTGTAGTTATCTTCTGAGTAGTTAAAACCAACGGCATCAAGTTCATTGGCAATCTTTTCATGGTCACCACTACCATCACCAAAACGGAACTTATCTGCTCCCATAGTGACATAGCGTGTCTTATCAACAGCCTTGATAACTTGAACCAAGCGTTTAACTGTTGCTAGAGAACGAGGTTTCCCGTCTGCTTCACCGATTTCATTACCGATAGACCACATAACGATAGCAGGGTTGTTCTTTCCTCGTTCAACCATGGTACGAAGGTCAAAATCAGACCATTTTTCACCTTTCTTAGCGTCTGGGTGAGTAGCATCTTTGTCAAAGAAGCGACCGTAGTCATACTGTTTCTTACCACCATACCAAGTGTCAAAGGCTTCTTCTTGAACCAACAAACCTAGTTCTGCAGCAATCTGCAAAGTTTGCTCACTAGCTGGGTTGTGGGTTGTACGGATAGAGTTCACACCCATATCCTTCATCTGTTTCAGGCGACGGTATTCTGCCTTATAGTTTTCTTCAGCCCCTAGAGCTCCGTGGTCGTGGTGAAGAGAAACTCCATGGAATTTAATGCGTTCACCATTCAAAGAGAAGCCTTCATTTGGTGTCCAGTTATAGTAACGGTAACCAAACAAGTCCTTCTTAGCATCGACCAATTGACCATCACGATAAACACGAGTCACTAATTCATAAAGGGCTGGTTTATCGTTAAGAACTGTCCAGAGTTTTGGTTTTTCAACTTGTAAAATAGCATTTAAGCTTGTTGATTGATGTGCTTTCAAGACTTGGCTATCTGTACGAACCAAGTCTGTTACAGCTTGACCGTTACGTTCAATAATTTGGTATTCAGCAAGAATTTCATGATCTTTGTCATCTGTGTTGACAATCTTACTTGTTACATGAGTATCAACCTTGCCATTCTGTTGTTTCTCAAGGTCTGGTGTTAAGATGGTTGTTCCATTCTTTTCAGCATGGACCTTATCTGTAACTTGAAGGTTAACATCACGGTAAATACCACTTCCTGAATACCAACGACTACTTGGTTGTTTATTAATGGCATGGACTGCGACGACATTTTCGCGACCGTCTTTATTGAGATAGCCAGTAATGTCATATGAGAATTGGTTATAACCATTTGGATAGTGACCTACTAGCTGACCATTGACATAGACCTGAGAATCCATATAAATTCCATCAAATGTGATACGAACATTCTTATTGAGATCTTCCTCATCAAGTTTAAAAGTCTTACGATACCAAGCATCACCACCATTTAGCTGTCCACCCTCATTTTGGGCAGGAGAATCATGGTCGAAGTCATTGTAAATACTCCAGTCATGAGGAAGGTCTAATTTCTTCCAGCTTGATACATCGGCATCTGGTTTGATAGCATCTTTTGCATTGGCATTGAGTTTGAAGTGCCAGTTTTGGTTAAATTCTACTTTTCTATCCTCAATCAACTGTTTTACCTCATCATTAGTTGCAGGTTTGAGCTCTGGTTTCTCTGTTTGAGCAGATTGATCTTGAGTCACAGCTGGAGCTTGTTTCTCTACTTCGGAAGTTTCTTTCTTCTCAGCAGTAGCTCCAGTAGTTGGAGCCTCCTCTTTTTTCTCTACTTCATGTTCAGTTCCAACTACTTCACTGGTGACAGGTTCTGTTGTTACAGGTTGTTCAGGAGCCTTTTCAACAACAGCTTCTTCTTTAGTGATTTCCTTATCCACATTTTCTGTAGCAACAGTGACTGGAGTTTCATCTGCAGATACAGTACTTGCACCAGCTAGATTGGCTCCAAATAAAACAAAGCATGTTCCTATAAGCACTGAGCATGTTCCCACCGTATATTTACGGATGCTATAGACTCTTTTTCGATTCCAATGATCTTTTCCATAGGCTTCTCCTTATTAAGGAACCGCTTCTATTTTTTGTGAAAACGTTATACTTTCTTGTTTTAATTATTTCTATTTTATTAAATAACATAAGATACTTCAATAGAATCCCTATAAAAATCATACTTTTGATTTATTTTTCTATAATTTGTAGAAAAGCTTAAATTTTAAAATGTACATTTGGATCAATACGCCAAAAAAGCTGTTTCTATCAGTGAAACAGCTGTTACTGAAAACTATTCTGAATTTACCTTCGGTTACTGACTATCCTTCTTTTCTTTCAACATCTTGAACATCTCATTTTTACGCATTTCTAACTCTGCAATTTGCTGGAGTAAAAGTCCTGAAAAATCACATTCAAGCTCTTCCGTTTCTCCACTATTAAACCAATCTAGAGCTACTATGTGATTGTCCTTATCAAAGCAGAAAACCACATCTCCATCACCGATGATAGATAGAAATGGAATATAGTCAACAAATCCTAAATCATGTAATTCCTTAGTTTTTATTCGAATGTCTAGGAAGTCTGGGATGCCATTTGCAATTCCCAAGACCTTAATACCTCGGCAGAAGGTCCAAAAAGGAGCTACGTCATATGCCTTGGCTCTTGGCCATAGCTCTTCTCTGACTTCCATAAAGAGGCCTCCAAGAGCTGACATGGTGAATTCTCTAAAATCTTCTGGCAGAGAAATGCCGTATTGGTTTTCAAAATCCTGGACATCTTCTTCCGATGGTTCATTGCCCATGCAGGCGACAACTTGATAAGTTTCCTTATCATAGTGACGAAAATAATCATAAACTTCCTTGAGTGCCATTATTTTAATCCTTTTTTACTCAGAAATATAGACCACAAATCCATCTGGTAAGATGATTTGTTGTCCCTCCTTAACCTGACAATGACTAGACAAATCAACTGAATCTCTGTCCAAGACAAAATTTTCCTTAGACTGATTAAAGATAGCTTGAACTTCTTTTCGTTCGTAGGTCCACTTCAAGGAAAGAATATCTGGCTTCACTTCTTCTAGCTTATAGGTTCCATATTGAATAATGCTTGAAATTTCCTTACGGACCTTGATTAATTGCTTCATGAAATTCAGCATATCATTGTCCTCAGAGACACGATCCCATGGCATGACACGACGGCAGTCAGGGTCTGGTCCACCTTTTAGTGCCAGCTCTGTTCCATAATAGATACATGGAGTTCCTCGCTGAAGGAAGAGGAAGGTTAGGGCAGCCTTAACATGCTGGATATTCCCATTGGCAGTTGTGAGGATGCGCTCTGTATCATGAGAATCCAGAAGGTTAAACATCACTTCAGCAATTTGTTGCTTGTAGTACATAGACTGGCTGTTGATTTCTGAAATAAACTGATCTGTCTTTTTATGCTGACGCAAGAAATAGTCTTTGATACTTTCAGAAAGAGGGTAGTTCATAACTGCATGAAACTCATCCCCTTTTAGCCAAGGTTGAGACGTGTGCCAGATTTCACCTAAAATATACAAATCAGGCTTTTTGGCCAGAACTGCATTTCTGAAATCTCTCCAGAACTTGTGGTCAATTTCATTGGCAACATCCAAGCGCCAAGCATCGATATCAAAATTTTCAATCCAATAGGTCGCAACACTCAAAAGATAGTCTTTAACTTCAGGATTGGCTGTGTTTAACTTAGGCATATAGCTGGCAAAAGCAAATGTATGATAAGGTAATTCTCTGGCCTTCTTAAGCTTATCCTCAGTAATTGGAAATTCTTGAATATGGAACCAATCCTTATAAGTTGACTTTTCTCCATTCTTCAGAACATCTTGCCACTGAGCCGACTGATAACCGATATGATTAAACACCGCATCTAGCATAATCTTGATGCCACGTTTATGAGCTTCATCGACTAGATTACGAAAGACTTCCTTATCTCCAAAATGACGATCAATTTCAAAATAATCCGTTGTATCATACTTGTGATTGGTCGTCGCTTCAAAAATCGGACATAGGTAAAGTCCTGTGATTCCCAAGTATTTTAGATAGTCTAGGTGGTCGATAATTCCTTGCAAATCTCCACCAAAAAAGTCATCTCTACCCGGGGAAATCTCTGCATCCCACTCTCTAGCTCCATCTGGAGTTAGGTCAGGATTTCCATTGGCAAAGCGTTCAGGAAAAATCTGATACCACACAGCTTCTGAAACCCAACTAGGAACCTGGCAACCATCGATTTCGTGAATGTAAGGAAGTTTAAAGCCATTTCCATCAGCATCCAAGTTTTCTTGAGTATATTCTACACAACCCTTATCACCATAGTAGACACCCTGGCCTTCTGTATCAAGAAGTTCAAAGAGATACTGAATCCGTGCAAAATCAACAGACACTGTAACCTGCCAATAATCAAATAAAGCATCTGAGGTTACTTTTGTCATTTCCTTCTTGGCTTCATACTTATCCTCAATGAAAATAAAGGGATCACCATAATGCAAAATGACCTTTTGAATATCATCTTTCTTTGTTCTGATTCGGATATGCAACTGATTTTCTTTATAAAGATAAGCATACTCTGATTCTGGTCTATGATAAATGGCTGTTAATTCCATGTCTTGTCTCCTATAATCAATAAAAACGCAAACGTTTTCATAAACGATATTTCTAGTATACTACTTTAAGAATTGATTTGCAATACTTGGTGAAATTTCACAAAAAACACCCCAAGAGCCAGTTTTTTAGACTAACTTTTGAGGTGTGAGTGAGATTTTACTTATAATTAAAAGTCTCCCCAGCTAACTTATCTGCTAACTTTGGAAAGAGGGTGTAAAACTTATGGGCTAAATTTAGCAAGGCTGGGAGATTGAGCTCGCGTTTGTTTTTTCCTATGGTCTTAACAATTTTTTTAGCTACTGCATCTGGCTCGAGTAGGAAGCGGTCGACCGATTTGAGGTAGGTCCCATCTGGGTCTGCCTGGTCAAAAAATCCTGTACGGATAGGTCCTGGATTAACAGTCGTCACATAGACACCATAGGGCATGAGCTCTAAGCGAAGAGCATTTGAAAAACCGATGGCCGCAAACTTGGTCGCAGAGTATAGACTAGACTTGCCAGTTGCTATCAAACCTGCCATACTGACGATATTGATGATATGTCCTTTTCGGATTTCCTTCATACGAGAAGCAACCAAACGAGACAGATTCATCAAAGCAAAGGTGTTAACCTCAAACATCTGATGAATATCTTTATTAGAAATCTTATCGAAATCCTCAAAAATCCCATATCCTGCGTTATTAATCAAAACATCAATCTTTCCATAGCGCTGGTAAAGTTCAGCTACTAGGTCTTCTAGGGCTTGAGCATCGGTAATGTCCATCTCGACCAATTCTGCCTGAGGATGATTTCCGTATAGTTGAGCTAGTTTTTCCTTATCTCTGCCGAGTAAGATGAGTTGGTCATCTGGCAAGAGTTTGACCATTTCTTGGGCTAGACCTCCTCTAGCTCCCGTAATGAGAACAGTACGCATCCTTATCCTTTCTCAATCTTCTAGATTTCCACTTCTTCCAAATCTTTAACTACATGGACATTTTCAAAAATCGTTGCAGCATCTTTCTTAAGCTGGCTAATGTCTTTTGAAAGAAAACGGGCGCTGATATGGTTGAGCAAGAGTCGTTTGGCTCCCGCTTCTGTTGCAACCTGCGCAGCCTGCATATTGGTTGAGTGGCCATGATTGCGGGCAATTTTCTCATCACCTTTACCATAAGTGGACTCATGGACAAGAACATCTGCATTGACACCAAGACGCACACTAGCATCTGTTTTTCGAGTATCCCCTAAAATTGTAATAATCTTACCAGGTCGCGGTGCTGAAATATAATCTGCTGCCTTGATCTCGGTGCCGTCTTCTAAGACGACATCCTGACCGTTTTTAATTTTTCCAAAAAGAGGGCCGAATGGAACACCAGCAGCCTTGAGTTTCTCAGCGTCCAAGGTCCCTTCTAGATCCTTTTGCATGATACGATAACCAACGCAGAAAACAGTGTGGTCCAACTCTTCTGCATAAACGGTAAACTTATCCGTTTCAAGGATTTTCCCAAGAGAATCTTGGTCAAATTCATGGAAATGAATCTTGTAGGGCAAACGTGATCCAGACACACGTAGACTAGTCAAAACAAAAGACTTGATACCTTGAGGTCCATAGATTTCCAAATCTGTCTGCTCTTCATTGGCTTGAAAAGCACGACTGGAGAGGAAACCTGGCAAGCCAAAGATATGGTCTCCGTGCAAGTGGGTGATAAAAATTTTGCTGATTTTTCGTGGTCGAATCGTGGTTTCCAGAATGCGATTTTGCGTTCCTTCTCCACAGTCAAAGAGCCAAACTTCATTAATCTCGTCCAAGAGTTTCAGGGCAAGGCTTGAAACGTTGCGGGCTTTAGAGGGCTGACCAGCCCCCGTTCCTAAAAATTGAATATCCATTCGATACTTTCTAATTAATCAAAATATAACATAGCGGTGCGGTTTTCTGAGCGATAATAAAGCTTACCAGTATAGGCTTTAGCTTCTTGTAATAAATCTTCTTGACTATAACCTTTGAGACGCTTGCGACCATCTGCCAAACTTTCCAAATCTGTCAAGGCTGTGAGATTTTCCACGTTAACAACTTCCTCTTCTTCGATTGGCTTCATGTAAATCTTTCCAGACTCCTCAAAGACTAGTTGATGAGGGAAGATTTGCGCAATCTCAAAGAGTAATTCATCTGTAATTAGCTCCTCAGCTTCTGAGAAAATCCGACCTAGTCCTTCTCTCTCATAGCAGAAACCAAAAGACTTCCCTGAGAGATTGAGGCGGATAAAGGGTTTGCTTTCTTCCGTGAAACTTGGCTCAACATTGTATAGATTCAGCTCCTGACTTACTTCCGCAAAATAATCTGTCGCAGCTTGAGGGCTCTTTTTCTGATAAAGTTCTGCAAAGTAGGCATTCACTACACTGGGGGGAGGGGTGATGAGAGCTAGCTGCTCCTCTTCAGACCTACCAGCTAGTAGCTGGTCCAAATAGACCTTGTCTAGACTTGTATAGCCACCATACTTGAGTGCTAATGTTTTGATATCAGTCATAAAATTCTTCTAATCTCCATTTATTTTTCTCAGAAATGTAGCCTCTGATGACTTCGCCGTCATCTTGATAATCCCTTTCTTCTAGGATAGCAACACTCTCTAAATCGTGAATCTTATAGGATTTAGAAAAAGGCACGCGCAGAGTAAAGGGTTCAAAAATTTCCTTGATCTTATCTAGCAGTATAGCCTGCAGCTGTTCGCGACTATCTTTAGACTTAGCAGAAATCAATGCATAAGGCGTTTGAGTCGGCGTGAAATCCTCCACCAAATCCGCTTTATTATAAAGGGTCAAACGAGGAATATCCTCCATATCCAAATCTTTCATGATAGACAGGACTGTTTTTTCATGTTCCTCATGGTAAGGATTGCTGGCATCAATAACATGAACCAGAAGATCTACATGCTTGCTTTCTTCCAAGGTCGACTTGAAACTAGACACCAACTCTGTCGGCAAATCTTGAATAAACCCAACGGTGTCAGTCAAGGTAACCTGAAGATTGCCCTCCAGATGAATGCTCTTAGTTGTCGCATCCAGAGTCGCAAAGAGCTCATCCGCCTCATACTGGGTCTTACTGGTCAAGGTGTTCATGATAGTTGATTTCCCAGCATTGGTGTAGCCAATCAAACCAATCTTAAAGGTGCTTGACTCCAAACGTTTTTCTCGAACTGTCGCTCGATTTTTCTCAACGACTTTGAGCTGACGCTCGATATCTGTAATTTGGTTGCGAACGCTTCGACGGTTAAGCTCCAGCTGACTTTCACCTGGACCACGGGAGCCAATTCCCCCTGCCTGACGGCTAAGCATAATCCCCTGACCCACCAAACGAGGCAAGAGATACTTGAGCTGAGCCAAATGAACTTGAAGTTTCCCTTCATGGCTTCGAGCTCGCATGGCAAAGATATCCAAAATCAACTGCATACGGTCAATAACCTTGACCCCTAGAACTTCTTCTAAATTGACATTTTGTCGAGGTGACAGACGGTTGTTGACGATAACAGTTGTGATTTCTTCTGCATCCACCATTTGAGCAATCTCTTCCAACTTACCAGATCCGACAAAGGTCTTAGAGTCGTATTTTTCACGTTTTTGTCTGTAACTATCGACTACAACCGCCCCAGCCGTCTTAGCCAGACTTGCCAGTTCTTCCATGGAGAGGTCAAAATTTTCCATGCCCTGGAGTTCAACACCAATCAGCAGGACTCGCTCTTCTTTTTTCTCAGTTTCAATCATCTAAAAACTCCTCAATCTGGCTGAAAATACGGTCTTTTACACCAGACTCTCCAATCTGATAAAAGGTTACCTGCATGCGGTTACGGAACCAGGTCAACTGACGCTTGGCAAAACGACGAGTCGCCTGCTTGAGACTATCACTAGCCTCCTCCAAACTTTGCTCCCCTCTAAAATAAGGAAAAAGTTCCTTGTAGCCAATCCCTTTAGCAGCCTGCACATCTGGATAATGCTCAAACAACCACTTAGCTTCATCCAATAGTCCAGCTTCAAACATCAAATCCACACGATGGTTAATCCGTTCATACAATTGACTGCGCTCATCGTCCAAGCAGATAATCAGAGCTTCATAAGGACTTTCTTGATTTTCCAAATCTTGAGCAAAATGGGCAATTTCCAAGGCACGCATCGCACGGCGACGATTAAATTGGGGAATTTCAAGGCCTGCTTGCTCTAGGAGCTGGGCTAACTCCTCATCTGAAAAAGGCTCTAGACTAGCACGATAAGCTAAAATGTCCTCATGTGGTGTCTCCCCACCTAAATGATATCCTTCTAGCAGACTCTGGATATAAAGACCTGTCCCACCTGCAATAATAGCATGCTTACCTCGACTTTGAATATTCTCGATGGCTACTTTAGCTTCTGAAACAAAATCAAAAGCCGAGTAAGACTCGGTTACATCTCTCACATCAATCAAATGATGAGGGACAGTTGCCTGCTCCTCCGGACTAGCCTTGGCAGTCCCAATATCTAGGCCTCGGTAGACTTGTTGGCTATCTCCACTAACTACTTCTCCATTAAATCGCTGAGCAACTTCAATGGCAAGTGCAGTCTTTCCAACAGCTGTTGGACCAACAATCACAATTATTTTGCTTTTCATCGTTTTTCCTTGAAAAATTCCCATTTTTTCGTTACTATTATTATATCACAAAATAGACAGGCAGAAAAATGCTATCTCTTGAGCTATTTCCGTCTGATTTATAAATAAAAGGAGGAAGACTCATGGTTAAAGGATTTGCTAAAGGTCTCGTAACAGGTGTTGCAGGAACTGTTGCTGCTGTTGCAGGTGCAGTATACGCATTCAAAAAGAAAGTGATTGAACCAGAAGAACAAAAAGCAGCTTTCATTGAAGAAAACCGTAAAAAAGCAGCTCGCCGTCGCGTATCACGTTAATAAACAAAAAAGAAGTTGGTTTTTCCAACTTCTTTTTATGTTCTTAAATAGCTAGGTCAAACTTCAACTGAGGTTTCACTGGATCATAATCAACCAACTCAAAATCTTCTGCTTTAATATCAAAAAAGTTAGTCTTATCTGGTACATTCAAGATCAAGCGTGGTTGGCAGTTTGAAGGTTGACGACGAAGCAATTCCTGAGCTTGTTCAAATTGATTGTCATAGATGTGAAGGTTATTGATAAAGTAGAAGAATTTCCCGACCTTCCAGCCAAAGTGTTTGGCAATCATCATTTGAAGAGCCACATACTGCATAGCATTGATGTGATGAGCGACAAGCATATCGTTAGAGCGTTGAGTCAAGGTTGCATCCAAATAGATTTCCCCGTCCACACGACGAACATCAAACATAGTCTGAAAGGCGCATGGAAGAAGGCCGTCTGTCTCCTCAAAGGCCTGATAATCCCAAAGCGAGATGATATTGCGACGATTCCAAGGATTGGCTTCCAACTGTTTGAGGATTTTATTGATGATGTCGTGCTTCTTAACCACAGCCCCATAACGCTCCCCAATAGTACCTGTGTCTCCCACTTCCCAATCATTCCAGTAGTGAACATTGTACTTGTCATTGAGAACTTCTAAGCTATTTGTCTGGTCTTGATAAATCCAGAGCACTTCTTTGATAGCTGATTTGATAGCAATGGGACGCAAGGTCGTGATTGGAAATTCACCCTTAGACAAATCATACTCCGCAAAAGCACCTGTGATGTACTTGGAGTTGGCAACTGTTCCGTCCTTGTACTTGGGACGAGCCTGTTCTGAAAAGACACCTTCATTGAGAATTCGCTCAATATTTTCTTTAAAAATTTTATCTGCTTTTGTCATTTACTCTCACCTCAATTATTGTCTTAACTAGTATAGCATAAAAAAAGAAAGGAGGAAAATCACTCGCTTCAAGATAGTGATTTTCTCCTTTTAATTCTTATTAATTATTATTGCAAGACAAGAGATGCTGCTCCGATAACTCCAGCGTCATTTCCTAGAGTTGCAAGAGCCAATTTAGTTGTTGTGCGAACTTGAGGGAAGGTATTTTCATCGTAAACCTTTTGCACTCCCTGAAGAAGGAAGTCTCCTGCAGCTGATACCCCTCCACCGATAACGATAGTTGATGGGTTTAGGATAGAACCAATATTGGCACATGCAATACCCAAGTAACGTGAGAAGTTTCGGTAAACGATCAAAGCAAGGTCGTCCCCTTCTTTTGCCAAATCAAAGACAGTTTTAGCTGTTACTTCTTCTCCGTCATCAATCAAGCGTTTCAATTCCGCATCGCCTTCGTATTCATCTGCATAACGACGAGTCAAGTTGACAATCCCTGTAGCTGAAGCTACTGTCTCAAGACAGCCTTTTTTACCACACGTACATGCGATTGGTTGGTCAAAGTCAACTGTGATATGTCCAAGTTCACCTGCAGCACCTGCAACACCGTGAAGTAATTTTCCTTCTGCCACGATACCGCCACCAACACCTGTACCAAGTGTCATAAAGACAACGTCTGGTTGGTTTTCACCAGCACCCATCCAACGCTCACCAAGAGCAGCTACGTTGGCGTCATTGTCGATAAAGAATGGAATACCCAAGGCTTTTTCCATTTTTTCTTTGATTGGTTGAAGAGTTTTCCAGTTGAGGTTATAGGCACCGATAACAGTTCCTTTTTCACGGTCAACCACACCAGGTGAACCCATACCAATTCCACGAAAATCTGCAGCAGACAATCCAAGCAAGCCTAAACGGTGTTGAATCGATTCAATCATATCGTCTACGATATGGCTTCCTTCATCCAAAATGTTAGTCTTGATAGACCATTTTTCTTGGATTTCTCCTTCCAGCGTTAAAATAGCAAACTTGATAGATGTCCCACCAAGGTCAATCCCAATAATCTTTTGACTCATCTTTTTCTCCTTATTCTCAATTGAAAATGCTTACAGTACTAGTATAACAAAATCTGCCAATCAGTGCAAAGGTTTGCATTGATTTCCCAAATTTTTCCTATTCTATGGTTTCCACAAACCAGAGGCATCTACATAATAGCGTCCGCCATCAACTCGCTCATTTTTTGCCATTTTACCATCTGATTTGAGGTAGTAGTTTCCTTGCCATGCATTACGAGCATAAGATCCATCTGATTTTAAATAGTACCAAGATTGGTAAGAAGAATCATAAACCCATTCACTCTGAGCCATTTTACCATTTGACTTGAGGTAGTATGCACCTTGCCAAGCATTATGCGCATAAGATCCATCTGATTTCAAGTAATACCAGGCTTGGTAGTAAGAATCATAAATCCATTCACCCTGAGCCATCTTACCATCTGATTTGAGGTAGTAACTTCCTTGCCAAGTATTGCGGGCATAAGATCCATCTGATTTGAGGTAATACCAAGCTTGGTAATAGTTATCGTATACCCACTCATTCTCAGCCATTCTTCCATCTGATTTGAGGTAGTAAGCCCCCTGCCAAGTATTTGTCACTGGTTTTCCGCTTTCAGAAAAGTAGTACCAAGATCCATTCTGACGAACCCAGCCACTTATAACTTCTACACTAGGAGCAGGTGTTGCACTATTGTTAGCTTGAGATGTACTCGTCTTTTTCTCTTTTAAAACTCCCTTAGGCGCATTCTTCGATTCACAAGCGATTCCATCATGATCCTTATCCAGAGTAGCAGAATAACCTGGTTCTCCCTTATGAATATCTGCATATCCATTCTCCCAAGCTTCCTTACAGCTCGAAAAATGGATACTTTCATCTGCAACAACAGGATGTAAAAACAAAACTAGGGCAGGTAAAGAAGCTAGGCCTAGTTTTAATAAATGACGTTTGTTCATGATTTTCTCCTAAAATTATAATATCAACTTCTATATTATTTTATCAAACTTATTTCTGCAATTCAAGAAAACTTCTAGTTATTTCTGCAAACTCTTTTGGTTTGGCCCTATTCAGAACATGAGGTCCATCAGGAATAATCTGAAACTGAGAATTTGGAATCAGTTGTTGCAGACCTTTCATAGACTTTAGATTAGGCTTATCCTGACTACCACAGATCAACAAGCTTGGATAGGGACAATTCTTTGCAATCTCTCTTAAATCAAGTGTTTTTAATTCCTCGGACACTCCAACCATAAGAGCCTTATCTGCCTCCTGCTTCTCATATATCCTCTTAGGAAGCAATTTGAATATCAGCAACTGAATGTAAAAAGGAATGTTACCTGCTAATTTCAGTGGACATCCTGACAAAACCAAGGCCTGAAGATTTGGTAGATCATAACTTGAAAGCTCCAACGCAAGTGCAGCCCCTAAAGATAAGCCAACTAAGACAAAAGGCTCTGTTTCCTTTGATAAGTGCTGATAAATGCGTTCCTTGGCTTCTTGGTAGGTCCCAACTCCTGAAGGAAATAAGTCCAGGGCTTCAGAGGGATAATCTGCCAGCAAATACTGAACTTCTTTCCAACTATCTGCTGACTGTCCCAAACCGTGTAAAAATATAAGTTTCATTTAGTGCTCCTTTACTGACAATTCATACAAGCCCCTTACTGCATTACAGCCATAGATGGCTTCTGCTTGTGCCAAATCTTCTATTGTCAAGACCTTCTCTTCTACCTGCCTGCTTTCAAGTAAATGCTGGCGATAAATCCCTGGTAACAGGCCAAGAGTACTAGGTGGGGTATAGAGCTTGCCATCCATTTTTAAGACCAGATTCCCAATAGAGGTTTCAAGCAATTTTCCATCAGCAGTGTGATAGATGATTTCCTGCTCTCCCACTGTCAAATGTGGTCGGTATGTCGTCTTAAAGTAGGTAAAGGCCTGCTGTAAATCAGCTTCCTGTAGACAAAGTTTGGCCTGACAGAAGCTAGAGCTAAGCGGTGTCAATACTTGCCGATCGATTTCAATCGCTCCAGATTTGCTGAGACTGATTCGTACCCGATAATCTTGAAGTAGGTCACAAGACTGGCACTCCTTCTCTATCTCTTGTTTCAGAACTTCTTGGTCAAATGGAAATGCAAAGTATCGACTAGCCTTTTGCAGTCTTTCCAGATGTTGAGTTTCAAAGAGTAATTTTTTCTGGCTAATTTTCCCTGTAGTAATTAGTTGAAAACGAGGCTGATTTCGGTAAAGAACAGCAGCCTTTTGATGGACTTCGCGGTATTCTGACTCCCAAGTGCTATCCCATGTAATGCCTCCACCGACTCCATAGATGGCTTGCCCCTTGTAGAGTTGTATGATTCGAATAGCCACATTGAAAATTCGTCGTCCATTGGGAAGTAATAGACCAATCGTCCCACAGTAGACCCCTCTTGCTTGCGGCTCCAAGTCCTTGATAATTTCCATTGTCGCTATCTTGGGTGCACCTGTAATGGAGCCACATGGAAAGAGAGAACGGAAAATTTCAACTAGGTCAACATCTGGTCGTAACTGACTCTTGATAGTTGAAGTCATCTGCCACACTGTAGAATACTGCTCCACTTGGCATAAACGTTCCACATGCTCACTACCAACCTCAGAAATACGATTCATGTCATTTCGCAAGAGGTCCACTATCATCATGTTTTCTGAACGATTTTTGGGATCCTGTTCCAACCAAGCCGCCTCGTTCAAGTCTTCAGCATCCGTCAGACCACGTTTAGTCGTCCCCTTCATAGGGCGAGTCGTCAACTCACGACCATTCTGCTCAAAAAAGAATTCTGGACTCATGGAAATCACTGCCATATCATCATGCTCTACGTAAGCATTATATCCCGCTTCCTGCTCCACCACCATACGATTGTAGATAGCAAAAGGATTGGCAGACAACTCCTGCTTGAGTTGGACAGTATAATTGACCTGATAAGTATCCCCTTGCCGTAAATGATGGTGAATCTGAGCAATGGCCTTTTCATAGTCCTCTGCAGATGTTACTTCCTGCCAGTTTGACGGTAAATACACCTCCTCATAAGTCAGAGGTATACTTGATTTTTCAACACTATCATGAACAGTGAAATACAGCAAATACTCTCCCAGTAAAGGAGCCTTGTGTACTGATAACTTTTTCTCAAAAGCAGGTGCAGCCTCGTAGCTGACATAACCTACCACATAATAGCCTTTCTCTTGGTAGTTTTCTACTTGTGCTAATAAGTCCGTCACTTCTGCTAAATCTCTGGTTTTTAACTCTTTGATAGGTTGGATAAAGGTGTATCGCTCGCCCAAGGCCCTAAAATCAATCACTGTTTTTCTATGCATACCCTAAGTATACCATAAAAGCCAGACCCCAACAGGAGATCTGGCTTTTTTATGATTGATTTAAATATCAAGTTTACTCGACATAATCCAACAAATAACCATAACCCTTTTCTTCCATTTGATCCTTAGGAATAAAACGGATGGATAGACTATTGATACAATAGCGTAGACCTCCCTTGTCCTGAGGTCCATCTGTAAAGACATGTCCTAGGTGAGAATCCCCTGTTCTACTTCTGACTTCTGTTCTGACCATATTATAAGACTTGTCTTCCTTGTAGGTCGCAACATCTGGACTGATAGGCTGGGTAAAGCTAGGCCAACCACAGCCCGATTCAAACTTATCTTTCGAAGAAAAGAGGGGTTCGCCAGTCGCAACATCCACATAAATACCTGCTTCGAATTTATCCCAGTAACGATTTGAAAAAGCACGTTCTGTTTGACTATTTTGAGTCACTGCATACTCCTCTGGTGATAAGAGTTTTTTCAATTCATCGTCACTTGGTTTTGGATATTTACTCGCATCAATAACAGGATAGGCTGCTTGATTGACATTGATATGGCAATAGCCGTTAGGATTTTTCTGGAGATAGTCTTGGTGGTAATCTTCAGCCACGATAAAATTTCTTAAGGCTTCCTTTTCAACCGCTAGAGGCTGGTCGTATTTCTGAGCAACTTGATCAAAGACTTGATTGATAACTTCTAGGTCTTGATCGTCCTTATAGTAGACACCAGTCCGATACTGGGTTCCCACATCATTTCCTTGCTTATTCTTGCTGATTGGATTAATAATCCGGAAATAATGGAGCAAGATTTCTTTTAAGGAGATTTGATTGGCGTCATAGGTCACATGAACAGTCTCAGCATGCCCGGTTTGGCCAATCAATTCATACTGGGTTGTTTCTCCTCTACCATTAGCATAACCAGAAACAGCATCTGTCACACCCGCTACTCGTGAAAAATACTCTTCGACTCCCCAGAAGCAACCTCCAGCTAGATAGATATCATGTAAGTCAGCATCTTTACTTGGTTGAGTTTTTTTCGTGACTTTTTGCCCTTGACTAACTGCTGCATTCTCAATTTGAGAGGTGTCGGTATAGCTTGCGCTTCTTTTTTCCAAAAGAAATAAAACTCCTAAAATAAGGAAAATAATGATCCCAATCGACAGGATTATTTTTAATTTATCATCCATAATAAACCTCTAATCTATACTCTTTAAGGTCTGTAAAATAGTTTCTTTGTCCATAAAACCTGGCTGGGTCTTGACTAGTTTGCCTTCTTTATCAATAAAGGCCTGAGTCGGATAAGAACGGACTCCGTAACTTTCCAAAATTTTACCTGAAGAATCTAGAAGGACAGGTAGATTTTTATAGTCCAATCCTTGATACCATTTTTTGAAGGCTTCTTCTGCTTGCTCGCCTTTTTGACCAGGAGAAACCACTGTCAAGACAACATAGTCATCGCCTGCTGCTTTTGCAAGTTCATCGGTATCAGGGAGGCTGGCTAGACAAATAGAGCACCAAGATGCCCAAAATTTAAGATAGACCTTTTTACCCTTATAATCAGATAGATGGTAGTTTTTCCCATCAACTCCCGTGAGTTCAAAATCTGGAACTTCTTCTCCTTTTTTTGCAGTTTGAGAGCTGACTTGCGCTTGTTTGTCTCCATTTTGTTTATCAGCCTCGCTCGTCGTCTGATTTTTACAAGCCGATAGACAAACCAGACTAGCGCAAACCAATACAGATACTTGCCATATTTTCATTTTCATCACCTTTCTTATTATATATATGAATATAGATAATAATTTTATAGCTCTATTATATACCTACCTTCCTAAAAATACTTAGAATCTGCTCGGAAATTAATGACGCTTCTTGATTACAAAAAACTCCCACCTGCTAAGCAGATGAGAGATTTCGTTTTTCACTATATTTTTCTGATAAAGTCTTGTGGATATTGAGCACGCGCCCCACCGATTAATTTCGGACGACTAGCAAGGGCAGTTACATGTGCATGGCCGATTGATTTCAAGACTGGACGTATAGGCACTTGAACATGCTTGATATGCATCCCTATAGCTGTGTCACCAATATCGATCCCTGCATCTGCCTTAATAAATTCAACCTCAACTGGGTCTTTCATATAACGAAAGGCTGCCAATTGACCAGAACCTCCTGCATGCAGAGTCGGTAAAACACTTACAATCTCCAGATTGTATTTGATTGCGACCTCTCGTTCCACTACCAAGGCACGGTTAACATGTTCGCATCCCTGAACTGCTAGATGGATCCCTCTTGCTGACAAGATTTCTAAGATTTTTTGAACAATTAATTCCCCAATTTCTTGGCTAGAGTCTTTCCCGATGCGACCTCCTATCACCTCGCTAGAAGATAAGCCCAAAACAAAGAGAGCTCCCTCAGGGAGAGAAGCCTTTGCCAATACATCTTCTAGGATTTCCTCAACCTCTTTTTGTAAATGTCCTTGGTCCATACTTTACCTCGCTTACTTCCTTCTATGATATCGTTTTTTTATCATTTAATCAAGCTGGGAACATGGTCCTACTTCCAATAGACTGTTCTATATTATTCAAATCGAAAAAGACAGAGAAATTCTCTCTGCCTCATTTATAAACATAGTTATACTTTTTGAAGTCCTTGAACAGCATCATGATTGATGATGACTTGTCCATATTCTTGAAGTACTGAGCGACTAATATCACTATCATCCGCAAATTCGCGCATGCGTGCCAATAACCAAGCTGGATAAAGACTTGGATGATCCTCTACATCTACCAAAACTGTTAGATAATATTGGTCATTCATCTTGTAAAGTTCTGAAGTCTCCATTTGGTAATCGACTGTCTTTGCAAAAGAAACCAAACTAGTTAAGTCGTCAAATCGTAAGATGTAGTAGATATAAGGTTCTCTTTTTCCTTCTTCAAGTTCAGAAATTTCCTCAATCGCTGCTTCCTCTTCTTTTTCAACCTGTTCTAAAGATTGAATAGCTTCAATATCTTCTTTTGTTTTTTCTGCCATGGTTTTTTCCAATGTTTTCAGAAACTCATCTGGAGACATTTTCGCCAACTCATCCATATCTGGAAGATCTGCCAAATCTTCAAAATCCAAGTTCTGATCAATCTTAGATTTCGTCACAAAGACATCAACCTTATCAGGTTTCGGTGTTACTCGGAAGCTAAGCATACCTGTATCCAAAAAGCTGTCTGGCATTTCTAGCTCATCCAAGATTGCATAGAAAAACTCTTCTGTTTTTTCTTGTGGAACGAGAAAGTCAGCGATTTCCATTCCACGATCCATCAAATCTTCTAGAGACATCGTGATTTTTAAAGTTGTATCACTGATTTGTTTCATTTTCATAGTTCGTAACCTCATACTTTCAGTTCTATCTATTATACAAGATTTAAATGATTTTATCAAAAGAATGGCGTTGGAATTAAGTCTAAAGATGCTCACTTGATGAATCAAGCGAGCATCTTTAGAACATCTATCTAGCCTATAAAATATTTATTTTCGATAGGCTTTTATACTATGGCTATACCACTCCTGCATTTCTTTTGATGGAGGAGTCATATAATCCCCATACATCTGTGTTAGAAAAGCATCATAGTTCTTTGGAATAGGTACCATCCGACCTTCAAACTCTGTTAAAATCAGTTCTTTTAAAGTTCCTGCTGGAAAGACTTCTTTCATTTTTTCTTTCCCAACTCCAATGGCTCCTTCATATGCAGGATTTTCTGTCACACTATTTTTAACTAATTGATCTATTTTCTTATAGAAATATCTCGGATTAACAAGTCTAAGAGGATACCAGATACACAAACGAAGGAAATCTTTTAATTTGCTATCTCCGTGTACTGCACGTTCTTTTTTGATATAGGCAAGCTGACGCAAGGCAACATATTTATAGCTCTTATCAACGATGCTCAAATCTGAAAAATGATCGATTGGAAAGACATCAATAAACAAACTCGTATCATGACGCTTATATTTTACGTTATCTTCAATAACTGTTGATGTATCAAGAATAGCTGCAAAATTATGGAAATACCATGAAGAAGTATCGTAAGAAAGAACTCGATAAATAGGATGATTATCTTCCTCAATCGCTTTTAATAGACGCTCATAGTCTTTTCTATACAGTGAAATATCGATATCATCATCCCAAGGAATCATTCCCTTATGACGAACAGCTCCCAACATGGTTCCATAGCTGAGGAAATAAGGAATGTCATTTTTTTTACAAATTTCATCAACATAGTCCAGAATACCTAGTTGAATTTCTTTAATTTCATTTTTTTCTAAGTACTGCATTTAATCCTCCAATTGATAGGCTTCAAATTCGTGACTATAAAACTGTTTTTCTTTTGGTGGGAGAGTCATATAATCACCATAATACTGCTTCAAAATAGTATCGTATTGTTTCGGTGCTGAAAGCATCAGATATTCAAAAGGAACTTCAATTAAATCTTCAAAAACTTCTTTGGCAAAGACTTCTTTTTCCTTAAACTTGGAAGGAATAAAAGCGATATATTTCCCATCTTTTACCCTATACTTTTGAATTTGCTTTTCAATTTGACTTGCAAAATAACGGGGAGAAATAGGACGAAAAATAAACCAGAAGAAGGTACGAATCAAGTCTTTTAACTTGCTATCTCCATAAACAATATTCTTATGTTTACTGAAAGACAATAATTTAAAGCTTTCCAACTTATAGCACACATCGATAACTTTAGAATCATTGAAAGAATCCATTGGAAAAATATCAATGAAAATTCCAGAATCATAAGTTTTTGTATTTCGTGTATCTACTATTCTCGTTGTCGAATCTACAACCTTTATAAAATTATTATAGTAGTGATCATCGGTTTCCAAAGCTAAAATCTTATATTTCGATTGTTCTTGATGAAATAACTGGATAAAACGGTCATAGTTTTCACGTGTCATAGAGATGTCTATATCATCATCCCAGGGAATAAAACCCTTATGACGAATAGCTCCAATCAAGGTGCCATAATTGATAAAATAGGCAATATAATGCTTCTTACAAAACGAATCAATATAGGCTAAAATATCAAGTTCAATCTGCTTAGCTTCTTCAATACTTAATCTTCTCATCTAATCCTCCTAAGATTTTTTTATACGTTTTTTGAGAGAAACAAAATGACCTAAAAATTCATAAAAGATACTATCTTTGGTCCAAACTAGTAAACCAATATAACTAAGAGCTGATAAGACCATGATAATCAGCATATTAATCAAGAAAGGTAGGTTGATCACCATTTTGACTGGATAAATAGCATTGACCAAGAAATAGATAGGAACAAATGTCAATGCAAAAAGAGAATAACGTACCGTATATTTAAAGATATGTCCTAGGTTAATGAGCTTAGTCTTATGAATAAAGATTACGTACAGTATTAGAAGAAAACTTTCTGACATCATCGTCGTAATCAAATAATACTCAGGTGAAATAATGTTATTAAAATAGAGAAGGCAATCTAAAATGAGGTTCAATCCACCCGCAAATAGCGTATAAACTGTAATTCTTTTTTCAAATCCATTTGTAAAGAGAATTTGAGAGCCTAAAATAGTATCTAAAGCAAGAATAATGGTACGAAATGCAAAGAGGGATGTCAAGATACCACCACCGATATATTTTTCACTACCATACAGAAGGATTGCATAGGGACCCAAAATCATCAAACCAAAACTAAGAGGGATGATGAAGAAGTTAAAAATACGACTTCCCCGGTTCACCAAATTTACATACTCTTCTTTTTTCCCGATTCCTAAATAGTAACTCAAGCGAGGAACACTAACTCCAATCGCACCTGTAACAACACCAGCGATAACTGTTACAATACGTTGTGCCATCGTATAATAGCTGACGTTCACATCAACACCCGTCTTTACCAAGAATAGACGGTCTAGGAAGGTAAATAACATATTGGCATTGGCAAAAATCAACATGGCTGTCAAAGGTAGGAAAAGAGGTCTAAACTCTTCTAACGAAACCTTAACAAACTGAATATCTCTCTTAATCCAAAAATAACTAATGAGATAATTGATAAGAGTTGAAAGACTCATAATCAGTGTATACACAACAATGTCATGCTCATTTTTTACAAACATAAAGATAGAGACAAGCATGAGAATGCGGATAAAGGCTGTTTTATAAAATAAAAAGCTATAATTCTCAAGTGCCTCATTGACCCATTCGATGGAGAAGATTTGAGCAATTAGTTGAACACCCATTACCAAAAAAATCTTTTTGATGACAGGATTACTATTAAAGAATAAGGGATAGGAGAAAAGATAAACGACGCTTGTCAAAATCGTACAAGCTACACACAAATAAAAAAGGCTTGAAAAAACTTTATTTAATTCTTTTTTATTATCTTTTACATTACTAATAGATCGAAGGCCGTAATTGTAGACTCCATAGGTTGCAAAGGGCAAGAAAAAAGACAGAATGGTATCAACAGAGTTAAAATAACCATAGTCTGTTCGATCTAGAACACGCGCAACATAAGTACCCGTCAAAATCGGGAAAATAATATTTAAAACTCGAATACCCATATAAGCCAGGGCATTTAACTTAATGCTTTTCATTCAATTTACCTCGTTGATTTATTATATCATAAACTTAGTTAAAAAGCCTACTTAGCTTAAAATCCTATATCTTACTCGATGATTATCGGTGAAAAAAAGAGGAACCTTCAGTCCTCTTTTTCTGTATTCTTAATTTTTTCTTGATGATTGATATTAGAGCGCAAAAGCAATAACACCTAAAACAGAACGATTGAGATTTCTCACTTCTTGCAAACTTTCTTCAAATTTCTTATAGCGAGTGACACCATATTCTTCTACAAATAGTACATTCTCAAATGCTAAAAGTTCTTTGACATTCTGCAAATTAACAAACTGAACTCCTTCAAGATTCAACTTGTATTCTGACTTCAATTTATTCAAGATATGATTATCTGAACTTACAATTGCTAATGGTTGGCCTTGGCACATATAACTTAGGAGTTCAGAAAGATTTTCAACAGTGGTAATAGTTGAAACGAAATCTACTTGATAAGCAGAAAAATCACCTGCACGATTGATAGTTGGATTAAAGAGATATACTAGGATATTTGCTAAAATAACTAAGACTACACAGAGGACACCAATAATCACTAAGCGTAAGATAAGGTTTTTCAAGTTAAATCCAAGCGCAACTTCTCCATTCGGAGTCAATTCTGTAGAGTTAACTGTTTCAAGTTTTTCAATTTTAACATCTGTAAAAGTAGACTTAAACTTATCAATCAAAGAGTCAAATTTGCTTTCAAGGAAATCATTTACTTCCTTACTTGGAGTTAAAATTTTAACAGTTACACCTGCATCATCAATTAATGGATTGATCGTTAATTTTTTTGTCCAATAGTCACTTGCAGAATTTTTTAATGCTGTTTCTGTTGTATCTAAATCATTTGCGATTTCTTTCATTTTATTAGAATCAACATCATTGAAAAGAAAAGCACCGTTTAGATTACCATCAATTAGTTTTGCATAGAAGTCACTATAGCCACCAACTTGATGATTCAAAATTGTTTTTGATGATTCAGCTGGAGCAGTTATCTTATAAGTAATATAAGTTGAATAGCTAGTAGAATCTTTGACTGTATTTTTATTTTTAACAGCTTTTAAAGTAAATGGTACAGCTATGAGAGCAAATAAGACTAGTAAAGCTAATAAATTCACTTTACGTTTTTTATAAAGATTTGCAAACAAATCAGCTACAGAATAATGTTCAAACATGTATTTCCCCTTTTTTAATTAAGTGATGATTTTCTTTTGTAAGCATTTTTGCCACGAAAATGATAATAAGAACAATTCCCCAGAATTGCATTGTAAAAAGATTAAAGAAACTTTCTGAGAAGCTACTTCTAGGCATAAAGAATAAATTATTCAAGATTAACAAAGATAAAGCAAATAGGATTGGTCTTGAGCGATAAGCTACTTGTAGCATAGCTATAAAGAGCATACCAAGTAACAAACTTAGTAGAAATAGTCCCAACATACCATAATCAGTATACAATTCCATGATGTAACTACTTCCAATCCCATGCCCTTTTAAGTATTCTTTATTTAAAACGAGATAGGACAGATTATGGGCGTAACTATTACTGTCAATCGCTAGTTCGATACTATTTGTCGTATGTTCAAATGGTTTAGCACCGAAGATGATTCCGATACTACCTCTTGCAAAATAGTCGACAATCGGACCAAAAGTGAAATTTCGGAAGTCTCTATAAGGAAGACTACTATTGTACAAGAATCCTCTGGCTAAAACTCCAAAACTCGTTCCTTGTTTATAAATGAAATCGAGTAATAGATCAAAAACTCCACTATGGGACACTTGAGCATTATCACGAACATAGTTTAGTGCTCCCATCGCAAGCATGAGAACCGGTGTCCCAAGATAAATGGCTATTTTTTCTTTGAAACCAATCCATTTACCTTTCTCCGTTTGTTCACGCATAAAGTAGTATACAAAGGCGAAAATCAAACTTAGAATGAAGGGATTTCTGGTACCAATCACTAAGTGGATTAAGTTAGCTGTGATAAAAGCTACTAATACCATTGTCGCATGTGACTTTTTAGGTTTTGTCGCTAGGTACACACACATAGCATAAACTGTGAAAGTCGACAAGATATAAGTAAAGTAGGGCAGTTGACTTTCAAAATTTGCATAATAATTGTAATAAGAAGTTTGCAAACGGAATAGCAAGCGCTCAAATAGTCTAAGGAAATAAAAAGGATAGGTAAGCAAAAATACACTCAATGAAACAAATCGCAAATTTTTTACATAATTGACATTTGATTTTTTTTCCACTCTTACATCAGTTTTGCTGTTTCGAGTAAGATAATAACTTGCTATAAAGCCACCTACTGTCAGTCCTAAAATGGATACGATAACAACTAAGAAAGCAAATCGATAAGCAATCGGTTGATAGGTATCTAGTGCTCCATTCCTGAAATAATCAATAGTAGGTCTAGAAACTAAAAATATAAAAATTGTAATAAAGAATATAAAGTGAATCAAATAATATTTGATATTATTCCAGCAAAGTAACAGACTACTAATTAAAAGTAAAAGTAAAGTTGTCAGTAGTCCAACGTTATTACTGGTGAACAAATAAGCAAAACCGCTTATTATGGTTATGATATAACTAAAAATTGTAACAGTTAGCAACATTCGTTTGCCATCAATCATCTCTACCCTCCTTTTCTAATTAATTTTTTTCGATTGCTCAATATTTTTGAACAATAATATTCTATACAATCTTACATTTACAAATAGTGCTAAAGCACTAATACGTCTTCCTTTTCTAAAAATGGTATTTTTAAAAATCGCAAAGGCATGTTTTTTCAAATAACGATAAATTCTTGGATAGTCTTTAAACTCTTTGAAATTATCATCTAAGAGCATCTTATCTAAAATAAAGAAATGCGCATATGCAAGTCTAAAGAAAGCTACTTCTGTTAAGCTTGGATAGTCTTTAACCACTTCATTATAAAATTTTTGATAAATATCAATGTAGGCTAAATCTTTTTCCGCATATGGTTTGGTAGTAATACTGTCTCCTCGGTGGAAATAGTAATAGTATGGTTTGGTATTCACAACATACTTTTTAGCTACTTTAATGAGATCAAAATGATAATAGGCATCTTCATAAATCAAGCCCTTTGGAAAACTTAACTGCGTAGCAATCTCTTTCTTGATGAGTTTGTTACAAATAGTACCAGGTATTTTCTCACCGATTAAATATTCTCTAAGGAATGTTTCCGTATCACATACAAAATAATCATCCTTGTTTTCAGTTTGGGGACTCTCACTATTGGCATAGACATTCATAACCCCACAGCTGGAAACGTCAGCATCTTCTTTGATTAATTGTTGATATAAGCTAGCAATCATTTCAGGATGAATATAATCATCCGAATCTATAAAAATAACATAGTCCCCGTGCGCTTGCTTCAATCCATCATTTCGAGCTTGAGATAAGCCTTCATTTTCTTTGTGATAGACCAAAACTCTTTCATCTTGCTCAGCAATTTGTTCACACAAGCGACCACTTTCATCTGTCGCCCCATCATCAACAAGAATAATTTCGAGATTTTTATAGGTTTGTTGCTGAATGGATGCTATTGATTTTTCAAGGTATTGCGCCACATTATAGACTGGAACAATGACACTAATTAATGCAGTTTCCATGCTACTCCTCTATTAGTTTTTCTACTTGTTCAATTTGTTTAGCAATTGTAAACTGTTGAATAAATTGGCTAGCTTCATTAACATCAAAGCTTGATACACCTGTCATGTAGTTATCGATCGCTTGAGCTGCTTCTTGATTACTATCAATGACTTTACCAAATCGACCTTCCTGAGATAATTCTTCTGCTCCGCCAACCTCGGTAGACACAAAGGGGACCCCTAGACTCAAGGCCTCAACATAGACCCCAGGAAAACCTTCCTGTTTGGACATGGATAATAGGACTTTCATATGAGAGAGATACTGATAAGGGTTCTTTTGATAGCTTAAAAAATGAATGTAGTCTTCAAGTTGGTATTCTAGCACTCTTTTTTTCAATTCACTTTCCATCTCTCCAGCACCTATAAAGTAGAGGTGATATTTCTTACCTTGTTGGTGCAACAGTCGTATAACTTCTACTACTCGGTCAGAACCTTTATTTTCCTCAATACGTCCAATGGTACAGATACTTTGAGGAGCTATGTCTATTGCTACTTTCTCTTTTGATTTTTCTAAAATACTTTCAAAATCATAACCATTATAGACTGTAGTCAATTTCTGTGAGTATTCTGGATAAACTTCTCTGATAGAATTGCTGGTTTTCTTTGAAATCCCCACAATCGTATCAGCAGCATCCAATTGTCGTCTATGAGATTCACGCTTTGATCTAACTGTTAAGAATTCTTCAATACTTCCATGAATCCAAGAAATCTTCTTCACTTCTTTTCGTTTAGAAAATAAAAGAGGAGGATTCATGATTGTAAAGGAAACCTCTACATCATATTGATCTTTTACAAGTAAACGTCTTGTAAGTCTCGGAAAATAAATTCTCAATCTCCATAAAAGCGCTCTTAACCATCTTGGTTGGCGATAATCTTGAAAAGCTTTTAAAATTTTTACATTTTCAGGAACAGATTCGTATCCTTTATCAAAATGTTCCATTTCAAGAATGTCAATATCATACTTTTCCGGATCTAAGTTTGAAACAATCGTTGAAAGGATTTTTTCTGCACCTCCACCTAGAGAGAAGGACCACATAAAAAATAGAATTTTCTTCTTATCCACCATATTCTCCCTTATAATCTGTATAGCTTTTATCCATATCTGCTATAATGGCATCGTGGTGAGGCACTTGTTTTTCTGCTGGTGGTGGTGTCATATAATCACCAAAAGCTGTACTGAGATAGGCATCATACCCAACTGGAATAGGCATCTCTGTCCCTTCAAATGGTAGAAAAATACTATCTTCAAAGGCTTGAATTGGGTATTTCTTCTTCATGTATCCTGGACCTGAGCATAATTCTGTGATACCATCACTTTCTGCTGGTCCATACTTGGTCATTTCTTTCTCAGCTTTTTTCCAGATACGATAACGTAGTGATTTAGAAGTTAATCCTAATAAAATCGTACTGCCCCATTTCATGAGAGCTCCATGTTTTTCTGGAATGGTTTGTGCACAGAAGAGGGAATAAATCAAAGCCCAACGGACCTGTTTCTTGCGCTCTGTTGGATTTTTAGGGTAGTGGTCCAAGGGAAGAACATCCAAGGCCAAGCCGTGCGGAAGGTCCAAGTCCTGTTGATAGGGCTTGATGCATGTTGTTTCCTTGTCTCGAATCGTGATAAAGAGATTGCGATCGACAAAGTTTTTATCACTCTTTGATAGGAAATATCGCTCATCCGCGTATTGAGGCCATAACTCAGCTAATTTTTCATAATCCTTGCGCGGCATAAAGAAATCTAAGTCATCATCCCAGGGGATAAACCCTTTATGTCGTAAAGCTCCAATCGCTCCTCCACCACACAAATAACAGAGCAAGCCATGTTCTTTACAAAAGGCCACAAAATATTCAGCCATCTCTAAACTACGAGCTTGAATTGCCTTTAAATCACTCATCCCATTCTCTTCCTCTTCTATAGAATTACATTATTTCATTATACCATAAAAATGGTCAAAAAATCCATCTGATTATGTGAAAAATCAAAGCCTGAAGCACCTATTTTATTAGATGTTTCAAGCTTTGATTGATTTGTTAGCTATTATCTAAATCCCATTTGAGCTAGCTTGTTCTGATAAGCTTTCTGATCTACTCGAAGGGCTTGGCCTCCATAGACATCGTAGTCGTCTACCCAGTCTCCAAGCTCTGGTATTGTTAGTTTTTCAACACCATTTTGACCTCCTTCAAGGACAGACAAACCATTAGTCAATAAGAAAGTATATGGAATGTTGGTAGACGTCATAGCGAATACTTTACCAAGTGCTTCTGATCCTGTGAAAAGTTTTGTAGGATCCTTTATCTGCTGTAAAATAGCAGTTATGACTTGTTGCTGTCTACGAGTTCGTCCATAATCTCCTTCATCATCATCACGGAAGCGTGCATAGTTGAGAAGTGTTGAACCGTTCATTTGTTGCGTCCCAACTTTAATAGTCTGTGTAGGTGATTCGGTTTCTGTCGCATGCAAATCATCCCCAACTGTAGCTTCTGTAACTGGAACACCGTTTAGGGTTGAAAATTGAGCATCAATGGTCACGCCGTCAGGGAAAAGCGTATCAATGGCAGTCGCAAAGGCTTGGAAATCGACAAGGGCATAGTATTTGATATCCAAGTCAAAATTATCTTTTAGGACCTTACGGACCATTTCAGCTCCTTGTTTTCCTTCTTGCTCACCTAATTCGTAGGCCAGGTTCAACTTATGGTCTGCTTGTTTTTGACCGTTAATAACTTGGCTATAGCCATCGATATAAACTAGGTTATCTCGCATAAAACTAACCAGCTTAAGCTTCTTATCTTTACCACTAACATTCAGAACCATGATAGAATCCGTCCGTGTTTCTGAACTATTCTGTCCGATACGGCCATCTGTTCCCAAAATAAGAATATTGACACCATCTCGGGTATCCTGCCCATTGAAAACTTCAACCTGTGCGGCTTTGGCATCTTTCGGTCCATTTGAGCTATTTGGATTCGCTGATTGGAATCCCTTTAAGAACATGAAAATCATTCCAACCGCCGCACAAATCAAAAGCATTCCTAACCATGCGAGAATACGTTTGATTCGAAAAACTCTTTTTTTCTTAGGTTTCTTTTGCTTTGGAAGCTTAGCTTTTGGTTGGGGTTGGCCAGTACGACGACTTGCACGACTACGATTTGTATAACTAGGTAGGCCTATGTTAGATTCAGTAATTTCTTGATAGGCTACATCATCTGCCTCTTCTGTTACAACTGGACGTACGTTTTGTTGACCATCTAATTTAGCTTGCAAAAAAGCAAACTCTCTTCTTTCCTTTTCATTGAGATAATGAATATTTTTCAAGAGATAGTCATAACGTAATTTTTCATGGTGTGTCAGAGGATTTTCTCTAGTCATTCCTTCTCCTTCCCTTTATCCTGTATGGTATAGATAGGGTAAGCTCCAAGTATTTTATACTGGATACCAATCGTTTCTAATTCTTTTTGAGCAAAATAGACCAATTCTTTATCAGCATAGTCCACATCAATGATAAAAAAGTACTCACCTAGTGCTGTCTTTAGGGGGCGACTCTCAATCTTAGTCAGGTCAATCCCGCGCCAAGCAAAGGTAGAAAGTGCCTTATATAAGGCTCCTGGTAGATTATCCGGCAAGGTCAAGGCCAGGCTCATCTTTTCAGAACTTGCTTTCAAAGGGATTTGTGGTAAGTTAGGCCCCAAAACCCAAAAGCGAGTGAAATTGGCTTCCATCTCTTGAATATCTTGAGCAACCAGTTTTAATCCATATTCCTCAGCAGAGCTTTTTGGAGCAATGGCTGCAAATGGTTGATCAGGATGCTCAGAAACATATCGCGCAGCATAGGCTGTACTGGCCGTTACTTCTAATTGAGCATCTGGATAATGCTCATCGATAAATTTCTTCCCTTGGGCCAAGGCCTGTGGGTGAGAAAAGATTTTCTCAATTTTAGATTGCCCTGGCACTGCCATCAACTGTTGATGGATTGGCTGCACAATCTCAGCCACTGCTTGAATCCGAGCCTGGTGGAAGAGATAGTCCAAGGTCTCATGAACACTACCTTCAATGGAATTTTCAACCGGCACTACTGAATAGTCTGCTAATCCCTGTTCATAGGCCTTGATAACATCCGTAATATTTGAAAAAGGCTCTAGTTCCTCATGAGGAAAAGCCGTCTGCACCACATGGTGCGAAAAAGATCCTTTAGGGCCTAGATAGGCAATTTTCATCTCAGTTCCTCTATAATTTCCTCTGGGCTTAAGCTTGATACATCTACAATCTTATTTGCTACTTCTTCATACCAAGCCTGTCTTTCATCAAAAATCGCAGCTAAATCTTCCTTGCTATTGTTTAAAAATAGCGGACGTTGATTGTCCTTATCAGCTGAAATTCGCTGGTAAAGGGTCTCAAAATCTGCTTTTAGATAAATGTTGTCGGAATTTTCCTTCAGCAAGTCACGATTTCGAGGAGAAATGACTATTCCTCCACCTGTGGAGATAACTTGATCTGTCTTTAGCAAATCAGCCAAAACTTCTTCTTCTACTTGACGGAAGGCTGCTTCTCCTTTTTCTTCAAAGAAACGAGCAATCGACATCCCCAGTCGTTCTTCCAGCATGGCATCCATGTCTACGAAGTCAGGATCTAATCCTCTAGCGATGGTAGATTTTCCTGCACCCATAAAACCTAGTAAAACCTTAGCCATGGATCAAGGTCTCCAAATCATCAAAGAAGCTTGGGTAGCTAGTATTAATAGCTTCTGCACGATCCAATTCGACCTCTCCATCTGCAACTAAAAGAGCTGCAATGGCTGTCATCATGCCGATACGGTGGTCACCAAATGTATTGACTCTGGCTCCATGAAGAGCAGATTTTCCTTTGATAATCATTCCGTCTGCTGTAGGAGTAATAGCTGCCCCCATGTTATTTAAAGCATCAGCAACAACTTGAATACGGTCAGTTTCTTTAACCTTAAGTTCCTCTGCATCTTTGATAACCGTTTGCCCTTGAGCTTGGGTAGCAAGGAGCGCGATAATTGGTAATTCATCAATTAAACGCGGAATCAAAGCTCCACCAATCTCGGTTCCTTTGAGGTCTGAAGTTTCGACAGTCAAGGTTGCAGACTTAGCAATTGGATCAATATCAGTAATGTCCAATTTACCACCCATAGCACGGATAACATCGATAATACCTGTTCGTGTTTCATTAATACCAACATTCTTGAGCACCACTCGAGAATTTGGAACAATCAAACCAGCTACTAACCAGAAAGCTGCACTCGAAATATCTCCTGGAACGATAACCTTTTGTCCACTTAGTTTCTGTGGTCCCTGGACAGTGATTTTCTTACCATCGACACTCAAGTCTCCTCCAAATTGACGTAACATATCTTCTGTATGATTACGAGTGCACTCCTTTTCAATGATGACTGACTGACCCCGAGCCTGCAATGCTGCAAAAATCAAAGCTGACTTAACTTGAGCAGAGGCAATCGGCAATTCATAATGAATAGGTCTTAATTTTGTTGTCCCTTTTAAGTATAAGGGTGGCAAGTCTCGTTCTGTTTGGCCATAAATAGTAACACCCATTTCTTTCAAAGGGAGAGTCACACGGTCCATCGGACGTTTGGAAAGACTGTCATCCCCAAACATCTCCACTTCAAAGTCTGCACCAGCAAGGGCACCTGAAATCAAACGAATAGAGGTCCCAGAATTCCCCATATCTAGAGCATTTTGAGGAACTTTCAAACCATCCATACCGACACCTTGAATGGTAACGACACCGTCCTTGTCCTCAATCTCAACGCCGAGGTCGCGAAAAACTTGCATAGTTGACAAAACATCCTCACCACGTAAGATATCATAAACCTTGGTCTCGCCCTCAGCTAAGCTCCCAAAAATGATAGAGCGATGACTGATGGACTTATCCCCTGGTACGCGAATACTACCATTCAAATGCCTAACGTTTGTTTTTAACTTCATACTAGACCTCATACTGACAATACTTTTTCTTATTTTATCATAAAAAGTCAGAAATTTCTTAAAAATTCCTGACTTTATGAGGTAAATTCTTATTTTAGAAGTTCTGAAATTGGTTCAAAGACAATTTTTTCAATATCAGAAAGGTAGATAGAAAGTTGTTGCTGTTTTGCAAAGAATTCTGACAAGAGAGCGTTGCCCTGAATCAACTTGCCAAAGCTTTCCATTTTTTCTTGGAAAGAAGCGTCTGGCATTTGACCAGTTTGAGCCATGATTTGGATTTCATGCTGAAAAGCAATATAATCCGCAAAGATTTTGCTTGCTTCTGCATCTGCTTGGATGGCATCTCTAGCTTCTTTAACCGCTTTGTATTCAGGCAACTCACGTAGTCCACGACTAAGTTCATTTGCACTATCATAAATATTTGACATGATTGTCCTCCTTATTTTATTACGACTGTGTAGTCAGTATTTTCTGTAATGACTTGCTCAGCACGTTTTAAATCCTGAGCATTCTTAAAGGAAATTTGCAGAATTCCGTGAACGTCTTCACGGTTTTCCTCATTGATATGGATATTGACCAAGGAAGTTCCTCTTAGCAATTCCAAGATGCGCAAGATGACGTTTTCCTCATCGGGAACGTCTACATAAAGGTCAAATGAGCTATCTACACCGCCACGTTTATGGATTTCCATAGCTTGACGTTGTTCACGCGCTTGATTAAAAAAGTTCCAGATTTGGTTTTCGTCACCCTTACTAATAGCTTGTCCAACCTCGTCTAAACGTCGCTTGAAATCCTCAATACGCTCAATGATGGTCTCTCGATTGGATAAGAGGATAGAAGTCCACATTCCTGGCTCACTTTCGGCAATCCGAGTCATATCCCTGAAACCACCTGCCGCAAAACGTCGTGCCATCTCATGTTCTTCAGCATAACTGGCAGTTTGTTCCATCAATCCTGATGCTAAGATATGCGGAAAATGACTGATCTGAGAAGTCACTCGGTCATGCTCTGTAGCATCAATTTCAATGAAACGAGCGTGCAGACCTGACAGCAAGCCCTTCATTTCTTCGAGCGTATCCTGGGTTGTTAAGCTCGAAGGCGTAAAGATATAGTAGGCATTTTCAAAAAGATTAACATCGGCAGAAGCTGCTCCTGTCTTATGACTCCCTGCCATAGGATGAGCCCCTACAAAGCGAACAGGCTTATCTGCAAAACACTTCTCAGCTGTAGCCACGATAGCTGATTTGGTCGACCCAGCATCAGAAATAATGACGCCTTCTTTTAGTTTCAAAGTTGCCAATTCTTGTAAAAAAGCAATAGTTTGCTTGATTGGCAAGGTAAGAATGATGACATCTGCAAGTGGAGCAAAACTAGCAAAATTATCCGTCGCACGGTCGATCATTCCTCGCTCCAAGGCAATATCTCTGGACGCCTGACTACGATTGTATCCCAAAATCTCATAATCAGGATGATCTCGTTTGATTCCCAGTGCCATTGAAGCACCAATCAAACCAAGCCCTGCGATATAGATGGTTTTTGCCATAAGAACTCCTTAATAATTCTTTGTATACTCCCGATGTTTTGTAACAGCTTCTTTTAATTCTTCCAGATTATCTGAAGAGAATTTCTCAAGGATTTCTTGAGCCAAGACCGTTGCTACTACTGCCTCCATAACGACGCCTGCTGCTGGAAGAGCAGTCGGATCACTTCTCTCTACTGTTGCTTTATAAGGCTCATGGGTTTCAATATCAACGCTCATCAATGGTTTATAGAGAGTTGGAATTGGTTTCATAACCCCACGAACAATAATCGGTTGGCCATTGGTCATACCACCTTCGAAACCACCAAGATTATTAGTACGACGAGTATAGCCATCTTCTGGTGACCAGAGGATTTCATCCATGACCTGGCTCCCCTTGAGATAACCTGCTTTAAAGCCTAGTCCAAACTCCACTCCCTTAAAGGCATTGATTGAAACAACTGCTTGAGCTAATCTTGCATCTAGTTTGCGGTCCCATTGAACATAAGAACCCAGACCAACCGGAACACCACCGACAACCGTTTCAACAACACCACCGATGGTATCTCCATCGCGTTTGATTTGGTCAATATAGTCCTTGATCTCCTGCTCACGTTCTTGGTTAACGATAGAAACTTCTGACTGGGCAGCTAGTTTTTTGATCTCTGCAACTGTTAAGTTTTCTGGAACATCAATTTCCTTACCACCAAAGACAACAACATGGTTAGCAATTTCAATATCAAGCTCAGCCAATAGACGTTTAGCCACCGCCCCAACTGCCACCCGCATTGTCGTTTCACGAGCAGATGAACGTTCCAGGGAATTTCGCAAATCATCAAAGCGGTATTTGATGCCTCCTACCAAGTCAGCGTGACCTGGGCGAGGATGAGTGATTTTTCGTTTACTTTTAAGTTTGTCTTCAATATCCTCGGCAGACATGATATCTAGCCATTTTTGATGATCCTTATTGATGACATCCATGGTAATTGGAGCACCTGTCGTTTTACCATGGCGAACGCCAGAAGTGAAGACAACTTGATCACTCTCAATCTTCATGCGTCCACCACGACCGTAACCACCTTGGCGACGTTTGAGATCCTCATTGATATCCTCGGCAGTCAAAGGAAGACCTGCTGGAATTCCTTCAATAATCGCTGTCAAACGAGGGCCATGTGATTCTCCTGCTGTTAAATATCTCATACATTCTCCTTATTTTACCAAGTAATCTTTCATTTCTTCGAGTGAGACGGGGTGAATAGTGGCTGAACCAAGTTCTGGTACCAATACTAATTTCATGGTGTTACCACGCGCTTTTTTATCATGAGTCAAGGCCTGATAAACCTTATCAACATCCCAGTTTTCATAATCAACAGGAAGGCCAAATTTCTGACACATTTCTCGGATAGACTGAGTGATCCCAGCTGGCATGAGGCCTTTTCCCTCTGCTACTTTGGAGACCTGTACCATTCCCATCGCTACTGCCTCACCATGCATGACACTTCCATAACCAGCAGTCGCTTCGATAGCATGGCCAATGGTGTGACCAAAATTGAGATACAGACGAATACCATTGTCCAATTCATCCTCGACTACCATCTTGCGCTTGACCTGGCAAGAATGCTCAATCAAACTTTCTGAATGCTCCAAAATACTCTCTACGGAACCATCCATTTCAGATAACAAGTCCCAGAGTTCCGGGTCTTCGATTAAGCCATACTTGATGACTTCACCCATTCCTTCAATCAACTCTCGTTTACCCAAGGTTTCAAGAACGGTTGGATCAATCAAAACGCCGTCTGGCTGGGCAAAAGTTCCTACCATATTCTTGGCAAAAGGAGTATTCACTCCTGTCTTACCACCGATTGAAGAATCGACTTGAGCAGTCAAACTGGTCGGAATTTGAACAAAGTGAATACCGCGCATGTAAGTTGAGGCTACAAAGCCAGCCAAATCACCAACAACTCCACCACCTAGAGCTACGATACCATCGCTACGAGTCAAGTCTTGCTTAACTAGAAATTCATAAGCCTTTTGAACCGTGGTTAGATTTTTTCGCTCTTCACCCTCTAGGAAGTCAAAAACTGCCACTTGAAAACCAGCATCCTCTAGGATCAATTTTACTTTTTCTGCATAGAGAGAAGCCACATGGTTATCGGTAATGATAACGACTTTTTGCGGTTGCCAAAGTTCCCGCAACCATTTTCCTGCTTGAGACAAGCATCCTTTTTCAATCTGAATATCATAGGGATGGTGGGGAAGGTCTATTTTGATTTTCATAGCAGTTCTCCTCTTTCTTTATTGATACTTTTGTTTTAATAATTCCCAGATTTGATCTGTTGGCATTTCCTTTCCGGTCCATAACTGAAAAGCTTCAGCTGCTTGGTAAAGTAACATGCCTAGGCCATTAACAGCGTGATTTCCCTGGCTCCTTGCCCACTTTAGAAATGGTGTTTCAAAGGGTTGATAAATCACATCTGCTACCAATAGCTTCTCTGGTAAAACAATGCTTGTTGGGATTGGCTGAAATGCCCCATCCATCCCCACACTGGTCGCATTGACCAAGAGTTCCGCTTTTCGAATGTTCTCTTGGAGCTCTTGAGCATCCTCTAAGGCAAACAAATCTACTCTAAATCCTGTTTCATGCTGTAGCTTCTCTAAGTAAGGTTGTGTTTTTCCCATTGAAGCCGATCGTACAAAGACAGAAACCTGACTGACCCCATCTAAGATTGCCTGCGCCAAAATTGCTTTAGCTGCACCACCTGCCCCTAACAGAACCATTCTTTTTCCAGATATTTTAAAAGAAGGCAAGCTCTTAAAGAATCCCTTGCCATCTGTGTTATATCCAATTAAAGTTCCCTCTCGATTCACAACCGTATTGACAGCACCAATCAAACGAGCTTCTTCACTCAATTGATCCAGATAAGGAATGACCTGCTCCTTGTAGGGCATAGAAAGATTAATTCCAAACATCTGATAACGACGAATATTGGCAACTGTTTCTGCCAAGTCAGTTCCTTCTACCTCCCAAGCAAGATAAACCCCATTGGTATTGGTTGCCTCAAAAGCTGTATTGTGAATGAAGGGAGAAATGGAGTGTTTAATGGGATTTGCGACTACAGCTGCTAAACTTGTGTAGCCATCAATCTTCATTTAGTATCTCCCGAATTTTTTTCATGCTAGAAAGTGAAATCTGTCCTGGAGCACTGGCTTCGTCCAGACTCGCAAAAGACCAGCTAGAACCCGTCACATCTGAAGTGATACGAGAAACCTTACCCATTTTCCCCATAGAAATCGTCACATATTCTTGTTCTGGGTTCAATGTTTTAAAGCCACGTGTAAAGTTCATCAAATCCAATACATCTTGTTCTGTATGAGCCATAACCGCGATTTTTACAACTTTAGGATTTAAACTTGTCAACTCAGACAAGATTTCCATTAGATTTTCCGGTGTTTCTTGGAAATTATGATAGCTTAAGACCAGGTTTGGAAATTCTAACATCTCCTCAAAAACATCTCTATAACTAAAATACTCAAAATCAATATAATCTGGTTGATAAAGCTGGGCTACTTCCTTGATAATTTGAACATATTCTTCTGACGAGAGTTCAATTTGACCACCCTCAGCACGAGTACGCAAGGTAAAAACAAGCTCACGACCCGCGAATTTTTCAAAAATAGCGGGTGCTACCTGCAAAATAGCTTCCTTTGGTAAGAAGTCAGCTCGCCACTCAATGATATCAGCATCATGGTAGCGCATCGCATCAATAGCCTGAGCCTCCTCTAAACTTCTTGGCATTACGGAAACAATTAATTTCATTTACTAACCTTCATGGTAATCACTTTGAGGTAATTACTACTTTCATCTTTTTCGTTGTAGACAAAGTCTGCTGGAAGTCCATATTTATTTAAAATCTGGTACTTTCTTCCTGCAAATCCTTTGTTGATTTGTTCTGTGAATTTTTGACGAGAAACATTAGCCGCATTGGTACTAGCGATAATGATTCCACCGGGGGTTAAAATCTCTAGGCTTTGGGAAATCAACTTGTGATAATCCTTCGCTACAGAGAAGGTTTGTTTTTTATTTCGGGCAAAGCTAGGCGGATCCAGAACAATCACGTCGTAGCTCAACCCCTTCCTCTTAGCATATTTAAAGTATTCAAAGACATCCATGACAATCAATCGATGATGATCAAGACTCAGTCCATTAGCATGAAAATGAGCTTCTGATAGTTCTCTCGAACGCTTGGCTAGATCCACAGAAGTCGTTTCACTGGCACCTCCCATGGCTGCAGCAACTGAGAAAGCGGCTGTATAGGAAAACATATTGAGTAAGGATTTCCCCATAGCTAGACCATCAACCAGGCTCCCACGAACTTCATGCTGATCCAAGAAAATCCCTGTCATAAGGCCGTCGTTCATAAAGACTTGGTACAAGACTCCATTTTCAAGAACAGTGAAAAAATCAGCTGCTTCTTGACCATAGACGTGAGCAGAATCATAATCCAAACCTTTAAAACGAATTTTTTCATAGGCACCTAGGACTTCTGGAAACACCTGAGCAAAGGCAGCTATAATTTCTTGACGAAGGCTATAGATATAGGAGTTATACCAAGAAAAAACAACATAATCTCCATAAAGATCCAGTGTCATGCCACCAAATCCATCGCCTTCTTGATTAAACAAACGAAAGGCAGTTGTCAACTCATCTTGATAGTAGTTAGCGCGTCTTTGTTTGGCTTTTTTAAACAAACTTTCAAAAAAAGATCGGTCAAAAGAAACTTTCTGGTTAGATACAAACCAACCAATCCCCTTGTTTTGACTGGATAAATAAGCCTTTCCTAAAAATTCTTTGCTTTGGCTGAAAAGTTCAACTTCCTGATCAGTTTCAGATAGCTCTGGAAAATCAATCTCTTCCAAAACCATCTGACCTTTATTCAGCTTTTTTTCGACACGCCGGCTGACGAATACTTTTTTCATAGATACAATTATATCAAATTTGTTGAAATTTCACAAAACAGAAACTGGTTTTCTACATTGATTTCATAGGAAAGATGGCCCTTTATCCTTCATTTTCATCAATCGCTTTCAACAGACAGTCTCCCCCTTCATATTTTCCAATGTCTAAGATAAAAAATGGACATAAAATAAGACCCGTATATTTTGCAGCGCAAACGTTTGCGTATTGTACAGCTTTGTGGTAAAATGATTGTCAAATTGTTAAGTATGAGGACTTTCTATGAAAAATCAAACCCTAATGCAATATTTTGAGTGGTATCTCCCCCATGACGGAAAACACTGGGAACGACTAACTAACGATGCTGAACACCTAGCTAACTTAGGAATTAGTCATATCTGGATGCCACCTGCTTTTAAGGCTACAAACGAAAAAGATGTTGGTTATGGAGTCTATGATCTATTCGACCTTGGTGAATTTGACCAAAAAGGAACTGTTCGTACCAAGTATGGCTTCAAAGAAGATTATCTCCAAGCCATTCAAACACTGAAATCTCACGGAATCCAACCGATGGCTGATGTCGTCTTAAACCACAAGGCAGCTGCAGATCATTTAGAATCCTTTCAAGTTATCGAAGTGGATCCAGAAGACCGCACAATCGAACTTGGAGAACCTTTCACCATCAATGGCTGGACCGGTTTTACTTTTGATGGTAGACAAAACACCTACAACGATTTTCACTGGCACTGGTACCACTTCACAGGAACTGACTACGATGCTAAACGTCGTAAGTCTGGCATCTATCTCATTCAGGGAGAGAATAAAGGTTGGGCTCATGAAGAATTAGTCGACAATGAGAACGGAAATTACGACTATCTCATGTACGCAGACCTGGATTTCAAACACCCCGAAGTCATCCAGAATATCTATGACTGGGCAAATTGGTTTATCGAAACGACTGGTGTATCAGGCTTTCGCTTAGATGCAGTTAAGCACATTGACTCTTTCTTTATGCGCAATTTCATACGCGATATCAAGGAAAAATATGGTCAAGACTTCTATGTTTTCGGAGAATTCTGGAATCCTGATAAGGAAGCTAATCTGGATTATCTTGAAAAAATTGAAGAACGCTTTGATCTTGTTGATGTTCGCCTTCATATGAATCTCTTTGAGGCAAGCCAGGCAGGAGCTGACTATGATTTAACAACTATTTTTAATGATAGTCTGGCTCAAATCAATCCGGATCGAGCTGTGACCTTTGTCGAAAACCATGATACACAACGCGGTCAAGCCCTCGAATCTACTGTTGAAGAATGGTTTAAGCCAGCAGCCTATGCTCTTATTCTTTTGCGTGAACAGGGTCTTCCCTGTGTCTTTTACGGAGACTACTACGGTATTTCTGGTCAATTTGCCCAGCAAGACTTTAAAGATGTCCTTAACCGTTTGCTAACTATCCGAAAAGAGTTAGCTTACGGTGAGCAAACGGACTACTTTGATGACCCTAATTGTATCGGTTGGGTCCGTTCTGGCACTGACAACCAATCACCTATCGCCGTTCTTATCTCAAACGCTCAAGAAAATTACAAAACCATGTATGTCGGTCAAGAGTGGGCAAATCGAACATTTGTTGATTTGCTTGGCAACCATCCAGAACAAGTAACTATTACTGCCGAAGGATACGGCGACTTCCCAGTTGCTGAGCGTTCAGTCAGTGTTTGGGGGATTACTTATTAAGAGCACAAAAAAACTTGCCTATGGCAAGTTTTTTTATTGCTAAATATTAGTCTTTCCAAAGGTCCATGGCATTTTTAAAATCAGATGAAACTTGAACATTTTGAGGGTTTGTTGCCTCTCTCTCCTGACGTTTCACTTCTACCTGGGCTACACTCTTAATACCCTCATGTCGCCAGTTTCGTAGGATTGCTTGGATATATTTCCAGTTTGGTTTTCCATTCAAAACAGCTTCACGTAGAGCTTCTTTTATCAAATCCGCACTCGTCCCATCTTCTTTCAAACTCTTTTCCAAATCTTCGATTTCAAAGGGACTCAAGAGACGACCTAGCTCCTGTTGGAAAGTTTCCACCAAGCTCTTCAAGTCATTCTGAGCTGGTTTCACTTGATTTGGAGCTTGTTCTTCAAATAGTTGGTCTAGGCGCTCCAAGGCAAGGGTTGCGTCAAAAATAACTTCAATCTCTCCATTTAGCTCAATTGTACGATATTGGAGTAATCCTTTATCGGTCAATCGTGAAATGGCTTGATTGACTTCAGTGACCTCTTTGCCAATTTTTTCAGCGATTTGACTTGGCGACAACTCACCCAAAGCCGTTGTATTTTGTAGGTAAAAGAATTGCCAAATCAAGAAATCATCGCTTGACGAGAAGAGTTGATTGTAATTCAAAAGCAGATCACTCGGTAACACCAAGTTCCCTGATTTAAAAGCATCTAAATATGTCATAATTCCTCTTATAAATATCCAAAATGAGACACATCTTCTTCCGCACTTTTCCACTCAAAAGGCGTTTCTTGGTAAACTGCATAATTTACCCAGTTACTGAAAAAGAGGGCTGCAGATGAACTCCAGAGCATGCATGGAAGTTCGTGAATGTCATCATTTTTGAAATAATTTTCTGGTATATGTGGATCTAAACCAGCATCTAGATCTCTAAAATATTCTTTCGCGAGCGTATCACGATCATACTCCAAATGCCCAAAGCTATAGACTTCTCTCAAATCTCGACTTGCAAGGATAGAGATTCCCACCTCTTCACCTGATGCTAAAATCTCTAAATTAGTTTTATTCAAGATATCCTCTTTGAGAATTTCTGTATGACGAGAATGAGGCGATACATATAGATCATCAAATCCTCTCAGCAAAAGATGACCTTCTTTTAAAACATCCTGAGGATAAATTCCAGAAAGCTTTTGGGCCATCTGGTGTTTATCTACACCATATCGATAGTAAAGACCTGCCTGAGCACCCCAACAAATATGGAGGGTCGAGTAGACATGAGTTTTAGACCAATCAATCACTTGGGTAAATTCCTCCCAGTAGTCCACTTCTTCGAAGGGAAGATGTTCAACCGGAGCTCCTGTAATGATCAACCCGTCAAAATACTCGTCTTTGATTTCTGAGAAGGTCTTATAAAATGTCTCCATATGCTCTGAGCGAGTTGTTTTTGATTGGTGACTTTCCATATATAAAAAGTCAATATCCAACTGAAGCGGAGTATTAGCTAAATGTCGCAAAAGCTGAGCCTCTGTCACCATCTTTTGTGGCATTAAGTTTAAAATCAAAATTTTCAGTGGTCGAATATCCTGATGAGCCGCTCGCTGGTCATCCATGACGAAAATATTTTCCGTTCGTAAAATCTCAACTGCTGGTAATTTTTTATCAATCCGAATCGGCATGGAAATCTCCTTACTCTATCAATACTAGGCTCAAGTTAACATGCAGTCGTCAAATGAAAATCAGCTGACGATAGTCCTTCCTTTTATTATACTGTAAGAAGATATAGTTTTCAATTATAGTTTTTCTCTAACTAGGTATAGCCTTTTTTTATATCACTATGAAGAGAAAACAGCCCTAAGGACTGTTTTTTCTTTAATAATGCATGAGCACTTTGTAATCGTAATCTCCGATAGCTTCACGGCCTTTAAGTTCATCAAGCTCAATCAAGAAGGCACAACCAGCTACGATACCACCAAGTTTTTCAATCATTTCGATGGTTGCTTTCACAGTACCACCTGTTGCCAAGAGGTCATCTACGATCAGAACACGTTGACCTGGTTTGATAGCATCTGCGTGCATAGTCAAAGTATCAACACCATATTCTTTTTCGTAGTCAGCTGAAATCACTTCGCGTGGCAATTTTCCTGGTTTACGTACAGGAGCAAAACCAATTCCCAACTCAAAAGCGACTGGACATCCAACGATAAATCCACGCGCTTCTGGTCCTACGATCATATCAATCTTTTTGTCAGTAGCATATTGAACAATTTCACGAACAGCATAGCTGTAGGCATTTCCGTTAGCCATCAAAGGGCTGATATCACGGAACGTAATGCCTTCTTGTGGGTAATTTTCAATACTTGCAATGTAATCTTTTAAGTTCATAGCATTTCTTTCTTTTTAAGTTTTTACTCCCTATTATACCATATTTCCTAGAAAAGCAAAATAGAAAGAAGTCTTGAAAATTGGTCCAAGACTTCCCTTTGCTCTTCAATAGCAACCGGTTAATCAGGCAATGAAATCCTTACTTCTTTTTACTTTTAGAAGTTTGATTCCGTTGACGATTCTGTTCAATGCGCCACTCTCGTTCATAGTAGGACATGGTTTCAAATACCCTTCGCGGCAAACCCACATCCAGCAAGTGGATTGGAATTTTTAAAACGTTAGAATCTTTCGAACTTGTAAATCTACTTCGTAGACGTCGCCATAGAGAGTTATTGTTCAAAAGATTTGTATCATAAAAATGAACCTCAATAGTATAAAAATCCCTTGAATTTCTACTGCCCTTAATTCTCATAAGAGCAAATTTTTCTATATCTCCCCAAGAATAAAACTGCCAGTCTTTTTTCGGATGTGGCTTATAGGAAAAACCTTGAGCCGTACATTTTAAATACTCTTTATCTGATAGAAGAATCTGTATCCGTTCATACAAGAGCCATCCAACAATGATGATTAAGAATAAGACAAAGAGTCTTAATACCACCAATCCCACAGGTACCTCCTTGGGATAGGTCATCATAAAAGATAGGATCCAAAGAAGGAAAGCTAACTCAACTAAGCAGAGAACAATAGTCCAAATGATTTTCTTACTACTCCATTTGATGATTTTCTCTTCCATTAAACCAACTCACTTAAATATTCATAGCGTTCATATTTTTCAAGTAAGGCTTCATTCTTTTCATCCAGCTCCTTTTGAAGGGTGGCTAGTTTCCCAAAGTCAGAACCATTTGCCTGCATCTCTTCTTCAATCTCTACAATGCGGTTTTCCAAGGCTTCGATGTCACCTTCAATACATGCCCACTCCTGCTTTTCTTGGTAGGTCATCCGTTTCTTTTCTTCACGAACTTTGACGACTTTTTCCTTGTCAGCTTTTTGGTTTTGAGTTACCGTTTCTGCTTCAAAAGCTTTTTCATCTAGGTAGTCTGTGTAATGTCCAAAGAAAGGACGGATGGTTCCATCTTCAAAAGCGAGAATTTTAGTTGCTACCTTATCAAGGAAATAGCGGTCGTGACTAACTGTCAAGACTGGTCCTGCAAAACCTTGTAAGAAATTTTCTAAAACCGTTAAGGTTGCAATATCTAAATCATTTGTTGGCTCGTCTAAGAGGAGGACATTAGGCTTTTCAAGGAGTAGTTTGAGGAGATAAAGACGTTTCTTCTCTCCACCAGATAACTTCTCAATCAAGGTACCATGCGTTGATCGTGGGAAAAGGAACTGCTCTAGCAACTCAGCGATAGATGTCGTAGAACCACCACTGGTCTTGACTTCTTCTGCCACTTCCTGCAGGTAGTTAATAACCCGCTTGCTTTCATCCAAACCTTCGATTTGTTGAGAGAAATAAGCGATGCGAACCGTTTCTCCGATAATAACTTGACCTTCAGTTGGCTCGAGACTTCCTGCAATGAGATTGAGAAGAGTTGACTTCCCAACACCATTATCCCCAACGATTCCGATACGGTCTTTGGCTTGGACCAAAAGGTTAAAATCTTGCAAAATCTGTTTGTCATCATAGGCAAAGGAAACATCCTTAAACTCGATGACCTTTTTACCGATACGGCTAGTTTCAAAATTCATGCTTAAGTCTGTCTCAACACTAGTATCTGAAACTTCCTTCTTCAAGTCATGGAAACGATTGATACGCGCCTGTTGCTTGGTTGCACGAGCTTGTGGTTGTCTTCTCATCCAGGCTAATTCCTGTTTATAGAGTTGTTCTTTTTTGTGAAGAAGAGCTGCATCGCGCTCATCCTGTTCAGCTTTGAGGCGAACATAGTCCTGGTAATTCCCCTGATATTCTGTCAAACCAGCTCGGTCCAACTCAAAGATTCGCGTAGAAAGAGCATCTAGGAAATAGCGATCATGGGTGATAAATAATACTGTTTTCTTGGAATTCTTCAAGAAGAGGGTTAACCACTCAATGGTCCCAATATCCAAGTGGTTGGTAGGCTCATCAAGAAGCAAGAGATCATGGTTTCCAAGAAGTACTTGCGCCAACTGAACCCGTCTACGGAGACCACCAGACAGAGCTCCAACAGGAGTTGATAAATCTTGAATACCTAGTTTACTGAGAACCGTCTTGACCTGACTTTCGATTTCCCACGCTTGGAGGGAATCCATCTCAGCCATGACCCGTTCCAAACGGGCCTGTTTGTCCTCATTGTAGTTAAGCATGAGCAATTCATACTCACGAATTAACTGGATTTCTTTCAAATCACTTGATAGGACAGTATCCAAGACAGTCTTGCTGTCATCAAAATCCGGATCCTGGGTTAAGTAGCCAATCTTGTAATCATTCTTTGCTGAAAAAGGGCTAACATCACCATCAAAACCTGAAACGCCAGAAAGAACATCTAAAAGGGTAGTTTTCCCGGTTCCATTGACACCAATAAGACCGATTCTGTCCAAATCATGAATGATAAAGGAAATATCCTTAAAAACTGTCTTGTCCCCAACTGATTTGCTTAGTTTTTCAACGATAAAGTCACTCATTTTCTCTCCCTTAGGTAGTCATGGATGGCTTGACGGTCATTTTCCAATTCTCCATCAACAATAGCATACTCAATTTCTTCTAAAACATCCCCTAATTCAGGACCTGGCTGATAGCCGTATTCTTTGATGAGAATGCCACCATTGATTTGCATTTCTTTCTTATCATGAATGGTCAAACTCTCATAGGTTTCTGTGATAGCTTGCGGATTGACTTCTTTACCTTGAGCTCTGCGTAGATTTTCAGCCTGTAGAATCAAGTCCAAATCAAATCGGTAACAATCACGTTTACTTAATTCGCCCTCTTCACGCAATTCCAAAATGGTTAGCAAATCCTGTACTTTCTTAGCAAACTGACGCGAAGTTTTCCAATGTTTTAAAAACTTTTGCGCATCTTCCACTTTTAAAGCACATAAAAGTGCAGCCCAGGCTTGCTCAGAAGATTCAAAAGTGAAATGATCTTCTAAATCAAATAATGACTGGAGTTTATCCTGACTACCAGCCATATCTGGAAGATAATCATAAGCTTTACTTGCAATCATGGAAGACAGACCCACTCGCCAATGAGGGGCTAGTAGAAGTTTGTCAAATTCAACAAAAGTACGCTCCACAGAGATTTTCTCTAAGAGTGGCGTTAAGGTCTTCATCGCTTCAAACGTTTCTTGCTCGAGTTCAAAACCAAGACTAGCTTGGAAACGAAATCCACGCATGATGCGTAAAGCATCTTCGTTGAAACGTTCGCTCGCTACACCAACTGCTCGCAGGACTTGATTTTCTAAATCTTGTAAGCCATTAAATAAATCGACAATTTCCCCTGTCTCATCTAAGGCAAAGGCATTAACTGTAAAATCACGACGCTTAAGGTCCTCTTCTAGCGAACGCACAAACGAAACTGAACTCGGTCTACGATAGTCTACATAGACATCTTCTGTTCTGAATGTGGTTACTTCGTACTCTTCATATCCGTCTAAAACCAAGACAGTTCCGTGCTCAATCCCGATATCAGCTGTACGAGGGAAAATCTGCTTGGTTTCTTCTGGATAGGATGATGTCGCGATATCCACATCATGGATAGGACGATTGAGCAGAGCATCCCTAACAGATCCACCAACAAAATAAGCCTCAAAACCTGCTTCTTTAATTTTTTCTAATACTGGTAAAGCCTTCTGAAATTCAGAAGGCATTTGTGTTAATCTCATAATAAGTGTTCTAATCCATAGACAAGCTCATGACGCTTGACAACTTCCTTGATTCCCAAATTCACCCCTGTCATGAAGGAGCTACGATCATAGGAGTCGTGACGCAGGGTCAATCCTTCTCCTTGATTTCCAAAAATGACTTCCTGATGGGCTACCAAACCAGGTAAACGGATCGAATGAATTCGCATACCATCAAAATTAGCTCCACGTGCACCTGCAATGAGTTCTTCCTCATCGCTAGCACCTTGTTGAATAGACTCACGAACTTGAGCCATCAACTCAGCTGTTTTGATAGCTGTCCCGCTCGGCGCATCTTTTTTCTTATCATGGTGAAGTTCAATAATCTCCACATTTGGGAAGTATTTAGCTGCCAGTGCTGCAAATTGCATGAGTAAGACAGCACCCAAAGCAAAGTTAGGAGCAATCAAGCCACCCAAGTCTTTGGAACGAGACAATTCTTTTAATTCTTCGATTTCTTGACTGGTGAAACCTGTCGTTCCTACTACTGGAGCAAAGCCATTTTCAAGAGCAAAACGTGTATTCTCATAAGCGACAGCTGGTGTGGTAAAGTCTACCCAAACGTCTGCCTCAAAACCTGCCAAGTCATTCTTATCATTGAAAACAGGAATTCCTTGCCACTCAGATGCAGACTCAAAAGGATCCAAAACGGCTACTAGTTCAAGTTCAGGATCAGACAAAACCATCTGACAAGCAGCTTGGCCCATTCTTCCCTTAAAACCTGCGATAATTACTCGAATACTCATCTTTACTCCTATCTAAGATACAAAGCTTGTAAGAACACAAAGTGAAAATAGGAGTTCTGATCAAGGAGTTTCTTCTCCTTGGAAGAACTATCTTTTTCACACAGGGTTCCAGGCGTGTTCAATTCTAAGATACAAAGGACGTTAGCTGCCCATGAAAAATAGGGAATGGCGCCGACTTTCCATAAAAGGCAAGACTGGCATCTTTTTTCAAGAGGCAGATAGTCCGTGCTCAATTTAAGATACCAAGACTGTAAGAACAATCTAGACGATTGGTGTATATGCCAAAGCGATGCTTCCTTCTCCCAGGTGGGTTCCAATGACACTACCAAAGGTTGCAATCTCAACATCTGTAGCTACTCCACTATCTAGCAAAAGCTGACGTAAATCGGCTGCTTTTTGAGAGGCATTCCCATGAATCACCATGATCTGGTAGTTTCCGTTACTTGTCACATCTTTGACAATTTCAACCAGACGTTTAGTTGCTTTCTTCTCTGTACGAACCTTCTCATAAACTTCGATAACACCTTGGTCATTAAAATATAGAATTGGTTTAATGCTAAGAAGATTTCCTAAAATGGCTGCGCCGTTTGATAAACGACCACCTTTAACCAAATGATCAAGATCATCTACCATGATAAAGGCAGAAGTATTTTCAATCTGTTCTGTTAACTTATCTAGTATAGACTGGAAGTCATCACCTTGCTCAGACCACTGAAACACACTTTCCACCATGAAACCTAGTGGTGCACTTGTAATTCGAGTATCAGGAAAAGCAATAGTTAGACCTTCAAACTCATCCGTCATATATTGGATATTCTGGTGAAATCCTGAGATTCCAGAAGAAAGGAAAAGACCCAAAACATGAGTATAGCCCTTTTCTTTTAATGATGATAAAATTTCATCCAACTTTGCAATACTTGGTTGACTTGTTTTAGGTAGTTCAGATGAACGAGCCATTTTTTCATAAAATTCTTGAGCGGTTAGATTTACACCTTCAACATACTCCTGTCCGTCGATATTCACAGGAATGTCAAGCACAAATAAATCTTCTTTCTGCAAGGTTTCCGCTTGTAGAAAAGCAGATGAGTCTGTTATGACCGCTAATTTCATTCTTTAAAACTCCAAATTAATTCCTGGTAAATCTAGTGCAATTTCCGTCACTTCATAAGTCAAACGGTTTAGCATATCCAAACAAGGACGAGCAAGTGTCTCAACTTCTTCTTGACTAAAGTCACTTGGTTGATCAACGATACGACCTTCAACGTGGTTGACTTGAGAAATAGTACCACTGATAACAAATTTATCAAAGACAATCATAAAGCTCAAAACAACTACGAGAGAAGTCACTTGGTTTTCTTGATCATGTTGAAGTAGTTGAAAGTTGACATCAACCTTTGTTTCAGGAATTCCGTTTTCATTTTCCCATTCAAAATTACGTGCATCAAAGTGATACTGACTAACAAATTCTTGTTCACGTTTTAAATTCATCATATTCTCCATGGTTACAATTTACTTTGACATTGTAACATATTTTCTTATTTTCTGCTAACTTTCCTAAATTCCAATTTCTGCTTTCACAACTTCGGCAATAGTATCCACATAGTAGTCTACTTCTTCAGTTGTTGGAGCTTCGGCCATGACACGCAAGAGTGGCTCAGTTCCACTTGGGCGTACGAGGATACGTCCGTTACCTGCCATCTCTTCTTCCATCTTATCGATAATAGCCTTGATAGCTGGTACTTCCATGGCTTTTTCTTTCATGGCATTTTCAACACGGATATTGACCAATTTTTGTGGGTAAATCGTTACTTCTGAAGCCAACTGAGATAAGCTCTTACCTGTTTCTTGCATGATTTTGGTCAATTGAACCGCTGAAAGCTGACCATCACCTGTGGTATTGTAATCCATCAAGATAACGTGACCTGACTGCTCTCCACCGAGATTGTAGCCTGATTTTCTCATTTCTTCAACGACATAACGATCTCCAACTGCAGTGACGGCTTTATTGATACCTTCACGATCCAAGGCTTTATGGAAACCAAGGTTAGACATCACAGTTGTTACGATTGTATTTTGTGCTAATTGGCCTTTTTCAGAGAGATATTTACCGATGATGTACATAATCTTGTCACCATCGACAATTTCTCCATTTTCATCAACCGCAATCAGACGGTCACTGTCGCCATCAAAGGCCAAGCCAATGGCAGATTGGCTTTCTTTTACAAGTTCTTGCAAGGCTTCTGGATGAGTTGAACCAACATTCAAGTTAATGTTCAAACCATCTGGAGTTTCTCCAATGACAGTGATTTGAGCACCTAAGTCTGCAAAGATTTGGCGAGCACTAGTAGAAGCTGCTCCATTTGCAGTATCCAAGGCAACCTTCATCCCTTCAAGAGCTGTTCCAGTTGAAACCAGGTAGGCTTCATACTTGCGTAATCCTTCTGGGTAATCAACAACCGTACCTAATCCTTCTGCACTTGGACGTGGAAGAGTATCTTCACTCGCATCAAGCAAGGCCTCGATTTCTGCTTCTTTTTCATCATCTAGCTTAAAGCCATCTCCACCAAAGAATTTAATCCCGTTATCAAGGGCTGGGTTGTGGCTAGCTGAAATCATGACACCTGCGCTCGCTCCTTCAGTTTTCACCAAGTAAGCAACAGCAGGTGTTGCAAGAACTCCAAGCTTATAAACATGAATTCCAACTGAAAGGAGACCCGCAATGAGAGCAGACTCTAACATTTCCCCTGAAATACGTGTATCACGTCCAACAAAAACCTTAGGTGCTTCTGTCGCATGTTGACTGAGGACATATCCCCCAAAGCGACCCAATTTAAAGGCCAATTCTGGCGTTAATTCTACGTTTGCTTCTCCACGGACTCCGTCCGTTCCAAAATATTTACCCATTTTAAGATTCCTTTTCTAGTATAATGTTTATTTTAAGATTCTGACTTCGTCTCTGCTGCTGTCGTTGAAGAGTTTTCGGTAGACGAAGCATTACTTGTAGTCGTACTACTTGTTGTTCTCACAGTTTTCGTTGAGACTTTTATAGTAGTCTCAAAAGGTGTAATCACTGTTGGTAAGACTGAGCCGTTTTTATCAACTGCTTGTAGTGGAACTGAACCAGAGTAATTTCCTGTAATCTGTTCACTCGTTGGTAAAATTGCAACAATCCGATCAATCTTAGATAGTGTATCCGCATCACTCGTTACTGAAACTTTTTCATCAGAAACAGTAACTCGCTCTATTATAATGCGCTCATCAATTTGACTAGAATCGATTTGAGGTACAACAGGCACATTATCCCTGGTGACCTTCTTACCAATCTTGACTGTGATCTTTTGTGGTGTTGCTACAGCTGTCAAACCACTTGGAAGATTTTCAATGGTCAAGGGAACTTCGATTGTTCCTTCTGTTGCTTGCGACAAATCAGCAGTAACTTTGAATTTACGAGTGCTTTCCTGCATCTCACTAGCCAAGGCCACCCGATTTGAACCAGTCAGAAATACCGTTACTTCTGAACTAAAGCCACTAATGAAATACTGCTCACTATCATACTGAATATCAATCGGTACATTGACTACTGTATTGGTATATGTTTCAGTTTTAGTTTGTCTCGCATTAGTATTGTTTTGATAATTGATTGATGTTGCATAGATAAATAAGACACATGCAAAGAGGAGTGAGGTGATGATATAAAGACTATTTCTTTTCATTATTCCACCCTCCTAATAAACGTTCTTTTAAGCTTGGTTCTTGTGAATCCTTAGGAATTAGAATACGACGTAGTTCTTCCTCGAATTCTTCCAAACTTAGATCATGTTTGAAGACTCCATTGTAGGTGATGGATATACCCCCAGTTTCTTCTGATACTACAAAAGTAAGGGCATCTGAAACTTCTGATAAACCAATGGCTGCACGGTGACGAGTTCCGAACTCTTTGGAAATACCTGTGTTTTCTGTCAATGGTAAATAGGCAGAAGTTACTGCAATCCGATCTCCACTGATAATGACTGCACCGTCATGGAGAGGAGTATTAGGGATAAAGATGTTAATCAATAACTCAGCAGAAATCTTAGCATCCAAAGGAATTCCTGTAACGATATACTCCTGCAAGGTTCTCACACGTTGAATAGCTACCAAAGCTCCAATCTTCCGTGGGCTCATGTACTCAACCGATTTTACAAAAGCCTGGACCATCTGCTCTTCTGAACTCATAGGAGTATTTGAAAAGAAGTCCGTAGCTCGACCTAATCGTTCCAAACCTGTCCGAATTTCTGGAGAAAAGATGACCACCGCTGCAATAACTCCATAGGTAATCAATTGGTTAATCAACCAGGAAATGGTCGTCAAGCCCAAAAAATTAGCCACAATCTGAGCTAAGATAAAAACTAAAACGCCTCGAACCAGAATCATAATCTTGGTTCCTGCAATTGATTTTGTAAATTGATATAAGATATAAGCAACGATTAGAATATCAATCAAATTTATCACAATACTCCAAGGACTGGAAAATAAACTAGACCAGTATTGGAGATTAGATAATTGCTGAAAATTCATCCTGGGACTCCTCTCCATTAAAAAAGCTTCTCTTCATTATACCATTTTCTATGAAAATTTTCTCCCCCTACTTGATTTTAAATTGGTAGAAAATATGATAGAATAAAAAGACAGAAATGAATTAAGGAGAAGCTATGTCTGAACTATATGATATCACCATTATAGGTGGTGGGCCTGTTGGTCTTTTCGCAGCCTTTTACGCTCACCTTCGTCAAGCAAAAGTACAAATCATTGATTCTCTCCCGCAACTAGGTGGTCAACCTGCTATCCTATATCCTGAAAAACAAATTCTCGATGTTCCAGGTTTCCCAAACCTTACAGGGGAAGAATTGACTAACCGTCTCTTGGAACAACTCGAAGGATTCGAGACACCTGTTCACCTCAACGAAACCGTTCTTGAGATTGAAAAAGAAGATGGTATCTTTACTATCACAACCACTAAAGGAAGTCACACTAGCAAAGCTGTTATTATCGCTATGGGTGGTGGCGCCTTTAAACCTCGCCCACTTGAACTAGAAGGTGTTGAAGGTTATGAAAATATCCACTATCACGTTTCTAACATTCAACAATATGCTGGTCAGAAAGTAACTATTCTGGGTGGTGGAGATTCTGCTGTGGACTGGGCCTTAGCTTTTGAAAAGATTGCCCCTACTACACTTGTTCACCGTAGAGATAACTTCCGTGCCCTTGAACATAGTGTACAAGCCCTAAAAGAATCATCTGTAAGTATCAAAACACCATTTGTGCCAAGTCAACTCCTTGGAGATGGAAAAACTTTAGATAAGCTTGAAATTACAAAAGTTAAATCCGATGAGACTGAAACCATTGAACTCGACCACCTCTTTGTCAACTATGGTTTCAAATCTTCTGTCGGTAATCTTAAAAATTGGGGATTAGAACTGAATCGTCATAAGATTATCGTCAATAGCAAGCAAGAATCAAGTCAAGAAGGAATTTACGCCATCGGTGACTGTTGCTACTACGAAGGTAAGATTGACTTGATTGCGACAGGTCTTGGTGAAGCACCAACTGCTGTCAATAATGCCATTAACTACATTGACCCAGAGCAAAAAGTACAACCAAAACACTCTACTAGTCTATAAGAAAAATCCACGAATCCTTTGATTCGTGGTTTTAAAGTTCATCTGCAATTTTATTTATCTTTCGCAATCTATGATTGACACCGCTTTTGGTAAGTGGATTTGTCAAACTGTCAGCCAATTGTTGAATAGTATAGTCTGGATGCTGGATACGCAGATGCGCTACTTCCTGCAAATCGACTGGTAGACTATCTAGACCAACAGTATCCATGATTTTACTGATATTGTTAATGGTTTTCATGCTTGCAGAAACCGTACGTGCAATATTAGCTGTCTCTGCATTATTAGCACGATTGAGATCATTTCGAGTTTCTCGGAGAATCTTGACCCCTTCAAAAGTATCACGCGCCTGCATGGCTCCCACTAAAATCAGGAAATCCATTATATCTTCGGCTCTTTGGAGATAGGTTACTGCTCCCTTTTTTCGCTCGATAACCTTAGCATCTAACAAGAACTGCTGCAAAAGCGAAGCAATCCCTTGCGCATGGTCCACATAGACGGAACTAATTTCTAACTGATACTTTCCTGACTCAGGATCCCGAATACTTCCATTTGCCAAAAAGGCTCCACAAAGGTAAGCACGTCCAGCTTCCTCATCTCCTAAAATATCTGGATCAATCCCAGTCTCTAGACCAAAGAAAGAATCAGCCAAACGCAAATCTGCCAGTAATTCTTGGACTCGCTCATCAGTAAATACAGTATAAACACGATTTTTCCGAAGATTACTTCTCTGATGATGACGAATCTCCGACTTAATACCATAGAAGTGCAGGAAAGATTCATAGAGGTGACGAGCTAACTTAGCGTTTTCTGTAATGACGGATAATGTCAAACCAGAGCTAGATAAACCTACACTACCAGACATCTTGATAATTGCTGATAACTCATAGCGACTCAGATGGTGCTGACCTAGGATTTCTTCTTTTACTGCTACTGTGAAACTCATTTTCTCACCTGTATAATTCGCATCAACTCGTCCACTATTAGATCTCCATCATGGAAGGCTCCACCATTTTCCAAACGTAGGAAGTTTGATGAAATGACACGAGGTACTTGTTTGCGCAAACCTTCAAAATCATGCTCAACCTGCACCAAATATTCATCAAAACGGTTGGTATCCATATAATCTCTCGGAACCTTTTCAATATTAACAAGAACGGTATCGATAAATGGACGGCCCAAATGACGATGTAAGACTTCTACGTGATCACTATCTGAGAAATGTTCTGTCTCTCCACGCTGGGTCATGATGTTGCAGACATAGGCAATTTCTGCCTTGGTCTCAAGAAGTGCCTGTCCAATCTCCTCAATGACGATATTAGGCAAAATCGAAGTAAAGAGTGAACCTGGTCCCAAGACAATCATATCACTCTCAAGAATAGTATTGACAACTCGACGGCTAGCCTGCGGTTTTTCATCATTTAGAGTGTTGGTAACATAGACATGGTCAATCATACCTGGATGATCTGCAATGTGACTTTCCCCAGCAACTTCTGATCCATCTTTAAAGACAGCATGGAGCGTCAAAGGATGGTCACTGGAGGGATAAATCTTTCCTGTAGTATGGAAGAATTTACTCAGCAATTGCATGGCATTATAAGTCGAACCCTGCATTTCAGATAATCCAGCTATGATAATGTTTCCTAATGGGTGACCAGCAAAAGCACCTGCATCCTCTGAAAAACGGTATTGAAAGACCTTTTCATAGAATTTTGGCATATCTGACATGGCCACAAGGACATTACGTAAATCCCCTGGAGGTGTCAACTGTTGAATATTTTTACGCAATTCGCCTGAAGAACCACCATCATCCGCAACGGTTACAATGGCTGCAATTTCGACGTCTTTTTCCCGTAGACTATTTAAAATAACAGGGATTCCGGTTCCTCCACCGATCACCGTAATTTTGGGTTTTCTCATGAACGGTTTACCGTTTCCTTTCTTCGGTCTTTATCACGATGGCTTTCGTTTACAGGCCAATGTTTCGCCAAATCATTGGCTAAACGCTTTGCAAAGGCAACGCTTCGGTGTTGCCCACCTGTACAACCCACTGCAATGGTTAAAACTGATTTGCCTTCTTTTTTATAGCCTGGTAGGATTGGTTCAACCAAGGCTAACAAATGACGGTAGAAATCTTCAGATTCCTCATGGTTCATGACATAGTCATAAACTGCCTGGTCTTCACCTGTCTGATTACGAAGTTCTGGCAGATAGTAAGGGTTTGGTAAAAAGCGAACATCAAATACCAAATCAGCATCAATTGGAATTCCGTATTTAAATCCAAAAGACATGACCTCGATACGGAAGGACTGAGTTTGTTCTTGGTCCGAAAATTGCTCTGCAATAGTCTTACGAAGTTCACGAGGAGTTAACTCTGTTGTGTCAACCACGTTTTGACTCATATTTTTTAATGGGGCCAAGAGTTCGCGTTCCAACTTGATCCCGTCCAAGATACGACCATCTGCTGCAAGAGGGTGACTTCTTCTAGTTTCCTTATAGCGTGCCACCAATTCCTTATCTGCCGCATCCAAAAAGAGAATCTTGAAGTCCAAATCATCTTGGTTTTCCAATTCATCTAAGACAGCTTGAATCTCTGAGAAGAAAGAGCGGCTTCGCATATCCACCACTAGGGCTAACTTGTGGTCGTCATCCTTGGTCTCGACCAACTGCAAAAACTTTGGCAAGAGAGCAGGCGGCATATTATCAATGGTAAAATATCCTAAATCTTCAAAGGACTGAATGGCAACAGTTTTTCCTGCACCACTCATCCCTGTCACAATCACCAGGTGAAGTTGTTTCTTTGTCATCATAGTCTCCTTATATCAAAAGAAGTTTGGAAGAACCAAACTTCTACTAGCTTATCCAATCTCTGCGATGACTTCAATTTCGACTTTTACATCGCGAGGAAGACGAGCTACTTCCACAGCTGAACGAGCTGGAAATTCCTTGTTAAAGGCTGTTTGGTATACCTCGTTAAAAGGTACAAAGTCGTTCATATCACTCAAGAAACAAGTTGTTTTTACAACATGGTCAAAATCTGTTCCTGCTTCTGCTAAAATAGCTCCAATATTTTTCAAGACTTGTTCTGTCTGTTCTTGGATTGTTTCTCCTACGATTTCTCCAGTTTCAGGAGATAGAGGTACTTGACCGCTAGCGAACAAAAGGTTGCCAACGATTTTTCCTTGAACGTAAGGTCCGATTGCTTTTGGAGCTTTATCTGTATGAATTGTTTTTGCCATATGTATTCCTCATAATTTTTCTAAAATAGCATCCCAAGCTTGATCCATTCCTGCTTTTGTTACGGATGAAAAGAGGATAAAATCATCACTTGGATCAAAGTTTAATTTCTTTTTAATAGCTGATTCGTGCTTGTTCCATTTCCCACGCGGAATCTTGTCTGCCTTGGTCGCCACAATGATGACAGGAATTTCGTAATATTTAAGGAATTCGTACATCTGCACATCATCTGCCGTCGGATCATGACGAAGGTCAACGAGACTAACAACCGCTCGAAGATTTTCTCGAGTAGTCAAGTACTCCTCAATCATACGACCCCATTTTTCACGTTCCTTTTTGGAAACACGGGCATAACCATAACCAGGCACATCCACAAAACGCATCTTGTCATCAATATTAAAGAAATTGAGTAGTTGTGTTTTTCCTGGTTTTCCAGAGGTACGAGCTAGATTCTTACGATTAAGCATGGTGTTGATAAAGCTTGACTTCCCAACATTTGAGCGACCTGCAAGAGCAATCTCAGGAAGTTCATCCTCTGGATAGTGGGACTTGTTGGCTGCACTCAGCAAAATCTCAGCATTGTGTGTATTGATTTCCATAGTCACCTCTAGGCTGTCTCTAGAATTGGCTTAGCCGTTCCGTCAACCGCTTCTTTTGTGATACGAACTGTTTTCACATTTTCTTGACTTGGAACTTCAAACATTACGTCTAGCATAGTTTCTTCGATGATTGAGCGAAGACCACGCGCACCAGTCTTACGTTCGATTGCTTTGTTAGCAATTTCTTGGAGAGCTTCGTCGTCAAATTCAAGCTCCACATCATCATAAGAAAGCAAGGTCTGGTATTGTTTAACCAAAGCATTTCTTGGTTCCTTCAAGATACGAACCAAATCATCTACAGTCAACTGCTCCAAGGCTGCAAAGACAGGCAAGCGTCCAATCAACTCAGGAATAATACCGAATTTTTGAATATCTTCTGCGATGATTTCTTGCATGTAAGAACTATTTTCATCAATGGCCTTGTTGTTTTGTCCGAAACCAATCACTTTTTCACCTAGACGCTGTTTGACAATCTCTTCGATGCCATCGAAGGCACCACCCACGATAAAGAGGATATTTTTAGTGTCCACTTGAATCATTTCTTGTTGTGGATGTTTGCGTCCACCTTGAGGTGGTACGCTGGCTACAGTTCCTTCGATAATCTTGAGAAGGGCTTGTTGCACCCCTTCACCAGATACATCACGTGTGATAGAAACATTCTCGCTCTTCTTGGCAATCTTGTCGATTTCGTCTACGTAGATAATTCCACGTTCTGCACGTTCGATGTTAAAGTCAGCAGCTTGCAAGAGTTTGAGGAGAATATTTTCCACGTCCTCACCAACATAACCAGCCTCAGTAAGAGCTGTTGCATCTGCAATGGCAAAAGGTACATTTAAACTTCTAGCAAGTGTTTGAGCAAGGAAAGTCTTCCCTGAACCAGTTGGACCAATCATCAAAATATTTGATTTTTGCAAATCTACATCTTCTGACTCTTCACGAGTGTCATGGAAATTGATGCGTTTGTAGTGGTTATATACAGCTACTGCCAAGGCACGTTTGGCACGATCTTGACCAATCACATAGTGGTTCAAGATGTTTAAGAGTTCGATTGGTTTTGGTACTTCAGACAAGTCTGCTAGGACTTCCTCTGCCAACTCCTCACGAATGATTTCCTGGGCTAACTCCACACACTCATTACAGATAAAAGCGTTGTTCCCAGCGATTATTTTTTTAACTTCTTCTTGGCTTTTGCCACAAAATGAGCAATAAACCATCATATCATTTTTCCTATTTGTAGGCATGATTCCCTTCCGTTCTAATTATTCATTCTCTCTAAAATAAGGTCATATAAAAAGCATGAATGCTATTCACCAAGTTTGTAAAGGCATTAAGCCAAAGTAGAGTAGCAAGTCCAAAGCGCTTTTTACGAAAAGCGTGTGTTCCAGCTACAAAACAGACAGCACACAAAAGAGCTGTAAAAAATCCAAAAATACTACGCTCCATTAGACTTCCTTTCTCTTTCTATATTCGATGGTAAAATCATAGGCATTTTTCTCATCTCTAGTATAAGATTTGCTTGCAACAGTCTCAAAAACAGTCAAGTCAAAATCTTCCGGGAAAAAAGTATCCCCTTCAACTTGAGCATGGATTTGTGTCACAATAATTTCATCGAGATAAGGTTCAAAAAGCTGAAAAATCTGCTTACCCCCAATGATATAGAGATTTTTATCCTGGTTATGGTACCAGTCTAAAACATCCTCAACATTTTGGAAAACCAGAGCACCCTCAATTGACTCTTCAACATTACGCGTCAAAATCAGAGTCTCACGTCCTGGAAGCAAACGTCGTCCCATTCCATCAAAGGTGACACGTCCCATCAAGATGGCATGATTCAAGGTTGTTTCTTTAAAATGTTTTAACTCTGCTGGCAAATGCCATGGTAAGCGATCCTCTTTTCCGATTACACCCTTTTCATCTTGGGCCCAGATGGCTACGATTTTCATTGTCATGCTTTCATCCTTTTTATTGATAGTTCTATTTTATCAAAAATCTTGAAAAAAGACTGTTTTGGAATGCCCTCCGAAATAGAAAAAATCCGTAGAAACTTTCTACGGATTTTTGACAAAATAGAGTATCTTACAAACCAGGTGCTTGTCCTAATTCTGCTGCAAGCATCCAGACAGTTTTTTCAAGGTCTGCCTTAGCACCAACGAAGATATCATTGGTTACATCATCACCTTCCTCATCAGTTACATCCAATGCTTTTTGGAAGAGTGTGATGAGGTAACGATAAATAGATAGAACACGCTCTAAACTTTCTTCTACGTTACGGAATTCTCCAACTTCTTCTTCGATTTCACTGTGTTGAAGGAATTCTGTCAAAGTAGAGTAAGGTTTGCCACCAAGAGTGATCAAGCGTTCGCTGATTTCATCAAGGTAACCATCAAGGCTATCCATATATTCATCCATCTTAGGATGCCATACCATAAAACCACGTCCACGCATGTACCAGTGTACTTGATGAAGAGCGATATGGGCTACATACAAGTCTGCTACGGCTTGATTCAAGACTTCTTTCGTTTTTACTAGCGTTTCAGGAGCTGTCTTAGATAATGTTGTTACGTCTTTTAATGCATCTTTTTTCAATTCTACCATTTTTCTCACCTCATTATTATTTTTTGTAACCATATTTATTGATTACTACCTCAGTATACTACTTCTAGTAGATAAAAGCAAGGAAATTAACCCATATTAAAAAAGTTGTAATTGACTGATAATTTAAGAAAATGAGAAGATGTTTTTTAGTTATTTTCGCTGTTTTTATTAGAGAATTGACTTTGATAAAGATCATAATAGAAACCTTTTGCAGCCAAAAGACTTTCATGATTTCCCTGTTCAATTATCTGTCCATCTTTAAGTACCAAAATCTTATCAGCTTCCTGAATTGTCGAAAGACGGTGAGCAATGACAAAGCTTGTTCTTCCCTTCATCAAACGCTTCATAGCTTTTTGAATCAAGAGTTCTAGACGCGTATCGACTGATGAGGTCGCTTCGTCAAGGATTAGAATTTTTGGATCTGCTAAGAGAGCACGCGCGATAGTTAACAACTGCTTCTGACCAAGAGAAATATTACTTGACTCTTGGTTCATCTCCATGTTGTAACCACCAGGAAGAGTACGGATAAAGTGGTCTACATTGGCAGCCTTAGCAGCTTCAACGATTTCCTCATCCGTTGCATCAAGATTTCCAAAGCGAAGATTTTCCTTGATACTGCCTTCATAGAGCCAGGCATCCTGTAAGACCATACCAAACTGACGACGGTAGTCCTGACGAGACAAGTCTCGAATATCTTGACCATCGACTAAAATAGCACCCGCTGTTACATCATAAAAACGCATGAGCAGGTTGATTAAGGTAGTTTTACCGGCTCCAGTTGGCCCTACGATGGCTACCATCTCTCCAGGTTCAACATCTAGGTTGAAATTGCGAATCAATGGTTTATTTTCCACGTATTGGAAATCAACATTCTTGAAGCTAACCTGTCCTGTTAATGGTGGCAGTTCTTTTACTTTAGCAGTTTGAACTTCTTCCTGTTCATCCAAAACTTCAAAGACACGGTCAAGCGAAGATTTAGCACTTTGCATTTGTCCCGCTAATTGAGTAATATTTTGGATCGGTTGACTGACCTGCCACACATACTGAACAAAAGCTTGCATATTACCAATCGTTAAGCGTCCTGCAATAACCTGCAAACCACCTAATACTGCAACAATTAAGTAAGTTAAATCAGACACGATATGAAGGGCAGGCATCATCAAACCTGAAATAAAACTTGCCTTGAATCCAACCTGTTGCAATTCATCCGTAATCTTTTCAAATCTCTCTTGAGATTTCTCTTCACGTCCGAAAAGTTTAAGAACATTGAAACCAGTCAAGCTTTCCTGTACAAAACCATTCATTTGTCCCAGAATAGCTGCTTGCTGTTTAAAGTATGGTTGGGAGCGATTTAGAATGGTTTTAGCCCCAAAGTAAGTCACTGGAATCGACAAGATGACAACAATGGCCAACTGAAGATTTAGATAGAGGACCATTCCCATAACAAAAAGAATGGTAAAGACTGCATTGACGATCTGTAAGAAAGATTGTTGTAGAGCGTTTGAAACAGTTTCAACATCACTGGTAAAACGACCTAACAAATCTCCAAACTGGTGCTTGTCAAAGTAGGACACAGGGATGCGATTGATTTTTACGCTCATTTCATTTCGCAAATCCTGTATCATGGACTGCACCGCATTGGTCATAAAGTAGTTTGAATAATATGACCCCAACTCATAGAGAAGACCACGCAAGAGATAGATAACCAGAATCATTGCGATATAAGGGGTATTAATACCTGCTCCTGCAACACCATTTGCCATGGCAAGTAGGTTGCTGGTTAACTCAGTGATAGCAAGCCCTAATACGAAAGGCTCGATGACACTCATAATAACGCTGACTATTTTTAAGAAGACTGCAAAGAAAACAGAGAATCGGTAGGCTTTTAAATAGCTCCATAGACGAGCTAGACTAGATTGTTGTTTCATCCTTTACCTCCTATTCTTCTGTTAGAGACGCATTTTTCAACTGCGACTCAGCAATTTCTCGATAAATGTCATTGGTTTCCATCAATTCTTCATGACGACCACGACCAACGATTTCACCCTTATCAAGGACAATAATCTGGTCAGCATCCATGATGGTTCCAACACGCTGCGCGACAATCAATACCGTAGCATCTTGAGTCACTTCCTTGAGACGACGGCGCAAGATAGCATCTGTACGGTAGTCCAAGGCTGAGAAAGAATCATCAAAGATATAGATATCTGGCCCCTTGATGACTGCTCGAGCAATCGACAAACGTTGTTTCTGACCACCTGATAGATTGCTTCCCCCTTCAGCTAGATGCGTCGCAAAACCTTCTTCTCGACTTTCGATAAAGTCTTTGGCTTGGGCCACATCAGCTGCCTGGTGCAAGTCCTCATGACTGGCATCCTCTTTCCCGTAACGGAGATTGTCTGCGATAGTCCCTGTAAAGAGCAAGGCTTTTTGTGGAATAAATCCAATCTTTTGACGGAGTGATTTGAGACGGTAATCTCGGACATCAACACCATCGACCTTTATTTTTCCTAGAGTAACATCGTAGAATCGAGGAATCAATTGAACTAGAGTAGACTTACCTGACCCAGTTGAACCGATAAATGCAATGGTTTCTCCCGGTTTAGCAGTAAAGGAAATGTTATGCAAAACAGGGCTTTCCGTTTCACCAGGATAGGCAAAGGTCACATTATCAAATTCTAAGTAACCATGTGTTTCTGTTTCTTGAATTCCATCCTCATTTGGATCAATGGAAATAGGCATGTCCATGATTTCCTTCAGACGCTCACTAGACACAGCCGTACGTGGATACATGGTAAATAGGTTTGACAAGAAAAGGAAGGACAAGAGAGCATGGAAACTATACTCGATGAAGGCAACCAAATCCCCAATCTGCAAATTTCCATGCTTCAGTGGATCAAGGGCAAACCAAACGATAGCCACAATCATGGCAATAATAATTTGCACAAAAAGCGGTTCCGTCAAACCAGTTAATTTAAACAAGCGATTCGAATTATCCGCATAGATTGCATTTTTCTCTTCAAAACGTTTTTCTTGGAAGTCTTCACGAGCAAAGGCACGAATCACTCGCAAACCCATCAAATTTTCACGGACATACTGATTAATCTTGTCCAGTGTTTTTTGTTGTTTTTCAGATAAGGGGCGCGTTTGGACCGCCACATAAATGACAACAACAGCTAGAAAAGGTACGGAAAAAGCTACAATCCAGGCCAGTGAAGGACTCGTCAAGAAAATCATGAGAATACTCGACAGCATCATCATGGGTGTGATAACACCCAACTTAAGCGTTTGTTCTGCAAACTGCATGAGTACAAAGGCATCACTGGTAATACGAGTAACTAGTGAAGATACACCGATTTGTTCATATTCGTGATGAGAATACTCTTGTAATTTAGCATAAACATCATTTCGCATGTCCTTAACCATATTGGTGGTCAATTTACTTGCAGCATAGGCTAGAACAATTCGCCCACATGTTCCCAGGACAATGACAACCAGCATGATGATGGCCCAAAAATAGAGCTTATCCTTGTCTCCTTGGTTGATTCCCTGGTCAATCATGCGGGCCAGAACAGTCGGTAGACCCAGATTGACAATAACAAAGAAAATAGCTCCAAGGAAGTCTAAAACTAGCCATTTGGGATAGCGCTTGAGATAAGACCAAATATAAAGCATAATTCTCCTTTCTTTTCTTCTGAAACGTAGAAAAGAGCGTGCTTTCGCACGCCATTTTACCAAAAAGAAGACAGGCAGTCATAATCTCAAGAGAGGAAACTGTCTGTCTCAGATATTTGAGGCTTATTTTACAAAGTCAAGCAATGCCAAGAAGCTTTCTGGGTCAAGTGATGCACCACCAACAAGAGCTCCATCAACGTCTGGACAAGCCATGTATTCAGCAACGTTTTCAGGTTTTACTGAACCACCGTATTGAACACGTACTTTGTCAGCAACTTCTTGACCGAAATCAGCAGCTACAACGTCACGAACAACTTTACACATTTTTTGTGCGTCGTCTTGTGAAGCTGATTTACCAGTACCGATAGCCCAGATTGGTTCGTATGCGATAACTGTTGAAGCGACTTGTTCTGCAGTCAATCCAGCAAGAGCAGCTGAAACTTGAGCACCCACGAATTCTGCTGCTTTACCAGCTTCGTAAGTTTCAAGTGACTCACCACAACAGATGATTGGAAGCATACCATTAGCAAAGATTGCTTTTGCTTTTTTGTTGATGTCTTCGTCTGTTTCGTGGAAGTAGTCACGACGTTCTGAGTGACCGATAACAACGTAGTCAGTACCGATTTCTTTCAAAACTTGTGGGCTAGTTTCACCTGTGAAAGCACCTGCATTTTCAAAGTAGCAGTTTTGAGCAGCAACTTTAAGGTTTGAACCTTTAGCAGCAGCAAGAACAGTTGTCAAGTCAACTGCAGGAGCTGCGATACCTGCTTCAACAAGGTCTGATGAAGGAAGTTTTGATGCTACAGCTTCAACGAATGCTTTTGCTTCTTCTGGGTTTTTGTTCATTTTCCAGTTACCAGCGATAAATGGTTTACGTGACATTTCACATACCTCTTTTTTCATTTTATTTTCTACTTATTTTATCATAAATAGAGGGAGCTTGCAAATCTTACTCTGTAACTAAAAGTCTTCTTTTCAAAAACTTTCCAGTTATTCTTTCTATTTGGAAGCTGACTTACGCCTCGTTAATTTGACCACTGCTTCTGTTCTAGCCGTGTGGGGAAACATATCGACAGACTGGATATAATGCAGGTCATAGACCTCCATCAAACGGACTAAATCGCGCGCCAAGGTAGATACATTGCAGGAAACGTAGACCATCTTCTCTGGAGCATACTTTACAATGGTATTCAAGAGCTTATCATCTAAACCTGTACGTGGCGGGTCTACTATCAAAGCATTGGCACGATAGCCTTCCTTGTACCAACGAGGGATAATTTCTTCGGCAGTTCCAACTTCATAGTGGGTATTAGTATAACCCATGCGCTTGGCATTTTCCTTGGCGTCCTCAATGGCTTCTGGAATAATATCCATCCCTCTCAAACTTTTGACTTTTTTAGCAAAGGCAAAACCAATGGTCCCAACACCACAATAGGCATCGATCAGATGGTCGTCCTCAGTCACGGCCAAGGCCTTAACGGCTTCACTATAGAGAATCTCCGTCTGTTCAGGATTGAGCTGATAGAAAGCTCGAGGTGAAAGAGAAAACTCATAGTCTAATACACCCTCGCGTATACTATCCTGCCCCCAAATAATCTCTGTCTTATTCCCATAAACCTCACTAGTTTTAGCAGTATTGGTATTGACTGCGACAGTCACTACTTCAGGATAATCCTTGACTAGGTCTTTCACAAATTGAGTCAGATTCAATTGACGATTGGTCACAATGATAATCTGGACTTGCCCAGTTTTCCGTGCTCGACGAACCATGATGGTCCGAACCCCAAGGATTTTCCGTTCATCCGTAATCGGAATTTGATGGTAAGTCAAGAGTTCAGCGATGCGATTAGCAATTGCTTGCGTCTCCTTGTCTTGAACAAGACAGTCCTTTAACTCGACCAAATAATGGGAATTCTGAGCATACAAACCTGCCTTGACTTGACCTTTAAACTTTCGTGTCTGAAATTGTAGTTTAGCCCGATAATATTTTGGTTTCTGCATGCCAATAGTTGGTCTGATTTCAAAGTTTTCGTAGCCAGCAGGGGCAAATTTCTTCAGAGCTTGATGGAGAAGATCTGTCTTGAACTCCAGCTGCTTATCATAATGTAGATGCATGATCTGACAACCACCACACTCATTATAAATAGTACAGTCTGGAACCACTCGAAACTTAGATTTTTTATTGACCTCAAGCAGTTTAGCCTCAACGTAGTTACGCTTGACAGAAGTCACCTGACAATAGATATCTTCACCCTTGAGGGCGCCTGGGACAAAAACGAGTGTTTTCTGGTAAAATCCGATACCTTCCCCGTTAATCCCCATGCGCTTGATTTTTAATGGAATTTTTTGTTTGACTTTAAGACTCATAAGTCTATTATACCACGTAGTTTCTCAATGGTTAAGAATATGTTACAATAAAACCATGAATACAAAGATATCTTTTTCCTCATTGGATTTTCCTATGCAATTACGAACTTATATAGAGGGGGCAAATCTATCTGACAGCTCTTCTCATTCAGTTGCAAGAGTTCTCTATCTTGATTCAGGTTACTATTTAAAAATTGATCAAAAGGGAAGATTAGAGCGAGAAGCTAGCATTGCCAGTTGGTTTGAACAAGAGGGAATAGGAACTCCAGTCATCCACTATCTATCAACAGATAAAGACTACCTCCTGACTAAAGAGGCTATTGGTCATGATGCTCTCGCTTTTTTAGACCAGCCAGAAAAAATCTGCCGAACAATGGCAGAGGCTCTTAGAAAGCTTCACAACTTAAACCCACAAAATTTTCCATCAGAAAATCATTTAAAAGCCTATAAAGAAAGAGCCTTTAAAAACTATGAAAAAGGGGAGTTCTATGCCAAGGCGCTCCTGCCCCAATTCCAGATTAACAGTCGCGAAGAGGCCTTCCAAGTCATCCAAGAACAAGGGCACCTTTTAAAAACAGATGCCTTTATTCATGGGGATGCCTGTCTACCAAACTTTATTCTCAAAGATGCTGACCACTTCTCTTGTTTTATTGATCTTGGTTTGGCTGATTTCAGCGACCGGCATATCGATCTCTTTTGGGCAGTTTGGTCCCTCAATTACAACTTAAAAGATCCCAAATATGCTGAACTATTTCTCGACTATTACGGGAGAGAGCTGGTTGATAGCAACAAACTTCGACTCGTTGCTGCCTTCGAAGCATTTGGATAAGAGGTAAACCATGAAAATCACAAAACTTGAAAAGAAAAAACGACTCTATCTACTCGAGCTTGATAGCGACCAAACCTGCTACATTACAGAGGATACCATTGTTCACTTTATGCTAACCAAGGATAAGGACATTAGTCCCGAAGAGTTTGCAGAAATTCAGACCTTTGCACAATTTTCCTACGGAAAAAATCTAGCTCTCTACCACTTATCCTTCAAGGCTCGTACTGAAAAAGAAGTCCGAGATTATCTAAGTAAACATGAAATCGATGAGAACATCATACCCAAAGTCATCCAATCTCTAAAAGAAGATAATTGGATTAACGACCGTCAGTATGCCTATGCTATCATCAACTCCAATCAGCTTTCAGGAGATAAAGGAAGCTATATGCTGATACAGAAGATTTCTCAAAAGGGAGTTGCCAAATCCATCATCCAAGAAGTCTTACAAGAATTTGATATGGCGGAAGTCGCAGAGCGTACAGCCGAAAAACTACTGAAAAAATATCAGGGTAAATTACCTGCCCGCGCTCTACAAGATAAGATAATCCAAAATCTTACCAACAAAGGTTTTTCCTACTCGGAAGCTAAAACAGCCTTTGACCAACTGGATAGCCAGACTGAAGAGGAAACCGTTCAGGAACTAATCTTTAAAGAGTTGGATAAGCAATATCGAAAATATTCGCGTAAGTATGAAGGATACGAACTCAAGCAGCGTTTGACCCAAGTTTTAGCACGAAAAGGCTACGATTTTTCGGATATAGCCAGCGCTCTCAGAGAATATCTTTAATTTTTTCATGAAAAACTAAGAACTTTAAACAAAAATGTGATACAATAGTAAACGATAAACTTATAAATTGTAGAAAGTTGGTTAGTTATGAAACTTCCAAAAGAAGGCGACTTTATTACAATTCAAAGTTATAAGCATGATGGGAGTCTTCACCGTACTTGGCGAGACACCATGGTACTAAAAACAACAGAGAACGCTATTATCGGCGTCAACGACCACACACTTGTTACCGAAAGTGACGGTCGTCGTTGGGTGACTCGAGAACCGGCTATTGTTTACTTTCACAAAAAATATTGGTTTAATATCATCGCCATGATTCGTGATAATGGGATTTCCTACTATTGCAACATGGCAAGCCCTTATTATCTAGACGAAGAAGCTTTAAAATACATCGATTATGATTTAGATGTTAAAGTTTTTACAGATGGTGAGAAACGCCTCTTGGACGTCGAAGAGTATGAGCGTCATAAGCGTAAGATGAATTATCCTGATGATTTAGACTATATTTTGAAAGAGCATGTTAAGATTCTTGTTGACTGGATCAACAATGAACGAGGCCCCTTCTCAGAAGCCTATGTCAACATTTGGTACAAACGCTACGTAGAACTAAAGAATCGGTAAAGTTGTCAGAGGTCAGGAACAAAATCCTGACCTCGTTTTTTTTATAAGCAAAAACCTGCCTTGAGGCAGGTTTTCCTTTAAATATCTAACTTCGTAACAGTAAATTTGATGTGGGAATAATCTTTCTCGATATCCTTATCTACCATAAAGGCTGTCGCATCCTTCTTGACCTGCACCAAGTCAATATTTTGAGCTTGAGCTGCATAGACACAGCCACAGTAACATTGGCGATAAATGTCGTACTCTTCACACATTTCTACAGAGCGTTTATAACCTTGATTTTTCTTAAAATCACTGGGAAGATAGTGAGTGGTGTAAATTTTCTGCACATCAATCCCAATACTATTGATGGTTTGTGAATTTTTGTGAGGGCTGATGGTTAGGGCTGAACCAAAGTAGTCAAATCCTAAGTCCATAGCCACTTGCGCTGTCTTGTCCAGACGATAATCAAAACAGACCTTGCAACGATCGCCACCTTCAGGTTCTTCTTCCAAACCTCGAACCAGTTTACGGTATTCATTTGGTTCATAAGGAGCTTCTAGGTATTGAACATTGTTGCCAGTTCGTTCATTGAAATCACTGACAAACTTCTTGGTCACATAGGCACGCTTATGATACTCAGCTTTTGGATGAATATTTGAATTTGCAAAATAGATAGTCACATCTGCATATTTGGTCAAATACTCTAGAGTGTAAGTGCTACAGGGAGCACAACAGACGTGCATGAGAATAGTTGGTCTTTCTTCATTTTTTTCCCAAACTTGAACCATTTTTTGCATAACACGGTCATAGTTGATCTTTTGATTGGGATTCATCTTGCTTAGAATTTCTTCTACATCAATCATGCTCTTCTCCTTTTCTTCTTGCTATTGTACCACAGGATCTTTCTTTGGGCAAATAAGGTTTCGTGCTTTATTCAGTTTTTAAGTCCTGATTTAATAGCTTGCCCATCCTTTTTAGACAAATTCTTAAGATAGGATAGGTTAATAGTAAGATAAGGCCTAGAACTAAAAAGACAGCTACAAGACCCCAACGATCAATCAACCAACCTGTCAGTGGGAAAATGACAATCATGGAAAGACTAAAGAGCATAGAATTGATACTAAGCATTGTTGCTCTAACACTGGACGGTAAATAACCTTGTAAGTCATTGAAATAGATCGGTTGATAAACTGCATAGAGTGTATCGGTCAAAAGATATACGAGAAGAAAAGCAAAGGGAGTTCCAAAAAACACCAATAGCAAGGCTAAACCCGTTAGTGCAACAAGAGTCGGAAAAACTCGATTGCTATTCCATTTTTTACCAATTTGACTAGCTACATAAACTGCTATAAGATTTAAGCCACTACCAATCAGCATGACCAGTGAAACCTGCCATCCTGCTAAGTCACTTATTTTCTGCTGATAGTAAAAGTAAAACATGCACATGAGTGTTCCGACTAGCTGATAAGTCATCATCCAATAAAAGAGTACTGGTTTTTCATGCCATTCTTTTCGAACTTGCAGGACAATCGTTTTAAAGGTTAAGACTTCATTTTTTTCTCTCTTAGCCATTGGTTCTTTCATAAAATAAATCAAAATGATAGAAAGAAATGATAATCCAATAGCAATTAGATAGGTCCAAGCCAATGCTCCGTGGATAAAGAATCCTGCCACAACTGTACCTAGGGTTCGTGTGACTTCTGCCACACCAGATAAAAAGCTCGAAATCTGAAGATACCGGTCCTTTTGACCTGCTTCAACCGCTGAATCATATAAGAAGGCGGTGCTAGTTCCCGAGTCAAAATTGTAAGACCAAGCACTGACCATCATGGCCATCGCATACATCCAAAAATTCCCCTGACCAAACAAAATCAAGACAGAGGACACAATACTGGCCAAGCGAGCCAAATAGAGATTGGTCTTGTAGCTAAATCGATCGGCCAACATACCAGATGGGATTTCACATAAGAGACTTGTCCCATGAAAGATACTTTCTAATAGACCGATTTGAAGTAAGGAAAGGCCATTCTGAATGAAAAATAAAATCCAAAAACTGGTGATTCCAAAATAAGATGTAAATTCCAGACCTGCTAGGAGTGGAATATTGCGTTTGTAAGTTCTTTTAAACATTGTTTTCTCTCTTTCAATATATAATATGATTGTTTCTAAAAGACTTACGTAGATTTGCCTACATTTTCTCTACCTCTTTCATTTAAAGTAATACTCAATGAAAATCAAAGAGCAAACTAGGAAGCTAGCCGCAGGCTGCTCAAAACACTGTTTTGAGGTTGTGGATAGAACTGACGAAGTCAGTAACATATATACGGCAAGGTGAAGCTGACGTAGTTTGAAGAGATTTTCGAAGAGTATAAAAACGCCAGACGGCGTTTTTATGGCTATTAAGGTTTGATACGGTGCAACATACGTGGGAATGGAATAGCTTCACGGATGTGTTTAGTACCAGCTGCGAAGGTGACCATCCGCTCGATACCGATACCAAATCCACCGTGTGGGACTGTACCGTATTTACGAAGGTCAAGGTAGAATTCATACTCTGTACGATCCATACCGAGAGATTCCATCTTCGCTACAAGCGCATCGTAGTCTTCCTCACGCATTGAACCACCAATGATTTCTCCGTAGCCTTCTGGTGCGAGCAAGTCTGCACAAAGTACGCGATCTGGATTTCCAGGAACTGGCTTCATGTAGAAGGCCTTGATGTCTGCTGGGTAGTTCATGACAAAGGTTGGTAGACCAAAGTGGTTTGAAATCCATGTTTCATGTGGTGAACCGAAGTCATCACCGTGTTCCAAATGCTCATAGTCTGCATCTTCATCATTTTCATGCTCTTGTAAGAGATCAATGGCTTCATCATAAGTGATGCGTTTGAATGGTTCTGCAATATAGCGTTTCAAGAGCTCTGTATCACGTTCCAATGTTTCCAAGGCTTGAGGGGCACGGTCCAAAACACCTTGAAGCAAAGCTTTAACATAAGCTTCTTGCAAATCAAGTGACTCATCGTGTGTCAAGTATGAGTACTCAGCATCCATCATCCAGAACTCAGTCAAGTGACGACGAGTCTTAGATTTTTCAGCACGGAATACTGGACCAAAGTCAAAGACACGACCAAGCGCCATAGCACCTGCTTCCAGATAAAGCTGACCTGATTGGCTCAAGTAAGCTGGAGTACCGAAGTAGTCTGTTTCAAAAAGTTCAGTTGAATCTTCTGCAGCATTTCCTGAAAGAATTGGGCTATCAAACTTCATGAAGCCATTCTTATCAAAGAATTCATAAGTTGCATAGATGATAGCATTACGGATTTGCATGACAGCTACTTGTTTGCGTGAACGAAGCCACAAGTGGCGGTTGTCCATCAAGAAGTCTGTTCCGTGTTCTTTTGGAGTGATTGGGTAATCTTGAGATTCACCAATAACTTCGATGTCTGTAATATCTAATTCGTAACCAAATTTAGAACGCTCGTCTTCTTTGACAATCCCTGTCACGAAAACAGAAGTTTCTTGGCTTAGGCGTTTGATGGTGTCAAATTTTTCAAGCCCCACTTCTTCGCCGAATTTTTCGATAAAGTTTGGTTTGAAAGCCACACCTTGGAAGAAGGCCGTTCCGTCACGCAATTGCAAGAATGCGATCTTCCCTTTTCCTGATTTATTCGCCACCCAAGCACCGATGGTCACTTCTTGACCGACGTAGTCTTTTACTTCGATGATGGTAATCCGTTTTGTCATAATTCATCTTCCTTTTCTCATTGTACTTGTCCGAAGACATTATTACTCACTATTGTACCACAAATAATGCCTGATAGCTAGCTAGTTTGACAGAAATTCATAAGTTTTTAAAAATAAAAACCTCCGTTATTAAGACGGAGGTTAAGCTTCTTATTTTTCCATAAATTGGTGCAAACGACGAATGGCTTCTTTTAGAGTTTCCAAGTCTGTCGCATAGCTGAGACGGACATTTTCTGGTGCTCCAAATCCAGCTCCTGTAATCAAGGCCAGACCAACTTCCTCAAGAATAGCCGTTGTAAATGCTGTTACGTCTGTATATCCTTTCATCTCCATAGCTTTTTTAACATTTGGGAAGAGGTAGAAAGCTCCTTGCGGTTTGACAACCTCAAATCCAGGGACTTGGCACAAGAGAGGATAGATGGTATTCAAACGTTCTTCAAAAGCTTGGCGCATGGTTTCTACAGAGTCTTGCGGTCCAGTTAAGGCCTCGATTGTTGCGTATTGAGATACAGCAGTTAGGTTAGAAGTTGTTTGACCAGTCAATTTACTCATGGCAGCAATAATTTCTGGATCACCCACTGCATAACCAACACGCCATCCTGTCATAGCATAGGCCTTAGACACTCCATTGATGACAATGGTTTGCTTACGAATAGCTTCTGACAGACTTGAGATTGGGACGAACTCATTCCCGTTATAGACCAAACGACCATAAATATCGTCTGCAAGAATGAGAACATCGTGTTCAACTGCCCAGTTTCCGATGGCTAAGAGTTCCTCACGAGAATAAATCATCCCAGTCGGATTAGAGGGTGAGTTTAGTACCAAGACTTTGGTCTTATCTGTTCGAGCTGCTTCTAATTGCTCTACAGTTACTTTAAAGTGATTGTCTTCCTTGGCTTGAACAAAGACTGGAACACCACCAGCCATTTTCACCTGGTCACCATAGCTGACCCAGTATGGTGTTGGAATAATGACCTCATCGCCTGGATTGACCACAGCCATAAAGAAAGTATAAAGGGAGAACTTGGCACCTGTAGCAAAAGTGACTTCATTTGCTGCCACAGAATAGCCATAATAACGTTCAAAATAGGTATTGACTGCTGCTTTTAACTCAGGCAAACCCGACGCTACCGTATAGAAAGAAGCACGCCCATCTCGAATGGCTGCAACAGCAGCGTCTTGAATATTTTCAGGAGTATGAAAATCGGGCTGACCTAAAGTTAAGAAAAGAACGTCTTTTCCTTCAGCCTTTAATTTCTTAGCCTTTGCATCACTAGCCAGAGTGACACTTTCTTCCATTTCTAAGACACGTTTGGATAATTTCATTGTTTCTCCTTTTCGACTAAGGCACCAGATTCAAAATCTACTAGATAATAGTCTCCTCCAGACTTGATTTCCCAGACAGGTTTATTAGCGTACCGTCCGAAAGTAATCTTGTCGATCTCAGTTGCTCCTTTTTCTTTGACAACTGCTTCTGCTTTTTCTTGAGAAGTTCCATTTTCTAGTTGGTAAACATAAATATTGTTGTTGCTTTTTTCTATTAAAACAGCAATGGGTTTCTGATTCTTATCTTGACCAAGAACACTGTAATAGCTTTCTAAACCATTAAAAATATCAACCTGGTTAACCGTTTCTAGGTTTGCATACTGCTTGGCAAGTTTTTTCCCTTCGACTTTTGCAGTTTGATAAGGTTTCATACTAAGCCATACCAAATAGAGAAAGGAAGAAGTCACAACTAGAGCCAGCAAGGTTAGCCCAATAGTATACTGAAATAATAGGGAATTTTTTTCTTTTTTTTGTCTCTTTTTCACTCGTCTATTTTACCATCTATTCAAGTGAATTACAAGTGAATAAAGGGAGGGCTTTTTGATATCCTAGATGTTTTTAGACTTTCAAACTAAAGCGCCAACCTTTGATTCCACAGGCTTTTCTGCATGCGTCATTTAGAAATTTAATCTTACAATTCATTGATTTTTAATTTGTGAGCAAATGATTTGTAAATGATTATCATTTGTTGTAACATATATTGTAACAACAGATAAAACTCTGATTAAAATTTAAAGGAGACACCCTATGTCTAAAAAAGTATTATTTATCGTTGGTTCACTTCGTGAAGGTTCTTTTAACCACCAAATGGCCCTAGAAGCTGAAAAAGCTCTTGCTGGAAAAGCTGAGGTAAGCTACCTTGACTACTCAGCCATTCCTCTCTTCAACCAAGAACTTGAAGTTCCAACTCTTCCATCTGTTGCGGCTGCTCGTGAAGCTGTTTTAGCTGCTGATGCCATCTGGATTTTCTCTCCAGTCTACAACTTCTCAATTCCTGGAACAGTGAAAAACTTGCTTGACTGGCTTTCACGTGCCATCGACTTGTCTGATACCCGTGGAGCATCTGCACTTCAAGATAAGATTGTTACAGTATCTTCAGTTGCGAATGCAGGTCATGATCAGCTCTTTGCGATTTACAAAGACCTCTTGCCATTCATCCGTACACAAGTTGTTGGTGGTTTCACTGCAGCTCGTGTCAACGATTCTGCTTGGGAAGATGGTAAATTAGTTCTCGAAGACAGCGTTGCTGCTTCTTTGAAACAACAATCAGAAGACTTGCTTCAAGCTATTCAATAATTGCAACAAAAGGAAAAAGATAGTAGACAAATGTTATTTCTACTATCTTTTTTTTGTTAATCAACAAGTTCTGCAATCATACTATGTTTGAGTGGTAGACTACACATCACTAGAAGGAAGATAAATGAAGACTGAACCCAGAAGAGGGCCAAGTCAAAAATTCCATGCACAGCAACCACTGTTAAAAATGAAAGATAGAGTCCAAGAATCGGTCGTTTACTTGGTACTTGACTCATATCAATTAATTTTCGGATTGGATCTGAAGAAGCAATCCCTAACAAGACAGTCCCTACTACACCGTAACTCAATATTGTATCGATATAGATACTATGCGCATGTTCATGATAAGGTGCAAAAATACGAGGATAAGCATGCATGTATGTTAGCGGGCCTTCTCCCCAGAAGGGGTTTTGTTTGAATAAGGTCATACCTGCATTCCAGATAGACACACGTTCTTCCATAGATGAATCAAGTGTTCCCATTCGAACTCCTAAATCACTAGAGAAGAGAAAGGCCAAGCCGATACCAAAGACTCCAATACTTAACCAGAAAGCACGCCAGTTTTTAATGGTAGTGAAAAGATAAATAATCGCACCAAATATGATAGCTGGAAATGCCGTTCTATTTTGAGTAAAGTTGAGCCCGAATAAATTCGCAAAGATTGCAATCACTGAGAAGATTCTCAACCATCTCAATTTAGTTGTACTAATTAAGTAAAATCCAATCATGATACAGAAACAACAGATAATCCCATAATAGTTAGGATTAAAGAAGGCTACTTCAGCCCGATTCTGATGCCAAACCTGCATCTTTGGTGATAAGAAGGTATAATCAAATTTCTTTACGATTTGAAAATGCTCCAAAGCTGCGAAAACCGAGGCTAGCACACTAAGCGATAAAATCCCTTGTAATACTAGTCTAAAAAATTTAGGAGTTAGATGAGCCTGGTAATAGTAAAAGAAAATCGCAAAGAGGAACATTCCCAGAGTAGCAACCATCCCCATGACATTTTGAGCCAGAAGAGAGATGACACCACTATAGCCAATAAATAAAAGAAGAATAGCATGGTTAGAGAGTCGTTTTAGAATCCCCTTCATTTCTCCTGTAAATATCAGACCTATTAAATAAGCGATAAAAATAATGACGAAAATATAAAAAGGCAAGAAAATACTTAGAATAACAGCTAGCAAGATAAGTTCTTGCTTAGAGAAGCCTTTCAATTTTTCAATGATACCTATTGATTTCACAACAGATCCTTTCTCTCTGTGCCTTAGAGCTCAGATATATAAACTATTAAAACATTTTACCATTTTTCAAAGAATTTGAAAACCACTTTGTCTATATCATCCTAACTAAAACTTGGTAAAACTTTATAAGAAACGAGGATTCCTCTCATAAAAGCAGTCTATCTTTTGTAAAATTATGGTACAATTAAATTAATTTTCCCGGAAAGGCTCTACCATGAAATCTTACCAAGAAGTTTATAAAATATTAGCTAGTGAAACTGATTATTTAAGTGGAGAAAAAATTGCTGAACTATTAAACCTCTCTCGAACTTCTGTTTGGAAAGCGATTCAGCGTCTCCAACAGGAAGGTTTAGAAATTGACAGCATCAAAAACCGTGGCTACAAACTTCTTCGTGGAGACCTTATCTTACCTCAAGAAATCGAAAACAACAGCCCTATCACTGTTCAATTTAAACCTATCACCAAATCGACCCAGACTGATGCTAAGGAGGCCATGGAAGCTGGTACCAAAGGAGATACACTCTACCTCTCAACTAGCCAAACGATGGGCCGTGGTCGATTTCAGCGTCCCTACTACTCTCCAGACAAGGGGGGAATCTATATGTCCCTCCACCTAAAACCTAATCTTTCTTATCTAGATTTACCAGCTTACACACTCTTGACTGCAGCTGCTATTTATAAGGCTGTTAAAAATTTGAGCTTGATTGATTTAGACATCAAGTGGGTAAATGATCTGTATCTAAATCAGAAAAAAATAGCCGGTATCCTAACTGAAGCTATTACTTCTGTCGAAACCGGACTTGTTACAGATGTTATTATTGGTGTTGGGATTAACTTTTCTATCGCTGACTTTCCCAAAAATCTACAAGGGAAAGCTGGAAGTCTCTTTTCTCAAAGCAGCCCCATTACTCGCAATGAACTGATTGCTGAAATTTGGAAATGTTTCTACGAAACAGATGCCGATGAGCTACTTTATCTTTATAAAAAACAATCAATTGTTTTAGGAAAAGAAGTTTCCTTCAAGAAGGATCAGGAAATCATCTCAGGAAAAGCATGTGACATTTCGGATCAGGGCCAACTGCAGATAGAATTAGCCACTGGTGAAAAAATCTGGCTCAATAGCGGTGAAGTTTCGCTTACCAAATGGTAAATACTCGTCAACAATATAAAAAATCGACCTCTCTATTGAGAAGGTCGATTTTCTTATCGTTTATTTTTTCAAACGTTCAACATCACGCGCAATAACAAGTTCTTCATCAGTTGGGATGACAAGGACACGAATTTTTGCAGCATCTGTAGAGATGTCTCCAGTTACACCAAAAACATTTTTCTCTGGATCTACATCACAACCGAACCAAGAAATACCAGTGATAACTTTTTCACGTACATCAGCTGCATTTTCACCAACACCAGCCGTAAAGATGATAGCATCAGCTCCGTTTAGGACTGCCAAGTATTGTCCAATATGTTTTTGGATACGGTCAACGTACATTTCAAGAGCCAAGGTTGCATCAGGATCACCTGCTTCCATCGCTGCTTCTACATCACGCATGTCACTAGATTTACCAAAAATACCTTGTAAACCTGACTCACGGTTCAATACATTGATTATATCTTCTGGTGTATTAAAATCATTTGTATGTTCCATAAGGTAAGGAATGATAGCTGGATCGATATCACCAGTACGTGTACCCATCATCACACCTGCAAGTGGTGTGAATCCCATAGATGTATCAACAGATTTTCCACCCTTAACCGCAGTAATAGAACCACCGTTACCGATATGACATGTAATTAATTTTAATTCTTCAAGTGGACGTCCCAACAGTTTTGCTGCTTCTTGAGCTACGAATTGGTGGCTAGTTCCGTGAGCACCATATTTACGAACTTTATTTTCTGTGTAATATTTAGTTGGCAGTGGGTAGCGGTAAGCTTTCTCAGGCATAGTTGAGTGGAAAGATGTATCAAAAACAGCAACACTAGTTACGTTTGGTAACAATTCCTTGAAGGCGCGAATTCCGGCTACGTTAGCTGGAGTATGTAGTGGTGCAAGTAGACCCAACTCTTCGATTTGAGCCAATACGTCACCTTCCACTACTACAGAGTCTGTAAAGACTTCACCACCAGCAACAACACGGTGCCCAACTCCTGTGATTTCATCGTAAGATTTGATAATATCAAAACGAATCAAGTCATCAAGCAAAATTTTAACAGCAACAGTATGATTTTCAATATCAGTGATTTCTTTTTCAGCACGACCATCGAATTTAACTGTTGAGATAGAATCTTTCAAACCAATGCGTTCAATTAAACCTTTAGCAAGAACCTGTTCTTCTGGCATTTGATACAGTTGCCATTTCAAACTTGAGCTACCGGCATTAATTGCAATTGTTTTAGACATAATTTTCCCCTTTTTAAGCGTTTTCAACTATTATATCAAATCTCAGTTCAAATTTCATGAATATTGACTCCAAATTTGAAACTTTTCCTTAAAATCCATCAAAATTTCAGAGTCACGAAGACTCGTAAGTGGATAAACAAATGGTTCAATCGCTTCTCCCGTCTTCTTCTGTAGAACAAAGATCGTTTTAGACTGTGCTCCCTGTACAAAGAGATCCTCTGGTAAAGCTATGATTGCTACTAGTTGAGCCTGTTCAGTCAGCCAGGATTTTAAAAGTTCACTCTGAGGACTCGTTAATAAATCTGTCGGAGCTAGAAAAATCGCATAACCACCTGTCTTAAGATACTTGAGCGATTGTTCCATTAACAGATGATGCGCATAGGTATGTTCACCTTTAGCTGCTACTTGATATCGTGAGGCTGTCTGATCATCTGGGTAGTAGCCGACCGGTAGGTCACTCACAATAATATCACTTTCTTTTAATACTTGTGGACGCACTGCATCTCCTTGGACAAAGCCCATTTGTAGATCCATAACTTCAGCCATGCTTGCTGCCAAATCAATCAAGAGATCATCTAGCTCTATTCCAAGGTAATCAACCCTTTTGTTCATAGATGTCAAGAAGCTAGATCCCAGAATTCCCATTCCAGAACCTAACTCTAACAGACTTAGATCTTCAGTAGGACAAAGCTGTTCTATGATAAAAATCATCAAGTGACCAATGGCATCCGGTGTGAACTGATGGTTGGCTTGAAGAGGTTCTGTTTGCGCTGCCTTCATTAGCAAAAATTGATAGGTCCGTAACCACTCCTCTTTTCGAAGCGCTAAGCGTTTTAAGGCCTGGTTATTTTTTTTGACTTGCTCCAGATTGGTTTGACCATCGAGATAGATCCCATTTTGTTCAATCAAGGCATCATAAAAGCTTGTCGCCAAATCGTTTTGAATGATTTGGACATTTTCTAATAAATAGGTATATGCCTGTTCAATTTTTTCAAAATCCATAATCTTATCTTACCAAATTCAGAGCTGATTTTCCAGATTTTCATGATACTGAAATCAAATAAAAACCTCTGAGTTGACTCTCAAAGGTTTATTCTACTATTTACGATTTTCAACTGCAGCTGTCACAAAAGCAGTGTAGAGTTCTTCTGGACGGTTTGGGCGACTTGAAAGCTCTGGATGGTACTGACAAGCCACAAAGAATTTGTTTTCTGGAATCTCAACTATTTCGACCAAGCGGTTGTCTGGTGACACTCCTGAAAAGACAAAACCTGCTCCTTCAAACTGTTCACGGAAGGCATTGTTAAATTCATAACGGTGACGGTGACGGCGTTGTACCACCTCTTTGTTATGATAAGCTGCAGCTGCCTTAGAACCACGTTTTAACTTAGAAGGATAAAGTCCCAAACGAAGGGTTCCCCCCATGTCCTCAACATCAATCTGATCACGCATGATATCGATGATAGGATAGTTTGTGTCAGGATCAAGCTCTGCTGAATTAGCCCCTTCAAGTCCCAAAACATTTCGGGCAAACTCGATACAGGTCAACTGCATACCCAAGCATACTCCTAGCATTGGTACATCATTTTCACGCGCATAGCGAATCGCTTCAATCTTACCTTCTGTTCCACGTTGACCAAAACCACCCGGCACGATGATGCCGTCAGCGTCAGATAGAAGTTCTGCCACATTGTCAGCTGTCACATCGTTAGCATTGACCCAATCAATCTTCACTTCTGCATCATTGGCATAACCAGAGTGTTTTAAGGCTTCAACAACGGAGATGTAGGCATCCTGTAACTCGACATATTTACCAACAAGTGCAATCTTGACTTGTTTTTTGAGGTTCATAACCTTATCAACCATAGCTAACCATTCTGTCATATCTGCTGCAGGTGCATCAATCTTCAAATGGTCGCAGACAATTTGATCCATGCCTTGTGCTTGCAGATTAAGTGGGATTTGGTAAAGATGATCCACGTCCAAGGACTCAATAACTGCTTCTGGTGCCACATCACAGAACTGGGCTAGTTTATTTTTAATCCCTTGTCCAGCTGGCTTTTCAGTACGGATGACCAACATATTTGGTTGAATACCCAAACCACGCAATTCTTTAACAGAGTGTTGAGTTGGCTTGGTTTTCATTTCACCAGCTGCCTTGAGGTAAGGAAGCAAAGTTGTATGGATATACATAACATTATCAGCACCGACATCTGCCTTCATCTGACGAAGAGCTTCTAAGAATGGAAGGGACTCGATATCACCGACTGTTCCACCAACCTCTGTAATAATGACATCAGAGTCTGTCGTAAGAGCAGCACGCTTGATTTTTTCTTTCAAGGCATCTGTAATATGAGGAATAACTTGGACAGTTGCACCCAAATATTCACCGCGGCGTTCCTTACGAAGAACTTCGCTGTAGATTTTACCAGTTGTCACGTTTGAGTATTTATTGAGGTTGATATCGATGAAACGTTCATAGTGACCCAAGTCCAAATCTGTCTCAGCCCCATCATCAGTTACAAAGACTTCCCCATGCTGATATGGGCTCATGGTCCCTGGGTCTATATTGATATAAGGGTCAAATTTTTGAATGGTCACCTTCAAACCACGGTTTTTTAAAAGACGTCCAAGGCTCGCTGCAACGATCCCTTTCCCAATAGACGACACCACTCCACCAGTTACAAAAATATATTTCGTAGACATAGATTCCTCTTTCTAAAATGCTCAAGGTCCTGCTCACTAGTAGGGGAGATAGAAAACAAGACCTTCATCAATAACCACAATCCAGGATAAAAGTTCCTGGAAAAACAAAAATAGCTCCCTAATAACTAGGGAGCTCCGACCTCTAAAAGAGGTGCCCGAACAATATCTTACCTCAATTTGACTCATTTGTCAAATCAAATTGACTATCAGATTTTAGTGTCTTACCTTCAAGTATGAACAATCATTAAAAAAACAAGGAAATTTCCCTTGCTTTTTTGTATTATTCTTCTTCATCCTCAGAGTCTTCGTCATCTTCTTCATTAAGATCAACATCTTCTCCAAGGTCATCTGGTGCAATTTCGTTGATTTCAGCGTCGTAGGCTTCTACTTCGTTCTTCTCATCGTCTGGATTTTCATCATCATAAGAAAGAGCTGGATCTTCTTCGTAGGCGTCCTCATCTTCTGGATCATCTGCGCCATAATCAATGGCATCGGCATCTCCGTCCATAAAGGCATTAACACGTTTTTTCTTAGCCTTAGGTGCTACTTCTTCATCGTCACTTTCCTCAAGAGCAATGATTTCTTCATCAATTTCATCTACTCCATACCATGAACGAAGTCCCCATTTGTTATCTCCAAGAGAGATAAAGCTACCATCGAAGTTCAATTCTGTATAGAACAAAGGTAGTGCTTCACGAATATCGCTATTAGAGGTACCAAGATAGTTTTGGATTTCATTGACCAAATCGCTAAAATGCATTTCGTGATCGCGACCACGGAGTTCCAAGATGGCACGAGCCACCTCAATCATAGATAGTTCACTTTTTTCTTGCCCAGCAAATACTTCTAATTCCAAAGCGTTTCTCCTCATTTTTTACTACTAACGCCAGAGCATATAAACTCTGGTCTCATTTTATCATGTACTCTTTATTGTACGATAATTTTCTTTATTAGTCAAAGGTTTAGAAGAAATTAATGTGAAATATTTCAGCTAATTGAAAGACCTGGGAGATACACTCTCAGGTCCACTACTTTATTTATAGCTCAAAGCTCGTTTAAAGGTTTTCCAGATTCCTAAGTCATCTGTTTGAAGAACTAAGCTAGCATACATACGGCCGATAAAGACTGTTGCAGTTACTGCAAAAATGACTGTTATAGCAAGCGAAATCCAAGCTTCTACACTACCCGCATAGCCATTAATAGCTCTAAAAGGCATAAAGAAGGTAGAAATGAATGGGATATATGAGCCAATCCTCAAAACCAAATTATCTCCAGATGTTCCTAAAGCAGTTACTCCAATAAAACCTACCATAATCAAAAGCATCAAAGGGGACAAGGCCTTACCAGAGTCTTCAGGCCGAGAAACCATCGAACCTAGAAAGGCAGCCAAAACCACATACATAAAGAGACTGACTAAGACAAACAATAAGGTATTGACTGAAAAGGCTTCTCCTAAGTGGTTTAAAATACCTGAATTTGCTAATACGGGCATATCTTTAAAGAATAAGAGAGCTCCAAATCCTCCAATGACGTAAATGCCAATATGGGTCAAAATGACAAGAAGTAAAGCAATCATACGTGCGTAGAAATAATGGCTAGCACGAATACTTGAAAATACCACTTCCATGATTTTTGTACCTTTTTCACTGGCTACTTCTTGAGCGGTGACACTAGCATAGGTAATCAAAATCATATAAAGAAAGAAGCCAAGTCCTGCAGCCGCAAATGTTTGGACCATCTTTTTATTTTCCTTAGCTTCATCAATCTGCTCTGTGAATTGAATTGTTTGAGCCAAACGTTTTTCCTGTTCTTGAGACAAATTTGCTTCTGAACGGTTGAGTTGAGATTGAAGTTCATTCAACTTAGCAGTCACAGCTAATTTAATGCCACTCTCTAGTGAAGTCTCTCCATGATAGACCACCTTAAGTACACTATCTTCTTGATCAATGGTCAGATAACCTTTTATTTTCTCATCCTTGATGGCTTGTTGCGCACTTGCTTCATCCTTATAATCAAAGTTAATGCCATTTGTCGATTTAAGCTCCTCTGTTACAGCAGGGACCGAACTAACTACTGCTACCTTATTATTTTGAGCTAGAGAGGAACCTTGGAGATACCCAATTCCTCCAGACAAGCCGATAAAGAGAAATGGCGAGATTACCATAAAGAAAAAACTCCAGGATTTAACATGACGCAGATAGGTTTCTTTGATTACAACCAACATATTTCTCATACTTCCACCCCTGATTCTAGTTTAAAGATTTCATCGATTGTCGGAGCTTGCTGGTCAAATGTGGCAATGTAATGTCCTTGTGTCAAGATTGCAAAAAGCTCCTGACCAGCATTTTCGTCATCTAGAATAAGCTTCCAAATCCCCTGCTTGGTCAAGCTAGCATGAGTGACATGAGGGAGATTTTCCAACTCTTCCTGAGTTTTTTCACTTGCAACAAAAAGTCGCGTTTTGCCATATTGATTACGGACATCTTGGACTGGTCCATGCAAGACTACACGACCATCACGAATCATCAGGATATCATCACATAGCTCTTCGACATTGGTCATGACGTGGTCAGAAAAGATAATGGTCGCACCACGTTCTTTTTCTTTGAGGATAACCTGCTTGAGCAACTCGGTATTAACTGGATCCAGACCACTAAAGGGTTCATCAAGGATAATCAAATCTGGTTCATGCATTAAAGTAATGATGAGCTGAATCTTTTGTTGATTCCCTTTTGAGAGACTCTTGATTTTATCTGTCAGTTTTCCTTTGACTTCTAGCTTTTCCATCCATTGAGGGAGTTTTTCTTTGACCTCTTTTGCATCCATGCCTTTTAATGTTGCCAAATAACGCACTTGTTCAAGAACTGTCAGCTTAGGCATGAGACTACGTTCTTCGGGTAAATAGCCAATCCGAGCATAGGTTTCCTGACGAATTTCCTGGCCATCAAACTGAATCTCTCCCTGATAATCCAAAAATTTCAAAATACTGTGGAAAATAGTTGTTTTCCCAGCTCCATTTTTCCCAACTAGACCCAAAATACGTCCTGACCGTGCTTGACAATCTACACCAAACAAGACTTGCTTAGGACCAAAGCTTTTTTCAAGATTGCGGATTTCTAACATAATCTACCTCCTACGAATCTTATCCTCATTATACTCTTTTTAATAAACATTACAAGGATTTATGTACATTTTTATTGGTAGAATTCGCTTGGAATTTTTTATACAAAAATAATAAAATTCACATTTATTTATCTTTCCAATACCATGCATTTACCAAGATAAAAAAATCCATCCCAAGGGATGGATTGAAGGTTCTTAACGCACTTCTGCATTCACTTTTTCTTCGAGAGAAGCTTGGATTTTTTCCATGTAGCGTGCGACTTCTTCATCAGTCAAGCTATCTTCTGGATTTTGGAAGGTCAAGCTATAAGCCATTGACTTCATACCAAGTCCTAGTTTTTCGCCAGAGAAGACATCGAAGAGTTTGATATCAGTCAAACGCTTCACGCCAGCAGCTTTGATGGCGTCTACCACATCTTGATGAGTCACTTCTGCCTTTAGAAGAAGAGCAATATCACGGCTGACTGCTGGGAACTTAGTAATTTCCACAAATGGAGTAGCTGGTTGAAGAGATGCTTCAATAGCAGACAAGTTCAATTCTGCTACATAAGTTTCAGGGATATCATAAGCCTTAGCTGTTACAGGGTGGACTTGACCAAGGAAACCAAGGACTTGGTCACCGAGTGAGATCAAGGCTGTACGTCCTGGGTGAAGACTAGCAATTTCAGAGGTTGCTGTATAAGTCACTTCCAGTCCTAGGCGAGTAAAGAGGGCTTCAAGGATTCCCTTAGCATAGAAGAAGTCAACAGGAACTGCTGCTGTTTGGAAGTCTTTTTCAGCGACTAAACCAGTCAAAGCAAAGGCGAAACTGTTGATTTCGTTTGGCAATTCTTCTTTTGGATTACCAGTTTGCTCAAAGACTTTTCCAATTTCATAAAGAGCCAAGTTTTTATTCTTACGTGCTACGTTGTAGGCAACTGTATCAAGGATACCAGAAACCATATTTTGACGGAGAACTGAACGGTCCACAGTCATTGGCCACATGAGCTCTGTTAAATTGCTTGGCTGAATCGTAAACTCAACTGCTTTTTCAGGAGTTGTCAGAGCGTAGGAGATGATTTCTGTCAAGCCTGCTCCTTCTGCAATGGTACGAACTTGACGACGGAGTTTTTGTGTCGCAGTCAATTCACCAGCGGTACCATCGTCTTTTGGAAGACTGGTTGGCAAGCGATCATATCCATAGATACGAGCGATTTCTTCAAAGAGGTCAGCCTCGATAGTGATATCCCAACGACGACGTGGTACGCTTACTGTGAAGCTATCTGCATTTCCAGAAAGGCCAAATCCAAGACGACGGAAGACATCTTCTACATCCGCGTAGGAAAGCTCTGTACCAAGGACACGGTTGACGTCAGCAAGAGTTGAAGAAACTTTCACATCAGAAGTGTCAAGCTCACCTGCTGAAACAATGCCCTTACGTACTGTTGCACCTGCAAGCTCTGCAATCATGCTGGCTGCTGCATCAAGGGCTTCATTGACAGTTGCCACGTTGATGCCTTTTTCAAAGCGAGAAGAAGATTCAGAACGAAGGTTGAGGCGACCGCTAGTCTTACGGATCGATTTGCCATTGAAGACAGCTGCTTCAAGGACAACACGACTAGAGCTTTCAGAGATTTCTGTAGCCTGACCACCCATGACACCTGCAAGGGCTACTGGTTTGTCAGCAACCGTAATCACGAGGTCACTTGTTTCCAACTCACGCTCTTCCCCGTCCAAGGTTACCAATTTTTCACCAGCACGCGCTTCACGCACACGGATATCGTTTCCTTCGAAGGTATCCAAGTCAAAGGCATGCATAGGCTGACCAAAGTAAAGCAGGATATAGTTGGTCACATCAACCACATTATTGATGGGACGGATGCCTTCGTTCATGAGAAGGTTTTGCAACCATTGTGGACTTGGTGCGATGGTCACATTGTCCAAGATACGGGCTGCATAGTAAGGCGCCTTGTCTGTCTCAATGCTGACAGAAAGAGCGTCTGCTGCAGATTCATTGGTTTCTGTTAAACTGAATTCTTTAAAGTTGACTGCCTTGTCATAGATGGCTGCCACTTCGTGCGCTACTCCACGCATAGAAAGAGCGTCCGCACGGTTAGGGGTGATGGAAAGTTCGATAATTTCATCATCCAAGTCGAGGTAAGAGAAGACTTCATCCCCTGGAACAGCATCTTGAGGCAAGATTTGGATACCATCTGCGAATTCCTTAGGTACAACTGAATCAGAAATCCCCAATTCACCAAGAGAACAGATCATTCCAAGTGACTCTAAGCCACGGATTTTTCCTTTTTTGATCTTGTAGTTGTCAGCAATACGAGCACCTGGAAGAGCCACCATAACCTTGATGCCTGCACGCACATTTGGTGCTCCACAGACGATTTGACGAGCTTCTTCTTCGCCAACGTTAACCTGACAAACATGGAGGTGAGTTTCTGGCACATCTTCACAAGACAAGACCTCACCGACAACAATTTTTGAGAGACCGGCAGCCGGTGATTCCACACCTTCTACTTCGATCCCTGTGGTTGACATTTTTTCAGCCAACTCCTCTGATGGCACATCAATGTCCACCAATTCTTTTAACCATTTATATGATACTAACATAATTCTGAGTATAAGATCTCAAGGAGCGAGACCTTTTCAATTCCTTTCTTTTTCTTTGAGGCAGTACTCACCATATCTCATTGAGAGAAGATGATTAGTACTGTATAGGACTGTGTTTCAGGTTTCAATCTTATTTAAACTGTTCTGAGAAGCGGACATCGCCTTGGTAGAAGCCACGGATATCATTGATTCCGTAGCGAAGCATGGCTACACGTTCTTGACCAAGACCAAAGGCAAAACCAGAGTAAACAGTTGCATCGATGCCACTCATCTCAAGGACACGTGGGTGAACCATACCGGCACCCATAATCTCGATCCAACCTGTTTTCTTACATACGTTACAGCCGTCTCCTCCACACTTGAAGCATGAAACGTCAACCTCAACAGATGGCTCAGTGAATGGGAAATATGATGGACGCAGACGAATCTGGCGCTCTTCACCAAACATTTTTTGGACAATCAACTGAAGAGTTCCTTGAAGGTCAGCCATAGAGATGTTTTTCCCAACAACCAAGCCTTCGATTTGGTGGAATTGGTGACTGTGGGTCGCATCGTCTGTATCACGACGGAATACACGTCCTGGTGAGATCATCTTCAAAGGACCTTTAGAAAAATCATGGGCGTCCATCGCACGCGCCTGAACTGGAGACGTGTGGGTACGGAGCAAGATTTCTTCTGTGATGTAGAAAGTATCCTGCATATCACGGGCTGGGTGGTCTTTTGGAAGGTTCATACGCTCGAAGTTGTAGTAGTCTTGTTCTACTTCAAATCCATCCACGACTTGGTAACCCATACCGATGAAGATATCTTCGATTTCTTCACTAGTTTGTGTGAGAACGTGACGGTGACCAGTCGCAACTGGACGACCTGGAAGCGTCACATCGATGCTCTCACTTGCTAGTTGAGCTGCAACCTTCTTTTCTTCCAAGAGCTTAGCTGTTTCTTCAAAGGCAGCTGTTAGGACGTCACGAGCCTCATTTACGTGTTTTCCGATAACAGGACGCATTTCTGCAGAAACGTCTTTCATCCCTTTAAGGATTTCAGTCAGTGACCCTTTTTTCCCAAGGACTGAGACACGCAATTCTTGCATCTCTTTTTCATTTTCAGCAGTAATCTGCTTCAAGCTAGCTAGCGTTTCTTCACGAAGCACTTTTAATTGTTCTTCAATAGTTGACATAATTCCTCCATCAGTCGATTATCAGAAAAAAAGAAAACCACATGCCAAAAACTCCACTCGGAGCGTTGACACGCGGTACCATCCGTTTTCATCTGACAAGTCAGACCTTTATTTCTGAATCCCTGCGCAAGTGAATTCACCCAGTTTTCATATAGAGAGCTTTCAGTCACGGCTCTCCTCCCTGATATATTTCCCCTGAGATACTAGTCTTGCAGATTCCTATTTAATTACTAAATATTTTATCAAATTTCAAGCATTCTTGCAAGGTATTTTGCGACTAATCAACATAGTCTCCACCTTCAAAGCCGTAATACTCTTCCAAACTGAGGCCACTTGCAGCGATGTCCTTGGCTTCTTTTCCGACGTAGCGAAGGTGCCATTCTTCAGCCATATAGCCTGTTTCTTTTTCCTTACCTTTGAGATAGCGAACGACAAAACCATAGTCTGCAGCATGATCTAAAAGCCATTGGGCAGCCTTTTCTTCTGTCACTAAGTTTCCATTTGTTCCTATTAGGTCAAAGGCAAGACCAGTTTGGTGTTCACTATAGCCGGGTCTTGCAGAATAGCGGTCAGCCTCTGCCTTGCCATCTTGATTGACATAATCCTGATACAGTTTAACCTGAGTTTCATAACTTCTAAATCCACTATAGTGGTCGCTAATCGGGAATCCTGCTTGCTGCATTGCTGCAATAAGTTTTAACAGTTCTGCCTTTGCGGTAGGATTTTCTCCAGGATTATAATCTTTGGACATAGGATAATGCTTGTTAGCGACAACAATCTCATCATACTTACCTTGAATACTGTAGTGATCTCCTTTGTCTACTACTTCTGCCTTCTTTTGGCTAGCTTCATGAGACTTGCTACCAACAGTTCCTTCTTGTACAGTCGATTGCTCTGAAGAAGTTTTTGCGTCAGAAGTCTCTGTTTTTTCTTGTGAACAAGCTGCCAATGTCAAGGCTAATAAGCTTGACAAAACAAGATATCTTTTTTTCATGGTTTATCCTTTCATATGATAACTTTATCCAATTCAACAGATAACGATTGGATTAAGTTTTGTAATTGTTTTGGTTGCACTTGGCAATCTTCTGCTGCCATTTCTTCCCAAGGAACCCACCAGACTGGACCACGCCCATTAAGTCCGTGTCCCTTCATATCACCAGCTCGTCTTGGAAAAATATGCCAGTGAACATGAGCGTCTCCATTTCCCAACAACTCTACATTCATCTTTTCGGCAGAAAAAGCCTTAGAGACAGCTTCCTGAACCAGACTCATTTCCTCTAAAAAGCGGAGTTTGACAGTTGGATGTAGATGATGTAATTCTGTGACATGTTCCTTGACTAGAAAAAGAGTGTAGCCTTCAAAATACTGGTGGTCTCCGATGACAACATAGCCTGTTTCCAGTTCTTTTACAAAGTAGGGATTTTCCCCTGCCTTAATCAATTCAATTCGATCACAAATCAAGCACATTTTAGTTTACCAAGTCACTCTTAAGATAAGCATCTACCATACGCTCAGTAGCCACTACAGAATCAACATGAGTCCGCTCGTAAGAGTGACTAGACTCAATACCTGCACCAAGAAGAGCGTGTTTGACTTCTGCTCCAGCTGACATAGCTGCAGAAGCATCCGAACCGTAAAATGGATAGATATCTAGTTTAAATGGAATGTCCTGCTCTTTTGCCAGGGCGACCAAATGTTGACGGAATTCATAGTGATACGGACCTGAAGCATCTTTGACACAGATAGACACTGTGTACTCATCTGTCTGTTGGTCATCTCCCATTGCTCCCATATCTACTGCTAGATATTCGACAACTTGACTTGGAATACTTGAGTTAGCCCCATGCCCCACTTCTTCAAAGACTGAAAAGGCAAAATGAGTAGTAACTGGAAGCTCAATCCCTTCTTCTTTATAGACTTTAAGGAGATTGAGGAGAATAGCTGCACTCACCTTGTCATCCAAATGACGAGACTTGATAAAGCCTGTATCAGTTACGATTGTTCGAGGGTCAAAGCTGATAAAATCTCCAACTTCGATACCGAGTGTGCGTGTTTCCTTATCATTGGTTACTTTTTCGTCCAAACGTACTTCCATATTGTCCTGCGTACGTTCAGCTGTCCCCGCATCCTTGTATACATGACAAGAAGTCTGGTGGATCAAAATCGTACCTGAAACTGTTTTTCCTGTACTAGCCACATGGACCGTACAGTTTTCACCTTCAATCATATTCCAAGGATAGCCTCCAATACGGTCCATTTTGAGGCGACCGTCTGGTTTAATAGCACGAACGATAGCTCCCAAAGTATCTACATGGGCAGTCACATAACGCTGTTGTTCGTCGTTTTGACCTTTGATTGTTACATTGACACCACCTTTAGCAGTACGGACAGGTTGATATCCAAGCTTTTCAAGCGTCTCAACCAAATAATTGGTAATTTCACGCGTAAAACCTGTTGGCGACGCGATAGCAGTTAGTTCTTTAATATATTCTACAGTTTGATTCATTTCTTCACCTCTTCCTAATATTATATCACTTTTCCCTTTTTAGGCTGAGCAAAAATGAAAAACTTAGATAATTTGATTGCAAAAGTAAGCTGTGATATAATGAAGTTAGTTCTTAATTATGAAAGGAAAAGACATGAACAAATATTTTAAAATGACTCTTTGTGTAGCTTTACCATTAGCTATCTTGTTGGGATGTTCAAAACAATCATCATCTTCATCAACTAGCTCAGCAAAAGGTGAAACTACACAGGTAGACTCTACTAGCCAACAAACTACAGAAAACAAATCTGAAGTAAAAACAGTAACCTTTGTAAATGATACTCATAGTGATCTTAATTCTACTTTAACCTATACTGTAGATGGAGATAACGTATTGAAACATTCAGGTCATAACGTCTATGACCCAGAAGCTATCGGTACTACTGCAGAAAAACTTAAAACATCCGTTGAAGAAGCTTATAAAGGTTATGAAGGTCTTAAAGGTGTTACCCATAGCATTGAGATTAAAGACGGAAAAGTCGTTCAACATACTGAAATTGACTTCACAGTTGCAAGTCTTGACGAACTTAAAAAAGCCTTACCAGATGAATACTCTGGTATTGGTGACAGTGTTAGCTTTAGCGCCTCTGAGAAAATGTTAAAAGATCTTGGATATACTGAAAAAACTAACTAATTGTCATTTTCAATAATAAAAAACCTCGGCTAATGCCAAGGTTTTTTATTATTCCATTTCAAAGGCTTCACTTTCTTGTTTATTTGGAAGAACGAGAGAAAGTAAGATTCCAACAATTGCTGGCACTAACCATGGTAGAGAGGCATCCGCGAATGGTAGCGCGTTAACGATATTTGCAAGAAAGTCAATCTTAAATGTAGATCCTAAAACACTGGCAATAGCAATGGCAGTGACAAGTCCAACAGTCAACTGCATACCTGGTTTAGAAAGGGCGATAAATTTGTTAACAATCACAATCATGACAATAGCAATCGTGATTGGATACAAGACAACTAGCACTGGAACTGAGTATTTGATAATAGCACTCAATCCAAGGTTTGCGATAGCAAAACCAATCAAGGTAAAGACAGTCGCATAAACCTTGTAGCTGATTTGTGGGAAGCGGTCGTTGAAGAATTCAGCTGTTGATACAATCAAGCCTACAGTCGTTGTGAAACAAGTCACAGTTACCATGACTGCAAGGAAAAATTGCGCTATCGAACCAAATATTTCTTGTGTTGCTTGTGACAAGATATAAACTCCTGGAGTTCCTCCTTGCATTGCTTCAGCAGTTACTGGGAAATGATTGCCTAAGAATCCTAACCCGATATAGAGAGCACTAAATCCAAGAGTCACAACGATTCCAACGACCCAAATAGTTGAAATGTATTCTTTCTTACTTGAAAATCCAAGCTGTTTCAAGGTTTGAACAGCGATAACACTAAAGGCAACAGAAGCAAGCGCATCAAGTGTATTGTATCCCTCAAGGAAGCCTGCACCAAAGGCCGAAGTTTGATAGGCACCTGATGCTGCTTGCGGTGCGTTCCCACCATATTTAAAGGCCCCAAGGATAACCAGAACAACAATCAAAATCGCAAATACTGGAGTCAAGATTCGCCCAATACGATCCAAAATCTTTGAAGGATTAAGGGCGATTAAATAGGCTGCAACAAAGTAGAGAATGGTAAAGGCAATTAAACCTAAACCCTTATCTGCTTCTGCTAGGAGGGGACTAATCCCTACTTCAAACGATGTTGTTGCTGTACGCGGAATGGCAAAAAATGGACCAATCGACAAGTACAAGGCTGCAAGATAAATCGTCGCAAACCAGGGTGAAATTTTCTTAGAAATCTCATAGATATATCCCTTAGGATTAAGGGTCCCGATAATTAAGGTTAGGACGGCAATCCCAACACCTGAAAATACAAATCCTGCAATGGCAGGAAGGAAGTTTTCTCCAGACTGTGCGCCTAGAGTTGGAGGGAAAATCAAGTTACCTGCTCCAAAAAATATTCCAAACAGAAGTAATCCTGTTAAAGCACCTTTTTTAGCCATAAACTCTCCTTATAAAATTAAAATACTTTCTTAGTATAACATGTTTAAAGGCATGAAAAGGCTATCTCGAAATAATTCTAAAATGTTTTCAATTTTCGGAATTTTAGAGCAAAATAATTCCCTTCGAGACCTTTTCTATTCCAGTCTCAAAGGGAGTTTTTCTTATTCTAAGGCATCCATGCCACCTTGGACATTTGTAACCTCATAGCCTTGTTCTGCCAAAAATTGACAAGCGCGTGCTGAACGCATTCCTGATTTACAAATCACGTAATAAAGCTGGTCTTTGTCCAGTTGTTTATAAGTATCAGCCAGTTGACTGAGAGGGAAATTACGAGCACCTTCTAAATGAAGAGCTTCAAATTCCTCTACTTCTCTGACATCCAGCACAGAAAGTGGGCTATTCTGGTAAAGTTGATAAAAATCGTTAATAGTAATGTCTTTCATTTTGTTTCTCCAAGAATCTTTTGGATTCTATCTTTCAAATCAGGAACCACTTCTTCTTCAAACCAAGGATTTTTTTTCATCCAGATTTGGTTGCGTGGTGACGGATGCACCAAAGGGAAATAATCAGGCAAATAATCCTTAAAGCGATGCACACGATCCGTTACCTTACCACTGACCTTTTCATGCAGATAATATGCTTGAGCATACTGGCCAATCAAGAGGGTTAATTGAATATCTGGCAACTCCTTCAAAAGTTTTGGGTGCCATTTTTCTGCAAAACCTGGACGAGGTGGTAGGTCACCCGATTTCCCGTGTCCTGGAAAGTAGAAATCCATAGGCATGACTGCAAAGTAACCTGAATTATAAAACGTATCTTCATCCACACCTAGCCACTCTCGCAAGCGATCGCCACTTTTATCCTTCCAGTAAAGACCCGCTTCTTGGGTTTTGAGACCAGGTGCCTGCCCAATGATATTGATTCGAGCAGTCTTTGGGGCCGCAAAGAGAGGTTGGATTCCTCGCTCGGTATAGCCAGTATTCTGTGGATCCGCCATAATGGCTTGCTTGATGTTTTCGATTTGAGACATCTACTTTCCCTCCAAAAAGAAGTCTAAGTATAGAATCTCAGACTTCTAAATCATTATTTGATCAATTCATAGATAGCTTCAGCGTAGATGGCTGCTGCACGGAAGAGATCATCCAAGGCGATAAATTCATTGGCCTGGTGCATAGTATCGATAGAATCTGGGAACATAGCACCGTAGGCTACACCACGCTCTAATAGACGTCCAAATGTTCCTCCACCGATGACTTGTTCGTGACCTTGAAGACCTGTTTGTTTTTCGTAAACATTCAACAAGGTTTGAACAAGTGGATCTTCCATTGGCACATAGTGAGGAGTGTGACCATGCTCAGAAAGGCTAACTGAAGCAACAGGCAAGGTTTCAAGAACTGACTTGATTTGCTCTGGGCTTGTTCCTTTTGGATAACGGAAGTTAAGGGCAATAGTGTTGTCAGCACTTGCTTCGTCGAAGCGGAAGACACCAGCATTCATAGAAAGAGCACCCATCTTTTCATCCACATGAGCTACTTTCAAGTTCTTGCCTTCGTGGTCATTCAAGAGAATCTTACCAGCAATGTCAAGGTAGTCTTTTGCAGGTCCTTCAAAAGCAAATTGGCTAAGGAAGAGGGCAAGGTAAGTCGCACCATTGACACCTGAAGCAGGCATAGCACCGTGGGCTGATTTACCAATTACAGTCACCTTGTACTGACCGTTCTCTTCTTGGATTTCTCCTCTGAGTTTGTGCTCTGCAACGAAAGCGTCTAGTTTCCCTTGCAAGTCAGCTAAGTCCCCTGAAACGACTGCAGTTGCTGATTCAGGTACCATGTTTTCGCGTAAACCACCTGTGAAGCTATGAAGACGAGCTGCACCAGTATTTTCACCAGCAAAGTGGAGGTATTCTGTGATGTTTCCTTTTTCACCATTGATGATAGGGAATTCAGCATCTGGAGAGAAGCCAAAGTCTGGTTTTGCAAGTCCTACATGCTCAAAGTAGTAGTCCATATCTGCCCAACCTGACTCTTCGTCAGTTCCGACGATGAAACGAACTTTCTTAGAAGTTGGAAGTTCCAATTCTTTGATGATTTTCAAACCATAGTAACATGCTGTAGTTGGCCCCTTGTCATCAGAAGCACCACGCGCATAAAGACGACCATCTTTGATAGTTGGAGTGTAAGGGTCAGTGTCCCAACCACTACCTGCTGGCACTACGTCCATGTGGGCAAAGATTCCGAGAACTTCTTCTCCTTCACCAAACTCGAAATGTCCGGCATAGTTGTCGACATTTTTTGTTGGGTATCCGTCACGGTCTGCGATTTCAAGGAATTTCTCCAAGGCTTTTACTGGCCCAGGTCCAAATGGATGCTGAGCGTCTGCCTTGCTATCATCACGTTCTGAGTTGATTTCTAAAAGGCTAAACAAGTCAGCCAAGAGGTCTTCTTTGCGTTTTTCTACTTCTGCTGTAAAATCAATTGCTGTCATTTTTTCTTCTTTCTATCTTTTCTCGATAATTTCATCTACTGGCAAGCGGTAGCTTGGTTCTAACTTCTCGTCTGTGTAACCCACTGTGATCAAAAGTTCTGGACGGAAACGTTCTTCGATTTCCAAGACTTCATTGGCTTTTGATTTGTCAAAACCAAGGATAATGTTTGAACCAATTCCCTGGTCAGTCAGTGCAAGGACCAAGTTCATAGCTACTAGTCCTGCATTAAGAGCCAAGTAGTCACTAACTTGTTGATCGCTGTAACGCTCAAACTCAGCTGGAAGATTTTTCAAGAAGTACTGAAGTTGCTCTTCTGAGAAATTATTGGCACCACCAGTACGGGCAATCTTGCGGGCGCGTTTGGCTAAGTCTGTATCTGTAAACAAGGCAATCGTTACAGGTGCAGATGCTACTTGCTCATAGTTTGCACCGTAAGCCAATTTTGCTAATTCAGCATTTTTCTTACGAACCACGACGAATTTCCAAGGCTGGCTGTTGTGGGCACTTGGTGCCAAGGTTGCGATTTCAATAGCTGTACGAACATCCTTCGGATCGACAGGTTTATCAATAAAATGCTTAGTCGCATGACGTTTTTTATTTAACTCAAGAAATTTCATAAGCAAGTTCCTTTTCTATTTCTACTGCTTCCATTTTACCACATTCTGAAAGAGCTTGCAGAGATTTTTCATTGGCTGAATAAATTATCTTTTCTTATCTGCTTTGAATTTTAGATTATAGACTCAAACTGGAAATTATAATATTTCTCTATCACGTCCATAAAAAATATATATTGGCTATTTGATCGATTGTCTGGTAATCTAGAAAGCATTAAGTAAAGGAGACTCTTATGAAAAAATTATTCTTATTATTTGCTATTAGTCCCTTGTTGGTTGCCTGCGGACAATCTAAACAAGAAAGTACTTCTACTTCCACTTCTAGTCCTAAAACCATTGTCGTAGCAACTGCCGGAGACATCCCACCTTTTGACTTTGAAAAAGATGGAAACCTGACTGGATATGATGTTGAAGTTTTAAAAGCAGTCGATGAAAAACTAGACCAATACAAGATTGAATTCCAAAAAACAGCCTGGGAAAGTATCTTCCCTGGATTGGATGCTGGCCGTTACCAAGCTGCTGCAAACAACTTGAGCTATACCAAAGAGAGAGCAGATAAATACCTCTACTCACTACCTATCGCTAAAAATCCTTTGGTTCTTGTAAGCAGAAAAGACAAGGTTCTTACTTCTCTTCAAGATATCGCTGGTAAAACAACTCAGGATGATACAGGAACTTCTACTGCCAAAGTTGTTACAGACTGGAATCAAAGCCACTCCGATAATCCTGCAACCATCCAATACTCTGGTGAAGATGTCGCTAAACGTCTGACTGACCTCGCTAATGGTGAGTTTGATTTCCTAATCTTTGATAAAATCTCTGTTCAAAAGATTATCCAAGACCGAGGTTTAGACTTGAACGTAGTCGACTTGGAAAGCAACGACAATCCAAACAACTACATCATCTTCTCAAGTGACCAAAAAGAATTTAAAGACCAATTTGACAAGGTCCTCAAAGAACTCTATCAAGACGGAACCCTTGAAAAACTCAGCAAAACCTATCTCGGTGGTTCTTACCTACCAGATCAGTCTCAATTACAATAAGATATATTAAAAACGATTGGCTAGTCCAATCGTTTTTTTAGTATCTGTTAATTAAAGCAACTCTTACAAAAAATCAAAATAGTTTTTGACATCCTCGACATAGCCATATTTTTCATTAAGGCTAGCCAATAAAGCTCTGTTATGGCCTTGGTAATTGTCTTCTCGTCGCAGTTCTTCATACATTTCAATAAAAGGAAGGACTTTCCCCTTGGCTGATTCTAACTCTGCTTCATAATCATAGGCAACTTTACGAAATTGGATATTGACCAATTCACCATTTTCAACTTCAAGTAAGGCATACTGGGCACGGTGATTTTTCAGCCCTACCCAGTCAAAATAAGGCATACCAATCGAACCTGGATTGATGATTTGTTGACCTTGGCTACCATAACGAAGCAACTGCTTGTGAACATGACCATAGACGGCTACATCAGTAGTTTCATCAAGTAGCTGGTCAAATTTTTCGGTATCATTTTCAACCAGCAAATCACCACCATAATTTTTCTCAGGTAAATTATGTGAAAGAGAAAAGCGCAAGCCTTCTACTTCTTTCTTGGCTACCATAGGTAGATTTCTCAACCAATCAATATGCTCTGGGTTTAGACGCTCCATCAGATACTGGGTCAATCGCATAAGCTGGATTTCTTGGGGATCCTCTAAACCATATTGCCCATCTAAAGCCTCTAACACACAATCATCCCAGTTGCCTCGAACAGATGCTGTAATGGGAAGGTCTTTCAAAAGAGCCACCAAGTCATTTGCTCCTGGCCCAGGAAGAAAAATATCTCCCAGAAGCCAATATTCAGTCGCTCCCAAATTTTTAGCGTCCTCAAGCACTCCAGCTAAGGCTGTCGTGTTGCCATGAATGTCTGATAAAATTGCAATCTTATGGTTCATTTTACACACTCTCTTTATTAGTATTTATTTATTCTAGCTATCCCTTACACCGTTATAGGTCTGCACCTTTCTTCATTTCACTTCTCAGTGCTAGGGGGTTTGTTATTTTCTTAAATATCTCACATATTCTACTAATACGTAGATGAGGATTGTTAAACAAATGATAGTTTCTATCCAAACGAGTAGGTTAAGGGTTGGAAACTGTAGGATTCCCTGGGCCATTTTCAAGGAAGTTGCCGTGATGATGGTTGGGAAAGTTAGAGCTGAAAAGGCTGGTTGGAAGCCCTGTTTTAAAATCCTTGATAAGCGACTAAGAACTAAGAAAAAGAAAGTCTGAGATGCAAGGACCATGACCAGCAAAATCCAGCTAGGAAGGTCTGGACCTCCTATCCGAACTAGTGCTGCTAAAAGGAGAGAAAATGGAGCACAATAGATCCCTTCTTGCCCCAGTAAAGCGAGCGGTAATGGATTTTTTTTCAAATCTTGATAAATTAGAGGGTAAAGGAAAAGGGTTAAGATAAAGCCAAAAATCCAAGCTCCATAGGCAATACCAACTATCCCCACTACTGGGTAGGTCAAGCTTGCCACTGCGATTCCCACATAAAGAACCGTCCAACTTGGCGTTGCGCTCGTCCTTGGTTTAGCTTGTACGTAATTGATAGTAAAGTAGATGATTAAGCCTACATCCAGTAGAAAGGCAAACCACCAGAGAACCTGCGCGATGAAGTTCAAGCTAACTGGTAGAGTCCGTAGCATATAGGTCGATAAAATCATCCCTGCCATTGGAAAGGTCGCCATACCTGATAAAAGAGGGGCTTTCTTCAACTCTTGCTTACTTTCTTGCCAATGACTGAGGTGACTTACTAGAAAATAGAACCACAGAATCAATCCTGACAAACTAAAGACGTGGGACAATAGCGGAAAAGTATCCAAGATGAGATTGCCTGCACCAGCTAAACCCAATAAACAACCTGAAAAAGCCAAGGGAAGTTTTTTCATGCTAACCTCCGAAAATAACGTTACTATCAGTATAGCATAATTAAAGCTCAGCTAGACAAGCCTTCATCAATTTTTTTTTGGCTATAAAACGATTGTCCCCTTTTAAAATACTCACTAACAATAATGATTGAAATTGATTCATCAAAAAAAGTACTTATCACTTGATAGGTACTCTTTTGACATTTCATTCTATAGCTTGGTTAGCCTTTAAAGGTAACGATAGTCGCTCCAGAACCACCTGCATTTTGCGGTGCATAGCCAAAGCTCTTGACTTGTTTATTTCTTTGTAGGTACTTAGTCACCCCTTCACGGATGACTCCTGTACCGATACCATGGATGATGTCCACTTGCGCCATATTGTTGAGCAGGGCTTGGTCGATAAAGGCATCCAAGGCTTCCATAGCCTCCTCGTAGCGTTTGCCACGAAGGTCTAGTCGAGCTTGTGGACCTTTTCCTGCTGCACGTTTAACGACGTTAACTTGTTTCTTCTTGACTGGCGCTTCTTTCTGGGCTTGAACCAAGTCAAACTCTTTTTCCTCAAGTGTCATCTTAATCAAGCCAACCTGTGCTTCCCAACGTCCATCCTTTAGTTGATTGGTCAAGGTACCACGTTGACCATAGCTTAAAACGATAATATCATCTCCAACTTTTGGAGCTCGTTTTTTCTTGGCCTTTTGGAGGACCTTGTTTTTAGAAAGGTCAACTTTTTCAGGTGCTAACTTCTTGAGCTTGGCCTTGGCTTCGATAATTTCATGTGGTTTTAGTTGAGATTTGCTATGAAGATTTTTTAGAATATCATCACTTTCTGCCAGAGCTAATTCAACAATCTCAGCAGCTTGCTCACGCGCCTTATTGAGTTCTGTTTCCTTTTCACGGTTAAGCTCATTGTAGAGTTTTTTAAGTGCACGATTCATCTTGAGGTTCTCTTGCTCGACTTGGCGGATATTTTCAAGACGTTTGTGACTTTCAAGTGTTTGTTCTTCCAATTGCTCAATGATGCGATTGACATCATTGTCTTGGTTAATCTGCTTGCTAGCGTCACCTACAATGATATCCGACAATCCTAGACGTTTGGCAATTTCAAATGCATTGCTTCGACCAGGTACGCCTTGCATAAAGCGATAAGTTGGACGCAGGCTAGCTGTATCAAACTCCATGCTGGCATTCTGAACATAAGCTGTTTCAATCCCGTAAGCCTTGAGCTCAGGATAGTGAGTGGTTGCCATAGTCTTGACTTGACGCAAACGCAAGTCTTCTAAGATAGACATGGCAAGGGCTGCACCTTCCTGAGGATCCGTTCCTGCTCCAAGCTCATCCAGTAACAAGAGCGAGTTTTGGTTGACTTTACCAAGAATATCAACGATATTGGTCATATGACTAGAGAAGGTTGAGAGACTTTGCTCGATGGATTGTTCATCTCCAATATCGGCAAAAATCTCCTCGAAAATCCCTACACGACTGCCATTATCGGCTAGAATTGGCAGCCCAGACTGGGCCATGACTTGCGTCAATCCTAAGGTTTTTAGCATGATGGTCTTACCACCCGTATTAGGACCGGTGATGACGATAGCTGTCAAATCCTTCCCAAAGTGCACATCATTTGCGACAGCATTCTTAACCAAAGGATGGCGAACATGGAGGAGTTGGATTTCCTGTTCCTCAGATACTTGAGGGACCACTGCTCCGGTCTCTTGGATAAAACGCACCTTGGTGCGAATCAAGTCTAAACGCCCAATAATCCAGGCATCATTGGCAATTTCAGCCGCATGCGGTCTCACTCGTTCAGAGAGTTCTTGAAGGATACGCATCATCTCATAGCGTTCATCTGCACGAAGACTAGCAATTTCCTCACTTAACTTAACTACTTCACGAGGTTCGATATAAACAGTGTTCCCACTGGCAGAAATATCGTGAACGACCCCAGCAATCTTATTCCGATAGGTATTTTTAACTGGAAGAACTTGACGACCATTTCTACTAGCGACAATCCCTTCTGTCAACAGCTGCGCCTTCTGCTTGAGAAGGTCTTGCAAGACATCACGAACTTGGCTCTCACTATCATGGATTTTCCGGCGGATTCGTGCGAGTTCTTCACTCGCAAAATTCTCAATAAATCCAGCTTCGTTGATGGCTTGAAGGTTTCCTTGCAGATGTGGGAAATCATGAAGTTTCTCAAACCAATTTGCTAGGTGATCCAAGCGTACATTTTCAAGATTGTCATAGAAGTTTTTCAATTCACGACTGGCAAATATGACACGTTTGAGAAGGAGAAATTCCTCGATATTGAGGTCAGCACCCATCTCCAAACGTTTGCAGGTTGAAGCAATGTCTTTTGTTTCCGAAATGCTGAAATGAGGATGCTCCACAAAAAGCTCCTGCATCTCCTTCATCTCTGCGAAAGCCTGTTTTATCTTGTCACCTTTATCCGTTGGAGCAAGTTCTTTTAACTGCTCTAGTCCCTGCTCCGTCAAAAGATGGGGTTCAAATAGAGCTTTGACCTTGTTAAATTCTAACGTTTCTAGTATTTTTGTATTCATTTCATTTCCTTAGTAAAAAAGTTATGGCTTTTTGTCATTTTCAAGTTTTTAAATCAATCTCTTACTTTTGAAATTGTAAACAAAAGGCTAGGAATAGTTCCCGCCCTTTTTATCCGATTAATTTGGTAACCCAAAGCTGCTTAATCAAACTGGTTGTGAATGGAATGCTTTGGATGATATGTCTAGCTACAAAGCTATTCTCAAGTGAATTTTGAACAATTTGTAATGGTACAGTCGCGAGGATCGTTAGCATCATCTGAAGGACAAATAAGGTTACTCCGACTGATAGAACACCCGCACCGATACGGTAGTATTTCCCATCAAGTATCTTAGTTGGCACCAGGTTTACAAAAAGACCAAGCAAACGACTGATGCAATAAAAGACTGTAAAGGCCAAGAGGAAACCGATACCCGCATAAAAAACCTTATCCAATTGGAAGAGTTGATTGGATGGGAAAAAGAAGGTACCCTGTCCTTCCTGAGGATTAGCATATGGGATTAGTAAGTTGAACTTCTGTCCTAAAGACTGGTAAGACTTGCTTGCAAAATAAGCAGAGACAATCGTTGCCACAAGATAAAATCCTTGTAATACGATTCCTCTGCGATAGCCAATATAAAAGCTCCAAGCAAGGATTAATAAGAGAAGGATAGAAATCATAGGGAATCCTCAATCTTACTCTGCTCCTGTTTAGCCGCAACCACCTTATAACGGAGCGATTCTAATTCTTGCTCCTTGTCATCAAACTCAATCTCACGGCTAAGCTGGGTAGATAGGCAGTTAACTGCTAAGAGGATAGCTATTGTCTCATCATCAGCTCCAGGCATTTGTTCTTTAATTGCTTCATATTTTTCCGTCGCAACCTTGGCAATCTCCTCCATAAAAAGATTGTCATGTTCAGTTGTCAGCGTTAATGTTTTTTTCCCAAATGTAAACTTGAATCGATTTAAATTTGCCATAAAATTCACCTCACGATATTATACCAAATTTCACTAAATTTGTCAGTTTTAACCAATTCTACTGCTTTTATGGTACAATAGAGACTATGGCAAGTATCACATTAATACCGAGTGAAAAAGAAATTCAAGCTTTTGTCCAAAAGCATGAACAAGCCCTCGCTCCAAGTAAAAATCCTTATATTCGCTACTTTTTCAAGTTTCCTCAAGCCAGTATTTCCATCTATACATCTGGAAAAGTTCTCCTACAAGGAGAAGCTGCTGAAAACTATGCCAGCTTTTTTGATTATCAGGTAGCACAAGTTACTAGCGGGCAAGATTTCCCTTTGATCGGAACAGATGAGGTCGGAAATGGTTCCTACTTCGGTGGTCTAGCTGTAGTGGCATCCTTTGTAACTCCTGACCAGCATGATTTTTTACGAAAACTAGGAGTTGGGGATTCTAAAACACTGACAGATCAAAAGATTCGTCAACTGGCTCCCATTTTGAAAGAAAAAATCCAACATCAGGCACTACTACTTTCTCCAAGCAAGTATAACGAAGTGATTGGTGAGCGCTACAATGCTGTTTCTGTCAAGGTAGCTCTTCATAATCAAGCAATTTTTCTCCTCCTTCAAAAGGGAGTCCAGCCAAAAAAGATTGTTATTGATGCCTTTACGAGTACTCAAAACTATGAGAAGTACTTAAAAAATGAAGCCAATCATTTCTCAAATCCAGTTACACTTGAGGAAAAAGCCGAAGGTAAGTACTTAGCTGTCGCGGTTAGCTCTATCATTGCGCGTGATCTCTTTCTAGAAAATCTTGAAAATCTAGGCCGAGAGTTAGGCTACAAACTTCCTAGTGGGGCAGGTACCGCTTCTGATAAGGTAGCTAGTCAAATCCTTCGTGCTTATGGTATGCAGGGACTCAACTTCTGCGCCAAACTACACTTTAAAAATACTGAAAAAGCAAAAAAAATGCTAGAAAGGTAAATTATGAAATACATTATAAATTTTTTAAAAGAATGGGGAGTTATCATTCTACTTATCGCACTAGTAGGGCTTAGTCGTCTCTTTCTCTGGAGTAATGTGCGTGTAGAAGGACACTCAATGGACCCTACTCTAGCAGATGGAGAAATCCTCTTTGTGGTTAAACATCTCCCAATCAATCGTTTTGATATTGTGGTTGCTCATGAAGATGAGGGAAATAAAGATATTGTGAAACGGGTAATCGGATTACCCGGTGATACCATTCGTTATGAAAATGATAAGCTTTATATCAATGGACAAGAAACCGATGAACCTTATCTAGCAGAGTATCTCAAACGCTTTAAAGAAGATAAACTCCAAAGCACTTATACTGGAGATAGTTGGGATGGGAAAAAAGGCGAGTACTTCAGAAGTCTTGCTGAAAAAGCTCAAGCATTCACCTTAGATGTAAATTACAACACTAGCTTCACCTTCACTGTTCCAGAGGGGCAATACCTCCTACTTGGTGATGACCGTCTGGTATCTAGTGATAGCCGACATGTTGGTACTTTTAAAGCAAAAGATATCATTGGAGAGGCAAAATTCCGTTTCTGGCCACTCAAACGTATCGGAACAGTTTAAAAATACTAAGAGGCCGAGAATACTAATCTCAGCCTCTTCTCATTCTATTTTGAATGATATGATTTTCATTCATGAATGTAAAGGAATTATATGGAAGTCTATTTTACAGGTACGATTGAACGTATTATTTTTGAAAATGTCAGTAATTTTTATCGTATTCTTCTCCTTGATATCGAAGATACCAATGCTGAGGACTTTGATGATTTCGAGATCATTGTTACAGGGACCATGGCTGATGTCATCGAGGGAGAGGAATACACTTTTTGGGGGCAGATTGTCCAACACTCCAAATACGGAGAGCAACTACAAATTACCCGTTATGAAAGAGCAAAACCGACTAGCAAGGGCTTAGTTAAGTATTTCTCTAGTAGCCATTTCAAAGGGATTGGGCTCAAAACTGCCCAAAAGATTGTGGAACTCTATGGAGAAAATACCATTGATGAAATCCTAGAGCATCCTGAGAAACTCGAAACCATCTCAGGACTATCTTCTAAAAGTCGTGAAGCCTTCGTTTCCACTCTCCGTCTCAACTACGGAACTGAGATGGTTTTGGCCAAGCTTGCCAATTACGGAATTCCCAATAAATTAGCTATTCAAATCCAGGATACCTATAAAGAGGAAACCATCGATATCGTTGAAAATTATCCTTATCAGTTGGTAGAAGATATCAAGGGTTTGGGCTTTACCATCGCTGACCAATTAGCACAGGAATTGGGGATTGAGAGTCATGCACCTGAACGCTTTCGAGCAGGTCTTGTTCATAGCCTTTTAAATGCTTGTATGGAAAGTGGGGATACTTATGTTGAATCAAAAGATCTATTAGAAAAAACTCTAACCCTACTTGAATCCTCACGACCTGTTGAACTGGAGCCCAGTCAACTTGCACAAGAATTATCCAATCTCATTGAAGAAGAAAAAGTTCAGCAGGTTGATACGAAAATCTTTGATAACAGTCTCTTTTTCGCTGAAGAAGGAATACACAATCACCTCATTCGTATTCTTGAAAAAGAAGACCCCAATAAACACGAAATAAAAACTATCCAGGAGCATATCGCAACTGTTGAGAAGGAATTAGGCATCCAATACGATGCCATTCAAAAGCAGGCTATCTGCGACGCTATCCAAAACAAGGTCTTTATCCTGACAGGTGGACCTGGTACAGGTAAGACCACTGTTATCAATGGAATTATTGGTGTTTATGCCCTATTAGAGGGGCTCGACCTTCGGAAAAAAAGTAGTCTACCGATTCTCCTGGCTGCTCCAACCGGTCGTGCAGCACGTCGCATGAATGAACTGACAGGCTTGCCTAGTGCAACGATTCACCGCCACTTGGGTATGACTGGAGACGACGATACCAGTCATTTGGAGGATTATCTAGATGCTGATTTTATCATCGTGGATGAGTTTTCTATGGTGGATACCTGGCTAGCCAATCAACTCTTCTCCAATATCTCCTCTAACAGTAAAATTCTCATTGTCGGAGATAGTGACCAGCTGCCATCGGTTAGCCCTGGTCAAGTCCTGGCTGACTTACTCCAAATTCCATGCATTCCTCAAACACGCTTGGAAAGAATCTACCGTCAGAGTGAAGAATCAACCATTGTCACCCTTGCTAGCCAAATTCGTCAAGGAATTTTGCCTGCAGATTTCACTCAGAAAAAAGCAGATCGTTCCTACTTTGAAATCGCTAGTAGCCATATCCCTGCGACCATTGAAAAAATCCTTGATGCTGCTATCAGAAATGGTATTCCCGCTCGTGATATCCAAGTTCTGGCTCCTATGTATCGTGGTACAGCAGGAATTGATGCCATCAATCAACTCATGCAAGAACTGCTCAATCCTCTTCAAAAGGGGCAGATTAGTTTTGAGGCAAGTCAGTTTCATTATCGCACAGGCGATAAGATCATTCATCTTGTCAACGATGCAGAAGTCAATGTCTTTAATGGAGACTTAGGCTATATTACAGACCTGATTCCTGGAAAATACACTGAATCCAAGCAAGATGAAATCATAATTGATTTTGATGGCAACGAGGTTTCCTATCCTCGAAATGAATGGTACAAGATTCGCCTTGCCTATGCTATGAGTATCCATAAGTCTCAGGGTAGTGAGTTCCCAGTTGTGATTTTACCAATTACCAGTGCTAGCAAGCGCATGCTGGAGCGCAATCTCATCTACACTGCTATCACTCGTGCCAAAAGCAAGCTCATCCTACTTGGTGAACTACAAGCCTTTGACTATGCAATCAAACACATTGGAACAGCTCGCAAGACCTATCTGATTGAACGTTTCAGCGATTTAACTGAAAGCTCTGAAGAAGCAACTGAGCCTATTCTTGAAACCTCTAATCAGACTGATTCTCAGCAATCCTACATTCTAACCGAGGACAACTGGTCTAGTATCCCAGCTATGATTGGAATTAGCCAGGATGATCTTCAAGAATTTTTCGGAAAATAAAGCACAAGAAAGCCCACCGAATCCGGTGGGCTTTTTATCTTTTCAGATTATTTTACTGTTGCAGTGCTTGTGATCAATTCAACAGCTTTTTTGATTGTGATATCGTGTTTCAACATATCAGCTGAAAGCAAGCTTTGTACTTGAGCAACTTCCATGTTGTAGTCTGCAGCCAATTGCTCGATTTCTTTTTGGATTTCTTCTTCAGTAGCGTCAAATCCTTCAGCTTTCGCAACAGCTTCGATTACAAGGTTAGTCTTCGTACGTGACTCAGCTTCTGCTTCGTATTGTTTGTGAAGGTCTTCTTGAGTAGTTCCAGTGATTTGGAAGTACATGTCAGGGTTGATACCTTGACGTTGCAAGTTGCCAAGGAATTCATTTACTGAACGGTGAACTTCTTCGTGGATCATTTCTTCTGGAAGCTCAACGATTTCAGCATTTTCTACAGCTTTATCGATTGCTGCACCTTCAACGGCATCTTTGTATGCTTCTTCTTTAGCAGCAGCCAATTCTTTGCGGTATTTTTCTTTCAATTCGTCAAGAGTTTCAACTTCTTCGTCGATGTCTTTTGCAAGTTCATCATCAAGTGCTGGAACTTCTTTAGCTTTAACTTCGTGAATAGTTGTTACGAATTTAGCTTCTTTACCTGCAAGGTCTTCTGCTTGGTAGTCTTCTGGGAATGTTACGATAACGTCAACAGTTTCACCAGCTGAGTGTCCAACCAATTGGTCTTCAAATCCAGGGATGAATTGTCCTGAACCAAGTCCAAGTGAGAAGTTTTCACCTTTTCCACCATCAAATTCAACACCGTCGATAGAACCAACGAAGTCGATAACAACAGTGTCACCGTCTTCAGCAGCACCATCTTTGATTACCAATTCTGCCAAGTTGTTGCGTTCACGTTCGATACGTGCATCTACATCAGCGTCAGTTACTTCTTTATCTACATCAACTGATACTTCAAGGTTTTTGTATTCACCCAATTTAACTTCAGGTTTTGTAACAACTTCTGCAGTGATAACCCAGTCTTGACCTTTTTCCATAGAAGTTACGTCAATTTTTGGTTGAGCAACTACTTCAAGTCCAGCTTCTTTTACAGCTGCTTCATAAGCATCTGGCAAAAGAGCGTTCATTGCATCTTGGTAAAGTGCTTCTTCACCAAATTTTTGGTCGAAGATAGGACGTGGAAGGTGACCTTTACGGAAACCTGGAACGTTAAGAGTTTTCTTTACTGAGTTAAATACACGGTCCAATTCTGGTTTGATTTGGTCTTGAGAGATAGTAAAAGTCAAGACACCACGGTTTGTTTCTTTGTTTTCAAATGATACAGACATTCTGTCATTTCTCCTTAAAATTTTTAATACAGTCCATTATACCATATAGTAGCGAATTTTTTCAAGTAATGGATGCGCTTTTCATCCATGCTTGAGTTACATCTCAGCTTCCTTAAAATTCATCAGGACCTACCAGGTGATGTTGAAAGGCATAAACAGCTACCTGTGTACGGTCACTAACCTGAAGTTTAGCCAGAATGTTCGAAACATGGGTTTTGACTGTCTTGAGGGAGATGAACAATTCATCAGCTATACGCTGATTTTCATAGCCTTTAGCGATTAATTGAAGGACATCTCGTTCACGCGCGGTCAAATCTTCATGTAATTCGACGTGATTACGGTTGTATTCTACCTTCTTGCTCACCTCTTGTTCAATAGCAAACTCACCAGCTGCTACCTTACGAACAGCGTGCAGCAACTCATCTGCGCTCGAAGTCTTGAGCATATAACCCCTAGCTCCAGCATTCAAGACCGGCATGATTTTTTCATTGTCTAGGTAAGATGTCACGATCAAGATTTTAGCCTCTGGCCATTCTTTGAGAATTGCTAGTGTTGCATCAATCCCGTTGACTTCAGGCATGACAATATCCATGACAATCACATCAGGACGGAGTTCCAAGGCCATGGAAACCCCTTCTGCTCCATTGGTTGCTTCTCCTACAACCTCTACATCATCTTGTAATTCAAAATAACTTTTTAAACCCAGACGCACCATTTGGTGGTCATCTACCAATAATAGTTTCATCTTACTTCCTCTTATCTATCCAAATCAAGCAAGGGAATGCGGATATCAACAGCTAATCCTTGCTTAGGAGCTGTTAATAATTGTATAGTCCCAGCCATATCTTCCACTCGTTCTTTGATATTCCGTAAACCATAGCTCAGTTCGTCTCCATCATCTAACTGAAAGCCACGACCATTGTCTGCCACCTTCAATTGCAATTCCGTTTCCGTTTGATAAAGGTAAACATCCAGACAAGAGGCCTGCGCATGCCGAAGGGTATTACTAATCAATTCTTGGACAATACGGAAAATATGCTCTTCAATCTTTTTAGGTAATGCAGTTACCTGATATTTAAAGCTTACCTTTAGATCACTTTTTTCTTCTAGTTCTTTAAGGAGTATCTGGATCCCCTCCACTAAACTCTTTTGTTCCAGTTCAATAGGACGCAAATGCAATAGTAGAATACGCAAATCTCTTTGAGCAGTTTCCAAAATAGCTGTGACACTCTGGAGTTGTGTCTGCATCTTCACTCTGTCTAACTTAGAAGCTTGCTGACTGAGACCTGATAGTATCATATGAGCAGCGAAAATTTCTTGACTAACCGTATCATGCAAGTCACGCGCGATTCGCTTGCGCTCCTTTTCAACTATCTCTTCTTCTTTGACCAAGGTCTGATTGTCTACTTTTTGAATAGCTTCTGTCAACAAGCCAAGCTTTCCTGACAAGTTTCTAAAACTCGCGTCTAAATCTGCATCTCCAAGGCTTTTAATATCTTTACCAGCTAGCAGACGTTTGAGATTTGCTTGTATTCTTCTTCTTGAAATTTCGTCAACAATTGTCCAGAATAGGACAAACAAAAAGGCTAGGGCAAAACTAAACATCAAAGCCAGAAATACGATTTTTTCAGTCTTTTCTAGGTCCTGAAAAAGAGAGCTCCACTCTATATCCAGAACCTTAAAAATGCTTCGAAATAGAAAGGCGACAAAGAGGAATGAAGTGAGACCAATTAAAATATAGGGCTGTTTTTTCATCCGCGCACCACCTCAACATCTCCAACCATAGTTGTCAAAAGAATCTTAACACTCTTTGGACTCTTGAGATAATCTCTGGTTTCTTGGTGGAATTGTTCATTGCGTAAAGCACGTTTAGGTTGATCAAAGAAGGTTAAATCTCCATACAAAGAATTAACACTAAGGCTGACTTCCACATCCACTGGTACAATAATTCTGGTTGTGCCGACTAGTTTTCTCAAGATGATGACATTATCATGATTGCTTAAAATCACGTGCTCTAGATGAATGGTATCCTTCCCCATGAGACGAAAAAGATTGATATCATCAAAGCGGCAAGTCTGGTAGCTTGAGAAGTGGTGGAGATTTCCAAACCAGTGATTTTTCTCCCTCTTTACTGTCACTACTTCTTCAAAAATCAGATTAGTATCTTCTCTTTCCTGGTTCATCATAGGATAAAGTAAGAACAGACTGTAAATCAAGGCTACAAAGATGGCTAAAATGACAAAGGGATTGAGCATGATGATAAAGAAAAATAGAATGCTCACTGCCACTAAAATGAAGTTATTCCCCTGTCTTCCAGTATAGTATCGAATCAGCAGTAAAAACAAGAGCAATATCAGCAGAAAACGGGAAAAATGCTCTGATACCATCATAATCAGAGCTCCTGTCAATAAACAAGCTTCAATAAATAGAAAAATTTGAAATTTTCTCATGTAACCGTCCTCTCTATTTTATTGTATCACAAAACCAAAATGTCACATCAGTCTGAGGAATGATAAAAAGACCGGGACCAAAATCCCGACCTCCTTATAGTTGATCTTTTGCTTCTTTTAATTTTCCATAAAGGAGATAGTCGACCTCTTGCAAATCCTCAATCCTTGCACAATTAAGGGCACACATAATCAAGCGTAGGTCTTCCTTCCAACCTTCAACAATGGAAATAACGACATCAACTGAGTAATTCTCAACCAGCTCTAACATGGTGCGTGAGAGTCCAACCGCCTTGGCTCCAAAGACCAAGCATTTGATGATGTCTAGTGGATTGCGAACACCTCCGCTTACCAGAAGCTCCATCTTATCTTTCCAGTCTTGGGCATTGATTAGAGCCTGCATGGTCGATTGCCCCCAATCATTGAGGTAGTCCCGTTGACCGCTACGACGATTTTCGATATAGGCAAAACTAGTTCCCCCACGGCCAGACAAATCAACCGTACGTATCCCCATCTCGTGCGCCTTAGCAATGGTCTTCACATCCATGCCAAAGCCGACTTCTTTTAAGACAAGGGGAACAGAGATTTGCTCAACATAATCTTTCAGATTATTTTGCCACAATCTAAATTGACGCTCACCTTCGGGCATGAGCAATTCCTGCATAACATTAACATGGACTTGCAAGAGAAGAGGATTCATCTCTTGGACCGTTTGTAGCCCCAGTTCAACAGGTTTATCCAAGCCAATATTGGTTCCGAAAAGAAGGTCAGGGTGATTTGACTTGACAGAGAAAGACTCGTCCGATGGATCCTTAAGAGCAGCACTGTAAGAACCTGTCACAAATAAAATTCCACAGGCCTCTGCCACCTGAGCCAATTTTTGATTGATTTCTCTGCCCCTGTCACTCCCACCTGTCATGGCGTTAATATAAAAAGGAAAACCCCATTTTCGCCCTGCAAATTCTGTCGAAAGATCAATCTCATCTAAGTCATATAAGGGTAGTGAGGAGTGGATTAACTCCACCTCATCAAAACTATTGTAAGAACTTTTTTGTTCAAGGGCATAGCGGATGTGCTCATCCTTCCGATTCGTCGTCATGTCCTATCCTTTCTTGATATAAGAGCTCAATCCCTAGATCAGCCCAGCGTTTTTTCAGTAATGTGGTCGAGTCTTGGTCAAAACTAAGGGCAATGCCGCAATCTCCACCACCGGCGCCACTACTTTTAGCAACAGCTTTCAAGTCATGACTGGCATTTTTTAATTGTCTGAGAGAAGGGGTGTAAATATCTGAACTCAAGTTTTCTAAGAGTTGACTAGCTTGTTCTAGTAGCTCCATTATCTTTTCTTCTTGGCCTTCATGCAAAGCCTGCACAAAAGAGCTTACAGTTTCTTTTGAAGCCCGCAAAAAACTAGCATTCATATTGTTCTTGATTTGCTTAACCATCTGACTAGACACCGCTACTTCCTTGGTCCAACCTACCAGAAAATCAAAGTCCAAGGCCGGTTCAACACTCCTAATAGAAAAGCCCCAATCACGTGCTAATACAGTTGGCAAGTCTTCCTTTTCTAGCCATTGTGCCACTTTCTCCCGATCAAAAGACTGATAGAGGACCAGGGCTTCTGAAACGATACAGGCAATGTCACCCATGGAACCATTGTCTCCACGTTTGAGAAGAACAGCACTCGCCAGTTTAAACAAGAGGTCTCTTTCAGCTGGTCTATCATAGAAAGCAAGCATGGCCTTGATAACCAATACAACGACGCTACCACTAGAACCCAGACCAAACTTCTTGCCCTGACGCTCCATTTTCCCACGAATATCTAGGAAAAAAGGCTGCAAGTCAACTCCTTGGGCAGTCAGATAGTACTCCACCAAGGCAACTGTTTCTTGGATCAAGGCATAGGAAGAATCTGGGCGCATATCTACACTATAAGTAAACATATCTGAGTAGAGTCGATAAACTTCTGAGGACTCAATCTCAGCTGTCATATAGATGGGAATAGCTTTTATTAGTGCCAACTGCCCTGGTTCTAAAATGGCATACTCACCAGCCCAGTAGAGCTTTCCACAAGTTTTAACAATCGTCATCTTGGCTCAAATCCTTTGTCTTTGAAACGATTAAGCGATAGCGTTGACCTAAGAGTTCTGATAGATGTTCCAAGTCTTTTTCTAAACAAAGAACCTTTACATTAGGCCCCGCATCCATGGTGAAGTAACAAGATTCTCCTTGTTCTCTAAGCTGACGAACAAAATCCATAGCCTCATAACTCGCATCTGTGAGATAAGAGAACGGCGGATTTGCAGTTTTTGTCGTAGCATGCATGGCAAGAGCGTTCTTTTCTGTTAATACTCCAACTTTCTCAAAGTCATTTTCCTTGAGGTAGATTAGCATATCCTTGTAGTCTTGCTCAGACTGACGAATCCACTCCTCAAATGTTGTTGAAGTTTCCACGCAGAGTTTCATACCATCCCGACTAGAGATTGGTTTTTTCTGGTCTTCCAAGACCAACATAATCATAGAGAGTTTCAAGTCAGTTTCAACTGGATAGATTTCTCCACTATCCTTGTCCCAAGCTGCTAAGGGACCATAAAAACTACGAGATGAAGAGCCCGATGCAAACTTAGCTTCCAAAGCCAATTCTTTACGATTTAGTCCTAATTGGAAATAGGCATTACAAGCTTTTACCAGGGCAGACAAACCACTGGAACTTGAAGAAAGACCCGCTGCTGTTGGCATATTGTTCTTGGTATCGATACGAACAAAACCTGCCCCTTCAGGACGGTAGCGGTCAATGATTTTACTCATTTTGACATGCTCAGCTTCGTTTTGCAACTGACCATTGATGTAGAAAGCATCCGAGCTTGCATCTGCTGGCAAAGGTGAAAGTGTCGTCTCCGTATACATATTTTCTAAAGTCAGAGAGATACTGCTAGTCGCGGGAACCATCTCTTTTTCTTTTTTCTTACCCCAATATTTGATAATAGCAATATTGGCATAGGAACGTACTGTTACAGGCTTTCGATCCATGTCTGAACAGCTCCTTTCTCTTCTAATCTTTCTGCGAGTTCTTGTGCTTGACTGACATTAGCAACCAAGGCAATGATACAACCGCCTAGACCACCACCACTCATCTTGGCTCCTAGAGCTCCATGTTCAAGGGCAGTTTCAACCAAGGCATCTGCCTCAGGGCTACTAACTCCGATTTCTTTTAGATTTCCATGAGCTTTGGTTAGAATTTCTCCCAGCTTCACGGCATCTTTTGTTTGAATAGCTTTTTCTGCTTCTTGGGTTAATTCTCCTAATGCATGCAAGAAAGGCAGAGCTTCCTTACCTTTGTTCTCTACGACTTGGATAGCTTCACGAGTATTTCCATAAACTCCAGTATCTGCAATGATCAGATAAGCTGACAAATCCATAGCTAATTCTTCAAAACCAACATTCTTGATAAAACGGATAGGTTGGTCACTAAGACAAGTCTTAGCATCTAAACCACTAGGATTCATATGGGCAATCATCTCCGCCCGATTGACCAAAATCTCTAAAACATCATGCGGAAGTTCTGCCTGGTAATAATCAAATACTGCACGAATGGCTGCAATACTTATGGCTGCTGAAGATCCCATCCCACGTTTTTCAGGAATAGCCGAGTCGATTTGACAACGGATGCAAGCATCTTTGATATTTAAATACTCGAGAGACGCATAAACAGCCATAGACAAGGTGTCCTCTTCAAACAGACGCCATGGTGTCGCCGCTGGTACCACTCGACAAGTCACTTCAACCTCTAAAAGAGGCAAAGAAATGGCTGGGTAGCCATAAACCACTGCATGCTCTCCGATTAAAATAATTTTACTATGTGCCTGACCGACACCAACTTCTTTTGTCATTTAATCCTACTATCAGATGAAAACCATCTTTTTCTAGATAAAATTTTAGAACTTTATTCCTTTCTATTTTATTATATTTTCACAAAAAAAGCGATTGTTTCCTTTCAGTTTCACCGAGCTAGAAATATATTTAATGATTAAATTAAAAAACGGTTTGAACTTGTTTAGATATTAAAAAAGCAGTTACATAACTGTAACTACTTTTACTACTCTTGCATCGTGTAACCAACACCACGCACAGTTTTGATGTAGCTCTTTTGACCTTTTACGTCAAGCTTGCTACGTAGATAACGGATATAAACATCCACAATATTGGTTTCGGTCGCACTTTCATACTTCCAAACACTTTCCAGCAACTGCTCACGAGTTAAGACCTTTTTGCTTCCCATAAGGGTTGCTAAAAGATCATACTCACGCCGAGTCAAAGCGATCATCTCATCGCCACGATAGACAGTGTGGTTTTCTAAATCCATACGCAGATTGCGATAGGATGTAGGAACCTTCATCTGACTACAATGTTGATCAATGAAGTCCCGACCTCGGAAAATCGCTGCAATACGATTGACCAAATCATCGATAATGACTGGTTTATAGATATACGAAACAGCGAAACGCTGGATTGTTTCAAGTTGGCCTTGCAATTCTTCTCGATGATCCAAAATCATGATAACCGACGCTGGCTTGGTGCGACTCAACTTATCTGCAAAATCCTGAGCTGTCATATCCCCTAGATGAGCATTCAGTAAAATCAAGTCATAGTCTGTCTGAAGAGCCATGGAAAGGGCTTTTTGTCCCTCTTCTACCTGATCAACTCGGTATTGCTCTTTTTGGAGTTCCAGACTTAAAAAATGAGCTAGATTTCTTTCTTTCTCAAGTAATAAAATCCGTTTCCCCATGGCTGACCTACTTATTTTTCGTCATACCAAGAGTAGTGGAATGTTCCTTCTTTGTCTTTGCGTTTGTAAGTGTGAGCACCAAAGTAGTCACGTTGCGCTTGAATCAAGTTTGCTGGAAGATCAGCTGAACGGTAGCTATCAAAGTAAGTAATGGCTGCTGAGAATGTTGGTACTGGTACACCAGCTTGAACAGCAAGAGCTACGATGTCACGAACAGATTGTTGGTACTTAGCAGTAACATCCAAGAAGTACTCATCCAAAAGAAGGTTAGGAAGGTCTGCATCACGGTTGTATGCATCTGTAATCTTTTGCAAGAAACGAGAACGGATGATACATCCATCGCGCCAGATAGAAGCGATGTCAGCAAATGGTAAGTTCCAGTTATTCTCTTTAGAAGCTACTCGCAATTGCGCAAAACCTTGTGCATAAGAAATGATTTTTGAGAAGTAAAGAGCTTGGCGGATTTTTTCGATCAACTCAGCCTTGTCACCCTCAAATTTGAAAGCAGCTGGTTTTGGAAGAACTTTGCTAGCATGAACACGTTCTTCTTTGTAAGTAGAGATGTAACGCGCAAATACTGACTCAGTGATAAGAGACAATGGCACACCAAGGTCAAGTGCTGATTGGCTAGTCCATTTACCAGTTCCCTTGTTACCTGCAGCATCAAGGATATAGTCTACAATTGGTCCTTCATGACCTTCATCATCTTTACGGCTCAAGATATCAGCTGTGATTTCAATCAAGTAGCTGTCCAATTCACCCTTGTTCCACTCAGTAAAGATTTCAGCCATGTCTTCTGCTGAAAGACCAAGCAAGTGTTGCATAAGATCGTAGCTTTCTGCGATCAATTGCATGTCACCGTACTCAATCCCATTGTGGACCATTTTCACGTAGTGACCAGCTCCATCAGGACCGATGTATGTTACACATGGTTTTCCATCTTCTGGTGCTTTAGCAGAGATTTCTTCAAGAACATCTGCTACCAAGTCATAAGCTTCTTTTTGTCCCCCAGGCATGATAGAAGGACCTTCAAGGGCACCTTTTTCACCACCAGAAACACCTGTACCGATAAAGTTGATACCTGAGTTCGCCAATTCTTCATTACGACGAATAGTATCTTTATAGAAAGTATTCCCTCCATCGATCAAGATATCACCTTTATCCAAGTGTGGAAGAAGAGCTTGGATTGTTGCATCTGTACCAGGTCCTGCTTGAACCATAAGCATAATACGACGTGGTTTTTCAATAGAGTTTACGAAGCTTTCGATATCATAGCTTGGCACAAAGTTTTTATCAGGATGGCAAGCAATCACATCTTCAGTTTTTTCTTTACTACGGTTATAAATAGCAACTGTATAACCACGAGATTCGATATTAAGGGCAAGGTTACGACCCATTACGGCCATACCAACAACACCAAAGTTAGCTTTTGTCATGTGACACTCCTCTTATTTAATATGTTTTATTTTATCATGTTTATCTGTGAAAAGAAAGAATTTTATAACAATTTAACTAGTAGTCTAAATCATCAGCATGGCCAGAACCATTCCCTACAAAGTAACCTGTCTTACAGTTAAGGGTAAAGAGATAAGTTCCATCTGGTTTATAAAGATTGTAGTAACCATTGCCATTAACAATATTCACACGTTCCAAGATATATTTGTTTCCAGTGATGTATCCACGCGCACGTGATGTCTCAAGAATTCTTTCAAGGACACCATCTGCAAATGTCCAAGCAGGGTTACTGCTGTCATTAACAGCTGATTGATTGTACGGTACTCGGCTCACACCTCTTTGCAAATTAACGCCTTCACTCGATAAGCCACCATTAGTAGATGCAGAAGAATCGCTTATTGAAGTAGAGGGACTGCTTTCTGTAGTTGGACTTGACACTTCCTGGCTCGCTGCTGTTGTCGAATCTGTCGTCGTACTTGCTAGTTGACTCTTACCAAGACTGATTGCTTTATCTAGCAATTTATCAATTTCTGTATTTCCAGTTTTGATATCTGTAAATTTCGCGTCTGCTTTGATTTTTGCGTTTGTATCCAAGACACCATCTGTAATAGCTGGAGTTTCAAATTGAGAATTAACTTCTTGAATTGCTTTTATCTGAGTTTCCAAGCTATCATATTTTGATTTGGCAAGAGTATATTCTCTCGCTCCCTCAAGTTTATCCAGAAGCTCCTTCAATTGATTCAGTTGACTAAACTGGCTATTTTTAAGAGCCGTTTTGTTTTCATCGGTATAGAATGTATCGTAGAGAGTATTAAATTGTTCCAAAACTGACTGATTACTTACCAGACCTGAATCTGCCGCTTTCGTTTGAATTTCTTGAGAAGAACGAGAAATTTGGCGATAAACGTAATATGAACCTCCCAAAATTAAGAGGAAGACTAAAATAATGACTGACAGGATTGCCAATTTTTTCTTACTTTTTGGCTTCTCAATAGGCTGATCAGAACGAGACAAGGGTTGCAGTTGTTCGTCAGTTTCTTCATCAACTACTGCAGCTTGCGAATTAGCAACTTCAGCCATTTCAACAGCATCCAATTCGTTTTTAAAAGGTTGCTCGAGAACTTTTGTTTCTTCAGCATCAACTTCTTGAGCTACAATCTCCGTGGTCTCTGCAGCTACTGCATCTGCAATTGTTTCCCCTTCTGAACTTGATGTATTTTCTTTTTCAGTCGTTTCTCTCACTTCTTGAATCATATCATCCAAGCTTTGAGCAGGCTGGTCTTTTTTTGTTTGTAAATTTTCAAACTTATCAGCTTCGATTTCTTCACGATGTTGTTTAATATATTTGTCCAAGACCGTATCTTCTGGAGTTACACCTGCCTCAACTTCTTCGTTCTTACGAATGGCCTGACCAACCGTTAAATCTTTCGCTTCTTCAAATTCAAATTTAGATTCTTGCTCACCCTTATGATGGTGGTTACGTCTTTTCTTACTCATTTGCATTCCTTTCTAATTTGACATCTTGTCTTTTCACTCGTTGACCAAAATATTGATATAAATCAACTTTCAAGGTACCGTTATAGAGTTTCCGTTTTTTATCTGCCTGACTACCATATTTACTTTCAAAAGCTTCATCACTAGTCAGGATAAATTTACTCCATGTTTTAAGGGGGGCAAATACTTCTCCCATCTCAGCATAGAGCTTGGTTACTCCTGCATCATCTGACAAGCGTTCTCCATACGGTGGATTCGAAATAATAACTCCATTGATCTTGTCCGTTCGCAAATCCTGCACGCGCATCTGCTTAAAGTGGATATCCTTAGAAACTCCCGCAACCTGAGCATTTGCTTTAGCAATTTCCACCATGCGGCCATCGATATCACAGCCCATGATGTCTAGCTCAATTTCACGATTAATCTTCTTGCTAGCTTCTGTACGAATTTGCTGAATTAACCGGTCGCTAACCCAGTTCCAATCCTCGAAAGCAAAGGAACGGCGTAAGCCTGGCGCCATATTACGAGCAATCATAGCTGCCTCAATACAGAAGGTTCCTGAACCGCAGGTCGGATCAATCAAGGGTTTATCAGGATACCAGTTTGATAATTGCAGAATTGCTGCTGCCATGTTCTCTTTAATAGGAGCACCACCTTTTTCAGTACGATAACCTCGTTTGAAAAGACTAGAGCCACTTGTGTCAATCATGATAGTCGCGATGTCTTTAAGAATCGATACCTCTATTTTAAACTCTGGACCATTTTCCATCAGAGGAACACCTTCTGGTCGAGCATAATGTTTCTGCAATTTCTTGACAACTGCCTTTTTAGAAATAGCCTGGACACTAGGTTCGTTATGAAGTTTTGATTTGACACACTTAGCCTTAGAGATTGGGAAACGTGCTCCGAGTGGAAGATAGTTTTCCCAATCTAAGGCAAAAACTCCTTGAAAAAGCTCTTCAAATGTTTTTGCGGGAAAAGTCCCAACAACAATCTTGATCCTATCTGTAGCTCGTAGCCACAAATTAGTTTCGATAATTGCCTTTACATCTCCTTCAAAGCGAACGCGACCATTCTCAACTTGACAATCATAGCCAAGTGCACGCACTTCACGACCTACAACAGCCTCTAAGCCTGCTGCAGCAGTCGCTATTAAGTTAAATGTTTGTTTCATGTCAGTCTTTAAAGACCTTTCTCTTGTTCACCTTTAAAAAATGAGGTTGAGAAAATTTCTCAGCCCCAACCTATATGCAATTTTCTATAAGCCATGTTTTGTTCCAGAAGCGACTAGGACCACTTCTTTCGATAATCATCTGTCTACCACTAACAGCTAGAAGCTGCTAGCAGTCAGAGTACTACGTTCGTTTCCGCGTACTCCATGCCCCGACCAAAATTTGGGTTGCTAGCTTGAGGGGTTTACCGCGTTCCACTCTCTCTGTTTCCAGAGAGACTTCGTCACTGTGGCACTTTCAGAGCTACTAAAACATATCCGAAAACTTAGTCTATTCACTCGCCGTAACGATTTCTCGTCCCTAGGCTTATGGTTTCGCCTAGCACAAACACTACAGGCATCACAGCCTGTGCTAGCATGGACTTTCCTCATGAAAAGATAAACTCTCCACGCGATTATCCAAAAATTGCACAACTGTATGATTCTTAGAAATCAGAATTTTCTACGATTTGTTTGCCAAATACTTCTTTTTCAAGACGATTCAAGCGTTTCAAGATATCAAAATTGGTCATAGAAGTTGTGCTTCCAAGATCTGCAGGTTCAGAAGCAACAGATACAGGTGCTACTTGAGGTTTGTTCGCCAATTCTTCTTTCAACTCTGCGACTTCCAAACGTAGTGATTTAACCAACGCTGCATAGGTTTCATAGTCCTTGATAACGTCATCTAAGAATTCATCTACCTCTGCTTTACTGTATCCACGTACTTCTCTTCCAAAATCCTGTTCAAAAATATCCTTTGCTGTAAAAATAATGCTTGCCATGTCTCTCTCCATTCTCAGTTACTAGTATTATTATATAAAAAAAAGCAAACAAAAAGCAAGGTCAAAGCCTCAATTTTCGGAAAAATTTTCGGCCACTTCATTTAAATCCTCAAATGTTAATATTTTTGTAATATAGTTGTCTTTCTTTTTCATCAGTTCGTAAAAAAATCTCAGTTTTGTTTCATTTTCTTCGTCATAAAAAAGGTAGGCCCCATCTGTACTTTCGAGCAAAAAAATCTGATAGTCTCTCAATTGACCTTTATGCTCATAGGCAGGGTAAGCATACTTAATAAAATCAACCTGTTTAAAATCACTCAATTTAACTTGATTGGCCTCATTCCAATTTGATCCATGTGTTTCAAAGTCAAAAATAGTCGCTAGTTGAAATCCATAATCTTCTTTCATTTCCTTAGCAACTTCTAAAACCCAATGTTCAAATCCAAGAGTCCCCGTAAACACTAGCCATTTCAATCCTTCTTCAGCTAATCTTTCCAAGTCTCTACGGATAGCTTTTTTAATGATTTTTAAACGAATATCCTTTTCATTAAATAATCCCAAATCAAAAGCTGAGTATCCCAAAACCAAGGCTGTATGCATTTTTTCACCCTTTCTAAAGACCTTTGTGGTATAATAGAGTGATGTTATTGTACCAATAAGGAGGATTATGGTCAACTATCCACATAAACTTTCATCTAAATCAAGCAAAACTTCCCTACCTCAAACTAAAAATTTCGCAAATCGGGGAATGAGTTTTGAAAAGATGATCAACGCTACGAACGACTACTATCTCTCACATGGAATGGCAGTCATTCATAAAAAGCCAACCCCGATTCAAATTGTACGAGTCGACTATCCTCAGCGGAGTCGTGCTAAAATTGTCGAAGCCTATTTTAGACAGGCATCAACAACTGACTACTCGGGTGTTTATGAAGGATTTTATATCGATTTCGAAGCCAAGGAAACTAAACAAAAAAGAGCTTTTCCGATGAAGAACTTCCATTCTCATCAGATTCAGCATATGGAACAGGTCCTTAAACAAAAAGGAATTTGCTTCGTCTTGATCCATTTTTCTTCTTATCAGGAAACGTATTTATTACCGGCAATTGACCTCATCCGTTTTTATCGTCAGGATATGGGGAAAAAATCAATGCCGCTTGATTATATTCGAGAGCACGGTTTTGTAATTGAACAACAAGCCTTTCCTCAAATACCTTATCTCGATATCGTCAAACAACATTTACTAGGTGGTAAAACAAATGAATAAACAACTTATCTGGCGCATTGCTAAATATCTAGGAATTGGAATCTTAGCTGCCTTTATCGCTTCGATACTAATCGGTGGAAGTGTCTTCTTCTATTATGCATCTAAAGCGCCTGAACTTACGGAAAGCAAACTAGTCGCAACAACTTCAAGTAAAATTTACGACAGTAAAAATGAATTGATTGCAGACTTAGGTGCGGAGCGTCGTGTAAATGCTCAAAGTAGTGAAATTCCAACAAATCTTGTTAATGCAATTGTCTCTATTGAAGACCATCGTTTTTTCAACCACAGAGGGATTGATAGCATCCGTATCATGGGCGCCTTCTTACGAAATCTTCGAAGCAACGGTCTTCAAGGTGGTTCAACCTTGACCCAGCAGTTGATTAAATTAACATATTTCTCAACATCTTCGTCAGATCAAACTATCTCTCGTAAGGCCCAAGAAGCATGGTTAGCCATCCAGCTAGAAAGAACTGCAACCAAACAAGAAATTTTGACATATTACATCAATAAAGTATACATGTCAAATGGTAACTATGGTATGCAGACTGCTGCGCAAAACTACTATGGTAAAGATTTAAAAGACTTATCTATTCCACAACTTGCACTGCTCGCTGGCATGCCTCAAGCACCAAACCAATACGATCCTTATTCCCATCCAGAAGAAGCTACTGAACGTCGTAATCTAGTCCTATCAGAGATGCAAAAACAAGGTTATCTGACAGCTGAGCAATACGAAACAGCTATCAACACACCAATCACTGATGGTTTACAAAGCCTCAAAAGTAGCAACAGTTATCCTCCATATTTAGACAATTACCTCAAAGAAGTCATTGAACAAGTTGAAAACGAAACAGGTTACAATCTTTTAACTACTGGTATGGATGTCTATACTAACGTGGACCAAGACGTTCAAAAACGACTCTGGGATGTTTACAATACTGATGAGTATGTAAATTATCCTGATGATGAAATCCAGGCTGCTTCTACTATCGTTGACGTTACAAATGGCAAAGTCATCGCACAGCTTGGTTCTCGTCACCAAGCTAGTAACGTATCTTTCGGTATTAACCAAGCCGTTGAAACTAACCGTGACTGGGGTTCTACCATGAAACCAATCACAGATTATGCCCCTGCATTAGAGTATGATATTTATGATTCTACTGCATATATGGTAAAGGATGTACCATATAACTTTCCTGGTACTAACACTCCCGTTTATAACTGGGATCGTGGCTATTATGGCAATATTACACTACAAACTGCCATTCAACAATCTCGAAATGTTCCAGCTGTAGAAACACTCGAAAAAGTTGGACTAGAAAAAGCAAAAACATTCTTAAACGGACTCGGCATAGATTACCCCTCTATGCTTTACGTCAATGCTATTTCAAGTAATACAACCGAATCAGGTAAACAGTACGGTGCAAGTAGTGAGAAAATGGCTGCTGCCTATGCTGCTTTCGCTAACGGTGGTATCTATTATAAACCAATGTACATCAATAAAATTGTCTTCAGTGACGGTAGTTCAAAAGAGTTCTCTGATCAAGGTACTCGTGCTATGAAAGAAACAACCGCCTACATGATGACAGAAATGATGAAAACAGTATTATACTCTGGTATAGGTCGAGATGCTTATATTTCATGGCTTCCACAAGCTGGTAAAACTGGTACATCTAACTATACAGATGATGAAATTGAAAATTACATTAAGAGATACGATTATGTCGCACCTGATGAAATGTTTGTAGGATATACCCGCAAATATTCAATGGCTGTTTGGACAGGTTATTCAAATCGCCTCACTCCAATCAAAGGAGATGGATTTAGAGTAGCGGCCAATATCTACCGCTCAATGATGGAATACTTATCAGAAGATGATCATCCAGGTGATTGGACAATGCCTGAAGGACTCTATAGAAGTGGAGATTACATCTTTAAGAATGGTGCACGTAATAATTGGATAACTCAAACTCCTCAACAACCTATTACAGAAATTTCAAATGCAACAACAGAAAACCAATCCTCTGTCACTGAAGCTACTAACTCTAATACCACCCAAAATCCTTCGGTACCAAATACGAATCAACCTCCTCAACAAAATCCTCGACAAAATCCAAATCCTCAAGGACAACAATAATCAAAAAAAACCTAGGAATAGTTTCCTAGGTTTTTTAGCGTAAAAAAGGTGGAGTTAATCACTAACTCCACTTTCTTTTATTTGACATGGTTTGCAAGATCTTCTTGCGCTTTTTTATTAGATTCTTCTTTTTCTTTCTTCCATTTATCTTGAGCTTTTTGATATTCATCAGCAGTTACTGGTTTATCTTGAAGTTCAAGGTATTTGTACAAGAGGGCTTCACTTGTTCCTTTGTTACCTGAGTAAGCAAATGGAAGTGTGTATGGCACCATCTTAGACAACATTGGACGTCCAGTTTGAGAAGTTGTTGGAATAATCAATGCACTATCTGTCAACCAAGCTTGAGCTGCAGCATATTTATCATAACGTTTTGAAATATCAGTGTTTTCGTTTCCGGCTTCAACAACCATCTTTTCGTAATCTTCCAAACCAACTTGTTTGGCAGCGGCGTTGTTTGTACCAGAATCAAATCCTAGATAAGTCTTAGTATTTTCACCTACAGACGGTTTGATGATATCAAGGTAAGTAGATGGGTCGATATAGTCTGGTGACCAACCAACGTTATCTGAAAGATCCCAATCTTCTCCAGCAGCTGTTTCAGCAAAGTAGGTAACATTTAAGACTTCATCTTTTTGAAGTTGTTGAATGTCAATGACAACATTGTCAGCTCCTAATGTTGCTTCAAGTGATTGTTTTAATGATTGAACACGTTGTACTTTTGTAGTACTTGTTTGGTCAACAGGCATATCCAAGTGAATTGGGAATTGAACACCTTCTGCTTGAAGAGCTGTCTTAGCTTTAGCAAATTCTGCTTTTGCTTTTTCAGGGTTGTAAAGACCGTCTTGAGCGTCATCCAGATTGACATCTTTCCACTCGTCACCATAAGTTACCAATTTTTCTTTGACTAAATCACCAAAGTTTTTACCATCTGCTTGAACAAATGTTGGTGGTACGAACAAGTTACGAAGAAGTTTTGTTGCTCCACTTTCTCCGTTTACTTGAGAAGCATAAGCTGTTCTGTCAAAACCAAAAGCAAGGGCTTGACGGAAGTCTTTGTTAAGGAGAGCTTTTTTAGTTGATGTCTTTTGTTCATCTGTAGTCTTAGAAGTGTACTTGTAAGACTGACGATCAATATTGGTACCAATTAAGTAAGTTGAAGAATCTTGAGGTGTATAAACAATATTGTCTTTAAATTCTTTTTCAAGTTCAGGATAACTTGCACTGGTTGGGAAGAGACGAGCCATTGAGAAACCACCATCTTTAAAGGTTTCTGCAAGTTTGTTATTGTCTTGACCATCCCAGAATGAAAGTTTTACTTTATCAATATGAACATTGTCCTTATCCCAGTAGTTTGGATTTTTTTCAAATTCTACTGAAGATTTAGCTACCAATGATTTCAACAAGAAAGGACCATTATAAAGGATACTGCTTGGATCAGTTGCTTTGGCAAAGTCACTTCCTTTTGAAGTAAGGAATTCTTCATTGACCGGTGCAAGAACACCCATAGTTGTTTTAGAGTTCCAGAAGCTTTCAGGTTTGTTCAAAGTGTATTGAACTGTCTGATCATCAATTGCCTTGATTCCAACTTCAGAAAAGTCTTTAACTTCACCTTTCACATATGCATCCAGACCCTTAATAGAATCTTGGACGAGATAAAGGGCTTCTGATTTATTATCAGCTGCATATTTAAGACCTGTTACAAAGTCTTGAGCTTTCACAGCTGCGTACTCCTCACCTTCAGAAGTATACCATTTAGCATCTTTACGAATTGTATAGGTATAAGTCAAACCATCTTGAGATACAGACCAGTCTTCTGCCATTGATGGCACAAAGTTTCCGTAGCGGTCATTTTCCATCAAACCATCGATGACGTTACTAGTGATATTAGCAGTTGCAGCTTTACCAGTTGTCAAATAGTTGAGGTTGTCTGGGTCAGTTTCATACACGTAAGAAAACGTATTTCCACCTTTTGCGCTCGAACCTGAACAAGCTGCCAAAACACCTGACGCTAACAGAGTCACCCCTGCTAGGGCCATTACTTTTGAAAATTTCATAATAAACTCCTTTATGACTTTTTATACATTATAGTCCCTTTTTCGCCAAGTGTCAATACAATTTTCAGAATTTTTCAAATTGATTTGAAAATATTTTTTCCTATTTCTAACTTTTCAATAAATATCTGATACAAAGTTCTTTTTTTGACAATTATCAAATAAATCTTTATGATATAATGAAAGAAGAAAGTTGAAAGGAAATACTATGACAAAAGAAGTTATTGTTGAAAGTTTTGAACTTGACCACACCATTGTTAAAGCACCTTATGTCCGTTTAATCGGAGAAGAAACAGGTCCAAAAGGAGATATCATTTCTAACTTTGATATCCGATTGGTTCAACCAAATGAGGACTCTATCCCAACCGCTGGACTTCATACAATTGAGCACCTCTTAGCTAAGCTCATCCGTACTCGCATTGATGGTATGATTGATTGTTCCCCATTTGGTTGTCGTACAGGTTTCCATATGATTATGTGGGGACGTCATACTAGCGCTGAAATTGCTGCTGTCATAAAGGATTCACTAAAGGAAATCGCTGAGACTACAACTTGGGAAGATGTTCCTGGAACAACCATTGAGTCTTGTGGTAACTACAAGGATCATAGCCTTTTCTCTGCTAAGGAGTGGGCAAAATTGATTCTTGAACAAGGAATTTCAGACGATGCTTTTGAGCGTCATGTCATTTAACAAAAAAAGAACCAGCTTTTCAGCTGGTTCCTTTTTTGATTCACAAAACCTTGATTTAGGCTTTTTCACGAATGACCAAAATACCATCTTCCATATCAGCTTCTAGGTGTTTAGCATCAAGATTATCCAAATGGAAATCTGTCACTTTATCACGAATCTGTTGTTCAACCACACGACGGAGAGGACGAACACCCATGACTTCATCATAACCTTCTTCAGTCATGTATTCTTTGGCTGCATCGCTCACTGCCAAGTCGATTTCTTTCTTAGAAAGAGTCTTATTAACATCAATCAACATCAAATCAACAATCTTAGAAAGATCTTCTTTGCTCAAGTGTGAGAATTCAATCACAGCGTTGAAACGATTGAGGAATTCTGGACGGAAGTAAGGTTTCAAACGATCCATCAATTCTGGTTTGTCTGCATCTTCTGTCAAGTTCGCTTCATAGCCAAATCCTGCGTTTGAAGTTGCGATAATCACAGTATTCTTGAAGTTTACAGTGTTACCTTGACCATCTGTCAAACGACCATCATCCAATACTTGAAGAAGAAGAGTAATCACTTGAGGGTCAGCCTTTTCAATTTCGTCGAGAAGGACGATTGAGTAAGGGTTACGGCGAACACGTTCTGTCAAAGTATTGCTATTGTCATCATAACCAACATAACCAGCTGTTGTACCAATCAATTTAGAAACGGCTGTGCGGTCACTGTATTCTGACATGTCCAAACGAATGATGGCATCTTTAGTACCGAACATATCAAGTGCCAATTGTTTAGCCAATTCTGTTTTACCAACACCAGTAGGTCCTACAAAGAGGAAGCTACCGATTGGGCGATTTCCTTCATCAAAACCTGCACGGTTCCGACGAATCGCTTTGGCAACGGCTTCAACAGCCTTGTCTTGACCGATAACCTTAGTTTGCAAACGGTGGCCCATATCTTTCAAACGTTCAATATCAGTTGCACCCATTTGTGAAACAGGAATACCTGTCATACGTTCTACAGACTCAGCTACGTCATTTACAGTCGCTGTAACCTTGTGATCTTCTGTATGGTTAGCAATTTGCTTTTCAAGTTCTTCGATACGAACTTTTGCATTTAAAGCTGCTTCATAATCTTCTTTAGCAGCTGCAGCTTCTTGTTTAGCTTTTTCTTCTTCAATTTCATGTTCCACAGCATGTACATCTGTCACTGGGTGTTGTGCTGCCAAGTGAGCAGCTGTCACATCAACAAGGTCGATAGCCTTATCAGGCAAGCTACGTTGTGGAATATATTGAACAGAGTAATCAACAGCCGCTTTCAATACTTCATCTGGCAAGATAACATTGTGGTGTTGTTGATAAAGATCACGGATCCCTTGGAGAATTTTGAAAGTATCTTCAGCAGATGGTGCATTAACTTTTACTTCGTTGAAACGACGAGCAAGAGCAGCGTTTTTCAAGATTGTATTACGATATTCATCTTGAGTTGTTGCACCAATCACGGTCAATTCCCCACGTGAAAGAGCTGGTTTCAAGATATCAGCAAGTCCTTTAGATCCTTGACCATCCCCTGTGCTACCTGCGCCAAGGATTTGGTGAATTTCGTCGAAGAAGAGGATAATATTCCCAGCTTCCTTGACTTCGTTTACCAAGTTTTGAATATTTTCTTCAAAGCTACCACGGTATTGAGTACCAGCTTCAAGTCCAGAAATATCAATTGAAATGATTTCTTTGTTCTTGATTGCTGCTGGAACATCACCATTCACAATAGCTTGTGCAAGGCCTTCTACTACAGCAGTTTTACCAACACCAGCATCACCGACAAGAACTGGATTGTTTTTTGTACGACGAGAAAGAATTTCAGAAGTTTCTTGAATTTCCTTGTTACGTCCAATAACCGGATCTAGCTTCCCTTCACGAGCTTCAGCAGTTAAATTACGTCCAAGTTTTGCAAGAATACCGTCTTGTTTCATACCTTTCCCTTGAACGTACTGAGCTTGATCACTTCCTTCGCTAGGAAGTTGACCTGTTTGACGGTAAATCGCGAATTCTTCAGGTGTTACTTCACGACCGTTAATCAAATAACGACGATTTTCAGAACTGTATCCACGCATACCACCCATCAATTGGTTAAACAAATCATCCATGTTGTTAAAGTTATTAAAGTTGTTATTCATATTTCATACCTCGTTAAATTCAAAATTAGTTAGTCAAATTAATTTGACTTTCTCTGACCTTTGTTTTAAAAATTTTAGACTAGCAATTTGCTACTCTACGTATAATTTCAGGTTTCTCTTTATCCAATACAGATTTAGTAATTGGATTTTCTAAAATACTAATGGTAAACATAGGTTGCACCTCTTTCTAGGTTTTACCCATACTTTAATCTTAAGATAAATTACACAATCACCTTAAAATCATGGTTTTCTAAGGATTTTCTCATCCTTATGTTCTTAGTATATCACTTTGGTCAGTATTAGTCAAGAGATTTGACCAAAATTGACTAATTTTTTTAAAAAATTTTTTTATACCAAAAAACCAGTCAAAATGACTGGTATTTATTTACTATTTATGAATCTTAGCTCAATGCATCATCCATTGAAAGAACTTCGTGGAAGACACGTTGTGTCAATTCAGTTTTTTGTTCTGGAGTGAGGTATTTAGTGTTTACACAGTATCCAGAGATACGAACGATTACGTCTTCACCTGACATGATCTTTTCGTAAACATCGTTCAAGTCCATAACGTTCAAGTTAACGTGTTGTCCACCGTTTTCGAAGTAACCATCAAGGATTGTTACCAAGTTATCAACTTGTTCGTCACGAGTCTTACCAAGAGCACGTGGTGAAACTTGAGTTGTCAATGAGATACCATCAGCTGCGTAACCAAAGTCAAGGCTAGCAAGTGAGTTCAAGTTTTGCAACCATCCACCTTTAGCTTTGTTAGATGGGTTAGCACCTGGTGAGAAGAATTCAAGTTTAGACAAGTTCACTGAACCATCTTCGTTGAGGTATACACCTTTGTGGACTGGTGAGTTACCAGTTTGTTTAGAGTAAGCAACGTTAGATGTGATTGTCAAAAGTGATACTGTAGCTTCTGCGTCTTTGTAAAGTTTGTGGCTACGTAGACGAGTTGTGTAAGCTTCGATCAACCATTCTGCCAATTCGTTTGAACGTGGGTCATCTTCACCCCAACGTGGGTATTCACCGATTGTTTCATAATCGTAGATGTAGCCATTTTCGTCACGGATTGGTTTAACTGTAGCGTACTTGATAGCTGACAATGTGTCAACAGTGTTAGCGAATCCACAGATACCGAATCCCATGTTAGCACGTTGTTTAGTTGGCAAGAAGGCCATTTGAACAGCTTCGTAGTTGTACTTGTCAGTCATGTAGTGGATAATGTTCAATGCATCTACATAAGTGTCAGTCAACCAGTCAAGAGATTTTTCGAAGTTAGCTTTAACTGATTCGAATTCAAGAACTTCGTCACGGATTGGTTCGATATCAAATACTTTGTAGTCTTTATGAACATCGTCATAACCACCGTTCAAACCAGTAAGAAGAGCTTTAAGAACGTTAACGCGAGCACCGAAGTACTGGATGTTGTGACGTTGTTCTTCGTTTTCTGGGTCAAGTGGAGACACACAACATGAGATACAGCTCATTTCACCGTATCCATCTTTAGCCATTGTTGTAACACCTTCGTATTGGATTGAAGAGTGTTTGTGGCTCATGTGCATACAGTAGCGACGGAAGTTGTATGGCAATTTGTCAGTCCAAAGAACTGTCAAGTTTGGTTCTGGAGAGTTACCGATGTTGTCAAGAGTGTTCAAGAAACGGTAGTCCATCTTAGTAACACGGTGACGACCGTCGTTACCCATACCAGCCATAGAAGTTGTGATGAAGGTTGGGTCACCTGAGTACAATTGGTCATAAGCTTTTGTACGACCGAATTTAACTGTACGAAGTTTCATAACGAAATCGTCAACAAACTCTTGGATTTCTGATTCAGTAAATGTACCACGAGCAAGGTCACGTTCAGCAAAGATATCCAAGACGATTGGCACACGACCTAGAGATGTAGCTGCACCGTTGATAACGCGGCAGACAGCCATGAAGGCAATGTTTACCCATTGGATAGCTTCTTTAACGTTCATCGCTGGTTTACGAACATCAACTCCGTAAAGGTCACCTAAACGAACAACTTCTTGTAATGCTTTGTATTGAAGGTTGATTTCTTCACGAAGACGGATTGTCTCTTCATCGATTTCTTTGATAGCATTCCAATCATTCAATTTTTCTTGCATCAAGAAGTCAGCTCCATAAAGAGCAAGACGTGCGTACACACCAATGATACGTCCACGTGAGTATGAGTCTGGAAGACCAGTTACAGTGTGGGCGTGACGAGCACGAAGAATGTTAGAAGTATATGCACGGAAGATACCATCGTTTACTGTTGTAACGTATTTAGTGAAAATTTCGTGAACAGCTGGATCTGGCTCATAACCGTTTTCTCTCAAAGTAGTTTCAGCCATACGGATACCACCTTTTGGCATGAAATTCAATTTGAAGAGTTCATCGTTTTGGATACCGAAGATCAATTCGTTTTCTTTGTCGATAAATCCAGCTGGAATATCAGCAATAGAAGTTGGACGAGTATCCATTGGGAAACGAGTTTCTTCGTAGTGTGCTTTAGTTTCTTCTACGATTTTTTTGATGTGAAGTGAACGCTCTGTTGGTCCTGCAAGGAAGCTTTCATCTCCATCATAAGGTGTGTAGTTAGCTTGTACAAACCGTGATACACTTGCTTTTTCTTTCCAGTCAACACCTTTAAAGCCTTCCCAGGCTTTGTCAAAAATGTCCTGTGCTTCAACAACTGTCTTAACAACCATGTTAATGTCCTCTTTTATCTTTCTAGTAACAGTCATCTGTTACATTCATGTATTCAGTATACCACACAGTAAACGATTTCAACAACTAAAATAAGTAATTTTTTCCACTTTCTTTTATAATACAGTTGTTGTTTTCGCAATAACTGTATTATAGTTTTGAAAAAAGATTTACCTATTTTCTATTTTTTCTGAAAAAGGTTATAATATAGCTAGTAATTCTACCAAAGAAAGGTCATCACATGCTGATATTTCCACTGATGAATGATTTATCTCGTAAAATCATCCATATTGACATGGATGCTTTTTTTGCTGCGGTAGAAATTAGAGACAATCCTAAGCTTAAAGGGAAACCCGTTGTTATTGGTAGCGACCCAAGAAAAACAGGAGGTCGCGGAGTTGTTTCGACTTGTAGTTATGAAGCGAGAGACTTTGGCATCCACTCAGCTATGAGTTCCAAAGAGGCCTATGAGCGTTGTCCGCAAGCCGTTTTCATTTCTGGAAACTACGAAAAATATACTGCTGTCGGTCAACAGATACGAGCTATTTTCAAACGATATACAGATAAAATTGAGCCTATGAGTATCGATGAAGCCTATCTAGACGTAACTGAAAACAAACTCGGTATCAAATCTGCCGTTAAGATTGCTCGCTTAATTCAGCAGGATATTTGGCAAGAACTCCATCTGACCGCTTCTGCCGGGGTTTCTTATAATAAGTTTTTAGCTAAAATGGCTAGTGACTATCAAAAACCTCGTGGTTTGACGGTTATTCTCCCTGAAGAAGCCGAAAATTTCCTCAAACAAATGGATATTGCTAAATTCCACGGCGTTGGCAAGAAAACTGTTGAGAAATTGCATCAAATGGGTGTATTCACGGGAGCTGATCTCATAGAAATCTCTGAAATTGCGCTTATTGATCGTTTTGGACGACTTGGATTTGACCTTTACCGAAAGGCTCGTGGGATTGATAATTCTCCCGTTAAATCTGACCGTATTCGTAAGTCTATTGGTAAAGAAAAAACCTATAGTAAGATTCTTAGTCTGGAAGGAGATATCAAAAAAGAGCTAACTCTCCTTTCGGAAAAAGTTGCTCTTAGTCTTCAAAAATATGAAAAAAGTGGTAAGATCGTCATTTTGAAAATCCGCTATGCTGACTTTTCTACTTTGACAAAACGAAAAACACTGGATCAACAAACACAAGACTCTGAAGAAATTGCTCAAAGCATTATTCAACTCTACGAAACACTCAGTGATAAGGATAAAGGCGTCCGTTTATTGGGAGTCACAGTGACTGGATTTTAAAAACCTTGAAGGAAACTTCCCTCAAGGTTTTTTTCTTATACAAATAATCGAACAAAGCTATAAAGTAACAAGACACTACCAAGGACAATACGGTATTTACCGAAGACTGTGAAGTCGTGTTTTTTTACATAGCCGGTCAAGAAACGAATAGCAACCATGCTGACTGCAAAAGCGACTACCATGGCGACTAGGAGCAAGAAGAATTGACCAAAACTCAATACTTCCCCTGCTTTGATGAATTTAAAAATCTTCAAGGCACTGGCTCCAAACATAACTGGAATTCCTAGATAGAAGGTAAACTCTGTCACCACTGAACGACTGGTTCCATTTAACAAACCACCGACGATAGTGGCACCTGAACGGCTAGTTCCTGGTAAAAGGGCCAAGACTTGGAAAAGTCCAATATAGAGGGCTGTTTTATAAGGTAACTTATCTAGCTCAGTTACTGTTGGCTCAATCGCTTGTGCTTTGTTGCGTTTTTCAAGATAAATGAAAGCAACCCCATAAACAATCAACATAATGGCTACTGAAACCATATTATGGAAGTGAGTATCAAACCAATCATCAAACTTAAAGACTAGGAGAAGAGGGAGTGTCGCAACAAATACTTTAGACCATAATTGCCAAGTTCTACGAACTTGAACTTTATCCTTACCTGGTTTGAAGGGATTAAGCTTGTTAAAGTAGATAACCATAACGGCTAGGATAGCACCCAGTTGAATGACTACGTTAAACATAGACATAAAGGCTTCATTTTGATCTTTATACTGGATAAACTCTTCTGCCAAAATCAAGTGACCAGTACTCGAAATCGGCAACCATTCTGTAATTCCTTCAACAATACCAAAAAAGATAGATTTTAAAATTTCAAAAAAATACATAGATTACTCCTTTTTCTATCCTCCATTATATCATACTTTTAAAGGCTGTGTTTAGTTTTCTTTAGAAAGCACCAACACTTCCTCCGCCACCACCGCCTGAGAAACCTCCACCAGAGCTACCACTTCCGGATGATACAGAAAAAGTACTTGCTGTATTTGCGATTGCTGCATAATGGTTTATATGAGAGGTTGATGCATGAAAGTTGGTATCCCATCCACAATATACATAAAGATTCATATCTGCATTTCCAAGCTGTATGTTATGGAGCTTCATGATTTTGTTCACTTTCTTGGCACATCCGTATAGAGTTGCATAAACCAAAAGTCGATTCCAAACAACAATACTCTCTAGTTCAGCCTTCTCTAAATGGGCAATATCCCGAAGCATATTTTCAAAACTTGTCCAGAGATAAAATGCTTCTGCTCCTTCTTCATTTAAGACACCATCACGAGATGGCCCTCGTGTCGCAAAATGAACTAAGGCACTAGCAAGTAACCCCAGTAAACCGAGGGAAAGTAAAGGAATTGAGAAATAACCACAGGTTCTTAGACTATAGTAAAAAATGAGAAAGCCGATAAGTCCTGTTACAGCTGAACAGGCTTTCATTTTCTTCACAAGATTATTTTCTGTATCTGTCAAAGGACGATAGTAGCTCGGAAGTCGTAAAATTTTTACCTTGTCTCGAACACAACTTTGCATACGTTGAAGTCGTCTCTCGAAAGAACGTTTTAGATGTAATCCGAATTCTCGAATATGTTTCTCATCAGCTTCCTTAGCACCATGGAACAAAGTTGAAGAAACTTGATATTCAAGGAAAAGATCAGATAAAGCAATTTCTTTCTTAGTTGAAAGAGTCATGCGCAAGCATTCTTTTTCAAAATTAGACAAGCCTTTTTCATTATTAATTTTTATCCATGGTTCCTCTTCACCCTGAAAAATGGATAAATGCCCGCGATCGACTAAGTCTAGCAAGGTTGCTTGGATTAATTGTTCAAAGGTGAACTTACCAAACTTATGCTTATTTAGGGGACTAACTTCCTCTAAGGAGGTTGAATAAATGGCTTCTGCCAAAACCATTGGAGGTAAGTCCATTGGAGGTTCGTAGAGACGATGATTCTTTGGATATACCTTTTTAAGAGTCGTATGCTGACGAAATTCTCTATAATAGTGGACCGTTACTAGTAAGAGAGTAATACAGAAGATTGGGAAAATCCATTTTATCATGACATTCGCCTGCACTTTATTGGCTTTTATTTCTACTTCAACTCTTTTGAAGTTACTTAAATCATCTTCATTCAACTCTTGACTCGGAGCACTTGAGAAAGCTTCTCTCGGCCAATAGGCATGAAGTTCAATCTGACGTTTTTTAGGAAGATTTTTCATCTTAACCCAGTAGATATCATTTACTTTCTCGACACTTCCCTCGTTGAGGAGTTTGCCAGTATGAAAAAAGAGTTTCTCTGCAGGACTATCTGAAGTTACTCGAAATTCTAAATCTTTGATATCTCCTGAACTATCTGTCAGTGGTTGCCAATTTAGCTCCGCGATATCGTTATACAAAAAGAGAATATTTGACAGTTGCCAGGTAACGGTTACCCGAACAGTATCTCCTGCATTTCCTGGATTAAGAACGAAGACCTTGTAGCCATCCTCTTCTTCCTTAGTATATGAGAGAACATCCTGAATGATTTGCCCATTTTTAGATACAAGGACAGTTGGGTCATCATCTATATCAAATCCTTTTGGCATTTTCCCTGCTTTACCGAGACCAATCAATTGACCATTAAAATCATCTTTAAAATGGTAGGTAATTGTTTCTTTGAAAACTGCTGTATTATCTGCATGAATATTCAAATCTCCCTTATAGGATAAAATATCAAAGTCTACAGCAAAAACCAAGCGCGGTACAAAAAGGAAACAGGTAAATATCAAAGCCAATAGCCATTTCTTTTTCATCTTACACTGCCTTCCAAGTTTTTTCACTATTATATCATTTTTTACAAGTAAAGGTTTACTTGTATTGAAAATCTCACCATTTTTAGATACAATAGAGGGAGCTATTTTTAGACTAGAAATAGGAGAAAACATGAAAAAATTATGCTTATCTATCCTTGCTAGCCTAGCCCTTTCTCTAGGACTAGTTAGCCAGGTCCAAGCCGATGAATATTTACGCATCGGAATGGAGGCAGCTTACGCACCTTTTAACTGGACTCAGGATGATGACAGTAACGGTGCTGTCAAAATCGATGGAACCAATCAATATGCCAACGGGTATGATGTCCAAATAGCTAAAAAGATTGCTAAGGACCTCGGCAAAGAACCTTTGGTTGTAAAAACTAAATGGGAAGGACTCGTTCCAGCCCTTACCTCTGGTAAAATCGATATGATTATTGCAGGTATGAGCCCAACTGCTGAACGAAAACAAGAAATTGCCTTCTCAAGCAGCTACTACACTAGCGAACCAGTACTTTTGGTCAAGAAGGATTCTGCCTATGCTAATGCTAAATCACTAGAGGATTTTAGCGGAGCAAAAATCACTTCTCAACAAGGTGTTTACCTTTATGACTTGATTTCACAAATCTCAGGTGCTAAGAAAGAAACTGCTATGGGTGATTTTGCGCAAATGCGACAAGCTCTTGAAGCTGGGGTCATCGATGCCTATGTCTCTGAACGTCCAGAAGCCTTAACTGCCGAGTCAGCAAACGCTACGTTTAAAATGATTCAACCTGAACCTGGCTTTAAAACTGGGGAGGAAGATACATCTATCGCTATCGGTTTACGTAAAGACGACGAACGTATCAGTCAAATCAACGCTAGCATTGAAACCATTTCTAAAGAAGAACAAGTTGCGCTAATGGATCGTATGATCAAAGAGCAACCTGCCGAATCTACAACAACTGAAGAAAGCAATAGTAATTTCTTTGGCCAAGTTGCTAAAATTCTATCTGAGAACTGGCAACAACTCTTGCGTGGTGCAGGTATTACTCTTCTCATTTCCATTATCGGTACTATCGTCGGTCTCATCATTGGTCTTGCTATCGGTGTCTTCCGTACTGCACCTCAATCTGAAAATCAATTTATCTACGTAATCCAAAATCTACTTGGCTGGATTCTCAACGTCTATATTGAAATTTTCCGTGGTACTCCTATGATTGTACAAGCCATGGTTATCTACTATGGTACTGCACAAGCCTTTGGTATCAACCTAGACCGAACACTGGCTGCTATCTTTATCGTTTCTATCAATACGGGTGCCTACATGACAGAAATCGTCCGTGGTGGTATTCTGGCTGTTGATAAGGGACAATTCGAAGCGGCAACTGCACTTGGTATGACTCATAATCAAACCATGCGTAAGATTGTTTTGCCTCAAGTTGTTCGAAATATTCTACCAGCAACTGGTAATGAGTTCGTCATCAACATCAAGGATACTTCTGTATTGAATGTTATCTCTGTTGTAGAACTTTACTTCTCAGGAAATACAGTAGCAACACAAACCTACCAATACTTCCAAACCTTTACCATCATCGCAGTTATTTACTTTGTCCTTACCTTTACAGTAACGCGTATTCTCCGTTACATTGAAAAACGTATGGATATGGATACCTACACAACAGGTGCTAACCAAATGCAAACGGAGGATTTGAAATAATGAATCAACCCATTCTTGAAATCAAACACCTCAAAAAATCCTATGGACAAAACGAGGTCCTAAAAGACATCTCCCTCACTATTCATAAAGGAGAAGTGATTTCTATCATCGGAAGTTCCGGTAGTGGTAAATCAACCTTCCTACGTTCTATCAACCTTCTCGAAACTCCAACTGAAGGTGAAATCCTTTATCACGGTGAAAACGTCCTTGAAAAAGGATATAACCTTACTCACTACCGTGAAAAACTAGGTATGGTTTTCCAGTCCTTTAATCTTTTTGAAAATCTCAATGTTCTCGAAAATACGATTGTGGCACAGACAACTGTTCTCAAACGTGACCACTCAGAGGCAGAGAAAATTGCAAAAGAAAACCTTGAAAAGGTTGGTATGGGAGAACGTTTCTGGCAAGCCAAACCAAAGCAACTTTCTGGTGGTCAAAAGCAACGTGTGGCTATTGCTCGTGCTCTTTCTATGAATCCTGATGCCATTCTCTTTGACGAGCCTACATCAGCCCTCGACCCTGAAATGGTCGGTGAAGTTCTCAAAATCATGCAAGAACTAGCTCAAGAAGGCTTGACTATGATCGTTGTAACCCACGAAATGGAATTTGCTCGCGATGTATCAAACCGTGTTATCTTTATGGATAAGGGGGTTATTGCAGAAGAAGGCAAACCTGAAGAGCTATTTACCAATCCTAAAGAAGAACGCACCAAAGAATTTTTACAACGCTATCTTGGATAATCAAAAAAGACTGCAACCTGCAGTCTTTTTATATTTCCTAAAATGAAAAGGCAGGTTCTTTTCGAACCTGCCTATATCCAAAGACTAATCTTCAAATTTTTCATGATTTTTGTCGTAGAAATCAATTAAGCCGAGGGCTGTTTCAAAGGAAATGTTTTTAACTTTTGCACGTCCTTGAGCTAAAGCAATGATAGACATTTCACGTGCATTTGTTTCCTTAGAAATACGATACCCTGTGATTTTTTTATCACGAACCCAGCTAACAACTGATTCTACTTTTTCAAAGTTAGACTTAGCCATGTTATTCTCCTATTTTTTTCTTTGCGCTATTTCATTCTATATGTTTTTATAAGTATTGTCAATAAAAACGCATACATACACTGAATTAAAGCGCTCAGAACACAATTATTTGGCTTTTAAAGCCGATAATATATGGGTCCGTATATCTTCAACTCCATTAGGATTTGCTGGCAAGAATATAGTATTATTTCCTTGTTTGTCTGCAAAATTATTCAATGTATCTAAATACTGATTGGTTAATAGGATTGACATAATTTGTTCTTCAGTTAATTCGACATTAGCTCCTTTTAACTCTTTAATAGAATCAGCAAGTCCATCAACAATTGCTTTCCGCTGCTCTGCGATCCCCACACCATGAAGACGATCTTTTTCTGCCTCAGCTTCTGCCGCTGTAACGATCTTTATTTTGTCTGCTTCAGCCAATTCTTGAGCGGCCACTCTCTTACGTTGAGCTGCATTGATTTCGTTCATTGATTGTTTGACTTCTGCATCCGGCTCAACTTTGGTAATGAGCGTCTTAACGATAATATACCCATACGTTGACATTTCTTCCGCTACTTGTTTTTGAACTTCTAATGCAATTTCATCTTTTTTCTCAAACAATTCATCCAAAGTTAATCTAGGAACAGATGAGCGTAATGCATCTTCAATATAAGATTTAATTTGAGCTTCCGGTCTCATCAATTTATAGTAAGCATCTGTAACGTTTTGCTCATTTACACGGTATTGAGTTGCGACATTCATGGTCACAAAAACGTTATCTTGGGTTTTGGTTTCAACTACGATTTCACTTTGTAAAAGGCGTAGCTGTACACGAGCTGCAATTTTGTCAATGCCAAATGGTGCTCGCAGATGAATACCACTATTACTTAACTTTTGATATTTACCAAATCGTTCGATAATGGCAACAGATTGTTGACGAACGACATAAACAGAACTTACTAAAGTAACTCCCACAATAAGCATTAGAATTAATACAACAAGTATAACTGGTAAAACTGGTAAAACCATGGGAATCTCCCCCTTTCTTCACTTACATTATAGCACTCGTATATAGGTTAGGCAAATGATATGATAAAAATTTTATAGTATATTAAACAAGCATATTATATAGAGTTTCGTTCCCATTTAAGTTAATATAAGACGGATCGAATTTTTCCATTCGATGAATCAAACCCGCATAATCATGCTTGTTAGCAAGAGCAATCCCGATTAAGACTGGTCCTGTTCCCTTGCTGGCACGTTTAATATACTCAAAACGAGTGATATCATCATTTGGCCCCAAGATATCATTTACAAATTCTCGAAGAGCCCCTGGACGTTGTGGGAAGTTGACTACAAAGTAATGCTTGATACCATCGTAAATCAAGGCACGCTCTTCCATCTCTGGCATACGGTTGATATCGTTATTTCCTCCAGAAATGATACAACAAATAGTCTTTCCTTTTATATAGTCTGACAGTACTTCCAGAGCCGCCACACTAGCAGCACCAGCAGGCTCAGCCACAATCCCTTGTTTAGAATAAAGATCTATCAAGGTCTCAGAGATTAAGCCTTCATCCACTCCGATTAGCGTTTCAACATTTTTACGGGTTGCTTCATAGGTCAATTGTCCAACCTTCTGCACAGCGATCCCGTCTGCAAACTTATCAATTTCTTTGAGTTTAACGGGACCTCCAGCCTCAAATGCCGCCTTCATGGAACGAGCTCCGTTAGCTTCTACACCAAGAACTTCAATAGCAGGATTCGTTTCCTTTATATAAGTAGAAACTCCTGCAATGAGTCCTCCACCTCCTACAGGAACCAAGACAGTATCAAAATCAATGGATTCTTTTCGCGCTTCTTCTAAAATTTCATAAGCTACTGTTCCTTGTCCTGCTTGAACATAAGGATCATCAAAAGGATCAATAAAGGTACGATTTTCAGCGACTGTAAACTCTTGAGCAGCCTTGGCAGATGCATCAAAGGTATCTCCTACCAACTTAATCGTTACAAAATCACCACCAAAGAAACGAACCTGACCAATTTTTTGTTGAGGTGTTGTAATTGGCATAAAGATTGTTGCAGGAATCTTCATCTCATTACATGTGTAAGCAACTCCTTGGGCGTGATTTCCCGCTGAAGCACACACTACACCACGTTCGCGTTCTTCTTTGTTTAATTGTGAAATCGCATAATAAGCACCACGAATCTTAAATGACCGAACACGTTGAGCATTTTCTTTCTTGAGATAAATTTTAGCTCCGTATTTCTCTGATAAGTAATGATCATATTCTAACGGTGTATTGACTACTACACCACACAATACTTTATGGGCTTTTACCACATCTTTTGCACTAAGCATAATCTTCTCCTTAATTCGTTTTCAAGATAAAAAGCGGGTTAGGTACCCCCAACTCGCCTTCTATCTTTATTCTCAAAAATTAGTTGTAGATTTTGAATGCGTCATCGTCGTTTTTACCAACAAATGGCATTGCTTTACGCAATTCTGCACCAACCTTTTCAATTTCAAGGTTAGCAGCTTGTTCACGGTAAGCAGTCAATTTTGGACGACCAGCTTTGTAGTCGTTCACAAAGTCGTTGGCAAATTTACCATTTTGGATATCAGTAAGAACGGCTTTCATGTTTTCTTTGACTTGTTCAGTGATCACACGTGGACCTGAAACGTAGTCACCGTATTCAGCTGTGTTAGAGATTGATTGACGCATTTTCTTGAATCCACCTTCGTAGATCAAGTCAACGATCAATTTCATTTCGTGAAGCACTTCGAAGTAAGCCAATTCTGGAGCGTATCCAGCTTCAGTCAAGACTTCAAAACCAGCTTCGATAAGGGCAGTCAAACCACCGCAAAGAACTGCTTGTTCACCAAACAAATCTTCTTCAGTTTCTTCTTTGTATGTTGTTTCAAGAAGACCTACACGCGCTGCACCAACACCTTTACACCAGTCCATAGCGATGTCTTTAGCATTTCCTGTAGCATCTTGGTATACGGCGTAAAGCGCTGGAACACCAAATCCTTCTTCGTAAGTACGACGTACCAAGTGTCCTGGTCCTTTAGGAGCACACATGAAGACATCAACATCTGCAGGAACTTTGATGAATTCGAAGTGGATGTTGAAACCATGTGCAAAACCAACTGCATTTCCAGCTTCCAAGTTTGGAGCGATTTCTGCCTCGTACAATTCTTGTTGAATTTCGTCTGGAGCCAAAATCATGATAACATCAGCCAATTTAGTTGCTTCTGCTACTGTGTAAGTATCAAAACCATCTTCTTTAGCTTTATCAAATGATTTACCTGGACGAACGCCGATAATCACATCGTGACCTGAATCACGCAAATTTTGAGCATGCGCATGTCCTTGTGAACCATAACCGATAACGGCGATTTTTTTACCGTCAAGTGCTGCTACTTTTACATCTTTTTCGTATTCCATTTGAACTGCCATAGTTTTTTCTCTCTTTTCTATTTTTATTGCCTGATAGGCTAAATTAACAAATTTAGATTGGATTTTTAATCACGGGTAAATCCAGTTGCACCCGTACGAGCAATATTCTTGATACCGTATGGTCGAATGACACGAATCAAAGCTTCACTCTTTTCTGCATTTCCCGTCATCTGAACGGTAATGGAGCTTGGAGCTACATCGACTACAGTTGCACGGAAAGGTTGAATGATTGCCAAAATTTCTGCTCGCTTCTCAGCTGGTGCAGCAATCTTAACCAAGATAACTTCTCGCTCTAGGTGAGGTTTATCAGTGATATCGCGAACACGGATAACATCGACCTGACGGTTAAGTTGTTTGATAATTTGCTCTACTTCATCATTCGATGCGACATCAATGATAATAGTAATTCGTGATACATTAGGATTCTCCGTTGCACCCACAGAAATACTTTCGATATTAACTTGACGTCTCGACAAGACCCCTGTAAAGCGATTGAGAACACCTGAACGGTTTTGAAGTTTGGCTGTTAACATTCTACGCATTAAACTTCACCCCCAACATCTCATGATTGCTTTTACCAGCTGGTACCATCGGTAAGACATGCTCTTTACGAGAAATATCTACTTCGATAAACATTGGTACATCCTCTTTGATGACTTCCAAATCCTTCTCTAAGGTTTCAGGATTGTCAAATTTATAATTTTTAATCCCGTACGCCTGAGCCATTAATTGGAAATCAGGAAGGCTATCAAAGACTGACTCCGACGTTCGACCATCATAGAAAGCTTCTTGCCATTGACGAACCATACCCAGCGAGTGATTGTTAAGCATGATAACCTTAATTGGAATCTTATAGATATTCAAGATTGCCAATTCCTGATTGGTCATTTGGAAACCACCATCACCGACGAAAAGAACAACTTCTTTATCTGGATTAGCAATCTTTGCCCCGATGGCTGCAGGAACTCCGAATCCCATGGTTCCTAGACCACCTGAGGTTACCAATTGACGCTCATTTTGGTAAGGATAGTATTGAGCTGTCCACATTTGGTGTTGACCGACGTCTGTTACAACAATGGCGTCCCCCTTGGTCAACTCACCGATGCGTTCAATGACTGCTTGCGGTTGGACGACCCGTTCTTTCTTATCATAAGATCGAACACGATTTTTATCTTTTGTGACCTTTTCAATCCATTTTTCAGTATTGTTATGAACAACTGGTTCTGCAAGTAATTGTTGTAAGGCTTTTTTAGCATCACCAACAACTGGGATATCGACTGTGATAATCTTTCCAATCTCTGCAGGATCAATATCAATATGCGCTACTTTAGCCTTCTTAGCAAAAGTCTTAGGATTTCCAGTCAAGCGGTCATCAAAACGACAACCAATAGAAATCATAAAATCTGCTTCTGTCATGGCAATGTTAGCTGCAAAGGAACCATGCATTCCACCCATCCCCAAAAACAGTGGGTGGCTAGTTGCAATTGTCCCTTGTCCCAAAAGACTGGTTACAACCGGAATTTGATACCGTTCTGCAAATTCAATCAACTCTGCGGCAGCCTCTGCGTAACTGATTCCACCACCAGCAAGTAATACTGGTTTTTTAGCTTTAGATAACTGCTTCAAGATTTTCTTGATTTGCATCTCATTTGGCTCAACGGTTGGTTGATAACTTGGTAAGATTACTTCTGGTGAGTAGATGAAATCAGTCTCAAGCGCAGAAACATCTTTTGGTAAATCAATGACGACTGGACCTGGACGACCTGTTGTCGCAATATGCACCGCCTCTGTGATCACACGTGGAATATCTGCTGTTTCACGAACCTGATAATTGTACTTGGTAATTGGCATGGTAATACCGACAATATCCGCTTCTTGGAAGGCGTCTTTACCGATACCAGCTCTTGCCACTTGTCCTGTGAAAACCAAAAGAGGAACACTGTCACTCATAGCATCTGCAATACCCGTAATGGCATTTGTAGCTCCCGGTCCACTTGTGACGACTGCAACACCAAGTTTTCCTGTTGACTTAGCATAACCTTCAGCTTCATGAAGACATCCTTGTTCATGGCGCCCTAAAATATGACGAATGCCTTTAAAATTATAAATAGCATCATACAAAGGCAATACGGCTCCACCTGGATAACCAAAAATCGTATCAATTCCTAAATCACGGAGTGTTTCCAAAACAAGTTCTGATCCCGACTTTGTTGAATCTAAAATGATTTTCTCCATTGTTCCCCTTTCTGTTCTCTTAAAATGACTTGTTTCTATAATACCATTTTTTCAAAAATTTTCAAGACAAAAGAAGAAATTTTCTGAATTTTCTATCTAGATGCTTTACAATATCAAATCGATTCCAAAGTTTATCCGTGTTTTTAACATTTTCATAGAAAAAAAGGTTGAGACTTATCGTCTTCAACCTTTTTACAAATTACTAATTAAAGTGAGTTTACATCAACCTTGATACCAACACCTTGAGTAGTTGTGATAGTCAAGTTTGTTACGTAAGTACCTTTAGCTGTAGCTGGTTTAGCTTTTTGAATTGTTTCGTTGAAAGCTTTGAAGTTTTCAACCAATTTTTCAGCTTCAAATGATACTTTACCGATGATTGCTTGAACGTTACCTGCACGGTCAGCACGGTAAGTAATTTTACCACCTTTAGACTCTTCAACTGCTTTCGCAACATCCATTGTTACAGTACCAGTTTTAGGGTTTGGCATCAAGTTACGTGGTCCAAGGACACGTCCAAGACGCCCAACAAGAGCCATCATATCAGGTGTAGCGATAACTACGTCGAAGTCCAACCAACCGTCGTTGATTTTAGCAACAAGGTCATCTTCACCTACGAAGTCTGCTCCAGCAGCTTTCGCTTCTTCTGCTTTAGCACCACGTGCGAAAACAAGAACGCGTGAAGTTTTACCAGTACCGTTTGGCAATACCATTGCTCCACGGATTTGTTGGTCAGCTTTTTTAACGTCGATGTTCAAGTTGTAAGCAACTTCTACAGTTGCGTCAAATTTTGCAAAGTTAGTTTCCTTTGCAAGTGCTACAGCTTCTTCTACGCTGTATGCTTTTGTGCTGTCGATTTTCTCAAGTGCAGCACGAAGTTGTTTGCTTTTTTTAGCCATTTTCTATTCTCCTTGTAAGTGGTTCAATCGATTTTCATCTCCCACGTCACTTCTCGAAATGATGAAGTCTTGCGGGTTATATTGGGGATGTTATTGATTAGTCAACAACAGTGAATCCCATAGAACGAGCAGTACCTTCAATCATACGCATTGCAGACTCAATGTTTGCTGCGTTCAAATCTGGCATCTTAGTTTCTGCAATTTCTTGTACTTGTGCACGAGTAACTGTAGCAACTTTAGTTTTGTTAGGTGTACCTGATCCTTTTTCAACACCTGCAGCTTTTTTCAAAAGAACAGCAGCTGGTGGTGTCTTAGTGATGAAAGTAAATGATTTATCTTCGTATACTGAGATAACAACTGGAATAATCATACCAGCTTGATCAGCTGTACGAGCGTTGAACTCTTTTGTGAATCCCATGATGTTGATACCAGCTTGACCAAGAGCAGGTCCAACTGGTGGAGCTGGTGTAGCTTTACCAGCAGGGATTTGCAATTTTACAAGTTTTTCGACTTTTTTAGCCATTTTTAAATCCTCCTTTGTGGTTTTGGCGGTAATTTAAAGATTTTTACCTCCCACAAGTATGTTTTACACATACCCTACTATTATACACTAATCTTTCTCAAATGCAAGAGAAAAATTCTATTTTTAGGGAAATTTTATAACTGAATTTGCCTATCATTTCGATTTTAAAAGTTTTGCAAACTATAAATTAAAAAATCGCCCTATTCTTGAGCGATTATAAGGGATACTAAATTTAGTAGGAGTCCAGTTTCAAGAGAAAGCTAATCCCATTTTCAGATCTTCTACTCTCCACAAAATCAAGGGACTCAAACATTTTCTGAAGGCGTGATTGAAATCAAAGAACTATCTATCTGAATGATTTTTGTCATCATTTTCTACTCCTAATACTAGCTCCGCTGCTTGATTAAAACCATCACACCAGTTATACCATTTTGCCTCATATTCATCTTGAGGTAAGATACGATTTTTTAGATCTAAAATAGAGTAAATCTTTCTTTCCTCACAAGCTTGCGCATAAAGATGATATAGTTCATCACCACCATCTTTATCAAACTCAGCAGAAATCGTATCCTGACCTAGCAACAATGCCTGATAAGCTCTGTGATGCCCGTCTGTAATTAGCAAGCGATTTCCAAATGCAAGAACACTGATTGGATTAATACTTGGCTTTTCTACCGACTGATAAAGCATCTGAATATCTTGCAACTTCTTCTCTGATAAGTAAAGTTGACTCGGATGAAGATCCTTTATGTTGACTTCCATTTCTTTCTCCTCAAGAGAATTTGATACCTACTTCTGCTTACCTGTAAATCTCCACTGAAAGCGCAGCTTGTCGTAAAAAGGAAACTCAATAAACAAGATTCCTAGACCTAGACTCAGGCTTGCCAGAACATCTGATGGATAATGGACACCAAGATAAACTCTAGAGACAAGAACACTAACTAGGTAAAGTCCTAATAGTCCTTGTAAAGCTAGCTTTGTAGTAGTGTTTTTCACTCTCTGACCTAGGATAATGATCAAGGAACCGATGAGTAAAGTCACCGCCAGTGAATGCCCACTTGGGAAAGAAAAACCCTTTTCCTCCACTAAATGTAAAATATCTGGTCGTGGACGTTGATACAGGTGTTTTAAAGACACAATTAAAATACCAGCCAGACCAAGATTCCCAGCTACCAATAGGCTCTCAGTTTTCCACTTTTTCAGGTAAAAGATAGCAATCAAAATAATAGCCCAACTAATGACAATAGGTAAATCAATCAGACGTGTAATTCCACGAAAAATCAAAGTTAAGGTCTCGGGTAAATCACCTCGAATAGCTGTTTGAACCGAGGAGTCCAATGTTACCAGTTGCTCTGGATAAAACTTAACGACATAACCCAGAATTACAAATAGTAAAAGGGCAAAAGAGCCCTTTGTTAAATATGTTTGTTTATCTTTCATAACGTTTTAAAGTTACCTTTAAGAAGACATAAATCAACCAAAATGCTAGTGCAAAGATAACACCTTCAATTAAGTTAAAAGGTAAAACCATTGTCAACAGATAGTTGCTTAGTCCTAGAATTTTCTCAATATCAAAATTAGCAAATTTAGAATATAATGGAACTGCATACACATAGTTAAGAACTAGCATAGCCAAGGTCAAACCAATTGTACCAGCTAGGGAAGCTAAAGCGAAACGAATTGGTGTTCGATCTTTTTTCCAAATCAAACCAAATGCAAGAACAAAAACTCCTAAAGCCACAATATTCATCGGCAAACCGATATAGGTGCTGACTCCTTGATTGTTTAAAATCAACTTAAGCAAGGAACGAAGTAAAATTATCACAAAAGCTGCGGGTAAATCAAGCACAATCAAACCTACTAAAACTGGTAAGATACTGAACTCAACTCTTAAAAAGGACGCCGCAGGCAAGAGTGGAAAGTCAAAGTACATCAACACAAATGAAAGTGCTGATAAAATTGCAATGGTCGAAAGTCGACGTGTGTTTGTCATAACAGGTTCCTCCAATTTTCTATAAAATCAGAAGAAGTTGGAAAGTCCCACTCTATCTATCCACTCAACTATATCAAAAACAATCTATTGGTCAAAACACCAAAAGAACTTCCTATATATTTAAGTGGAATAGATAAAATCATTCTTTCGTCTTCTCCCATCCAGACTATACTGTCGGTTGTGGAATCACACCACATCAGCTTGCGCTCGCGGACTTCTTTAACTAAGATATTTGGGATTAATCTAGGCGTTGCAGTCGAAGATAATACTAAAGTATATCGAGACAAGACAACGACGAGTAAGCCGAAATAGCTAGTTAAAGTCACCGCCGGTCGGGAATTACACCCAGCCCTGAAGACCCTTTTATCATAACAAAAAATGCTTGCAAGTGCAAGCATTAAGTATTCGCTTTCATGATTATTTCAACTTGTCAGTCTCATAGATATGAACCAAGTCCAAACCAGCAAAATTCTGTTGACGTAGAGCTTCGTATACGATCATACAAACAGTATTCGAAACATTGAGACTACGAACATGTTCATCATTCATAGGAATTCTGAGAGCTTTTTCAGGATGTTCACGCATAAATGCCTCAGGCAAGCCCTTATCTTCACGACCAAAGAGAAAATAATGATTTCCTTCAATAGTAAAATCAGCATCTGAATAGACCTTTTCTGCAAACTTGGAAATCAAGTAGAGTTGTCCATTCATTTTTCCCATAAATTCATCTAGACTATCATAGAAATAAATATCAAGTTTGTCCCAATAGTCCAGCCCAGCTCGTTTCATTTTACGATCGTCAATAGGAAAACCCATCGGTTTGATGATATGTAGGGGAGAATTGGTTGCTGCACAAGTACGCGCAATATTTCCTGTATTTTGTGGAATCTGAGGTTCAAATAATACAATGTGGTTTGTCATAACTTGCTTCCTTTTATCATTGCAAAAAAATAGCCACACTGCCCGGAGTCAAGCTCAGCAAACAGCGTGGTTAAGGTATCGTTAACTTACCTCACAACAGGTTTGAAGTAAATCAGCGAAACTACTTTTCTAGTATATCACTTTCAGCCTGATTGTCAATAGAAATGTCTTGATTTTTTCATTTTTTTGCAAACATATTTACAAAAGTTCTACAAGCTCCACTGAGCCACTTTTATCATGGATTTAGCTTGTGTTAAAAATTTGGTCAATATGTACTCTTCCTTAATAGAATATTTATTTAACTTTGGATGTTAATCCGATTCCTCATAAGAGGAAATCAATCGGTTGTTTAGTGCAATTTTTACAAAAAAAAGGTATGATAGAGACATAATGAAAAAGTAGGTTATTTAACTATGAAAATTATTCTTGTCGGAGGGGGAAAAGTCGGTTCTGCCCTTTGTCGTTCGCTTGTTGCTGACAACCATGACGTTGTCTTGATTGAACAGAACGAAACTGTTTTAAATTACATGACAAGTCGCTTTGATATTATCGGTATCGCAGGAAACGGTGCTGACTTTGCTATGTTAGAGGCAGCCAATGTTCAAGACTGCGATATTTTCATCGCCATGACACAGTATGATGAAGTTAACATGGTTTCAGCCGTTCTCGCTAAAAAAATGGGAGCCAAAGAAACCATCGTTCGTGTTCGTAATCCTGAATATTCTAATCCTTACTTTAAAGAAAAAAATATTCTCGGATTTTCACTCATTGTAAATCCAGAACTCCTAGCTGCTCGTGCCATTGCAAATATCATTGACTTCCCGAACGCTCTATCCGTTGAACGTTTCGTGGGTGGCTTGGTTAGCCTGATGGAATTCGTCGTTCGAGAAGATAGCAATATTTGTCAGATGTCCATTGCTGATTTTCGTAAAAAGTTCGATAATGTTATCGTCTGTGCCATCGAACGTGATCATAAACTGATGATTCCTAGCGGAGATGTTGTTTTAGAAGATAAAGACCGCATCTTTGTAACAGGACATCGTGTCGATATGATGCTCTTCCACAATTATCTCAAGTCCAGAGTTGTTAAGAGCTTGCTTATCATTGGGGCTGGTAAGATTGCATACTACCTACTAGGTATTTTAAAAGACAGTCGAATCGACACAAAAGTAATCGAGGTCAACCAAGAAAGAGCTGCCTTCTTTAGTGAAAAATTCCCTAAACTTTATATCGTTCAAGGGGATGGAACAACTAAAGACACGCTCTTAGAAGAAAGTGCTCAGAACTACGATGCTGTTGCCACTCTGACTGGAGTCGACGAGGAAAACATCATTACATCTATGTTCTTGGATAGTATTGGCGTTCAAAAAAACATTACCAAAGTTAACCGTACTAGTCTCTTGGAAATTATCCACGCGACGGATTTCTCAAGCATCATCACGCCTAAGACAATCGCTGTTGACACTATCATGCACTTTATCCATGGTCGTGTAAATGCACAATATTCTGACCTTCAAGCTATGCACCACCTTGCAAATGGCCAGATAGAAACCCTTCAGTTCTTAATTAAGGAAGCAAACAAGATGACAGGCAAACCCTTGTCTCAACTGAAGCTCAAAAAAGATGTCTTGATTGCCGCCATTATCCGGAACGGAAAAACAATCTTCCCAACTGGAGAAGATACGCTCCAAGTCGGTGATAAGCTAGTGGTCATCACTTTGCTATCAAACATCACCAAGATTTATGATTTGATAGAGAGGTAAGCTATGAATAGAAGTATGGTACGCTTTCTTCTTGCAAAGCTACTCTTAATCGAGGCTGCCCTTCTCTTGGTACCAGTCAGTATCGCTCTTTACTATCGAGAATCTAGCCAAGTGTTTACAGCACTTTTCTCTACCATTGGTATTCTTGTCGTCCTGGGTCTTCTAGGCATCATTAAAAAGCCAAAAAAACAACGAATTTATGCAAAAGAAGGGGTCTTGATCGTTGCTCTATGCTGGATTCTCTGGTCTTTCTTTGGCGCCCTTCCCTTTGTCTTTTCAGGACAAATCCCCAATATGATAGATGCCTTCTTCGAAGTTAGTTCTGGTTTCACAACAACGGGTGCAACCATCCTAAATGACGTATCGGTCTTAAGCCGTTCACTTCTATTTTGGCGGAGTTTTACCCACCTCATTGGAGGGATGGGGGTGCTGGTTTTCGCCCTCGCTATTATGGACAATGCAAAAAACAGTCACTTAGAGGTTATGAAGGCTGAGGTTCCTGGACCAGTATTTGGTAAGGTTGTATCAAAATTAAAAAATACAGCCCAAATCCTCTACATCCTCTACTTAGCCATGTTCGCCCTCTTTGTAGTTATTTATTACATTGCAGGGATGCCTCTCTACGATAGTTTTGTTATCGCTATGGGAACAGCTGGAACTGGGGGATTCACTGTTTATAACGATGGTATTGCCCACTATCATAGTTCTCTCATCACTTATTTGACAAGTATTGGGGTTTTGATGTTCGGTGTCAATTTCAACCTCTACTACTATCTCATGCTTCGTCGATTTAAGGAATTCTTTTTCGATGAGGAACTTCGAGCTTATCTCTTGATTGTTGCTATATCTACCGGCTTAATCACACTCAACACACTGCACCTTTATAGTGGCGTTTCACAAAGTTTTGAGATGGCCTTCTTCCAAGTTTCTAATATCATTACCACTACTGGTTTTGGTTATGGAGACATCACGAACTGGCCTTTGTTTTCTCAATACATCTTACTAATGTTAATGGCAATTGGTGGTTCTGCTGGATCTACTGCTGGGGGTCTCAAGGTTATCCGTGGAGTCATCCTCGCTAAAATTGCAAAAAACCAATTCTTGTCTACTATATCCCCTCACCGTGTCTTAACTCTTCATGTTAATAAAACGGTCATCGACAAGGATACCCAACACAAGATTTTGAAGTATTTTGTAGTTTACATCATGATTCTACTCAGTCTGATCTTCATCGTCAGTTTAGATACTAACAATTTAATGGTTGTTACGAGTGCTGTTTTCAGTTGTTTTAACAATATCGGTCCAATTTTAGGAACGACTTCAAGTTTCTCAATATTTAGTCCATTTTCAAAACTCCTCCTATCCTTTGCAATGATTGCAGGACGTCTTGAAATTTATCCTATCATATTACTCTTTATGAAGCGAACCTGGTCTAAACGTTAGAATTTTATGATCAAATAGCACATCCTTCAAAAATCGAGGGATGTGTTTTTTGCTGGGTCTGATTAAAAAAAACAGTTGAGAGTCAAAAACTAACACTTGGGAAAAAGTTGATATTTTGTGAATCCATTTCGTTATAATGTTTAAAAAACGTAGGGGTTTATTTATGGAAAAAATTAGAAAATCAATCCAGCTTCTCTTATTGGGATCCGTAGCATATCTTGGACTCTGCAGCTGTGTATTTTGGTCTGGAATTTCTCTAACTCTAAAACAATCATACTTTTACTTGTTGCTATTCTTACTGGCATTAGCTGCTATGTGTACTTTTATCCACTATCTTTCGGGCCATGATCCTGTCAATAGTCAGCTACGAAATCGCAGCCGTTCTTTCTTTTTATTATATAGCACTATGATTGTCATTAATGTAGCGGGAGTCAGCCTTATCCTATTTGATAATCCTAACAGTGGCACTCTGCTTCAAAAAGAAGTTGTGGATTTGATGCTTATCTCTTTCTTTTTCTTACTTGGAGTAGATATTGCAACTTTTTTACCGCTCAAGAAATGGAAGAACTTACCAACTCATAATAAGACAAGAAAACTAATTAGCCTAATGATCTTTAGTTTATTTTTTCTGCATAATCCTATAACTATCCTTTCTGTCAGCTTTTATATCCTATTAGGAGTTAGCTTCCTCAGCTTTTTATTCCCCCAAAAATTAAGACACGATTTATCCTTCTACAGTCATTTAATACGAAATATCTTACTAATTGTCTCTACACTCATGTTTTGGTAGTTTATAGAATTCCTATCCAAAGTATGCTATAATGAAATAAATTTTTTAGGAGATATATGAATGAATTTTTTTAAAGATTATCGTAAAAGACTGCTTTGGTTAGGAATCTTTTTTGTAGCAATGTTCCTATCTCAAGTTCCTATTTTGACTTGGGTATTGCTACAAAGAACTCAACTAGAATCTATTTGGGCATCTTTAATAGTAGGAATTGTCTCTACTACTGTTGTTACACTCTTTTTATATGGTGCTCACAAAAGCAAACTCTTAAATCTAAAATCGAAACTCTTTAGCATTAATGATGCTCCTCGAATCGCACTCAGCTATGCAGCCATTATCGCTGTAAATATGGTTGGTGGAATTTGGCTAAGACTTCTGAATCAAACTACTACTTCAAATCAAGAAACTATTAATAGCCTCATGTCAGAAACTTCCATCATTTCAAGCTTTTTCGTAGTTGTCTTGGTAGCTCCTGTTTGCGAGGAAATTATCTGCCGTGGTATTATACCTACTAAACTCTTTGAAGGATATGAAAAAATTGGTTACGTTTTTGGTTGGCTCCTCTTTACAATGGCCCATATCCCAACAAACCCACCTTCTTTCTTAATCTATGGTTGGATGTCCGCCGTCCTAACTTGGACTGCATATCGCACCAAACGTCTAGAAATGTCTATTTTCCTACATTTAGTAATTAATGGAATGAGCATTCTCATGCTTATCCTTCTGACAATTCTTATCAAGGTTGTTGGTATAGATGCTTTTCAATAAATGGAAGTTCCACTGCTAATAAAAAGACTAGAAATCTATTTAATTTCTAGTCTTTTTTGTCTATTTAAAACCGAAATACGAATTAAGTGTGAGAGGTTTCGACACGGATTTGATGAGGTAGTCAGCTAGACCACTCCTAAATGTTACGACACGAAGAGGCGAAAACGATTATTTTTCGCCGACGAGTTAATAAGGCAGTTAGCTAAACCGCAAAATAGCGGCTAGCGTCCAACAATTAGGAACTTTAGTTCCAATTGTTGATACTGAATCACATTTTTTCTTCCAACTCCACATCTGGATACTTGTCCGCAAACCAGCGGAGGGCAAAGTCGTTTTCAAAGAGGAAGACAGGCTGGTCAAAGCGATCCTTCGCCAAGATATTTCGACTTGAAGACATGCGCTCATCTAAGTCTTCTGGTTTGATCCAGCGAACGGTCTTTTTACCCATTGGACTCATAACCACTTCTGCATTGTACTCATTTTCCATCCGGTGCTTGAAGACTTCAAACTGCAATTGACCAACGGCACCTAGCATGTATTCACCTGTTTGGTAGTTGGTATAGAGCTGAATAGCTCCTTCTTGTACTAATTGCTCGATTCCCTTGTGGAAGGATTTTTGCTTCATGACGTTCTTAGCAGATACCTTCATGAATATTTCAGGGGTAAAGGTTGGCAGTGGTTCAAATTCGAATTTGTTTTTGCCAACTGTCAAAGTATCTCCCACCTGATAAGTACCAGTATCGTAAACCCCGATGATATCTCCTGCTACGGCATTAGTTACATTCTCACGACTTTCAGCCATAAACTGAGTGACATTAGACAACTTAGCACTTTTACCAGTACGAGGGAGGTTAACACTCATACCACGCTCGAATTCACCAGAGACGATACGGACAAAGGCGATGCGGTCACGGTGACGAGGATCCATGTTGGCTTGGATTTTAAAGACAAAGCCTGAGAAATCCTTATCATAAGGATCGACAAGTTCACCGTCTGTCTTCTTGTGGCCATGTGGCTCCGGAGCAAATTTGAGGAAAGTCTCAAGGAAAGTCTGTACCCCAAAGTTAGTAAGAGCTGAACCGAAGAATACTGGAGTTAATCCACCAGCTAAAATAGCTTCTTCTGAAAATTCATTTCCAGCTTCTTGCAAGAGTTCGATGTCGTCTTTCACTTGTTCGTAGAATGGGTTGTTGGCAAAGAGTTTGTCTCCATCTTCTAGACTGGCAAAGCGTTCATCCCCTTTGTAGAGTTCCAAGCGTTGATTATAGAGGTCGTAAAGGCCCTCAAAGGCTTTCCCCATCCCGATTGGCCAGTTCATTGGATAACTTGCAATGCCCAACACTTCTTCCAATTCTTGCAAGAGGTCCAGCGGCTCTCGACCGTCACGGTCCAGCTTATTCATAAAAGTGAAGACTGGAATACCACGGTGTTTGACAACCTCAAACAATTTCTTGGTTTGGGCCTCGATACCCTTGGCTGAGTCCACAACCATGACGGCAGCGTCTACCGCCATCAAGGTACGGTAAGTATCTTCTGAGAAGTCCTCGTGCCCTGGTGTATCTAGGATATTGACCCGTTTTCCATCGTAGTCAAACTGCATGACAGATGAGGTTACCGAAATCCCACGTTGTTTCTCGATATCCATCCAGTCGGATTTAGCAAAGTTTCCTGTTTTCTTCCCTTTTACGGTACCAGCTTCTCGAATTTCTCCCCCAAAGTAGAGCAACTGCTCTGTAATCGTCGTTTTCCCCGCGTCCGGGTGGGAGATAATGGCAAAGGTACGGCGTTTTTTAATTTCTTCTTGAATACTCATAACTTCTCTTTCTTTTTCTTTTTATTTTCAAAGATTTCAATATATAATCACTCTTTGTTACATTGGACTCTTAAATTCCTTTCAACACTCCATTATATCGGATTTTAGGGAGTTTTTCAATTGCTGATATCAGAAAAAGCAGGCCTATATACTAGACTTGCTTTTAAATAATGGATGTCTCAATTTATGCTTTACAATCGAATCTGTATTTTTTTAACTTACATTGGTTTTACGAAAGAGCTGATTCTAAAGCCATTTTCTTTTGCCAGCGTTTCTTAAACAAGATATCAAAGAGCACCAAGGCTGAAGAAAGAATGATTGAAACCAAAAGATACTTGATCCAAATAGGGGCATCTGGAATAAACGGTGTAGTATTCAAGAGCCCGTAATTCCCACCCGTTACATGATTGACTCCAACTAGAAATAGATTAAGAATAAAAGTGTAGGCAATAATACGATACTTTTTAAGCAGGGTTTTATCATAGTGATTCATGAGATAAACCAAGGAATTAACCAAAAGTGCATAATGACCAATGAGAAAAGAAAAACTGGTAATATGCGGGAAGTCATAGGGGTCAAAAACAGGATAGCCCAAGGCAAATACTGCTCCACTGGCTCCCATAAGGGCAAAATACTGCTTGGTTTTCCATTTGTCAGGTAAGAAAACAACCGCAAACATGGCCAAGCGACAATGGTAAAGAGGCAGACTATTTGAAAATGGAATGCCAAAACCAATATACCAAGTATAAAGAGCTAGCAGTTGCGCTATTTGAATCCACTTAAACAATCGAACAAATTTTGAATTTTTGTAGTAAGTAAGAGAAGCATAAATAGACAAAGCAAGAAGGCCTATCATGACTCCATACCAAAAAATGGAAATGGGAGGTGGTGTTGTTTGGGTTCTTGTAATAAAATGATGCATAAAATCTCCTTAAGGCAACGAATTCAGTTGTACATTAACTTTTCTTATGTTTGTATTTAACAAGTTGATTGATGAGTATGACAACTCCTGTCATCATACTGGTCACTATGAGATAGTTAACCAAAGCGCCATGATCCCCAATCACAGGGGGTTTACTCATAAAGCCATAATTTCCTCCTGTCAAGAGGTTGGCTAGAAAGATAATGGCATTGATCCCAAAAGTCATCTGGCATATTTTCCAAGTATCCCCTTTTTCAACTTTATAATATCTAACAAGATAAATCAAGCAGTTAGCCAAGAGGGCCCAATGTCCGAAAACATTGTTCACAGACGAAACATGAGGGAAGGGAAAAGGATAAAAGACTGGATAAACCAAGGCCATGATAGAACCAAAAACTCCCACTAAGGCAAAATATTGCTTGAAAAAGGTCTTATTAGGGGCAAAAAGAATAATCCACATAGCCATGCGACTATGGTAAAAAGGGAGAGCTTCAGATAGGGGCAGGCGTGCAGCAATATACCAAGCGTTGATAATGAGCAACTGAATCAATTGTCCCCAATACCAAAATTCTCGGTAACGTTTAGAGCTTGCATAGCGAATCGATAAAAAAGCTATGATTACCAAAGAAGTAGGTAGTAAAAAGTAGAATGCTCCCAAATGAGGAGGGACTGTCTTTTTACTGGTAAAAAGTAACTCCCAAAGCTTCATGTGCCATCCTTAACGTGTTCTAGTTGGATTAATGATACATTCTTTTTACCAACTAAGTACGACTGTTGTTCTTTCTTCTAGTTTCCTCAATTATATCGAATTAAAAAGTATTTTTCAATTTCTATTTCTTTTCAGTTTGACTTGCCTTATTTATAGGAAAATATGGTAAAATAGAACAGATAAAGAATCATCATTTCACGAAAGGATAAAAGATGAAAATTACGCAAGAAGAGGTGACTCACGTTGCCAATCTTTCTAAATTAAAATTCACTGAAAATGAAACAGCTGAGTTTGCGACAACCTTGTCTAAAATTGTTGATATGGTTGAGTTGCTCAGTGAAGTTGATACAACTGGTGTTGAACCAACGACTACCATGGCTGATTGTAAGACAGTATTGCGACCGGATGTTGCTGAAAAAGGGACTGACCGTGACCGCTTGTTTAAAAATGTACCTGAAAAAGAAAACTACTATATCAAGGTACCAGCTATCCTAGATGACGGAGGAGATGCCTAATGACTTTTAACAATAAAACGATTGAAGAGTTGCACAACCTCCTTGTCTCTAAGGAAATTTCAGCAACGGAACTAACCCAAGCGACTCTTGAAGATATCAAAGCGCGTGAAAAGGCAATCAATGCCTTCGTTACGATTGCTGAAGACCAAGCCCTTGCTCAAGCTAAAGCTATTGACGAAGCTGGAATCGATGCGGACAATGTCCTTTCAGGAATTCCACTAGCTGTTAAGGATAATATCTCTACAGACGGCATTCTGACAACTGCAGCGTCAAAAATGCTTTATAACTACGAGCCAATCTTTGATGCAACAGCAGTTGCCAATGCAAAATCTAAGGGCATGATTGTTGTCGGAAAAACTAATATGGACGAGTTTGCCATGGGTGGTTCTGGTGAAACATCATACTACGGTGCAACTAAAAATGCTTGGGACCACAGCAAGGTTCCTGGTGGATCATCAAGTGGTTCAGCTGCTGCTGTAGCTTCTGGACAAGTCCGCTTGTCACTTGGGTCTGATACTGGTGGTTCTATCCGCCAACCGGCTGCCTTTAACGGGATCGTTGGTCTCAAACCAACCTACGGAACAGTTTCACGTTTTGGTCTGATTGCCTTTGGTAGCTCGCTAGACCAGATTGGTCCTTTTGCTCCAACCGTTAAGGAAAACGCCCTATTGCTCAATGCGATTGCTAGCGAAGATGCCAAAGACTCTACTTCTGCTCCTGTCCGCATTGCTGACTTTACTTCAAAAATCGGCCAAGACATCAAGGGAATGAAGATTGCCCTTCCTAAGGAATACCTTGGTGAAGGGATTGATCCAGAAGTTAAAGAAACCATCCTCAACGCAGCCAAACACTTTGAAAAACTAGGTGCAGTTGTAGAAGAAGTTAGCCTTCCACACTCTAAATACGGTGTTGCAGTTTACTACATCATTGCTTCATCTGAAGCTTCATCAAACTTGCAACGATTTGACGGTATCCGCTATGGTTTCCGTGCTGAAGATGCTAAGAACTTGGATGAGATTTACGTTAACACTCGTAGCCAAGGATTTGGTGATGAGGTCAAACGTCGTATCATGCTTGGTACTTTCAGTCTTTCATCAGGTTACTACGATGCCTACTACAAGAAAGCTGGTCAAGTTCGTACCCTTATTATCCAAGATTTCGAAAAAGTATTTGCAGATTATGACCTCATCCTTGGTCCAACAGCTCCAAGTGTGGCCTTTGACTTGGATTCGCTCAACCACGATCCAGTTGCCATGTACTTGGCGGACCTCTTGACCATTCCAGTCAACTTGGCAGGTCTCCCAGGGATTTCAATTCCTGCAGGATTTGCTCAAGGTCTACCAGTAGGTTTGCAATTGATTGGTCCAAAATACTCTGAAGAGACCATTTACCAAGCTGCTGCTGCTTTTGAAGCAACAACAGACTACCACAAACAACAACCCGTGATTTTTGGAGGTGATAACTAATGAACTTTGAAACAGTCATTGGACTTGAAGTCCACGTAGAGCTCAACACCAATTCAAAAATCTTCTCACCTACTTCTGCCCACTTTGGAAATGACCAAAATGCCAATACAAACGTGATTGACTGGTCTTTTCCTGGAGTACTACCAGTTCTCAATAAAGGCGTTGTCGATGCCGGTATCAAGGCCGCTCTTGCCCTCAACATGGACATCCACAAAAAGATGCACTTTGACCGTAAGAACTACTTCTATCCAGATAATCCTAAAGCCTATCAAATTTCTCAATTTGATGAGCCAATCGGTTACAACGGTTGGATTGAAGTAGAACTTGAGGACGGTACAACTAAGAAAATCGGTATCGAACGTGCCCACTTGGAAGAAGATGCCGGTAAGAACACTCACGGAACAGATGGTTTCTCTTATGTCGACCTCAACCGTCAAGGAGTGCCATTGATTGAGATTGTATCTGAAGCTGACATGCGTTCTCCTGAAGAAGCTTACGCTTATCTAACAGCCCTCAAGGAAGTGATCCAATATGCTGGTATTTCCGACGTTAAGATGGAAGAAGGTTCTATGCGTGTGGATGCCAACATCTCCCTTCGTCCTTATGGTCAAGAGAAATTCGGTACCAAGACTGAGTTGAAAAACCTCAACTCCTTCTCAAATGTCCGCAAGGGTCTTGAATACGAAGTGCAACGTCAGGCTGAAATTCTTCGCTCTGGTGGTCAAATTCGCCAAGAAACACGTCGTTACGATGAAGCGAACAAAGCAACCATCCTCATGCGTGTTAAAGAAGGTGCTGCAGACTACCGCTACTTCCCAGAACCAGACCTACCACTCTTTGAAATCTCAGATGAGTGGATTGAGGAAATGCGCACTGAGTTGCCAGAGTTTCCAAAAGAACGCCGTGCTCGCTACGTATCTGACCTTGGCCTATCAGACTACGATGCTAGTCAGTTGACTGCCAACAAAGTCACTTCTGACTTCTTTGAGAAAGCTGTTGCCCTTGGCGGTGACGCTAAGCAAGTCTCTAACTGGCTCCAAGGTGAAGTCGCTCAGTTCTTGAACGCTGAAGGTAAGACACTGGAACAAATCGAGTTAACTCCAGAAAACTTGGTAGAAATGATCGCTATCATCGAAGACGGCACTATTTCATCTAAGATTGCCAAGAAAGTCTTTGTCCACCTTGCTAAAAATGGTGGCAGTGCTCGTGAATACGTTGAAAAAGCCGGTTTAGTTCAAATTTCAGATCCAGATATCTTGATTCCAATCATCCATCAAGTCTTTGCTGATAACGAAGTTGCTGTTGCCGACTTCAAGTCAGGAAAACGTAACGCTGACAAGGCCTTCACAGGATTCCTCATGAAAGCGACCAAGGGCCAAGCAAATCCACAAGTTGCTCTTAAACTACTTGCCCAAGAATTGGCTAAGTTGAAAGAGAACGAGTAAATATACTTTCGTTAATAGCCTTTTCTACAAAAAAATAGAATAAGGAGAATAAATGAACAAATTTTTACGAGTACTATTTATTTTAGTTATTATCGCAATGTTGGGTGCTTCTATTCTACAAATCTTTCTCCCATCCTATATGGGAGAGCATTCTGGTTACGGTATTTCTGCAGGATGGCAAAGAGAAATTGGAATTTGGAATCTAGCTGTCTTAATTATTATTCTTGCCGTTAATATTAAGTACGATTGGTTTTACCTGAGAATTGCCCTTCTTGCCCTTATTATTGGTGGTATAGGAATAGGAACAAATCATTTGTTAAATTTTATTGAATATCATTCTCCTGTTAATGCGATTGGTGCTATCGAGAATTATTTACTCGTATTTGGTTGGATTATAGGGTGGTTTATTGAAAATAAAACAATAAAACTCCAAAACTCCTTATAGACATAAAATTTAGCAAAAACTATTTTTGTACTCACATAGTTAGGAGACATATGAAAAAGTTATATACTATTATCGCTACTTTCTTGCTTCTTCTCTTTGTGACACCTCTTCAATCAATCGATGCGGGTGTTGGACATTCTCGAAGTGGTAGTTCTAGCCGCAGCAGTTCACGAAGTAGTAGTTCTAGCCGCAGTAGTTCACGAAGTAGTAGTTCTAGTCGTTCAAGTGGTAGCTCTTCTTCTAGAAGCAGCTATCGTTCTGGCGGTAGTTACTCAAGTTCAGGTGGATCTTTAGGTACCGGGATGACTATTCTTATCATGTTTGGTGTCGGGGCTTTCCTACTCTTCATGCTCATCAAGTACCTTAACGATCAGAACACTCCATCTGAAACACCGTATAGAAGACATACTACTAGCTACGAACCAGAGCCAATTAGCCATCGTAGAGTTGAAAATAATAACCAAGCTATCGACCGACTCAGATATTACGATCCAAACTTTGATGCCTCTGCTTTCACTTCATGGGTTAAAGAAGTCTACATCCAGTTACAGGCAGCCTGGACTAAGAAAGATTGGAACTTGGTGCGTTCTCTTGAAAGCGCCAGTCTCTATTCTCAACACAGTTCTCAACTAGAAGAACATATCCAATCCCAAACAACCAATGTCTTAGAACGAGTTTGTGTTGAAAATGTTAGAATCAAAGATTTCAATAGTAATCCAGATGGAAACGATACTTTAGTTGTTATCTTATCATCTACCTTGAGAGATTATGTCATCGAAGACAAGACTCGTAAGGTTATTGAGGGAGACCCTCAAAAAGATCTATTTACAGTTTATCAAATGAACTTCATCCGTAAACATGGCAGTCAAACTGAAAGTTCTGTTCAAGATGAAGCCGTTAGCGACCGCTGTCCAAACTGTGGCGCTCCACTGAAAATATCAGCAATCAGCAAATGTGACTATTGCGGATCTGATATCACCCGTAGTCCAAACCAATGGGTTCTTGACACCTATGACGTTGTGGATGAAGACGAATTATATAATTAGGAGGAAATTATGGGATTTATTCGTATGGCCAAAGAGCAAATTAAGGGAGTTGTTGATGTTGCCAAATCTGCTGGAATTAATAGTCTTAATGACAGTAAATTTAAGGAAGCCGTTGTGCTTCCAGACCACGTATCATCAGATGCATTAGCTGTTAAGGGAACTCTTCTTACAAAAGACCCTGACGGAGTTTCTAGACAAAGTAATCAACATACAGGACTTTTAACAGATGGCTCTGTCGTAATTGTGCCACAAGGGTATGTTGCTATCCTTGTAAATAACGGTACTTTCCTTGGTGATGTTTTAGAAGCTGGTAGCCATGAATGGCGCTCTGGCGACAACGCTTGGCTTCTAGAAAAAGGCGGAATTAAGGGCACTTGGGAAAACTTCAAGCACCGCTTCTCATTCGCTGGTCAAGTCGTAACTCAACAAGAAATCATCTTTGTCCGTATCCAACCGATTGCGGGTAATAAATTTGGTACCCAAAACGCTGTAGAATACTTCAGTGAACGTTACCAACAATTGCTCAACATCCGTTTCTATGGTTTGTTTGATATCAAGATTTCTGATCCAGTCCTTTTCTACGTTAGCTCGATCAGTCAACAAATTGAAGAACATAAACCATTTACACTCCAAGATATTGCTCAAGGAACTCTTCGACAAAATATCTCTCCTAAAATTGCTATCGCAATTTCCAAATTTACTAATGAGTACCGAGTTGATATCTATAGCCTAAATGCTAATCAAGATACTTTTAATGAAATCGCTAAACAAGAAGTTAACAAGGTATGGACTGGTCTTTACGGTATTGAAGCAACCAATATCCTTCTTGAAGACTTGAGTTACGACCAAGAAAGCTTGGAACTTGTTCGTAAACTTGACAGCGAACTCGTTGCTATGAAATACAATACCATCGAAATTGAAGAACGTCGTGCTCGTAACGAAGCTCTCATTGCGGCAGCCAATAACGAAGGTAATGGCAATGGTATGAACATGTTTATGGGTATGAATCTCGGTCAAACTCTCGGTGGCCAACTCACCCAACAAGCTCAACCTGTTAGCCCAAATCAAACCGTTCCCCCAGTACAACCAGCTGATCCAAACCAAGCATTTACTCCGGTCCAAACTGCAAGTCCTGAGCAAGTTGCTAACCCAGTTGAGACTGTTAGCCCTGAACAACCCGCTAACTCAGTAGAATCTACTAATCCAGAAGTAACAACTCCTGTACAAGAATCTACAACTCAAGAAGTGACTACTCCTGCAGAAGAAACCACTAAACCTGAACAATCAACCAATTCAGAACAAACTGCAAATAAAAACTTTTACATCGAAGTAGATGGTAAATATGTCTTGGTAACCAGAAATGAAAATGGGGATATTGTACCCGTCAACTAGGTCATCTTCTCTGATATTTGAGAATTCTAGGCTATTATGATACAATAAAGAGTAAACTATTTATAAAAGAGGTATAAACATGATTGAAGCAAGTAAATTAAAGGCTGGTATGACCTTTGAAACAGCTGACGGAAAATTGATCCGCGTTTTGGAAGCTAGCCACCACAAACCAGGTAAAGGAAACACTATCATGCGTATGAAATTGCGTGATGTCCGTACTGGTTCAACATTTGAAACTAGCTACCGCCCAGAGGAAAAATTTGAACAAGCGATTATCGAAACTGTACCAGCACAATACTTGTACAAAATGGATGAAACAGCTTACTTCATGAACACTGAAACTTACGACCAATACGAAATTCCTGTTGTAAATGTTGAAAACGAATTGCTTTACATCCTTGAAAATTCTGAAGTTAAAATTCAATTTTACGGAACTGAAGTCATCGGTGTAACAGTACCTACAACTGTTGAATTGACAGTTGCTGAAACACAACCATCTATTAAAGGTGCTACTGTTACAGGTTCTGGTAAACCAGCTACAATGGAAACTGGACTTGTCGTTAACGTTCCAGACTTCATCGAAGCAGGACAAAAACTCGTTATCAACACTGCAGAAGGAACTTACGTTTCTCGTGCCTAATCTCTAGAAAGAGGTCATTCTATGGGAATTGAAGAACAATTAGGCGAAATCGTTATCGCCCCACGTGTACTTGAAAAAATCATTGCAATCGCTACAGCTAAAGTTGATGGTGTCCACTCTTTTTCAAACAAATCAGTATCTGACACCCTTTCAAAACTTTCACTCGGCCGTGGTGTCTATCTAAAAGAATCTGAAGAAGAGCTAACAGCTGATATCTATCTCTATCTTGAGTATGGTGTCAAGGTTCCTAAGGTTGCAATGGCTATTCAAAAAGCTGTAAAAGATGCCGTTCGTAATATGGCTGATGTTGAACTCAATGCTGTGAATATTCACGTTGCTGGTATTGCACCAGATAAGACACCAAAACCAGCATTAAAAGATTTGTTTGATGAGGACTTCCTCAATGACTAGTCCATTATTAGAATCTAGACGCGAACTACGAAAATGTGCCTTCCAAGCACTGATGAGTCTTGAATATGGTTCTGATATTGAAACAGCTTGTCGCTTCGCTTATACTCATGATCGAGAAGACGACGAGGTAAAACTCCCTAGTTTCCTAATCGATCTTGTATCTGGTGTTCAAGCTCAAAAAGAGGAACTAGATAAACAAATCACTCAGCATTTAAAGGCTGGTTGGACGATTGACCGTCTAACCTTAGTAGAAAAGAATCTATTGCGTTTAGGAGTTTTCGAAATCACTTCATTTGATACTCCTCAACTCGTAGCTGTGAATGAAGCTATTGAACTTGCAAAAAGCTTTTCAGATCAAAAATCAGCCCGTTTCATCAACGGACTGCTCAGCCAGTTTGTAACTGAAGAAAACTAACTATAGAAAAAGTGTTTGACTATTATCAAACACTTTTTTACTACACTTCCATCGAAACTTGGAGTCCAGGTTAACAAAAAAGCTAGAACTAAATATAAGTCTAGCTTTTTTTGTATTTCTTAGTATTTTCTAAAGCGTTGGTAACGATCTTCAATGAGTTGATCTAGTGGCAGTTTCCCAAGTTCATCAAGTTCTGCTCGGAGTTGTTCTTTGACTTGCTTGATTAAATCTTTGCTTGATAGACCTACCTCAGAGATAACCTTATCTACAATCTTCATATCTAGCAATTCGAAAGAAGTAATTTTCATCAACTCTGCAGCTTCCATGGCACGACTGCCATCCTTCCAAAGGATAGAAGCAAAACCTTCAGGACTGAGAACTGCATAGATAGAGTTCTCTAACATCCAGACACGGTCAGCTACGGCAAGAGCGAGGGCTCCACCAGAACCACCTTCACCAATAATAATAGCGATTATCGGCACCTTAAGATCGCTCATCTCCATGAGGTTACGAGCAATAGCTTCACCTTGACCACGCTCCTCTGCTCCGACACCAGGATAGGCACCTGCCGTGTTGATAAAAGTTACAACAGGACGGCCAAATTTTTCAGCCTGCTTCATCAAGCGAAGGGCTTTTCGATAACCTTCCGGATGAGGTTGTCCAAAGTTACGGTTAAGATTATCTTGTAAGCTTTTACCTTTTTGGATTCCAACAACAGTTACTGCTTGGTTTCCCAACCAACCGATACCACCAATAACAGCACCATCATCTCGGAAAGAGCGATCACCATGGAGCTCTACAAAGTCATCAAATATTCCTGTTGCGAAGTCCAAGGCAGTTAAACGGGTTTGTTCACGTGCTTCTCTGACGATTTTTGCAATATTCATCAACAATCCCCCTTATGTAACCTTACTAATCGAGCAATCATATCTGGCAGTTCTCTCCGTTTAACAATCGCATCCACAAAGCCATGTTCTAACAAAAACTCTGCCTTCTGGAAATCCTCTGGCAAATCTTCCCTTACGGTATTTTCAATGACACGACGTCCAGCAAATCCTACCAAACTTTGAGGCTCTGCCAAGATAATATCACCTTCCATGGCAAAGGAAGCTGTAACACCTCCGGTTGTTGGATCTGTTAGGATAGTCAGATAAAAGAGACCTGCATTGGAATGACGTTTAACTGCTGCAGAGATTTTAGCCATCTGCATCAAACTCATGATTCCTTCTTGCATACGTGCTCCACCAGATGCTGTAAACAAGACGACTGGTAATTTTTCAGCTGTCGCGTATTCAAACAATCGGGTGATTTTCTCACCAACGACCGTTCCCATAGACGCCATGATAAAGTTGGAATCCATGATTCCGAGGGCTACCTTTTCCCCCTTGATCAAAGCAGTTCCTGTAACAACAGCCTCATCAAGCCCTGTTTTTTCACGCATAGAGGCTAATTTTTTCTGGTAGCCTGGAAATTCCAATGGATCCTGCGTCTCAATCCAAGTAAACATCTCTAAGAAGCTTCCCATATCGATGGTCAAAGAAAGACGCTCTTGAGCTGAGATACGGAAGGTATAGCCACAGTGAGGACAAATACGCTCACTCCCTAGATCTTTTTGGTAAATGGTGTGTTTACAACCTGGACATTTTGAGAAGAGTTCGTCTGGAACCTCAGGTTTAGCTTGGGGCTTTTCTCTAAGTGAACGATTGGGATTAATTCGTATATATTTATCTTTTTTACTAAATAGAGCCATACATCCCCCTTTTCAGTCTCATACTCTTTTTATATTATTCTTTTTCTTGATAGTGTGGTAAGAAAGTTTCCATCAAGAATGAAGTATCGTAGTCTCCTGCTATCACTCGACGATCAGAAATCAAATCGAGCTGAAAATCAGCATTGGTGACAACCCCTTCAATTTCGAGTTCATAAAGAGCTCGTTGCATTTTCATGAGTGCATCAAATCGATTTTCACCATGAACAATAATTTTAGCAATCATACTATCATAGTATGGCGGAATGCTATAACCAGGATAAACTGCTGAGTCAACACGCAAGCCCACACCACCACTTGGTAGATAAAGATTGGTAATCTTCCCTGGGCTTGGTGCAAAATTAAAGACTGGGTTTTCTGCATTGATACGGCACTCAATGGCATGTCCTTTTAGAACAATGTCTTCTTGTTTCAAAGTCAATGGTTGACCCGCTGCGATACGGATTTGTTCCTTGACAATATCTACACCTGAAACAAATTCGGTTACCGGGTGTTCCACTTGGACACGCGTATTCATCTCCATAAAGTAGAATTTGCCACTTGCTTCATCTAGTAGGAATTCAATCGTACCAGCATTTTCGTAGCCTACAGACTCCGCTGCACGAACTGCCGCAGCACCAATTTCATTACGAAGGGTTTTTCCAATAGCAATCGAAGGACTTTCTTCTAAAACCTTTTGGTTATTCCGTTGAAGCGAACAGTCACGCTCACCAAGGTGAATAACATGTCCCATTTGGTCAGCAAGAATCTGTACTTCAATATGGCGAGCAGGATAAATCACACGCTCAAGGTACATAGCTCCATTACCAAAGTTGGCTTTGGCTTCACTAGAGGCTGTTTCAAAGGCTGACACAAGATCTTCTGCTTTTTCAACCTTACGAATCCCTTTTCCACCACCTCCAGCTGAAGCTTTCAACATAACTGGATAACCAATTTTTTCAGCAATAGCAAGAGCCTCTTCTGCTGTATGGACCTCTCCATCTGATCCTGGAATGACAGGCACATTGGCCTTAATCATTTGAGCACGGGCGTTAATTTTATCTCCCATGACATCCATGACACGGGCTGATGGTCCGATAAATTTGATCCCAACTTCTTCACACATAGTTGCAAATTTGGAATTTTCACTTAAGAAACCAAATCCAGGGTGAATAGCTTCAGCTTCAGTCAAGACTGCAGCTGATAGGATGGCATTGATGTTCAGATAAGATTCTGTAGCCTTCCCAGGGCCGATACAGATAGCCTCATCAGCCAAAAGCGTGTGGAGAGCCTCCTTGTCAGCAGTCGAATAGACAGCGACTGTTGCAATTCCTAATTCTCGTGCCGCACGAATAATACGAACAGCGATTTCACCACGATTGGCAATTAAAATCTTACGAAACATGGAAAACCTCCCTAGTTTCCAATAGCAAAGGTTAGAGTACCGCTTGCTGCAAGCTTACCATCTACTTCTGCCTTCGCTTCTACTACGGCGATGGTGCCACGACGCTTGACAAAAGTTGCTGTCATGACAAGCTGATCACCAGGAACAACTTGTTTCTTAAATTTCACTTTGTCCATACCAGCATAGAAAACAAGCTTCCCTTTGTTTTCAGGTTTTGATAATTCCAAGACACCTGCTGTTTGTGCCAAAGCTTCCATGATCAAGACACCTGGCATTACAGGATAGGCTGGAAAGTGTCCGTTGAAGAAAGGTTCATTAATCGTTACATTTTTAATAGCAACGATTGTATCTTCACTGACTTCCAAGACACGATCCACTAAGAGCATCGGATAGCGGTGGGGCAAAGCTTCTTTAATTCCTTGAATATCAATCATTTGATACGTACCAAGCCTTTCCCGAACTCAACCATTTCTTCATTGGCAACAAGAATTTCTGTTACGACACCATCTTTAGGTGCTGGAATTTCGTTCATGACCTTCATAGCTTCGATGATGACCAAGGTTTGGCCTTTTTTAACAGTATCACCAACTGAAACAAAATTAGGTTTATCAGGTCCGGCAGCCAAATAAGCAACTCCGACAAGTGGACTTTCTACAAGGTCTCCTTCAGCTACAGACTCAGTAACACTTGATTCTGAAGCTGCTTCTGCAGCTGGTGTTGTAGTTGGAACTTGTGGTGCAACTGTAGGTGTAGTTGCTGGAACCACAGGTTGAGGTGTTGGACTTGTTTCTGCAACAAGTTTTGCTTCATTCTTACTGAAGACCAACTCATCCGTTCCATTTTTATAAGAAAATTCTTTCAAGCTTGACTGGTCAAATTGTGCCATCAAGTCTTTGATTTCATTTAAATTCATCTTTACTTATTCTCCCAACGTTTGAAAGCAAGAACTGCATTATGTCCACCAAATCCAAAGGTATTTGAGATAGCATAAGGAATTTCACGTTCCACTCCTTGTCCATAAATTACGTTTGCTTCAATGTAGTCTGATAATTCTGTTGTTCCAGCTGTCATTGGAACATAGTTGTTACGAATTGCTTCAATTGTTGCAATGGCTTCAACTGCACCTGCTGCACCGAGCAAGTGTCCTGTAAATGACTTGGTTGAAGATACAGGTACTTCCTTACCAAGAACCGCTACAATCGCTCCACTTTCTCCTTTTTCATTAGCTGGAGTTGATGTACCGTGGGCATTGACATAGGCTACTTGGTCTGGTGTAATCTCAGCTTCATCCAAGGCAAGTTTGATAGCTTTAATAGCCCCTTGACCTTCTGGATGTGGTGAAGTCATGTGGTAAGCATCACAAGTGTTACCATAACCAACAACTTCGGCAAGGATAGTTGCTCCACGTTTTTCTGCGTGCTCTAAGCTTTCAAGAACCAACATACCTGATCCTTCACCCATGACAAATCCATTACGGTCTTTGTCAAATGGAATAGAAGCACGAGTTGGATCTTCTGTTGTTGAAAGAGCTGTTAAGGCTTGGAAACCTGCAATCGCAAATGGAGTAATAGATGATTCTGAACCACCAACCAACATGATATCTTGGAAACCAAACTTGATAGAACGGAAGGCATCTCCGATAGCATCATTTGATGAAGCACAAGCTGTATTGATAGATTTACAGATACCATTTGCACCAAAGCGCATAGCAACATTTCCTGCTGCCATATTTGGCAAGGCTTTTGGAAGTGTCAATGGTTTTACACGTTTTGGTCCTTTTTCGTGAAGTCGAAGGACTTGATCTTCGATTTCTCTGATTCCACCGATACCTGATGCAACAATGACACCAAAGCGATCTTTATCAAGCGCTTCTACGTCAAGATTTGCATTGTTCACCGCTTCTTGAGCTGCATACAAGGCATATAAAGAATAATCATCGAAACGATTAGTATCTTTTTTTACAAAATATTTGTCAAACGGAAAATCGTTAATTTCTGCTGCATTATGAACATCAAAAGCACTGTGATCAAACTTAGTTATTTCACCAATTCCAATGTTTCCATCTTTTAGATTGTTCCAAAATTCTTCTGGTGTGTTACCGATTGGAGATGTTAATCCATAACCTGTTACTACTACTCGATTTAGTTTCATTTTCATACCTCTATTTTAACTCTTATTGCATGGTTAGTCCACCATCAATTGCAATGACCTGTCCCGTTAGATAATCTTGGCTTGCAAGAAAGGCTGTGACCTCTGCGACCTGCTCAGCTTGGCCAAATTGTTTCATCGGAATTTGTGCTAACATAGCATCTTTCACCTTATCAGATAGGACTGCAGTCATATCTGATTCAATCATTCCTGGTGCAATAGCATTGACACGCACATTACGATTGGCAACTTCACGTGCTACTGATTTAGTAAATCCAATTAAACCAGCTTTAGAAGCAGCGTAGTTTGCTTGACCGATATTTCCCATCAAACCAACGACACTCGACATATTGATAATAGCACCTTCACGTGCTTTTATCATCTGTTTCAAAACAGCTTGTGTCATATTGAAGGCACCTGTCAAATTGATTTTCAAGACCTTCTCAAAATCTTCTTCTGTCATCTTGAGCATGAGGGTGTCTTGAGTAATCCCAGCATTATTCACTAGGACATCAACTGAACCTAGTTCTTCAATCGCTTGATCCACCATGCGTTTTGCATCTGTGAAGTCTGAGACATCACCAGAAATAGCAAGTACCTTCACACCATATGGTTTAAACTCGTTTAAAAGCTCCTCGGAGATTTCACCACGACTATTCAAGACAACGTTAGCTCCCAAGCTAGCAAATTTATGAGCAATGGCAAGACCAATTCCTCGACTTGAGCCTGTAATAAAGACATTTTTCTGTTCTAGTTTCATTTTTCTCCTTTCAGAACTTCTACCACATTAGTCTAATTATCTAAGAGTGCTTGTAAACTTGCTTGATCTTCAACATTTGCAAGTTGAGCAGTTTTATCAATCTTTTTGACGAATCCTGACAAGACTTTTCCAGGACCAATCTCGATAAAACGAGTGACTCCCGCTTCTTTCATGACTGCAATGCTCTCATAAAAACGAACAGGTTCCTTAACTTGACGAGTCAAGAGTTCTGCAATTCGTTCTTTTTCCATGACCTTTGCTTCTGTATTTCCAACAAGAGGACAAGCAAAATCAGAAAATTCAACTGCTGTCAGGGCTTGTGCTAATTTTTGACTTGCAGGCTCCAATAAAGCTGTATGGAAAGGTCCAGAAACATTTAGAGGAATCAAGCGTTTTGCTCCCGCTTCCTGCAAAAGTTCAACTGCACAATCTACTGCAGCTACCTCACCACCGATAACAATCTGGCTTGGAGTATTGTAGTTAGCTGGAGTCACAACGCCAAATTGAGAAGCATCTTGACAAGCTTGTTCAATAACTTCAACTGGAGTATTGAGTACGGCTACCATTTTACCAGACCCAGCAGGTGCCGCTTCTTCCATATAAGATCCACGCTTAGCAACTAGTGCCACTGCATCCTCAAAATTCAAAGCGCCACTAGCTACAAGGGCTGAATATTCTCCAAGCGACAAACCTGCCACCATATCAGGCTGGTAACCTTTTTCCTCTAGAAGTCGGTAAATCGCAACTGAAGTAGCCAAAATAGCTGGTTGTGTGTAGCGAGTCTGATTTAACTTTGCTTCATCATTGTCAATCAAATCACGGAGATCATAACCCAAGACTTGGCTAGCTTGATCGATTGTTTCCTTGACGATAGCATATTGGTCATAGAGCTCGCGACCCATTCCTAGGTATTGAGCTCCTTGACCTGCAAATAGAAAGGCTGTTTTAGTCATTTCTTGTAACTCCTGCCCAACGAGCAGCTTCTGATTGAATCTTTTCAGCTGCACCGTAGTAGATATCTTTTAAGATTTCTTCAACAGTTTCTTCTTTAGAAACCAAACCTGCAATCTGACCGGCCATCACTGAACCACCATCCACATCACCATGGACAACAGCTTTAGCGAGAGCTCCCGCACCCATTTGCTCAAAGATTTCCAAATCTGGATTTTCTTGTTTAAAGGCATCTTTTTCAGCTTGCTCGAAATCACGAGTCAATTGGTTTTTGATGGCACGAACTGCGTGTCCAAAATGTTGTGCTGAAATCGTTGTATCAATATCACGGGCTTTTAAAATCTTAGCTTTATAGTTTGGATGAGCATTAGATTCTTTAGCAACTACAAAACGAGTTCCTACTTGAACAGCTTCTGCACCAAGCATAAATCCAGCTGCAGCTCCCTCGCCGTCTGCAATACCACCTGCAGCGATTACAGGAATTGAAACAGCCGCCGCAACTTGGCGAACCAAGGTCATAGTTGTTAATTTACCAATATGTCCGCCGGCTTCCATACCTTCAGCAATGACGGCATCTGCACCGATTTTTTCCATGCGTTTCGCCAATGCAACACTAGGAACTACAGGAATAACGGTAATTCCAGCATCATGGAATCGCTCCATGTATTTGCTTGGATTTCCTGCACCAGTTGTGACTACCTTAACCCCTTCTTCAATAACGAGGTCAACAATATCATCTACAAATGGAGACAGAAGCATAATATTAACACCAAAAGGTTTATCTGTTAAAGATTTAATCTTATCGATATTAGATTTAACAACTTCTTTAGGTGCGTTTCCTCCACCAATGATTCCGAGACCACCAGCTTTTGAAACAGCTCCAGCCAAATCGCCATCTGCCACCCAGGCCATTCCACCTTGGAAGATAGGATATTTAATATTTAATAGTTCAGTGATACGTGTTTTCATATTGCCTCCATAAGTCTTGCTTACGTAATAGTTCGACCTTATTATAATTTGAAAATCAAACTATTACCTAAACAAGAGGGAGCGGGTCTCCCCTACTCCTTCTTTATTTATTCTAATTATTTTGTTTGCTCTTCAACGTAAGCAACCAAGTCGCCAACTGTTTTCAAGTTGTCTTCAGCTTCGATTTGGATATCAAAAGCGTCTTCGATTTCTGAGATTACTTGGAACAAGTCCAATGAATCTGCATCCAAATCATCAAAAGTAGATTCAAGTGTTACTTCTGATGCATCTTTTCCAAGTTCTTCAACGATAATTTCTTGTACTTTTTCAAATACTGCCATGATAGACTCCTTTAAAATAAATAGTTTTTTTTATAACAATGTGATCACCACATGATTACCTAAATTGTAACAATAAGTGTGCCCCATGTCAAACCTCCACCGAAACCTGACAAGAGAATTTTTTGGCTACCATCTAAATTGATGAGCCCTTCTTCTACACACTCAGAAAGTAAAATCGGGATACTTGCCGCACTGGTATTTCCATACTTCATCATATTAGCAGGAAGCTTGTCACGATCGACACCGATTTTTCTAGCCATCTTATCTAAAATTCGAATATTAGCTTGATGAAGCAAGAAATAATCGAGTTCATCTGCTGATATTGGACTTTTTTCGATAGTTTGCTTAATGGATTCAGCCACATCTCGAATTGCGAAGTCGAAAACTGCTCTCCCATCCATTTTCAAGAAAACATCTGGTTCTTCTTGAATCGAAAATGGTGAAATCAATCCTGTCTTTCCATAGGTGAGACACTCACCACGAGAACCATCGCTATTGAGACTTTCTGCTAAGAAATGTTCTTGATCACTTGCCTCAAGTAGCACTCCGCCAGCTCCATCTCCAAACAAGACAGCTGTTGAGCGGTCAGACCAGTCCAAAGATTTTGACACGGTCTCACTACCGATAACAAGACCTTTTCGATATGTTCCTGAAGAAATGAACTTTTCTGCAGTTGATAAGGCGAAGACAAATCCACTACAAGCGGCTGTTAAATCATAAGCAAAAGCCTTATGAGCGCCGATTTTGGCCTGAACACGAGCTGCGGTTGAAGGCATCATCGAGTCAGGTGTCATAGTAGCCAGAATAACGAAATCTAGCTCTTCAGCAGAAATCCCTGCCTTCTCTAGAAGTTGCCTTGCAACCTCTGTCGCTAAATCTCCTGTTGATTCTGTCTTAGAAATATGACGTTCTTTAATCCCTGTCCGACTTAAAATCCATTCATCACTCGTATCCATGACCTGAGCCAGGTCCTCGTTTGTGACAATCTGCTCTGGAGCATAATGAGCGACCTGGCTTATTTTTGCAAAAGCCATTATTTCAAATCCTCCAAAAAGTGATAAAGGTTTATCAACCCTCTACCCATAACATCCATTTCCTCAGGACTCATACCTTCGATAATTCTTTCGACCATGGCCTTATGGAAACGTTTATGGAGACGGTGCACGAGACGACCCTTCTTTGTCAAATGAAGATGTACTACACGACGATCCTGATCTGAACGAATCCGTTCGATGTATCCTTTTCGCTCCAGATTGTTTAAGCTCGTTGTCACAGTCCCTAGTGTTACCATCAACTCTTTGGAAACTTGACTAGGAGTCACTTCTGGATACTTACCGATAACATCAATCGTATGCATTTCTTTGATAGAGATATCTTTGAAACGACTACCTCGCAAACTTACTTCCTCGATCACTAGGACGTTGTTAAAAATTGATGTTAAATAGTCATTGACTTGTTGGTAGTCCATTTCTCTTCCCTCCTTACCAAAAAAAGTTTTATAATCAAAACATTTGACTAGAAAAGTATATCAAACTTCAAAGAATTGTGCAAGCATTTTTTTATTTCCCGACAAATTTTGGACGTCTTCTCTCAGAATGTGCACGTACACCTTCTTTAAAATCCTCTGTGTAGGATAGTGATTCTTGCAATTCTAATTCAAGTTTAGCGTATTCATGCCACTGTTTAAACTCACTTTCCCAAACAAGTTTCTTAATCGCAGCATAGGAATTTGAAGAACCGCGTCTCAACTTCTTCAACAATTGTTCTCTAGTTTTTTCTAATTGTTCACTAGTGCATAGGCGATACAATGCTCCTGCTTCAAAGGCTTTTTCAGCGGTAAAAGCTTCGCCTGTCATTGCTAATTGATTTGCTCGAGTTGCACCTAGAGATCGTGTAAGCAAGAATAAGCCACCTGCATCAGGAGCTAAGCCCACACCTACAAAAGCCTGGATGAATTTAGCTTTGTCAGATGCAATACAGAAATCAACTGCTAAGGCCATATTTGCTGCGGCTCCAGCAACTGCTCCGTCAACTTCCATGATGACTGGCTTAGGAATCTGTTTAATCTTATAAGAAATTGTATTAACCAATTCAGCAATTCGTGCAAGTGAAGCAATATCATCCTCATCGACAGCACGTTTCATCTCAACCAAGTCTCCACCGACCGAAAATACCTTTCCTGCTGCATTGATAAGAATAAATGAAACGGAATCATCCTTTTCAGCCAATTCCAGTGCTTCTAAAATTTCTTCACACATAGGAATATGGAAACCATTTGCCACTTCGGGACGATTTAAAGTAATTGTTGCTAAATCGTCTTGAATTTGAAAGATAATATGATTCATAGCTACTCCTTTAATTTAAAAAGCTGATTAAATTATTTTATCTTCAAAGTATATCTTTTTATTTCTATTTACACAAGCAAAAATCGATAAAAAGTGTATCAGCCGATTTCGAAAGAGTATTTTCTATCTTAAAAATAATTTGGTTGATACAATCGTGTCCAGACCTCTTACAAGAAGCTGGCTTTCCTATTGCAGATTGAAAAAAGACCTCCTTTCTGCTATAATCGTATAAAATACTATCTTAGGAGTTCTTATGAAAGTTGTAAAATTTGGAGGAAGTTCACTTGCCTCTGCAAGCCAGTTGAAAAAGGTTTTAGACATTGTAAAAAGTGATCCTGAACGTCGTTTTGTAGTTGTATCTGCACCAGGAAAGCGTGATGCTGAAGATACCAAGGTTACAGATGCTTTGATTAAATATTATCGTGACTATGTGGCAGGAAACGATATCAGTGCTAGTCAAAACTGGATTATCGACCGTTACGCTGCAATGGTTAGCGAACTAGGACTTAAACCAGCTGTTTTAGAACGAATCTCTAAAAGTATCCGAGCACTCGCTACTCTTCCAATTGAAAACAACGAATTTCTTTACGATACTTTTCTAGCTGCAGGGGAAAATAATAACGCTAAACTAATCGCAGCTTACTTCAACCAAAATGGATTAGATGCACGCTATGTTCATCCTCGAGAAGCCGGTATTGTTGTAACAAGCGAACCTGGTAACGCTCGTATCATTCCTTCAAGCTATGATAAAATCGAAGAACTCAATAACGGCACAGAAGTCCTTGTTATTCCTGGATTCTTCGGTGTCACAAAAGAAAACCAAATCTGTACCTTCTCCCGTGGAGGATCTGATATCACAGGTTCTATCATTGCTGCCGGTGTCAAAGCAGACCTTTACGAGAACTTTACTGATGTTGACGGAATTTTTGCAGCACACCCTGGTATTATTCATAAACCACACTCAATCCCTGAATTAACTTACCGTGAAATGCGCGAATTGGCTTATGCTGGATTTTCTGTACTCCATGACGAAGCTCTCTTGCCAGCCTACCGTGGGAAAATTCCTTTGGTTATCAAGAACACTAATAACCCTGACCATCCAGGAACTCGTATCGTACTACAACATACCAGTGATAAATTCCCAGTAGTGGGAATTGCTGGTGACTCTGGCTTTGTCAGCATCAATATGTCTAAGTACCTTATGAACCGCGAAATTGGTTTTGGTCGCAAGGTACTTCAAATTCTTGAAGACTTAAATATCGGTTGGGAACATATGCCGACTGGTATCGATGACCTTTCTGTCATTTTGCGTTCACGTGAATTGACACCTATTAAAGAAGAAGAAATCCTTCGTCAACTTGTGCAAAAAGCAGAAGTCGATCATGCTGAAATTGAACACGACCTCTCTATCATTATGATTGTTGGTGAAAAGATGAAGCGTCATATCGGGGTAACTGCTACTGCTACTCGCGCCTTGTCTGAAAATAATATCAACATCCAAATGATGTCCCAAGGGTCTAGCGAAGTTTCTATCATGTTCGTTGTCCACAAAGACCAAGAGAAAGCAGCTATTAAGGCTCTTTATCAGGCATTTTTTGGCGAAAATAAGGAAGACTAAAGATGGCACAATCCCTCAACAAAGTCGTTGACATACAAACCACTGGAACTTCCTATCTTTCCATTTCAGGAAAGGTTGGAAAATTTCTGGTCGGAGATCAGGCTTTAGAATTTTACGCGGACCGTAATGTCGAAGATTACATTCAAATCCCATGGTCCAGCATTCATCAAATCGGAGCCAACGTCTCTGGACGTAAGGTCAGTCGTCATTTTGAAGTCTTTACAGACCAAGGAAAATTCCTCTTTGCCTCAAAAGACTCTGGAAAAATTCTTAAAATTGCTCGTGAAAAACTAGGCAATGATAAGGTTGTTAAGCTACCTACCTTACTTCAAATCATTGGACGTAAAATCAAAAATCTATTTGCAAAAAAATAGAAACTTTAGTATAATCATAGAAACGGATAAGTAGGTTAAGTTGATCTTTCAGAAAGTCTGCGGGTGCTGTGAGCAGATAGAAAACTTAAGTGAAATTCTACCGTTGTTGCAAACTAAATACATAATTAAGTGCACACCTGTGAAGTTGGATGGAACCGTGGCCCTGCCACTCCAACGCTTTGTCAGGTGTGCTTTTTTCATAAAGGAGTTTATATGTTAGATATTAAACGAATCCGCACAGACTTTGATGCTGTCGCTAAAAAACTCGCTACACGTGGTGTAGACGCTGCTATTTTGAACGAGATGAAAGAGATCGATGCAAAACGTCGTGATATCTTGGTCAAGGTTGAAACTCTCAAGGCTGAACGTAACACAGTTTCTGCCGAGATTGCTCAAGCTAAACGCAACAAAGAAAATGCAGACGATAAAATTGCTGCCATGCAAGCTCTCTCTGCCGAGGTCAAAGCTCTGGATGCAGAATTGGCAGAGATCGATGCGAAATTGACAGAATTTACCACAACTCTTCCCAACATCCCTGCTGATAGTGTTCCTATCGGTGCTGACGAAGACGATAACGTAGAAGTTCGCCGTTGGGGAACTCCTCGCGAGTTTGGTTTCGAACCAAAAGCTCACTGGGATCTAGGTGAAGACCTCGGTATTCTTGACTGGGAACGTGGTGGAAAAGTCACTGGCGCTCGCTTCCTCTTCTATAAAGGACTTGGAGCTCGTTTGGAACGTGCTATCTACAACTTTATGTTGGATGAGCATGGTAAAGAAGGCTATACAGAAGTCATCACACCTTACATGGTCAACCATGATTCTATGTTTGGTACTGGTCAATATCCAAAATTCAAGGAAGATACGTTTGAATTGAAAGACACAAACTATGTCCTCATTCCTACAGCTGAGGTTCCTCTGACCAACTACTACCGTGATGAAATTCTTGACGGAAAAGACTTGCCAATCTACTTTACCGCGATGAGTCCATCTTTCCGTTCTGAAGCTGGTTCAGCTGGTCGCGATACTCGCGGTTTGATCCGTTTGCACCAATTCCACAAGGTTGAAATGGTGAAATTTGCCAAACCAGAAGAATCATACGAAGAATTGGAAAAGATGACAGCTAACGCTGAAAACATCCTTCAAAAACTCAACCTTCCATACCGTGTGGTAGCTCTCTCTACAGGAGATATGGGCTTCTCAGCAGCAAAAACTTACGACTTGGAAGTGTGGATTCCTGCACAAAATACTTATCGTGAAATCTCAAGCTGTTCAAATACAGAAGATTTCCAAGCTCGTCGTGCCCAAATCCGTTACCGTGATGAAGCAGATGGAAAAGTGAAACTCCTTCACACTTTGAACGGTTCTGGACTTGCTGTTGGACGTACCGTTGCTGCTATTCTTGAAAACTATCAAAATGAAGATGGTTCTGTGACCATTCCAGAAGTTCTTCGTCCATACATGGGTGGAGCTGAAGTTATCAAACCATAACTAATTGAATTCTAAAGAGGAAGCTGAACTTCCTCTTTAGAATTTACAAGAAAGAAAAACAGGTAGAAATAAAGATTTCTACCTGTTTTTTATATTTCTTAGTAACCACCCATCATAGATGGATCCATTGCTGGAGCTGGGGCTACTGGTTCTGGTTTGTTAGCTACAACTGCTTCGGTAGTCAAGATGAGACTTGCTACTGAAGCTGCGTTCTGAAGGGCTGAACGGCTTACCTTAACAGGATCGATGATTCCCGCTTCAATCATATTGACCCATTCACCTGTTGCAGCGTTGAAGCCAGTCCCAAGCTCTGCATTTTTCAAACGATCAATAACAATTGAACCTTCATAACCTGCGTTGTGGGCAATTTGACGTACAGGCTCTTCCAAGGCACGAAGAACAATATTGCGACCTGTTGCTTCATCGCCTTCTAATTCCAAGACAGCGACAGCTGAGATAACATTAACAAGGGCAGTACCACCACCTGCAACGATACCTTCTTCAACAGCTGCACGAGTCGCGTTAAGAGCATCTTCGATACGGAGTTTCATTTCTTTCAACTCAGTTTCAGTTGCAGCACCAACCTTGATAACAGCTACTCCACCTGACAATTTAGCCAAGCGTTCTTGAAGTTTTTCACGGTCGAATTCTGAAGTTGTTGTTTCAATTTGTGATTTGATAACAGCGACACGGTTAGCAATTGCTTCAGGATTTCCCGCACCTTCTACAATAACAGTACTATCTTTATCTACAGTCACTCTCGCTGCTTGACCAAGCGCTTCAATAGTAGCATCTTTCAATTCAAGACCAAGATCTTCTGTGATAACAGTTCCGCCTGTCAAGATAGCGATATCTTCCAACATAGCCTTACGACGGTCCCCAAAGCCAGGAGCCTTAACAGCAACGACGTTGAAAGTTCCTCGAATCTTGTTCAAGACAAGAGTTGGAAGAGCTTCACCGTCAACATCATCAGCAATGATCAAGAGTGGACGGCTACTTTGAAGAATGCTTTCTAGAAGTGGCAAGATTTCTTGGATATTTGAGATTTTCTTATCGGTGATTAAAATATATGGATTTTCAAGGTCTGCCACCATTTTTTCATTGTCAGTGACCATGTACTGTGATAGATAACCACGGTCAAACTGCATTCCTTCTACAACTTCAAGCTCTGTTTCCATACCACGTGATTCTTCAATGGTGATGACTCCATCTTTGCCAACTTTTTCCATAGCTTCAGAGATGTACTCACCAACTTTTTCAGAGCGAGAGGATACGGCAGCGACTTGTGCAATAGCTTCCTTGCTTGATACTGGAATGGCATTGTTCTTCAAGGCTTCCACAGCAGTTGCAACCGCTGCTTCAATCCCACGACGGATACCGATTGGGTTTGCTCCTGCTGTAACGTTTTTGATCCCTTCACGAACAATAGCTTGGGTCAAAACTGTTGCAGTAGTTGTCCCGTCACCAGCGATATCATTGGTTTTAGAAGCAACTTCTGACACCAATTTGGCACCCATATTTTCAAAATGGTCTTCTAGTTCGATTTCTTTAGCGATGGTTACACCGTCATTGGTAATCAATGGTGAACCGAATGATTTTTCAAGAACGACGTTACGTCCTTTAGGTCCCAAGGTCACTTTAACAGTATCAGCTAGGATATCAACGCCACGGACCATTGCTGAGCGTGCATCAGATGAAAATTTAATCTCTTTTGACATACTTATTTCCTCCTATTATTCTTCCACAATTGCTAAGATGTTAGCCTCACCAACGATGACATATTTTTCATCACCATCTTCGACTTCAATACCCGCATGAGCTTCGACTAAAACTTGATCTCCAACTTTTACACTTGGAGCAACTAGTTCACCGCTCAAGGTACGAACACCTTGTCCAATAGCTACTACTTTAGCTGTTTTTGTTTTTTCTTGGGCTGATCCTGCAAGGACAAAGCCACCAACTGTTTGTTCTTTTTCTTCAATTTTCAAGACCACGCGGTCTCCTAATGGTTTCAACATCTGCTTTCCTCCATAAGATAATCATATTATTAGCACTCTTTGCATACGAGTGCTAAACCATAGTTCTATTGTATCACTTAGTCAGAAATAGTCAAGAAAAAAACACCTCAAAAATGAAAGAGATGTTCCTTTAATATTAATTGAGAATCGTCAACTTTTGATTGAAATCATCGATAACCTTTTGGAGATTGATCCGCCCGCGGTAGATACCATATCCAAAAACCACCATTCCTAATATTCCAATCAAGGCAAGTAAAATTCCGAAAATTAAGAGTGGGAGGAAGGTTTTATGAAAAAGATAAATCAATACCACACCAATACTAGCAGTGATAAAGAGCAAACTGAACCAACGACCCAAATTTTCAAGCATGTGGCGTTGATACTTAATTTCTGTTTCATATCCATTAACAAGTTCTTGTTTTGTAACCATGAAAATCCTCCTGATAAAAATTGAGAATGAAGTGTAAGAGAAGGAGGTTAATCTACTTCATTCTCAAAATTTTTACTAGTAAATATTGGGTTCTCTTGACCTTAGTAATTAAGATGTGGGTCAAAGATACCTAGAGCAACACCAATTAAGGCAACAACAACTAGAATTAACATGACTTTGTTTGGTGAAACTTTTTTCTTAGACATCAACCACCAGCAAATAGTGATGAAGGTTGCTGTCAAGAGACCTGGATAAACACCATCAATCTTTTCTTGAATTTTAAGGAAGGCTTCTCCGTTAGCATTTTTAAATTCGAGTGCTGTTGTAACAGAGACCCAAGTCGCTGCTACGGCACCAATAACCATACCACCGACAACGCTGATTGCTTTACGAAGAGCTTGTCCTTTTGGTCCTACTAGGAATTCAACGGCTTTATCCCCTAATTGATATCCTTTGAAGAAGGCAAAGCGCATACCAAAGTAGACTAGGAAGTTCCATACGACGATGTAGAAGATAGCACCAGCGACGTTACCACCTTTAGAAAGACCAAGTGCAATCCCCAAAAGAACTGGAATCAAGGTACCAACGATCAAAGAGTCACCAATACCAGCGATTGGTCCCATCAAACCGGCACGCATCCCATTGATGGTTTCACCATCTACTGCATCTCCATTTGCACGTGCTTCTTCCAAACCAGCTGTAATCCCTACAACAAGAGATCCAAGTTGCGGTTCAGTATTGAAGAAAGCAGTATAGGTTTGCATAGCATCTTTTTGTTCTTCTTTTGTATCATACATTTCTTCTACGATTGGAAGCATAGAAGTCAAGTACCCAAAGGTTTGCATGTGTTCTTGAGAGAAACAAGTCAAATGACCATAATACCAATGATGAAATGCTTTTGCTAATGTTTTCTTTGAAATTTTCTTTCTATCAGCCATTTTAAATATCCTCCTCATCATCGTCTACGTAAACAGCCCCAGCTGGAACAGCTTTCATAGATTTGATTACTTCAAGTTCATAGTAGATTACTGCAAAGATCAATGAAACAACCGCACTCGCTACCAAGTTCAAGCCGAGAGATTTAGCCAAGGTAAATCCAACAAAGAATGGAATGAAGTCAGTTGCTTTTGTAACAATTTGTTTCAACAAGATAGCAATACCGACACATGGGAGAAGAGCTCCGACTGTAAAGAGAGCTTTCATCCAGAAACCATCCATAGGAAGATAAAGTTTCATCAAATCAACCATGTTTTCACCATATTTAGTGATAATCATAGTTGGAAGGAAAGAGAAGAGGAAGTGAGAGATCCATGGGTAAACCCAGTCAACTGCGTAGAGTTTTTTGAAGTTTCCTTCTTCAACGGCTTTCCAACCAATGTGTTGCCAAAGCAAGTTCATGGTAGCTGTTCCGTAGAAAAGAACAGTACCGATTGTCCCAACGGCCGCACCGATTGGGGCTGCAGCTGCTGCAATTCCAGCTTCGTCTGTGATGTGATTTGCATGCACAAACAAGATAGCAAGAGGAACACCGATATAAGAAATGGCACGAACATCCGCAGATACGGTTCCACCAGGTGTTACCAAGGCGATATAAACGACTTGAAGGGCAACCCCTACCATAATACCGGTTGTCACATCTCCAAGAATTAAACCTGAGATCAACCCACCAATCAAGGGACGACCGAGTGTATAGTTCCCGATACTGGAACCTCCCATACCAGGCATTGAAGACAAGCTGGCGAAAACTGCAAGCAAGATTGCTTGAATCCATGAAATTGTCATAACAAACGCTCCTTTTTGTTTGTAAATTTATTTACCTAATTAATAAAATTGTTAGGTTTAAAAACCAAATTTAGATTTGAAATCATCCCAGTAACCAATCGAAACATCAGGCAACAACTGGAATTTCACCTTATAGCCTGCTGCTTGAATGGCTTGGAAGGCTTCTGCTTCTTCCTGTGTGATGGATTGGTTATTACCCAATTTCACTGCACCAGGACGATCATTTGCAGGGCCTACGATGATTTCTTTAACATCCCCTGGAACAAAACCTTGGTCCACCAAAATTTCCTTCATATCGATTGGATTTTTGGTGATCAAGAAGTAACGACTATCTGATTCTGTTACTTTTGCTGATTTTTCTTTAAATGCTTCTTTTGTCCATACAAAGGTTTTTTTGTCTGATGCGCCTTTGTAAGCTTGGATCAAAACCTTGTTTGATGCTGCTGCATCGTTTACGGCAATCAAACCATCACATGGTTTTTCTTTTGCCCAGCGTGTGACTGTTTGACCGTGAATCATGCGGTCATCAATCCGTACAAATGTTACTACCATAAGGTACCTCCCTATTAAATATCGTCATCATCTTCTTCAGCACTAGTGGCTGAAACTTCAAAAGGCTGTAGTGCAGATCGTGCTTCTGATAAGATGGTGGCTGACAAATCGTCTCCATCCAACACATCCTTCATCACTACTGCTGTTAAAGCCATGGTAAGATTCATTCCACCAAGGATCAAAGCTTCATCTAGCTTCCCAACTTCTTCTAGGACAGTTGCTGCTGTGGTTAGTGGACTACCGCCTACAATATCTGCCAAGACCAGTACAGAATCATCTGCTGTCAATTCTGAAATGCTTTCTCTAAAATCAACTGCAAAATCATCGACCGACTTTCCTTCTTTGAGTCCAACTGCAATGACCTGGTTCATCTTATCACCAGCAAACATAGCTAGTGATGTTTTTAGGCCTTCTGCCAATCCTCCATGACTGACTAAAATGAGGTATTTCATTTTGCTACGCCTCCTTTATTTGACTCTATTGTAGATTATTTGAAAGCGTTTTTACATTGTCAAATGTCACATTATAAACATGACATTTAGCAATAAAAAAATGACATCTGTCACTTGACACGATGTCATCTTTTTTTCTTTAAAATCCTACCTGGAGACTACTTTCAATCTCCCTTTGAATTTGCGGCAGGCGGTTCTCAACATCTTGATTGCGCAAGGCATTGCCAATCAAGTAGTCCAGTTTTTCTAACACTTCTTTCGAGACATTCTTGGGACTACTTTCTACAGCTTGTTCCATGATTCGGTTCAAGGTCTGATTGGTTAAGGAATCTGCCCCAAAATCATCCACTTGCAGAAGGTCTTTACTAGAACGACTCTTGACTACATCAGGCATGACAGAAATCCCTTGAGATTCAGCAAAAAGAGTTTGTTGGATTTCTGGATCCTCTGTCAACACTTGCATCAACTCCCAAGCCAACTTTGAATGAGGAGTCCGAGCAGACATGGCAAAAGAAGTCGTCGTAACCAAGGTCGCCTTAGTGGTTTTTGACTTAGCAGGCATAGGAATACAGGTCCAGGTGAAGTTTGAATATTTGGAAACATGATAGGGATAAGGTTTATAAGTCCTATATTGAGCCAAAGTCATGGGGTAAAACGCTACTTTCCCTTGGTCAAAATCTTTGGAACTCACCTTATAATTTTTATTTAACTCTTCCAATTTTTGCAGAAAAGTCAAAGATTCTTTGACTTCTGGAGCTGTGAGCTTGAGCGTCCCTCCTTGAAAGAGACTGCCTCCATTTGCTGTCAAAGCTTCTTTCCAGGTATATTCTGTACTCCCAAACTGATCCAATTGACCATCTCCATTGGTATCTTTGGTTAGTTTTTTACAAATCTCATAAAATTCTTCAAGACTCCAACCTTCTTTGGGAACCTCAATGCCTTCTTTATCCAGTAAATCTTTATTGACACACATCAAAATAGGATTGCTTTCGTAAGGTAAGGCATAGGGTTGTTCCTGATAGACACAGGATTCAAATGCAGCGGTATAAAAAGTAGCCTGATCTTTTTGACTCATATAACCATTCAAATTTTCTAAAACGCCACGCGCTGCCAATAAAGAAATATCTTGTTCAGAGACCATAAAGACATCCGGTGTCTTTCCTGAAACAATTTTTTCTGAGAGCCAGTTTGAATATTCAGACTGTGGAATTCCATTTTCATATTCCACACGGACATTGGGATGGGACTTTTCAAATTTTTCAATTGCTCGATCTAAAGCATGCGAACGTTGACTGGTTGGTACATCCCAACTAGAACCTGCATAAACTCCTATATGAAGTACGGTTGGTTGCTGTTTCCACCAATAAACCCCCGCACTTACACAGAGCATAATAAGGAGTCCAACCCCAAAATAAAGATGCTTTCGCTTTAATTTCATTCCGTATTTCCTTTTGAAAAATCGCGTCTGGTCACTCCTGTTTGGACTGACCAAATCGCTAATTGTGTTCGATCCCGTAGGTTTAATTTTGCCAAAATCGTTGATAAGTAATTGCGCACGGTTCCTTCTGACAAGAAAAGTTTGGCGGCAATTTCTTTGTTAGACTCGCCATAACCAATTTCTTGAATAATTCGCCATTCCGTAGTGCTTAAATCTTTGACATTATCTTCATCCACAGTAATAGAAAAGTTGGATTTAGCCATCTGTGAGAAAATTTGAAAGACTTTGCTAGCGATATTAGGGTTAATCATAGCTCCACCCTGATACACCACCTTAATAGCTTCATAGAGCTCGTCTGTCGATGTCCCTTTTAAGAGATATCCTGAAGCACCATATTTGAGCGCACTATAGATAAATTCATCATCATCAAAGGTCGTTAAAATAATAATTTTGATATCCGGATAATGCTCTTTTACTTCTTTTGTAGCCAAAACTCCATCCATACCTGGCATCCGAATATCCATCAAAATTAGATCAGGATGAGTTTGTGGAATGCTCGACAAGACATGATTCCCATCTTCTACTGTTGCTACCACTTCGATATCGGAGTGAGCTGACAAAATAATTTTCAGAGATTCTCGAATCAAAGACTGGTCATCTGCCACCATTACTTTTATCACCATCTCTTATCTCCCTTCTTTTTATTTCGGTAAACTGACTCGTGTGAAAAATCCATCGCGACTTTCAAATTGAAGTTGTCCTCCTAGGATAGAAATACGCTCCATCATCTGCTTGAGCCCATATCCATAGGTCAAGGTTTCAAACCCAACTCCATTGTCCTGCAACTCTATTATGTAATCTTCTTCGTCCTCAAAAAAATGAAGTTCCATTAGACTAGCATGGCCGTGACGAACCGCATTGGTCATAGACTCTTGAATCACACGAAAAATCGTATCTTCAATCATGACGTCCATATCGACATCAACCCATTCATAGATTAAATCAACCTGTAAATTTGAAAGATTCTGATACTCATGAATCATCTTTTCTAACGCATCTTTGAGAGTTCGTCCCTCAAGAGCTCCTGGCCGAAGGCGATTGAGAGAGCCTCTCACATCTTGAATCCCTTCGCGGACGACTTCTGACACATTTTTCACCTGTTCTTTTGCCCGATTGGGATCGATATCAATCAAGACTCCAACTGCATCTAAGCCAGCTGAGATTCCTGTTAACGCATGCCCCAAGGTATCGTGAATCTCACGAGCAATCCGCTTACGCTCCCGATCCTCTGCAATTTTCTCAGATAAGGCCATATAGTTGTTCAACTCGGTATTAACTTTGGATACCATGGCCAATTCCTCTTCCACTTCGTGGTTCTCCGCAAGGACATTCATAATATAAAACAAAAGCGAAATAATGAAGAACACCAAATTTGAGGCATAGAGAGAATTCTTCAGAAAAAAGGCCAAAATTCGGAGCGAGGACGGATAAAACTGAATATACGTATCCAAGGACGGAATCGGAAAGAAAAGTGAAAAGACGTCTGAGTTGGTCACAAGAAGCATCAGGAAACTCACTAGTATAAACGCAAACCAATACTTGCGGTCTCGTTTAGTATTCAACTCTTTAGAACCATAGAAAATATCCGCAAAAACCAAGAGAATAATCCCATTATAAGCTATATTTTGAACCCACATCAAGAGCAACATCAGGAGAATCTCTAGAATATTTCGTTTATCAAAGATAGACCATCGGCTCGTTTGAGGACGATAACGAGCCATCGATATCAAGGCAATCCCAGCAAATAAGAGCGCAGACAACCAAAAGGTCAGAGAAGGCGCAAAAGGAACGCGATCTAAGTGTTCTACTAACAAAGAAGCTTGTCGTTGGACGATGATATAGTTGGTTGCTTGAAGATAGATAATACTATTGAGCATGACTGCAATAAAATTCACGATCATCAGGAGGGTCAAACTGTATCGCACACCTCTAAATTTTCTCATCACTGCCACCCATTCACATCGAATCGATCGATGTTTTCCTTTGTCATCATTTGAACTGGAATGGTTACCTCTTCAGAGTAGCTCTTCCCATCAACAATATCCTGGATGACTTCCATCACGCGATCTCCCATCTGCAAAGGAGACTGAGCAACTGTTCCCACAACATCATCTGTTGAATGCAATAAAGATTTCATATCTGGTGAACCATCAATTCCATAAATCGCAATGGGGTAGCTAATTCCTTTCTCCTTAATAGCAGCTAAAGCTCCTATAGCTGAACGGTCATTTAAGGCAACCAAGGTATCGATTTTAAATTCTAGTTGCAAGAAGTTGCGTACAGTTGGCATCGCAATTTCTGTCTGTCCCTTAGTTTCTAGTTCCGAGACAATCTGATAAGATTCGTGTCCTTCGATAGTATCCTTAAATCCCTGAATCCGTGTATCTGCTGAAATTGTTCCTTTATGCTCCAAGAGGAGTATCCGAGCACTAGAAGAGCGTTTCATCAGCTCTTTCGCAATCAATACTCCTGCTTGGTAGTTATCGGATACAATACTAGCATCAGGTTTAAAATTCTTCAACTGAGTATCTACTGCAATAATCTTAATCCCTTGTTTTCTAGCTTTTTCAAGAGCCCTTAAAATCAGTTGACTATCCCCCTTGACCGGATTAATCACAATCACATTGACTTTTTGAGCGCAAAAATCATCGATTTGTTGGCACTGTCTTTCTTCGTCCAATTCTGGATCTCGGACATAAACCAGAGCTCCCCTCTCGTCAGCAATTCGACTAATTTCCGAATGAATACTTTTATAGAACTCATTATTCATGGTCATATAGGTAACACCAATCTTAGTCTTTTCATTCATACTAGTCGTTTGACAAACTGTATAGACCCACAAGAGAAGACAGGCAACTGGAATCAGCAGTAATATCCGTTTTATCAACCATTTCAACTGTTCTTTTCTCTCTTTGTTTCCCTTCAAGCTTCGTTCCTTTTTCTGAAAATTTTGAATATACTTTACTTTATTTTACTATTTTTTCAAAAAAAGTGCTTGATTTTATTGTACAAATGCATTTAACTATTTTATTTCAAGGAAATAATTCCCGAATTATTTGACTATTATAAACCAAAAAGCTGGTCTATTGACGAACCAGCTTTCTTTATTATTACTAGAAGGGAAGTTCCTCCTCTTCCAAAACTAAATCTGCCAAGTCTTGACCAGCATTATTTTCACGCATAGCACGTTGGGCGCGACTTTCCAAAAGTTGAAATCCTGTAGCGAGAACTTCGGTCACATAGTTGATCTGACCATTCTTCTCAAACTTACGGGTACGGAGCTCCCCATCTACAGAAATGAGACTGCCTTTAGTCGCGTAGCTAGCTAAGGTTTCAGCAAGCTTGCCCCAGACCACAATATTGATGAAGTCCGCTTCACGTTCCCCGTTTTGATCCTTAAAACGACGGTTAATGGCAATGGTCGCACGAGCTACAGACTTGTCATTGTTGGTTTTGTGCAATTCTGGCGTTGCCACAATTCTTCCAATAAGAATAACTTTATTATACATTTTTCATCCTCCTACTTATCTATTCGAAGGAAATCAAAAAAAGTTACAACATTTGTAACTTTTTTAAAAATAATATTAATCTCTGTGAATCGTAAATCCAGTAGCTTGTTGATTGGCCATGATGGTCATATCTGTGATTTGCACACGACGAGGTTGACTGGTCACATAAACCACTGCATCAGCGATATCTTGTGCCTGTAAGGCTTCAAGCCCCTGGTAAACAGTCGCAGCCCGTGCTTCATCTCCATGAAAACGTACCTTAGAAAAATCCGTCTCTACAATTCCAGGTTGAATAGTGGTCACCTTGATATCTGTAGCAATAGTATCGATACGTAAGCCATCCGAAAAAGTTTTGACTGCAGCCTTGGTTGCTGAATAGACTGCTGCACCCGCATAGGCGTAAATACCTGCGGTCGAACCCATATTAATGATATGACCTTGATTGGCAGCTACCATGGAATGCAAGAGACAACGAGTAACAGCCATCAAGCCCTTGACATTGGTATCCAGCATGGTCAGCATATCCAACTCTTCATAGTCCTGATAGAGAGCTAAGCCTAAAGCAAGTCCAGCGTTATTAACTAGGATATCTATCTGACCTATAGTTTCTAGAATATCTGAACAAACAGTCTTGACCATATTCATATCGGTCACATCTAGCGGAAAGGTCCAAACATTTTGATTCGGAAAGGCTTCTGCAAACTCTGCTTTGAGAGCTTCAAGTCTTTCTGTTCGACGTCCTGTGAGAACAATATTTTCACCTTTTTCTAGATAGGCACGCGCGATTGCTTCACCAATACCTGATGTTGCACCTGTAATCACTACATTTTTTGCCATCTTACTTTCTCCTATCTAGTTTAATAGATACTCGTTACCAATTAAACTGTCCAGTGTTTAGCCGGATCGAATGGAGTTCCAACAACTTGGTCTTCTGACAATTCAATAACACCACGCTTTTGCGGAGCATTTGGTAAGGCAAGTTCACGAGGACTACACATCATACCAAAACTCTTTTCTCCACGAAGTTCCCCTGGAAAAATGAGATTGCCTTTTGGCATCATCGCTCCTGGAAGAGCTACAATGGTTTTCAAGCCGACACGCGCATTAGGAGCACCCGCAACGATTTGTACTGTTTTATCATTTCCAACAGCAACTTGGCAGATATTCAAGTGATCACTATCTGGATGCGCGACCATCGCTACAATTTCTCCAACGACAAATTTTGGTTCCTTGTCATTGATGATTTCTTCAGTAAATCCTTGAGCCTGCAATTCTTGATTCAAACGAGCCACTTGGTCGTCTGTTAGAAATACTTGGCCACGATTCTCAATCTCAAATAAGCTAGAAACTTCAAAAATATTCCATGCAACAGTTTCAGCAGTTTCCTTTAGGAAAACACGCGCCACATTGCCTTTACGCTCAACATCTAGTTTGGCATCTCCACTGTTTTTCACGATGACCATAAGGACATCGCCGACATGTTCTTTATTATATGTAAAAATCATTCTTTTCTCCTATTTCAAACCTGCTAAAAAGTCATTGATTTGCCCCTTGGTTTTACGGTCACGATTGACAAAACGTCCAATTTCCTTGTCCTTATCTAATACAACAAGACTAGGAATTCCGTAAACATCCCAAAGTTTAGCAAGTTCCATGTACTCATCTCGGTCTACCCGTATAAAAATGAACTCTGGATTTGCCTCTTCAATCTCTGGCAAGGCAGGATAGATATAACGGCAATCGCCACACCAATCCGCAACAAAAAGGAAGACCTTCTTGCCATCCTGCTCTACTAGATTTGCTAATTCTTCTATATTTTTAGGAGAAATCATAAGACTTCCTCCTCGTAGATGAGATCTTCATCTTCATAGACAAAGGTATAGTGACGACCATCTTCAAAAATGACACCACCAACAAGACGTTCTAGGCTACTTTCGTAGACTTGGACATAGAGAGTCCCAATCTCACCCATTTCTGAGAAATAGTCACGCACAATAGCAGTTAACTCTTCCTGTGTCTTCATGAGTTTGTGATCATCGGCTACTTTCTTAGCTCCAAAGGCAAGTGCTCCAAGCCCTGCCACGACTAAACCTGTTTTAATAATATTTTTCGTTTTCATGCTAACATTGTAACACAAAAAGGCTCAAGGAACAATGAAAAAGGGAGCCCCACTCCCCTTTCTAATTTCTAAACATTAATAATTTCTCTCGCCAAACAAACCTTCCGGTAAATCATGGAATCCCTTGCCTGTCTTGAAGTTTTCAAATTTACCTAGTAAGAACTGGTAGGCATCCAAGCGACTCTCGTAGCGAATCATGGCATCTTTAGCGCGCTCATCTTTATCTTCTTCATAAACCTTTTGGCTTTCCTTAAGAGCCATATCGTTGATCATAATCTGGGTATTAACCCAGGCTTCAAATTCCTTCATAAATTCTTGCTCGTAACTCATTTTTTCTCCTTATTCTAATCCACGGAAAAAGTCTGTATCAATCTCACGGTAGGGTTGGATGTCCTGAACATATTCCAAGACTCCTTGAAACTCTCCTGCTTGATCGTGGACAGCTGCGTAGGTGACATGGACAAACTTTCCACGTGATTCGGACTTAAACCACATCTCATACTTGTCCTTGACCCCTTCACGAAGACCTTTCATAATGGCCTTTACCTTGTCAAGGTACTTGGGTGGGTGACAAAGCTCAACATTTCGCCCGACTTGGGATGGTGTCCGCTTGAAAATCATCTCATCTGCTGGTGTATTATCGTTATAATACTGGAAGATATCATCCTTATTAACAAAGGTAATCTCCATAGGCAGGTGATTAAGGATAAGATTGGCTTGTTCAACCGAGAGATAACCGTTGCCAAAAGCCTGTTGGCTATTACGGTCTAGCACTGCTTCCTTTTCCTTAGGTGTAAAGGTAATAGTAAACTGCCCTTCTGGCGTATTAATCACTTGCTGAACTTGTCCATCTACAGTTTCTGGCTGAATTGGTTCTTCTACACTTTTTTCCTCAACAAAACTTTGACGTTCAGGAACCCATTTCTCAGACGGACGGATAATAGCATAGCCATAAGCATCACTTTCCTCAGCAATCTGAATCCAGTCATCCTGGGTAAAGGATTCGAGCAGAATCATGAGAAGGATTGATTCTTCCTTAAAAATCATACTTTCAAACTCTGTTGCAAAAGCTTCAAAAGCTTCCTTTACAGCGGAAATTGGCACTTCTGGGAGCGACTTAGCTGCCACTAAAGCTGTTTGAAAGAGCTCCCTAATCTGATCATCCACTCCCCACATAACTTTGGGAGGTGAATCATGGCCATAACGTTCCATGACAGGAAAGAAGAGCTCTTCCTTGCGCTGGTAGTGAATATCAAATTGACCAACAAGCCCCATCTGACGCACCAAACCCTTACGCATCTCCGCCAGCATTTCCTCGTCGTCCACAGATTCATAAGTCGAGAGCAATCTACGGACCCGAATCAAGGCAGCACGGAGAGCTAGATTTTCATCTTTAAAGACACGCACGGGATGACCTGGATGCTCTGTATCTTCAACTTCGACACCCTTAACAGCATTTTTAAAAAGATTGGCATGCACATCACAGAGTTCCATGACATCTTCAAAGGTTACGCCTGAGTCAGAGTTCATCAACTCGTGCTCCATAAGGGAAATCTCAATAGCAGATACACCTGTGAAGGTTGCATCAAAGCGTTCCTGAACGGATTCAGGAGATGCTCCATGATGCAATTCTAATAAAATATCCCGAAGGACATGAATTCGTTCATCTGTCATTAGTCTAATCCAATCACTTCGTAACCATTTGCTTCAAGGGTTCGTACAATCTTGTCCATAGGAGTTCCTTCGAGCTTAGAACCTTGTTTGAGAGAAACCTTTCGACCTACAGTATTGCGCATCAAAGGATTTGCAAGAGGTTTAAAACCAAGCTCAACTAAAATATCTAAAACCTCTGGATGCTTGTCCACCACTTCCGCAACAGGAATAGATACATCAATAATATTATCCATCACAACCTCCATCATATTCTCTCGCTAGTTTTTCTTTTCTTATTATACCACAAGGATTTAGATAAAAAAACTAGCAGTACAAGCCTGCTAGTTTCTTCACATTACTCTGCTTCGATAATTTCTGCTTCTTTTCGAATTATCTCTACGTCCTTTTGATATTGAATTTCATTGTAATTGACTAGTTTGGATAATTCTCTTTGCAAACTTTTACCCATCGGTTTCATAGTTGTATAGGTTAAACCACCTGAAACGATACCTCCTAGAATCGGGATACATTTGCCTAGCCCTTTAGCAAAACCTCCCTTTGTCAGATTTACCCCAAAAATTTTCAAAACTTTTTCTAAAATGGGATACCACAAAGTCTTAGCTAAAGCCTTCTGGGGAACTGTCTTCATGACGTGTTTAGCAACTGAAACTCCACCAGATCGAAGGAGGGCTCCAGCGCTATTGACTCCAAGCATAACTCCAAGATAGAGCAAGAGTGTATTTTTGGCTTCTTCACTCAATTCATTTCGAGAAGCCCAAAGATCATCATAGCCATAAATATATCCCAATTCTTGCGCTAGTTTTAAGGAAAAAGCATAAAACTGAGCAACATCTGTTGGGATGGTGATTGCCAAAGCTAGACCACCTGGTATACCTGCAATTACAGAAGTACCACTTGCCAATAAGACATTATCCTTGATACAAGTATCGGCAACTTTATCTAAAGCATCTTGAGACAATAAGGCTGTTGGGCCCTCTTCTAATAATCTAGGAATATCCTTTGGATCCAATAGTTTGGAAAATTTATCTACTAAAAATTTTGACCGATCAACTTTGACAACAGGGAGTTTCACGACTTGTTGCAATACTTGCAAAGCTACATCTTGTTTAGACATCTTGTTTTTTTCTCTTCTTCTATCAATTTTGAACTATATCATATCACATTTATTCTAGAAAAGAAATTTTCTGAACTCATTTTTTCTTGATAAGCTTTTAGTAAAGCAGAGTCCTCGTTTATAAAACAAAAAAGAGGGTTCCCCCTCTTTCTTAGTTCTTATCCAGATTGCGTAACATTTCGTCAATCTTGTTTCCATACTCGATGGATTCGTCTTTAACGAAAGTTAAGTCTGGAATTTTATACAATTTCAAATTACGACCAAGTTCACGTTTGATGGTTCCGGTTGCTTTTTCAAGTCCGATTTGAGCTTTTTGATTATCTGAGGCAAGGTTACTCAAAATAGTATAGTAGACCTTAGCTACAGATAAGTCACCTAGCATCTGAACATCTGTGATGGTCACTCCTTGGACACGTGGATCACGGACTTTCTTTTGTAAAATCTCATTGACTTCACGCTTGATTTCCATGCCCACACGGTCCGTACGGAAATGATTTCCCATGCTATTCCTTCCTCTCTATTGAACCAAAAGCTAGGCCAGCAGACCTAGCTATTTTTAAACTTACTGATTTTCAGTTCAAATTGAAACGAAGTTCAGTTTGAACTCATCCGCTTCTTTCGCTGTGGTGAAAGTGATGGAACTGATTTATCAGTACCATCACAGGGGATTTTTGAGACCTCAGGCTCAAAAATAAGCAATGAAATCATGGGTTTGCTTGCGTCCCTCACCACCTAAGAAAGGAGCAAAAATCTTAACGTTTGATTTCTTCCATGACATAGGCCTCAATCACATCATCTGTCTTGATATCATTGTAGCCATCAATCATGAGACCACCTTCACGGCCGTTTGTAACTTCTTTGACATCATCTTTATAGTGTTTCAAGCTTGCAAGTTCACCATCGTAGATAACGACTCCGTCACGAATAACACGGACTTTAGAGTCACGAGTAACTTTACCGCTAGTAACCATAAATCCACCGATTGTTCCGACTTTAGATACTTTGAAGGTTTCACGGATGATTGCTTCACCGATAACTTTTTCTTCGAATTCTGGATCAAGCATCCCTTTCATAGCTTCTTCCATCTCTTCGATAACCTTGTAGATAATGCTGTGGAGACGGATTTCTACATCGTCTGCTTCTGCTTGTTGACGAGCTTGTGGTGTAGGGCGTACGTTGAAACCAATGATAAAGGCATTTGAAGCTTCGGCAAGGGTGACGTCAGATTCATTGATCGCACCAACTGCTGAGTGAACGATGGTAACTTTTACACCTTCCACATCAATCTTTTGAAGGGAAGCATCAAGAGCTTCAACAGAACCTTGTACGTCAGCTTTGATGATGACGTTAACAGATTTAAGTTCACCAGCTTTAAGAGTGTCAAATAGATTTTCTAGGCTGACACGTTGAGTAGCTTGACGTTGCTTCATAAGAGCACGTTTAGCACGTTCTTCACCAGCTGCACGAGCAGATTTTTCATCTTCGTATACGGCAAAGTGGTCACCTGCCATTGGCGTTTCGTTCAAACCTGTGATAGAAACCGGAGTAGATGGTCCAGCCACCTTCACACGACGTCCAAGGTCATTGGTCATGGCACGTACACGACCGAAGGTATTTCCGACAACGATTGGGTCTTGAACGTTCAAAGTACCTTGTTGTACAAGGAGGGTTGCAACCGCACCTTTTCCTTTATCCAAGCGCGCTTCGATAACAGTACCGATGGCACGAACTGTCGGATCTGCTTTAAGTTCTTGGATTTCAGCCACAAGAAGGACAGTTTCCAAGAGTTCATCGATATTTTGGTTGAATTTGGCTGAGATTTCTACAAACTCAGAATCTCCACCCCAAGCAGTTGACATAACACCGTGTTCAGCCAATTCACCGATTACACGTTCTGGATTGGCACCTGGTTTATCAATCTTGTTAATGGCAACGATGATTGGAACATTAGCCGCTTTTGAGTGGTTGATAGCTTCGATAGTTTGAGGCATAACCCCGTCATCTGCCGCTACGACCAAGATGGTAATATCAGTAACAGAGGCACCACGTGCACGCATAGAAGTAAAGGCCGCGTGTCCTGGTGTATCGAGGAAGGTAATCTTCTTACCATTTTCTTCGATCTGGTAGGCACCGATATGCTGCGTGATACCACCAGCTTCTCCTGTAGCAACACGTGAATTACGTAGAGTATCCAAAAGTGTTGTTTTACCATGGTCAACGTGTCCCATGATGGTTACAACTGGTGGACGTTCAACCAACTCATCTTCATTGAGGTATCCATCTTCCACGAAGAAGCGTTCGATATCAGCATTATCCACTTCAACCTTTTGTTTAGCTTCAATTCCGTAATCAACCATAAGGAGTTCAATTGTTTCTCCATCCAGAGATTGGTTTTGAGTGGCCATTACGCCCATCATAAATAGTTTCTTAACAATCTCAGCTGGTTCACGTTTGATACGTTTTGCGATTTCCGCAACAGTCATACCATCTGTATATTCAAATTCTGTTGGCAATTCATGGAATTTACGCTCTGTAACAGGTTTTGGAGCCTGGTTACGGTTGTTTTGTTTGTTACCTTTTTTATTTTTCTTATTGTTATTCCAGTTACTATTTCTTTGATTTCTCACTTGATTCTGACTACTTCGATTCTTTTGTTGTTTTCTAGGACCATCTTCTTCACGATCGTAATCATCACGATCTTTGTCTGGTCGGGCTTGTTTTTTACGACGTGTATCCACTACAGGCTCTTTGACTACAGGAGCTACTTCAACCACTTGCTGAGTTTGTTCAGCTAGCTTAGCAGCTTCTTCAAAGATTTCCTCTGGTTCTTTGCGTTTATTAGCTTGAACCAAAGCTTCTTTAGCTGCTTGTGACTGTTTGAAGCGTTCCTCGCTTGAGCGTGCGTATTCAGCATTTTGCTCTGCTTTCAGGGCTGCTGCACGAGCCTTGAAATCAATACGTGGACCAGCTTGGTTCGGACGATTTTCCGCTTGTTGGCGACGATCATTGCCACGGTTTTGCTGACCTTGTTGTTTTTTACCTTGATCATTAAAACGACGGTTGTCGCGGTTTCCTTGACCTGGTTTTCCACCATTTCGATTGTCATTCTTTTGGCGATTACCGTTTTGTTGTTGGTCGCGGTTGTTGCCCTTGTTTTGCTTACGTCGCTCTGCTTGCTCTTTTGCACGAGCTTCACGCTCTGCCTTGAAGTTTCGGCTTTGTGGTCTAGCAGCTACTACTTTTTCTTCCTTAGGAGCTACTGGTGTTTCAGAATTCTTTTCTACCTTCGCTTCACTTGCTTTTGGTACTACAGGTTTTGCTTCTGCTTTAGGAGCAGCAGGCTTAAAGCTAGCAACGATTTTTTCAGCAGCATCAGCTTCAACGCTTGACGAGTGGCTCTTCACCTCCAAGCCCAACTCTTTTGCACGCGCTACAACTTCTTTACTTTCTTTTCCAAGTTCTTTTGCGATTTCGTACAATCTTTTCTTAGACAAATCATGTCCTCCTCTTCTATTCCATAAGAGACCTCATTTTCTTTGTAAATCCAGCATCTGTCACAGCCAAAACCTTTCTTGATTTTCCAACTGCTATGCTTAATTCCAGTGTTGAAAACACGGTTACAACTTTTACTTGATAATAGTGACTTTTATCTTGAATCTTCTTGGTCAGGTTGGGAGCAGCATCATGCGCTAGAAATACCAGCTTAGCTTTCTGTTCCTGAATGGCTTTGACAACCATTTCTTCACCCGAGATAATTTTCCCTGCTCGTTGAGCCAATCCCAAGAGATTACTTACTCTTTGCTTATTCAAGTCCTAACTCTCTTCTTTTTACTTTGTGATCAACATAGGCGATCAACTCGTCATAAAAGCTTTCTTCAACTTCCATATTAAAGCTACGGTTAAAGACTTTTTTCTTTTTAGCCTCTAGGGCTTCTGCATTGTCTAGCTTGATATAAGCGCCACGGCCATTAGCCTTGCCTGTCGGATCGATAAAGACTTCGCCTTCTTTGTTCTTGACAATACGGAGTAAATCTCGCTTATCAATTACTTCGTTGGAAACAACAGACTTGCGCAAAGGGATTTTTCTTGTTTTCATCTTTCCCTCCTCTTACAGCTTTTATTCTTCAGTCAATTCGTCTGTATCAGCGTAATCAACTTGACCTGCTTCTTCCATAGCTTCAAATTCACTTGCAGACTTGATATCGATACGGTATCCAGTCAAGTGAGCTGCCAAGCGAACGTTTTGCCCACGACGACCGATTGCAAGAGATAGTTTGTTATCTGGCACGACGACCAAGGCACGCTTGCTATCATTTTCATCAAAGATAACTTGGTCAACTTCTGCAGGAGCAATAGCATTGTAAATAAACTCAGCTGGATCTGCTACCCACTCGATTACATCGATGTTTTCTTCTACAGGTACCATGCGGTCGCTCTTAGCATCGTAACGAGCTGGATGGAATTTGCTTGTGATTTTCTTGATGTTAGCACCACCGCGTCCTACGATTGTTCCGATAGCATCCACGTTTGGATTGTGACTACGAACTGCAACCTTGGTACGGTCACCCGCTTCACGAGCTACACTCATAATCTCAACAGTACCATCGTAGACTTCTGGAATTTCTTGTTCCATCAAACGTTTAATCATTTCTGGATGGCTACGGCTAACAAAGACGTTAACTCCACGAGGGTTGTCTTCAACTTTGTAAACATAGACTTCGATACGATCATGAGAAGCAAAAACTTCTCCAGGAATTTGGTCTTGTTTTGACAATTGGGCTTCGATGCTTCCAAGGTTGACATAAATAAAACGATTGTCAAAACGTTCTACTGTACCTGACATGATTTCTTGTTCATGTTCTTTGTATGTATTGTAGGTAATGGCACGTGTTTGCTTGCGCATTTTTTCCATGATGGTTTGTTTCGCAGACTGAGCCGCTACACGACCAAACTCTCCTGGTGCTTCTTCAAATTTGATTTTGTCACCAAGCTCATAGGCTGAATTAATGGCAAGAGCATCTTTCAAGCTGATTTCCAAACGGCTATCAAATACTTCATCAACAACTTCGCGAACTGTGTAGACTGTAAAGTCACCTGTTTTTTCGTTGAAGTCGATAGCTACGCTATCTGATTGACCATAGCGTCTACGATAAGCAGAACGAAGTGATTCTACTACTGCGTCGATGATATCTTCTTTCTTGATTCCCTTGTCTTCTTCCAAAATGCGGAAGGCCTCTAGCATTTCTTTACTCATGTTCTTTTTACTTTTGAATTCTCAAAAGCTATCCTTTCTTTTCTATAATTTTACTGCTAAACGTGCTTTTGATACCAAGTTATATGGAATTTGGACTGTTTTCTTGCGCGTTTTATCCATATATTCCATTGTCAACTCATCCTCTTCAAAGGACAATAAGGTTCCTTCAAAAACCTTTTGCTTATCGATGGCTTGGTAGAGCCCGACATGGATGTATTTCCCGACCGCTCCAGTGACTGCTTCCTTGGTTTTCAAAGGACGCTCCAATCCTGGACTGGTAATTTCTAGGAAATATTGTTCTGGGAAGGGATCCGGCTTGATAGTATCTAGAACAGGACTGATAATTTCAGTCAAGTCTGCTGTATCATTCAAGGTGATTCCTTCAGGCTTGTCTACAAAAATACTAAGAATCATGTCACTGCCAATCTTTCCATACTCGATATCTACGAGTTCAAAAGGAGCTTCAATAACAGGTTCTACGACTTCTCTGACTAATTCAACGATCGTTTCGATTGCGTCCACCTCCTCATAAGCAAGAGGCGAAGATATCTCCCCGCCTCTCTTTCTTATATCCTTGCTATTAGTATAGCACTTTTATGTACTAATGTAAAGCATAAGCACCCAAATAGCTTGGATTCAAGCTTTTTCTTAAAATTCCGCTTCAACTCGGTAAATGACTTGACCCTTGCTTGAGAACTTTTGCTCGTATTCCGTCATGACATTTCCTTCAAAATCACTAGCATGCAAATCAAGCCATACGCCATTGAGCTTCATGCCATATTGTGAAAAACTCACTAAACTATACTCAAACAAGCCACGATTATCCGTCTTGAAGTGAATTTCACCATGTTCAGGCAAGATGCGTTTGAAAGTGTCCAAGAAGCTCTTGTATGTCAAACGACGCTTTTCATGTCGTTTTTTAGGCCAAGGATCTGAAAAATTCAGGTACAAACGATCAATCTCACCATCTTCAAAATAATTGGTCAACTCTGAACCATCAACCCATAAGAGTTTGATGTTGGGAACTCCAACTTCTAGCACCTTGTCCAAAGCATAGCTTAAAACAGATTTCTGGATATCAATTCCGATATAGTTGATGTCAGGGTTTTGTTTGGCCATCCCTGATACAAAAGCCCCTTTCCCACTACCAACCTCTACATGGATTGGATTATCATTGCCAAATAAATCTCGCCACTTGCCTTTAGCTTCTGCCGGGTTTAAGACAACGTACTGTGGATTGGCCTCTAACAGTTCAGTTGCACCTTTTCGATTTCTAACTCTCATTTTTTCTTTCCATACTTATCTCGGAAGGTACGCAAAGCATAGATCTCCCGATTTACATTATCCAAATCTTGATTTTCATAGTATTTGGTAATCAGACTCAAAAAGGACAGTTGAGCATACCAATATAACTTATTCAAAACCGTTTGATTGTACTTGTATCCATAATTAGTCAGCCACTCTTGCCATTGAAACTCTGGAATATAGTGACAGAGTAGGTAGGCCACATCAAACATACGATCCGTCAAGCGGACGGAATCCCAGTCTACCAAGTAAATCAAACCACTCTCTGTCTCAAACCAATTGCTGTGACGAACATCCCCATGGACTATGGTTGCATAATCTTCCCTAAACCCAGGAAGATTCTCACGCATATCACTCAGGACCAGACGTAGATACTGGTTATTTTTTAACGCATCAGGGGCCTTATTTATCCATGACTGAAGTAAATCCGAAGGTGTTTCTAATGCATACCCCAAGCGTGTCAACTGGGTCATTAAGGGACGTGAACGGTGTAAACGTGTCAAAATATCGATAATTTGTTTACGGTTCATATCGCTTGGCGTCAAAATTTTCCCTGTCAACCATTCCTGAGCAGACATATCACGACCGTCTGGCAAACGACGACTCCAGAGTAATTGCGGCGCAATTTGCTCTCTAGCTAAACCAGGCAGGATTGGAGAAGTATTCATTTTTATAAAAACACGTTTTCCATCAGGATAACTCCCCATATAAGCTTTTCCACTCTTCCCAGATATCGGGGTTAGCGTTAGCTCAATATCACCCAAGTCCATTTTTTTCCTCCGAATAAAGTTTCCTTATTATTCTACTAATTTTTATGCTATTCGTCAACCAATCTTCTCAGTTGATATGGCAAATAAAGATATTGCAATACAAGGCCTGCTCCCACAAGGACTAAAACTAGAATTTTGTCCTTGAAAACAAGCAATCCTAAGAGACTTTCCAAGGCTAGGGCAAACATGCCAATTGCTCTCAAGATTTCCTTCAAACCTCTCTCTTTTTGCCCCTTTCCTACTGGAAATAGCTGCGTCAGATATTGATAATCAAAGGCATGATAGAGAGCTAGAAGCTGAAACAATAAAAGATAATTGAATAAAATTACAATCGCTAGTGCAATCCAGGATTGTTCAACAAACGCGAGAGCTGATAAGGATAGGATTATGAGTCGTAGACTAAGGGCGAATAAATCCCCATTTCTCAAATAGGAGCGAAGATAAAGATTCTGCCAGATTTTCCCCGGCACTTTCTGAACTCCTTTGAGGATAAAGTCTAGATAAGTCCGTCTCTTAACACTGTTTGAAATCCCCTTGACCTGGGTAAAGAGGGCAAAGAAACGAAGTAAGAACTGCTTGCGTTTGCTCTCTTGAGCAATAACGTAATCCCAGTTAAGTCCGTTTTCAAGGAAAAATTTGCTGGATTTTTGACGAAAAATCACGTATTTTATAATCCCTAGAACAAGGAGATAGACTCCAAAAATCGGTAAACTAAGACCCATGGCTAGAAATAAAGGAGCAAATAAGAGCAAAAAGAGAGTCTGTACACTGATCCAAAAGATGAAAGAAATCAGACTTTGCTTTTTGATATGTTCTTTTACTTTTTCTTCAGCGACCAAGAGAAAGAGTTTGTCCGGTGCTTCTAGATAAGTCGCAATACCACCCCAAAACAAGAGTAAAACAGATATAATCCCAAGCAAAATTAGGATTGGAAAATGATTTGCAGGAAAATGTTGCAATAGTTGATTGTACTGGTAAGCCAAAAATCCTAGTAACACCAATAAAAACAAAACAAAATGATCATTGAGCACATAACGAAGGTAGCCCAAACATTCCTTGCGAAATTCCTGCTTTCGTATTAAAAACAAGTCTTTCATAGCTCCTCCTCTTTGGTCAGAGCCAAATAGATATCATTAAGGCTTGCATCTGGCATGGCAAAGGCTTCTCGGAGTTGATCAAGATTTCCTTTAGCCCTAACTTGACCTTTGTGGAGAATGACAAAAGAGTCACACATCTTTTCAGCTGAATCAAGGACGTGGGTACTCATGAGAATGGACTTGCCTTTTTTCTTTTCCACTTCTAGAAGTTGAATCAAGTCTGAAATCGCCAAGGGGTCGAGGCCAAGGAAAGGCTCGTCTACGATAAAGAGACTTGGATCTACGACAAAGGCACAGATAATCATAACCTTTTGCTTCATACCTTTGGAAAAATGAACCGGGAACCAATCCAATTTCTGGTCCAAACGAAACATTTTTAAAAGCGGTTCTACACGTTCGAAAGCGATAGTTTGTTCAATACCGTAGGCCATAGCAACCGTCTCAATATGTTCTCTGAGCGTTAGTTCTTCATACAAGCTAGGAGTTTCAGGGATATAACCAATCTTCTTACGATAGCTCGTAGCATTCTCTCCTAGAGTCAATCCGTCAATCTTAATCTCCCCACTATATGGCGTCAAAAGACCAATAATCTCGTTGATAGTCGTTGATTTCCCCGCACCATTTAAACCTATCAAACCTACCAACTGTCCGCTCTCAACTGTAAAGGACACATCTTTCAAGACAGGGACATGAACATAGCCTCCTGTCAGATTTTTAATTTCTAACATATTTTCTCCGAATCTGGTATAATGTAGCTATATTATATCAAAATTCAATACACTAGAGGTGGTTTTTATGTCAGATTGTATTTTTTGTAAGATTTTAGCTGGAGAAATCCCGGCATCAAAGGTTTATGAAGATGAACAAGTCCTTGCCTTTCTTGATATTTCTCAAGTAACACCTGGTCATACCTTGGTCGTACCTAAAGAACACTATCGCAACCTTTTAGAAATGGATGCGACGAGCGCTAGCCAACTCTTTGCAAAGATTCCAGTCATTGCTCAAAAGGTTATGAAGGCTACCAAAGCTGAAGGCATGAATATCATCGCCAACTGCGAAGAAGTCGCTGGACAAACAGTCTTTCATACCCATGTCCACCTCGTCCCTCGCTATGGTGCCGAGGATGACCTCAAAATTGACTTTGTCGCCCATGAACCTGACTTTGACAAACTTGCCCAAGTCGCTGAAACCATCAAAAACGCTTAAGGAGTTCCTATGAAACTATCAAATTTACTACTTTTTGCAGGCTCTGCAGTTGGATCATACCTCCTCGTTAAAAATCGTGAAGTTATCACTGAAGAAGTTTTAGATACAACTGATCGCGTTGAAGCAATCAAAGGTGATTTAGATGTTATCCAAAATAGCTTACAAATTATCGATCAACAAAAAGAAGTCATCAAGGAATACCAAGAAGACCTCACTTACAAATTTAAAGTCTTAGAGAAAGACATCCAAGCAAGACTTGCTGTGATAAAAGAACTACGAGAAACTGAAGAAAACTAAAAAAGAAAGCATCCAACTTTCCTTATATCCCCTTAAATCCATCTTGAATTACCAGCTCCTAACAGAAAAGGGAGGGACTAAAATTGAAACTGTTTTTAAAAGTCATCTTGATTATTTGTGGTTGCATCTGTCTTCTTGCAACCCTAGCATTTCTACTAGTAGCCAATCTTTTCAAGGCTTCATCAAGTGACATCCGAGAGGGGAATGAAGCTTTAAAACAAATCTTTATCTCCCTTGACATGCCTCCTGAAAAAGTAGAATCAAATGGCAGCTATCAATACGAGGGAGGAGGCTTAGATTTTTATGTGACTTTCTCAGATGAGGTTATCAATAGCCACCCTGTCCTGAAAGAAAGTCCAAACCTCACTAAAAACCGACTCAAAGTCTATGTCCTACAGACAGGAGATATTTCTTACTATAAAGTAGGGGATAACTTGTTCAATCACGGTTTATTGCAATTTTTAGAGAAGGAAAGTAGGAATTATTTACAGGAAATCGGAAAGAAACCAAATCCTAATTACTCAATTCTATATTGGAAGGATCAGGAGAGCCTAAAAAAGGGTGTCGCATTCTATGAAAAAGCTTTGACCTTGGTAGATATTCAGGATAATTCGGCGATTAAGCATATTGATACTGTCACCGTGAAACCTGGTAAAGAAGCGGAACTCAAGCAACTCATCCAGAAAATGGATGAAGCTGGCTTGCTCACTCAAAAGTATAAATAGTAGACTAACTGGAAAATGATTTTCTGAAGCTAAATTTTTCAAGACAACACAAAAAGAGCCAATCGGCTCTTTTTGCTTTATTCTCCTTCAAAGGCATCTTTTATATGGTCAAAGAAACCTTTTTTCTTTGGATTGACTTTCAAGTCACCTGCAGCTGCAAATTCTTTCAAGGCTGCTTTTTGTCGTTCGTTCAAGCCAGTCGGAGTCACGACATTAACAGTGACGTATTGGTCACCAACAGCACCACCACGTAGGCTCGGAGCTCCCTTACCACGTAGGCGGAATCGTTTACCGGTTTGAGTTCCCTCTGGAATCACCAATTCAACATCACCGTGAACGGTTGGAATATCGACTGTATCACCAAGAGTTGCTTGGACGATATTGAGGTTTAATTTGTAGAAAATAGTTGTTCCTTCACGTTCAAATTTGTCGCTCGGCTCAACATTAACAACAACATACAAGTCACCGTATGGTCCGCCGTTAAATCCAGCCTCCCCTTGACCAGCTAGACGAATTTGTTGACCAGTTTCGACACCTGCTGGAATTTTTACATGGACACTGTGGGCTTGTTTTTCATGACCTGTTCCATGACAAGTTGTACATGGATCTTTGATTTCTTTTCCACGACCATGACAGACATCACAAGTTACTTGGCGACGCATCATACCAAGCGGTGTTTGAGTATCGACGTTGATAACACCAGAACCGTGACAGCGTCCACAAGTAACTGGACTTGTTCCAGGCTTAGCACCAGATCCGTTACAAGTACGACAGCTTGCTTCACGATTGTATTTGACTTCTTTTTCAGTACCAAAGATGGCTTCTTCAAAAGTCAAATTGACGCGATATTGGAGGTCATCTCCTTGACGAGGTGCGTTTGGATTGCGAGAAGAACCGCCTCCGCCGAAAAAACTTGAGAAGATATCTTCAAAGCCACCAAAGCCTCCTGCACCATCGAAGCCACCGAAACCGCCTGCACCACCAAAGCCACCATTGGCACCAGCAGCACCATATTGGTCGTAAGCAGCACGTTTTTGTTCGTCACTCAAAGTCTCATAAGCTTCTTGAACTTCCTTGTACTTTTCCTCAGCACCAGGCTCCTTGTTGATATCTGGGTGATATTTTTTAGATAATTTCCGATAGGCTTTCTTGATTTCATCCTGAGATGCATTCTTTGAAACGCCCAAACGGTCATAAAATTCAGTATTGTTCATACAAGATACTAAGAGCGAACGGAAAGCGACTGAAATTTAGGAAACCGACAAGAAATCCTGATTTCTTAGGTGGTTTATCTAATTTCCAAGCTTTCCGCTCGAGTTCAATTCCCCGAACGCTCTTTGTTCCTTTCTTTTATTTTGAGTAAGAATTTCTGGAACCCGTGTTCAGTTGCGAACACCTTTGTTCCTTTCTTTCTAGTATTGCGAAACGAACTAAAATATTAGTATCGTCCCATTTTACCGAAAAACAGAGGCTGGGTTGCAACCTCTGGATTTCTTCTTATCACTTGCTAATTTAAGTTTTAAAAATCAAACTAGTAATGCTGAATTGAGTTTCGGATTAAAGGAATCCTCAAATCTCGGAACCTTTCTTTATTTCAGGAGGTTCCGCTAAAACAATCCACTGGATTGTTTTACTTTTCCGTAAACTCTCCGTCTACGACGTCATCGCCTGCGTTTCCTGTTGCTTGTGCTCCTTCTGCTCCTGCTTGGGCTTGTTGCGCTGCTGCGGCTTGTTCGTAGAGTTTAACGGCAAGTCCTTGTGCTTTTTCGTTCAATGCTTCAAGTTTTGCTTTCATTTCGTCCAAGTTGTTGTCTTCTTGGGCTTTCTTAAGGTCATCAAGGGCAGCTTGTGCAGCATCACGTTCTGCATCGAAGCCTTTTCCTTCAGTTTCCTTGATTGTCTTTTCAGTCGCAAAGATAGCTTGGTCTACTTCGTTACGAAGGTCTACTTCTTCTTTACGTTTCTTATCTGCTTCAGCGTTTGCTTCTGCATCTTTCATCATGCGGTCGATTTCTTCGTCTGTCAAACCTGAGTTTGATTGGATAACGATTGTTTGTTCTTTTTGAGTTCCAAGGTCTTTCGCTTTAACAGATACGATACCGTTCTTGTCGATGTCAAATGTTACTTCGATTTGTGGGATACCACGAGGTGCAGCTGGGATATCTGTCAATTGGAAACGTCCAAGAGTCTTGTTATCTGCTGCCATTGGACGTTCACCTTGAAGAACATGGATATCAACGGCTGGTTGGTTATCCGCTGCAGTTGAGAAGACTTGTGATTTAGATGTTGGAATAGTTGTGTTACGGTCGATGAGTTTTGTGAAAACTCCACCCATTGTTTCGATACCAAGTGACAATGGAGTTACGTCAAGAAGGACAACGTCTTTGACGTCACCAGTGATCACACCACCTTGGATAGCAGCACCCATGGCAACTACTTCGTCAGGGTTCACTGATTTGTTTGGCTCTTTACCAGTTTCAGCTTTAACAGCTTCTACAACGGCAGGGATACGAGTTGAACCACCAACAAGGATGACTTCGTCGATATCTGACAAGCTCAAACCTGCATCTGAAAGAGCTTGACGAACTGGAACTTTTGTACGTTCTACAAGGTCACGAGTCAAATCGTCAAATTTGGCACGAGTCAAGGTCATTTCCAAGTGAAGAGGTCCAGCTTCACCAGCAGTGATGAATGGCAAGCTGATTTGTGTTGAAGTTACACCAGAAAGGTCTTTCTTCGCTTTTTCAGCTGCGTCTTTCAAACGTTGAAGAGCCATCTTGTCTGTTGACAAGTCGATACCGTTTTCTTTCTTGAATTCTGCTACCAAGTGGTCGATGATTTTTTGGTCAAAGTCGTCACCACCGAGTTTGTTATCCCCTGCAGTTGCCAATACATCGAAGACACCGTCGCCCAATTCAAGGATAGATACGTCGAATGTACCACCACCGAGGTCGAATACCAAGATTTTTTCTTCTTTATCAGTCTTATCCAAACCGTAAGCAAGAGCTGCTGCTGTTGGTTCGTTGACGATACGTTCTACTTCAAGACCAGCAATTTTACCAGCATCTTTTGTTGCTTGACGTTGCGCATCGTTGAAGTATGCAGGAACTGTGATAACTGCTTTGGTTACTTTTTCACCAAGGTAGTCTTCAGCGTAACCTTTCAAGTATTGAAGAATCATAGCTGAGATTTCTTGTGGTGTGTATTCTTTACCGTTTGCAGAAACTTTTTCAGAAGTACCCATCTTAGATTTGATAGAGATCACTGTATCTGGGTTTGTTACTGCTTGACGTTTTGCTGCGTCACCAACGATGATTTCACCATTTTTGAATGAAACTACAGATGGAGTTGTGCGGTTTCCTTCTGGGTTTGCGATGATTTTGCTTTCAGTCCCTTCAAGAACTGCTACTGCTGAGTTTGTTGTACCTAAGTCAATACCGATAATTTTAGACATGTGTTTTTCTCCTTAAATTTTATATTCTTTTTTCTTTTTGATACTCTTCTTAAGTGGCGACGCCGTCAGAGCTTGACTTCGTCAATCTCTTTGACTAAACTTTGAGCCTAAGGTCTCAAAGTTTGCGAAGATACCGCCACGGCGAAGAGTATCGCCTTTGGTTCGCTTCGCTCACTATTGGTAAAGCTGAACCATTGTTTATCTTTCTTTCATAGTTTAGTGTCGTTACGGACAAGTTTCCTATTATATTACGACACGAGGAGTCGAAATCGATATTATTTCGACGACGAGTTAGTAAGGAGGCTAGGCAAACGCCATAGCGATTGCCGTTTTCTGACGAGTTGCTTTAGCTACCGTCAGAATTGCCTAGTTATAAACCACTACCATGGCTGGGCGCAGGATGCGGTCATGGAGTTTATAGCCTTTTTGGAAGACTTGTGCAATGGTGTCTGCTGGATGTTCGTCATCTGCAGGCAAGGTTTGGATGGCCATGTGGTAGTTATGGTCAAATTCTCCATCTGCTGGAATTTCTTCAATTCCTTCTTCTTTCAGAGCATGTACCAAACTTTCTTGGACCATTTCCAAGCCCTTCTTCACATCATCCGTCAATCCTTCGACAGCAAGAGCACGTTCTAGGTTGTCAAGTGACGGCAAAATTGCTTTTGCCAAATCTTGGCTACGATAGCGTTGCAAGAGTTGGCGTTCTTCATTGGCACGGCGTTGAATATTTTGCATTTCTGCATGAGCTCGAAGGTATTTGTTTTCAAATTCTTCGGCACGTTCATTCGCCAAGTCCAATTCAGACTTTTCAGGAGTTGTTTCTTCCGTTGTTTCCACAACTTCCTCTTCTTTTACTTCTTCATTTTTTATATCTTGGGCCATTTTCGCCTCCTTTAATGATTTCAATCTTAATTCACTTCATAGTGATTGCTGCTAAGATAGCGGTAAAAATCCGTCAACTTCATGGTTAGAACTCGATTGACAACGTTGAGTTGATTAACCAATTGTTGGTAATCCAGATTGACCGGACCTATTATCGCAAGGATTCCAAATCCACGATAAGGAATCAGAAACTTACTGCTGATTACTGCTAAGTCAGCAAGACAAGATTCTTTGCTATCCGCAACTCGGACACTTTGCATCTGGTCTCCAATCAAATTCTCTCGAATTTCCAATGCTACTTTTTGTGGATGATCAAAGAATTGATAGGCCGCTAAATTAGCGAAATTCAAAAGATTGACTTTCCCAGAAACCACGATGTTTTCATTGAACATTTCTTTGAAGATATGTTCGACGAGGTCCATGACGTTATCCGTTGTTGTAAAGTAACGTTGGATAACTTGCGGAATCTCTGTCCGAATCTTGTAGTGAATATCTAAAACAGTCTGATCCAGGAAACGTTCTTGAATCATGATCTTGAGGCGATTTAAATCCTCCTGCAAGAAATTTCTCGGAATCAAAAACTGACTGGTAACTGTTCTAGACTCATCAAGCGTAAAAACTGCCAGAGCTGTATGTTGTCCGAGGACAACAATATCAAAAGCTGTCAGCTTCTGCCTACTTGGTTCGACATCCAGTGCTACAACCGTACAACCACTCAAGTCTGACAAGATTTTCGTTGCCTCTTGAAGGATATCCTCAAGTTTGAAGAACTCCTGATCAAAAGCTTTTACAATCTCATAAACTTGATTCTCAGCTAAACGGTCGAAGGACAAGGAGTGTTTGACATAGTATTGAAATCCAGCCACACTCGGCATCCGACCACTGGAAGTATGAGCCTTTTCAAGCAAACCTTGCTTTTCTAGAGCTGCCATATCATTTCGAATGGTAGCGCTACTAGAGTTGATAGACTCTTGCAAGGCTTTGGATCCAACAGGTTCGTGCGTTTTGGTAAAGATGTCAATAATCAGATTTAAAATATTCTGCTGACGTTCCGTAACCATCTCGTCACTCCTCTCTGATAGATCTTTTTAGCACTCGAGACATTCAAGTGCTAACTTATGATTCTATTATACACCCTTAGAAAAGAATGTCAAGACAAAAACTCAAAAAATTAGCACTCTTTTATCAAGAGTGCTAAAAATCAGTCTGAGGACCTAGAAACTATTGTCAATCAACCAGATATTTCCGTCTAAGTCTATAAAAACTATAGATTAGATAAGAAATCATGAGAGCATATAGGGCAAAAATAACGAAAAAAGACTGAGAGAGACTTTCGCGAAACAGGCTCATACAAACAACTAGACCACCAGAGATAGAAACTGTAGATGTACGAAGTCCAGATTTCACACCATCCCATCTAAGACTATTGTCCATGAAAAATCGATCATTTAAATCTACATCACAAGTTGCTTTTCGAAAAACAGAATAAGAACAATTTTCCACAAATTCCCATCCTCTATCCTTAATACCTTGTAAATCTAGCTCATTTTTTCTAAGATAGCTAGTATTCCACACACGGTAAATCACATCATCAGGTTGGCATTGTTCAAAATAGAAAAAGCCTAAACGATTCGATTTAAATTTCCAACCTTTCAAATGCATCTTATGCAAATAATCTTCTACCCTATCCAAATCAAAAATGGTAAACATTCGAAATTGTACTTTGCTATTCATTGTCTAACCTCCAAAATCATTTTATTTATCAGATAATTCTTTCCACTTTTGAAACAATCTCCAAAAAATATAAGAAATCTGAATCGCGAAAACTATCAATAAAGTACAGTCTATGATAACAATCAAAAACATTCCCCAACTGAAATAACTTCTTCCACTGAGTAACTTTGAGAAAACCGGTAGTAGCACTGAAAAGAGAAGCAAAACAGGAAGCATCCGCATTGTTAAAATCTTCTTGACCATTGCTAACTTCCCGGCCGCGTCATTATAAATTTCAAACTCGGCATCCGACTCAACTCCAGAATAAGGTTTTCTAAAATAGGAAAAACTATTAAAGTTTGTAATGTGCTCCCAGCCACAATCTTTAAACAGTTGTAAATAGGAAGCTCTCTCTGACTTTTTCATAGGATAAAAGTCCAACTGATAAACCACCTGCCCCGGTTGGCACTTTTCAAAAGTATACTTAACCGCAACTACTAAGTTAGAATAACTTACTTCCTTAAGTTTCCAGCCCTGAGCATGCATTTCTCCGAGATAGAGAGCCTCTCTATCATAATCCGCAATGGTAGCAATTCTATAAACAACTTTCTTTTCCATCAAAGCTCCTCCCGACTATTTCTGTAGAGCCGTTCAATACGTTTCAACTCAATCTCTACAACTTTTCGACCCAAGTCTGTTATCTGATAGATTTTACGTTTTTCCTCTTCTCGGACAAAGGAGACCAAACCATCCTTTTCCATCTTTGACAGGGTTCCATACATAGTTCCAGGACTAATTGATACTTGTGAATCTGTCATCTCTTTGACCTTTTGTGTAATACCATAACCATGGTTCTCCTTTTGCAGACAGAATAGAATATAAAAACCCGTTTCAGTCATGGGAAGGTAGACACGCCTAATCTTATCTGTTAATTCCATTTAATCAGACCTCCTATGTAGTTCGATATATCGCATTTCGTTATATAAAATATATCACACCTCGATATAAAATGCAAGAAAAAAAGATTATCCTCACGGACAATCTTTCTGATTTATCATTAGTAAAGATCTAGATAGTTGTCAATTTCCCATTGTGAGACAAAGGTTGCGTAGCTTGCCCACTCGATACGTTTGGCTTCAAGGAAACTAGTGTAGATGTGTTCACCTAGAGCTGCTTTAACCACTTCGTCTTCTGTCATAGCTTTCAATGCGTTATGAAGAGTTGATGGAAGGTCAGTAATGCCAGCCTCTTTACGTTCTTCTGCAGTCATAATGTAGATATTTTCTTCGATTGGAGCTGGTGCTTCGATTTTGTTTTCAATACCGTTCAAACCAACTTCCAAAAGAACAGCCAAAGCGATATATGGGTTTGCCATTGGGTCTACTGAGCGCAACTCCAAACGAGTTCCCATTCCACGAGTAGCAGGAACGCGCACCAACGGAGAACGGTTACGACCAGCCCAAGCGATGTAAACAGGCGCTTCATATCCTGGAACCAAACGTTTGTATGAGTTAACTGTTGGGTTCATAATAGCTGTATAGTTGTAGGCGTGCTTGATCAAACCACCAAGGAAGTGATAAGCAGTTTCTGATAACTGCATTCCTTTTGGATCATTTGGATCAAAGAAGGCATTGTTTCCTTCCGCATCAAACAAGGACATATTGCAGTGCATCCCTGAACCAGCGATACCAAATTTAGGTTTAGCCATAAAGGTTGCATACAAACCATGTTTACGCGCAATTGTTTTTACAACAAGTTTAAAGATTTGAATCTTATCACAAGCACGAAGAACTTCATCATACTTAAAGTCAATCTCATGTTGACCTACGGCAACTTCGTGGTGACTGGCTTCTACTTCAAATCCCATTTTAGTCAAGACATTTACAATCTCACGACGGGTATTATCGGCAAGGTCTGTAGGCGCCAAATCAAAGTAACCACCCTTGTCATTCACCTCGAGAGTTGGGTCTCCATTCTCATCAAGCTTAAATAGGAAGAATTCTGGTTCTGGACCAAGGTTGAAAGATTTGAATCCTACTTTTTCCATGTGATGAAGAGCTCGTTTAAGGTTGCTTCGAGGATCTCCAGCAAATGGCTCTCCTTCTGTTGTATAGACATCACAGATCAATCCTGCGACACTACCGTTCTCATCTCCCCAAGGGAAGACAGTCCATGTGTCTAGGTCAGGGTACAAGTACATATCTGATTCATTAATACGAACAAACCCTTCAATAGAAGATCCATCAAACATAGCCTTGTTTGACAAGACCTTGTCTAGTTGTTCATCTGTAGCAGGAATTTCGACGTTTTTCATTGTTCCCAAAATATCTGAAAACATAAGACGGATAAAGGTTACATTTTTTTCCTTAACTTCACGACGAATATCTGCAGCTGTGATTGGCATGGTTTTTCTCCTTATATATGACGACTAGCGGTTGCCTAACCGCGACCAAAAGGTGATTGTTGAGAAGCAAAGCGACTTTGTTGAAGAACCTCATTCCGAAGTGCCCGACGCACCTCAGTTTGACTGACTGGTTTTTTAGCTTTCGCCTCACGTTCGGCATATTTTTTCTTGATAGCAGCAATGTTCAGACCTTCAGAGATATAATCCTTAATCTCAAGCAACCGGTCCATATCATTTAAAGAATACATCCGGCGATTTCCTTCGTTGCGATCAGGTTTTATCAACTCCTGATCTTCATAATAACGAATTTGACGCGCCGAGAGATCGGTCAGCTTCATAACACTACCAATGGGGAAAACTGCCATATTGCGACGAAATTCTTTTTCCTTCATGTGCACTTCCTCTTCTTTCTGTCTATTATAGTCTAAAAAAAATCAATCGTCAATTGTTAATGTTATATCTTGTGACATTATTTTATTTTTTCTGTATGAAACTCCGCAAGCGATCAATATCATAATTTACTAGAATTGCTACAAAAACACCCATAAAAGTCTCAAAAACTCGAGCAAAAACGTACAAAACAGTCTCTCCGCTCGGAATTGATAGGGTAATAATCAGCATAGCTGCAACTCCACCGATGACTCCCGACTTATTATTCATGGCGACATTTGTCATAATGGTTAACATGGTACAAATCGGAACAACCAGGAGAGTTACCCAGAAGGCGCCATGGAAAAAATTATTTAGGAGGAAGAAAATCAGAGCATAAAAACCACCGATACTATTCCCTAAAATACGAGATGTCCCAAAATGGACACTCTTATCAAAGTCTTCTCTCAAACTAAACACTGCTGTTAGAGCTCCGATTTGAAGTCCCTTCCAACCAAAAAAGCCAAAAATCATGAGGACCAAAAAAACAGCGATTCCTGTTTTAAACGTTCGCATCCCTAACTTAAATTTCGATTTGTCAAATGTATATTTTTTAAAATAACTCATAATCTCATCTTTCTTTTTTCCATTTTACCATAATTTTACTTTTTTTGAGAAAAGGATTCAAAAATAGAAAAAGAGAAGGGAAAAATCCTTCTCTTTTTCTATGATTTATCATTCTATTTTTAGAACAAGTACATAATAGCTAACGTTAGAAGACTAGCGAGTAAACCGACTCCCCAGAAGAAGAAATCGACCTTCCACTCACTCCAAGGCTGACCTTTACCTGAAAGGCCACCCAATTCAAAATGGTGGTGGACCGGTGTCATACGGAAGATACGTTTCCCTCCGCTCAACTTAAAGTAGCTAACTTGCATCATAACGGATGTTGTTTCAAAAACATATACTATCCCAATCAAGAGCAAGGTCCATTCTTGGTGTAGCGCCATGGAAATAGCAGCCAACATCCCTCCAAGAGCAAGACTTCCCACATCACCCATGAACACCTTGGCAGGTTTATGGTTAAAGACAAAGAAACCAAGAAGACCACCAATCATAGCAAGAATCACTAGGAGAATATCCAATTGGTTTTGTACATAAGCAATGACTCCATAGGCAGATAGGCTAATCACTACTGAGATACTTGCCAAGCCATCAATTCCGTCAGTCAAGTTAACAGCATTCGAAAAACCAACTAACCAGAAGAGAGCAAAGAAAATGTAAAGAACGCCTAGGTGCAATGGATACCCAAATACATTTAAAACATCCCCTCCTCTTTCATAAAAGAGATAGAAAATAACTCCTCCTATTAATTGAAGCAGGAACTTTTGTTTAGGATTAAGTCCTTCATTGATTTTACGAAAAACCTTGAGAAAATCATCAAAGAAACCAACCAATCCATATAAGACTAGGATAAAAAGAATCATCCCAGCATTATTGGTTAACTGATTCGTCGCAAGAGCAAGAACTAAACTAACTAAGACACCCGTTATAAGAAAGACGATCCCCCCCATTGTTGGGGTTCCGGCCTTAGCCTGATGTTGTTTCACGTCCTCATGCATCTGCTGACCGGTAATATGTGCCTTATGATAAAAACGGATAAAGACTGGAATTCCTACTACTGTAAGAACAAAAGCAACGACTCCAGCAAAGATAGAAACTAACATTCTAATCTCCTAATGTTATTTTTATTTTCTGTATGTTTTTTAAAGCTGTATTGGCACGAACACTTTGTTTCGTAACAGTTTGTCCAGAGCCTTCATATTCTACCTCGAGATTGAGCCATTTTGCAAAGGTTTCAACATTCTTCTTAGACCAACCATACAAGTCAGGCATCTCCTCTACCTTGTCAGAGAGTAGTAGAACTTTTTCATTAGCATCTAGATTGGTTCCTTCTGATACTGAACTTTCTTTAATTTTTGTTCCGGAACCGATAACAATTGGTTGAACAAGGTTACGTCGTAGCTCTTCAGCCAAATCTCCAGCACTATAATCCTTAGTCGCAGGCATTGCATAGTTAGTTGTTGATGTTACCTGATCCAAGTTCTTAGCTGTAGATTGAAGATTGAGAGATTCCTTCATGGCAGAAGCTCGTTCAAGAATAGGATTAGCAAATTCTCCAAACCAAGGGTTAGAAAAGTGTTCTGGCTGTTGAACTGTTACGTAAAGAATAAAATCAGGATTTTCAGAAGGATGCATGGTTACTACAGAAAAGATATAATTGGTTTTCCCAACTAAATATCCTCCGTTTTGCTCATCGGCAATTTGAGCTGTTCCAGATTTGACAGAAACAGTCTGACCAGGAACAGTAACGATTGGTTTACCGGTAAGTTTATTGTACATTGTACCATAAACAGGATCTGTACCAACCAAAATCATATTTTCTCGAGTCAGACTAGCCGCTTCTTTAGAAACAGGATTCCCTACAACCTCCCTCTGCGATTTACGAACAGTCTGATCATTTGGATCATAGAGGGCACTAATAAACTTCGGCTCTAGCATGACCCCATCATTAGCGATTGCTGTAAAGGCACGAAGCATCTGGGTCTGAGTAACAGAAATCCCTTGACCAAAAGAACTCATGGCAATACTAACGATATTGTCTTCAGGCAATTGTCCGGCATATTCATCACTCATCCCAAAACGAGTAGGAACACCAAATTTGAAACGACTGAGATAGTCTAACCAAGTGGCATCCCCCATTTTTTGCTGGAGCAAGGTCATACCGACATTACTCGAGTGATCAAAACCTTGTGAGTATGTCATTATACTTCCAGCTGATAAGCCATCATTCACATCCCAGTCCTTAATAGTTGCATCTGCTATTTTTAATTCGCTACTATTAAAGTATTCTCCACCAGGGAAGGTGTTGTTATCTATAGCTGCTGCTAAGGTCATGACCTTCATGGTTGAACCTGGTTCATAGTTACTTTGGTAAAGGATATCACGCCAGACAAAGTCCTCTGTAATCCCTTCTTTGGTATCAGCATCAAAGGTCGGTCTTTGAGTCGTGGCCAGAATTTCTCCTGTCTTGGCACTAACCAAGGTCGCAGTCATATACTTGCCTTTTAGTTTTCCTTGGAAGGCATCCATTTGACTTTCCATAAAGGACTGCAATGGACTGGATAAGGTCGTGTAGACATCTTTTCCATTTACTGTTTGTCGCGTAACCTGTTCTGTCCCTGGAACAATATTACCCAAGCGATCTTTTTCGTAGGTAATGATTCCATCTGTACCTGCTAACAAGCTATTCAAGGAACTTTCAACACCAGACGTTCCGATGAGGCTCTTTGAGCCATCTTCATTTTCATGGAGCTGTGCTAGACCGATAAATGATGATGCAAATTTCCCATTTGGATAGCTTCGATTTGGGCTAGTTGTAAAATCTATCCCTTGGACCTTAGCTGCCTCCAAGTCCTTCTTAATGGACATCATATTGGCATAGGTAATACCATTCCCCTTCACACCAAAGGAAACTTGTTTGAGATTTGGTTGAGAAAGTTGTTCCTTAACATAGGACTCATCCATATCTAGATATTTATGAAAGACTTCTGCAACCTTGCTATACTGAGATTCTTCTACATAGAGAATTTTCCCATTTGCAGATTTGTATTCTTTATCGATAATCGCATAGACGTTATAAGATGTTGCATCTTCTGCAATCGGTGTTCCATTACGATCATAAATTGTTCCACGTTTTGCTGGAACTGTCCGAGTCGTTTGATGGACCTTACTTGCTTCTTTAACTAGGTTTACACCAAATTTTGAGCCTGTACCAATAATCACCGCAAAGTTAACCAAAAAAACAGCAAAGAGAAAGACGGCCAAAAGGCTCAAATTCTTTCCCACTAATCTGCGGTTTTCTGCTGGAGATTTACGATTTTTAATGGCAAAGCGTATGATTCTTTCTTTCCAGTTTTTCATTTACTACTCCGCCGATCGGATATTTTCATTATTCAATTGCAACTCTTGAGAATTTGCAATTCCGGTCAAACGTTCTGATCGGATTAATTCATTAACTTCTTGTTTGGCATCATCTAGCTCTGTCTTTTTTTCTTCAATTTGTGCATTGACTCTTGTCAAATCACTCTGGACCTGAAAAAGTTTTGTCTGCATATAGACTACACTAATTGCTAAGACAAGAGCTGTGATGGCAATTGAAAGGTAAAAGGCCTTTTCAACACGTGAAAATTGTTTAATACGAGCTTGTAGCAATTGGCTCGTTGTTCCTCTTGTTTCTGCCATTGTTTCCTCTTACTTGTGAATTTTTCTTGCCACTCGAAGCTTGGCTGAGTGGGAACGATTATTGGCTTCCAACTCTTCCTTGCTTGGCAAGATTGGTTTACGAGATACTAATTCCATCTTTGGCTTGAGATCGTCTGGAATAAAAGGCAAACCTTTAGGCACTTCAACTGTGGAAGCTTCCTTAAATAACTGTTTAGTCAAACGGTCTTCAAGCGAATGGAAGGTGATGACTGAAATTCTTCCGTCTAGAGCTAGAAGTTCAATCGCCTGCTGGATTGATTCATCTGCAGCACCTAACTCATCATTGACTTCGATACGGATAGCTTGGAAAATTTGTTTGGCTGGGTGACCTTTTTTCTTGAGCTCCTTAGCCGGTTTGGCAGATTTGATAATCTCTGCCAACTCAGTCGTTGTCTCGATCGGTTTAAGCTCACGCGCCTGTTCAATTTTTCGAGCAATCTGTTTGGAAAATTTGTCTTCTCCATATTTGAAAAAGATTCGTACCAAATCATGGTAGTCATATTGATTGACCACCTCATAAGCAGTCAAGCTAGCTTCTTGATTCATCCGCATATCTAACGGGGCATCTTTTTTATAAGAAAAACCACGTTCACGTTGATCTAACTGCGGGCTTGACACACCTAAGTCATAACAAATTCCATCAATTTCAGTCACACCTAAGTTATGTAAGCGGTCCTTCAAATGACGGAAATTATCCTTGATGAAGGTGACCATGCCCTTTTCGATATAGGGAGCCAGACGTTTTTGCGCATTATCAATGGCATTCTGGTCCTGGTCAAAGGCATAAAGATGCCCTTTCTCGCTTAACTTACTTAATAAATACTCGCTGTGTCCTGCTCCTCCCAAGGTCGCATCAACGTAAATACCATCAGGTTTCACATCTAGCATATCAATGGTCTCATGGAGCATGACCGTTACATGATGAAATTCTTTTGTCATATCTTATCTATTTTACCACAAATCCGACTAGCTTGCATCCACTAAAGCTAAAACATTCCTCTGCTAGTTTATTCCTCATATTCAACTGGCTTCTCAGCTACTTGAGCTAACGCTGAGTCTACTTCTGGATTCAGGTGATGATGAACTGCTTCTGCCACAGCTCTTGGTATACCAACGGCGACAATCTCATCCACGCTGGCTTCCTTGATTTTTGTCAGAGATTTGAAATATTTCATCAAATTCTGCTTGCGTTTAGGACCTAAGCCTTCAATCCCATCCAATTGAGAGGAGAAGGAATTTTTAGAACGGAGTTGACGGTGGAAGGTGATTGCAAAACGGTGAACCTCATCCTGAATGCGTTGCAAGAGAAAAAATTCCTGAGAATTCCGAGACAACTCTACCACTTCAAGAGGATCTCCAAAGAGCAATTCATGGGTTTGGTGCTTATCATTCTTTTGCAGACCTGCGATTGGAATATCTAACCCTAACTCTTCTTGAATAACCTGCTTGGCAATATTAACCTGACCTTGACCACCATCAATGACAATCAAATCTGGCGGTGTCAAACCATCACGCTGGACGCGCCCATAGCGTCTGCGGATGACCTCACGCATACTAGCATAGTCATCTGGTCCGACCACAGTCTTGATTTTATACTTACGATAATCCTTCTTGCTAGGTTTTCCATTGACAAAAACAACCATAGCAGAGACTGGACTAGTCCCCATGATATTGGAATTGTCAAAGGACTCGATACGGACTGGGGTTGGAATCTTGAGCAATCGTCCTAAGTTTTCAATAGCCCCTTGGGTCTTTTCAACCGATTTCTCCAACAGATTAAATTTCTGCTCTAGACTGACACGAGCATTTTTGATGGCGAGATTGACCAGTTGCTTTTTCTCCCCGCGCTGGGGTTTAAGAACCTTGGTATCCACCAAAGCCTTAACTGCTTCTTCATCAATATCCTGAGGAATCAGAATCTCATTAGGAACCAAGTGTGATTTTTCTTGATAAAACTGCCCAACATAGGTTAAGAAATCTTCATCTGGATCATTGTAGTATGGAAAAAGGTTGACATCACGCTCAATGAGCTTACCTTGGCGGACAAAGAATACCTGAACGCACATCCAACCCTTATCCACATAGTAACCGAAGACATCCCGGTTTTGGAGATCCTTGGCCATAACACGTTGCTTGGTTCGAAGGGTTCCAATGGCCTGAATCAAATCACGGTATTCAGCCGCACGCTCAAATTCCATGCTCTGAGCCGCCGCATTCATCTTTTCCTTGAGGTCATCGATGATTTTATCATCCTGTCCCTTAAGAAAATCAGAAACTTCTTGGGCCATAGCTTTGAAATAGGCCTCATCTTTATGGCAGACAGTATGTGCCATACACTGACCTATATGGTAATAAAAACATACCTTCGATGGTGGATTGGTACATTTACGAAAAGGAAAAATCCGATCCAATAGCCGTTTGATTTCATTGGCCGCGCCCACATCCGGATAGGGACCAAAATAGAGTCCTCCGTCTTTCTTGACCTGACGGGTAATAATCAATCGAGGATAACGCTCATTTGTGATTTTGATGAAAGGATAGGACTTATCGTCCTTGAGCATAATATTGTATTTAGGCTTGTTTTCCTTAATCAGGTTGATTTCAAGTAGAAGAGCCTCAATATTGGACTCCGTAACAATAAACTCAAAATCTACGATTTCAGATACTAAGGCTTCTGTCTTGGTATCATGACTTCCACGGAAATAGGACCGTACACGATTACGCAGATTTTTAGCCTTCCCCACATAGATGATGGTGCCATTCTTGTCTTTGTGGATGTAACAACCTGGACTAGTCGGCAAGAGCTCCAGTTTTGATTTGATCAAGTTATTCATAGTTCCATTATAGCAAAAACCCCTTATCATTGCTGACATCAAGAAGTCCTATTTGAGCTTGAAAAGACTTATTCTCCAGATCCGTAAAGTTCCTGAACTGCTTGAACATCTTGAGACTGGATACCATAATAGGACCCCGCTGGTTGCATAACCGAAACTTCATTGGTGTGTTCCAAACCAATAGCATGGCCTAGTTCATGCTCTGCTGTATGCAAGATACGATCGTGGGTATAGCCATAGTTTTGATTAGATAAATAATAATGATTCAGGCGAACGGTCACTGAAGTGAATTGTTTGGTTAGGAGATTTGTCTGACTCTCCGCCTCACCAGCAACGGCTGTCGAACCATCATTCATTTCAGTCGCAAAAATGTTGGCCTGATCCGGTTCGGTTACAATTTCAAAATGAAATGCTCCAGTCTGATTCCAGTTAGCAATAGCTTCAAGATAGGCCCTTTGGAAAGTCGCATCCATTTGAGGATCGATATAAATCGTTGCTTCTGCCTTTGGCCATTTTGCTCCTGAATCTTGGTGATGATCTGTCTGAGATAAGCCTTGCAATTTACCAGTTTCTTGCCATTGTTGCCAACCTCCTTGACCGACTTGAGCAAGTTTACTGACTTGGTTTAAGGCACCTGATAAATCCCCTGTCGCATACCAGAGAATCCCAAAAGTGATGAGAATTAAGAGTATAAGTGTCCATATAAGGCGCCAAAACATACGCAAAATTCCGAGTAAAAATCGATATATAACACGAATAATCCAGCTCATGATTTCCCACCTTTCTAAAAAAATAAGAACCCATCTTTAAGTTATGGATTCCCATTCTAAAGATAGATTCTTTATTTTACTGAAACAAACTAAAAGAAAGCTAAAATCAAGACAAGCGTTCTTCCAAAACAAAATCGATTGGCAAGGTAGTTAAAAAACGTTCCAATTGTTTTTCCCAATAATACCACTCATGGGTTCCTGCACTATGGCTATAGGTCACATCGAAACCAAGTTTCTTAAGATTTTTAACTGCTAGATTATTGGCAGAGTAGAGATAATCCTGTTCGCCACACCATACCCAAAGCTTGGTTTTCTTATCAGACTTTTTAGCGAGTGTTTCAAGTGAGTAAGGGCTATTAACCCAATCATTAACTTTACCAAAAACACCTCTCCAGTAGGCACGCGTCCCTAAATCTTGACTCTCAGGAGAAAACTCCTCGAAACTAAGTGCCCCAGAAAAGCTAGCGGCATGCGAGAAACGGTCAGTTGACAGTGCCAATTTTAAGGAACCGTAGCCTCCCATTGATAAACCAGCAATGAAGGTTTTTTCTCGCTTACTTGTCATATTAGGGAAGAAGCGTTTGAGCACCTTAGGCAATTCTTCTGCTAGAGCTGTATAGTAATTATAGCCATACTGAGTATCTGTGTACCAGCCATTACTTGTATTTGGCATGACAACAATCAGATTGGTCCCTCGTAGCAAGCGTTCTACATTGGTCCGCTTGAGCCAACTATTGTGGTTTCCAGACATCCCGTGAAGTAGGTAGAGAACTGGGATATCTTTACTGTTTGGCTCTGTCACCCGAGATGCATCAGGATAGAGAACATTTACTCCCCACTCCATATCTAAAACTTCTGAGTAATACTCAATCTTCATTACTGCCATAACTTGCTCCTTATTCGTTTGAGATAAGAAAAAGCCGAAACTCGACTTTCTCTACTGTTATTTAATCCTTATTTTGCTTCCATGACTACTGGTAGGATGGCTGGACGACGCTTGGTTTGGTCAAAAAGGAATTTTGCCAAATTATCACGGACCTTCCCTTTAAGATCAGCCCAGTCAAAGTCCTCACCTTGGAGGTAATCTTCAACTGTTTGGTTCACCAACTCTGTACTTTCACGTAAGATATCACGACTCTTTTTAAGATAGACGAATCCACGCGTATGTACTCGCGCTTTTGCAATGATTTTCTTCTCACGACGGTTAACAGTGATAGCTACGATAAAGATACCATCTTCTGACAAGACCTTGCGGTCACGAAGAACAACGTTCCCAACATCCCCAATGGCATTACCATCAATCAAGACATCACCTGCAGTAACAGCACCGGATGGAACGAAGTCTCCATGCTCATAAGACATGGTTGTCCCTTTTTTAGGGATAAAGATACGCTCTGGTAGCATACCAACCGCCATAGCAGCCTTGGCATGAGCATCCAACTCACGGTATTCTCCCTGGATTGGGAAAAGATACTGAGGTTGCAAGAGATTAATCATCAATTGAAGATCACGCGCATTCCCATGTCCTGATACACGCAAGCTTTGAGTAATCGGTTTAACGACACCACCTGCTTGGTAAACCATGTTTTCTACACGTGCCATCACAGCTTCCTTAGCAATTGATGGAGTCGTAACGATATAGACCAAGTCACCATCTTTGATTTCAACATAGCGGTGACGACCGATTGACATTTTACGGAGTCCGTTAATCGGTTCACCCATGCGTCCAGTTTCAAGGATGATTAATTCATGGTCCTCAAAACGAGACATATCTTTTGGTTTAATCAAGAGATTCTCATTTGCTAAAGACAATTTTTTCAAACGGATAGCTGTACGAACGATATTTTCAACGTCAAAACCAGTCAAAACAACACGGCGACCTGTATCCGCAGCCGCATCAAACACTTGCTGAATACGAGAAAGGTTACTTGCAACTGCAGCAACGATGATACGTCCATCCCAGTCGGAAATAGTTTGTGTAATTTCATCTCCAACTTCACTTTCGCTGGCTACTTGGATATTGCTGTCAGCATTTGCTGAATCACTTAGAAGAGCCAAAACTCCTTCACGACCAATTTCAGCTAGACGTCCGAAATCGGTTGCGTATGATTCACTTGCTGTTTGGTCAAATTTAAAGTCACCTGTATAGACGATGTTGCCTTCAGATGTTTTCAAAACAACACCCAAACTTTCTGGGATAGAGTGAGTTGTGCGGAAGAAGGAAACTTCAGTACCACCAAAGTCAATTTCGGTGTTTTCATCGATAACATGGAAATCATCAAATTTCTTAACGCTATCATTTCCCTTTACAAAAAGCTTAGCAAGTTCGATGGTCAATTCTGAACCAAAGACAGGAACTTTTACTTCTGACAAGAGATAAGGAAGAGCTCCGATCGCATCCGCATGTCCGTGTGTTAAAAATACACCGGCAATACGATCGCTATTTTCAAACAGATATTCCATGTTTGGAATAACGACATCGACACCCAATTGCTCATTTTCAGGGTATTTTAAACCTGCGTCCAAAACAAAGATTGAATCGTTAATTTCTGCGATGTACATGTTTTTACCATTTTCACGAACACCGCCCAAAGTTGTTAATTTAATATTGGTCATTTCCCCTCCGAAGTATTACTATAACGTGTTTATAGAGTCTATATAACTCTCTTTTTTAAAAGTTCAATTTACTTTTATCCGAATCTTTTCCTCTTATTATACCATTTTTTTACTAATTTTCAAAATGAAGACAGAATTTCAAATATAGAACATGCATACTAATAATTAATCGGATTGTTTTGCATCTTTCTTTATTTTCAAAATCTCTGTCCACCTTAGAACCTGTAATATTGTATAGCAAATATCTACTAAGCCAAAAGATAGCAAAAGGGTAATTCTCAGACAATAAAAAAAGATTTAGAAATTCTAAATCTTTTTAAGTATTTTTAGTTTGGATAAATGTATCTTACAGTACCTCTTGATGCTGTCGGATTAAACCAGCCACGATAGTTTCCGATTGGTTGAGTTCCACTACCATCATAGTTGCATTCAAATACTTGAATAGAAGTCTCGCTTTGAACATCTGTCACATAAGCAACGTGACCATATTCACCACCGTCCCAAACGGCGATTGCTCCTACTACTGGAACGCTACCCGTCTTATAACCTTGAGCACTTGCGTAGATTGCCCAAGTATTGGCATTCCCCCACCAGTTGCTAGCCCAAGGCGCCAATTCTTTCACGCCCCATGTACACTGACCAACAGGATATGAGTTCCCGTAGTTTGTTGGAGTATTTACGACAACATCATTAGCTGCTACCCCATTCACAGTGCTAGTTGCTTCATAAGATGGAGCAGTGTATGAATAGCTAGCTTGAGTTAGGCCGCTGACTTCTAGTACATCACCTGGGTGGATGGTGTCAAAAATGCTTTTTCCATTATTTGCCGCCAACACATAAGGATCCATACCACTTGCAGCAGCAATACCAAAAAATGAATCGCCGTCTTGAACAACGTAAGAATCTGCGCTAACAGTTTGAGCACCAACTGTCGCCAAAATAGCTGTAGATGTTAAACCAAGAGTCAGTTTAGCAACTGTTTTTTTCATAATAATTTTCTCCTAAATTTTATTGATCATTTTTAATTTTTATGTTGATAAGAGAATCATACCTGATTTACATGTCAATTCTTTTAGAGTTATGTTGTAGTCATGTTACAAATATGTATACTTTTACTACATGGCGTTCTAAAGAACACAACATTTAAAATTATATGAGACAACAAAAAAAGCTGAGATAGGTCACCTCAGCCTTTTTCCTTCTATTTTCCCATCAAGAAATCATAGATTTCCTGCACTGTACCTAGTGCCAACATTTCTTGGTCTTTAACAGTTTGCTTGAGATTTTGATAAATCTGACTTTCAGCAATATCCCGTTTAGCTGCATCTTTATTAACCCTCATCACACCATTTTCAATGGTGACAAAACCAAGCTCTTCAAAAATTTGAATCATCTTGACGAGTAAAATCTGTTCAATTTTAAGATAAGCTGATAGGTCTTTTAATTTATAACGGATATCGAATTCTGGAAACTGGTATATCGTCTTATAGAGCTTTGCAAATTGCTCTCTTGTGCCATACCCTGTCAAATAGTAGGGCTTCTCGATATCATTTTTAAAGTAAACAGCTGAGAAATCATGTTGCTGGAAAATGTCCTTAAGAATCCTGATGTCTTCTGGGATATTCTTGACAACGACTGCTGGACTCGATGAAATATCTGGCAATTCTCCAGCAAAATCAAGCACTGGCACTCCGTCTGGTAGAACAGCATTCTTCCCACGAATATTAAAGAGCTGAACACCGTCTACACGAGCATCTACCATCATCAACTGTAGAGTTGTTTGCCCATTCCATTGGTTAACGGAAAGAGTGACTGCTAACTCCAGCTGTTTGGTCTGCGCAAATTCTGTCGCTTTCGACCCTTGACCAAAGGCAACCACTTCAAAGTTCGCAGTTCCTTTGGAAATTTTTAACTTCAGGTGACTATCTCCTGCTCCCATAGAACGAGCATTTTCAACTTGAAAATCTCGAATGTAGAAGACAGGTTTTTGATTGTCCATTCCAAAAGGAGCTAACTTCTCAAAGCTTTTAACCGTATCTAAACTCAGGCTTTCCAAATCTAGTTCTTCATCTAGATATAATTTACTCTTTCCCTTAGCATCTATCCCTTTGTCTTTTACATAGGTTTCTAAAATTTCTGACAAGGCATCTAACTGTTCAGCCTCGAGCGTCATACCTGCGGCACCTGCATGGCCACCAAAGGCGATAAAGAGAGCGCGATGCGGATCCAAAGCTTCAAAGATATCGACTGCTTCAATACTCCGTGCGCTTCCCTTGGCACGACCATCTTCAATATTCAGAACAATAACTGTTTGACCTAGTTCTTCCAGTAAGCGTCCAGCTACAATTCCAAGAACCCCTGGGTTCCAGCCTTCCTTTGACAAAACCTGAACACTTTTACTAGGATCTACCATGTTTTTAGCTTCATCATAGATGGCTTGAACGATTTCCTTGCGTTCTTCATTTTTTTCTTGAATCATGAGGGCAATTTCATGCACCTCTTCATCATCAAAGCCAGTCAGTAAATCAATCGCTGGATTGGGATCATCCAAGCGCCCCAAGGCATTTAACCGAGGTGCCAACTGAAAACCAACTGTTTCTTCTGTAATATCACTAGTAGCAATTCCTGCAATTTCAAATAGTTCTTGGAGACCAATTCGTTGAGTATTGCGCAAAACTTCTAGACCGTACTGAACCATGATACGATTTTCATCCGTCAGGCTTACTATATCCGCAATGGTTCCAATGGCAACCAAGTCAAGCAACTCAACCTGCACTTCCTCCAAGAGGGCACAAGCTAGTTTAAAAGCAACTCCACAGCCTGCTAATTGTTTAAAAGGATAATCTGCTTCTGGATGTTCAGGATGGACGATTGCATAAGCACCTGGTAAAACCTCTGGCATGGAGTGGTGGTCTGTCACAATGACATCCACTCCCATAGACTGAGCCAAGTCAATGGCTTCATGCCCAGCAACTCCATTATCCACTGTCACAATCAAAGACACACCCTGTTGCTCGATGAAATATTTGTAAACACTGGCATTTGGACCATAACCGTCTGTAAAGCGATTTGGGAGATAGACCAGACACTCTGCTCCTAATTGTTCCAAACTCTCCTTGACAATCGAAGCCGAAGTCATCCCATCTGCATCGTAGTCACCATAGACTAGAATCAATTCTCCTTGCTCGACAGCCTGGCGAATACGATCAACTGCCTTATCCATATCATGTAATAGATAAGGATCATGTAAATCTTCCAAAGAAGGTTCTAAAAATTTCTTCAGGCTGCTTTCGTCCTTGATTCCACGTTGAAACAACAAACAAGCGACTTCAGAACTCAAGCCTACACTCTTGGCAATCTTTGTAAAATCCGCATCCTCAACTTGCGGAGAAAATTGCCAATTATAAGTAGGAATTATCAAATAAATATCCACTCTTTCTTACGATTCTATTCATTTATTATAACACGATTTTTGGTTTTTCTCCTGATATTCAGACCATATTCTTTGCTAAATTTTTAAGCTACTTCAGCTAACACCTCGCCTATTTAACAACGAAAAAACACCTAAACAACTAGGCTTTTCAGTACAGCAATTCAGGTGTTCTTTAGTTTAAAATTTATTTTTTAATTCTCGCTTCTGTATCAGTTACAAGTTGAGCGAGACTAGTTAGGCTCAATTCTTTTTCCATAGCTTGCTGGATTTTTAGCAATTTCTCATCTAAAACCACATGAATATTGGCTCCAACTGGACAATTTGGATTCGGATTATCATGAAAGCTAAAGAGTTGACCCGTCTTCCCGAGACATTCAACTGCTTGATAGATATCCAAGAGACTAATATCTTCAAGATTTTTGATAATTTCTGCTCCTCCAGTTCCACGCGCAACAGAAATCAATTCTGCTTTTTTCAGTTGAGACAAGGTTTTACGAATAATAACAGGATTAACCCCCACACTGCTAGCTAGAAAATCACTAGTAACTTTATTTTCCTTGCCTTCAAGGGCAATGATAACTAGCATATGGGTTGCAATGGTAAAGCGACTTGAAATTTGCATGCAGTTCTCCTTTCTCGTTAACTAAGCTCATTCTTCTCTTATATTATTATAGCTCCTCTAGTTGTAATGTCAAGAGTTACGACTGAGCCAGTCATCCAATTCTGCATCATGCCCTTGATTTTGAGCGATTTCATGCAACAAGTCCTGATTGTGGGTATGATGGATTCCATTGACTAAACTTTCATAATAGACCTGATAGTAGGGCAATTGCAACTCTCGAGCCAACTGCAACTCTGCTTCGACATCATAATCAACGCGACGAAAATCTACATCCTTCAATCCTTTATCATCAAATTCCAAAATCATATATTGGGCTCGTAAATCCTCACGCAGACTTGCTGATAAAAAGAAAGGCTGCCCAATCGAACCTGGATTCAAAATGAGTTGTCCACCACTTCCATAACGTAAAAATTGTTGGTGGATATGACCATAGATGGCAATATCGGAGTCAGGATTAGTCACCAAACGATCAAAATCTTCCTGCTTTCCAAGATGAATCAGTTCTCTTCCCCAATTTTTATCCGGTAAATGATGACTAATCCCCACCTTTAGATTTCCAAACTGGCGATGGGTGTGCATAGGAAAATCCTGAAGTTCTTCAATCTCATCTAGACTAATTTCTTCCATGATATACTGACATTGCCGTAAGAGGTAGCGATGACTGGGCCTACTTGTATCCAATTTTCGGTGAGCAGCCCGCCATAAACTTTCTTCCCAATTCCCCAGAACCCGAACCGTAATCGGCAATTCCTCCAATCGTCTGAGTATACTTTTTCGTCCCGTTCCTGGCATAAGAATATCTCCCAAAAGCCAATATTCCTCAACTCCTGCCTTTTCCGCATCTGTGAGAACTGCTTCCAATGCTCCTGTGTTGCCATGAATATCTGAAAGTACCGCAATTTTTGTCATATCAATCCCTCTTGTTTTCTCACATTTAATTATAGCACTCTTAAAAGCAAAGTCAAAAGCGTTTTCCTTCCTATCATTTTTTACTTTACTTTTTTAGTGAAAAGGATTACAATGAGGGTGATAAGAAATGAGGAGGTTTTTGCTATGACACAACGTTACGAAAACATCATGGTAGCAGTCGACGGCTCTAAAGAAGCTGATTTGGCTTTTGTTAAGGGAGTTCAGTCAGCTGTGCGTAACCAAGCTAAATTAACCATTGCCCATGTCATTGACACTCGTGCTCTTCAAAGCATTTCAACATTTGATGCTGAAGTTTATGAAGAGTTACAAGTGGAAGCCCAAGACTTGATGGCAGAATATGAAAAGCGTGCTAGAGACGCTGGCCTTACAGACATAAAAGTTGTCATCGAAATGGGAAATCCTAAAACTCTTTTAGCCAAAACAATCCCTGAACAAGAACATGTTGATTTGATTTTGGTTGGAGCAACTGGGCTTAACGCCTTCGAACGTTTGCTTGTCGGATCTTCATCAGAATATATCCTACGCCATACAAGTGTTGACCTTCTCGTTGTTCGAGACAAGGATAAAACTTTATAATGAGAACAAAAGAGGTCGGGAAAATCCCGGCCTCGCTTTTTATTAGTGATAGCCTTTTATACAGCGAGGACTATATTCGTCAAAAAATCCTAAACTAATCTGTAAAGTAAAGGAGAGGATGTTCAAAATTGACGGCGCTTTCAAAAAATGCTATACTAAAAACAACTGAGAATGTATTCGCAGTTTAGAAAAGGAGACCCATTTTTTTGCCACTTGTTATAGACAACTTGGCATTTTTACGTCTAAGGGTATCATACATTTTGTTTTGAAACTACTTACTCCATTTTCCTAGTTCTCTATTAACAATCCCTCGGGGAGATGAGCCCTTCGTTAACTAAATTAGCTAACCTCATCTATCATAGTAGCACTTTTCAAAGTCACTAATTCCGTATTCTTCTATCTTGAAGATGATAGATTGTTATACACCTGCCTAAACTATTACAATAATCTATCAGCTTAATTCGAAAGGATTGTATATGTCAAAAACAAAGAAAATACTTTTACTTATTTTCTGTATTCTTATCTTGACAGTCTTCCTCCCCATCTTGATTGATTACCAACAAGCAAGTGACTTAGGCATTCAATTGTTTAGTTGGAGAGAATGGAGTTTTGCTGCATTCATTTCAAAATACATTTTTTGGGGGACATTAATCCTATCAGTATTAGTTTTATCATCAATCCTAGTTATACTATTTTATCCTAAGCAATATCTGGATATTCAATTAGGTACTAAAGATGATAAGCTTAAACTAAAAAATTCAGCTATTGAAGGGTTCGTTAGATGTGTTGTTGATGAATATGAGTTGATTAAAAATCCAACTATCCGTGTAAATATCAGAAGAAATAAATGTTTTGTTTACGTGGAAGGTAGAATAATTACTTCAGACAACATCTCTACTAAGTGCCAGTCAATTCAAAATGAAATAACTCAAGGATTAAGGCAGTTTTTTGGTCTTGAACGTGAGGTAAAACTTGAAGTTTTGGTTAAAAACTATCAACCTCCAACTCAACACAAGAAAACTACAAGTCGTGTAGATTAAGGAAGTGAAAAGATGGAATTACTTAAAAAGTATCAGTATCCAATTTTATCAGGCTTAATAGGTATTATTCTAGCTTGTTTAATTATTTCCTTTGGTTTCTTCAAAACACTATTTGTTTTGATTTTCGGAGCTTTAGGAATTGTAATTGGATTATATATCCAAAAAAACTATATAAATAAATAATAAGGAGTTGCATATGTCAAACTTGGAAAAAAACGTTTCTACAGAAAAAAATGAATCTACTGCTACTACTCATGAAGTAAAAGGAAGCCTTACTTATGAAAATAAGGTTATCCAAAAAATTATTGGTCTAGCACTAGAAAAAGTACCTGGTCTTTTGGACGTTGATGGAGGATTTTTCTCTAATTTAACTGAAAAAATTATTAACACAGATAATGTTACTCGTGGAGTTAATGTTGAAGTTGGTAAGACACAAGTTGCTGTCGATTTGAATGTTGTTGTAGAATACAAAATTAACGTTCCTGAACTATACAACAAAATTAAAAAAGTTGTCACTTCTGAGGTTTCACAAATGACAAATCTTGAAGTTGTTGAAGTAAATGTGAACGTTGTTGATATCAAAACAAAAGAACAATTTGAAGCAGATTCAGTGAGTCTTCAAGATAGAGTAACTGACGTAGCAGAGTCAACAGGTGAATTTGCATCCGAACAATTTGGAAAAGTTAAATCTGGTTTCAGTAATGGTGTATCAACTGCTAAAGAAAAAGCAAGTGAAGGTGTCGAAGCTGTAAAAGATGTAACATCTAAAGAAAAAAGTCGTGTAAACTAGCTGCAAAATCTAATATGAACAAAAATACCTATTGAATAAATCCAATAGGTATTTTAATTTTTCATCTTGAAGCTTCTAACTCATTCTATTTTCTCTTTCCTTATGGCGTTCATAAGCCTTAATTTGGCGCTCTATCTCCTTTTTGATCGCAGGTTCTGGAGCATATTTTTCTTTCCAGTTATCTGGTTTCAAGATTTTGTGGGTTACTGGATCAAAATGAGCTTTACCATCTGGGAAGATTTTACCCATATTCGCTTGATGGACAATTTCAAAGATTCGCTCTGGGTCTACCCCCATCAGAACAAAACTTCCATAGGTAAAGTAAAGTGTATCAATCAAAGCATCAACCTGACCAACGAGGCTTTTCTCAGCTGGTGTTGATTTACTTACTTTTTCAGCTGCTTTATCGAGTGCCTGATGCAAATCTTGTACGGCTTGTTGGAATTCCTCTTCAGAATTGCTTGCAGCGCGGACAAACTCAACTAACTCTTCAATCTTAAAGCCAGCACGGTGAGTTGCACCTTCTAAATCCCAAGCGATAGGTTCTTCTTGAGTTCGCTCATCCATCATGTGATGGAAGGTTTTGACTTTATTGAAATGATAGTCGCGACTAACAAAGACTTTTTCAGAAGCCAAGACTCCAAAATATTCTAAAGCCTTATGAATGCCGTCATCTTGGTTGCTGGCAGTGATATGCTTGGCAACTTCTTTCACACTACTGCTACCATTTCCCATGGCAACAGACATCCCAACTCCAGCCAACATTTCTAAGTCATTATCTGAGTCACCAAAGGCCATGACTTGATTGAGATCAAAGCCATACTCTTTTCCGACACGGCGAATCCCTTCCAACTTGGAATTTCCTTGATTGATAATATCCGCCGCAAAAGGATTACTTCTGGTAAACTTGAGATGGTTTAATTGTTCCGCAGCATGATCTGTCTCCTCAGGAGTCATCAACATGAGCACCTGGTAGACCGGTTGGTTGATCAGGTCCAGCAAATCCTCTTCCTTCTGTGGAAGGGCCTTGCTGATCATACGATTAAAGGAATGACTAACAGTACGAGTCAAGAATTTTGGTACAAAACGACTAACTAACTGTGACAGAGGACTGAGCCCAAAGGACATTATTCGAGAACCGACAACATCTTGTCTCGTTCCCATGGCAATCTCTTTTCGATTTTCCTTAGCATAAGAGATGATTTGTCTGAGACTTCTCTTATCAATAGGGCTAGCAAAAAGAACACGGTCTTTGTTAAAGATATATTGGCCATTGTAGGTCACTGCAAAATCCAGGTTTAAGTCGTCCATCAAATCCTTAACAAAAAAAGGTCCTCGCCCTGTTGCTACTCCAACAAGCACTCCTTGCTCTTTCACAATCTTGATAGCTTCTTTAGTGGACTTCAAAACACTCTTACGGTCATTTACAAGCGTTCCATCGATATCAAAAAAAACTGCTTTGACTTCCATCCTATCTCATTCCTTTCTTTTATGATACAATGATTATACCACATTTCAGAAAAAGTGAGTGAATCATGACTAAGAAAATCCTTGTTTTACATACTGGTGGTACTATTTCCATGCAGGCAGATGAAGCTGGAGCTGTAAGAACTAGTGCTGACAACCCTATGAATCATATCTCTAATCCACTCGAAGGCGTTGAAGTCCATTCATTGGATTTTTTCAATCTACCAAGTCCACATATCAAACCCAAGCATATGTTAGCTCTTTACAAAAAGATAAAACAAGAGGCAGCTGCATACGATGGGATTGTCATCACACATGGGACAGATACTCTAGAAGAGACAGCCTATTTTCTAGACACCATGGAGATCCCTCATATACCTATCGTTTTGACAGGGGCTATGAGATCTTCCAATGAACTAGGAAGTGATGGCGTCTATAATTATCTTAGCGCCTTACGTGTGGCTAGTGATGACAAGGCTGCAGATAAGGGTGTTCTAGTCGTTATGAATGATGAAATTCACGCTGCGAAGTATGTCACTAAAACGCATACTACAAATGTTAGTACCTTTCAAACACCGACTCACGGTCCACTTGGACTCATTATGAAGCATGAAATTCTTTACTTCAAGACTGCAGAACCTCGTGTTCGTTTTGACCTTGATCACATTCAGGGATTGGTTCCTATCGTACCTGTTTATGCAGGTATGACTGAGGAGCTTCTCGATCTACTTCCTGTCGATCAGCTAGATGGACTGATTATCCAGGCTTTTGGAGCTGGGAATGTTCCTAAAGAAACTGCCCAAAAACTGAAATCTCTCTGCCAAACTGGTCTTCCTATTGCTCTTGTTTCTCGTTGTTTCAATGGGATTGCAGAACCTGTTTATGCCTATGAAGGCGGGGGTATTTGCCTTCAAAAAGATGGTGTTTATTTTGTAAAAGAATTAAATGCTCAAAAAGCACGTCTTAAACTCCTTATTGCAATTAATGCAGGACTAAAGGGCGATGAACTCCGAGCATATATGGAAGGATAAGAAAAATCCCATGAAATCAGTGATTTCTTGGGATTTGTTTTTAGTCTTTACGTGTTGATTTACGCTCTGTCAAACCATGAGGTAGAATGACTTCACGTTCCTCCAACTCTTCTTTATGCATAATCTTCGTCAACATACGCATACTAATCGCACCAAGGTCATACAAGGGTTGTGCGATAGTTGTCAGATTTGGTCGAGTATAGCGTGCGATTTGAGAATCATCACTTGTAATGATTTCAAAGTCTTCTGGTACTGAAACTCCATGGTCAGCTAAACCGTTCAAGAGACCAGCTGCCAATTCATCACCCGTCACAATCGCTGCAGTTGCTTTTGAAGAAACTAAGCGTTCCGCCAAGGCATAGCCATCATCATAGCGATATTTAGACTCAAATACAAGACCTTCACTGTAGTTGACTCCTGCTTCTTTCAAAGCTTCCTTGTATCCAACCAAGCGAACTTTACCATTGATATCATCTACCAAGGGACCGCTCACAAAGGCAATCTTTTTATTACGTTTCAACAAATGACGAACAGCATCTGCAGTAGCATTCTTATAGTCAATGTTAACACTTGGAAGTTGGTGTTCAACATCCACTGTTCCCGCAAGAACGACAGGAGTACGTGAGCGTGAAAACTCTGAACGAATCTTCTCTGTCAAATGGTAGCCCATAAAGATAACACCATCAACTTGTTTTGAAAAAAGTGTGTTTACTACGGCTACTTCTTTTTCATCATCTTCATCGCTATTAGCGAGAACGATGTTGTACTTGTACATCTCTGCAATGTCATCAATTCCTTTTGCTAGAGCCGCAAAATAAGTGTTTGTGATATCTGGAATGACAACACCAACGGTTGTTGTACGTTTGCTTGCCAAACCACGAGCAACTGCATTGGGACGATAGTCAAGGCGATCAATAACCTCTAGAACTTTCTTACGAGTGTTCTCTTTGACATTTTTGTTGCCATTAACTACACGACTGACAGTTGCCATTGAAACTCCTGCTTCTCGGGCAACGTCATAAATTGTTACTGTATCATCTGTGTTCATACCGTTTCCTTTCTAATGTTGAAAATTTTGTTTTCATGTTTACACTACCTCTAGTTTACCATTTATTGTAAGCATTTTCAAGGGATATATAAACTTTCTTTGAAAAAATTTTACTGTAAATCATATTTTCTGAAATCAGTTTACTTTTCTTGATTTTTAGAGATGTTTGCAGTATGATTATTAAAAAATGAAGTAGGAGGCATCGATGGCTTTCACGGATTCGCATCGACGTTGTGCCAGTTTTGGTGTAGTAACTAATCTCCCAGATGATGTTATCGACTCAATCTGGTATATTATCGATCATTTTTTAAAGCATGTTTTTGAATTAGAAGATGAATTGGAATTTCGACTATTAAATAACGAAGGCTCTATCACCTTCCGCTTTTCTAGTAAACATCTGCCTACAACGATTGACTTTGATTTCAATCATCGTTTTGATCCTTTGTATCCACCCAAAGTACTTGTAATGGATATAGATGGAAAGGAAACCATTCTCCTCCCTGAAGAAAATGACCTATTTTAAAAACTCTAGTCTCTTGACTAGAGTTTTATTTTGTTAATAAACGGATCGACTGACCACGATCCCACTTGGTTTCTTAAATTCTAAATCTAGATAGTCCTGATAGGTTCCAGGAACGATAAAACCTTGTGGGCTTAGGATATCCGTTCCAGCCTCTCCAACGATAGAATCTGCTAGCAGAACACAGTTGGTACTAAGGACAAAATAGGTTTTGTATTTAGACGATTTAAACTTATAGAGACTGGCATCTGCTTCATGTTTCAATTGATAAGAGTAAGTATGTTTGATTTCTCCTTCTCTTCTTTTCATCAACTGCGAACTTGGTTCCCAAGGGATTAAAAGATTCTCTATTTCTTTCAATCGCTCTTCGATTGCCTTTTTCTGTTGTTCAGACAAGCTCAAGCCATAGACAAAGAGAGTTTTTTGACTTTCTCTCTTACAGAGTTCGATATACTTTTCTCGATTTGCCTTAAAGAGAACCCCATCACCAATCGTACCAAACAAACGTTCTGAGTGCGGGTCATAAGAACCATAAGAAATAACCTGACCTTGATAACAGATATCTACATGACCCATTGCCAAGAAGAAGGACGATTCTGAGGCATGGATAAAAATTTCTAGATCAACTGATTTTTCATTTTTTCTCTCTGAATGTACTTGACTTTCTTCCGTTTGATGGGTCGCTAAGGTTTCATTCCACTTTCGTAAGGTGTTAATGGGAATCAAAGCTGTCACAAATATAGGCAGTGTCATTCTCATTCTGCGCTTCAGCTTGGGATTGCTTCTCACTTTTTCAAAAAAGAAACCATCCCTGACACTGCTCGCTCCCAACATGATCAAGTAAAAACCAAGTAAGAGTAACTCAAAATTTGTCGCATCATGGAAAGGGGAGACACTGTAGAGACCAAATCCCATCATCCACAAAGCATCGAATAAGTAATTGACCCTTGGGCGAATATGATTCTTCCGATAAATCAACCAAGTAATCAGGCTAATCAGACCAGTACACAATTGATAACTTCCAATAGCAATGACTAAGAAATAGAGGGCTATTCCCTGCAGAATGACAGAATCAAATAGGATGACAGCAACAAAGAGCTTGGCTAATGTTACAAAAATATTTTCTCTACGGGACTTTTCCTGAAACCATCGTGTCAATAAATGCCAAACTGCTGACAAGAAAAAGTAACCCATCAATAGCTGGTAACCCAATCTCGGTACTATCTGCCCAAAACAAATCAGGAGAAGACCAAGGATAATAGCTAGCGCTCCCTCCCCTAGACTTCTCCATTTACTATAAGTTTCGGAAAACTTAGGCATTTTCTTTCTCCAATTGACGATACAAGTGACGAATCGGTTGTCCTAGCACTGGATGAATAAAATGCGGAGCTATTTCTTGAAGGGATTCTAGGACAAAGAGACGCTCGGGAATATAGGGATGTGGCAAGATGAGGGCGTCAGTATAGATCACTTGGTCCTCTACAAATAGCAAATCCAAGTCAATCAAGCGTGGTCCCCAATGTACCTCTCTAACTCGTCCCATTTCTGACTCAATCGCCAACAAGGTTTCTAACAAGATTGGAGCTGGCAACCAGGTTTCCACTTCAATGACTTGATTGGCAAAGCTAGCTTGCTCTACCCCGCCCCAAGGTTCAGTCGTAATTACGCTAGACTCCTTGAGAACATGGATGCCATGAGCTCGCATTTTATCAATCGCTTGCTCAAGATTAGCTGTCTTATCACCCATATTACTTCCTAGAGCGATAAAAGCTCGTTGTTTACGACGATGGATGGTTACTGAACAGGTATCTAGTGGTAAATGGACAGGTGCCCATGGTTTTTTAAGTTCTAGCTCAATTTCTTGAACGATAGGGTAGGTCTCAAAAGTGCGCTCTACTAGTTTGTAGGCTACTGTTTCAATCAGGTCTTCAGTGGTTTCCTGGAACCAAGTCGTCCATTGCTGACAAAGTTCCCCATAATGGATAGAAGACTCCAAGTCTAACTCCGTCGCAGCCTTTGTCATATCATAGGATAAGCTAGCTGAAATGACAAACTTTTGCCCTAATTCCTTCTCACTAGGGAAGAGTCCATGAAAGGCGAAAACTTCCAGATCCTTAATGTGCAATTGATCCATAACTAGTCCTTTCTAGAAAAATTCGTTTGAAGCGATTTTCATAGCCCCATGAGGCGATACGCTTGGTCTCGAAGATCCTTATCTGTTTCAAACACTCCACGAGCTACTGTAGTCAAGGTTGCAGTTCCTGGTTTTCGAACACCACGCATACTCATACACATATGTTCCGCCTCAATCACAACGAAAGCCCCCTTAGCACCAAGATAGTCCATCAAGGCGTCAGCCACTTCAATATTCAAACGTTCTTGAATTTGTGGTTTCTTTGCATAAACTTCAACTGTACGTGCCAGCTTAGATAAACCTGCCACACGACCATCCGGGATGTAGGCGATATGAGCTTTTCCATAAAATGGCAAAAAGTGATGTTCACACATGGTATGGAAAAAGATATCCTTTTCCACTACCATATTATCATCAATAATCTCAAAAGATTTTGACAAGTGTTCCTCTGCAGTTTGACCAAGTCCTGAAAAAATCTCTTGATACATGCGAGCTACCCGAGCAGGAGTTTCCTGTAAGCCTTCGCGGTTGACATCTTCGCCGACCGCTTCGATAATCATTTTTACAGCTGTCTCAATCTTTTGTGTATCCATTCTCTAGTTTTTCCTCTCCATTAGATAGGCTCTCACCTGGCTCAAGAAATACAAGGAGCCCGTGACTATCCTAACTGTTTTTTTCTCTTCGTCATCTATCATATTTTGGTCTAGAAATGCCTGCCAACTCTGGTAGCTAAGATTTCTAGAATAAGCTACTTTCTTTAGCACTTCTTCATCCGTTGCTCGACCATCATCAAAATGTGTTAGTGTAAGATTAGTATCTGGTAAGTTCTCTAATAAATCTAACATATCCTCTAAAGCCTTGGTTTTAATACAAGTAAAGAGGATTTCCTTGTGATAGTCAGCAAATCGTTCTTCCAAAGTTTCCAATAAAGCCTTGATGGCATGGGGGTTGTGGGCCCCATCTAAAATCATCAAGGGTTTTCTAGAAACAACTTCTAAACGTCCAGGCCAGCTTGTTTCCTCTAAAGCTTGAGCCACTAAATCATTTTCTGGCAATTCTCGCCCAGTCTCTTGACAATAGGCATCCAACAAAGTTAGTGCCATTCCAGCATTCTCAATCTGGTGCAAACCAAGCAGACCTGTTTGAAAGCGACCTTGTCTAACAGAACTTGTATAGTTAAATACCTCTCCAGTGACAATACTTTCATGATGGCTAACCTGATAGGCATCCCCATAGAACAGGCTAGGAGCCTGTTTTGCTTCCGCAATTTGGTCAATAACCGCCAAGGCTTCTGGGACAATGTTCCCCGTTACAAGAGGAACTCCTGGCTTGATAATGCCTGCTTTCTGCTCTGCGATGGCTTCCAAAGTATCACCAAGTAAAGCTACATGATCCAGTCCAATGGTTGTGATACCTGTTAGAATAGGCTGACATACATTGGTACTATCCAAAAGTCCACCCATACCAACTTCCATAATAGCCACATCAACTTGCTCTGAGGCAAAGTAATCATAGGCTATAGTAGTGATAATCTCGAATTCTGTCGTTCCTTGTAAGGCAGGAGCGTACTCCCCTTCAAGTAGTGAGCGATATTCCGACATTAAGACTTCTAGTTTAGCTTCTGGGATTGACTCCCCATTAATGGCTATCTGATCCGTATAATGAATCAGATAGGGAGAGCTAAAGACACCAACTCTTAGTCCCATCTTTTCCAACATATTTTTCAAAAAAGCTATGGTAGATCCCTTACCATTGGTTCCACCGATGTGGATAACCTTGAGCTTAAGATGGGGATTGCCACGTAAGGCTAACAATTCCACCATCCTCTCCAAGCCGAAATGCGGTTGATCTGTCCGATAGTTTGCTATCCACTGATTCGTTTCGTTTTTATTCATCTTACTTATATTGTTTCAAATCTAAATTTTCCGCATCATCTGCTAGGCGGACAGCAGACGCAATTTCGACTGCCATCTTGTGACTGGCTACATCATGTACACGCACCACTTCCACACCTTGTCTGGCAGCAATACTGGTTACATGAGCCGAAGCAATATCACGATTTCGGAAACCTACTTCTGTATCTGGATTGACTTCAAAGCCATTTTCTTCCAGAATATTGATGACAAAGCGCTTGCGAGAGACTCCTAGAAAGATAGGATAGCCCATCTCGTGCAATTTATCAAGGTCACGTAGAAGGATGAGATTTTCCTTTTTGGTCAAGCCAAAGCCAATCCCTGGATCCAGCATGATGTTTTCTTTTGCAATACCAGCTTCCTTCGCTCTTGCAAGTGCACGGCCAAAGAAAGCTGTCATCAATTCTTCTACTGGCAGTTGTTCAAATTCAGCCAAGTCTTCTTTTGTAAAAGGCTCTCCAAATCCAAAATGAGGGAAGATAAGTGAACTAGGGTGCTGAGGACGTACCATGACTGGATTAAACATGATGACCACCTGAGCTCCTGCTTTGGCAACCACTTCTGCCATCTTCTCATCCCCCATAAGACCTGTAATGTCATTGACTATATGGGCTCCAGCCTTTAGAGCCGCTTCTGCAACCTGACTCTTCCAAGTGTCGATCGAAATCAGAACATCACTTTCTTGACGGATAGCCTGAATGACTGGAACCACACGTTGGATTTCCTCTTCAATCTCAACATAGCTACTTCCAGGTCGAGTAGATTCCCCACCGATATCTAAAATAGTGGCACCTTCAGCTATCAATTTTCGAGCCTGCTTTAAGGCTTCTTCAATAGCATAAAATTGGCCCCCATCAGAAAAAGAATCTGGGGTGACATTGATAATACCGCAAATAGCTGTTTTAGTAAGATTCTCTCTTTTTTCCACGATTATCACTCAAATTTCATTTAGATTGGTATTCCTCTATTTTACTGTTTTTTTTGGATTCTGTCCAATTATCCATCGGTACTCCCAAACTTTAAAAGAGCGCAAAAAAAGGAGAATTTAAGTCCTCCTTTTTCTATGTTCTTATTTTTCAGTCAAGGCTGCAAGTCCTGGAAGAACTTTACCTTCAAGAAGTTCCATTGATGCTCCACCACCAGTAGAGATCCATGAGAACTTGTCTGCACGTCCAAGGTTGATCGCTGCGGCAGCTGAGTCACCACCACCGATGATTGATTTAACACCTGGTTGTTTCACGATAGCGTCCATCACACCGATTGTACCAGCTTGGAAGTCAGGGTTTTCAAATACACCCATAGGTCCGTTCCATACAACTGTTTTCGCACCAGTCAAAGCTTCGTCGAATTTAGCGATAGATTTAGGACCGATATCCAAACCAAGGAAACCTGGGTCTACTGCTTCACCTTCAGTATCTTTCACTTCAGTGTAGTCAGCAAATGCGTTTGCTTCTTTTGAGTCAACTGGCAAGATCAATTTGCCGTTTGCTTTTTCAAGAAGAGCTTTAGCGACATCCAATTTGTCTTCTTCTACAAGTGAGTTACCGATTTCGATACCTTGTGCTTTGTAGAATGTGTAAGTCATCCCACCACCGATAAGAACTTTATCAGCTTTTTCAAGCAAGTTTTCGATCACACCGATCTTGTCTGAAACTTTTGAACCACCAAGGATCGCTACGAATGGACGTTCTGGAGCTTCAACTGCTTCTTGGATGTAAGCAATTTCGTTTTCAAGAAGGAATCCAGCAACAGCTTTCTCAACGTTTGCAGAGATACCAACGTTAGATGCGTGTGCACGGTGAGCTGTACCAAATGCATCATTTACGAAGATACCATCTCCAAGTGATGCCCAGTATTTACCAAGTTCAGGATCATTTTTAGATTCTTTCTTGCCATCAACATCTTCGTAACGAGTGTTTTCAACCAAGAGAACTTGTCCATCTTCAAGAGCGTTAACAGCTGCTTCCAATTCAGCACCACGAGTAACACCTGGAATAAATTTAACTTCTTGACCCAATTTAGCAGCCAAGTCAGCAGCTACAGGAGCAAGTGATTTACCTTCTTTATCTGCTTCTTCTTTTACACGTCCAAGGTGAGAGAAGAGGATTGCACGTCCACCTTGTTCAAGGATATACTTGATAGTTGGAAGAGCTGCAGTGATACGGTTATCGTTAGTGATCACGCCATCTTTTACAGGAACATTGAAGTCAACACGAACGAGAACTTTTTTCCCTTTCAAGTCAACGTCTTTAACAGTCAATTTTGCCATTAGATATGACTCCTTCTTTTTTTTTACGTGTTAATTATATCACAAAATCAATAAAAGAGATAGAAAAACCTTAAACTTTTCTCTTTCTCGATTAGTCTATTACTTTAAAAATAAGAGTATAAAACTAGTGATTGTTAGATAATCGGAACTCTCACTAATTTTAAATTTTCATCCAAAAAATCATTAAATGCTTACTAGTTGGAATAATAATATCCCAACTAAATGATACTTTTTAATAAAAGATTCATTACATTTTTATTAAAATTTACTATTTACTACTTGTTAGATTGCTATTAATCCTTTAAAATAGAATGGGAGAAATTCCGTGATTATTCTTCGGAGGAAAAAGGAAATGTCCATTAATTGGCAGGAAATTATTTTTCACTTTTTAGGTGGTCTGGGACTATTTTTGTATAGTATCAAGACCATGGGAGACGGTTTGCAACAAGCTGCTGGAGATCGCCTTCGTTATTACATTGATAAGTACACAAGTAATCCTTTCTTAGGGGTCCTAGTGGGGATTGTCGTTACTGCCCTGATTCAGTCGAGTACCGGTGTAACGGTTATTACAGTTGGACTGGTCAGCGCTAGTCTCTTAACTCTAAGACAGGCTATCGGAATTATCATGGGAGCCAATATTGGTACGACCGTAACGTCATTTATCATCGGTTTCAAACTTGGTGAGTATGCCCTACCCTTGATTTTCCTTGGAACTATGTTCTTATTCTTTACAAAAAATCGTACTGTAAACAATATTGGACGTATTCTTTTTGGTGTTGGTGGTATCTTCTATGCCCTCAACCTCATTAGTGCTGGTATGAGTCCACTTAAAGACTTACCTCAGTTCAAGGAATACATGGTTACCTTGGGTCAAAATCCTATCTTGGGAGTTGTGGCTGGTGCTGTCATTACCGTACTGATTCAGGCATCTTCTGCAACTATCGGGATTCTACAAGGTCTCTATGCAGGTGGTTTCCTCGACCTCAAAGGTTCTCTACCAATCCTATTTGGGGACAATATCGGTACAACCTTAACAGTTATTATCGCAGCAGCCGGAGCAAACGTTTCTGCTAAACGAGTTGCAGCATCACATGTTACCTTTAACGTTTTGGGAACTATCCTCTGCTTAATCTTGTTGGGCCCATTCACTTCGATGATTGAGTACTTCCAAGCTTTACTTCACCTCTCACCAGAGATGACTATCGCTTTCTCACATGGTGCCTTCAACGTAAGTAATACCATTGTACAATTCCCATTCATCGGTGCCCTAGCCTACTTTGTTACCAAGCTAATCCCTGGTGAAGATGAAGTTGTTAAATACGAACCTCTTTATCTGGATGAACAACTAATCCAACAAGCTCCTTCTATCGCCCTAGGAAATGCCAAGAAAGAACTTCTCCACCTTGGAAACTATGCTGTTAAAGCATTTGACCTTTCTTACGACTACATCATCAATTCTAACGAAAAAGTAGCTGAAAAAGGACACAAGACTGAAGAAGCTATCAATACAATCGATGAGAAATTAACGCGCTACCTCATTACTCTTTCTAGTGAAGCATTGAGTCAAAAAGAGAGTGAAGTCTTAACAAATATCCTTGACTCTTCTCGTGACTTGGAACGTATCGGAGACCACGCAGAAGCATTAATTAATCTCAACGACTACTTACAACGTAAGAATGTTCACTTCTCTAGCTCTGCCTTAGAAGAGTTGGAAGATATTTACCGTCAAACAAGTGAGTTCGTTAAAGATGCTCTCGAAAGTGTAGAGAATAACGACCTCGAGATGGCCGAGTCTCTTATCGAACGTCATGAAGCTATTAACAAGATGGAACGTGTTCTTCGTAAGACCCACATCAAACGTCTTAATAACGGCGAATGTTCTACCCAAGCAGGTGTCAACTTTATCGACATTATTTCACACTATACTCGTGTGTCAGACCACGCTATGAACCTTGCTGAAAAGGTTTTGGCTGAACAAATCTAAGATAAAAAATACTTTGATTCTTTCGAATCAAAGCATTTTAAATAACTCTCCAATCATAAAGGAAGAGGCAGCTGCACCCTTGTACCTAGCTTCTTCCTTTTTGATATAGCGGGCCAGATTGACTAACTCTGGCGCAGGTGTTCTAGGATTCTTGAGTAGTTCAAGTGTGACTAACCCTGAAAGTCGGACTGCTAGCAATCGCTCATTAGTGCTGGGCAACTGCTTAGCAGTTTCTAGGAGTGCAGCCACTAAATCTTCACTCAAGTTTTGACGGGCATGATTGTAAAGGTCCCGTATCAAGGTTTCTAGGTTTGGTTCTTCCATACCCATCACTTCCATCTTTTCAGTTTAATAATTTTTGATCAAATCTACAGTAGAGCGATCTAATTTTTTAACCAAGGCTTGTAGGAAGGACTGAGCTTCAAGGAAGTCATCCATTGCATAAAGGGTTTGGTGAGAGTGGATATAACGAGCGCAGACACCAATTGTTGTAGATGGAACACCAGCATTTTTCAGATGAGCTGCTCCTGCATCTGTACCACCTTTTCCACAATAGTATTGGTATTTGATACCAGCTTCTTCAGCAGTTGTCAAAAGGAAGTCCTTCATGCCTGGGAGAAGCAAGTGACCTGGGTCGTAGAAACGAATCAAGGTTCCGTCACCAATCTTGCCTTGGCCACCATAGACATCACCTGCTGGTGAACAGTCTACAGCAAGGAATACTTCTGGATCAAATTTTGTTGTAGATGCGTGGGCACCACGAAGTCCAACTTCTTCTTGGACGTTAGCCCCAAGGTAAAGTTCATTTCCTAGTTTTTGACCTGACAAGTTTTCAGCCAACTCACTAACCATGAGAACACCATAACGGTTATCCCAAGCTTTTGAGATGATATTTTTTTCATTAGCAGTTAGGATAGCACTACTATCTGGAACAATTGTATCTCCTGGACGGATACCGAAACTTTCAGCTTCTGCCTTATCCGCAAAACCACCGTCAAAAACGATATCTGAAATAGCTGGCATAGTTGGTCCACCTGTGCCACGAGTCAAATGTGGAGGAACTGAACCTGAAATTACTGGGATTTCACGTCCTTCGCGTGTAAAGAGTTTGAAACGCTGGCTACTAACAACCATAGGGTTCCAACCACCAATGCTGACTACTCGGAAGGTCCCGTCTGCTTTGATTTCACTAACCATGAAACCAACTTCATCCATGTGAGACGCCACTAAAACACGAGGTGCATTGGCTGCTTCTGAGTGTTTAACCCCAAAAATACCCCCCAATCCATCAGTCACGACTTTATCCACATGAGGTGTTAATTTTTCACGAAGATAAGCACGTACAGGTGCTTCATGACCTGAGATAGCAGAAAGTTCTGTTACTTCTTTGATTTTAGAAAATAATGTTGTCATTTTAGTCCCTTCTTTCTTTCAACCATTTTACCACTTTTTATAGGAGAAAGGTAGTAGAAATCAACATTTTACCATCTAACTTATTTCCTGCAACAAAAAAGAATCACAAATGTGATTCTTTTATTTTGAATTTCTTTTTAATGAGAAAACATCCGGCACTGGATCTTTACCCTCTTCGGACCAAGGATGGCACCGTAAAATCCGTGCTAAGCCCATCAGAACTCCCTTGGCACCATGCTTTTCGATAGCTTGAATCATGTAGTTCGAACAAGTCGGTTCAAAGCGGCAAGATGGCGGGAAAGCAGGCGAGATAAATCGTTGGTAAAAGCGCACTGGCGCAATTAAAATTTTTTTCATTATTTATTATTGGTTACAGCCATGGTGTGTAATTGACTGATTTCTTTTTTATTAAGACGACGTGATTCTCCTGGACGAAGACCCGTTAAGTCTAGATGTCCAAAACGAGTTCGAGAGAGTTTATCCACTTGAAGGCCAACAGCTTCAAACATTTTTTTAACCTGGTGATTGCGCCCTTCATGGATGGTCAACTGAACAACTGAGCGGTTTTTTACTGGGTCTACTTTGAGAATTTCATAAACAGCTGGCTTGGTCTTTTTGCCATCAATCTCAACTCCACGAGTCAAGGGACGGAGATTTTCTTTATTGGCAATTCCTTTTACACGCGCCACGTAGACCTTATCAATCTCATTACGAGGGTGAATCATCTCGTCTGTAAAGTCACCATCGTTGGTCAAAATCAAGACTCCAGACGTATCCCAGTCCAAGCGCCCCACAGGATAGATGCGCTCCTTCACATTGGGAAAAAGATCGACAACTGTCTTGCGACCTTTGTCATCTGTCACGCTAGAAATCACACCGCGCGGTTTGTTAAGCAGATAGTAGACTTTTTCTTCGTTATAGATTGGTTGACCTTCAACTTCGACCTTGTCGCCTGACTTGATGGTCGTTGCTAGTTCACGCACAACTTGGCCGTTAACCGTCACCAAGCCTTGCTTGATCAACTCTTCTGCTTTTCTCCTACTGGCCACTCCTGCGTGGGCAATATATTTATTGATTCTCATCTTCTTCTATCCTTTCACCAAATAATTGGCTTTCTTGTGCTTGAATATCAAGCTCATCAATCACGGGCAACTCTTCCAAGTGATTAATCCCCATGTAATCCAGGAAATAATCCGTCGTTACATAAAGATTAGGGCGTCCGAGAACTTCCTTTTTCCCGTCTTCTCGTATTAACTCAAAGGCCTGTAACTTAGCCAGCGCTCCACTTGAATTAACCCCCCGAATAGCATCAATCTCGATCCGTGTGATGGGTTGCTTGTAAGCAATGATGGACAAGGTTTCAAGTGCGGCACGAGATAGACTTTGGTTGATTGGCGCCTTAGAGTATTCTTTTAAAATCGCTGCAAATTGTGGCTTGGTCACCAATCTGTAGGCACCACCGGTCTCAATCAGTGCTAAACTAGAATCCTGGTCTTTTTCATACTTGTGGGCTAACTTTTCTAAGCTTTGCTGAATCCCCGTCGGTGGAAGCGATAGGACCTCAGCCAGCTGACGGACTCTAATCCCATCCTCCCCCGCTACAAACAGGAGTGCTTCTATTTCTGCTAAAGTACTCATATTTCCTCTCTATCAAGCTTGACTCTGCTCTACTTGATTTTCTTCATTCTTTTTCATGAGATAAATATCTCCAAAACTCTCTTTTTGAATCAAGAGAATTTCTTGAGTTTTAATCAACTCCAAAGTTGCTAAAAAGAGTGTAATGACCTCTTGTAAATCCTTGGTTTCTTTAAACAAATCCTGCAAGCATAATTGCTGACCTTCAACCAAGGCTTCTCGAACGATGACCATCATATCTTCAATCTTATACTCATCTCGTAAGATTGTTGTGTGACTTTTCGAGAATTCTTCCTTTTTCTTGGTTAGTAAGGTTGAAAAGGCTAAGAAAAGATCAATCGTCGTCTTATCATGCACAAGTTCTGCATCCTCGTAGATTAACTCTGTAGGTGCTTTTGAGTAATATTGAGCTCGTTCCTGGTGCTTCACTTCCAACTGCTCTCCCAAAAGTTTAAATTTACGGTATTCCTCAATCTGAGAAAGGAGATCCTGCTCTAGGTCATCCTCTAAATCCGTCACTTCTGCAACCTTTGGCAAGAGCTTGCGACTCTTAATCAGCATCAGTTGGCTAGCCATCACCATGTATTCGCCTGCCACTTCTAAACGCATGGCTTGTAATGTCGAAATATAGGCTAGATATTGCTCGATAACCTCTGTGATTGGCACATCATAGATATCCATCTGATACTTTGAAACCAAGTGTAGGAGCAAGTCCAAAGGTCCTTCAAAATCTTTTAATTTAATATCCATTATCTATATTTTTCTAAGGTCATGACTGTCTTTAATCCTAATTTTTTAGCGATTTCGTACAAGTCAACCTTTTCTTCGATTTGTCTTAATATAAACTGTTCTCTCAATCCTTGGGCAGATAAATCTGAAAAACCTTTTTCCTTTAAAAAAGCTTCCAACTGACGAAAGGCCCATTGACGGGAGTACGGTTTCCCAGCTTTTTCAAAGAGATAGGTCTGCCCCATCAAGGGCTCTAACTCTGCAAGCAAATTTTGGGGAAGGCTCAGGATTCTTTGTTGAGAAGCTTTATTGACTCTCAAAACTTGAAAATCCAGGTTCACATCCCCTGTTTTTAAGGCTAGAATTTCACTAGGCAAGAGGCCCAACTCTACTATTAGCAAGGCTAGCAAGCGTCCTTCTGGATAAGCACTTTCTTGCCAGAAAGAACTGATGTCTAAAAGTTCCGACTTCCCTTGTTTTTTCTCAGCCTGTTTGAGTAATTCCAAACGGTAAAAGGTGCCAATCATTCCTTTCTGATATAAAAAGTAAAGAAATTGATTGCAAGCAGAAACCTTCCGCTTTTGGGCACTCATTTTAAAATTTGATAATTGAGCTTGGTAGATTTTTAAACTTGTCTCTGAAATTTGTTTTCCAACAAAATCCAAAAACTGCTCCAAATCATACTTATAAGACTGCTTAGAATTACTAGATAGATTTTGCTTTTCTTCTAAAAATACTGAAATCCATTCTCTCATTTGCTTCGAATCTCATATTCCTTACTAAAATCATGCAGAAGGGCATTGACAGCCTTAAGGATTGATTTCCGTGTAATAATCCCTTGGAAAATTCCATCCTTATCAACAACTGGTAGGAAAGATTCATCCACTAACTTATGTAAAACATCTGTCAATGTATAATCTGGAGCTACCACTGCAACATCCTTCTTGGTCATGTGTACGATATCCGTATCTGCCATGGCTTCCTGGCTCAATCCCTGCTCCATCTGGTAAGCAAGAATATCTCTAAGACCAATAGTTCCGACGAATTTTTTCTCATCAGTCACGACTGGTACTCTGGTATAGGTCATCTGGCTAAGGAGGAGAATTGCATGATCTGCATTGTGAGTATCAATGAGCACAGCCAAATTTTCAGCAGGAGTTAAAAAGGTTTCCTCTTGCTCCAGTAAAAACTGTTCAAATTCTTTGGCAATCATCGAGCAAACTCCTTGGACAAGCCTGGATAAACCTCATGGTCACGTGTCAAAAAGTCTACTTTAAAGTAGCTATCATCAATCTCCACACGAGCGTAGAGACATTCTCTGATAGTTCCACGTGGTTGACTGATTGAACCAGGATTTAGAAAGAGAGTCTTCCCTTCCATCCAAGCACTTGGAACATGCAAGTGCCCATAAAGACAGATATCTGCGTCTTCCTCTTGAGCCCAGAAATCAAGCTTTTGGAAGTTGAAGTTAATATCAAACAAATGTCCATGAGTCTGGATAATCTTAGTAGGACCCAGTTGAGTCACCAAGCGTTCTGGATAGTCTGAATAAAAATCCATGTTTCCTCTGACTACCTGGATTCCTTCCCAGAGTGGTGAATCTGGGCGAAGTTCCGAGTCACCATCGTGAAAAATAGCATCGACTTTTCCAAGATAGCGGTCACGTATTTCTTCTACAATCAAGCTATCTCCGTGGGAGTCACTCATTACAATGATGGTTTGCTTTGCCATGATGGAAATACCTCCAAAAGTTTCTTAACGGCTAATGCACGGTGGGATTGACTATTTTTTTCTTCAAGGGTTAATTCGGCTGATGATTTACCAGTTTCTCCTACTAAGAAGAGCGGATCATAGCCAAAACCATTTTCACCCTTAGGTTCAAAGTTAATGTAACCTGGCCAGTCAGCTTCGACAACCAAGCTTTCCTTACCTGGACTAGCCACGACCAAGGTTGTGTGAAATTGCGCTGAGCGGTCCTTGAGATCAAAGACCATGGCTAATTCGTGCAAGAGTTTGGCGTTGTTTTCCTGATCGGTTGCTCCGACTCCTGCGAAGCGAGCCGACCAAACGCCTGGTAGACCACCAAGCACATCGACTTTGAGCCCAGAGTCATCAGCTAAAACCATCTTACCTGTTAATTGGGAAATAGTTTCTGCTTTGAGGCGGGCATTTTCTTCGAAGGTCATACCCGTTTCAGCAACTTCAGGTAGGTCTGGATAATTATTGAGATTTTCTACGTCATAACCTAGTTTGTCAAAGATAGCTCGAAATTCCTTGGTCTTCCCTTCGTTACGAGTCGCTATGAGCAAGGTTTCTCTGACCTTATTTGTCTCGAAAAAGTCCTGAACATTCACTCCTTCTTTAGGCAATTCCACATGCAAGAGCTTTCCGTTTTCCACTAAGAGCAAAGCTCCTTGGCGTTGAATAACTTCTAAGTTTCGATTTGCTTCTTGATTGAGGATATCTACCACAAAAGAGAATAGGCGATAGGCTGAAGCATAACGTAAAACGGTAACTGAAAGCGGAAATCCTCTTTCCTCATCTCGAAAGATTTTGGCTAAATCAAACAAAGGAAAATCTAACTCATCATCCGTCAAAGTACGGATACCACCAAAAACACTGTAGGAGCCAACATACCAGTCCTGGTCATCCTTGTATTCATAAATTTTGTTTGTCATAATGTTACATGCTCCACATGAATATTTTTTTCCAGCCATTCTGCTCCGATTTGAGCAAAACTCTGACTATTTGCAGTTGTGTAAAAACGGTGTTGAAGTGGCGCCGCATCTCGACTACGGTTAATCTCAAAATAGTTGAGCAAGACTGAGATATCGCGTACACACTCCGCTCCACTATCGATTAGTTGGACCTTAGGCCCCATTACATTTTGGATAATGGGTCTAAGAAGCGGATAATGAGTACAACCTAAAATCAAGCTATCCACTTTTCCGACCAAGGGACGTAGGGTTTCGTATACGACTTTCTTAGTCACACTGGTCGATAGAGCACCTGACTCGACCAAAGGAGCAAATTTGGGACAAGCCAAACTTTCAACTTGTAAATCTGGATCCAAGTCATGGATCTTTTGACGATAGATATCTGATTGTACTGTCATCGGTGTTCCAATCACTCCGATTTTCCCACCCTGACTTGCTTTGATAGCCGCTGAAGCGCCAGGTAAAATCACTCCAAGAACAGGAATATCTAACTGGGCTTTAATTTCTTCCCAGACGACTGCTGTTGCTGTATTACAAGCAATGACAATCATCTTGACATCCTTGGTCAAAAGAAAGTTGACCAACTGCCAAGTATATTCACGAATTTGCTCAGCAGGACGAGGGCCATATGGCGCCCGTGCCGAATCTCCAATATAGACGATTTCTTCATGAGGAAGCTGACGCATGAGCTCACGCACAACAGTTAAGCCTCCAACACCAGAGTCCAAAAAACCGATTGGTCGATTATCCATATAGTCTTCTTTCTAGTCTTATTATTCTGATTGATAGTTCATTATCATTACATTTCTTACTGAAATTTCCGACCGACTGATTCGTCATCAGTTGTCTCCAACTTAATCATAATCAAATATCAATAGAATGCAAGGAAAAAGTCTTGTCTCTAAATATCAGTCAAACATAGTGAGAAGTCTGGAACTTTCATCCCAGACTTTTCCTATTTATTTCTTTTTATTGTTAGCGAGGGCTGCTTTTTGTTGGCGAATGATTTGGTGGTAAACTTGTTGTACCTTAGCTTCGCTTGGTTTTTGACCATTAGCACTCAAGAGAGTACGAACGGCTTCTGCATTCAAACGTGGGTTGTCCGCAAACTCTTTTTCAATTTGTTTACGCACCAAGTACATGCCTCCTAGAGCACCTCCTAGAAAAGCTAAAACAATCAAGACAATCGCTAAAATAAGATCCATAATATTTCTCCTGTTTCTTTTAAAGTCTACTATATTATACCATAAAGTCCCACTGCTGACTAGTTTGATTTGCGCTTTCAGAAAGCAACTATGCAACATTTTAATTCACTTTACCTATAAAAAAGGCTTGCTTACTATCCATTATAAAATCTAGAATATACACTGTCCTTAAAATAAACAAATGAGGCCTTTAAAACCTTGCAATAAGTTAATGTGTCTGCTATAGTAAAAGCATAGAATTCACTATACTACTTGCTTCAATAATAAAAAAACTATGGAAAATAAAAATAACTATCAACTTCATTACGACCAACCAACTGCCCCTTCTTATGACGGCTGGGAAAAACAAGCCCTGCCAGTCGGAAATGGAGAAATGGGGGCAAAAGTTTTTGGGCTCATCGGTGAAGAAAGAATCCAATACAATGAAAAAACTCTCTGGTCTGGTGGACCGCAACCGGATAGCACCGATTACAATGGGGGGAACTATCAGGACCGCTATAAGGTTTTGGCAGAAATTCGTAAAGCCTTAGAACAAGGAAACCGCCAAAAAGCGAAACAGTTAGCCGAAGAAAATCTAGTAGGACCTAACAATGCCCAATACGGACGCTACTTATCTTTCGGTGATATCTTTATGGTCTTTAACAATCAAAAGAAAGGTTTGGAGAACGTTACCGACTATCACCGTGACTTAGATATTACCGAAGCTATCACGACCACTTCTTATAGCCAGGACGGAACAAACTTTAAACGCGAAACCTTCTCTAGCTATCCTGATGATGTTACTGTGACTCACTTGAGTAAAAAAGGGGATAAGACCCTCGATTTTACCCTTTGGAATAGCTTGACAGAGGATTTACTTGCGAATGGTGACTACTCTTGGGAATATTCGAAGTATAAACAAGGGGCAGTCACGACCGATTCAAATGGTATCTTGCTCAAGGGGACTGTCAAAGACAATGGCCTTCAATTTGCCTCTTATCTTGGAATCAAGACAGATGGACAAGTCACTGCCCAAGATGGCTATTTGACTGTCACTGGAGCCAGCTATGCGACCCTTTTACTCAGTGCCAAGACTAATTATGCTCAAAATCCAAAAACCAATTACCGCAAGGATATTGACGTAGAAAATACTGTTAAGTCTATCGTAGAAGCTGCCAAGGCAAAAGATTATGAAACTCTGAAAAATAACCACATCAAGGACTATCAAAGTCTCTTCAATCGTGTCCAACTGAATCTTGGCGGTAACAAGTCTAGCCAAACGACAAAAGAAGCTCTCCAAACCTATGATCCTACAAAAGGACAACAACTAGAAGAGCTCTTCTTCCAATACGGCCGTTACCTCCTCATCAGCTCTTCTCGTGACCGGACAGATGCCCTTCCTGCTAACTTGCAAGGAGTCTGGAATGCAGTAGATAATCCACCTTGGAATTCTGACTACCACCTCAATGTCAACCTACAAATGAACTACTGGCCTGCCTACATGAACAATCTTGCAGAAACGGCTAAGCCAATGATCAATTATATCGATGATATGCGTTACTATGGCCGTATCGCTGCTAAAGAATATGCAGGTATCGAGTCCAAAGAAGGTCAAGAAAACGGTTGGCTGGTTCATACCCAGGCGACACCATTTGGCTGGACTACTCCTGGTTGGAACTACTATTGGGGTTGGTCTCCTGCTGCCAATGCTTGGATGATGCAGAACGTCTATGACTACTACAAATTCACCAAGGATGAAACTTATCTCAAAGAAAAGATTTATCCAATGCTCAAGGAAACTGCCAAGTTTTGGAATTCCTTCTTGCACTACGACAAGGCCAGTGACCGTTGGGTTTCTTCTCCATCTTACTCGCCAGAGCATGGTACTATCACGATCGGAAATACCTTCGACCAATCTCTAGTTTGGCAGTTATTCCACGACTATATGGAAGCAGCTAATCATCTGAAGGTCGACCAAGATTTGGTGACAGAAGTGAAGGCTAAATTTGACAAGCTCAAACCACTTCACATCAACCAAGAGGGACGTATCAAGGAATGGTACGAGGAAGACAGTCCGCAATTCACCAACGAAGGCATTGAAAATCATCACCGTCACGTTTCTCATCTAGTTGGACTCTTCCCAGGTACTCTATTTGGCAAGGATCAGCATGAATATCTAGAAGCTGCACGTGCAACCTTAAACCATCGTGGAGATGGTGGTACCGGTTGGTCTAAGGCTAATAAAATCAACCTCTGGGCCCGTCTTCTAGATGGAAATCGTGCCCATCGATTGTTGGCAGAACAGCTCAAATCTTCAACCCTAGAAAACCTCTGGGATACGCATGCGCCTTTCCAAATTGATGGGAACTTTGGGGCAACCAGCGGTATGGCAGAAATGCTCCTTCAGTCTCACACAGGCTACATTGCCCCATTACCAGCCCTTCCAGATGCCTGGAAAGACGGACAAGTCTCAGGTCTCGTAGCTCGTGGTAACTTTGAAGTCAGCATGAAATGGAAAGAAAGAAATCTTGAAACACTATCTTTCCTTTCTAATGCGGGTGGAGACTTAGTCGTAGACTACCCAAATATTGAAGCTAGCATTGTCAAGGTAAATGGCAAGGAAATACAAGTTATCCGCATCAAAGACAACCGTATCCAACTTGCGACTCAAAAGGGTGATGTGATCACCTTTGAAAAGTTACCTATACCATCATAAATGGATTAAACTAAATCTAGTCTATTTCCTAGACTCTCTACAAATCTATTATTTGCATCAACTTTATAAATTTTCACGTTAATCTTATTGATATAAACAAAAAAGGAGGGAATATTCCCATCCTTTTTTATGACAATAAAATTATATAGGAGTATCTATAAGTAACTACTCCCGATTTTTAGTTTCTAAAACAAACTAAAAAACCAATTAAAAATCGAATACAATACATTCATAAGGAAATCATAAAAAATCAAGCAAATAAGATACCAAATGAATTCTACAATTGCAATCAGTGGCTTCACTAAGATATAAAACAAAATATCCAAAATAAATTTCATTTTCTGTCTTCTTTCTTAGAAAGTCCCAGAATCCAAGGTAAGGATGATTCTAGTTTTAATGCTAAAAGAAATCGACTAAACTCTAAAGCTTTTGGCTCGGACTCCTTCTTTTCAGTCAATACTTCCATACCTTTCACCCAAAGACATGTTCCAATCACTCTTGCCATGTTGGTAAAAAAATTTGGTTGTTGATCCATGCGATTCTCCCTTGATTACTCCGACTATTACTATTCTGTTTTCATTGTATTCAGTATATCAATTTTTTATAGATAATCAAGCTTTTATCTGTAAAATAAAAAAGTTTCATAATCTTACTAGAATCCTTCTAGCTAGATTATAAAACTTTAGTGATTATTTCATTTCTTTTTTATAGCGTTCCAATTCTGCTTGGTTAGCCCAAACAAAATGACCTGGACGAATTTCTACCATTGAAGGTTTATCAGTTTCGTAGTCATGTTGATCTGGATCATAGACTTTCAAAACTTTTTTACGTTCCAAGATTGGATCTGGGATTGGTACAGCTGAAAGCAGTGCTTGTGTGTATGGATGAACTGGATTGTTAAACAATTCTTCAGTTTCAGCCACTTCAACAATGACACCCTTATAAATTACCGCGATACGATCAGAGATGAAACGAACTACTGACAAATCGTGAGCGATAAAGAGATAAGTCAAGCCCAATTCCTTTTGGAATTTCTTGAGCAAGTTCAAAACTTGGGCACGCACTGAAACGTCCAAGGCTGAAATTGGCTCATCCGCGATCACGAAGTCAGGTTGCATAACCAAGGCACGAGCAATCCCGATACGTTGACGTTGTCCACCTGAAAACTCATGTGGATAACGAGTCAAGTGTTCAGCCAAAAGTCCCACTTCACGAATGATGTTTTGAACTTTTTCTTTTCTTTCTTCTTCGTCTTTAAATAAATGGTGGTTGTAAAGACCTTCAGAGATGATATAGTCAACTGTTGCACGTTCATTCAAACTTGCGGCTGGGTCTTGGAAAATCATTTGAATGCGACGGATTAATTCCGCTGCTTGTTCACGTGATTTTTTACCATTGATTTTTTGTCCATCAAAGATGATATCCCCTTTGCTGGTATCATTAAGGCCGATAATGGCACGACCAATTGTTGTCTTACCACTACCAGATTCTCCAACGAGAGAGAATGTTTCACCTTTGTTGATAAAGAAGTTTGCATTTTTAACGGCTACAAACTTTTTGCTTCCTTCACCGAAGGAAATCTCTAAGTCTTTAACTTCTACTAATTTTTCAGACATTTCCTTCCTCCTAGTCCTCAAGATGAGCAAAGCCCATCTTTTCACGAATCTTATCGTGTAAATCTGCAATTACTGCTGGTTTTGCAACTTTTGGAGCTTGTTCATCAAGCAACCATGTTTTAGCCCAGTGAGTATCAGATACTGCAAACTGAGGAGCTTTTTCTTCGAAATCAATCTTCATCGCATAATCTGAACGAAGAGCAAAAGCATCTCCCTTCAATTCAGTATACAGTGATGGAGGTGTTCCCGGAATTGAATACAATTCTCCTTTATCGTCAGCCAGCTGTGGCAAACTTGATAAGAGGCTCCATGTGTATGGGTGACGTGGATCGTAGAAGATTTCTTCAACTGTACCATACTCAACGATTTCACCAGCATACATAACTGCAACTTTATCAGCAATACTTGCTACAACACCAAGGTCGTGTGTGATAAAGATAGTTGTAAAGTGGTATTCTTGTTGAAGTGTTTTCAACAAGTCAATAATCTGAGCTTGGATGGTCACATCAAGGGCTGTTGTTGGTTCATCACAAATCAAAACATCTGGACGACAGGCAAGGGCAATCGCAATAACAATACGTTGACGCATCCCACCAGAATACTGGAATGGATATTCATTAAAACGTCTCTCAGCGTCAGGGATACCAACCTTATTCATATAGTCAATCGCCAAGTCTTTTGCTTCTTGAGCCGTTTTCCCTTGGTGTTTCACAATAACTTCTGTGATTTGACTTCCGATTGTTTTGATTGGGTCAAGACTGGTCATCGGGTCCTGGAAGATCGTTGCAATCTTCGCACCACGAATTTGCTCCCAATCTTTATGAGAAGAAAATTCAGTCAAATCTTGGTCACGGTAAAGAATACTACCGTTCGCAATACGACCATTATCTTCCAACATTCCTGTAAAAGTTTTTGTTAAAACAGATTTCCCTGAACCAGATTCTCCAACGAGTGCAAGCACTTCGCCCTCAATCAACTCCAGAGATACTCCACGAATAGCTGTCAAAATTTTGTCACGAACATCAAATTCCACGACAATATCTTGAGCAGTCAAAATTACATTTTTTTCTTTTGTCATGTCTACTCCTATCTATGTGTACGTGGATCACTAGCATCCGCTAGGTTTTGACCAACTACGAAAAGTGACAAGGATACCAAGACCAAAGTTGTCAATGGAATCCAGAAGAGGTATGCATTTGTTGTTACGTTCTGTGAATAATCTGAAATCAATCGACCTAAACTTGGTACTGTAATAGGCAATCCAAGTCCAAAGAATGACAGAAAGGCTTCATAGGAGATAAATGCTGGAAGCATTTGTGATGTAGTCGTAACAATAACAGATACCAATTGTGGCATGATATTTTTAATGACAATTTTGTATGTTGGAGTTCCGAGTGTGCGTGAAGCAAGGTTGTACTCTAAGTCACGGTAACGCATGATTTGGATACGAATTGAGTAGGCAATCCCAATCCAAGTCGTTACACTCATGGCAAAAATCAAGTTCCAGAAACCTGCACCAATAGAGTAAGTCAAAACAATAACAATCAATAAGTGTGGGATGTTGGAAATAACGTTATAAACTTCCATCATGACGCGGTCAACTGATTTTGAAATACCCCAGATACCGCCGACAATAACACCAATTACAATATTGATAAAGGTCGCAATAACGGAAATCAAGATAGAGTTACGGGCTCCAAACCAGACACCATCAAAAAGAGACTTACCATTACTATCTGTACCGAACCAATGTTCCGCATTTGGTTTAATGTAGCGAGCGCTAAAATCATTTACCTTACTTACATCATTGAAGTCGAAATCAGAAAACATTGGGTAGATGAAACTCATCAAAACGATTGAAATCAAAATACCAAGCATGATGATGGTTGATTTCTTTTTCAAAAATTGTCTAAAAACAGAACCCCAATATGAGTAGGCAGGAGCATCAATTGCTTCAGAGGCAAAGTCATCGCGTTTTACAAACTGAAATTTATCATTACTAATTGTAGACATTATTTGCCTCCTTTCTCTGTCAACTTAATACGTGGGTCAATAATTGTCATCCAAATATCCCCAATTAAGTAAGAGAAGATTGAGACGCAAGTAAAGATGAAAACTAGACCAACAACCATGTTATTATTTGACGCTTTTACAGAGTCAATCAACATTTTACCCATACCTGGGAAGGCGAAGACTGTTTCAGTAAGAGTAGCTCCACCAATAACACCGATAATAGAACCAGGAATACCTGAAACAAGTGGTACCATGGCATTTTTAAAGATGTGTTTATTAGAAATTTCTTTCTCAGAAAGACCTTTTGCACGTGCAAAACGAACAAAGTCTTGTGATTGTAAGTCAATCATGTAACGACGAATCCAGATAGCCAAACCAGGAGCACCAAGTAAACCAAGAATAACTGCAGGTAGTACATATGAACGCCAGTCTCCAGCACCCAAGATAGGGAATGAATCAGGGAGTCCAATTGAAGAACCAATCAAACGAATGATATAGACAAGAGCGATAGTTGGAAGAGCAAGTAAGAATGTTAAAGCTCCTGTAGAGAAACTATCAATCCAAGTATTCTTGTAACGAGCCATTGCAGAACCAAGTGGAACCGCAATCGCGTACGAAATTGCAAGGCCAATCAAACCAGCAATAGCAGAACTGGTAATCATAGATGGATACTGATAGTTGCTTTCAGTAGCTGTATATGGATCACCTTTACCGTAGTTCGCTACTTCACGTGCATCCGCCTGACTTGGTGATTTATAAGTTCTTGTGTAGATATTGACTGATGAAGTTTTCTTCCCAGTTGGGAATTGAACTTCAGAAGTCTTCGTTTGTCCTTGCCCTTGTGTGATAACTTGAAGTACAGGAGTATTCGCATAAGTTGGGTAAGAATCTCCTAGGTTCAAGTTCACAAAGTTCTGATGAACAAATGGGAACTGACTGTTGAAGTACAAGAGGTATTTATGTTTAGTCCCTGAACCTACTAAAGACCATCCGATAGCTGGATCGTTTTCAAAACGCAAATAACGCTCTAAGTTAGGATTTTCTGGGTCTTGAATCTTGTTTGTATGGTCAATATCAAGCAAGTTTGCATAGAATTTGAACACACGCTCGAAAATAGGGATTTCACGAGTAGCATAGAATTGACCGCTCTCTGTAAACTCACCTAAAGTCCAACCGTTCCCAAGTTGTTGGATGTATTTTTCATAGATAGCTTTATTTGTATCATTTGCATCTACTGTAACAGAAGGGTCAATGCTACTAGCTTTTTCCTGCAACTCTTTTGTATCGTAATATTCGATATACCCCATACGCTCATAAACGGTATTTTCATAGTTATCGCGTTTATCAGCTGTAGTTGCAATTTTATTGTAGTTAGTATCTTGTTTGAAGATCAACTTCCGTGGAACCATCGTATAGATGATTGTGTAAATCAAGGTCGTTACTAAAAAGATAGAAACTAACGACCGCAAGATACGCATAAAAACATATTTTTTCATATTATTTCCTTTAAAATCCCAAAAGAACCTTCTCCTTTTGGAGAGAAAGTTCTAATGAGCATTATTTATTTCACGTGGCTCGCTAATTCTTTTTGAGCTTTCTCGTTTGATTCAGCTTTTTCTTTGAGCCATTTTTCACGAGCTTCTTTGTACTCTTTAGCAGTTACAGTGTTCGCTTGCAATTTAAGATATTTGAAGTAAACATCTGAACCTTTATCACCAGATTGAGTATAAGATGCTGAGAATGGTACTACGCGAGAAATGATTGGTGCTGCTCCTGAAGAAGACATAGCTGGAAGGAAGAGTGAGCTATCTGTCAACCAAGCTTGAGCTGCTGCATATTTCTCATAACGTTTATTAAGATCGGTTGTTTCACTAGCTGCATCATCAACTAATTTGTCATAATCATTCAAACCAACTTGAGCAACCGCTGGGTTTGATGGATTATCATAGCCCATGTAGGACTTAGTTGTTTCACTGTTAGTTGTTTTCAAGATATCAAGGTATGTTGATGGATCATCATAGTCTGGATTCCATCCAACAGCACCTGAAAGGTCCCAATCTTCTGCTGCCGCACTAGCTGCGTAGTATGTGGCATTTTGTAATTCATCTGTAGTGATTTGTTGAATATCGATAACTACATTATCTGTACCCAAAGCCGTCTCAACAGATTGTTTAAATGATTGGATACGAGCGATATAGTTTTTAGATGTTTGGTCAACTGGAATATCCAAGTGGATTGGGAATTTTACACCATCTGCTTCAAGGACTTTTTTAGCTTTAGCTAGTTCTGCTTTAGCCTTATCAGCATTGTAAAGACCATCTTGAGCATCCGCAAAGTTTACGTCTTTCCATTCATCACCATAAGAAACAACTTTCTCAGTAACCAAGTCACCAAATGTCTTATCTCCAGCAGAAACAAAGTCAGGTTTGACAAAGAGGTTACGAACAGCAAGGGCGGCTCCATCCTTACCATTTAGCTGAGCTGAATAAGCAGTACGGTCAAAAGCAAAGTTCAAAGCTTGACGGAAGTCTTTGTTAAGAAGAGCTTTCTTAGTAGAAGTCTTTTCCTCGTCAGTTGTTTTTGATGTATATTTATAACTTTGACGGTCAATGTTAACACCTAAACCAGCAATACCAGCTCCCTGTGGGGTATAGTAGATATTATCTTTATATGTTTCTGCTACTTTAGAATAGTTTGAGCTAGTAGGGAAGAGACGTGCATAACTATATGCACCATTTGTAAAGTTACGCTCAAGTGACTCTTGGTCTGAACCATCATAGTAAGAAAGTGTTACAGTATCGATGTGAACATTGTCTTTATCCCAATACTGATCATTCTTTGCAAATTCGATAGAAGACTTAGCTGTCAATCCCTTAAGCAAGAATGGACCATTGTAAAGCAATGATGTTGGATCTGTCGCTTTACCAAAGTCTTTACCTTTTGATTTTTCAAACTCTGCATTCAAAGGCCAGAAGATTCCATAAGATAATTTAGAGTTCCAGTATGGTTCAGGTTTGTTCAATGTATATTGAAGAGTGTAATCATCAACAGCTTTAATACCTACTGCAGAAAAGTCTGTATTGTTCCCTGATATATAGTCAGCCAATCCTTTAACAGAATTTTGTGCTAGGTAAAGAGCGGCTGATTTATTGTCAGCTGCGTGTTTTAAACCTGTAACAAAGTCATTTGCAGTTACTTCTGCATATTCTTCACCATCAGATGTGAACCATTTTACACCTTTACGAATCTTGTATGTATATGTCAATCCATCTTGAGATACTGACCAGTCTTCAGCGACTGCAGGAGTTAGATTTCCATATTGGTCATTTGTAAAGAGACCATCGATACCATTTGAAGTAGCAACTTTTGTACTTTGTTTACCAGAAATTAGGTAGTCCAATGTTTCTGGGTCAGCAGTATAAGTATAGCCATAAGCCTTTGGTGCTTCAGCATTTGATGATTTTGAAGAACCGCAAGCTGCAAGAACACCTGTAGCAAGTAGCGCAACACCCGCTACCGCAAGAATCCGACTTTTTTTCATATTTTTAAACTCCTCGTTTTAAATTGTGGATATTGAAGATTATACCACAGTTTTTTTAAAAAGTAAACGAATTTTCAGAATATTTTGTCGCATGTTTTTTTAAACATTTGAATCTTATGTTTTCAGAAAAGAAAACTATTGACGAGAAACAATTTTCAAGGTATAATAATAAAAGTTAAGGCGGTATAGCCAAGTGGTAAGGCACGGCTCTGCAAAAGCTTGATCGTCGGTTCAAATCCGTCTACCGCCTCTATATTAACGAAGACTCCGAGCGGAGTCTTTTCTTTTTAACAATTAAAAAGCTTTATCAGTATTTAGCTGATAAAGCTTTTGTTTTATTCAGTTTCTTCTTCTACTTCGACTTCCTGAATTTGAACCTTAACCTTGGTTACGCGTCCGTTTTTCACTTTGTCATTTGTCAGTATGATATGCTTGTTGCCACTTTCCACCTCATAACTAAGTTTCTCTGAGGTTGGAATGGTTCCCACACCGGTCAAATAATAACCCGCAATGGTATCTACGTCATCACTTTCAAGTTCGACATCGAAATAGTCATTGAAGTCATTTAGGGTCATTGTTCCTTGGACAATATAAGTGTTCTCAGAAATGGTATAAACATAAACTTCAGCTCGGTCAGTCTCATCATCAATTTCACCGACAATCTCTTCGAGCAAGTCCTCAAGAGTAACCAAACCTGCCATTCCTCCATATTCATCGAGAAGAATAGCCATTTGTCTTTGTGAATTTCTCAATTCTTTTAATAAAGCATCCACAAAAATAGTTTCTGGTACAAATAGAGGTTCCTGTAATATCTTTCTCAATACAATATTATCAAAACCATCGGTAAACCCAGCTTTTAGCAGACTCTTGGTGTGAATCAAACCAATCACGTTATCCTTGTCATTGTCATAAACAGGAATTCGAGAAAAGTTTTGTTTTAAGATGCTTTCGATAATCGTCTGAGTGTCATCTTGAATATCTACCATGAAAGCGTCAGTTCGAGGAACCATGACTTCACGCGCCATAAGCTCGTCCAGCGAGAAAATTCCTTGCAACATTTCAATTTCATCTGCATCCAAGGTTTCTTCACTATTGGTGAGCATATACTCAATCTCATCACGAGTCATTTTTTCATCTGCATCGTCAAATGTCATTGGCGTCAAACGACTCAAGAGATTAGTCGATGCTGACAACATCCAAACAAAGGGACTTACAATCTTACCGAGAGCAATAATAAATGGCACTGTTCGGATTGCCAAGGCATCCTTAAGATTTAGAGCAATGCGTTTAGGATAAAGTTCACCAAAAACGATTGAAACATAGGTCAAAAAAGCAAGTGATAAGAAAGAAGCTACTGCATACGCAGTCTCGCTATTCTCCATCCAAGAAGCTATCAATTCTCCGAGAGAATCTGCTAGTTTAGCCCCTGATAAGATCGTAATTAAGGTAATACCAACTTGAATGGTTGATAAAAAGTGATTGGGGTTTTCAAGTACCTTTAGCAAACGGATATAACGTTTATCCCCCTCTTCTGCCTTTTGTTCAACACGTGAACGGCTAAGAGAAACCATAGCCATCTCTGTCGCAGAGAAAAAAGCATTTAAAAAGGTCAAAACAACTAATAATACAAACTGCAGTAACAAATCCTGACTGCTCGGGTCTTCCATTTTCCTTCTCCTAAAAAGTATAATTGAGACTATTATACCATATTTTTCAATTTCTACACATTAATTTTCGATTTCTATAGTAAATCCCCTATCAAAACGATAAGGGATTATCTATTTATTAGTCTTTTGTAACCGTAACTTCTCCTGTTCGGTAATCTAACCGAATTCCCTTTTGAACATTAGGAATTACTACATTAAACTCCAATTCTCCGTCAGAGGATTTTGCTTCAATTTGAGAGGCAGAAGGTACTAGGTCCTCTTCTGTCGCATACAGTAGCGTAACGCGGTAACGCACTCGTTTATTCTTATCTAGCGCTTTTCGAACTAAACCTTCATAGTAGTTTTGTCCTGTTGAATCTTCTGCGCGAGCTTGGTTGGCCCAGGCTGTTTGTACAGCGATGTTTTTAGGATTACTAGTAGATGCATCAAAGCCATCTAGACCACCAATCAAGGCATAGCCTAATAAATGTCCTCTATCTACAGCGTGATTATAACTTCCTTTTAGGTTCTTGACCTGATGCCAGCCTGCTGGAGTCCAAGAGGTCGAACCATTACCCGTCTCTTCGCGATCCTTATACTGTCGAGTTGCTTTTGACATGAGAGCATTGGCTACTGTAGGAACTGTCTCTCCTCCTACAGTTTTAGTTTTATTATCAGCATAAGGTTTACTTGATACCTTAGCATCTAGATTGGTTTTGTTTCCATTAACTACAAAAGCTCCTGCTCCATTCCACTCAATTGTACCCTTGATTTGTTTTTTGACCGAGTCAGTCAGTACACTCTCTGCCAATTCTTGACTAGGAGTGTCGGATGACTGGGATTTTTGTGTCACTTGTGTTTGTGGTGTATTATTGGAAGCCTGCATTTTTTTAATGTAGTAACTTCCTGCCGTCAATAGTAGAAAAATCAGGAGACCTATGAGGGCCTGTCTGGTTTTTTTATTCATATTTCCTCCTTACTTTTATCCCTAGAAAAAGGCCGGTTCCCCAGCCTATTTCCCTGTAAATTTTGCAATCAATTCATGCCATTTATCGGGTGTCAAAATTGCCCATGGATCTTGACCTTTTCCTACGATACCATAGCCAATCATCAAGCCGATACCCAACGCCAAGACTCCTAGAAGCAAAACAATAATAACTAATAAAAATCGACGTAGCACATACGCTGCTTGTTTATTCATCTTCATCAGCTTCCACACTTACCCGTTCAATATTAGCTCCTAACTGAGCCAATTTTTCATGGAAACGATAATATCCTCTATCCAAATGGACAAGTTTTCCGACAACTGTCTCCCCTTCAGCTACTAGACCTGTTAAGATCAAAGCCGCACTTGCACGTAGGTCTGTAGACAAAACCTCTGCTCCTTGCAGAAGTTGCCCACCGACGATACGAGCTGTATCACGGATAATTTCAGAATGCAAGCCCATACGACGCATTTCCTCTAAATGTTGGAAACGATTTTCAAACACTGTTTCCACCATGGTTGACTCACCTTGAGCAACCGTCATCAGTGCAGTGAATTGTGCCTGCATGTCTGTCGGAAATCCTGGATGCGGAAGCGTCTTAACATGAACGGCTTTCAATTTATCTCGTTGAGAACGAATGCGGATGCCTTCGTCTTCATCAATGACTTCCACACCCATTTCTTGCAATTTAGCAATCAGGGGACGATTGTGTTCCCAGATGGCATCTTTAATCAAGACATCTCCACCTGTCATAGCAGCCGCTACCATAAAGGTACCTGCTTCAATACGATCCTGAACAACATTGTGTGTAGCACCGTGTAGCTTTTCAACACCAGTGATTGTCACAGTTTCTGTTCCCGCACCCTTAACTTTTGCTCCCATTTTATTCAAGAGAACAGCCAAGTCTACAATCTCAGGCTCACGCGCAGCATTTTCAATAACAGTTACGCCATCAGCTAGCGTTGCAGCCATCATCAAGTTTTGAGTTGCCCCAACACTAGGAAAGTCCATATAGATATGGGCTCCATGCAAGCGTTCTGCCTTAGCTTCGATATAACCAGCTGTTTGGGTGATCTTAGCTCCCATTGCTTCCAAACCTTTAAGGTGAAGGTCAATAGGACGACTACCAATCGTACATCCACCTGGCATCGAAACTTTAGCGTGACCAACTCTAGCCAGGATTGGACCCAAGACTACAATAGATGCACGCATCTTGCTGACATACTTATAAGGTGCCTCTTCTGTAATGTCATCTGTCGCATCAACTTCAACAATATGTGCTTCTTGGTCAAAATCCACTTTCGCATTTAATCCACGAACCACTTGATTCATGGTAAAGACATCTGATAAGATCGGAACATTTTTTAAAACTGTTTTTCCTTCGCTTGCTAAAATCGTCGCCGCAAGTAGTGGCAAAACTGCATTTTTCGCACCTTCAATCGGAACACTTCCGACTAGGCGATTATCGCCACCTCGAACTACAATTTTTTCCATAAATATTTTCCTTTACTTTCGAGTTTAAAATAATGTCCGTACGGCTTCTTGCCAGACTTGGTAGAGATTTAGGAAAAAGGAACTAATCAGATATCCTAAACCGATACTACACAATACTACCAAAAGTCGTACCTTCCTCGCATTGTCCTTAGTTACCTTCAAAATTTGATCCCATTTGACCAAATCTTTCAACAGTTGAAAAACTAGGTAGACAAAAAACATATGACTACTGAGGGTAAAAAACAATTGAATCATCTGCCTATTATACCATCTTCTCTTTTTCTACGCTAGTCTATGGACTTGCACTATATTTTATGGGTTGTTTTTCAAGTAATCAATTGCATCCTGAAGTGTTTTTACTGGGACAATCTTCATGTCTGTTTTAATCATTTCAGCAGCTTCTACAGCCGTGTCATAATTACTTTTGGCGTTTGGATTTGCCTTTTTAGCTTCTTCAGTTATTGGATTGTTTGGAGCAAAGAATACAGTAGCTCCTTTTTTTGCAGCAGCAACAACTTTTTTGTCAATTCCACCAATATCACCAACATTTCCATCTCTGTCGATACTTCCTGTACCGGCAATAATCCGTCCATTTCGAAGGGTTGGGTCTGCAATTTGTGTATAAATAGACAAGCTAAACATCAGCCCAGCACTCGGACCACCAATGCCTGCAGTTGAAAACTTGATTGGCACATCACTTGACACTTCCGTGCGGTCAATCAAACCGATTCCGATACCGTTTTTCCCATTTTCCAGAGTAATGATTTTTCCTTCAGCTGTTTTTACTTTCCCATCCTCTTGGTAAGTAACCTTAACCTTATCTCCAAGAGTTTGAGAATTGACGTAGTCGACCATCTCCTTGGAGCTTTCAAAAGTCTTATCATTCACCGCTGTCACAGTATCAGCAATATTCAGAATACCCTTAAAAGTTGAATTGTCTGTCACAGTCAAAACATAGACGCCCAGATATTTGAGCTCTATTTCCTTACCAGCTGCCTTGAGTCCTTGATATTTGGCCATGTTCTGCGAAGTTTCCATGTAAAACTGGTTGATTCGCATAAATTCTGCATCTGAAGAACCACCTGTCATCTCTTTAGCACTTCGAATATCCGTAAAAGGCGTCAGCCAAGCATAAACCAAGTCCACCAGTCTAGCATGTTTAACCCCAACTGTCACAAATTGATAGGAACCTTCCTCTTGGTCAGCTTGATTATTGACTTGTAAGACTTTTCGAATATCTTCTGAAGTCCCTGGAACCTCAATGTAATAAGGAAGTGGTACCGTAAAAGCTATAAAAGTGATAATAAGCCCGATGATTAAATATATGGGCCATCTAGTTTTTTTCTTCATGTTTTAACTCCTCTAAGACAGCATTTGGTACATACTTGCTAATATCTTGACCAAACTTCAATAGTTCTCTCACAGCTGAAGAGCTGATGTAAACATGCTCTGGGCGGCTATGGAGATAGACTGTCTCAATCTCTCCTGCTAATTGATGATTGTAAAAATCAAAACTGGCTTCATACTGAAGGTCCGCAGCGTTACGCAAACCACGAACAAGAACATGGACACCCAGTTTTCTAGCAACATCAACTACTAATTCATCATGAGAGGCGATAACTTGGACATTCTCTAGATGTGCCACTGCTTTTTCAACCGTCTCTAGTCGGCTTTCTATCGGTAAAAATCCATTTTTGTGTGGATTATAAAAAATTCCTACATACAATTGATCAAAGAGCTCACTTGCACGCTCAATGAGGTCCAAATGGCCCTTTGTTATCGGATCAAACGAACCTGTGAATAAACCAATCTTATCTGACATAAACCGTCACCTTACTAATCCCATATATTTTTTCTTTCCAGATGCCCAAACAGGCTATTTCTTCCGGAAGCTCTACTGATTTATCTGTTTCACAAACCACCATGACATCTTTTGAAAAAAGATCTCGCTCTGCCATTTTTTCAATATCAGACACGATTTGTTCCTTTGCATAGGGAGGGTCCAAAAAGATGAGATCAAAAACGCCATCCACCTGCTCCAACGCACGACTGGACTCCATTTTCAATAATTGAAACTTTGAGGTTTCCTTGGTCATCCGGATATTTTCTGCCACAATATTCTGGGCCCGTCTATCCCTCTCGACCAGAACAGCACTTGACATTCCCCTTGAAACTGCTTCGATGGATAAACCACCACTGCCAGCATAGAGATCTAGTACACGTCCTCCTTCAAAGTAGGGACCAATCATATTGAAAATAGCTCCTCGGACCTTGTCAGATGTTGGTCTCGTTGTTTTCCCGTCTAACGTCTTTAAAGGACGTCCTCCGTAGATTCCTGATACGATTTTCATAAGGTATATTATACCAAATTCTGATAAAAAAAAGAAAATCGAACCTTGCGGCTCGATTGATTAAAGAATATTGTCGTAAGTATCTCTGACTTCTTGTGGCCAAACACTAGTTTGAACTTCACCGATGTGCTTCTTACGAAGTAGGAACATAGCCATACGTGATTGACCAATTCCTCCACCAATTGTCAACGGGAAGAGTCCGTTTAGAAGAGCTCTATGCCATTCCAAAGAAAGACGGTCTTCATCTCCTGTAATAGCTACTTGTCGACGGAGGGTATCTTCATCAACACGAATTCCCATTGAAGATAATTCAAAGGCCGCACCCAAATTATCATTCCAGACAAGGATATCTCCATTCAAGCCATGATAACCATTTTCAGATTCAGTTGTCCAGTCATCATAGTCTGGTGCACGTCCATCATGAGGTTTTCCATCCGACAATACACCGCCAATACCAATCAAGAAGACAGCACCGAATTCCTTACAGATAGCATTTTCACGTTCTTTTGGAGTCAAGTCTGGATAGCGTTCAACCAACTCTTCTGTATGGATAAAGGTGATTTGCTTAGGCAAAATTGACTCAATATCATATCTTGCTTCAACTGCTAGCTCTGTTAAACGAATGGCCTTATAAATCTTTTCAACGGTTTCTTTGAGGTAGGCTAGATTGCGTTGTCCATTAGGAATAACCTTTTCCCAGTCCCACTGGTCCACATAAACAGAGTGAGTCGCATCTAGTGAATCTTCGTCTGGTCGAAGAGCCTTCATGTGAACAAAGAGACCTTCTCCTTCACCGAAACCAAAACGTGCCAAAGTATGGCGTTTCCACTTAGCAAGTGAATGTACCACCTCATAGGTTTCATCTGGGATTTGTAAAACCTTAACAGATACCGGATGTTCAATCCCTGAAAGGTTATCCTGCATCCCGTCTCCAACCTTACTTAAGATTGGCCCTTGTACTTCTACTACTTCTAACTTATCTTTTAAATACTGGGTAAAGGTATTTTTTACAAATGAAATCTCTTCCTGCTGGTGAATAAAACTTTTTTTCATATGTACCCCTCCTTTTGAATAATAAAAAGATTATACCCTTTTGCTAGTAAAAATGAAAGTAAAAAATAAAAAGGAGCTCATTTGAGCTCTAAAAGTATTAATCGTCATTTCCAAAGATACGCAAGAAGCTAAGGAAGAGGTTGATAAAGTCAAGGTAGAGGCTAAGTGCCAAAGAAATTGCCCAGCCTGTAGCGACCTGACCATCTGACTCTTCATAAACATAACGAATTTTTTGATTATCCCAAGCGATTAAACCTGCAAAAACAAGTACCATCACAATACTGATGATATAGTCCATTAGGCCACTATTTAAGAAGATATTAACAACCATGGCTAATATTAGACCAAATAAGGCTGCAATCAAAGCACGTCCGATACCACTCAAATCCTTTTTGATGACGACTCCGACAATCGCCATGACAAAGAAAAGGGCCGCACTAGAGATAAAGGCTGTTAGGACTGTACCAGGAAGGTAAAGCGATACAATGAAACTTAGTGAAAAACCGTTGACCGCAGAATATAATAGAAATATTGGAAATGCTGCTGGACTGTTCCTTAACGCTAAACCACTTGCAAATAACACTAGAGCAACTTCAACGACTCCTGTTACGATTAGCCATATGCGTGCATTAAGCATTAACTGTACGAGAACATCTTGGAAGGTTGTTAACATCAAGGCTGAAACAACTGCAGATAAGGCAATCCCAATCCCTACAAAAGCATAAACTTTTGCATAAAATTGATTCAAACCAGAATGTTCTTGAATAATTGTTTGATTCATATCTTTTTCTCCTTATGAAATCTTTTTACTGATTATAACAAAAATAAATTGATTTAACTCAAATAAAACATGAGTATGCCTGCCGCAATAGCAACATTGAGACTTTCCGCCTGCCCTTTCATGTTGATGTGAACCAGTTGGTCTGCCTGGGCTGTCATGAATGAACTAATGCCCTGGCCTTCATTTCCCATCACCAAGGCAAAATCCTCTAGTCGAGCAAGTTCACGATAATCTTTAGAGTTTTGGGATAAGGTAGTGGCTAGAATCGGCAAATGACTCTTTTTCGCCTCTTCAACAAATGTATCAACAGGCATCCGATAAATTGGTAAATGAAAATGACTTCCCTGCATGGAGCGAAGAGTTTTGAGGCTGTATATATCAGCCGACTTGCTTGAAACGATGACTCCTGAAAAACCTGCCGCATCTGCCGTCCGTATCATGGTCCCTACATTTCCAGGGTCCTGCACATCTTCTAAGAAAAGATATTTACCTGAGGTCAAATCCGGCAACAGCTCCTCTTCCTTTTGAACAATAGCTACAATGCCCTGAGGTGTTTGTGAATCTGCTAAATCAAATAAGATTTCCTCTGTCACAAAGACAGTCTGAGGATAATCTACTAGTTTATCTCCATACTCTACTAGAGCAAATATTTTCTCAATCGTTGCTCCCGCCTGAACAGCTTCCTCAAATAAATGCCAGCCCTCAATTAAATAAGAAGATTTTCGATATTTTTTTTGATGCAATTTCTTGGCATTTTTTACCACAGAATTCGCTTTAGAGGTTATAATAGTCATAGGAGTATTATAACACAATCAAGGAGGTTTGGTATGCAAAAGGTCAAAATGATTGCACAGGGACGCGTTCAGGGCGTTGGCTTTCGTTGGGGCGTCTATACCCTTGCTCTCGAACTAGGCGGAATCACTGGTCGTGTCTGGAACAACGATGACGGAACAGTTGAAATCCTTGCCCAAGCAGAATCTTCTGCTATCATGGCTAAGTTCATCCAAGAGATCCGAAAAGGACCAACTCCTTTCTCAAAAGTGACCTATCTCGACGTCCAATTGAGTAACTTTCCTTCCTATTCTGACTTCAAAGTCGCAAATTAGGTCTCTAGAACTATTGTATATTTTCAAAAAAAACAGTAGAATAGAAAGGTATAATTTTTAAAGAAGGAATAAAAACAGTGAAATCAATTAAACGAATCGCCCTCTCAATCATGGGAGTGGCTATGCTATTAGTATTGACAGGATGTGTCCAGGTTGATAAAGCAACAGGTCAGCCAACCGGATTTATCTGGAATACCATCGGAGCACCTATGGCAGAGGCTATCAAATACTTTGCCAATGATCAAGGTCTTGGTTTCGGTGTTGGTATCATCATCGTAACTATTATCGTTCGCTTGATTATCCTCCCACTTGGTATCTACCAATCATGGAAGGCTACCCTTCACTCTGAGAAGATGAACGCCCTCAAGCATGTCCTTGAGCCACATCAGACTCGTCTCAAAGAAGCAACGACTCAAGAAGAAAAACTAGAAGCCCAACAAGCTCTCTTTGCTGCTCAAAAAGAGCATGGTATTAGTATGTTTGGTGGTGTAGGATGTTTCCCTATCCTCATTCAAATGCCTTTCTTCTCTGCTATCTACTTTGCTGCTCAACACACAGAAGGTGTTTCTGAGGCTAGCTTCTTAGGAATCGCACTGGGTTCTCCAAGTTGGATTCTCATCGCCTGCGCTGGTATTCTCTACTACATCCAATCACTCCTTTCTCTACACGGAGTTGAAGACGAGACTCAAAGAGAACAACTCAAGAAAATGATTTACATGAGTCCAATGATGATCGTCATGTTCTCCATCTTCTCTCCAGCCAGCGTCACACTTTACTGGGTTGTCGGTGGTTTCATGATGATTCTTCAACAATTCATCGTCAACTACATGATTCGTCCAAAACTTCGCAAAAAAGTACGCGAAGAATTTGCAAAGAACCCACCAAAAGCAAGCAAAACTTCAGGCGCTCGTAAAGATGTAACCCCTGAATCAGCAGCAGCTATCACAACTTCTAACAAGAAGAAAAACAAAAAACGTAATTCTGGAAAACAACATTCGAGATAAAAAATAAAAGGCTCGGCTAAATTGCTGAGTCTTTTCTATAATCGAAAAGAGGCCGAGAAAACTCGACCTCATTTTTTATATTATCCATGTACACGTTTCATGTAATCTTGATAGCTTTCTGTATCCATCAATTCCTTAGCGTTCTTGACACGATCTGCTGTCGGAGGTTTAACTCCTTCAAGCGAATACGGAATGCCAAGTTCACGCCACTTGAATTCACCCATCGTGTGATAAGGTAGGATTTCAAACTTATCAACGTTTTTAAGAGTTTTCACGAACTTCCCAAGCTCAATCAAATCTTCATCTCGGTCTGTCAACCCAGGTACGAGAACGTGACGAATCCAGACAGGTTTCCCAATATCTGACAAGTATTGAGCACAAGCTAAAATGGTTTTGTTACTTTGACTGGTTACAATCCTATGTTGAGCATCATTAATTTCTTTGATATCAAGAAGAACCAAATCAGTCACAGCCATTAATTTATCAAATTTTTCAAGATAGCGTGGTTTATTACGGAACGGAAGGGCACAAGTATCCAAGGTACAGTGGATGCCTTTTTCTTTCGCCTTGGTAAAGAGGGCAATCAAGAAATCAATCTGCAAGAGGGCTTCTCCTCCGCTGACTGTGATACCTCCCTTGTCTCCCCAGAAACCACGATAGCGAAGCGCTTCTTCCAAGACATCATCTACTGTTCGTACACGAGATTTATTGGTTTCCATAGCCCATGTATCCGGGTTATGGCAATACTGGCAACGCATCTGACAGCCCTGCAAAAAGACAATGAAACGGATTCCGGGACCATCTACCGCCCCAAAACTCTCTGTCGAATGCACCATTCCTGTCACTTGTCCATAGTCAATTGTTTCTTCTGACATAACGTCACCTTCCTTGAAACCGTTTTATAATTTTATTATAACACGCTTGAAAGGAAAAACAATAGATTTTGTCTATTTTTTAGAAAACAATCTGTTTTTCACTTTCAACTTTCATGATTTTCAAAAATTCTTCTAATCCTTGTCAAAGTCAAACCCGTAAAGAGTCGCAAAATAGTCCTCAGGTCGCTCTGCTCTACGGATTAGTCGAGCACCACCGTCCTCTGTGTAGAGAATCTCTGCCGAACGAAGTTTCGCATTGTACTGGTATCCCATAGAGAAGCCATGGGCACCTGTATCATGAATGACTAACAAATCACCAATTTCTGTTTGAGGTAGCTCACGATTTACTGCAAACTTGTCGTTGTTTTCACAAAGAGAACCAACAACATCAACCACTTCAGTCTGACCATCAGGATGCATCATATTAGTAATATGGTGGTAAGCACCGTACATAGCTGGTCTCATAAGATTGACAGCTGACGCATCGACTCCTAGATAAGTACGGTAGGTTTTCTTTTTATGAGTTACTTTTGTGACTAAAATACCATGAGGTGCCAACATAAAGCGTCCTAGTTCTGTAAAAATCTTAACTTGACCAAGACCTGCTGGTGTAAGAACTTCTTCATAAACCTGACGAACTCCCTCACCAATCAAAGCAATATCATTTGGCTCTTGATCTGGGCGATAGTTGACCCCGATACCACCAGAAAGGTTGATAAAGTCCAGCGAAATATCCAACTTTTCCTTGATTTCTACAGCCAACTCAAAGAGCTGACGCGCTAATTCTGGATAATAAAGGTGGGTCACTGTATTGGAAGCTAGGAAGGAATGAATCCCAAAGGTTTTAGCTCCCTTTTCTTTCAGGATAGCAAAGGCTTCAAAGAGCTGCTCCTTGGTCATCCCGAACTTAGCTTCGCCAGGATTATCCATAATGTCTGTCCCTAGTTCAAATACGCCACCAGGATTATAACGGCAAGAGATGATTTCTGGGATACCTGCTGCACGATCTAAATGTTCGATATCTTCAAAAGCATCTAAATTAATCGTCGCACCTAATTCACGGGCATAAGCATACTCTCTATCTGGAGTATTATTGGATGAGAACATCATATCAGAACCAGAAAATCCTAGCTTATGACTCATCAAGAGTTCTACATAACTAGAACAATCCACTCCACATCCTTCTTCTTGTAAGATTTTCAAGATAGCTGGGGTCGGAGTCGCCTTGACTGCAAAATATTCTTTAAAGCCCTGATTCCAAGAAAAGGCTTTGTTTACTGCGCGTGCTTTCTCGCGAATCCCTTTTTCATCGTAGAGGTGGAAAGGGGTTGGAAACTCTTCAACAATTTTTTCTAGGGCTTCACGATTAATAAATGGTGTTTTCATAGGACTCCTTTATATTCATTATCAAAGAAAGGCTGGGACGAAAGTTCCAACCTTTGTATTTTAAGTTCATTCTTATTTTTCTGCGTCAAAGATGTTTCCAACTTCAACAGCAATTTTTTGATTCTTCACATCAATGTTGGTAACCTTCAAGAGTGATTTGTAATCAAACTGTTGTTCGCGATCTTCTTGCGCATTATCGGCAAAGACGGCTACTCCAGCCAATTCAGAATCAAACTCAGACAAGAGGCTAATCATCCCGTTAATGGTCCCTCCACCCTTCAAGAAGTCATCAACGATCAAGACACGACTTCCTGCTTTAAGGCTACGTTTTGAAAGGAACATCTTTTCGATACGGTCACTAGAACCTGAAACATAGTTGACACTAACAGTTGAACCCTCAGTGATTTTCAAGTCGCGACGGACAATGACAAATGGAACATTGAGAACATTTGCCACTGCATTTGCAAGCGGAACCCCTTTGGTCGCAACAGTCATAACGGCATCAATCTTCTGATCCATAAAGCTCTTAGCAATAATGCGACCGATGTTTTTCAAAATAGCTGGAGTGCTCAATAGGTCAGATAAATAAATGTAGCCACCCGGAAGAATGCGGTCACTCTCTGAAAGTTTATCACGAAGCTCTTCGATAATCGTTTTAGACTCAAGGGTAGAGATCGATGGTGTAAAAATAACACCACCACCAGCACCTGTCACCGTTTGAATATGACCGATTTCAATTTCTTCGAAGGCACGCTTAATGATGACAATATCTTCTGAAATAGAAGACTTAGCAGATTCATACTTTTCTGCAAAGGTATTGAGACTGGTTAATTTGTAAGGATTGTTAATCAAGTAATTGGAAATAACAACCATCCGATCACTTCTTCTTAATTTCATTAGTTATTCACCATTCTTTTTAATTAGTCTTTTTCTCATTATATCACACTAAAGCAAAAAAAACGAACTTTATTGTCTAAATAAAGCTCATTTTTTTAGTTTCTAGTCTAATTTTGGCTTGTAGAAGGAACGATTGTCCATTGCAAAGACTTTATTGGTCATTTCACCCTCATCAACAAGGGCGAGCGCTGTTGACATCATCATCATGCTGGCATCTAGATTATCAATCATATGAATGATTTCAGCTTCCATCACACGAGGACGAACTGGACTACCATACTCAAGTAAACCATGGTGGCTGAGAATCACATGGCGCAGAAGCACCACTTCTTCTCGAGTATCATCAATGCCAAGTTCCATTACTGTTTTGGTGATTTCACTATCAATCAAGGCAATATGTCCGATAAGGTTCCCTCTGACTGTATACTCTGTCTGGTCTGGACCAGTCAACTCAATAACCTTGGCTAGGTCATGGAGCATAATTCCCGCATAGAGCAAGCTCTTATTAAGCTGTGGGTACACATCAGCAATTGCCTCTGCTAAACGAACCATAGTAGCCGTATGATAAGCAAGTCCTGTTTCAAAGGCATGATGGTTGGTTTTGGCAGCTGGATAGGAATAAAATTCTTTATCATATTTGGTATAGAGAGCTCGAACGATTCGTTGCCAGATAGGATTTTCAATTTTGAAAATCATCTGCGCCATATACTCACGGATTTCCTTAACATCCACTGGTGATTTTACCTTAAAATCTGCTGGGTCATTTGGTTCGCCAGGTTGTGGTAAGCGAAGGGTGATTTGATTAACCTGTGGGGTGTTATTGTATACCTCACGACGTCCCTGCATGTGAACAACTTTCCCTGCAGTAAAAGCTTCGACGTTATGAGGTTGGGCATCCCAGAGTTTCCCTTCAATTTCCCCACTGTCATCTTGGAAAGTGAAAGCCAGGTAATTCTTCCCAGCACGCGTCTGTCTTAGGTCAGCTGATTTGATTAAGTAAAAGCCTTCAAACAGCTCATCTTTCTTCATGTGACTAATCTTCATATTCTTCCTCATCTTCTTGGAACTGGAGTAGATCAAGCGCAGGCTCACCTTCTGATAACTCAATGTGACGGAGCGTTCGCTCGATAGCTGTAGTACGACGGTTTAATAAATCATCAATATTGCCAGAGGCATGTTGGAGATGTTTTTGTGTCTTGACCAAAATCCCCCCAAACTTGCCAAACTCGGTCTTGACACTGGCAAGAGTCTTGCTGATATGGTCGGCACTCTTTTGGATATTGAGAGTTTTGAAGCCAACTGATAGAGAGTTAAGAAGGGCTGATAAGGTACTTGGCCCTGCAACGATAATCTGCTCCTCCCGTCTCAAATCATCAAAGAAAATCGGATTACGAACGATTTCTGAATAGAGTCCTTCTGTTGGAACAAACAAGACACCAAAATTGGTTGTTCGAGGAGGCGCCAAATATTTACTTTTGATATCCTTGGCAAAACGTTTAACACTTGCTAGGAGAGATTTACGACAACGTTCAATCTCATCCTTATCACCCGCTTCATAGGCTTCTTCAAGGCGGTAATAATCCTCCAGTGGAAACTTAGAATCAATCGGTAGATAGACATATTCTTGGTCGCCTTGGCCAGGCAACTTGATGGCGTATTCTACTCGTTCACTAGAGTTTTCAACAGTTGCAAATTCTCGTTCATACTGGGCAGGTGTCATGATATCTTCAATAATCTGTCCCAGTTGTAATTCTCCTAGAATTCCTCGAGTTTTTGTACCAGATAAGACTTTATTAAGAGCGCCGACATCACGGGCAATCGTCTGCATTTCTCCAAGGCCGCGATTGACAGATTCCAATTGCTTGGAAACTGTCTCAAAGGAAGCCTGCAAGCGTGTCTGCAAGGTCTTTTCTAATTTTTCCTCAACCGTTTGGCGCATTTGTTCTAAGCGTTGTTCATTTGATTCCTGCAAGGCTTGGAGGCGTTGGTCTGTCTTATCTCTTGTTTGGAGGAGGTTTTCATTCATCTCCTGCCGAACTTGAGTCAGGCCTTGGTGTAACTCGATTCGCACTTCCTGCAAGCGATCACTGACAGCTACTTCAAGATTTTTTTGATCCAGCTGACTGACCTGTCGAGCTTGTTCGAAGCGATAATCCAGTTGATCTGAGAGATTATCTGCCTGATCTTCTAAACTCTTGGTCAAATATTGCTCCTGCTTGTCCTGCCTTTGCCAAATGAGAAAGAGGCCGACTAGGTTAGCAATTAATAACAGTAGTAATACAATCTCCATCCTATCTCCTATCCTTACTATGCAGTACGACCACATAGCCATCCGGGCATGTTACCGAAACTTCCCTATCTATATATTCGTTAGAAGCATAGACTTTCTTAAAGAAAAAGTTCTCTTCTGTCAATTCGTACTTGGCACCGATAATGGTCAGCTGACTATCCCTCACAGGCATAAAAGCAAGATAATCATAGTCTGACCGTGGTTCAAGTTGACTGATCCCTTCTGGACAGTAACAAATCAAATTTTGTCCATCCTCAATCTCTATCTGACGCATATAGGGCGCCAATTTAGGATTGCTAGGCAGAAACACATTAGCCAACATATGATCAATACGACCACCTAGGGCACCAAAAATGGTCACCTGAGCTTGAGAATTCTTTTCAAAAATCGTTAAAAGTGCTAGTTCCAGATCGGTATCATCTTTTTCTGGCTGAGCTTGAACAAAATGCTGGGCACGTTTTTGAATCAAATGACGTTCTTCTACAGTCACAGAATCAAAATCCCCAACGGCTAAAGCAAGAGGAAGTTTTTCCTCCAGTACCCAAAGTGAGCCTCGATCCACACCGACAAAGCAGTCAAAACCTGTCCAATAGTGACCGCGGTCTCCGCCTGCAAAAACTGCAACTTTAGTCCAGTTGTTTTCTGAGAGCTTGCACTCGTTCATTGACATCTCCCTTAAAGACATAGGACCCTGCTACAAAGACTGTTGCACCAGCTTCTTTGGCTTGAGCTATGGTCTGATCATCAATCCCACCATCCACTTCAATTTCAAAATTCAATCCTTTTTCCTCACGAAGGGCAGCCAATTCACGTACCTTATCCATGGTTTCTGGCAGAAAGGCTTGCCCACCAAATCCAGGGTTAACTGTCATGACTAATACTTGGTCAACTAAGTGTAGCACATGCTTAATCACCTCAACAGGTGTACCAGGATTAATGACGACTGAAGGTTTGACTCCAAGAGAACGAATTTTTTGAAGGGCCCCATGGATATGAGGTGTTGCTTCTGCATGGATGCTGATGATGTCTGCACCTGCACGCGCAAAGTCTTCTAAATGATGTTCGGGATTTGATACCATCAAGTGGCAATCAAAGACCATCTTGCTGTGGGGACGAAGAGCCTCGACCACACCTGCACCAAAACTGATTTGGGGTACAAAGTGACCATCCATGATATCGATGTGGGCATATTCAGCCCCAGTTGCTTCTAAGCGTTTGATTTCACGTTCAAAGTTGGCATAATCCGCTGCCAGAATTGACGGAGCAATCTTGTATTGAGACATAGGTTTCTCCTTATTTTGGAATTTTTTTGCTGACTTTTTTATAGGTTTCTCTACGATTTTCAATCTCACTGAGGAATTGCAGGTAGTTGTCAAAACGGAAGGTAGCAATGATGCCCTCTTCTACTGCTGGTTTTACAGCGCAAGATGGCTCATGGGTATGGGTACAAGTGCGGAATTTACAATCACGACTGACACTAGCAATCTCTGGAAAAGCCTGATTCAGATCTTCTGCTGTTGTTACTTCGTAATCCAGCGATGAAAAACCTGGTGTGTCTGCGATTTTCCCACCATTGAGATTGTAAAAACTAACCGCTCGAGTAGTGTGACGACCACGACCCAGACTGTCTGAGATTTCTCCCGTTTCTAGATTGAGATCAGGTGCGATTTTATTGAGCAAAGTTGACTTTCCAACACCCGTCTGCCCCATGAAGACCGTAATCTTGCCTGTCAACAAGGGTAAAAGTTCTTCTTTACTCGTCACAAAATCGTAACCAATAGCACGATAGGTTTTCTCGTAGAAATCCAGTTCTCTCCTATCCTCTAGTAAGTCCATTTTGGAAATATAGACGATAGGATGAATGCCCTTGTGCTCCAAAAGAACCAAGAACCGATCCAATAAGTTGCTATTAAAGTCAGGCTCTTTGACCGACATGATCACCACAGCTTGGTCAATATTGACAATCGGTGGACGAACCAGACTATTTTTTCGTTCGTGAATCTTGAGAATATAACCTTCGGAATTTTCCTCCGCAGAAAAATCTACCCAATCTCCAACATAGGGCGTATGACCCTTTTTACGAAAATTTCCACGCGCGCGTGTTTGATAAACCTGACCATCACTCTCCACATAGTAGAATCCGGCCAAAGATTTAATGATTTGTCCCTGCATCCTAGAGTCCTTGTCCTTTAAGCGCATCTGCTAGACTAGCGAATTCTTCTAAGCCAAGAGCTTCACCGCGTACACTTGGGGATAGTCCTGCCTGATCCAATGCCTTAGTCAATTTATCCTTGATTTCATCAGTCTTGCCAAAGTAACCTGTCAGATTATTCCACAAGGTCTTACGACGATGGGTAAAACTAGCCTTGGAAACTTTAAAGAAGAATTTCTCGTCTTCCACTGCTACAGCCGGTTCTGGGCGACGTACCATTTTCAGGATAGCTGAATCCACATTTGGTGCTGGCACAAAGACTGTACGAGGTACGATAAAAGCAACCTTGGCGGTCATGTAATACTGAACTGCAATCGACAAGCTGCCGTAAGCCTTGGTATTTGGCTTAGCAGAGATACGATCTGCCACTTCTTTTTGCATCATAACCACAAACTCACTAAAAGGAATGCCACTTTCAATCAAGTGCATGAGAATAGGCGTCGTGATATAGTAAGGCAAGTTGGCTACTACCTTGATTGGTAAGTCAGGATTTTTAAAATTCTGGATGTGCTGTGCCAAGTCAACTTTTAGAATGTCCTCGTTGACTACGGTCACATTGTCAAAATCTCGCAAGGTATCGGCTAGGATTGGTACCAAGCGGTGGTCGATCTCAAATGCCATGACTTGAGCTGCACGCTCAGCCAAAAATTCTGTCAAGGCACCAATCCCTGGCCCGATTTCGATAACATTAACCTGATCATCAATTTCAGCTGTATCCACGATTTTTTGAAGGATATTGGTATCCGTCAAGAAATTTTGCCCGAAAGATTTTTTAAAGGTAAAACCGTGACGCTCCAGCACTGCCTTGGTCACGCTATAATCTGCAATTCTCATTTATTCTCTTTTCTATCTCTTAACCATCATATAAAAAATCAACCTAATTACTAGTGCAAGTATAAGCAAATATACTATACCATTCCTCCACTTGTTTGCTTTTGTACCGGCTCCAGTCATATCGCCCCCTTGCTTATCATCTTGAGGGTTCATTTTATTCAATTCATCTTGATAGGCGACTGAGGCTAGAATATTGTCTTCTGGCAATAATTCTGAGGCATAATAGTCAGGAAAGCCCATAGCAAGACCAATTAGGTTCTTATCCGTTAGAGAAAAGTCCAAATCTTTTGGTTGATTTTCCCGAATAGCTCCTATATTTTTTAACAGTTTATCAGAAACAACAGACACTTGGTCCATAAAAACAACATCTAAGACATCAAATCCGAGTACATCACCATCTTTGACATTTGCAAGAATATAACGAACAAAGGCATCATATAGTTGCACGGATTGTAGGACATTTTCTTCTAAAAAAGACCGGTTTTGGAGGGCGTTTTGCCGGAATTTTTCAATAGGAAGCAAGATATCTACATTCTGCTCTTGGTAAAACTTTTCTGCTTGCTCTTCATCTTCTTCGAGTTTTTCTGCTGTTTTCCAGAGAGCAATAGGAGTTCTTAAATCTTCTTCATCCCAAAACAATTGCCAAAAATAGGGTATCGTGTAAATTCCCTCTGTTAGAATACGAGCTTCATTTCCGTTTTTTAAGTAAATATAACTTCTATTCGCCATTCCATTTCCTTTCAAAATCTTTGAAAAAAGGGTAGTGGTTCAAGTAGGATGTAGATAAAACTGTATAGTTTCCCAATGTAAAGAAACTCTCTAATCTTTAGCTTTGCCTTCTAGTTCCTCACTAAACTTTTGCATTTCTTTAAAAGCTGTTAGGCTAACATAGGCACCTGCTTCATAATACTCCGTTGGATTAATGGCATAGTCAAAAACTTCAATCATGCCTCCCGCTTCTTCAATCATGCCATTCCATTTTTCGTCAAAGACCATTCGCAGACGTTTCCAATCGGTAAATACCGGCACAGAATTTCTGCCATCTTTTCCTTCTTTGACTGGAATGTTGAAACTAGAATCTTTTTCCAAGACAAAGGAGCTTCCTTTCTGACTATCGTCCTTAAATTCCGAAGCAGCATCTAAAGGAATTAGGAATTTTGCTTTCAGCATAGCTTCTGAAAAGAACTTATAATAGAGCTTATAAATTACTTCTTCATCTTCTGTCGTCGGGCTATCCAATTGTCCCATCAGCAACATCCATCTTACAATATCCGGATTCATCACAGGAACTTGTATCTCTGGCAGGTTCGAAAAATCTGGTTTCTGAACCAAAACAGAAGCACTGATGCTGACTTCCTTGGTATTAAAGGTCGCTCCCAAGGCACCGTTTAAGTAAAAGGCTGTCCCAAGAAAATTCTCAATTCCTTTTTTATCTGCTGTATTTTCAATCAGTTTCACAACTGAATTTGGTCGGCTATCAATGGTTTCCTTAAACTGGTGATACCAACGTGGTGTATATAGCATAATCATCGGGTCTGAACAGAGATAGCCCTCTTCACCTCTATCATAGGTCGTTGAGAAAAGATAGGGTTCACCTGTTTTTTCCGAATAAACTGCGTAAATCGAATCTGCTGCTAACAACTTGTCCTTGACAATTTCTGCTAGGCGTTCTAGCTTACGAGTGTTAGCTTGATAACTTTCTTCACTCTCAGTTTCCTGATTTTGACGGCACTCCCATAAAAAGAGGCGTAATATTTCTATGCTATCATCAAGACTAGCGGCTTGATAGTCTTCATTGGACAATTGACCTTTTTGGACAATTACAAACGTATTATATAGAGCATCTGTATAGCTTGATAGCCGTTGTTCCTCATCGACACCCTGGCTATAGAGAACACTTCCTTTTTTTAGATTAGTCAAGGAAGGTTCCATATCGATGACCAAATGAGCTAGAGATTCATCCGTGAGAACATCCACATCCTTATTTTGACTACTGAGTTTTTTCACGACTACAGAACCAAGAGCGTCCATACCTTGATCGGGATTGCAAAACTGCAACTGATCTCCAACCTTGATACTACCTTCTAGACTCCCAACAATCAATAACTCATTCGTCTCCTTTATCGGAAATAGCCCTAGAACTCCCAAGCAAGTTTTGCCACTCGGTTCTACTGTTTCGTTTGTTGCTTCAGTAGTTTCTGATGTTTCTGTCTTTTTTAAAAAATCAAAGATTCCCATAACTTTTCCTCATTGTCTCCACTCAAGGTAAATCTTGTGGAGTCATTTTTTCTATTGCTTGCTACCAAGCCTGATTAAACCGTTTATGATTACTTCTATTGTATCATATTCCCCTTACATTTTGGGGAGTTTCTCAATCCTCATAAGATTTCATGGCATCTTCAACTTCAGCTAAACTGATGCCAAATAATTCTAAACGCTTGAGAAGTTGCTTCCCATTTGAATAACCAATACGAAGGCTTTCTCCTAGATATTCTCTGCGTTTTCTGCTATCCGACCCAGCCAAGAATCCCAATCGAATCAAGTCACTACGGCTAATATCAAAGTCACTTTCTGCTTCAAATTGCTCTGTCACTTGTTCCAGTGCTATTTTCAAGTCTTCGTAGCTAGCGTGTTCGATTCCTAGAGAACGCCCCTTGGTCTTGGACTTAGGCACTGCCTCATCACGTTTGAGAAAGGCGTGTTGGACTGTTGGAATAGCTGTCATAATCAACCGACGGATTCTTTCCCCATTAAAGTCTGGATCTGTAAAGACAATCACCCCATGACGTTGGTGTAGACGTTGGATTCGTTCAAGGTCCTGTTCATTGATAGCCGAGCCACGAGTCTCATAGGTCTCCACATCAAAATAACGTTTAAGATTGGCTGTATCATCCCGTCCTTCGACTACGATGACTTGGGAAATTTTCTCTTTCATGATTGTTTTTCCAATCCAAAAATATGCTCGGCATTGGCACTGGTCGCAGCAGCTAACTCTTCTGTCGTCATGCCACGCAAGTCTGCAATAAAATCCACTACATAGCGCGTGTAAGCTGTCTTGTTTTCGCGACCACGCTTGGGTACCGGGGCTAAATAAGGCGCATCTGTCTCTACCAAAATCTTATCCAAAGGTAACTCTTTGGCTGCTTCCTGAATGTCTGTCGCTTTTTTAAAGGTCACCACCCCGGAAAATGAAATGGTCATGCCTAACTCCACAAACTTCTCAGCCCATTTCAGAGAACCAGAGAAGGAATGCATGATTCCGCCACGGGGACCGACTCCTTCGCTCTTGATAATCTCATAAGTATCTTCTAGTGCGTCACGGGTGTGAACCACAAAAGGTAAATCCAGTTCCTTAGATAGCTGAATCTGACGACGAAAAACTTGCTCCTGCACTTCTTTAGGGGCTGTCATCCAGTGATAGTCCAAACCAATCTCACCCAAGGCAACAACTTTGGGATGTTTTAGTTTCTCCCACAGGTAATTCTCAACATCCTCTGTATAGGTCCCTGCCTCTGTTGGATGCCATCCAATTGTCGTATAGAGTTGGTCATACTTGTCCACCAATTCTAAAGCACGCTCAATCGTCGGCTTGTCAAAACCAACAATATTCATCCGAGTCACACCCATTTCAGCTGCTAAGGCAAGCTCTTCTTCTTCACGTCCCAAAAATTCCTCTATATTTAAATGTGTATGAGTATCAAAAATCATTTATATTTCCTCGTTTTTTCTACCTTCTATTATACCAAAAAAACTAGTCGCATCCTTATAGGAAAAAAATATTTTGAAATCAACCATTTTCCCTTGACGGTATTTTTTCATAGCAGTATAATAGCTCTTGTTAAAATTTTCAAAAAAGGAAAGAAAATGTTTACAAAACTAAAATATACCTTTATCGGTCGTCCTCTCAAGTCCTTAACTGAAGGTGAAGGAGGGCTACTTGGAAAAACACAGGCACTTGCAATGCTCTCAAGCGATGCCCTTTCATCTATCGCCTATGGACCTGAGCAGGTCGTCCTTGTCTTGGCTAGTCTTTCTCCCCTTGCTATTTGGTGGAGTCTCCCTATCGGCATTTTTGTCCTCTTGCTACTTGCTAGTCTAACCATTTCTTACCGACAAATCATTCACGCCTACCCTCAAGGTGGGGGTGCCTATATGGTAACACGAGAAAATCTTTCTCCTGAGCTCGGTTTGATTGCTGGGGGAAGCTTGCTTGTTGACTATATGCTAACAGTAGCCGTATCCGTGGCTGCAGGAGCTGATGCTATCACAGCAGCACTTCCTGCTCTCCATCCCTACAACCTCCACATCTCCATTTTTCTAGTATGTTTGCTCATGCTTTTAAATCTGCGAGGCTTGAGGGAATCTGCTAGTTCGCTGATGATCCCTGTCTATCTCTTTATCTTTAGTACGGTCTTCCTCTTATTGTTTGGTATTTTCCAACTATTGACAGGTTCTCTCAGCTATCATGCAACTTCTGCAATTGGTCAAACTGTCCCAAGTCTCTCAATTGTCCTGATTTTAAGAGCCTTTACCAGCGGTTCAGCTTCATTAACCGGGGTTGAAGCCATCTCAAATGCTGTTCCATTTTTCAAGACCCCTAAAGAAAAGAACGCAGCTCAAACACTGACCATCATGTCTCTGATTCTTGGATTTCTCTTTGCAGGAATTACCTTCCTAAACTACTGGATGGGGATTACTCCTCAACACGGAGAAACAATCCTCTCACAAATGGCTAAAGGAATTTTAGGGGATTCAGCTCTCGGTCAAGTTGTTTATTATCTCTTCCAATTTTCAACAGCTCTCATCCTAGCCGTCGCTGCAAATACTGGTTTTTCGGCCTTTCCTATGTTAGCTTACAATATGGCCAAGAACAAGTACATGCCCCATCTCTTTATGGAGAAGGGAGATCGCTTAGGATACTCAAACGGGATCCTAACCTTGGCCTTTGGCGCTATGATTCTTCTGCTCATTTTTAACGGAAATACAGAACGCTTGATTCCTCTTTATACTATTGGAGTTTTCGTACCTTTTGCACTTTCTCAAACAGGGATGATTCGCCACTGGAAAAAAGAAAAAGGCTCTCATTTCTTAAAATCTGCCTTTGCAAATATCCTCGGAGCCATCATTTGTTATGCTATCGTTCTCATTCTACTCTTCTTCAGACTTGGAGATATCTGGCCCTTCTTCCCAATTATCCTAGTCTTAACCTTCCTCTTTTTGTCCATCCACAGTCATTACCAAAAGGTGGCTAAACAGCTTCGACTTTATGAAGGAATTCAAAAGAAAGCCTACGATGGCAATGTCGTCCTTGTCTTAGTAGGAAATGTTACCAGAGTCAGCGTTGGTGCTATTAACTACGCTCAAAGCATTGGAGATGAGGTTTTGGCTATGCACATTTCCACCAAGGAAACGGAGGAAAAAGACCAAGAAATCCTTCAAGAATTCGCTGACTACTTCCCAAATATCACTCTCAAAAATATTACTACTAGCTATCGCGATATCATCACACCTACAGTTCGATATGTTCGAAAAATCTCTCAAGAAGCCAAGAAAAAGAACTACACGGTTACAGTTCTAGTACCCCAATTTATCCCTAACAAACCTTGGCAAAATATCCTTCACAATCAAATGAGCCTCAAATTAAAATATGCTCTCAGATGGCACGAAGATGTCGTCGTGGCTAGCTACTCTTATCATTTGAAAGAATAAAGAAAGCTCAAAATCAGAGAATTAATCTTCTGATTTTGAGCTTTTTCTAAATGTGATTTTTTCAAGACGTCTTCTAAAGTTTTCAGACTAAATCAATCACCTTAGAACATTCTCTTTTAGATAACAGAAAAGTCAGTAGGCTCGAGTTCCTACTGACTTCTTTGTTTAATTCGTTTGGGTTATGCAGCCAAAACTTTGCGTCCTTTGCGACGACGAGCTGCCAATACGCGACGACCGTTTTTAGTTGACATACGGTTACGGAATCCGTGTTTGCGCGCACGACGAAGTTTACTTGGTTGATAAGTACGTTTCACGATGAATACCTCCTCATAGATTTTGTATTCGTTTAGCCGGCTATAAAGTGATCAGTTACTAAACATACTTTACTATTCTATCTGATTCTTACTTATTTGTCAATAGCTCTGACAAATGTTTCCAGCTTTTTTACTATGAAAGCCTTATCTACGATACTGCTTCAAGAAACGAGTCATCTTCTCTTGGATTTGGGCTAACTCATCGACACGTGGAAGATAAACAATACGGAAGTGGTCTGGATCTTTCCAGTTAAAGCCACGCCCATGTACTAAAAGCACCTTTTCTTGTTTCAAGAAATTAAGGACAAATTGTTCATCATCGTCGATACGGTACATATTACGATCAATCTTAGGGAAGATATAAAGACCTGCTTTTGGTTTAACAGCAGACAAACCAGGAATATCTTGAATCGCATTATAAATAAAGTTTCTTTGCTCGTAGATGCGACCACCTGGTAAGAGCAATTCATCCACCGACTGATGACCACCAAGGGAGGTTTGAACTACCTGCTGGGCAAGTACATTCGAACAGAGGCGCATATTTGAAAGCATATTGAGACCTTCAATGTAGCCTTTTACGTGATGTTTAGGTCCAGACAAGACCATCCAACCCACACGGAAACCAGCAATACGGTGAGATTTAGACAGACCATTCATACTGACACAGAAAAGGTCTGGAGCCAAACTTGCGACTGGTGTGTGGACATTGCCATCCATAACCATACGGTCGTAAATTTCATCCGCAAAGATAATCAAGTCATTTTGACGAGCAATCTCGATGATATCTAGTAAGAGTTCTTTAGGGTAAAGAGCCCCAGTTGGATTATTCGGATTAATCAAAACAATGGCCTTGGTATTTGAACTAATCTTAGACTTAATGTCATCTAGGTCTGGATACCATTCCGCTTCTTCATCACAGATGTAATGAACGGCATTTCCCCCAGCCAAGCTGACAGCAGCAGTCCAAAGTGGATAATCAGGCATAGGAACCAAGACCTCATCGCCATTGTCCAAGAGACCTTGCATAGACATAACGATTAGCTCACTAACCCCATTCCCAAGGTAGATATCATCAATATCCACATTGGGGAATTTCTTTAGTTGGCAATACTGCATGATGGCCTTACGAGCTGAAAAGATACCTTTTGAATCTGAATAGCCTTCACTATCACGGGCATTCATAATCAAGTCGTGGATAACCTCATCTGGAGCTGTAAAGCCAAACTCAGCTGGGTTCCCTGTATTCAAACGAAGAATTTTTTCTCCATTTGCGCGCATGCGCATAGCTTCTTCCAAAACTGGACCACGGATATCATAAGCCACATGCTCTAATTTTATTGATTTGTTAAATTCTTTCATTCGAGTTCCTCTATTCATCAGGATAGTTAATATTATACCACTCCAAAACGAAATCGTAAATTTCTCAGTACTATTCCACAAAAAAACCTTGCTTAACGCAAGGTAACAGAGCAAAGTCGATTTCTTTCTATTTTTGGAGAAGAAAGAGTTGATAGGTTCTCTAAATAATGGCCAATAGCGACCAAAATCCTTATAGAAAAACTCTTGTGATCGAAAACAAGGTCTTTGTAGCGGATGGTAACTGCATAGATGAGGAATCTCTCCTTACATCCAGCAAAACGCAAAGAAAAAATAAGTAGACTCACCAACATTAAATGTAATGTCTGGGCTAATACGAGTCTCATTGTAAAGAATATACCATCGCATTACTTTATTTCCCTTGCCCTGTCACCTCATATTATACAATAAAATCTTTGCATTTTCAAATAAGTAAACACAAAAAAAGAACTCAATATATGAGTTCTTTTTAAGGTACTATTTTGCAATTTCTTCCAACATTTTTTCGATGTGTTGGATGGATTTTTCACGTCCAAGCAAGTAGATGGTATCTGGCAATTCAGGACCATGCATTTCACCTGAAACGGCGATACGGATTGGCATGAAGAGATTTTTCCCCTTGATACCAGTTTCCTTTTGAACTGCTTTAATTTGTGGGAAGATATTTTCTACCACAAACTCATCGTCTGACATGGCTTCGAGTTTCGCTTTGAAAGCCTCAAGTACAGTCGGAACGGTTTCACCAGCCATGACTTCTCGCTCAGCTTCGGTCAATTCTGGGAAGTCTGAGAAGAAAAGGTCTGTCAATGGAACAATTTCGTCCACTGACTTCATTTGTGGTTTGTAGAGCTCCACCAATTTCTCAGCCTTGTCTGTCAAACGTCCCGCTGCTTCGAGGAATGGTTTGGCCATTTCAAAGATAGTCTCAAGATCCGCATTCTTAATGTACTCATTGCTCATCCAGTCCATTTTCTTCTGATCGAAGGCTGCTGGAGACTTGCTGAGACGGTTTTCATCAAAGAGGTTGATGAGTTCTTGACGAGAGAAGATTTCGTCTTCCCCGCCAGGGTTCCAGCCAAGAAGGGCGATGAAGTTAAAGACTGCTTCTGGAAGGTAGCCTTTCTTGCGGTAATCTTCGATAAATTGAAGGGTGTTAGTATCACGTTTAGATAACTTCTTACCAGTTTCAGAGTTGATAATCAAGGTCATGTGACCAAATTCAGGTGCTTCCCATCCAAGTGCTTCATAAACCATGAGTTGTTTTGGTGTATTAGCAATGTGGTCATCCCCACGGATTACGTGAGAGATTTGCATATCGTGGTCATCAATGACAACGGCAAAGTTGTATGTTGGGTAGCCATCTTTCTTTTGGATAACCCAGTCACCACCAATATTGCCACCTTCAAATTCGATATCACCTTTGACCATATCATGCCACTTGTAGATACCTGACTCATTGACAGCCAAACGAACAGTCGGGATAATCCCCGCTGCTTCACGTTCTGCAACGTAAGCTGCTTTTTCTTCTTGGCTCATACCAAGGTATTCGTTGATATAGCGAGGTGTTTCCCCAGCTGCTTCTTGGCGTTCACGTTCCACTGCTAACTCTTCTTCTGTTACATAAGATTTGTAGGCTTTTCCTTCAGCCAAGAGTTGGTCGATGTATCTTTGATAAAGTTCCAAACGTTCTGATTGGCGGTAGTTTTCATGAGTCTCTGGACTTTCATCCCAGTCCATGCCCAACCAACGAAGGTTTTCAAGCTGTGAACGTTCTCCATCTTCGACGTGGCGCTTACGGTCAGTATCTTCGATACGGATGATAAAAGTCCCACCATGATGACGGGCGTAAAGGTAGTTGAATAATGCTGTACGGGCATTTCCGATGTGTAGTAGTCCTGTTGGACTTGGTGCGTAACGTACGCGGATATCTTTTGACATATCTTCTCCTATAAAGTCTCTAGGCGTCTGCCTTTTTGCTCTCTATATTATATCACAAGTCTTGCCAGAGTCCAATTTCTCTTTTCGAGAAAAAGCAAAAAGAGTGGTAAAACCACCCTTTTTATATCCTATTATAGACGAGCGTTGAGTTCTTTGCTCAATTCTTCAAATCCTGGTTTACCAAGAAGGGCAAACATGTTACGTTTGTAAGCTTCAACACCTGGTTGGTCAAATGGGTTGATGGCATTCAAGTAACCTGAAAGGGCGATAGCCAATTCGAAGAAGTAGATTGTGTAACCAAGAGTGAAGGCATCTTTCTCAGGAAGAGTTACGTACATGTTTGGTACGTCACCATCTGTGTGGGCAAGAAGAACACCGTCAGTTGCTTTTTTGTTAACGAAGTCAACGTCTTTTCCCTGAAGGTAACCAAGTCCATCAAGATCTTCTTCCAAAGTAGGGATAATCACGTTCTTACGTGGTTTGTCAACACGGACAACTGTTTCAAACATGATACGAGTTCCTTCTTGGATAAATTGACCCAATGAGTGTAGGTCTGTTGAGAAATTAGCTGAAGTTGGGTAAATCCCTTTTTGGTCTTTTCCTTCTGTTCAGGCACCCCTTGTGGATGCATCTGCTGGAAATTCCCTTGCACTGACTGGCTAGTTTGATTGACTTGCCAATCAACCACTGCGTCATCTATTTTTTCTAATTTAGACCCAGAAGCCTGGACTTTTGGTCCAGGCTCTGAATCAATTTTTTAGACTTTTATTTTTCTAAATTGCTTGATTTGAAATTTTATTATGGTTAAGCAGTTTCAAAAATCTGAATGGTAGAATCTTTATCAATTACTACCGCTTGATCTGCTACAACATGGAGTGTACCAGGAAGGCTCCCCTCTTTTGAACCATCAAAAGAAATCGTGATATGTCCCAGTCCAGTTAAATTTTTTTCTACTACATTTCCTACGGAACTAATCGAATATTCCTGATTATCTACCACCAGCTTGCCACCTTCTAGTATTGAACCTAGCAGATTTTTGTTATCAATCTTAAAACAATACTCTGATAAATCTTCTGGTGCTTCTTCTCCAAATAAAATGAGCATATTGGCATCTTGAATCATATTCTGAGCTTCAGACCCTACTTGAATTACTTTAGTTTCAAAAATTTTCTTCATCTGATTTCTATTCATACTTTCTCTAATTTGTCATAAACTTAGGCTTATAGATAAGTTTAACATAATAGTTCTCTGTTTTCAGGCATCTATCAAAGGTCTACTGATAAAGACCAATACTAGCTATCCAAGCAACTAGCACCCGCGGAACACCATTGAGAAAGCGTGAATAAAGTACCGAAGGGACACCAACCTCAACTGTTTCAGCCTTGGCTTCAGATAGGCCGAGTGCTACAGGAATGAAATCACAACCGTTTTGAGTGTTGATAGCAAATAAAGCTGGCAGAGCCATTTGGGGCGGAATAGTCCCTTTTCCGATTTCGACTCCAATTAAAGTTCCAATAATCTGACTAATAACAGCTCCGGGACCTAACAAAGGAGATAGGAATGGTAAGGAACAGATAAAGCCAATTAAAACGAGTCCCCAGATGTTCCCCGCTAGGGGAACCATTAATTTTGCCAGCCAATTTCCAACACCAGATCCTTGAATAACCCCAATCAGCAAGGAAACAAAGGCCATGAAAGGAATTATTGTATTGAGCATTGTTTGGATGGCTTCACGAGCAGCCTGGTTGAAAGTTGCAACGACCTTACCAGCCCCCATCCCAATTCGTGCTACAATACTTGTTTCAGCTTTTTGCTCTGTAATTTTTTTACTAGTATCGTAAGTTGGCTTTTCAGTTACCACAGTTGTCGCTTTTTCGTCTTCATTAGCAGCAGAAATTTGATTAAGGCCAACTGCTGACACATAGATTTCCTCGGTTATATATTGAGCTAGAGGCCCACTTTTCCCTGTAGCGACAATATTTATTGTAGGGATTCCCTTTTTAGGATAAATACCACAGCGAAGAGTACCGCCACAATCCACGATTGCTAAAGCAATTTCCTCATCTGGGATAGAAGTTTTAAACCCATTAACAGCTTCCATACCGGTCAAATCAGCAATTTTATCTACAATATCTGGCTTTTCTCCGCCACCAGTAATATAGATGAATTTATGCTTAGCTTCACTAGGTGTAATGACCAAAGGTCCTCCGAAACCGCCATTTCCTTTAACAACTTTTATACTCTTATATGACATAATTTCACTCTTTCTATAAATCAAATGTTTTACTCAAGGTAACACCTTGCTGTTTTGCTACATAAGCAGTTGTAAAATCGGTTACCCAACCACCTACAAAGTTCATGACAAGCCCAACAAGCATGTAACGAATGGCTAAGTCCATTTGACTTAAACCTAAAGTTTGAATTCCTGTCGCAATTCCCATCCATACAAATAATTCCCCAGGATTGATATGTGGAAATACACCATTTGAAGTATGGCAAAACTGCATCTGAGCTGCTACAAAACTAGGTTTATAATATTCTGGTAAGAAACGTCCCATACTGATTGCCATCGGATTTCCCAGCATAAAAGCTGAAATGAAAGGTAAAATCATATACCGGCTAACAGGATTTTTGGCAGAAATCTTAGCCAGGGAATTGACCTTCTCTTCTCCCAAGAAAGCGATAAGGGTATTCATTGCAATCAATAGCATTAAGACAAGCGGTACAATATTTGTCATCCAGCTAATAAAGGTTTCTCCACCTAATTGGAAGAGTTTCATAAAACTCTCTGCAAAATTTGTAATGTGATTCATAAGGAACTCCCTTTCTTATTTTTTTTAAATAACTGTTTAATAGATAATTGTAAGTAATTCGCATAAAAGCCGAATCCCAGAAAAGAATCAGATGAACTTGTCTCTTTCTCAATACCTGCCTCATGCCAAAGATAGACTTTTCTAGCATCTTCTATGGCTGATTGCATCAACTTATTTTCTTTTCTCACAAGAGGATTATACTTGTCAAAATAATGGATGTCTTCTCCAACATAATCGTCCATATTTTGAAAACGTGCTAAGATTGTGACTCCTTGCATTTTGCTAGCTTTAAGAACCCGACCGTTTTCATCAACCGCGAACATGACAATCGTACCGGATTTGATTCTTCCGGACTTCCTGCCAATCGCTACGCGCCCCAGTCTTCGGAGCATCGTATAGGTCTTATTGAAGTCTTTGAGTTGCTGCCAGCCGAGGAACATTTGAAATATATAAGCTGCCATGACAAATACAGCGAAAATTATTAGCGAATTCATTAAAATACTCCTTTGCTCTTAGAAAATGATAGAAACTCTGTCTCTGTTTCTACAGCCCTCAAAGCTTCTTTTAGAGAAGGCTCTCCTGCAATTCGAAAAATGTCGTCATACAATTCCAGCAATTCACTCTCCATTTTGCTTTCAATTTCTGAGGGAATGGCGACTAGAAAGATAAATTCAATCCAATCATCTCCTTTTTGATAAGGCTCTTCTAGCTTTCCAAACATTAAAATAGTCTTTGCATAACCCTGGTTAATTGTATGGGGGAAGGCAATTCCTCCACCAAAAATGGTTGATTGTTTTTTCTCCCTATCAATTATCCGATTTCTAAAACCTTCATCAATCATCTGAAGTTTCTCTAACTCTGCAACCATATTTAGCAAGTATTGCTGATAGGTTTTTTGGGGACTCAACCGAAGAAAACGTAAGCTGACTGTTTCTAGATTTTTTTGATGAAAAGCATTGGCCCTCTGCCATTCTTCCCGCAGCCATTGATCATCAAAAAGATGATTAACTTGAATGACTGGAGATTTAGAATCTTTATATTTTAGAGGAACTGTCGTAAAAATCGCGAAATAGTCCTGATTCAAATCCAGATTAAAATCCTCTTCAGAATACTGAGTAATGTCTACATCATTTCCAAGGATTCGTCTGAGTTGCTGAATAATCATCGCAGCAGTTCCTCTTCCTGTTGTGCAAACTACTGCTATCTGCTTGCGAGAACCATTTACAACAGAGTTTTGCTTTCTTAAAATCATTTCAAAATACAAAGCCAGATATCCGATTTCAGATAATTCCAATTCAGAACCAAAAATTGCAGACAGTTCTTCTCCAGCAATTTTCGCCATTTCAAAAGCAAAAGGATATTGAGTTTGAACCTCGCCATGGAATATATCATTAGCTTGCACATGGAAAATCAGTCGATTGATTAAGGGGCCTAGATGAGACTTGATTTCTTCAAATAATTCTTCATCATCAAAGTTAACCAACATTGTTTCTTTGACTTTCTTGACAATCCCTTGAAAAATGTTTGCAAGCTGTTCAGATTGATAAGACGGCTTGCTTAAAGTGTCAATAAAACGGATATTAAACGGAAAACACAAAAAGTCTATTTCAAACTGACTGAGGGAAATCTTATAAGTCATCTCAATATGATAGATTAATTTTTCAACCAAAGGTGTCTCTGTTAAATCATTCCTATAGTAAGGAATAGGGCAACTCAACACCCTAGATGCATAAATACGCTCCACCATAATTGAAATTGTCTTTCGAAGGAGTTCCTTTGTTTCTTTCGGGATTTTATACTCCTGGAGTAGCGTCTCCAGAAAAGAAGATGTTGCCTCGGTGAGTGTCTTTCCTTCAAAGTAAGGGGCCACTTGGTGAATATAGAGCAAGCGCAAATTCAGCTCGGACCCCAAGACCTCCAGCCCACGGTTGGGCTTTCCTGAAATAGTGATAGAGTAACTCTCTGCCAAAGATTTTACTTGTTTTAAATCCTTATTAAGGGTACTTCTACTAACACCTGCCTCCTCAGCCAAGTCGTCAATAAGAAGAGGGGAGGTTGACTTAATTAAACGTTTTAGTAAATAGGCAATTCTTTTACTGGAAGAATTGAAGTCACTCTCCCGTTTTAAACTACCAGATAAAATCCTTTCCAACTCAGTATAGTCATACACCTCTAACATTAACTTATCATCTTGTGAGATAATCTGGATACTCGGAGCCAAAACATCATTTAATTGTTGGATACTCTTTTGCAAGGTTTGCATACTAATATCCAGCTCTGAGCGCATATCTACCAAGGAATAAGTTGGCTGTGAGACCATTTTTTCTAAAATGTTATACCATCGATTTACTATGGTCAACTCTCTTCCTCACCTTCATTTTTTTAACCGCGAGTTTTCCCCCCGGCAATATTTGTAGTGACTCCAGTTATATAGCTAGAACGGTCTGAAATATAGAATGCTACAAGGTCAGCTACTTCCCGTAGTTTACCACTTCGTCCCAAAGGAGTTGTTGAAGTTGAAGCATAACCAGCTCGAATATCTTCTACCGTCTTTCCACGGGTATAAGCAAGAGCTTCCTCATAAGAAAGAGTTCGAAGTCCCGTAGCTTCCATAATTCCTGGAGCAATTCCAACCACACGTACACCATGCTTACCCAGCTCTTTTGCCCATGAACGAGTGTAACTATAGACTGCTGCTTTTGTGGCAGCATAGGCACTTTGTCCTTCAGAACCTTCCAAGCCTGCTTCTGAAGCCATGTTCACAATTACACCTTTTCCATTTTTCACTAAAATACGTCCCACTGCCTGACTAACCAGATACAAACCTTTTTGATTAATCATCGTTACTTTTTCGAACGTCTCATCGTCCAATTCGTAAGGACCTTTAGGATTTTCTGCATCGATTAATAATCTAGGGATATTAATCCCTGCATTATTGACCACTGCATCAATATTGCCAAATCTTTCAACTATTTTGGCAACACCCTCTTCTACTTCAGAGCGAGAAGTTACATCAACTTTTACAAATAATAGATTTGGATGACGCAAATCGTTGTCGCTAAGATCGAAATTCGCTACATTGACACCTAATTCCAGCAATTCTTCAACGATTGCCTTACCGATCCCAGATGACGCGCCAGTCACAAGAACTGTTTTGCCTTTTATGTTTAACCAATCATTCATTTTGATACCTCTCAAATTTTATTTACAAGGCAATTATACAGCGCTTTCATAAAAGAATTAAGACACTCTTTTTTACACTTTTAAAAAAAATAATAAACTAATTAAGAGGCTTGTACTAAAAATCCACAAGAAATGAACTTGTGGATCTTTTTATATTCTAAATGAACTCAAAGCATATGAGAATCAAAGGCGTGCATTCAACTCAGCACCCAGCTCTTCAAAGCCTGGTTTCCCAAGAAGAGCAAACATGTTTTTCTTATAAGCTTCAACTCCAGGCTGGTCAAATGGATTGATACCATTCAGGTAGCCAGAAAGAGCAATAGCCAACTCAAAGAAGTAAATAGTGTAGCCCAAAGTGAACTCATCTTGCTCAGGCAGTGTCACAAACATATTTGGAACTCCACCATCAGTGTGTGCTAACAGCACTCCATCTGTAGCTTTTTTATTGACAAAGTCAACATCTTTTCCTTGCAAGTAGCCAAGACCGTCCAAGTCTTCTGCCAATTCAGGAATCAGCACATTTTTGCGAGGTTTATCTACACGGATAACTGTTTCAAAGAGGATACGGGTACCTTCCTGGATAAATTGTCCCAGAGAGTGCAAGTCTGTTGAGAAGTTAGCTGAAGTTGGATAAATCCCTTTTTGGTCTTTCCCTTCTGACTCACCAGCCAGTTGCTTCCACCACTCAGAGAAGTATTGCAGAGATGGTTCATAGTTAGCTAGAACTTCTGTCAGATAACCTTTACGGTACAAGATATTGCGTACAACTGCATATTGATATGCTTCATTTTCAGCCAACTTATCAGAAGCATAAGCCTTGCGAGCAGCATTTGCTCCTTCCATTAACTTGCTGATATCAGCTCCTGCAGCTGCGATTGGCAAGAGCCCCACTGCTGTCAATACTGTAAAACGACCACCTACACTATCAGGCACTACAAAAGTATCCCAGCCATTAGCATCTGCTTCAACTTTAACTGCACCTTTAGCGCGGTCTGTAGTTGCGTAGATACGTTGGTTAGCTTCTTCTTGACCGTACTTCTTAACCAAGAGTTCTTTGAAGACACGGAAAGCAATAGCCGGTTCAGTTGTTGTACCTGATTTAGAAATCACGTTTACTGAGAAATCTTTGTCTGATACATAGTCTACCAAATCAGCCAAATAGCTTGAAGAGATAGAGTTTCCAGCATAGAGGATCTGAGGTGCCTTGCGTTCTTCCTTTCTTTGCAAGTTTACAAATGAATTATTCAAGAAATCAATAGCTGCACGAGCTCCTAAATAGGAACCACCAATACCGATTACGATCAATACCTCACTATCAGATTGGATTTTAGCAGCAGCCTTTTGAATACGAGCAAATTCATCTTTGTCATATTCTTCAGGTAAGTTCAACCAGCCAGTCATTTCTGCCCCAGGACCTGTACCATTTCTCAGAGCAGAATCTGCTGCAGTCACTTGAGGCTGCATATAATCTAGTTCATGTGGTGCAACAAATTTATCTAATACTTTTGAATAATCAAATTTAATATGTGACATAATATTCCTCCAAAATTTCTTCTCTTCTATCATAACCCTTACCTTAGATTTTTTCAAGTTTTTATACTGAATTTTTCCAAATTTTATCATAATTTAAACATTTGCGTAAAAAATGTTACAATATTAAAATTTGAACGAAATAAGACAAAAAAACGACTAGGTTTCCAGTCGTTACAATTCATTCAATAAATACTCAAATAATTCTAAGTTGCCATCCTCTTTATTGACCAAAAATTCTGGATGCCACTGCAAACCAATAATACGGTGTTCATCGATAGATTCGATTGCTTCAATCGTTTGGTCACGTGGATCTACTGCAGTTACGCGGAAATTAGGTGCCAAGTCTTTAATACTTTGACGATGAACTGAGTTTACTTGACTTTCTTTACTAAACAACTTGGACACAACACTTCCTTCCACTGTTTCAATAGAATGTGAAGTTCCAAAAGGTAGACCTTGCCAATGACCTTCAATCTCCTGATTGAGTGTACCACCAAAGGCAACGTTTACCAACTGAACGCCACGGCAAATGGCTAAGATTGGCTTGTTCTGACGCAAGGCTTCTTGTAGAAGAGCTAGCTCAAACTCGTCGCGAGCTAGATTATAGTCATCGCTATCAATTGTTTTTTCCTCACCATAAAACTGAGGATGAACATTTTGTCCTCCAGTCAAGATGAGCTTATCAATCATTTCTACATAGTCATGGACAAGTGTCTCATCACCAACCGGAATGACCAAAGGAAGTCCGCCAACCTGACGAATACTTTCAGCAAATTTACAGGATACAGATGAGTGGATGTTTTTTCCTTCTGCGTCTACAGGACATAGGTTTGCCGCTACTCCAACAACTGTTCTTACCATTACTGACTTCCTTTCGTTCTCCATTGATAATCTTATCTTATCACCCTTACCCACTCCTGTCTAATATGTATTTTTTAAGTCCGTGATAAAATTTTTTTATCAGAAAAAGTTGCCCAAAATTAGGACAACTTTTTTGCTTATTCAAAGACAAATTGATTATGGTACAGTTCGGAGTAAAAGCCTCCAAGCTTGAGTAATTCGTGATGATTTCCTTGTTCGATAACCTCACCATCCTTAAGGACAATAATCTGATCGGCATTGAGAATAGTTTTCAAGCGATGGGCAATCACAAAGCTCGTTCTTCCTGCCACAATTGCCTCCATAGCATTTTGAATCTTGCTCTCTGTTACAGTATCCACGTTTGATGTTGCCTCATCCAAGATTAAGACCTGGGGATCCGTCATTAAGGTTCGAGCGATGGAAATCAACTGCTTCTGACCGGTTGAGAAGACGCTCTGGTCATCATTAATCAGAGTATCGTACTTATCTGGTAGACTTTCGATATATTCATGGATATGTGTAGCCTTAGCAGCTGCTTCTACCATCTCCTGACTAGCATCTGGTACACCGAATCGAATATTGTCCCGAATAGTTCCGCTGAACAAAACAGAATCCTGCAAGACAATTCCCACCTTACTTCGCAAACTGTCTAAATCAAACTCGCGAATATCTCTGCCATCAAAGCTGATACTTCCTGCATCCACATCATAAAAACGATTTATGAGGTTCATGATAGTTGTTTTCCCTGAACCTGTCGGACCAACTACCGCAATCATTTTTCCTTTTGGAGCTGAAATGCTAACATCTTTCAAAATTGGTTGTCCTGGAAGGTAGGAGAAGTCCACGTTACGAATCTCCACACCTTCTTTTAATTCGTTAAATACTGGAGCATCTTGAGGTCGAATTTCTTCTTCTGCATCAAACATTTCTTGGATACGGTCCGCACCTGTAAAGGCCAGTTGCAAGCTTCCCCAGCTCGCTGCTAATTGGATAATGGGCTGGTAATACTGTTGCGAGAACTGAGTAAACATGACAATCAAGCCCAGAGCAGTTGCTGTCTCGATGTTCTTATCATTTAGTAAGACAGCTGAACCGACAAAAATAACAATAGCTGTATTGACCAAGCTCATTCCGTTCATGACAGGAAAGAGAATTCCTGAAAACATTCTGCCCTTAAAGGTTGCTTTTCGAACACGTTCATTTTGCTCGACAAAACCAGCAATCACATCTTCTTGGATACCTTGAACGATAACTGCTTTTTGTCCAGAGATACTCTCATCCATATAAGCATTGAGCTTCCCAACTTCTTTTTGTTGGAGGTTGGTGTATTTCCGCGCTAGCTTTAAGATAAAGAACAACATGACAACTGCTATCGGAGTGCTAGCAGTCGTAATCAAAGCCAAGGTAACATTTTTTGCAAACATGACAATCAGCAAACCAATGTAAAGGGCAATATTGGTCATGACAGACACAAGACTTTCATTAAAAGCTTGGAGAATATTATCCAAATCACTGGTAAAACGAGACAGAATATCCCCATCTTGATGACGGTCAAAGAAGGAAACTGTCAGGCGAGAAAGCTTGCCAAAAAGCCCCTTACGCATCTCATTTGTAGATTCAGCAATAATGCGGCTCATCAAGACCATATAGATGAGACTAGACACCACGAGCGCAATCAAAACATAGGCAAGATTAATAAGGAGTCCGTATAGACTTTGCCAAACCATATCTGAATTTCCATTTTGATAGGCTATAACCAAATTAGCTAGTTCCGTTACTGTTTGACCTGCAAAAACTGGAAAGAGAGCTTGTGCTACCGTTGCAATGATAATCATAGTGATAACAACGACAAAGGATATCTTGTAAACTTTAAAATAGTTCCAAAAAAATCGAAATGTCTTCATCCTACTCCTCCTTTCCTTTTTGCGTTTCGTAAATTTCTCGATAAACTGGGTTTGTTGCAACCAAGTCAGCGTGTTTGCCTTGACCAATCAAGCGGCCTTGATCAAGCACTAAAATTTTATCCGCATGAACAACAGAGCTTATTTTTTGGGCGATGATAATCGTAGTTGTCCCCTTCAAATCCTTGTTAAGGGCTTCTTGAACCAAGCGTTCTGATTTGGCATCAAGTGCAGAGGTTGAATCATCGAAAATCAATATTTTAGGATTGCTGACAATCCCACGCGCAATAGACATTCGTTGTTTTTGTCCACCAGAAAAGTTGGTCCCACGTTCCTCGACCGGACTTTCAAAAGCCAAGTCCATGCGACTGATAAATTCACTAGCTTGTGCGATACGAGCTGCGCGTTCCATTTCTGAAACTGTCGCATCTCCCTTTCCTTGTCTGAGATTATCTGCGATGGTTCCACTAAAGAGAATGGCTCTCTGTAAGACGATAGAAACTGTTTTGCGAAGTGTCCCTTCACTAACTGTACGAATGTCCTTTCCGCCAATTTTGATCGAACCTTGCTGAGGATCAAACAGTCGTGGAATCAACTGAGCCAAGGTTGATTTCCCTGCACCAGTTGCTCCGACAACCCCAACCATCTCACCAGCTGCAATATCGAAGGAGACATCTTTTAGGATAGGTTCTTCATCATTTGGATAGGTGAAGGTCACATTTTCAAAGCTGAGACTTCCTTCCAAATCTTCATCTTCCACATCCTTAAAGGTCATAGCCGGTTCTGTATCCAGGATTTCACGAATACGACGGAGGGAAATCATGGCACGAGTGACTGAGTTCCCCAAAAATCCGACCATAACGATAGTAAAGATAATCTGACTCAGATAGTTTACGAAGGAAGCAATGGAACCAACCACTGAAGGATCTGACTCTGCCATACCTGCTACAAGCCAGATTGAAAGAAAGACAGCACCGTAAGAAATCAACATCATTGCAGGTTGAACAATAGAAAAAGCATAGCCGATATAAAGGTTTTCTCCCAGCAACTCATCTGACACTTGCGTAAACTTATTAAACTGATCTTTCTCTCGAACAAAAGATTTGACCACGCGCACACCACGTAAATTTTCTTTTGCAATAGCATTGATACGCTCTAATAAGGTCTGGAATTTTGCAAAGCGAGGCCCCATCATTCCCATCATAAGACCCGTCATAGCAACGATCAAAACGACCATAAGAACCAGCACCCACCACAACGAAGGCAAGGTGACAACAGCTAATATAAAGGAACCAATAAATAAAATCGGTAGTCGAAAGAGGATTTGGAAGGTCATCATAACGACGTTTTGAATCTGATTGATATCGTTGGTCATACGGACAACGAGGTTCCCTGCATTAAACTTCTCAATATTGGCGTATGAAAAAGTTTGAATCTTACGAAAGGCATCTTCCCTTAGGTCAGAAGAAACTCCTTGCGCAATGTAGGCTGCTAACACAACATTGATTCCACCTGCGACCAAACCAATCAAGGCAACAAGAATCAACCAAAAACCGATACTATAAATAGCCTCATTATCACCTGTTAGCAGTGCCTCTAAAACTTCCTGCAAATAACGTGGTTGCAGAAGTGAACTTGCGACCATTAATCCTGTCATAACCAAGGAAGCCAGAGCCTGCCATTTATAGGATTTTATTTTCTGAAACAGCATATTTCCTCCTTATAAGATAGACAAAAGGGAACGACAGCTCTGTCAGTCCCTTCTTATGCTTTCATGTTGATGCTATTCTAACAAAAAAGAATGCTATTGTCAAAGCACTCAGCTCTCGCAAGCTTGTGCAATGACGACATCAGCATTCTATTAAATCATTTAAAAAAATCTTCTGCCTTTGTGGAGAATGTTTATTGCTCTGAACTATCTTGCTCGTCTAATTGAGCTCGTCCAATTTCACGGTAACTACGATCCCCAACAATCTTGACTGAGAACTGACCATCTTCATACTCAAGAATCGTCACACTTCCATTATCAAGACCATGCGGATGCATGCCGTTAATTAAATAAACAATGGTTCCAATAGTCATTCCATGGCTGACTACGAGGGCATTCCCACCCCCATTAGCTTCCATTTCCTTGGCAATGGCTTCAAACCCTTCCCAGATACGACCACTTAGTTTTTCCCAGCCTTCAGCCCAACCTGCTGTGTCTACTTCTACCAGACCCTCAGCCAGCTCAGCATAGGACAAGCGATGCACATGATCGACATTAAAGATTCGAGGGATGATACCCATAAAAAGATCTCCATCATAAGCACCATCAAAACTACCAAAGCACCATTCACGAATTCGCTTATCCATGCGATAAGGAATTTGCCCTGTCAAACCAAGTTCTTCAAGGATAATTCCCATTGTCTGAATGGTCCGCCCAGAATCGCTTGAATAAGCACGTTCAAAGGTTAAACCTGACTCCCGCAAACCAATCCCCAATTCATGAATGCCTCGTTCTCCCTCAGCTGTTAGAGGAGTATCACTCCAACCTTGAGCACGACCAATTGTATTAAACATTGTTTTCCCATGACGTACTAGATACAATTTTATACCTGACATATTCCGTCCTCCATATGTATCTATTATAGCATGATTTCAGACAAAAACCTCGTCCAAACTACTCTGTTCCGTTCTTTGAAGGTGCTAGTTTATAAGACTTAGCCGTCTCTTTTTTGCTCCCTTCTTCTTTTTTCTCCTCATTTCCTTCTTTGGGCTTATTTTCTGTTTTCTCAGACTTTTGGCCGGTCTTTTTCAAAGGTGAAAAACGAAATTCAAATTGATTTTTTCCAGTGTTAACAGTTGTTATGAAGCTCTTCTCATCATAATGATAAGTTGACTTTCCTATGTCAAATGACTGTTCTCCACTTTCAGAACTAGCTTTTTCATAAGTTCTTTTAGCCATTGCAAATGCAAGAAGCTTTTCTTTATTAAGGGCATAATCCTGATGATGAGCCACTTGTCGATTCAGATAAAACTGCAATAAGAGACTAAAAATTCCAGCAATAGTAACGGCGTAAAGGAGAACTCCAGCCCTAACTTTTTTCTTTTTCCACACGATAGATAAACTCCCTCTCAAGTCCCTTTTCAAACTGAAAATAAAAATGAACATTTTGCCCTTTTTGGTAAATATGAGCTGATTTCAGACCGTAGATCATAGGTTGATAACCACGTCCACTGGCATCTGTTTTCCGAAAATCATTTGACTTTGATTTACCCATAGAGATAGATTTCCCATCCTGTTTAATGTAAAGTCTATCATTCTCCACTTTTTCAAATTGAGTTCGATTCAACTCTGCTTCCAGCTGATCCACAAATAAGAGCCATTCCTTCTGCTCACTTTTCTGCTGGTAGCGAACTTCTGAAACCAAGAGTTGACTCATAGATTGAAAAAGAAGTAAACTCCCACTAATCACAATAAGAGCAACCAGGGATTCTAAAAGAGTAAAGGCTCTGACTCTACTTATCTTGAATCGCCAGTAATTTTTCAGTTCCATGATACACCTCCAAACCTCGCTCATTCGAGACAACATCAACCGTAAGCCCATTAACCGTCAACTGCTTTTCTCCAGTCTGCAAAGCCATACGGGCCACTCGCAAAACTTCTTCCTGTTTTAGAAGTTCTGCTTCTCTCCTTCTACTTTCTTGAATCTGTCCTAGCAAGAGGGTTGCAATACTAGCAAAAATTGCAAGGGAAATCACTGCCTCTAGCAGAATAACCGCCTTAATTTTTTGCTTCTTGAATACGTTTAATCTTTCCATTTCCTAGATATAGTTGGTAACGAACTACCTCTTTCCTTGTTTGAAATTTCACACTTGCCAGAGATGAATTCCCTCCAGCCTTGTCAAAGGTGATTGACTGATTGAACTTCAGTTGAATTCCTTTAGGGATGGCTAATTTTCGGTAACCATTATCAATACTTCTCTCTTCTAACATTAAGTTCATCTTTTGCTGACCAGCCAGACTCCGTTTCTGCGTTTCTCTATATAGTTCCTCAAACTCCATAAAGAAAATCTGCTCCTCCACAGCCGCAAAAGTGGACTGAACTGAACTTGACAAGCCCAAAGCTAACAGACTGACTATTCCTAATACCAATAGACTTTCTAGCACAGTAAAAGCCCTAATCCGCAACTGTTTGACTTGTCTTTTGCTTTGCATGATATTCTTTATAGGCTTTTGCCTGCTCGGCAGTGATACGTCCATCTGCCTGTAATTTGCTTAGACTGGCATCTTCATTTTTGTCCAGACTATAGAGTTCTGCCTGACTTTCTACCACCTTGACGACAGCCGCTTTCCCCTTGTCATTCACTGCATCCTTTTGCTTCGTCAGATTTGGCACAAAAAGCAAGAGTAGGACGCTAATGATAAGAAGAACCACTAACATTTCGATCAGAGTAAAAGCTTTTACCTTTGCTTCTTTTAATTTCATCATCATTTTTTTCATCTAAAAATTTACCTCCATATTTTGATACATTGGCAGCAACATAGCTGCGTACAATAAAACGATTAGTAGGGCTACAAAAATAAACACCAGCGGTTGAACTAGGTTCATGGTCCGATTGACTCGGGTAAAGAATGATTCCCAAGTTTTTTCCGCATAGATTTCCAATTCGCTTCCCAACTTGGATTTGACCTCTCCATATTCAATGATTAATCCCAATTCTCTTCTAAAGAAGGGATAATCTTGAACAACTTTAGAAAATTCATGACCATTTTGTAATGACTGAGATAAATCCAAACCAATTTCCTTAAAAAGTGGATTGCCCTGCTCCTGCATCATCTGGAAAATCTGTGACAATTCTAATCCTTGTCCAATCATATTTCCCCATTCTCTAGCATAATAGGCAGTCAGATAATACTGAATAAACACACCGATAAAAGGAATTCTAGCCAGAAAAGAAAAGACTTGTATCTTCCTAGATTTTCTGTAGAAAATCAATCCTGTTAAAAATGCGAGTGCTACTACTAGAGTCAGTCCGAGAAAAATCTGTGGCAAGTTACTAATCACTAAGGTAGCTATATTACTACTATCCAGTTGGGGCAAGAGATAATTTCGCAAACCCAACATAATTACCAATAAGAAAGCTAACAAAATGACTGGATAGGTCGCAACTTCAATTAACTTCTTCTTCACCTTAGCAAGATTATCAAGATACTCTTCAATTTTCCCTAAACTCAAATGAAGATTTCCATGAACTTCAGCCAATGAAAGTTGCGTGACAATCGCACTCGAAAAACCTAAAGTCCTCATCATTTCCGAGAAGGATTTCCCCTGCGAGAGTCCTAAGCGCATCTGAGATACATATTCCTTTTCCAACAAATGACTTCTATCTAAGAAGGAAGTGATTTCTACCAAGTGAAAACCACTCGAAAATAAATTGTTAAAGAGAGTGATGATTTTCTTCTGCTTACTAGTGGCTAATTTTCTCCGTTTCAGCTTGAATGGTAGTGATATGTCCTTCTTTAAGAAGTTGGTCAATTTGTTCATTCCATTTGTTTGCCTGGTGTTCCTGATAATTTTGGTTTGCAAAATCGATAATTCCTCCTCCCCCAATTAGTCTCTGGTAACAAACACCTTGTAAAACAACTGCGAGTTCATCTTCACTAACTCCAAGTTCCACAAGGCGCTCATAGACCCCACGAACACTCTTTGCATGAATAGTCGAGAATACTGTAGCCCCTGTTAAACTGGCTCGTACAACAGCACGGGCTGTTTCACTATCCCGAATTTCTCCAATAATTAAAAGGTCTGGACGATGCCGTAGGGAGAGTTTTATCAAATTTTCATAGTTCAGCCCAATTGCTTCATTAAGTTGTAATTGTAGCATCTCTTCCTGCTTAATCTCGACTGGGTCTTCAATGGACATGACTTGCTGTCCCTTGAACAATGACTTAGCTAACTCATGCATTAGAGTCGTTTTCCCACTTCCTACAGGGCCTGCAAAAAGATAAAGCCCGCGTTGTCTAAAGCCCTTTTCCAGTTCCTTAAGGTTCTGAAACCAGAAGTGCAACTCTTGTTCTTGGTCATGTAAAAGTCGAATAACTAGACTCTCATGCCCACGATAATCTCCTACAGTTGATAAACGGAGTGAAGAAACCTTGTCATCATGCTGATAGTCACAGGAACCAAGCTGGCTACGACGTTTTTCGCCTACGTTCATCCCCGTAATAAACTTAAAGTGACTAATGACAGACCCCAACTTTTCAAAATCATAGGTATCAATTAGATGTCTTTTATCTCCAATTCGCATATGTAGCTCATAAACCTGATTCTTGGGAACAAAATAAATGTCCTGCGCTCCATTCTTTTTTGCGAGACTAATCAATTCTTGTGCAAGTGCTTGTACCATATTTCCTCCTCAGTTTATTATTCGAAGAAAATATAAAAAAGAACAACTTTATTAAAAAGTTGTTCTATCTTTTTTGATACGACAAGTTCGGTGAATATCTAAACCAGTTTGTTTTTCATAACCAGGTCTAAACTTTTCGTCTGGGATGACTTGACCATCTTCCAGTAGAGCAAGCGAATGGTACTGTTGCAGAAAGTCATCACATTCCTCACACCAACGTTTATCTTCTGGATCCCAAAATATAGTCATTAAGTCTCCACGACTTTTGTAAAGCGGAATTTTCTTTTCCAGCTCAAACCAACAAGATTTATAGTACTTCAAAGCGTCATAGTAATTTTCAAATTTCTTACTCTTTATGACGTCTTCTTCCCATCCTTCTATGAACCACCAAGGCTCAAAATCCCCATACATTTCTATAACTCGATACATAGTTTCATTTCCTTTGTATCGTATATTATAGCGAATTTTTTTGCACAATGAAAGAAATTTGCTCGTTTTCAGTAACAGCCATAAAGTCTTTATAATTTACGAAATCACACAAGAAATACAGCTAACAAAAAAACAGCAACTAAGACTAGTCACTGCTTTATATTTCTATGCTTGATAACGTTTTTCACCATCGAGATAAGTTGCTACCAATTCCAAATCTTTATCAAGAACGATAAAGTCAGCATCGTAACCCTCTCGGATTTGTCCACAGACATCATCAATATGAACAGATTTTGCAGGATTCAAACTTGCCATCATGACAGCTTCGTGAGGATTTGCAATCCCCCATTCAACAACATTTTTCAAACCATCTTTAAGTTTGAGAATAGAACCTGCCAAGTTCCCTGTAGATTTAAGACGGGCAGTACCATCAGCAACTACAACTGGGAATTCACCCAACATATAGTCACCATCTTGTAAACCACCAGCTGTCATACAGTCTGTAATAAGAGCAATATTTTCAGTACCCTTTTGTTTAAGAAGAATATCACAGGCCTTAGGGTCTACGTGATGACCATCACAGATCAATTCTGCATAAGTATGTGGCAATTCATACATGGCTCCAACCATCCCAAGTTCACGGTGTGTTAAGCCACGCATACCGTTATAGGCATGAACCCATACACTTGCACCAGCATCAACAGCTTTTTTAGCTTCCTCAAATGTTGCATTAGAGTGACCAAGAGCAACCGTTACACCTTCTCCAGTAATAGTACGAACAAAGTCTTCTACACCTTCACGTTCTGGAGCAAGAGCAATCTTATTAAGAAGACCATTAGCAGCCTTCTGCCAAGCACGAAATTCATCCATTCTAGGATCTTTCATATAAGCAGGGTTTTGAGCTCCCTTATATTTTTCAGTAAAGTAAGGTCCTTCAAAATAAATACCACGAATCTTAGCCCCAGTTGCTTCTTTGTAGCGGGCACCAATATTTTCAGTAACAGCAAGTAATTGTTCGTATGATGAAGTTAAAGTTGTTGGCAAAAAGCTGGTTACACCCGTACTAAGTAGACCCTCACTCATTGTATGAAGCGTACCTTCAATGTTATTATCCATAACATCAACCCCACCAAAACCATGAATGTGAGTATCCACAAGACCTGGTGCAATACTATAACCACTATAATCAATAATTTCAGAACCTTCTGGCACTTGATCTACATGTTTACCAAATTTTCCTTCAACAAGTTCTAAAAAACCGCCACGACGAACCCCATGCGGATAGAAAAATTGATCAGCTTTAATATATTTAGGCATAATCTTTACCTCCATAAAACAATTTTCTGATATTTATTATGTCAATTACATTATAAACCTTTATAATTAATTTGTAAATGGTATAGACCTATCTTAGTTAAAAATAATGTGAAATAATTGAAGATTTAGTAAAAATAAAGTAAAAAATATCAATAAAGGTGAAATTTATGAAAAGTAATTTTAAGTAACTATGAGAAAAAAATTGGAAGAAAAAATAAAAAAGACAAGGCACGAAAACCTTGTCTGTATTACTATACCGGCGGCCAACAAACTAGCGTTAAAATAAATTAAAATAAATAACCAAAAAGCGATTAAATCAAGATGTTATCACACGCTAGTTAGTATTCAAAATTGAGAAGTTGACCAATGGTTGACCAAATAAATTTTTAGTTTTTGCTATAATTTCTAAGTTGAAAAATTTAATAATTTCAATTTTTGATACATAGTTCGATACTGTGTTCGGCACAATGGGTATAGTCCAATATTCATTCTCAAAACTAGTTTAAATAGCGCAGTCTTTTAAACTAGCTTTGTGAATACAAAAAATCTTCCTACATATGTAAGAAGATTTTTTATTATTCTAGTTCTTTCTACGTACCGTTACAAGTCCAAATGCTCCAAGAATTGCACCGAGTACCAACATTGCAATACTCGATGATTCGCCTGTTTCTGGCAATGATTTTGCACGTTCTACCCGTGAATAAGTCGGCTTACTTGATGCCTGTTGCTGACTTGTATATGTTTGACCCTTTACGATAACATTCCCTGTGTTGTCAATAGTAACATTTTTATCACTTGCGTAAGCCTGCTTCGATTTATCATTGCTTGTTTTTGGATGTTCAACACTAATTTGTCTTTTATCACGTACAACAACTTTTCCGTCAACAATTTCAACATCTTTACCTGATGCAATAGCTTGTTTTAGTGCTTTAATATCAATTTCAGGACGCTCTTCAGAAATAGGTGTGTCTTTAGGAACAGCAACAATTGTTCCATCTGATAATTTTGTAACGTTGTTGTGTTTTGATTTTTCTTCTAAATCTTGAAGCTTATCAAACGTATCTTGAAGCTTAGCTAGTTTTGCTTGCTCCTCAACAAGTTTTGTATTAATAGCACTAACTTTATTTTTTGCATTTTCTGCTTTTTCTTTAACTTCAAGAAGTTTTGCTTCTTTTTCTTTCAGCTCTGCTTTTGTTTGTGCAAGCTTTTCTGAACTCTCAACGTAAGCTTTTAATTCTTCAGCAAGAGCTTTAGCTTCTGTAACCAAACGGTCTTTTTCTTCAACCAATTTGGCTTTTAGAGCTTGAAGATTTTCAAGTTTGCTTTGTTGTTGAGCAAGTTCAGTTTTAGCATCAGTAAGAGCTTGAACTTTTTGTTCTTTAACTAATTGAGCTGATTCAAGAGCTGATTTAGCATCATCAAGAGCTTGTTTCTTAGATGCAAGGTCAGCTGAGAAGTTATCAACTGCTTTTTGAGCTTCAGCTTGACGTTTTTGTGCGTTGTCAAGAGCAAGTTTTGCAAGACGCAAGTTGTTTTCAGCAACAGTAGTTTGGATTGGTGTAGCAGTAGCATCAGCCAATGTCTTTTCTGCTGAAGTTTTAAGGTCTAAAGCGTTAGCATAGTCAGTTGATGCTTGTTTAAGAGCATCATTTGCTTTTTCTGAAGCAGTTTGAGCTGTATCTTTTTCAGCTTTAGCAACGTCATAAGCTTTTTGAATTGCTTCAGCATCCTTTGGATTTACAAGGTCTTTACCTTTATCACTGAAAGCAATTACTAACCAGTAATAACCGTTGATGTTTGCAACATCAAGACCAACTTTTGCTCTTGATGCAAAGTCAAGGTTAGCTTTCAAGTGTCCCCATTTTGATGGGGCATCACCAAATGAAGTATGAAGTAGAGAGTCAACAACGGCTTTCTTCAAGTCATACATTGATGTGAAGTATTCTTTTGAACCTAAGCCTGCAAGGTTTTCAACACCTAGACCAATGTGACCGTGAGTTACTGGACTTTGACCACGTTCGGTGTAAGCTTTAGCTCTTTCAGTAGCAAGTGCGATAGCTTCTTTTGTTGTACCTGTGTCTTCTTTTGATGCAACTGAGTATTTTCCGTTACCTTTTAATTGTTCACGGATTTCCTTCAATCCTTGAATGTACAAATGAGAAATTTCTTCTTTTTGTGCATCTGTCAAGTTATCAAGGTCAACAGGTTCATTTTTAGAGCTTTCTGAGATTAAAGATTCTGATTTTGAATTTTCCCAGATTTTAGCACCAGTGCTAGTCATTAGTTCATCGCTACCTGAAGCAATAGCTTTCTTGAATTGAGTCAAATCTGGAATTTTGACAATATCAATTCTATTTAGAGCTTTAGTAGCTTCATTAAATTTATCTTTAGCTTGAGAAAGTGTTGATGTAGCATCATTAGCTTTTGTAGTAGCTGAAGCAAGGTTTCCTTTAGCTTCATTGACTACAGTTGTTTTAGCATTAACAGCTGTTTGAGCGTTGTCAATAGCTTCTTGACGTTTTTGGTCAGCTTTCTTAGCATCAGTCAAAGCTGTGTCTGCAAGAGTGACATTCTTTTTAGCACCCTTAGTTTCAGCTTTAGCTTCGTCAAGTTTATCTTCAGCTTGAGCAAGTCCAGTTCCTGAAATTGCGTCTTTAGCAGATTGAACTTGAGTTTCTTTAGCAGAAACATTAGCATTAGCATCTTTTAGTTCTTGTTCAGCGTTAGACACACCTGTTTGAGCTTTAGTTACAGTTTCAGTTTGAGTTGCAATTTTTGCATCAGTATTAGCTGTTTCTGTTTCGTTTGCTTTTTGGTCAGCAAGATTAGCTTTCTGGTCTGCTTTATTAGCTTCAATGTTTTGAGGTGTTGCTTTAGAAGCAACTTCTTCAGCGTGTTTAACAGCTTCAGTAGCTTCAGTTACTTCTGTTTGAGCGCTAGACACTTGCTTGTCAGCTTCATTAGCTTTATCTTGTGCATCAGTAAGTTGTTCTTTAGTTTGTTCTACAACTTTCTTTTGAGCATCAAGAGCTGGTTTGATGTCTGATGATTTTTCAGCAGAAGGCTTTTCAACAAGTGCTGGTTCATTTACGCTTGTTGCCGTATCTACATCAGAGTTAGCTTCTTGAGCAAATGTAGGCACAACAGCTGATGCAAGCCCAATAACTGCTGTTGTAGTTAACGTTTGCAATTTTTTCATCAATTTCTCCTTTAATCACATTATTGAGTGATTTTTATAGTTTCATTATGTTATTTTATCATTAATCAGTGTAATATTCAACACTTATTATTGTTCTAAGTGTAATTTATACTACTTATTATTTATAATTTTTATCTTTACAATATAAAGTGAAGGTAAAAAATATGAATCAAAATAACTTACAAACATTTATTGCAAAAAGAATTAGATACTTACGCCTTACAAAAGGATTAAGTCAAGAGAAACTTTCAGAATTGGCTGGATTGGGTTCTAAACATATTCATAACATTGAAAACGAAAAATATAATTTTCAAATACAAACACTGAATAAAATTCTAACTGCTCTTGAAGTAGATGAAAGAACTTTTTTCAACTTTGATTTCCCAATCCAAAGTAAAGAAATTGAAAACATCATCAGTCAACTTGAACAGCTTTCAGAGCCACAAAAAACAGATATAATAGATGCAATATCCACTTTATTAAACAATATAAACAACCGCTGAGAAAATCTCAGCGGTTTATTTTTTTTTCAAATAACCATCATTTCCTAGTAATCTATTTTCTGCATCAATAATTTCAAGCGGACGTACTACGCCGTAGTTCCCAACATGTAATTTATATTTTTCTACCTTTTCAACATCCTTATAAAATAATTCAATATCAAATTCTAGTCCTAGAGCCGAAAACAAATTTTTCAGCATCGTAGATACAAGCTCCTTCTCTACTCTATGATTAACCAGTGACCATTCTCCTACATCTACTAGTTCAGATTCAGAATTCTCAAATGATAATTTTTCTGCTTTAGCTCTTTCTTTTTCTTGCTTAATTTTACGTTTTTCAAGTGCTTTATATTTTACTTCGTCATTGTTATAATCATCAATAATACTCTTGATAATATCTTCATCATAGAACTTAGGATTTTCTCCTAGTTCTGAATTATATTCGTACCCCTGTAAAATTGAACGACATCTTTCTGCTGACAAAAACAACTTTTCTCTTAAATACGCACTAGTTTGATACTTTTTACCTTCATAAAATTTTTCTTTAATTGAATTTTTTGACATTACACACCCTCCATTTTTACAATCGGTTAATATTTGCATATAATCGGTTATTTAAACAAGAATATTATACCACTTATTTATTTATATGTCAAACTTTTAAGTAACACCGTTTAAATAACAATCGTTTATATAGACGATTTTATATTGAATTAACCGGTTATTTTTGTTACGATAATAGTGTAGCAATCGCAAAAAGCTACCGCAAATTTAAATAAAAAGGAGGTACCACTTATGGTATTCTTTAAAAAAATTAATGGCTACAGTGCTAGCCTTGCAGAACAAGCTCTTTCAAATGAGGTCGTTAAGTTAGTAGGTAAACAGTTAGAAATTCAATATGAATTTGAAGAAACTGGCGAAGTTATCAATGGTAAAGAAAAAATGAAACGTACTGATAAAATCCAAGCTTATCAAGTATACGTTGCAACTGACAATCACAATCCTTTCAAAGTCAAGTTTTTACCTGAAGATAAACCAGACCTATCTAAGATTGATATCGGAGATGTTGTTGAATTTGAAGGGTTAGAAGCATTTGAAAATCAGTACGGACAGCTTTTTTTCAGAGCATCAAGTATCAAGAAAGGAAAATAACTGATGGCTTTTCTAATGAATAAAAGTCAAACTCAAGCTACATCAGCAACTTCTGCTGATGTAGTTGAATTTGGTAAAGACAAATTCGAATTAGAACAATTCATTCTAAGAAATTTGAATAATGCTCTAGATATTAATAATGAATCATCATATTTAGGTTCGTTTAATATTAAAGTCGCAAGCAATGACACGGGATTCTTTTACATTGCAAATCTTCCTGTTTCGTATTCCTTAGATTCTCAATTATACTTTAAAATTTCAGCAATATGCTCTGGAATACTATATCCATACAAGACACTCTTACCACAGAATAATGCATTTTTTGTTCCTTATGATACAACCAATGAAAATCAAGCACGTGCATTTTTCTTTCCTTGGCTCGATGGCATCCCAACGCGTTTAAAGATTGATAATCTAGAATCTTTTATTAAAAAGAACGTGTCAGAAAATACTCTTCCAATTATGGCGAACAACATTTGTAATATCTCTTTAAAATCGGTTACACATTTGGCAGTCAGCGGGGCATCTGGTTCAGGCAAGACACATTTTTTACGTTATTTGATTACTTGTTTAAAATCATTTACTAACCAAATTATTTGCGTTGATCCAAAACTTTCGGACATTTATTTATTAAGCAAAGAATTAGGTTTGGAAGTATTAGCTCCAACTCAGGGCGAAAATTTGAACAACTTCCTTACTGTAGTGAATGAGACTTTGTCAAAAATCATCAGAAAGATTTATGAACGTGGAGAGATATTATTGAAAGAACCCAATAAGCGTTTCGAACGAATTTATATTGTAATAGATGAATTGCTGGCGTTGGTTCAAGGTAGTTCAAAGCAGTCTCGTGAAGCATTTGGGCAATTACTGGGAACTATTGCGCTTCTAGGTCGGCAAACCTCAATTTCTCTCATTCTATGCAGTCAACGTTTTGATGCGACTGCTTTTGCAGGGAATACAGCAGTTCGAGAACAAATCAACTGTATCTTTATTTTAGGTGAGATAAATGCGAACACATGTCAATTTTTATTACCCAACGCAAACGTCGACAATATAGTAGTCCCCTCCGGAATCGGCACTGGTATTGTCAAGTTTACAGATAATGAACACAGAACTCACATCATGCCCTTGCTTACCCCAACATATGATATCGGAAAGGAAAAAATTTCATGAAAAATTATTTGAATAAGTATAATGTAATTAATTTTACAATTTTTATTTCATTAATCTTCTTTATTTTTGAACGTTTAGCAACGTTTTTAATTATTCAAATTCACTTAGAAACGTTCTATTATTTTGTAATGTCTATTTGGATATTGCGTTTAATTACAGCAAGTGCATTTTCTGTCTTATTAATAACAATTGGTATAGATTTTATATCTCGAAGTGCTGATTCTGATTCTTTCATCAATGGTATAAAATCCTATCTAGCTACTAGGAAAATTCGTCGTTATTGTACTCACATCAATGTAGAGCCGTCAATGGAAGAATCTTCACGTTATTTGAATACAAAACAAGTCATTGTAAAGAAAGCCAATCGTTCATTAAAAGCATTGACTGTCACTTATTATAAAGATTATGCAGTATTAAATGGAAGATTGCCCTCAAATAATGAAAGTGCTGATATTATTGAAAAATTATTTCCAAAAATAAAAAAGGAATTAAATTATTTAGATAAAGATTATCAATTCAACGATATTATTAGAGACACTGAAGGTAAAAATTTTTCATCTGTTGCTAAATGTAATATTGGTGAAGTCTATCCTATTAAAAATAATGATGGTTAATAGTGCGGTGTACTGCTACTGAAGGTAAGCAGGTACACCAGCACATATACGCGGTTCGTTATATGTCTAGGTTGTTGAGTAAAGCTAGTATTACCTTTACACAACATCAAAGACAAGACAAAAAGAAAGTAAGTAAGGAATTTATAACATGTCAAAAGAACTTAATTCTCAATACAAAGCCAGCTCTTTCTGCTGTACTTTAAATAATATTGATAAACTTTTCAATGTTAATGATACAAGTTTTAATGATGAAAAATATTCAGATGAAACTCGTAAACAAGTCGATGAATTTCGTAACAATCTTAACCCAAATAAAAATTATAGTCCCGAAGAAATGGTTGAACATCTAATTTATCTCTGGGTTGACGGTAAAGAAGAAACTCGTTCAGCAGCTGCAAATTATGAGATAGGAGATAATGGTAATCATCACTCCCATCTGATTTTAGAAGCAAAAAATCAGACACGTTTTTCAGCTATCAAAAAGCTCTACCCCACTATTCATGTTGAGCTGACTCGTGGAACTCGTGAACAAGTCATAGCATATCTCAATAAGACAGGGAAGCATGAAGAAAAAGCTCATACAACTGTTGTTCCGATGATGAATCATGGTATTATTGAAGCGAATCAACAAGGAAAAAGAAAAGATTTAGAAGTAATTCAAGAGTTACTTGAAGCTGGTCTATCCCCTGAAGAGATTATGCGTCAAAATTTATCTTATCGCAAGTTTTCAAAAATGATTAAAGAGCATTATTATCAGATGCAAGTCGCTAACGCTCCTTTGGTCAAGAACATCACTGTATATTGGCATTTGGGAGGTTCAGGAACAGGTAAAAGTTATATGCAAGTTCGTTTAAAAGAAGAATTTGGCATTGAAAATGTTTATGTTTTATCAGATTATGGTACAGGGGGGCTTGATAATTATACCGGAGAATCAATTTTATTTATGGATGAATTTAAAGGGGATATTGATTATCAAACATTTTTAAAGTTGCTAGATGTATATCCAAACCAAGTTCATGCACGTTACAGCAATGTATATGCTTTATGGGATACAGTCCATATCTCTAGCATTTTCAGTCCATATCAAATTTACAAGATGTTAGTTTCTCCCGATAAGCAGAAAAACGACCCTATAACCCAGCTTCATAGACGTATTCATTACGTTGTTTATCATGTCAAAATTAATGATATCGAGTACAAAGAAATAACGTTTACGATGGAGCAATTTCTAAATTTGGTGGAACAAAAACAATGTATTGGAGATTTTGCACAAAAATTAATTAATAAAGGTATAAATATTGTTACTGATGATGTTTTATCAGAAATAAAAAAAGAAATCGCTGATTCCTCTAGTGACCAAACCAAGAAAAACAGCGACAACTAAAGTTAATGGAAATAGTAAATACTATTTTTATACCTTATTTTATCATAGAAAGAGAAAAATTCATATGACAGATAAAATTTTAATCAAAATAGACAATTTAGAAGTAAATCTTCCTAAAACACATATCATTATTGAAAAAGATGAATATCTCAACTTAAAAACACAAGCTTCAGATGGGAAATATATGAGCTTATCCGAGGTTTTAGAGATGATTTCAGTATCTCGACCGTGGTTATTAGAAAATGTTCTCTATCGTGCAGATATCCGCTCAAAAATTGATATTGATAAAAACAAGGATGGTTTTGTGAAATATCCAAATAACCAGGGTGGACGGTACTACTTCCTAGCTAGCAAAACGAAACAATTTTTTGAAGAAAATTTTGCAGAAATTTTTAGTTTATGATACGATAATCAAGATAATATCTTGATTATCGTCTTTTAGAAAGAGGTAATCATGTCAGTTTCATATAGAAAACGAGGAAAAAAGAATTTATGGGATTATAGAATTTTTGATAAAAATAAAAAGGTAGTTGCTTCAAATTCAGGATTTAAGACAAAAAGAGAAGCAGAAATTGAGGCACTAGCTCTTGAGTTAAAATTGTTTAATGGTGCAATAATTGATAAAAACATTCCATTCTATGCTCTATGGGAGAAGTGGTTAGAATTAACAGTTAAACCACTTGGAAAAGCAGAAACTACATTTAATAAACATTTATTGCGTGGTAAGTTTATCAAAGAATATTTTAAAGAAAAACCAGCTTTAAAAATCAAAGCAAGCGAATATCAAGCATTTATTAATAAGTACGCTGAAACAAATTGTCGTGACAATGTTAGTAGAATGAATGCGGAAATTAGAAATGTGATTGTGTTTGCTAAAAGAGATAAGCTCAATATAGAAGATTTTACTGAAGGTGTCATTCTTTCAGGTCGTCCACCCAAAAAAAGAAGAGATGAAAAATATATTCATAGTTTTGATGACTATCAAAAACTAGTAACATATTTAGAAAACAATCTTGATTTAACAACTTCGATTGTACCGTATTTACTTCTAATTCAACTAAAAACAGGATTACGTGCAGGAGAGGTTGCAGGTCTCACTTGGGATTGTGTATTGTGGAAAAGTTCAGAAATCAAAACTTATAGACGATATGATACAGCTAGAAAACGTTGGGCAAACCCAAAGACAGAAGAATCAGTCCGTACAATACCAATTGATAATGATACTTTAACTATTTTAAAGAAATTAAAACAAGAGCAAACTGTATTCATTGAAAACGGCACAATTACAAATAACGAAAATATGATTTTAGTAGATTTGAATTATAAGATTGTAACAAATTCAGGAATCAATAAGCATTTAAAGCAAATTTTAAAAAATTTGAAAATTTATCCGCAGAATATGACAAGTACAGGTCTGAGACACACTTATTGTTCAACTATGTTAGCAATGGGTGTTGATATTTGGGCAGTTTCAAAGTTAATGGGGCATCGAGATATTAAACAAATAACTGAAACTTACGGCCATCTAATAAAGGAAAAAGCAGAAATTGAAAACAATAAAGTTCGGTCAATATTAACAAGTTTAGTTGAAAAAGAGAATTGTTGACCATAAGTTGACCAAAGCAAAAAGAAACGTTGATTTAACAACGTTTCTTAATACTATTCTATACCGGCGGCCGGGGTCGAACCGGCACGTCCTTGCGGACACTGGATTTTGAGTCCAGCGCGTCTGCCAATTCCGCCACGCCGGCAAATAGTAACTGGGGTAGCTGGATTCGAACCAACGCATGAGGGAGTCAAAGTCCCTTGCCTTACCGCTTGGCTATACCCCAATAATATAAAATAGGCGAGTGATGGGGATCGAACCCACGCATGCCAGAGCCACAATCTGGTGTGTTAACCACTTCACCACACCCGCCATATTATTAAACACGGGCAGTAGGAATTGAACCCACACTGAAGGTTTTGGAGACCTTAGTTCTACCTTTAAACTATGCCCGTAGAGGATGGAAGGGGAGGGATTCGAACCCCCGAACCCGAAGGAGCGGATTTACAGTCCGCCGCGTTTAGCCTCTTCGCTACCCTTCCGTATGTTATAAAATAATGGCGCGAGGACGGAATCGAAACAGCCGACCATGGAGCTTCAATCCATTGCTCTACCAAAATGAGCTACCGAGCCAATATGCGGGGCGCAGGATTTGAACCTACACCTTGGCGTTATGAGCCCGACGAGCTACCGAGGCTGCCTCATCCGCGTTAATAATAAAGGAGGGATGTGGGATTCAACCACGCACGCTTTACACGCCTGACGGTTTTCAAGACCGGTCCCTTCAGCCCGACTTGGGTCATCTCCAACAAAATAGTCCGTAAGGGATTCGAACCCGTGTACGCGTGAAAAAGGCGGGTCTTAACCCCTTGACCAAAGGACCATATTTATAAAAAATGGGCACGAGTGGACTCGAACACCGACCCCGCTTATCAGGCGTGAGCTCTAACCACATGAGCTACGCGCCCAAGTAAAAAAAACAAACTTGGTAATTGAACAAAGTCAAAGCGGGTGACGAGAATCGAACTCGCGACAAAGCTTGGAAGCTGTAGGTTTACCCACTAAACTACACACGCTTAAATGGTTTTAGTAACGGGATCGAACCGCGACCCCTGCTTAAGGCAGATGCTCTCCCAGCTGAGCTAAACTCCCTGAGCTAAGCGAACTTCTATATCTCACAGGGAAAACCCCAACTACTTCGGCGTTCTAGGGCTTAACTTCTGTGTTTCGGCATGGGTACAGGTGTATCTCTAGGCTACTCGCACGTAACATCTGAGTAATACCTACTCAAAATTGAATATCTATCAAATACTTAGGAAAAAAACTCGCTTTCGTAGTCTCAGTACTTTGGAATAAGTCTCGAGCTATTAGTATTAGTCCGCTACATGTGCGCCACATTCCACTGCTAACCTATCTAACCTGATATCTCTCAGGGTCTACTGATATAAAATCATGGGAAAATCTCATCGAGGTGGGTTTCACACTAGATGCTTTCAGCGTTTATCCTTCCATACATAGCTACCAGCGATGCCTTTCGGCAAGACAACTGGCTACACAGCGGAAGTCCACCGGTCCTCTCGTACTAGAGCAGATCCTCTCAAAGTTCCTACGCCCGAGACGGATAGGGACCGGAACTGTATCACGGACGTTCTGAACCCAGCTCGCGTGCCGCTTTAATTGGGCGAACACACCCAACCCGTGGGACCGACTACAGCCCCAGGATGCGACGAGCCGACATGAGTGCCAAACCTCCCCGTCATGTGAAACTCTTGGGGGAGATAAGCCTGTTATCCCAGGGCTAGCTTTTATCCGTTGAGCGAGCCCTTCCATACGGAACCAACGGATTTTTTTTCCCAATAAGCCACGACTTTCGTCCCTGCCCGAGTTGTAGCTCTCGCAGTTCAAAGTCCCTTAGTACCTTTACACTCTAGCGACTGATTTTCCAACCATTCTGAGGGAAACTTGGGGCGCCTCGTTACCTTTTAGGAGGCGACCGCCCGTCAAATGCCCGTCAGACACTGTCTCCGAAGGGAATCACTATCCGGGTTAGAGTGGCATAACACAAGGGTTAGTATCCAAACAACGTCTCCTGCGCAAAAACTGGCGTCCGATCTTCATAGGACTCCTACCTATCCTGTACATGTGGTACAGCACTCAATATCAAATGCAGTAAAAAGCTCCATTGGGGTCTTTCCGCCTGTCGCGGCGTTAACTGCATCTTCAACAGGTACTAAAAATTCACCGAGCTCTCGTTGAGACAGTGCCCAAAATCATTACGCCTTTCGTGCGGGTCGGAAAACGTACCGACAAGGAATTTCGTACCTTAGGAAACCGTTATAGTTACGGCCGCCGTTACTGGGGCTTCAATCATACCTTCGAGTTACCTCTAAGCCTCTCTTAACTTCCAGCAAAGGGCAGGCGTACCCCCTAACATCATCTTACATTTAGCAGAGAGCTGTGTTTTTGATAAAAACAGTTGCTTGGGCCTATTCACTGCGGCTGACCACTAAAGTCCAGCAACCTTCTCCCGAAGTTACGGGGTCATTTTGCCGAGTTCCTTAACGAGAGTTCTCTCGCTTCACTGAGTGCTACTCGCCTCGACTACCCTGTGTGGTTTGCGGTACGGTAATAGTTAGAGTATGTTACGCTGAGAAGCTTTTCTGGCAGTGTGACTTCACTAACTTCGCTACTCTAAAACTTCGCTCCCCATCACAAGCTCAATGTTATAGACACTAAGCATTTGACTCAGTTCACACCCACTGCTTAGACAGGACACTTCCAATCGTCTGCTTTAGTATAGCCTACTGCGTCCCTCCATAACTACATACTCTTAGTACAGGAATATCAACCTGTTGTCCATCGGATACACCTTTTCGGTCTCTCTTAGGTTCCCGACTAAACCCAGGGCGGGACGAGCCTTCCCCTGGAAACCTTAGTCTTACGGTGGACAGGAATTCACCTGTATTTCGCTACTATACCGGCATTCTCCTTCTATGCGTTCCAAGCTGCTCCTCACGGTAACCTTCGCCACACATAGGAACGAATCTCCTACCATTACCTATAAAGGTATCAACAGCTTGGTAATTGTTTTAGCCCCGGTACCATTTTCGGCGCAGGGTCACTCGACTAGTGAGAATCCGACTCTTTGAAGAATAGCTGCTTCTAAAGCGAACATCCTAGTTGTCTGTGCAACCCCACATCTTCCACTTAACAATGATTTGGGACTTAGCGGTGGTCTGGGCTGTTCCCTTCGACTACAGGATCTTAGAACTCGCAGTCTGACTGCCGACCATAATTCATGGCATTCGGAGTTTTATCGAGATTGGTTAATCCGGGATGGACCCCTTTACCCAAACAGTCTATACCTCCAAGAATCTAATTCGACGCTAGCCCTAAAGCTATTTCGGGAGAGGAGAACAGCTATCTCCAAGTTCGTTTGGAATTTCTCCGCTACAACAAGTCATCCAAGCACTTTTCAACGTGCCCTTGGTTCGGTCCTCCAGTGCGGTCTTACCGCACCTTCAACTCGCTCATGGGTAGGTACTTGGTTGTTCGGGTCCTACGACATTATACTAAGCGCCCTATTCAGACTCGGTTTCCCTACGCTCCGTCTCTTCAACTGAACTTCGAATCATCGTAACTCGGCCGGTTCATTCTAAAAAGGCACGCTCTCACCCATTAACGGCCGAACTTGTTGTAGGCCACGGTTTCAGGTTCTATTCACTCCCCTCCGGGGGCTTTTCACCTTTCCATCACGGTACTGGTTCAATATCGGCACTAGGGAGAAGGGTGGGAGATGGTTCCTCCAGATTCCGACGGATTTCACGTGTTCCGCCGTACTCATGATACTGCTAGGTACAAAGAATATTTAAAATACGAGAGGCTCTCACTCTCTTGGCTGATCGCCCATATCATGCTTCTAAATCTTTGAGTCCACATCGCAGTTCCTACAACCCCGAAGAGTAAACTCTTCGGTTTGCCCCTCCTGCCGTTTCGCTCGACGCTATAAGGCAATCCGCTTTTGCTTCTCTTCTGCAGCTACTTTAGTGTTCAGTTCACTGCGTCTTCCTCCTCATATCTTAACAGATATGGGTAACAGGTAGTACCTGTTGGGTTCCCCCATTCGGAAATCCTGGATCATCGCTTACGACAGCTACCCAAGGCATATCGTCGTTTGTCACGTCCTTCTTCGGACTCCTGGCCAAGGCATCCACCGGGCGCCCTTATTAACTTAACTTACTTTTTTGACCTTCAGTCATAAATCTTATAATACTACAGCGTTTTCGGTTTATTTTCTTGTTACTATTTGATAATAGATATTCATTTTCAATGTCATACTGGGTGATCCTCACCAATGGAGCCTAGCGGATCGAACCGCTGACCTCCTGCGTGCAAAGCAGGCGCTCTCCCAGCTGAGCTAAGGCCCACAAGACCTCTCAAGACTAAACAAGACCAATGTGCTTATACCACTTATCCTTAGAAAGGAGGTGATCCAAGCCGCACCTTCCGATACGGCTACCTTGTACGACTTCACCCCAATCATCTATCCACCTTAGGCGGCTTGCTCCAAAGGGTTACCTCACCGACTTCGGTGGTGTTACAAACTCTCGTGGTTGACGGCGGTGTTGTACAAGGCCCGGGAACGTATTCACCGCGGCGTGCTGATCCGCGATCTACTAGCGATTCCGACTTAATGTAGGCGAGTTGCAGCCTACAATCACGAACTGGAGACTGGCTTAAGAGATAGCTTGCCGTCACCGACTGCGACTCGTTGATACCAAGATGTAGCACTGTGTGTAGCCCAGGTCATAAGGGGCATGATGATTTAACGTCATCCCCACCTTCCTCCGGGTTATTACGGCAGTCTCGCTAGAGTGCCCAACTGGAATGATGGCAAACTAACAATAGGGGTTGTTTGCGCTCGTTGCGGGACTAACCCCAACATCTCACGACACGAGCTGACGACAACCATGCACCACCGGTAACTCATTGTCCCAAGGAAAACTCTATGCTCTAGAGCTGTCAGATGGATGTCAAAGACCTGGTAAGGTTCTTCGCGATTGCTTCGAATTAAACACATGCTCCACCGCTGTTGTGCGGGCCCCCGTCAATCCTTTGAGTTCAACCTGCGGTCGTACTCCCCAGGCGGGAGTGTTAATTCGTTAGCTACGGCACTAAACCCGGAAAAGGGTCTAACACTAGCACTCATCGTTTACGGGCGTGGACTACCAGGGTATATAATCCGTTGCTCCCACGCTTCGAGCTCAGGCAGTTACAAGCCAGAGAGCCGCTTCGCCACCGGGTTCCTCCATATATCTACGCATTTCACCGATACACATGGCATTCCACTATCCCCTCTTGCACTCAAGTTAAACAGTTTCCAAAGGTACATGGTTAGCCACAAGCCTTTAACTCAGACTTATCTAAACCGCCTGCGCCAATAAATCGGATAAACGATAGGAGGACCTACGTATTACCGCGGCGCTCGGCACGTAGTAGCCGTCCCTTTATGTAAGATACCGTCACAGTGGTGAACTTTCCACTCTCACACTCGTTTTTCTCTTACAAAAGAGCTTACGATCCGAAAACCTTCTTCACTAACGCGGCGTTGCTCGGTCAGACTCCGTCATGCCGAAGATTCCCTACTGCTGGCCTCACGTAGGGTCTGGGCCTGTCTCAGTCCCAGTGTGGGCCGTCAACCCTCTCAGGTCGGCTATGTATCGTCGCTGTGGATCGTTACTCAACAACTAGCTTAATACAACGCAGGTCATCTGGTAGTGGAGCAATTGCCCTTTTAAACAGTTATTCATGCAATAACTGTTGTCATGCGGTATAGCTATCGTCCAATAGTTATCCACCGCTACCTAGGCGGTTACCTACGCGTTACTCACCCGTTCGCACACTCATCGCTCAGGTGCAAAGCACCAGCATTCAGCGTTTCTACTTGATGTATAGGCACGCCGTCCCAGCGTTCATCCGAGCCAGGATCAACTCTCATTAAAAAGTTTAGTTCTTCACTCAGTTTCTGTCCACTGACAGATTTAATTGTTTTTCATGTTCAGTTCACCTATAAACCTTAGTTATAGTGGCCCTGCACATGGTTCGTCTTGTTCATTTTTGAAGGGTCTTTGCGCGCTTGCGGACAATATATTAGTATATAACAGTCGTTTTTCTCTGTCAACATGTTTGGTAACTTTTTAAAAATCCTTAGCAACCTAACCGCGACTACACTCATAGCCGTACGGGATTCGGAACCCGTGTACCGCGGAAAAGGCGTGTCTTAACCCTTGACCACGGACCCTGAGCTTTTTAACTCTTCTATTATAACCTTTACTTTTTGACGCTGTCAACTGGTTTTCTGATTTTTGTAAAATTTGTTTTTATCTTTCCTGCAGTTTATTAACTACCGTCTAATAACTTACTCGTTTATATAAGATAAAAACAATAGTAACTTTTATTGTAAAAATAGGAGAGATCTTGATTGAAAGTGTAAAAACAAAAAGCCCAACTGTTGTAGGCTTTTCGTAAGATATTTCTTAAAATTAAGCATCTTGTGAGAATTCAAACGATAAGTGCTCGTGCTCTGGGTGATTTCATCACGTTCTGGCAAGCGAGTCAATGAACCTTCCAATTGTTCAGCGTCGAAATGATACGATGCTGTGACGTCCAAGAGTTTAGCTTCAACAGCTTTCAAGTGGATAGCTGGAACAATTTGCACAATGATTTTTAGGCGAAAACTGAGATCACTTTGGACTGGGTTACCGGTATGAAAGCGGATATCAACGGCAGTTGTTCAGTCAACTACAGAATGCTGACCGTGGTTTTACGAATGACGTGCTTGACGACGGTAGTCGCGAGACCAAGACGGAAAACAACGTATCCAAGGCGACGTTCCAAAAGAAGAATGAAGTTGAAACCAAGGATTCCACCTTGATTTTTTGTCGTTTACGAACAAGTTACGGAATTGTTTTCACAACACCGTATGTGAACGAAGTTGTTTTTAGCCAATTGCAAAACCTATTCTGACAATTTTTAAAACGGTTGTTGGTCCAGTGACCCTGGACGTAGTTACGACGGTGCCAATTCTTTACCTGTACCTTGAAATGAAAGGCCAAGGCGACGAGCTGTTTCCAAGAGGTCCTGTATAACAGTGACATATATATGTCCTCCTATATAAAGAATATTCGTGGAAAATAGCACTTAGAAAAGCTTGATTCGTGCAGATGCCCTTAGCCTAAAAAAGCCAAGGTTATTGTCATAAGGACACCTGTCTGACAGAGCTTACCAAGACTTACGCTGCTATTTCACACTAAAGGGTATTGTATCATGAATCCATCGATTTGTAAAGAGATTTTACGACCTTTATTTCAAATTAAGGCAGAATGTGAACTTGCTTCCTAAGCCCCATATTTGACTGTCTGCTGTGATTTCGCACCAGCTGAGGGCCAGTTCTTGTGCATGCAAGGCCTAATCCATGCCCACCTGTCTTATATTTCGCGAAGTTTCTACTACGATTACAATCTGTTAAAAATTTTCCAAAATCTCAGGAAATGGATCCCCTGCCCCCGTCTTTACACTGATGTCAGCTCGTCGTTAATTTGTGTATCCCCAGAACTCGATTCTGGTCTGGTTCTGATATTTAAAGGCATTGTTTAAACAATGACCAGAATATCTTCACGTTTCAGAAGGCTCTTGATTTCGCCGACTCAGGTGATACTGGAATGTAAAACATCCCGCTCTCTTGTTACAATCTGGAGTTGAAATTCACCATGGGACTCAATCAACAGCTGATCAGAAAAAGACCTCTTCGACTTCTCATCAGCAGTATCTTGAGGTTGTGTGTAAGAGTCAAAACATCCACAATTCCTCCACTAGTTGTTAGGGACGGCTCAGTTTGCCGACCAATCGTGGTTAAATAAGTGACGCCGCTCCTCTTCTGATCACTCATAGAATCCCTCCACAGTAACATGATGGAGAATGGGTGTTAATATCGTGAGAGAGCTGAGCCAATCATCATTCTCTTCTGCTCGCTCTCATCAGTGATTGAAAGGGGGGGGTAGCATGCAAATTGTGGGAACATTGTCATAAAAGCCGGCCTAGCTCTTGAAATTCTTAATGGGCCTTGTTTCGATTCGTACTGAAACCTTGCTTGCTATATCCTGAGCTTGTTTTTCCAAATGTTTCAGAGAAGAGCAGAAACGGGGCGACAAAAGAAAGATGCTCACTGCAGCTCCAATGAAAAATAGGCAACAAGGTTCATTCCAACTAGAAAAAGTAACTCAATTTTATTCAATCAACACTTTGAGGTGGGATTGCACAGAAAAAACAACCAAAATCGTAGTAGAGTCGGAACTAGATACCCCACTAAAATATAGCTTTTAATTTCATTTTTTCCTCTCGGTCTTCATCTTATAGCCCATATTCCCCAAAAGTTTGATCGCAGGAGGTTAAATTCGTATACTTACAATCTTGTCCAAGCGCACGAATATGAACATTGAGTGATTGTATCATCCACATAGTCCCTTGCCATTACCTTATCAGAAAGTTCAGTCTTGAAAAGACTCTCTCAGGATTGCTAGCAATATCCATAGAAGTTTCACAAAGATGACTGTCAATTCCAAGGCTGTTCCCCAATGCGAACCTCATGAGTCACATGGTTGATCACTAAGTCACCAAAATCAATTGCCGGTCCTCCGCCACGAATAAGGCGGGCAAGATATTATCACTATCAAAAACCAATTCCCTGGCGCTAAACGGTTACTATAAAATCATCTGCACCAAATTAATCCATAAAATATTATCTTGTCGCTGTCTTAGCAGTTGTAAAGAGAAAGGGTGAGCAGGAGCAATATACTGACTTCACTGATGAAATCTAACAGGCCATATTAGGCATCAGATATCTGTGAAAATTTTTGGGGAGGGGGTTCGGGATAGTTTTTCTAAAAAGTTCCAATCCTTCCTTACCATTCATGGGCGACTAAAACATCGTAGCCTGCCTGTAAAAGAAGCGATTTTGATATCTAGAAATCTAGCTCATCATCAACAACAACAATTGTCTTTTCATTGACACTCCTTGACAAAAAACCGTGTTATACTGCTTAGTATAACACTATTTTCCGTATGTTAAAATGATTGAACCGTAATCTTCTCTTTTGGTTTTCCAAAACCCAAAAATCCAACAAGACGGCCCAAGGCGAGTCCAAAGAGATCCAAGAGTAGACATTGAGGTTTGGGATTCACCGGTATATGGAAGCATGTCTTTTGGTCGTTCATTTGATCAACCATCATTGGACTGGACACCCGTTAATTAGATGCCATCTGTCCTCATCAGAACCGGCTTGCTGAGGATGCTAGAGATTGGTCTTGTTCATTGCTTGGTGTATCATTGGATGGCTGGGTTCATGTTTGTCTTGCGCTTTGCTAGCATATCTTATCCGGTAGAGCGGGCATTTGAAGATTCATATTAGCGCATCTTGATGACATTATCATTGGAGTCGGCATAGATGAACCATTAGAAGTGGAGCAAAGGCATGAATTGCATCGGAATAGGGGACGGTAGTCCGTCCAGTTCACTGTCAAATCCTAGTCGCTACGAGGTTGCTTAAATCGACTTACCATCTTTCGCACCGTACACTTAATGGGCTTATACTTGTGAGTGCCGTTTTGTTCAAGAGGTCAAGAAGCTCTTTATTCTGATTTTCCTTGAGACTGCCAAATCTCACTCATAGAAGTAGATACCTTTTCCAATTTCTCTACTGGTGGGAGAACGGGATTTTTGCCGACCCGTTGTCTGACCATTGGGCGCCTTATCAGAGGCTTTCAAGGATAAGGCGAGTAACATACTCGTCACCTGCGGCAGAATTCATATGGAATCACTGGTTGACGCCGGCTGTGAAATGGTCCTGGGTAAGCCTTGTCCAAGTAAGTGGCGGGAACATCGACTGTGTATTTAGTATTGTCGCCATACCATTTTGTACTCAGCCAGGGTGTTCAAGCGTTCAAGTTGACATCCAATACTTAGTCGCTTACGAGTTGCCTCAAATCTGCTTTGCCATCTTGTCGCACCGTACACCTTTAATGTAGCTTGATAACTTAGAGTGCCGTTTGTTTCAAGAGGTCAAGAAAGCTCTTTATCTGATTTCCTTGAGTTACTGCCAAATCACTCATAGACGTAAGACCTTTTCCAATTCTCTTACTGGTGGTGAGAGCGGGATTTGGCCGACGTTGTCTGACCATGGTGCCTATCAGACAGCTTGCAAGATAAGGCGAGCACATACCGTCACCTTGCCGAAGAATTTCATATGAATCACTTGGTTGACGCCGGCTGTGAAGGTCCTGGGTTAATTGGCCTGGTCCAAGAAGTGGCTGGAACATAACTGTGTCTTAGTATTGTCGCCAACACCTTTTTGTACTCAGCAGGGGTGTCAAGCCGTTCCAGGTGACATCAAAGCCTTAGTCGGAGGTGCTCAATCGCTTGCCATCTTGCGCACCATACACTTTAATAGTAGCTTGATAGCTTGAGTTTGCCGTTTGTTTCAAGGTAGCTTTATAGCTTTGAGTGCCGTTTTTTTGTTTCAAGAGCTTTATTGATTTTCCTTAGTACCTGCCAAATCCACTTCATAGAAGTAGAGACCTTTGCCCAATTTCTCGACTGGTGGAAGAGCGGGAATTTTTGGCCGAACCCGTTGTCTGACCATGGGCCTTGTCTGATGCCTTCAGATCAAAAGAGTCAACATACCGTCCACCGGCGAGAATTCAGTATTGGGATAACTTGGTTAACCACCGGCTGTGGAATGGGCCTGGGTAATGGCCTTGTCCCAAGTAAGTGCTGGACATATACTGTGTCTTTGGTATTGTCGCCACACCTTTTGCATTCAGCTGGAGTGGTTGCTAGGTGAGTTCACTTGCCTTACGGTCTTGTCCAGAGGGACTACAGGAGCAGAATTTGTTGCAGGTTTAACCTATTTCTGTTTGTTTCGTAGATTCTGGTTTTGCTTTGCACTCTTCTTTGGGAAACTACACTGGTCTTATCAGCTCATCCGCTTTTCTGGGGAGCTGTAGAATCAAGCTTAATTTAGGACTGAATCTGCCTGTTCTGAAGGAGAGCTACATCGGACATGCTTTTTCTTAGAGCCTCTGCTGGCTAAGGCGCTCTTTTCACTCACGAATCTGCATTTCTGGCAAGACTTGAGCAGTGGTCTGATGACCACATCAGCACCGCAGAACTTGTTGCCCGACCAGGACAAAGAAGCCATAGCTACAAAAAAACTGAAAGCAACACCGACACTGAGACGGCGAATAGACCAACGAGTATATTCTGATTTGGATTGGATTTCATAGGAATTCTCCTTAGAGTTTTCTTTTTTTGATGACGTCTATATAATCTCCTAAATTAAAAAGATAAGAAAAGTTACAATTTTTTCTTAAATCCCTCTATAAAATATTTTATTGACTCAATAATCTTTTTCTTCTACTTATTGAGGTTTGCAAAGATTATCTAAGTATTGGTTAATTAATAATAGCCATGTAGAGTATCAGACTGTAAAAGGTCTCCGCAGTCCGAATGAACATCTAGTGGAGCATTCTCGTATTTACGAAAACCAAGTATATGAATATAGCGTCATCGTAAGATTGAATTGGCTAAGACTCTGACCTACCCAAGGATGCAGGGATTTTATCGCAACAATGAGACATTCTTGTCCAACTGAAAGACGTCACGTATTATGAAAGAGAATCGTTTGTGCTAATGAACGACCCATTCATACTCTGGCGAAATAAACAGAGTTCTGCACCGATTTTTCAAGTTACTTTTTTGCTGTAGAATTTTGACCTAGCAATAACAGTGGTACTCCCAAATCCTTGCAAGCAGAACCGCAAGAAACACTTAGACTCCAAGTTTTCACCAGTTGCGACACAACCGTATCACAGGTATCAATCCCGGCTGATAAACAAGAGTTCCTCATCCCCCCTTTTTTTCCCCCCCTGCTGCTATCTCCAACAACCAACGGCGCAAACAAAACAGGTTCAAATGATTGATAAGTTCCTCATGGTCGTCAATAGCTATGATATGGATATCATGCTTGGCAAGCGCTGCGGAGAACAATGCTCCCAAAAATTCCTAAACCTAAAAATTCCGATTGTACGATCGAATAGTTTATCTTAACTAGCCTATGGTATATCTGCTTCATATAGTGGATATATCGTTCTTACGGGTTTGATACTCAGCCAAAATAACTAATAGCGTCTAGTGCCCAATTCGTCCGATTTAAACATCAGTAGCATTGATAATGCTAAGAGCTAATCTGCCTAACTCTGTGTCAAATTTGCAGTTACCCGACCGTAGCAAGGGTAAGAAATTGTTTCAAACATGATGTAGATAAAGCGCGGATATCCTTCTGCGGTTACCCATACAGAATCAAGCCCAGCAAGAAAGTTCCACCCCCCCCCAGAGATAATAAAGACACTGAATGATTTTTGGACTGTCCGAGGGCAAATGTTCTCCGGAGCTACAGTGGCATGGGGGAATCCTAAAAGTTCACTGCGTGCAAATACTAATAATACAAAGAAGGTTGTGATTTTAAGCCCCAGCTGTCATCCACCAGGGCCCCACCGAGAAACATTTGGAAGATATAAATCATCAAAGTAACAGGCCGAGCCTGGTGTAATCAATAGAAGCCAAAACCTGCCGTTCTCATACTAAACTGTTGGAAAAAACGCACTAGCAATTATCAGGGATGCTGAGATTCCAATGGTACTGGATTGTTCCACTCTATCAAGAGGGTGAAACTGTTCCAGTAAATAAAATTCCAGCTTCAAGAAGAGAACCAACTTGGTATGGAAGCGAAGCCACGTTTTTTCTTGCTCAACTGATGCTGGCCAGGTCAAACCAAACACATGAACCCTAGACCGCTGATGATGTCAAAGCAGCAAGCACTGATAATCAAAGGATTCAGTTGAAAGACTACTAAACTTGTACTTCCAAAATTTATCAAAACAGCATACAGAATGCTGAAAAGGCTACGAAAATAGAGGTGAAAAATTCCTCGGCCCCAACCAAATCCGGAACAAAAACGAAACTAATAGGAAGGACTCCGGTCCTTCAAAGTAAAAGTCGTCAAGAAATCGAACGTATGAAAAACATTAAAGACTGAGTTTCTCCAAACTAAAGCTCTCAGAATGTTTCACGGCTACGAAGGCTGAGCTTTTGCTTACTTTGAATATAAAAGACCCAACTATAAAGGTCATGAGACCCAAACACAATCTGGATCAAAAAACATACAGATTAACTGACCCCAGATGTTATATGTAGTAGCTTACGGTTGAGTAAAGAGTCCTGTCACACAGACCATGGATACTGCTGGAAAGAGATGGTCGAAATAGGTCGCTTGGGAGCTGTTGCTTGCACAAATGGCAGACTCAAAAGGAGAGAGCCTGCGAAAATAACAAAGCAAAACTTTAAAAAAAAAAAAAAATTCGACGAGCAAGGTGATAAACGACCACAAGGTTCGCGTTTATTTTTTCCGAAAATGATTTTGAATAACATAGTTACATTTTACCATAAAACAGTAAAAGCAGTCACATATGACTAACAATTTCAAGACAGAGTTCTAAGGCCTTGTCAAAAGCTTCTGAACCCCAATCGCGGCTATCATAATTTTCTAAATCCGCTAGAGAGTCGGCTGTAAATAGAAGTTGACCCCAAACTACTCCTCGAAGCTGGGCAACTGCTGCAAGAGCTGCACACTCCATCTCCACAACTGCACAGCCTTCTTCCTTACGATAGGTAACCTTTTCAGCCGTTTCTCGGTAAAAACCATCTGTCGACCAAGTCATGACCTCCTCGTAAGGAATGCCTAGTTGTTCCAAGACTTGCTCAATGGCAGAGATAGCCTCAATCTGCATCTCCATATAACGAGAAGGCGCTACATAGTGGTAGCTGGCCCCCTCATCTCGCAGAGCGCGAACAGGGACGAGAAAGGCATTTTCCTCTATATCGGCTAGGACTCCACAAGTACCAGTGGAAATGATTTGCTCCACACCATAGCCAATCAACCAATCCATAAACTGGGCCGCTGGAGCGGAACCGACAGGCGCTTGGGCAAGACACACTTTTTCACCTTTGTAGTCCATGACATAAACCGGGTAGGTCTTAGTGGCAGAAACAAACTCCCCTACGCACTCTGCTCCTGCTTCCTGAGCATAGCGATCAATCTCCTCTTCCAAAAATGCATAGATGCACTTCTTTGGCAACTGTAAATCTAAGCCTTCATGATTGGGCATAATGACTGCTTGAGGATTATCATCAAACTCTAAAATAGGAATAGCATGTTTTTGAATCATAGAGCACCTCCTCTAAATTTGTACTATTATAACAAAAGCCAAACGAAAGTCAAGACGGGAGGCTAAGTCAAATCAGAAAAAACTACCTTGAGTAGGAAACAACCATTAAATGCTTTTTCCTCTACTAAAAAAATTGCTAAAACTTAGGAATTAGTTTATAATAGATTGAATTTGAAAAAGGGAGAAATCTTATGAAATTCTATTCCTATGACTATGTGCTCAGTCAGATCAGTCAACAGAATTGGGCCATGATTATTGTGTCGACGCTCTTAGTGATTGTGACTGGATTCTTTGCATTTAAGGCTTTCAAAGATAAAAAAGGAAGCAAGTTCCGTGAATTATCGCTCATTTCTATTTTGACGTTAATTGCTTTTGTATTGATTAGCATTACGAATCTTCAAAGCAGTCAATCCAACGATAATCAATTTCGTAGTTCCTTACACTTCATCGAGATTGTATCAAAAGAGTTAGGTATTGATAAAAAAGATGTTTATGTCAATACTTCGGCTATAACTGATGGAGCGATTATTAAGGTTGGCGACAATTTTTATCGTGCGATTAGCGGGACTGACCAAGATAGCTATTTATTAGAAAAAATGGAACTCTATAAATCAGATGTGGAACTCGTGGAGGTTGAAAAATGATAAGCTTTTTTGCTACAATTGCAATTAAATTAGCCTTGGGGCTTCTGTCTCTTGTTTTTGTTATTAACGTAACAGGTAAAGGAAATCTAGCACCAAGTTCTGCAGTAGACCAAATACAGAACTTTGTTCTCGGGGGTATTATCGGCGGGATCATCTACAATAGTTCAATCACCATCATCCAATACGTTGTTATCCTCATTATCTGGACTATTCTCATCCTGCTCCTTAAATGGCTGAATACCAATATTTCCTTTTTCAAACACTTAATTGACGGGAAACCAACTATTATCATTAAAAATGGAAAATTAGATTCAGAAGCTTGTCGTTCAAAAGGTCTTGCAGCTGCAGATGTAGCTCTTAAATTGCGTGCCCAAGGAATTTTCCAATTAAAGGATGTCAAAAGAGCTGTGATTGAGCAAAATGGACAGTTAATTGTTGTAAGAATGGGGGACGAGAATCCTAAGTACCCAGTCATCACAGATGGTGTTGTCCAAGTTGAAATTCTAGAAACCATTGGAAAAACTGAAGAGTGGTTAATGGAGGAGTTAAAACAAGAAGGCTTTGAAGAAGTGTCTAATATCTTTATCGCTGAATATGATAAAGGTCAATTGAATGTTGTAACCTATTAAAAAATAAACTGATGCTTTACGTATCAGTTTTTTGCTTTTTGATAATAATGGGTATATACTTAGTTTATTATCTGATTTGATTTAGATAATACAATACATTATCGGAGGTAACCCCCATGTCAATCGAAGAAAAATTCAACCAAGCTAAAGGTTCTGTTAAAGAAGGTTTTGGTAAACTTACTGGCGATACAAAAACTCAAGCTGAAGGAGCTGCAGAAAAAGTAGCTTCAAAAGCTAAAGAAGTTGCTGAAGATGCTAAAGAAGCTGTCGAAGGTGCAGTATCTGGCGTTAAAAACATCTTTAAAAAAGACGGAGAATAATTCTTTCTCGTCCTAATATCATAAAAATCTCCCTTCTCTTTCGAGAAAGGAGATTTTCTTTTATGGTCGTCCATCAGGAGCGGGACCTCCAGGGCCACCATTTCCTTGAGGACCACCACCAGGTGCTCCTCCGCCTCCAGGAATAGAGTTAACGATTTCAGTTTGTTTTTCACCATTGAGGTAGATATCTCCACCTGTGTAGGTCGCTGTTCCGTCAAAGTCAAAACCAGATTGACCAGTCATTTTGATGGTTCCTCCATTAACTGTGATATTCCCATTTGAGTCAATTGGATCTGTGTCCCCTTGGCCAACTTCAACTGTCAAATTCCCACCATTCATGGTGAAGAAGATTTCACTTTGTTGGGCATTTTTGTTGGCTGCATTGACACCATCGTCTGTCGCGTAAATAGTAATGTCCCCACCGTTAATAGTAATTGACTTACCTTCAAGCCCTTCTGTAGAATTCTTAACGGTATAGGTACCACTATCAATCACCAAATCACCTGATGCGTGGATGCCATCATCACCAGCAGTAACAGTGATGGTATTGTCAGAGAGATACATGGTTCCTACAGATGTATCGTCATCATTATCTACCTTGACCCCATCTTCCTTGGCATCGATAGTCATGGTTGTGCCAGTAATATTGAGTTCATCATTGACATTAAAGGCGTCTCCGACTGCCGTGATGTTGTAGGTTCCGCCTGTGATGTGAAGTGTATCATTTGCCTTGATACCATTATTTTTCTTGCCATCTACATTAAGAGTTCCTTTACCATTGATGGTCAAGTCCACTTTAGAGAAGAGGGCTGCATCAGCTTTTTCATCGCTATTAGAAGCAGAATCTGACAGGCTATTGGTTGTACCATCTGCTAGAGTTAAGTAAACATGACCGGCTGATGTGGCAGAAATAGCTGCATTGGTATTGGTCATAGTAACGCCATTTAGAACAATATGTACATCATCAGTCTTTTCAGCTTCAATTTTGATTTGAACACCGTCAGATTGACCTGAAATCACATAGGTACCAGACTTAGAAATTGTGACGGTAGAATCTGATACGGCAACTCCGTCACCAGATACTGTCGCTGTTGATCCTGACATCGTTACAGTTGATGCAGACTTTTCATCATAAGAAGTATCATAGTCTTTATCCGTAAAATAGCTAGTTTTCTTAGCATTTGTAGTTGATGTGGTGCTTGTTGCGGTATTGCTAGTTGTTGAATTTGATGTTGACTGGGCACATGCCGTCACCAGAGACAGAGTAGCAATCGTCGTTAATAAGAAAGTCCATTTTTTTGTTTTCATACTAGTTTCCTCATCTTCATTTTACTTAGTATCATTCTATAGAAACTCCCTAAAAATAACCTAAATTTTTTCTGAAAATTTTCTTAAACCTACTTAGCACTATTGATAAGTAAAATCATTTACAAATAAAAAGAACAGCTTTTCGCTGTTCTTTTAGTTTTCTTTAACTGGAATTTCCTTGATAACTCGTGCTGGATTTCCTGCAAGGACTACATTGTCGCCAAACGACTTAGTAATAACTGCTCCTGCACCCGCAACAACATTGTCACCTAACGTAACTCCCGGAAGAACGGTGACTCCACCACCTGCCCAGAAATTTTTACCAATCGTGATTGGTTTTCCAAATTCTAAACCCGAATTTCGTTCGTCGGGATCCAGGGGATGAAGAGGGGTTAAAAATTGGCAGTTGGGTCCAATCATGGCATTGTCTCCAATGGTAATCGGACAAACATCCAACATGGTTAAATTCCAATTGGAATAAAAATTCTCTCCCAAATGAATATTGACACCATAATCAACCATCAAACGAGTATTGACATAGAGATTTTCACCAGTTGAGCCAAACCATCCTTTGATGATTTCCATCCCTTTCACTGGGTCCACTTCTGCATTAAAAGTTGCTTGCTTTTGTCGTGCTGTTTGCGATAGAGCACGAAGTTCTGGATCGAACGGGTGATAGGGTTCTCCCGCAATCATTTTTTGATATTCACTTTTCATAGTTTGACTTCCTTGTTTGCTTTACAAGATTGTAGCATAGTTCTATCCTTAAAACAAGCAGCAAAGAGATTAATAAAACTAGTACATCTAATGATGTACTAGTTTTTAAGTAGAAAGTTAACTATTCCTATCTTTAAAAGTCAGATTAGTCTTCTTTCTTTTTACGAGCGATAAGTCCAAATCCACTCAAGACACCTACTAAACCAAGGGCAGCAAGGCTGGCATGATCTTCAGTACCAGTATTTGGCAATTGGTCAGTTGTCCAAACGACCTCTTCAGCAACTGGGGCTGGTTTTTCTTGAACTGGTGCTGGCACCGGAGCTGGTGTTGGTGCTGGCGTTGGCACTGGTGCTGGTGCTGGCGTTGGCACTGGTGCTGGTGCTGGCGTTGGTGTTGGTGTTGGTGTTGGTGTTGGCGTTGGTGTTGGCGTTGGTGTTGGTGTTGGTGTTGGTGTTGGCGTTGGTGTTGGCGTTGGTGTTGGTGTTGGCGTTGGTGTTGGTGTCACTTTCTTCTTGTAAATGTGTTGGACATTACCATCTTTATCAACAACTGTCTTCACAAACTCGTAACCTGGAATATCTTTCTTAGGTTGTTCGCCATCTTCTGTTGGGTAACCTGGAATTGGTTTACCATTTTCATCAACATATGAAGTTGTTACTTTTTCGTAGACATGGACTGTATCCCCGTTAGGCAATTTCTTAGTTTCAACGAAGCGGTAACCTGGGATATCTTTCTTAGGTTGTTCACCGTCTTCTGTTGGGTTACCTGGAATTGGTTTACCATCTTTGTCTACAAACGTAGTAACTGGGGTTACAGTTGGTGTGTAAGTTGCAGAAACTTTTGTTCCGTTAACATCTTCACGCACAACTGTCACTGATGGAGCAGTTCCAGTAAATTCTGGTTCTGGTTTAAAGGTTACTGTTCCATCTGGAGCTACTGTGTATGTACCAACTCCTTCAACAGTCTTAGTTGTTGAACCATCTTCAAATGTAGCTGGAACATCATTATTCATAGGCACATCTGGGTTACCTGGTGTGAATGTTGGTTTACCAGATTGTTCTTTACCTTTTGGTCCAATAGATGTAGCTGGTTCCGCTGTTGGTGTTACTGGAGTTACAGTTGGGGTGTACTTAGCTGTAACTGGTGTACCGTTTTTATCTACACGTTTAACAGTCACGCCTGTTCCTGTTCCTGTGAATGATTTTTCTGGTACGAATGTAACTGTTCCATCTGGAGCTACAGTATATGTTCCTTCACCTGGAATTACCTTAGTTGTTGATCCATCTTCGAAGGTTGCTGGAACATCATCATCCATTGGCACATTTGGATCACCTTCTGTGAAGGTTGGTTTGCCTGTTTGTGTCTTACCTTGGATATCTGTTGATGTTGCTGGTTCCGCTGTTGGTGTTACTGGGGTTACAGTTGGGGTGTACTTAGCTGTAACTGGTGTACCATTCTTGTCTACACGTTTAACAGTCACGCCTGTTCCTGTTCCTGTGAATGATTTTTCTGGTACAAATGTAACGGTTCCGTCTGGAGCTACTGTATAAGTTCCTTCGCCTGGAATTACCTTAGTTGTTGAACCATCTTCGAATGTTGCAGGTGTATCATCATCCATCGGTACATCTGGGTTACCTGGTGTGAATGTTGGTTTACCTGTTTGTGTCTTACCTTGAATATCTGTTGATGTTGCTGGTTCCGCTGTTGGTGTTACTGGGGTTACAGTTGGGGTGTACTTAGCTGTAACTGGTGTACCATTCTTGTCTACACGTTTAACAGTCACGCCTGTTCCTGTTCCTGTGAATGATTTTTCTGGTACAAATGTTACTGTTCCATCTGGTGCTACTGTGTATGTACCTTCACCTGGAATTACCTTAGTTGTTGAACCATCTTCGAATGTTGCAGGTGTATCATCATCCATCGGTACATCTGGGTTACCTGGTGTGAATGTTGGTTTACCTGTTTGTGTCTTACCTTGGATATCAGTAGATGTTGTTGGATCAGCTGTTGGAACAACTGGAGTAATCTTAGGTGTGTATGTTGTTTCAGCTGGAGTGCCGTTGGCATCCTTAGCTTGAACTTTAACTGGAACGACTTCACCTGAGTAAGATTTATCAGTTGGTGTGAAGGTTACAAGGCCTGTTTCTTTATCAACTGTGAAAGTACCGATTTCTTTACCTTCTGGTGACTTAGCAACTACTGATTCTGCTGGTTGGCCATTTTCGTCAAGAAGAGTAATAGTATCTTTGTCGATTGGTGCAACTGGGTCACCTTCTGTGAAGGTTACTGTTCCAGTTTGAACCACACCTTGAGGTGCTTCTGATTCAGCTGGAGTTGCTGTAGGAGTTACTGGAGTCACAGTTGGTGTGTACTTAGCTGTAACTGGTGTACCATTCTTATCAACACGTTTCACAGTTACGCCTGTACCTGTCCCTGTGAATGATTTTTCTGGTACGAAAGTAACAGTTCCATCTGGTGCTACTGTGTAAGTTCCTTCACCTTCAACTGTCTTAGTTGTTGAACCATCTTCAAAGGTTGCAGGTGTATCATCATCCATTGGGACATTTTCATTACCTGGTGTGAAGGTTGGTTTACCAGTTTGTGTTTGACCTTGTTTGTCAGTTGTAGTTGCATCTTCAGCTGTTGGTGTTACAGGAGTTACAGTTGGTGTGTAGGTTGCAGAAGCTTTTGTTCCGTTCTTATCTTCGCGAACAACTGTCACTGCTGGTGCAGTTCCGACGAATGATTTTTCTGGAACGAACGTAACTGTTCCATCTGTTGCTACTGTGTATGTACCAACACCTTCTACTGTTTTAGTTGTTGATCCATCGTCAAATGTCGCTGGAACATCTTCGTTGATTTCAACAGTTTTCTCAACGCCATCAACCGTTACAGTTCCACCCTTGAATTCAGGCTTACCTGTTTGAGTGGCACCTTGGATGTCAGTTGTTTCTGCTGGTGTTGCAGTTGGTGTTACTGGTAATACTGTTGGTGTGTAGGTCGCTGAAGCTTTTGTTCCATTCTTATCTTCGCGGACAACTGTCACTGCTGGAGCAGTTCCTACGAATGATTTTTCTGGTACAAATGTGACAGTACCGTCTGGAGCAACTGTGTAAGTACCAACACCTTCAACTGTCTTAGTTGTTGAACCATCGTCAAATGTTGCTGGAACATCTTCGTTGATTTCAACAGTTTTCTCAACACCGTTAACTTCAACTGTACCACCCTTGAATTCAGGCTTACCTGTTTGAGTTGCACCTTGAATATCTTTTGTTTCTGCTGGTGTTGCAGTTGGTGTTACTCCTACAACTGTTGGTGTGTATGTCGCAGAAGCTTTTGTTCCATTCTTATCTTCGCGAACAACTGTTACTGCTGGTGCAGTTCCTACAAAGTTTGGTTCTGGAACGAATGTTACTGTTCCATCTGCTGCAACCGTAAATTTACCAACACCTTCTACTGTCTTAGTTGTTGAACCATCGTCAAATGTTGCTGGAACATCTTCGTTGATTGGAACAGTCTTCTCAACACCGTTAACTTCAACTGTACCACCCTTAAATTCAGGCTTACCTGTTTGTGTTGCACCTTGAATATCTTTTGTTTCTGCTGGTGTTGCGGTTGGTGTTACTCCTACAACTGTTGGAGTGTACTTAGCTGTTGCTGTCTTGATGTACTCTTCTTGGATATGACCATCTTTATTTCGACCAACTGGAGCTGACAATGTAACTTCTACACCTTTTGCTGGACCCGTAAAGCTAGGTTCTGGAGTGAAGGTTACTTCACCTGTTGAAGGATTGATCGTGTATGTTCCTTCTCCCGCTACTGTTACAGATGTCGCATCAGTAGTACGACCAGTTGCTGGATCTACCAACTTAGCTGGATAGTCCACGCTTGGAGTAATCGCAATCTTATCACCTTTTGCGTTAGTTGCAGTTGTGTTAAAGGTTGGTGTTTCTTTTTGAGTTGCACCTTGAATATCAGTCGATGTCTTATCAACCCCTTCAATTTCAATCGGAGTGACTGTTGGAACGTATTGACCATCCATGGTATTCAACTGACCATCAATATTTGGTTCTTTGTCTGGGAATTTTGATGACCAACCAGTATCGTAGCCATTGTTATCTACACGACGGATAGAGATACCATCAGCTGTTCCAAGGAAGTTATCCTCAGGAATAAACTCAACATCTACATCTTTACCTTTAGCAGTAATCTTGTACTTACCTTGACCTTTAACGACGTAGTAACCGTCTGCATCAAGGGTTGCACGGTTGCCATCTTTGTCAACGATGTATGGTTCTACAGTTTCGTCGATGACAGCCTGAGAGTTACGTTGATACTTGTGCTCTCCACGTGCTGTAAAGGCTACAGTTGCTGTTTGTTTAGTAGCTTGAGGACCAGAAGTTTCCTTGAATTCCCCTTTAGGTGGGTGGGTGATTTGAGTCTTGAAGTCTTCTACTTCCCCTGAGAAGGCCATACCAGTTGGGCTTTCGATCTCGTTCGCTTTCTTAGCGATACGGACACGAGCACCTAGTTCATTAACGCTAGGGTCGATATAAGTCTTGCTGTTTGCAAAGGTCAACTCGACTGTACCATCTTGTGTGATTGTAGCGAGATTTGAGCGTTCATCCTCATCGAATTTACCATTTTGGTTAAAGTCTACCCAACCATAGATATGTGCTTCTGAAGCTCCATCTAGATGAGCTTGAACTGACATCTTGTAGTTCCCTGGGCGTGTACGGTCCATCTTGATCATCTCATTGGTTGTACCTTTGAGTTCTTCTGGAAGCAATTGATCAATTCCTTCATCGGCTGTAGTTGTCTTATCATCACCGAACCAGTCAAGAGTCGTGTTTTCATCCATATCAGGGCTCACGCTACCAAGATACGGTTGATTTACTTTAGCTCCAGTAACACCGTCAACAGTTGCAATGGTATGGACTGCTTTACCATATGACTCAGGAGCATCCCCTTCATCAAGTGGGAAGAATCCTAGCATAGCAGACTGTTTACCACCTGAAGCGATATAAAGTCCCACTTCAGATGCTCCACGCGTCATTACGAGTGGAACTGTGTAATTACCTTCAGAAATATTTGGTCCAAAGATACCAGTTCCTAGACCACCTGTAACTTGGTCAGGATTTCCGAAATATTTCCAAGCTACTGGTTTCTTTTCTGGTCCAACTTGAGTAGAATCACGAAGTTGTCTTAGGTTAATGTTATTATATTTAGGTTTAGGTCCCAAAAGGTTGTCTGTATCTTGTGGTTGATAAGGAACAGAAGTGGCTGGTTTATTAAATTTCTTCCATTCCCCAATGTGCTGCCAACCTTGTCCGTTGGTAGTGAACATAACAAATTCACCAGGGTTAGCAGACTCTCCATCAGCCATGACAACAGCCGGTTTAACTTTCTTTCCACGGAAGGTTGCAGAGATTTCAAACTGAACCCCAATATTCCCACCATTCATAGCTGAACTCATGGTAGTCTTCTTGGTTTTCGTATCAACGTTTTCAAGTTTAATTTCAGTCCAATTATTTTGAGCATCAGCGACAACGTCGGCTTCTTCGCCATCATTAAAAGCTTTTTTAGCCCCTTTTGAAGTAACACCACTTACATAGCCATTTTTTGCATTTGGATCATAGGTTGCTTTTTCAGCTTCTGTAGCCCCTTGCTCTTCCATCCGTTTTTTATAGATTTCAGTCGCTTGGAAAGGCTTCAAGGATTTGACTTTTACAGTGACTACATAGCCAGGCATGATTTCCTTGGTATAAGTAGCGCCAACTTGAAGAGCTAATTTTTCTTCTATATCTTTATCAGGAAAAGCGTCATTTTTAGGAACGAGGACTGTTTTTGCACCTGTCCAGTTAGCTACATCTCCAAAGTCCAACCAAGTAATCTGGCTAGTCATAGATTTGGCATCAAGATCTGTTGTAAAGCCTGGTTTTTCAACTTTTGGAGTAGAAGTTGCATCTTCAACGTCTGCACCAATTCCAGTAGCTGTTGCAGTATCTGCACGGAAGGCAGTATTCTTGTCAATCCCTTTCCCATTACGAGGGTCGTTTTCCCCTGTATTTGCGATTGCGTTAGTACCTTCAGCTGGCTGTGTGTTTTCTGCAGGTTTACCTGTAGTGGCTTCTGTTGTAGCAGGAGTTTCAACTACTGGTTTTTCTACTTTAGCTACTTCCTTGTTTTTAAGTTTCGCATTGACAGTCGTTACGAGTGATTGGTAAGCTGCGTCAAGTTCGGCTTGGCTTGTAGCAGTTGCAAGAGCATTTTGAGCGTTTGCAAGACTTGCTTTGAGAACTTCTACACTCTCATCTGTCTTGTTACTGTATTTACCATTTGCCAAGTTTGCTTCAACTTCAGCAACATAAGCTGCTAATGTTTCAGTCTTAAGTTCAGGTTTTACCTCAGTTGAAACCGCAGGAGCCGCTTCTGCTTGGTAAGTTACTTCTTTAGCTGTTGTAGTTTCTTTAGCTGTTGTTGCTTCAGTCGCAACTGGAGTTTCAGCTTTACCGACTTCTGTCGTTGCTGCAACACCATCAGCTTGTTTTTCTTCCGTCACTTCATCGGCACCAACACCTGTGGCAGTTCCGAGCATCACTAACGTTCCTAGTAGGACCGAGCAAACTCCTACATGAAGTTTACGGATCGAGAATCGACTGATTCGGTCGTTAAACAAATCATTTTTCACGATTTTTTCCTCCATTCCCCTTTTGGGAGTATATTTTTTTTATCATTTATGCATTGTTTTTTACAAAATCCTAAACATGCAACTGTCTTATTTTATCATGACAAAGTCTAAAAAGCAAAGCTTTTTGCTCACTTTTTTCAAAATGAAATTAATATGTTTTAATTCCATAATATTCCTATTTTTTAGGAAAATATACATTACACTTTCATGACCAATACACACCGAAAGAGGGAAGTTCCCCTCTTTCAGATGAGTAGATTATTCACCTGTTTCAACAGTCTCTACTAGGACATCCACTTGCTCTTCCTCTTGTGAATCAGCAAGAGATGATTCTTCATTGATCGCTAGTGGTTCAATGTTACGGTAGCGAGCCATACCAGTACCAGCTGGGATAATCTTACCGATGATAACATTTTCCTTGAGACCAAGGAGATGGTCTTTCTTACCACGGATAGCTGCATCTGTAAGGACACGAGTTGTTTCCTGGAAGGAAGCAGCTGACAAGAAACTATTTGTTTCAAGTGAGGCTTTGGTGATTCCCATAAGGACTGGGCGACCTGTCGCTGGTACTCCACCTGCGATGAGAACATCCTTGTTAGCATCTGTAAAGTCGTTGATATCCATGAGAGTACCCATTAGAAGGTCTGTGTCACCTGGATCCATGACACGAACTTTACGGATCATTTGACGAACCATTACCTCGATGTGTTTGTCACCGATTTCTACCCCTTGGCTACGGTAAACTTTTTGTACTTCACCGAGAAGGTATGTTTCAACTGACAAGACATCACGTACAGCAAGGAGACGTTTTGGTTGGATAGAACCTTCTGTCAAGGCTGCACCGCGAGAAACTTGATCGCCGACTTCAACACGCATACGTGCTGTAAATGGTACCACGTATTCGCCTTCGCCAGTTTCACCCTTAACAAAGACTTTCTTGGTACGAGTTGAAGCGTCTTCTTCGATAGCAGTAACTTGTCCTTTAACTTCTGTGATAACTGCTTCCCCTTTAGGATTGCGGGCTTCAAAGATTTCTTGGACACGAGGAAGACCCTGAGTGATATCGGTATTTGAGGCAACCCCACCCGTGTGGAAGGTACGCATTGTAAGCTGTGTACCAGGTTCCCCGATAGATTGGGCAGCGATTGTACCAACTGCTTCACCGACTTCAACAGCATCACCAGTCGCTAAGTTAATACCATAACAGTGACGGCAGACACCATGACGAGTGTTACATGTAAATACTGAGCGGATAGTTACTTCTTCAACACCAGCATTGACAATTTCACGAGCCTTGTCTTCTGTGATCAATTCATTTGGACCGATGATAACTGCACCAGTTTCTGGATGCTTAACAGTTTTCTTAGTGTAACGACCATTGAGACGCTCTTCGAGAGACTCAATCATCTCTTTACCTTCAGTGATAGAACGGATCAAGAGACCACGGTCAGTTCCACAGTCATCCTCACGGATGATAACATCTTGGGCAACGTCAACCAAACGACGAGTCAAGTAACCTGAGTCGGCTGTTTTAAGGGCCGTATCGGTCATACCTTTACGAGCGCCGTGAGTTGAGAAGAACATTTCGAGTACTGACAAACCTTCGCGGAAGTTTGAAAGGATTGGCAATTCCATGATACGTCCGTTCGGAGCAGCCATCAGACCACGCATACCGGCAAGCTGTGAGAAGTTCGAGATGTTACCACGGGCTCCAGAGTCCATCATCATAACGATTGGGTTCTTAGGATCTTGGTTGGCAACCAAACGTTTCTCCAATTTTTCACGGGCAGCACGCCATTCAGCTGTAACAGCATTGTAGCGTTCATCATCTGTGATCATACCACGACGGAATTGTTTTGTGATTTGTTCTACACGTTTGTGTGATTCTTCGATGATTTCAGCCTTATCTTCAACGACTGGGATATCGGCAATACCCACTGTCAAACCTGCAAGAGTTGAGTGGTGGTAACCGAGGTTCTTCATACGGTCAAGTAGGGCAGATGTTTCTGTCGTACGGAAACGTTTGAAGATTTCAGCAATGATATTTCCAAGGTTTTTCTTCTTAAATGGGGCGTTAATTTCAAGTTTGCTAATAGCTTCCTTGATATTTCCACCTAGTGGCAAGAAGTACTTATCTGGAACACCTTCTGTCAAGTTCGCATTTGTAGGTTCTTGCAAGTAAGGTAGGCCTTCTGGCATGATATCGTTAAAAAGGATTTTACCGACAGTTGTAAGCAAGATTTTGTGTTTTTGCTCTTCTGTCCATGGTTTGTTGAGGCTATCTGTTGCAATACCAACACGTGAGTGAAGGTGAACATAACCATTACGGTAAGCCATGACAGCTTCGTCACGGTCTTTGAAGACCATTCCTTCACCTTCACGACCAGCTTCTTCCATGGTCAAGTAGTAGTTACCCAAAACCATGTCCTGAGATGGTGTAACAACTGGTTTACCATCTTTAGGGTTCAAGATGTGCTCAGCAGCAAGCATCAAGATACGAGCTTCTGCTTGAGCTTCTTCTGAAAGCGGTACGTGGATGGCCATTTGGTCACCGTCGAAGTCGGCATTGTAAGCTTCACAGACAAGTGGGTGCAAACGAAGGGCTTTACCATCAATCAAGACTGGCTCGAAAGCTTGGATACCCAAACGGTGAAGAGTCGGTGCGCGGTTCAAAAGCACTGGGTGTTCTTTGATCACTTCTTCGAGGATATCCCAGATGCGTTCATCTCCACGTTCTACCAAACGTTTCGCAGCTTTCACGTTCTGCACGATATCGCGTGCAACGATTTCACGCATCACGAATGGTTTAAAGAGCTCGATAGCCATTTCACGTGGCACACCACATTGGTACATCTTAAGAGTTGGACCAACGGCGATAACAGAACGTCCCGAGAAGTCAACACGTTTACCAAGCAAGTTTTGACGGAAGCGTCCTTGTTTACCTTTGAGCATGTGGCTCAATGATTTAAGCGGACGACTACCTGGCCCTGTGATTGGACGACCACGACGACCATTATCAATCAAAGCGTCAACTGCTTCTTGAAGCATACGCTTCTCATTTTGAACGATGATACCTGGTGCATTCAACTCAAGCAAACGAGCCAAACGGTTGTTACGGTTGATAACACGACGGTAAAGGTCGTTCAAGTCAGATGAGGCAAAACGACCACCATCCAATTGCAACATTGGACGAAGATCTGGTGGAATAACCGGAAGGATATTAAGAACCATCCATTCAGGTTTGTTTCCAGACTTGTGGAAAGCATCCAAAACATCCAAACGACGGATAGCTTTGACACGTTTTTGTCCAGTAGCTGTTTTCAACTCTTCTTTGAGTTCAGCAATTTCTTTTTCAAGATCAACTTGTTTCAAGAGATCTTGGACAGCCTCAGCACCCATTTTGGCAACGAATGATCCTTGACCATATTCACGCAAGCGTTCACGGTATTCACGCTCTGTCATGATAGATTTGTGCTCAAGTGGTGTATCTTTTGGATCGATCACCACATAAGCAGCAAAGTAGATAACTTCCTCGAGGGCACGAGGACTCATATCAAGGGTCAAGCCCATACGGCTTGGAATTCCCTTGAAATACCAGATATGAGATACAGGAGCTTTCAACTCGATGTGTCCCATACGTTCACGACGAACTTTTGTACGCGTTACTTCAACACCACAACGGTCACAAACAATCCCTCTGTAACGAATGCGTTTGTATTTACCACAAGCACATTCCCAGTCTTTTGTAGGACCAAAGATCACTTCGTCAAAGAGTCCTTCACGTTCTGGTTTCAACGTACGGTAATTGATTGTTTCAGGTTTTTTGACTTCTCCATAAGACCATGAACGGACTTTGCTTGGAGAAGCTAGTGTGATTTGCATACTTTTAAAACGATTTACATCAACCACTATTTCTTCCCTTTCTATTTTAAGTGAACTGCTTATTCTTGTTCAGCAGCTTCTTCTGTTGCTTCCGCTTTTGCATTTTCTTCAGCTTCAAAGGCTGCTTTTGCCTCTTGAGCTGCTCTTTCGCGGGCTTTTTCAAGGTCATCTACGTGGATGACATCATCGTCTTCCACTTCATCGAGGTCACGAAGTTCCACTTCTTGATCATCTTCGTCAAGAACACGCATGTCAAGACCAAGAGATTGCAATTCTTTTACAAGAACTCGGAACGATTCTGGAACACCTGGTTTTGGAATTGGTTTTCCTTTTGTAATAGCTTCATAAGCTTTCAAACGTCCGTTGATATCGTCAGACTTGTAGGTCAAGATTTCTTGAAGGACATTTGATGCACCATAGGCTTCAAGTGCCCAAACCTCCATCTCACCGAAACGTTGTCCACCAAACTGAGCTTTACCTCCGAGTGGTTGTTGAGTAACGGTTGAGTATGGTCCGACTGAACGAGCGTGCAATTTATCATCAACCATGTGGTGAAGTTTGATCATGTACATGACACCGACTGACACACGGTTATCGAATGGCTCACCTGTACGTCCATCGTAAAGAATTGTCTTAGCATCACTATCCATACCTGCTTCTTTGACAGTGTCCCAAAGGTCTTCAGAACTTGCTCCGTCAAAGACTGGTGTTGCGATGTGGATACCAAGAGTACGAGCTGCCATACCTAGGTGAAGCTCCATAACCTGACCGATATTCATACGTGATGGTACCCCAAGTGGGTTCAACATGATATCGACTGGAGTCCCATCTGGAAGGTAAGGCATGTCTTCTACAGGAACGATACGAGAGACAACCCCTTTATTTCCGTGACGTCCGGCCATCTTATCTCCGACCTTAATCTTACGTTTTTGAGCGATATATACACGAACCAGCATATTAACGCCAGATTGCAATTCATCACCATTTGCACGTGTAAAGATTTTAACGTCACGAACAACACCGTCGGCACCGTGTGGTACACGAAGAGAAGTATCACGAACTTCACGAGATTTGTCTCCGAAGATAGCGTGCAAGAGACGTTCTTCAGCAGAAAGGTCTTTTTCACCCTTAGGTGTTACTTTACCTACAAGGATGTCCCCTTCTTTAACCTCGGCACCGATACGGATAATCCCCATTTCGTCAAGGTCTTTAAGGGCATCTTCACCAACGTTTGGAATTTCACGAGTGATTTCTTCAGGGCCAAGCTTTGTATCGCGAGTTTCTGATTCGTATTCTTCAAGGTGGACAGATGTGTAGACATCATCTTTGACCAAGCGTTCGCTCATGATAACGGCATCCTCGAAGTTGTAACCTTCCCATGTCATGTAGGCAACGATTGGGTTTTGTCCAAGCGCCATTTCACCTTTTTCCATAGAAGGTCCATCAGCGATAAAGTCACCTTTTTCAACGACATCACCAACTTTTACAAGGGTGCGTTGGTTGTAGGCAGTACCTGAGTTTGAACGACGGAATTTTTGGATATGGTAAACATCAAGCGAACCGTCTTCACGACGAACTTCTACCTTATCTGCATCTGCATAGGTAACTTTACCATCGTATTGAGCAATAACAGCCGCTCCAGAGTCATGAGCTGCTTGATATTCCATACCAGTACCAACAAATGGTGCTTTTGGATCAATCAAAGGCACAGCCTGACGTTGCATGTTAGCACCCATGAGGGCACGGTTGGAGTCATCGTTTTCCAAGAAAGGAATACATGCTGTCGCAACTGCAACTACCTGTTTTGGAGAAACATCCATATAATCAACACTTGATGCTGGATATTCTTGGTTAACCCCTTGGTGACGTCCCATGACAACTTTTTCTGCAAAAGTTCCATCTGCGTTCAATTTTGAGTTGGCCTGAGCAACTGTGTACTCATCTTCTTCATCGGCAGTCAACCAAACGATTTCGTTGGTTACTTTACCAGTCGCACGATCAACCTTGCGGTATGGTGTTTGAATGAAACCATACTTGTTCAAGTGTCCATATGAAGACAAGTTGTTGATCAAACCGATGTTTGGTCCTTCAGGCGTTTCAATCGGACACATACGACCATAGTGAGTGTAGTGCACGTCACGCACTTCATATCCAGCGCGGTCACGTGTCAAACCACCAGGTCCTAAGGCAGATAAACGACGTTTGTGTGACAACTCAGAAAGTGGGTTGTGTTGATCCATGAACTGTGACAATTGAGATGAACCAAAGAATTCTTTGATTGCAGCAGTTACTGGACGGATATTAATGATTTGTTGAGGTGTTAACACTTCGTTATCTTGAACAGACATCCGTTCGCGAACGTTACGTTCCATACGTGAAAGTCCAAGACGTACTTGGTTGGCAAGCAATTCACCAACGGCACGGATACGTCGGTTTCCGAGGTGGTCAATATCATCGACACGACCGATACCTTCAGCCAAGTTGAGGAAGTAGCTCATTTCAGCAAGGATGTCTGCTGGAGTGATTGTGCGAACTTTATCATCTGGATTCGCATTACCGATGATAGTCACAACACGATCTGGATCAGTTGGTGCTACAACCTTGAATTTTTGGAGTACGACTGGTTCTGTCAATACCGCTGAGTCATTTGGAGTGTAGACAATCTTGTTCAAATCACCATCCAAGTGACCTTCGATGCTTTCAATAACATCGCGGGTCATGACTGTACCTTTTTCAACCAAGATTTCGCCTGTTTCTGGATCTACCAGTGGTTCAGCGATTGTTTGGTTGAGCAAACGATTTTTAACATTTAGTTTCTTGTTAATCTTGTAGCGTCCTACAGCAGCCAAGTCATAACGACGTGGGTCGAAGAAACGAGCTACAAGCAAGGTACGTGAACTCTCAGCAGTTTTGGGTTCACCTGGACGAAGGCGTTCATAAATTTCTTTCAAAGCCTCGTCTGTACGAGAGTCCATTGGATTTTTATGAATATCTTTTTCTACAGTATTGCGAACCAATTCGCTGTCACCAAAGATATCAAAGATTTCGTCATCGCCTGAGAAACCAAGCGCACGAACCAAGGTCGTAAATGGAATTTTACGAGTACGGTCGATACGAGTGTAGGCGATGTCTTTTGAGTCACTCTCAAGTTCCAACCAAGCTCCACGGTTAGGGATAACTGTTGAACCGTAGCCTACTTTACCGTTTTTATCTACCTTGTCATTAAAGTAAACACCTGGTGAGCGCACCAACTGTGATACGATGATACGTTCACCACCGTTGATGATGAAAGTACCCATCTCAGTCATGATTGGGAAATCACCAAAGAAAACTTCTTGAGTTTTGATTTCGCCAGTTTCTTTGTTAATCAAGCGGAAAGTTACAAAGATTGGTGCTGAATAACTTGCATCATGGATACGAGCTTCTTCAAGCGTGTATTTTGGTTCTTTGATTTCGTAGCCAACAAACTCTAACTCCATAGAGTCAGTAAAGTTTGAAATTGGCAATACATCTTCAAACACTTCCTTCAGACCATGGTCTAGGAAATCTTTGAATGAATCAGTTTGAATTTCAATCAAATTTGGTAAGTCAAGAACTTCTTTAATTCTTGAAAAACTACGACGGGTACGATGTTTCCCGTATTGAACGTCATGTCCTGCCAAGATGATTCTCCTTTGTATATAAAGTTCCAAGCTTAGTCGCCTAAGCTAATAATTATCGTTAAATGGTCCTAAAAACCCTATCAACTTATCCTTCTCGACTAATTTTCAGAATCTTTAAATCTCTGTTACAGATGCAAAAAATCCCGAAAGAAAGCACAAAAAGAGCAGTTAAATCCGACTTTTTTCAGGAGATTTAACTGCTGTGAGCCTTGCCCGGACAATATTTCAGACAAAACCTACGACAAATGATTACTCATATTATACCCGATTTTCTCTAATTTTTCAAGTCCTTTGACGGTTTTTTCTTGCTTTGGTATAGTTGTAGCTTGTTTTCTGAAAGGGTAATTTTCTAGACAACTAGTTGTTGAATAAATAGAACAGGTTCTATTCATTAACCTACCAACCAACTCTTTAGTTTGTAAGATAGCATCTTGTATACTGAAAAAGAAACAATACTAATCAATTCAACTTGCTTGACAAAAGCGTTGCTTAGTGGTTTAATATACCCCATAAGGGTATATCGGAGGTGCCTATGTTTCATTTATTTACAAAAATTGATAGTATTTCTACCAGCGAATTGGAAGCTAAACTCAAGGAACCAATTCAGCTACTGGATGTGCGGACGCCTACGGAATTCCGTAGAGGCCATATCAAAAACGCCAAGAATGTTCCTCTAACCGAAATCGGAGCTTACACACCTGCGACAAATGAAACACTTTATGTCATTTGCCATTCCGGTGTTCGAAGCAAGATGGCTGCGAAGAAGCTAAAGAAAAAAGGCTACGATGTCATCAATGTCCGAGGCGGTATGAGCGCTTGGACAGGTAAGGTCATCTAAAAGTTTAAAGGAGAAAGCCAATGAAAATTATCATTGTCGGGGGAGTTGCAGGCGGTATGTCAGCAGCAACCCGCCTCAGACGTCTCATGGAAGACGCTGAAATCACTATTTTTGAAAAAGGTCCCTTTGTTTCCTTTGCAAACTGCGGACTTCCTTACTATGTTTCAGGAGAGATTGCAAACCGTGATAGTTTATTGGTCCAAACTCCTGAAAGTCTCAAAGCACGCTTTAATCTGGATGTTCGTCCTTTCCATGAGGTCATCAGCATTTCACCAGCAGAGCACACTGTGACCGTACGCCATGATGGACAGGAATTCACAGAAAGCTACGACAAGTTGATCCTCTCCCCAGGAGCTAAACCATTTGTTCCTACCATTGAAGGTTTGGCAGAAGCTAAGAATGCCTACACACTCCGCAATGTTCCCGATCTTGACGAGATTATGGCTGCCTTGGACAAGCATCCAAAAGAAGCTGTCGTTATCGGTGCAGGCTTTATCGGGCTTGAAATGGCTGAAAACCTGGCAAAACGTGGATTGCAGGTTACTATCGTGGAGAAAGCACCTCATGTCTTGCCACCATTAGATCAAGAAATGGCAGCCTTTGTCCAAACAGAATTGGTTAAAAACGGCGTTCGCGTTATCACTTCTCAGTCTGCGACTCGATTTGAAGAGCAAGGAAAAGTCATCGTTCTCGAAAATGGTCAAAAGATCACTTCTGACCTCACCATCCTTTCTGTCGGCGTTGAGCCTGAAAATGGACTAGCCAAAGCTGCGGGGATTGAACTGGGACTTCGAGGTGGTATCCTCGTCAACGAAAACTACGAAACCAGTCAAAAAGATATTTTTGCAGTTGGGGATGCCATCATCGTCAAACAAGAAATCACAGGGCAAGACGCCCTCATTTCTCTAGCTTCTCCTGCCAACAGGCAAGGACGGCAAGTGGCAGACGTCATCGCAGGACTCGGTCGTACAAACAAGGGCAGTATCGGCACTGCTATCGTTCGTGCTTTTGATATGACAGCTGCTTCGACAGGTCTTAGCGAGCGCACTCTTCGTGACAATCAACTCCCATACAAGACAATTCATGTCAGCGGTAAAGACCACGCTGGTTATTATCCTGGCGCTACTGAGATGACCTTGAAGCTCCTCTTCGCCCCAACCAGTGGCAAAATCTATGGTGCCCAAGGAGTTGGGAAGAAAGGTGTTGACAAGCGAATTGATATCCTAGCAACTGCTATCAAGGGAAATCTCACCATCTTTGACTTACCAGAGTTAGAGTTTACCTATGCGCCACCTTTTGGATCTGCCAAGGATCCCGTCAATATGCTGGGTTACGCAGCCTTGAACCTTATCGAAGGTCTCAGCGACAACGTTCAATGGTACCAGCTCGAAGACGAACTGGCTAAGGGAAAGAAATTCCTAGATGTACGGACAAGTAGCGAATTCCAGAGTGGTCGACTCAAAGTCGATACCATTCATATTCCCCTAAACGAACTACGGAAACGCTTGGATGAACTAGACAAGAACCAAGCCTACATCGTCAGCTGCTACAGTGGTTTACGCAGCTATATCGCAGAGCGTATCCTCAAGCAAGCAGGATTTACCGTCCAAAACCTTGACGGCGCTTATTCACTATACAAAATGGCTAACCCAGAAGGAGTAGAATATGGTAACTAATATCAGCATGGCTGACTTTTATGAAAAATATCAACATGAAAATCTAGATCTTATCGATGTCCGTGAAGTACATGAATTCCAAGCAGGACATGCACCAGGTGCCAAAAATCTTCCGTTAAGTACCTTGGAACAAGGCTACAAAGAACTCAAACCTGACCATGAATACCATGTCATCTGTCAAGGTGGAGTACGTTCCGCCTCTGCCTGTCAATTTCTCAGCGCCCAAGGCCTCACCGTTACCAATGTAGAAGGTGGTATGAACCACTGGCCAGGTGATATTTAATAAATAAAATTCAAAAAGAGCAATTGGTCTAATTTCAAGAAAACCAACTGCTCTTTTAATCATTTGTTCACTATTTAAGAGAAACGTATGTTTTTTATTACTTGCGTTTAATCAAGTATTTAACCGCCTTTTCCAATCTTTCCTTCTGTGCTTGAGGATCCTCTAAAGGGTCGTTAATACAAGATGTTAAATTCTCCGTTATCATCAATTCAATAATACGATCAACACTGGATCGCACTGCTGTTAATTGAGTAATGATATCAACACAATCACGCTCTTCCTCCATCATCTTTTGAATACCTCGCAATTGACCCTCTGAGCGTTTGAGGCGTGTAATGTATTTTGAATTTGTCATGTCTTTATCCTTAAACGATTTTTCTACATTATATCTCTAATACAGACCTTTGTCAAAAGGAGCACTTATCTTAAAGGTAAAGACTTCTAGTTCCCCACTCTAACTCGCGTAACGATACCGTCTTTGTCAGTCATGCTTAATTCTGAGGATGAAAACCACTGAGTTACCGCTTCGCTACTTTTAGATTGAGCAAATACTTTTAATAATTCCTCTTTGTTCTCAATTTCAGCCACATAGTAGGCTAGGACTTTGACGGTTTTTTCTTGCTTTGGTATAGTTGTAGCTTGTTTTCTGAAAGGTTAATTTTCATAATCTTATCTTTTCTTTCCTTTTTATTTCAAAAATGCTAACTGATAATACGTTGAGTAATTCTTCAAAAAATGTAAGAGATATTTTTTAAAGGCAACTCAAAACTAAATAATAATCAGTCACAAGCTAAAGAAATTACTTTTTTATGATAGAATACTAGTTGGAGGACTTTATGAAATGAAACGAATTCTAACAAACTTGATAGAGCAACGAATGTATTACTTATCGTGTTTACTCGGAGCCTATCTTCTGATGATTTTGATCGAATTGTTAACTTCAACACCACACGATGTATTTCTCGCCTTAGCTCCCGTGTCAGCTTTAATAATAGGAACTTTTTTTATAGTTGGGTCCGCTTTGATTCTTTTTGCTAAAAAAATTCCTGCATTAAGTATTTCCAAAATCAATACTTTATTATTAAACATTGTATTATTTATTTCTATCTATAAGAGCATGTCCTTTTTCTTATCCCTAGGTTTGCTATTGCTGACATTAGTACTATATATTGGCAGTTTTCTCAGAAAAGAAAAATTTTCATTTCTGTACCTACTAGTTATTTTATTTACAACACCTCGTCTATTGACATTGCTTAATTCAAACTTCCAAGATACTGCACTTGAGTTTCATGCTTTCAATTTGGCAGACACTCGATTTAACATTATTATTTGGCCTGTAATCTTTGCTGGTTTGCTTTCAGGAACCACCCTTCTTTTAATTCACAACTCCCCGCTTAAGCAATACTTAGAGCGCTACAAAAAATTACTAACCTATGGTGTATTTTCTATCGTTACTCTCTATGTTGTCTATCTCTCGATTGTTTTTATCTATAAAATAAAAACCTTTGATGGTTCTACCTTTGATATTGGTCTATTCTCACAGATGTTTCATCGCATGAGCACCGATTTGAGCGCTATCACAACACTAGAGCGCGATCGAGTATTATCGCACTTTGCAGTTCACATCTCACCCATTTTCTATCTGATGTTACCTTTCTACAAGCTTTTCCCTCATGTTGAAACTTTAGAGGTACTACAAATTTGGGTTGTATTCTCTGCAGTTATTCCTTTAAGATTACTCCTATCAAAATTGAATTTATCGAAATTGGCAAACATTTTGACAGTCCTTTGGTTCGTACTTTTACCAGTATTAACTACTGCAGGAGGTTATCACCTACACGAAAATTGTTTCTTAGTTCCTTTGATTTTTTGGGTATTCTATTTTATAGTGAATGAGAAGAAGTGGGGTATCCTAGTATCGACTATTTTACTACTACTTGTGAAAGAAGATGCTTTTATCTATGTTATTAGCATTGGTATGTATTTCTTATCACAAAAACGTTTCAATCTGACGAGCAAAACCAAACAATGGCTGATCCTAACTGAATTTCTTCTACCACTTCTATACTTCACTCTAGCATTGTTAATCCTGAGCACATTCGGAGAAGGCGGAATGGTCTCACGATTCGATGCATTCTTACTAAAAGATGAAAATGGTATTTTAGCCGTATTTAAAAATTTAGTTCTTCACCCAAGTTTCGCCATCAGCCATTTATTCATGGCTAAAAAACTAGGTTATTTATTCCTGATGTTAGCTCCTATGTGTTTTCTACCACTATTGCAACGCAACTGGTCAAATTATTTTTTAGCTCTACCTTTAGTAGTTATTAATTTATTGCCGGATTGGCCTTATCAATACGACATCGGCTTTCAATATAGTTATGGTAGTGGAGCCTTACTCTTCATAATGGCCTTGCTAGCTCTAGAAGATTTAAAATTGCACAAACACATTAACGAAAAAATGGTGATTTCATTTATTTTTGTTGGCATGATTTTTTCTGGTACTATTCTTCATCGCCTTACTCAAAGTTGGTCTTTCAACATTGGCTATTATCAACAAAATAAAGAGAAATTTGAAGCAATCAAATACGGCCTAGAAATTCTACCAGAAGATGCCTCAATCGTTGCAGAAGGGGGCTATACACCTGCACTTAGAAAACATCGGGCCTTATACGATATTTTCTACCACAACCAACGAAAAGCTGACCCATCAATTGATTATGTCGTAATTCCACGTGAACAAAAAGGAAAGAACGATGTCTATGATCCTTTAATTACTAGTTATGAAACACTAGGATATAAAGAAAGTAAGTACGCAACAAAAGAACTTTTCATTCTCGAAAAACCTGAATAAAAAAGAGAGCAGTTCAAACTACTTCTAAAGTAGACTGAACCGCTCTTTTCTAATTTCCCACTCTAACTCGCGTCACGATACCATCTTTATCAATCATGCTGAACTCTGAAGAGGAAATCCACTGAGTTATCGCCTTGCCAGTTTGAGATTGAGCAAATACTTTTAATAATTCCTCTTTGTTCTCAACTTCAACGACATAGTAGGCTAGGCCTGCCATTCCTTGCTCACGAGGAGCTAAGTTTTTACCTCCCCATTCATTAACTGCTAGATGATGATGGTAATTCCCCGATGCAATCCAACTGGCGTGTGGAATCGTGAATTTATCCTTAAGACCTAGAGAACCTTGGTAAAAGGCAGACGCTTCTCGACTGTTTTTAACGGATAGATGAACATGTCCCATTCTAGTACCACTTGCAATTACAAAGGGATCTAGTTCTTGTCCCAGTTCATAGATATCTTGGGCAGACAGTTCTTCTGTCACACCAATAATACGGCCATCCTCACGAATATCCCAGACTGTTACAGGTTTGTCTCTGTAGAGTTCAATACCATTACCCTCTATATCTTCCAAATAGATAGCCTCGCTATAACCATGGTCCGCTCCACCAACTAACGGTATCTTTAAATCGAGCAAGTGTTTAAAAACATTAGCCAAGTCTTCTCGGCTCGGTAAGAGCAAGGCCATATGATAAAGTCCGTAGCTCTGCTTAGGATTGCTGGCATCCTCTATTTGGATCAGTTTTACTAACGGTTTTCCTCCAGCACCTAAAAGAACTTCTTTCTCCGATTGATTCAAAATCTCCAAACCTAGTAATTGGTGATAAAAAGCCGTCTGGCTTCCTAAATCTCTAACATTTAAAGCCACCTCTGCCAAATGAATGCGACTATTATATTCATAAACCATAGAAAAACTCCTTTGTTGTAACTTTTTTAGTTACATCTATTATACTCCCTTATCAACCAATGTCAATTCAGATGCTTAGATATGATAAATGAAAGAAAAATCCTCCCATGTAGGAAGAATTGTTTCGATTTAATGAGCCAACATTTCTTGGGCGATTTCTTGACCAGATAAATTCTCTGGATAATAGGTTGGCCAGTTGTCCATTTCGTCAAAGAGGGCTTCCTGGCTAGTTCCTCCAAAGAAGATATGGAAATGCTCTGCCTTGACTGGAGCAATATTATGGTCGCTAAACTGAACATACTTAAATTGTCCAGCATCCGAATCTGTCGCTTCAAAGAGGAAGCGTACTCCACGATTGCCTTTCTTATAAGTCAAGATTTTCTTGCCGACATACTTGTAAGTATATTTCTTACTTTGACCACCTTGGATGAATTCCATAGTATTATCCGTGATGTTAATCTTGGTCACATCTGTTTGGTAACCCTTTTGATAGTAGGCCTTATACTCATCCTTGGTCATCTTACCAGTCAATTTAGCCTTGTAGTCAAAGACTTGGTCAAGAGTCCCATCCTCAAGGAAAGGATAGACAGACTGCCAGTTGCCAGCATAGTCACTCAAAGTACGGTCCTTAACATCTGCATCCTCAAAGTAGCCATTTTGAACGGTTTTAGTTTCCTCGGCCTTTTCTGGTTCAATCTCTGCTCCTGCCTGATCAGTTGTCTGCTTGAGAGACTTGAGATTTTTCTCCATGACAGAGATATAGTTTTCTCCAGCCTTCATGTCCTCTTCGGTCAAGCTTTCAAGAGGATTCAGAACGTCTAACTTAACTCCTGTTTCTTTTGAAAGAGTATTGGCTAGAGCTTGAGAGGCATTTTCTTCAAAGTAAATATAAGAAATCTTGTTTTTCTTGATGTACTCGGTCAACTCTGCCAAGCGACTTGCTGACGGTTCAGCGTCTGGCGACAGACCTGAGATAGAGACTTGATTAAGTCCGTAGTCCAATGCTAGATAACGAAAGGCCGCGTGTTGAGTCACAAAACTCTTTTGTTTTGCACTAGAAAGTCCTTCAGTATAAGCCTTGTCCAAAGCTTGCAGTTTTTCGATATAAGCTGCTGCATTTTGTTCAAAAGTCGCCTTCTTATCTGGATAGTCAGCTGAAAGACTATCACGGATGTGTTCTACAAGTTTGATTGCACGCGCAGGAGACAACCACACGTGAGGATCATACTCGTGATGATGACCTTCTTCGCCATGATCATGGTCTTCCTCTTCTTCACTACCTGGAAGAAGTAACATATCTCCAGTAGCCTTGATTGTTTTTACTTTTTTCTCATCTAGTGAATCTAAAAGCTTTGGAACCCATGTTTCCATGTTCTCATTTTCATAAACAAAGGCATCAGCGTCTTGAATTTTAGCGACTGCCTTAGGCGATGGTTCATAATCATGTGGTTCTGTCCCAGCTCCAATCAAGAGCTCGACATTGGCTGTATCTCCTGCTACTTGCTTGGTAAATTCGTAGACAGGGTAGAAAGTTGTGACAATATTTAATTTTCCGTCTGCCTGTTTTTGATTGGAACAAGCGACTAAGAATAGTGTTACAAGACTTGCCAAAAGTAGGCCTAGTTTTTTCATTTTCTTCTCCTATTTGATAAAACGTTTGAGTAAGCTGACTAACAAAAAGACAACTACAAAGATAAGGGTAATACTTGCACTCGGCGGTGTCTCTGCATAATAGGATATATAAAGCCCTGCTACCATACCTAGAAAACCAATAACGCTGGCAAGAATCATCACCGAACTAAAGTTCTTCCCTAGACGTAAAGCGATACTAGCTGGCAAGACCATGATAGTTGATACCAAAAGTGCTCCTGCGGCTGGAATCATGAGTGCAATGGACACACCCGTTACCATGTTAAAGAGAATGGACATAGTACGCACTGGAAGGCCATCTACAAAAGCTGTATCCTCGTCAAAAGTTAAGATGTACATGGGTCTCAAAAAGAGGAAGGTCAGAATTAAAACAACTGCTGCAATGACAAATAGTCCAATTACCTGTTCTTGACTGATGGTCACAATAGAACCAAACAGATATTGGTCCAAACTCATCGAGCTAGAGCTCTTACCCTTACTCATAACAATGAGTGAAACCGCAAGACCTGTTGACATGAGGATGGCTGTTCCAATCTCCATAAAGCTCTTGTAAACCGTACGGAGATATTCAAGAAAGACCGCCGCAATCAAGACAATGGCAATCGTCGAGATGGTCGGAGAAATCCCTAAAACCAAACCAAAGGCCACACCTGATAGCGATACGTGACTCAGTGTATCACTCATGAGACTTTGACGACGCAAGATGAGGAAGGTCCCAAGTACTGGTGAAAAGAGGCTCATAGCGATAACAGCCAAAAAGGCCCGCTGCATAAAATCATAAGACAATAGATTAAGCATGCTCCACCTCCTGGTCACTTTCATGGACATTGAAGCAACGCCATGGCGAATCTTGGTCTCGGACCAGGTGAATATTACGATCTGCGTAGTCCTTGACTTCTTCAGGATCGTGTGTAATCATCAAAACAGCCTTGCCATGATGGTGAGCACTATGGTGCATGAGCTTATAAAATTCATCCTTGGTTCCCGCATCCATCCCTGTCGTTGGCTCATCCAAGATAAAGATATCGGGATCTGAAGCAAACATACGTGCAATGACAGCTCTTTGCTTTTGCCCACCGGAGAGTGAACCAATGCGTTTGTCCCGATGTTCCCACATACCGACAGAGTTCAGACTAGCCTTGATATGTTCCTCATCATGGGCATTCAACCGACGGAACCAGCCCTTTCTTGGATAGCGACCTGATTTGACAAATTCATAAACGGTGCTGGGAAAACCTGCATTAAAACTTGCAATCTGCTGAGGAAGATAGGCAATTCTTAGTTTTTTTCCATGAATATTTGTTTTTGAGATGGTTACTTTCCCAATTCGTGGTTGAAGAATTCCAAGACTAGCCTTGATAAGAGTGGTCTTGGCTGCTCCGTTTTCTCCCGTTAGGGTAACAAACTCCCCACTATCAACACTGTAATTGATATGTTCAAGCACAGGTTCCTTGTCATAATAGAAGGATAAATCCTCTACTGTGATGTATCTCATTACTTGATTTCTCCTACTAAAGCAGTTAAAAACCGCTGGATAATTTCTTGTTCATCTGGCGTGAACTGAGTCGCGACCTGCTCATAAATAGAGAGCGTATGTTCATGATGATGATGGTGCTCTTCAGCAATTGGTCGAGCCAGGTCTGTCAATTGATAAAAAATCACTCGAGCATCCTTGGGATCCTTAGATGTTTCTAACATCCCCTCTTTAATCAAAGATTTAATAGCCTTGGTGACAGCCGCTTGGCTGACATTGAGACGTCGAGCTAACTCAGAATTGGTTAACGATTCCTCTGATAAGAGCATGAGGATATGCTCTTGGGTATTTGTCAAAGCCACATCACTCGTGCAATGACCAATCAAAATTTCGTGCTGATTTTCAGCTTTTAAAATAATCTCATTTAAAAATTGATCAATATCCTTCGCCAATTGTCTCATGATTTGCTCCTTTCTCAGAACAGAATTACTTTAAAATACAAGATTTTTACTTCGTTTCTTTACCAGTTAAGTATATCACATCCCAGTTAAAAGTCAAGAAAAAAGATGAAAAGATCTGATATGTTTTCATTTCCTCTACAGACTTTTTACTTCCTTCATTCAAAAGGAAACTTCACTACTATACTAACCTTTACCCAAAATTCATTGATTACAAAAAGCCCAAACCAAGGTTCAGACTCTTTTGCTATTTATTGAAAATCTTTGATGTTCCCATCGTAATCCGCCCAATCTTGGCTGAAAAATCGATTATTCATTTGGTAATTAGGTGCTGTTGTTGGATTGCTCAAAAAAGGATTTACAACCTTATCAAACGCCAACCAACCTAACCAACCGATATGAATCGTATCCTTGACAAAGTATGGTTCATCACCATCTTTTGAAAAGTCAGCGATGTTGGTGAACCCTTGACTTTCCAATTGGTATCGAATTTTTTCGACAGTGTGTTGATACATTTCTTCACTCAAGCCTGTATAATCCATCCATTTTTTATTGACAGGTTGAAAAACAAAAATCACATTGACCTTAGACTTGGCAAATTGATCGAGTACTAACTGTAGATCATTGTACTCAGGCGATTTTAGAAAGTTAAAATTCTTTTGAGAGCCTTCCCACTTTTTGAGATCCTTCTTTAGCTGAGTATTGTAAAAATGATTATCTACTCCCAAATCATTATTGGTCGTATTTTCTTCCCCCTCTTTTCGAGCGATAGCTTCCAATTCTTCATAAGAAAATTGATCTGGGAGATTGCCCAAATATTTTTCAACGTGATCTTTGTAACTTAATCGCCCTCGAATGGAGAATTGCCCAAAAAGAGCAGATTGTTTTTCGTTGAATTCTGCAGAAGCTGTAATTATTGAATGATCGAAGTCTGACAACTGTTCATTCTTAGCCAACTTTTCAACAATCCCTTTCAGAGAGATTCCTGGATTTTGTTTCAAAAGTCTGTTGGCAGCAAACTGAGAGGCAGCATCTCCAGATTGATTTTCCAAAAAAGAAGTTAGTTGATCATTATTAAAGTAAGTTTGGAAAATAGTCGGGTCATGATCCTCTTTTGTAAACCATTGTGGAGAGATTACAAATACCGCTTGTTTATTCTCAAGTTCAGATGTGATTTGTTGCATCCCAAAATACTGGCTAAGAGACGCTGCTCCTGCCTGCCCCAGAAAGTAAGGGCGATAAGAACGATTATACTTTTCAGCTAGTACCGCCGGGTGCATATTATCAAAGCGATTCCACTCACTGGACCCAAAGAAAGGGATAAAACGCATGTCAGGGTCTGTAAGAGCTCTCACTTTTTGACTTCTCTCCTTAAAGCTTTCTGCACTTATTGAGGCTGCAGAGTATTTTTCCTCCATAAGATTGTGACTTTTGCTACCAGGATAAAAAAGGATAAGTAGAAGAAGCAATAAAGCAGCAACAAGGAGTGGCCCAAAAATTAACCACAGACGTTTAAGCATTCTTTAACTCCGTAATCCCTGCTACGATTTTATTGGCTGTATTCCAGTCGTCACGACCAAATTCTGTAACCGGGACACGAATATCAAAGCGATTTTCGATTTCCACGATCAATTCAACTGTTCCCATACTATCCAAGACACCTGCATCAAAAAGATCTTCATCCATCATGTCAGAAACATCTTCCATGAACAATTCATCGATAATTTCAATAACTTCTGATTTGATATCCATTTTTTTAATTCCTTCTATTTTTTAAACCATAAATCATTCAAAAATCCAGAAAAGATTAAGAATGAAACCATTACGACATGGAAGGTTAGCACCATGCCAAGTAACTGAGCCCAACGATTCTCAAGCAAGGGAGGTTGCCCTGCTTTCTTACGTTCCTTATTGAGCGTTTTTTTCTTCCGAATCCAGGCATCATTCATCACTAAGCCTACCCCATGAAAGAGTCCGTAAGCGATATAAAACCATGTTATCCCATGCCAGAATCCCATAAGGAGCATGTTCAAGATATAAGCGACACTTGAAGTCATATTTCGATTCTTAAACAATTTCTTTCTCGTCATCAACAGAACCATGCGCATAAAGACAAAGTCACGGAACCAGAAAGATAAACTCATGTGCCAACGATTCCAAAACTCTTTCAAATCTCTCGACAAGAAAGGTTTGTTGAAATTGATCGGACTACGAATTCCCATCAGATTTGAAATTGCTAAAGCAAACAGAGAATAGCCCGCAAAATCAAAGAAAAGATCCAAACCAAATGTATACATGACTGCCACTACATAATAGTTAAAGAATCCACCTGCCTGTAGAGCTAGATTTTTTAGGGGCGTTAACATAATTTCGCCTAAAATATGAGCCAAGATAAATTTATACAGAAACCCCAACATGATATATCGAACTGACTCAGCTAGCATGTCCATCAACTCATCACGTTCTGGAATCGTCTGATAATTTTCATTAAAACGCTTGAATCGATCAATGGGACCACTTGAAAATGTCGGCATGAAGAGGAGAAAACGTAAATACTCCCACATTTTCAAATCCTTAATGACCCCATCTCTGAGTTCAATAATGATTCCCACCGAACGAAAAGTCAAATAGGAAATACCAATAAATCCTAATAAAGACTGTGTGCCGTTAATAGCCGGTTGCACTTTCACAAAAATGATGGGAAGTAACGATAATAGACTCACCAAGTAGAAAATCCATTTGCCATCTCGGACTTTTCGATACTGCTTGTAAAAAAGTACCAGTAATATTTGCCATATCAGATAAATTCCTAAGGCAGCTATTTGATTAGTCTTGCCCCCCGTCAACATAGTAACGATAAAGAACAAACTAACCAATATTTCATACCAGACAAAACGTTTTTTGAAAAAAAGTCCGATAAAGATTGGCAAGGTAGCCGTAATTACGTACAAAAAGTACTGTGGATTCCCATAAGGCTCAATATGAGGTAGCTGTTTTAGGAAATCCATCATCTATTGTTTACCTCGCTAATCAACCCTTTAATATCGATTTTTCCATTTGGAGTTAGTGGCAAATCTTGTCTATAAAGGAACTTAGACGGCATCATGTAAGACATCATGATATCTTCCAAGTCTTCTTTGATGGCTTTCGTGATATCAATTTCGCGCTCAAATTGTTCTTTGACGCCCTCTTTTAAGATAACATAGGCCAAGAGATTTTGGACCTTGTGATCTTTATTATAACGCGGTACTGCGACTGCTGAGTCAATATACTTCGATTTATTCAAGTTTTGAGAGACATCCTCTAGCTCGATACGATAACCGTTAAACTTGATTTGGAAGTCCATCCGTCCACCGTAGAGAAGGAGGCCTTCATCCGTCATGGTTCCGACATCTCCTGTATGGTAGGCTGGAAGACCTTCAAATTCGAAGAAAGCTTCTGCTGTTTTCTCTGGATTATTCATATAACCTTTTGAAACGGCTGGGCCAGATACGATGATCTCCCCTTGCTCACCATTTGGCAATTTGTTACCTGCCTCATCAATGATGAAGGTTGGAGAATCTTCTTTGGTATAACCAATTGGCAGACGTTTCAAAGTCGCTAACATCTCATCTGTTACGGCTACAGCCGACAAAGCAACAGTTGCTTCTGTTGGCCCGTAAGCATTGATGATACGCGCATTTGGGAAACGCTCGCGCAATTTTTGAGCGGTTTTAACGGTCAACTCTTCCCCATCAAAGTAGAAATGGGTGATCCCTGGCATCTTTTCAGCATTGAAATCTTCAGACAACATGGCCATATCTGCAAAAGATGGTGTCGAAGTCCAGATAGCAATCGGAAGAGAAAAGATGGTCGCAAAGAGTTGTTTGAAGTCTTGAGTGATGGCTGATGGAAGGGCAAAAAGGGTTCCTCCAAGAGCCAAGGTCGGTGCCCAGTACATGACAGACAAGTCAAAGGAATAGGGCGGTTGTGCCAACATTTGCGGACGCTCTGGCGTTGCAAATTCCTTGTCCGTAATCATCCAGTTGGTAAAACTGAGCAAGTTATCGTGCGAAATTTGCACCCCTTTTGGTTTCCCAGTTGTCCCTGAGGTAAAGATGATGTAGTAGTTATCATCCCCTTTGACCGGATGTTGCAAGTCATAGGCATGCTGAGCCGCATAAGCTTCACGCACTTGCTCCAAGGACATGATTGGAGCAGCTGGGTTTTCCAATGGAAATTCATTGATGGCAATAATCAAGCTTGGCTCTGCTACTTCAACAATGGCAGACACGCGCTCCAAGGCAGAGTGACTATCAATTGGGATATAGGCATGGCCAGATTTTGTCAAGGCCACAAAGGTTGCTAACATTTCATATTCTTGTCCACCAAAGACCACTACAGGTGACTTTTCGGGAAGTCCCATTTGGTCGATGTGAGCAGCCAAGCTATCTGAATCAGCCTTCAATTGGCCATAGGTATGTTCCTCACCAAGGACATTGTATACCGGAAAATTGGGCTGAGTTTGAGCGAAATGCTCAATTCTTTCAATCATATCTCTAAGCGGCTTATTAGACACGACGCTCTCTCCTTAAACTAAAATTCATTGTAAATAAAGCTTCCCTGACTTTGCCCTAAATAACTAAAGAAATAAAGTAAACCCAGCAAAACAATAAAATACAGGACAGTTTGCCCTAAAAAAACATAGTATGATTTCTTTTTATTCATGATTGATTTCTTTTCTGTAAATTTTCATAAATTTTTGCAAAAATACAATTACTATTTTATCTCGTTCCCATTTTACCACTTTATTCCCTTTGTTTTCAACTGTTTACCATTTTTTAGAAGTTGATTTTAGCTTATTTTAAGACAAGGCAAAATCTTGATAAAAACATCCTTTGAAAATCTAAATCTTATGACATCCTAATACCAGCAAATTATAAATCAAACAATTTGAAAGACTAGCAAACACACGGCTCCCCCTTTGGGCATTTTTATGCTAAAATAGTAGCTATGGATAAAATTATTAAAACAATATCAGAAAGTGGATCTTTTCGTGCTTATGTACTAGACAGCACTGAAACCGTCCGCACTGCTCAAGAAAAACATCAAACTCAAGCTAGCTCAACGGTCGCACTTGGCCGTACCCTCATTACCAGTCAAATTCTCGCCGCCAACGAAAAGGGAAATACCAAAATTACTGTCAAAGTCCTCGGAACTAGCTCACTCGGAGCCATCATCACCGTTGCAGATACTAAGGGGAATGTCAAAGGCTATGTACAAAATCCTGGCGTTGACATCAAAAAAACTGCTACTGGTGAAGTTCTAGTCGGACCTTTTGTCGGCAATGGCCAATTCCTAGTGATCACAGACTACGGTACTGGAAATCCATACAATTCCATGACCCCTCTTATTTCTGGAGAAATCGGTGAAGACCTAGCTTTCTACTTGGCAGAAAGCCAACAAACCCCTTCAGCTGTAGGGCTTAATGTCCTTTTAGACGAAGACGATAAGGTTAAGGTTGCAGGCGGCTTCTTGCTACAAGTATTGCCAAATGCCAAGGAAGAAGAAATCGCCCGTTTTGAAAAACGCATCCAAGAAATGCCAGCCATTTCGACTCTTCTAGAAAGCGACGACCATATCGAAGCCCTTATCAAGGCTATCTACGGTAACGAACCATACAAACGCCTGTCTGAAGAAGAAATTCGTTTCCAATGCGACTGTAGCAAAGAACGATTTATGAACGCTCTTGCGAGCCTTCCGAGCTCAGATTTACAGGAAATGAAGGATGAAGACCACGGGGCAGAAATTACTTGTCAGTTCTGCCAAACTACTTACAACTTTGATGAAAACGACTTGGAGGAACTCATTCGTGACAAATCTTAATACACCTTTTATGATTGGGAACGTCGAGATCCCAAACCGGACGGTCCTCGCACCCATGGCCGGTGTGACAAACTCTGCCTTCCGCACTATTGTAAAAGAACTCGGGGCCGGACTTGTTGTTATGGAAATGGTCTCTGACAAGGGTATCCAATATAACAATGAAAAGACCCTACATATGCTCCACATCGATGAAGGGGAAAACCCAGTATCGATCCAGCTCTTTGGAAGTGACGAAGATAGCCTAGCACGCGCAGCAGAATTCATCCAGGAAAATACTAAGACCGATATCGTCGATATCAACATGGGCTGCCCAGTTAATAAAATCGTAAAAAACGAGGCTGGTGCTATGTGGCTCAAGGATCCAGACAAGATCTATTCTATCGTTAACAAGGTTCAATCAGTCCTTGATATCCCTCTCACTGTCAAAATGCGTACAGGCTGGTCTGACCCATCCCTAGCAGTAGAAAATGCCCTTGCCGCTGAAGCTGCAGGTGTTTCTGCCCTTGCCATGCATGGTCGTACCCGTGAGCAAATGTATACTGGTCACGCTGACCTCGAAACTCTTCACAAGGTTGCACAAGCGCTGACTAAGATTCCATTTATTGCTAATGGTGACATCCGCACTGTCCAAGATGCCAAACAACGCATTGAAGAAGTCGGTGCTGATGCTGTTATGATTGGTCGAGCTGCTATGGGTAATCCTTATCTCTTCAATCAAATCAATCATTATTTCGAAACGGGAGAAATCCTTCCTGATTTGACCTTCGAAGATAAAATGAAAATCGCTTATGAACACTTGAAACGCTTGATTGATCTCAAGGGAGAAAAGGTTGCTGTCCGTGAATTCCGTGGACTAGCTCCTCACTATCTCCGTGGTACATCCGGAGCTGCTAAACTTCGTGGAGCTATTTCACAAGCAAGCACACTGGCAGAGATTGAAACTCTCTTACAGTTAGAGAAAGCATAATCTTCTATCCACCTCACAAAAAAGGCAAAGCTCAAAAACGAGCCTTGCCTTTTTATATATTTTCAACTTGCAAATCTAGTTGCTTCACTCTAGCAATATAGTAGGACATAATCAAAAACAGATTGAAACTGACAATCCAAATAGACCATTCATGGAAAAAATGCATCGATACAGCTAAACTAATTGCCCCCAAAACGAAACTCCCTACAACAATTCCATAGTTCAAGGATTGGCGACGATATTCTTGAACATCTCCTTCTCCTCTAACGATGCGATACAAAGCAGTCAACATCTTTCGGTAATTTCCAGAAGTCATAAAAATGACATAAGGATGATCTTCAATCAAACTACCCGTAAATGTTAGCATCATCATACCTGTTCCAAAAGCAATAAAAGGTACTTCTAGTAAAGGAAATCGAGAAAAGAAGGGCAAAAGAAGAGTTCCAATAAATAAGGGAAGCAGCATCTTAACCCGCCAATAGGCTGTTTTGCGATATTCTTTCATGTGTAATGCAAACAGAAATCCTAGGGAAAAGAAAATAATGGAGCAGAACCGCAACATGGTATTGATGACATGTGAATCGTGCCAATCTGATATCAGTAGGAGAATATTCCCTGTCTGTGTCGCCACCAAACTATGGTACTGGATGTGACAGAACACATCCAAAGAACCACCGATAAAGCCAAGAAACACTCCCATGAGTCGTGTATTTTGAGGTAAAATTAATTTATCCGCCATTGATTTATCACTCATTCCCTTTTGATTCATTTATTATACCACTTCTATTAGAGAAATTAAGTGAAAAACAGTTGAACTACTCTTTTATAAATCTAAGTCTAGACAAGATTTGAGGCGAGGCGGCTTTCTATGGTTGAATCAAAACAACACTAGATACCGTACCATCTGCACCTGTTGTAATTTGGATGACTTTTCCACCACCTACTTCAGCATTGTATTTCCCATCATCAAGAGTATAAGAATAGCTTTGGATAGAATAGTTTTCTTTCTTACCATCAGCAGATTCTACTGTAAACTTGCCACCTGATGAAACAGTGATAGTTTCACCATTAGCGCCCTTCCAATTTCCAGCTGCAGCCGAAAAATCTTTGTCCACCATAGTCAAGACTCCTTTATAACGTTTGTTATGTTCTGCCTGCTTGTCTTGAAGTTTGCGATCAGTTGTTGGATCATAAGTTGACTGATTCGATTTTGCTTGTGTTCCTTCTTGATTTGATGGGACTTGAGAAGGCGTCTGCTTAGCAGAAGATTTTTGATTCCGCTTTGTTTCTGGCGCTGTTGTTGCTTGCGATTGATTTGCAGTAGCCGCTGACTGATCAGAAGGGAACTTAGCTTTTTCTGAAGTAGTGGTGCTTGTTGAAGTTTGAGATTTACTATCTTTGTTAGAAGAGCTTGTCTTTGAACTTGATGTCGTTTGCGTTGTCTTATTAGCATTGTCATTTTTAGCTTCTTCTTTTTTATTGCCGCATGCTCCCAAGAGCAATGTTGAAGCCAATACGGCAACTGCTAGCAATCGAATTGAGTTTTTTGTTTTCATAATATTTTTCTCCTGTAATCTTTTTGAAATGTTGTGCAATACTTCTGTAATATTATTGTAATATTTGCTTGCTTGTTTGTCAACTATTTATATATGTTTTTTATTTATACTTGTTCCTTTTTAATCCTCCTATCTCTACTATTCGTAAAGTATTTAAAAAAGAAGATTCTTTCTACTGAAATGCTATATTTTAAAAGTGTAATCGCTTGCATTTTTTCTTGAAGGGCTATAATAAAATTGAAATAGGATATTGGAGGTGTAGACTTATGTCAAGCAAATATTACAAATATCTTCCTTGGATAATTTTAGGTGCTTTCTGCTCTTATCAGTCTGCAAGTCGCTATGCCCAGACTACATTTGATTTATTTTATTTAACCACAATCTTCATGATTGTCTATATGTCTCTACTATACTTACACGAACATTATTTGAAATACAAATACAAAGATTTATTCATTCGTTTTATGAGTAATCCTAAAAAAGATAAACATCCTTAAACATAAAATAACAACAAAAAGAGGCCGGAAATTTTTCCGACCTCACTTTTTATTTTAATCGATAAATAGTGATAACTTCCTTCTGAGGAATCCGTTTAAAGCCAACTTCCTCTATGCTATGACCATATTTCTCTAAGAAACTATCACTTGTACAGGATTTCTCTGGGCATAGAGTCTCAATGAGAGCTAGGCCGTCATCCACTGTGAACTCATCCTCTAGTAGATAAAGGAAACGAGGGTCATAGTCGATAGCTTTTTTAATTTTCTTGATGGATGTTTGAATAATGGATAAATGGTCAAATGCAAAGTCCTTCTCTTCCAGTTCTTTTCCATCCAAATAACACTTACCTGTGTGAAAATCAACATCTACAAGAACGACTTCTTTTGCATCGTCTCCAGCCTTAGCTAGATCAATTGCTTGTCTCGGTAGGTAAACCAAGTGGGCAATGGTAACCGTCCAACCTCTGGGATCACGAGCAGGAGTCGATACTGTTACTAACTGTTCAATCTTTTCTAAGGGAAGTTCAAGATTGATTTCTTCTTTCACTTCACGCTGACAAGCATGGGCAGCATCTTCCCCCTTATCCATAAATCCGCCAACTAGTGCTAAACAATTTTGGAAAGGATGTGCCTTCCGACGAATCAGAAAGAGTTTCATTTTCCCTTCTACAAAGCAATAGGCTACCATATCCACAGTCACACTTGGCTTTTCATACTGAGGGAGTTCTTGCTGGTGATACCACTCAAGAAACTCCTCCTGGCTTGCATGAACTTCAAAATACTCTTTTTCTGTCATCCCGGTTGGAATTTTCTGATTCATCATCTTCTACTTCCTTTCTGCAATTGATGGCAATGAAGAGGTCGTATCTACAAATTATAGATTCTTAGTTCTTGTTTTATACAATATCAAATTTCAATTGACCAGCTTTGACACCAATCTTCAGTGTCTTGCCTTCTTTCAGTTCACCTGTAAGAAGGAGTTCTGCTAGTTTGTCTTCTACTTCTGTTTGCAAAGTTCTGCGTAGTGGACGAGCTCCCATCTCTGGATCATAGCCCTTCTGAGCCAGAAGCTTAAGGGCAGATGCTTGAAGTTTCAAGTCAATCCCTTTTTCTGCCAGGCTTGCAATCAATGGTTTGACCATAATCTTAACCACGTCCTGCATATCTTGACTTGACAAGCTATGGAAGACTACCTTCTCATCAATACGGTTGATAAACTCTGGACGATAAGCCTTTTTTAGCTCTTCAAACATCCGTTTTTCCATATTTTCTTGATCAAAACGAATGTCCTTAGCTCCAAAGCCGACTGTTTTATCATCACGAAGTGCTGTCGCACCGAGGTTTGATGTCATGATAATGATGGTATTTGAAAAATCAACCTTACGGCCCTTACTGTCCGTCAAGACACCATCATCCAAGATCTGCAAAAGAACATTAAAGATATCTGGGTGAGCCTTTTCTACCTCGTCAAAAAGCAAGACTGAATATGGTTTGTTGCGAACCTTCTCGGTCAGCTCTCCACCTTCTTCATAGCCTACATAACCTGGAGGAGCTCCGTTGAGACGGCTAGCTGCAAATTTCTCCATGTATTCACTCATATCAAAGCGGATAAGGGCAGATTCGTCATCAAAGAGAACTTCTGCCAAAGCCTTAGCCAATTCAGTTTTACCAACACCAGTTGGTCCTAAGAACATAAAGGATCCAATTGGACGTTTGTTATTGCGAATACCTGATTGATTTCGGCGAATGGCACGACTGATACTAGAGACAGCTTGTTCTTGTCCAATAACACGTTTATGCAGCTCAGCTTCAAGGTTGAGATACTTCTTGGCATCCGTTTGTGTCAATTTTTGAACTGGAATACCTGACAAGCGACTCAAGGTTGTCAAAATATCAGATTCTTTTACTACATCTTTGTAAACAGGTGCTTCCTGCTCTTTTGAAATGAGTTGCGCTGCTTGCTTCCATTTGCCATCCATCAAGGCCTTATCAGCTGGAGATAGACCTGACTCGTCTGCTTTCACATGCTTCGATTTGTTTTGGACTGTCGCTGCTGCTTCATCCAAAAGGTCAATCGCTGAGTCTGGCAAGTGACGACTTGTCAAATAGCGATGCGCCATTTTAACAGCTGTTTCGACAGCATCGTCTGTAATTTGGACATGGTGGTGCTTCTCATAGATTGTCTTTAATCCTTGTAAGATAGCCATACTATCAGCCACGCTCGGCTCCTCAATCATCACTTTAGCAAAGCGACGAGAAAGGGCAGCGTCTTTTTCGATATGTTTTTGGTATTCTTCCTGAGTGGTTGCTCCGACAGTTCTCAGAGTTCCACGTGCCAAGGCAGGTTTTAGGATATTGGCCGCATCCAAGGTCGAGTCAATCCCACTTCCTGAACCCATAATGGTATGAAGCTCATCGATAAAGAGGATAACCTTACCATCTTCCTCGATATCTTTGATGATATTATTCATACGTTCTTCAAAGTCCCCACGGAAGCGAGTTCCTGCAACCACATTCATCAAATCAAGCTCTAGAACACGCATCTTAGCCATTTCAGCTGGTACATCTCCATTTGCAATTCGCTGCGCAAGGCCAAGTGCTAAAGCTGTTTTACCAACACCCGCATCTCCAACTAGAACTGGATTGTTTTTGGTCTTACGGCTCAAGATTTGAATCATACGAGAGATTTCTTGATCACGTCCGATAACTGGCTCCAATTTGCCTGAACGAGCTTGCTCTGTGAGATCATGAGTATAATCTTCCAAACCACCACTTGGAGTTTGAGGCATGCCCATCATATTGGCCATAGAATTTTGCTTATCTGCTACTGAGCGGTGCCGCTGGCGTAGAGCCTTCAAATCTTCCTTTGTCCAACCAGCACGCGCTTCAAGGTTACGACGAAGTCCAGCAATTTTGACTTGGTCCTTCTGGTCTTCATAAGAAAAACCTGCTTTTTCCAAAATACGAGTAGCTAAAGCATTACCGTCATGCAAGATTGCGTAGAGAAGGTGCTCAGTTCCCAATGCTTTTGCATGTACAACGGAGGCAACATGTTCCGCCTCCAACATCAAGACGTTTAAACGATAAGAAAAAGGGAGTTCCTGATAATCTTCCTTGTGGCTATAGTTGGCCTCTGTTAATTCAACAGCGACCTCCTCTAAACGATCAATCTCATACGGGAACTCGTTCAAAGTTGCTCCAGCAACACTGTAGCTATGATTGGCCATGGCAATCAGTAGGTGCCAAGACTCCAGGTAGTCTGCTCCAAAGCGACTCGCCACTAGAAAGGCACTGTCTATACATTCTCTCAATGCTTTTGAATATTTCATGTAATTTTATTTTCCTTTTCTATCTACCTCTTGTAGTAACTGCTTAAGCATATTGGCACGAATATAATCAGCTTCCTCACCCAAAACACGATCTGAGGCCGTTGCAACTAACAGATTCATCTCCTGACGAGTCAAGAGTTCTTGTTCAAGTAAAAGTTTTAAAACATCTTCAAAGATGACTGGGCTAACTTCTTCACCTACTGAATACAATAAATCGCGGAGCATTTCATGGTGGTTTGAGAATTCAATTCGGCCAATCCGAATATAGCCCCCACCTCCTCGCTTACTCTCAACTAGATACCCTCTACTCTCTGTAAAACGAGTTTTAATCACATAGTTAATCTGGCTAGGTACCACTTGAAAGGTATCCGCTAGCTGGCTTCGTTGCAATTCTACGATACCAGATTGTTCTAAAATTGCCTTGATATAGGCTTCAATATGATCCGATGTATTTTTAAATTTCATAGCTTGCTACCTCCTTCGTAAACTTTGACTATCTTTGACTATACTATCATTTAAGACTCTATAAGTCAAATTTTTAGGGCTCAAGCCTTGAAAATACTGACTTTTAAAAATATTTATCGGTAACAAACTATGCCTTATTCCACTCTCTATTCTACACTTATGTTATAATAAAAAAGTTACAGCTAGCTTTCAAATCCTTTGAAAGTATGTAAATGAGTAGCAAATATGTGCAAATACTGATTCACAATAAAAGCTGAGAAAGGTTTCGTTATGAAACAGGAAAATAAAATTTTTGGGATTCTAGCTATTATTTTGGGAGCTATTGCACTCCTTGGTTCTTGGATTCCTGGTATCAATCAAATTTCATTCTTAATCGCTATTCTTGCACTTATCCTCGGTATTGTAGGATTATGCATAAACCGTAAAAATAAAAAAGTATTAGCTATTATTGGTACGGTTCTTTCTGTGGTATCTATTGTTTTTGCTGTGGGTAGTCAAGTTATCTATAATCAAATCCAAAAGAATGCTGTTCAAAATGCCGCGGCTACGAATCAATCAGAAGAAGAATTTACATGGACCAAAGAACAATTCGATGCTCTTAAACAAGGTGATATTCTTCAACGCGGAGCTGGTGGTACAAATTACGATGATGTCATAAAAGAACACGGACAACCATCTAAAGAAAGTACAACTAAGAAAAAAGATCGTGAAAATAAAGTCATTTCTTATGTATCAACAGGCAATAACATCAAGTCTGTTACTCTGACATTTGACAAACAAGAGGATGGTACATACTTGCTCATCTCTAAAGTATCGATGGGATTAGAATAAAGCATCGATCTACAGACGTGAATATAAACATCTAAAAATAAAACTTCGGTATCATTAATGGTGTACCGAAGTTTTTTTGTAGTGTGAATTGTTTTCTCAAGTTTGTAATTACAGCTACAAGCCTAACTCTTCTAATATCTGACGTTTATAAGCAATTTTTTGAACTTCCTTGTCTTCACTTTCAGACCAGTCTAGTTTGATTTCAGAAACGATTTGCCCAGGCCTGTTTTTCAAGATATAAATCCGATCACTAAGGTTAAGGGCTTCCTCGATACTATGGGTGATGATGAGTGTCGTCAATCCTAGCTGCTTATGAATATCAAGATACCAGGCGTGGAGTTCCATCTTGGTCATCTCGTCTAAGGCACTGAAGGCCTCATCTAAAAGAAAGAGTTTATGCCCAAAAAGGTAAGTGCGGAGTAAGGCCACACGCTGGCGCATCCCACCACTAAGCTCATGAGGATACTTGTCCCGTACGGCCGTCAACTGAAAGGTAGCAAGGATTTCACCTGCACGAGCAATGGCTTCTGCTTTATCTACCTTTTGAATCAAGAGGGGCAAGATGATATTTCCTAGCACCGTCTTATGTTCCAAGAGCAGATCCTTTTGTAGCATATAACTCACGCGCCCCTTGGGATTTTCCTCTCCGTCAAGAATGATTCGCCCCGACTGGACTTCTAAAATCCCTGCAATCAGGTTAAAGAGAGTGGTCTTTCCTACACCACTGGGGCCTAGGATAGAGACAACTTCACCTGAAGTCACTTCTAGGTTAATATCCTCTAAAATCTTTTCATCATCGTAGGCATAGCTTACGTGTTCTAGTCTAATTTCTGTCATTATTTTACAAATTCGTTAGTGAAACCTTTGTCAGTCAAGTCTTCCTTGAGGATCCCATTTTCCTTATCCCATTTGTAGAAAGCATTCCAACGGTCCGCATCAAATTGTCCCCATTTGTCCTTGTCGCTTGCGTATTCTTTTGACAAGTATTTCTGAGATTCGATGACAAAGTCACGTTTATCCTTGAGTTCAGGTGCATTCTTGATGAGGATATCGGCTGCTTCTTCTGGGTGCTCCATGGCATATTGGTAGCCTTTTTTGATGGCTTGGATGACTTTGCGAGCTTCTTCTTTGTTGTCTTTCAGATAATCGTTGTTAGCGATGATAACTGGTGAGTAGTAGTCAAACTCTTTGACATAGTCCTTCAAGTACATAAAGTTGGCATCCACACCTTGCGATTTAGCAAGGATTCCATCCCAACCGTAGTAAATCCAAGCAGCATCAAAAACGCCATTGGCAATCGGTGTGATAGAGTTTGAGTCGTTATTTGGTACTTTTTCAACCTTCTCAAAGTCTCCACCCTGAGATTCTACTAAGGTTTTCAACATAGCAAGCTCAGTTGGATCATTCCAGGTTCCGTATTTCTTCCCGACCAAGTCTTTAGGACTATTGATATTATCAGACTTACGAGAGATAATTCCTGATGTGTTGTGTTCTACAATCGCTGCAACGGCAGTAATGCCTGCCCCCTTTTCTAATTTCTTAGCCATGTAGTCTTGGAAGTAGATAGCAAACGGTGCCTTACCATTGATAACTAAGTCTGATGAGCTTTCTTCTGGCGGCAATTTCAAATCAACATCCACTCCAGCTTCCTTGAAATAGCCTTTTTCCTTGGCTACATAAAGCCCTGTATGGTTGGTATTTGGTGCCCAGTCTAGGATAAAATCAATTTTTTTGAGTTCTGCTTCTTTGCTATCCTTAGAAGCAGTTCCTTGGCCACAAGCCACCAGCACGATAGCCACAAAAGCTGTTACAATCGTTAAAAACACTTTCCATGTTTTCTTCATTTTTATTTCCTCTTTTCTTTTTCCAAAACGCTCTTTAAGTGCGTTTCCATTTAATCACATATTTTTCACTGATATCGACCAGCTTCATACCCAGAAGGCTGATAAGCGATACCAGAATAATAATGGCAAACATGGTATCATACTGAAACAGTTTCTTGGACTGAATCATGTAGACACCTAGTCCTTCAAAGCCTCCCAACCACTCAGATACCACTGTTGTGATAAAGGCATAGGAGACACTGACCCTCATTCCTGCATAAAAGTAGGGCAGGCTGACAGGGATTTTAAAATGCCAAAGGATTTGCCAAGGATTGGCTCGCATCAGACTAAACAAGGTCAGCATGTCCTTGTCACAATGCCTAAAACCATCCAAAATGCTGACGATGATAGGAAAGGTTGTCGTCAAGATAATCAAGACAATCTTGGGCAAGATTCCATAACCGAGCCATAAAACCAGAATAGGCGCTATGGCAATGGTCGGTATGGTCTGGACAACCACCATCATTGGGTAAATCAAGTCATTGAGCCAACCCAAACTATCCATAAGGACGGCCATGATACAGGCTATCAAGACACCTAACACCAAACCGAGTAAAGCTACTCTCAAGGTGGCCCAACTATGGTACCAAAGAAATTCTCTGTCACGAACAAAAGACTGAAGGATTTCAAGTGGTGTCGGCAAGATAAACTTTGGTAGGAGTTTTAACAAACCCGCTATCTGCCAAAGAGATAAGACACCCAAAAATCCTAGCAGACTAATATGCCGTCTCATTATATTTTTCAAGTTTCTCATCGATGCTTAAAATCTCTCCTACATTTATTTTCACATTGGCAAAAACATTGTCTGCCCCTTGACCTGCTACCTCTAGCGCTTCTTTTAGAATGCGAATGAGTTGATCAAAGTCTCCCTCTAAGACCGTTTCAAAGGGTGTCACTACCATGGTAACTTCTTGAGCTTGCAGATAAGCAATGACTTGATCGATAAGAACTATGCGGTCAATCCCTTGTGATAAGGGTAAAACTTGCAAGGCAATGCTTGCTTTCATAAAAACCTCCTCTTCTCAGGTTTTCTTTTAACAAAAAGAAAAACCTTTTTCATATATGAAAAAGGTGCAAAATTAGGCCAAGTATTCGTTCCCTACGCTGGCATTACCCAGATCAGGTGCGGTCGAAGTTTAACACTTCCTCTCAGACTGTACACAGACTCCCATATATTATATGGACATATGATAGCGCAAAAAAAATAAGATGTCAAGGAAACTGCTTGCAGAAAAAAAGAGACGGTAAACCGTCTCTTTCAATCAAAGCATAGGTGCAAATAACTGTGTCACTTCTTTAATCATCATTTGATACCATGTAGGATTTATGGTATCCGAGAAGATTTCTTGCGAAACTTCAAAAATTTCTTCAAAATCTTTGCGAATATCCGCTATCGACTCTGTTTTGTAGAGTAGTACTGCATTTTCATAGTGATGAACCAAGCTACGATAATCCAAGTTAATCGTACCTACAGCCGCGAATCGATCATCAACAATCATTTGCTTACTATGGATAAAACCAGGTGTGTATTCAAAAATGCGAACACCCGCAGATAAAAGATCTGGATAAGCTCCCCGTGTTACAAGTTGAATGAGTTTTTTATCCGGTATATGGGGTGTGACTATTCTTACATCTACGCCTCGCATAGCCGCATTCTTTATATCCTCTGTTAAATCATAATCGATAATGAGATAAGGCGTTGTGATATAAACAAAATCCTCTGCTTGATTAATCAGATTTTGATAGACAATTTTACCCACCTTCATCTGGTAGATTGGTTTCGGTCCACTGCCATAAGGGATACAAAGACCACTACCAGACCGTGTCTGATTTTCCAAATGATACTGATCAAAGTCACTGATTTCCCCACGGTTGATGTACCAGTTCATGAGAAATAGTCTTGTAAAGGCTTGAGTCGCCGGACCATCTATGCGAATTCCACTATCTTTCCAGTGGCCAAACCGTTCAATCTGATTGATATATTCGTCTGCGAGGTTGATCCCTCCAGTATAGGAAATTTGCCCATCAATGACTAATATTTTTCGGTGGTCACGGTTATTATAGGCCACCGTCATACGAGGAATCACCTTATTAAACTTATGAGCATCAATTCCTTTAGAACGCAAATGAACCGTATAATCTCCCGGCAAGGTCACCATACAACCAATATCGTCGTAGAGCATCTTGACTTCAACTCCCTGGGCTACCTTTTCTTCTAGAATTTCGAGCATGCTATCCCACATCAAGCCCTCTTCGACAATGTAGTATTCTAGAAAAATAAATTTTTTAGCTCTCTTTAGATCCTCCAACATCTGCTGCCACATTTCTTCTCCATTTGCGAAAAATTGTGAATCTGTATGCTCATAGACTTCCGCATTGCTATCCATATGTAGCAAAGCGTTGATAATCCCGTAGGCAGATTTATCTGTTTCTTGTAGGTTCTGATGAAGACTATCTTCATGCTTCTCTTGTAAAGTAATCGAACGCAATTCTCTGAGTTGTTTCAGCTCTTTTTTTGATAGTCGGCGCTCACCAAACATGATATAAAGTAATGGACCAAACACAGGCACAAAGGTCACAATCAACCAAGTCACCTTGCTCTCTGGCGACATGGAACGATTGACAATCGCTATAACGGTTGCTACGCTGATAAAAAATACAAGAGTCACCCAAATAATTGGTGCAATCTGGCTCATGTAAAGAATAATGCCAAAAATAACAAATAATTCTACCAGAATTATCGCAATACTAAAGCCATACTTGGACATCAATAATCGAAATTTTCTGATTCCCATATCTTCCTCTCAATTTCTAAGTATACTCCCTAATATACTGTCTGAAAACGCTTATTACCTTCTAGTATACTTAGTTTCATAAAAGTTAGCAAGCTTTTTCTGTATAGGTCGATAGTTCTACGTTTAAAACTAATTTAAAAAGCAGGCCACTTATAGGTGCCTGCTCTTATTTTACAATTTCAAAGCCAACATATTAACCGTCATACCAGCTGCAGTTCCCATCAAGAAGATGATATCTCCTTCCTTCACATAGCCATGATCTAGTGCATAGGCCAATCCAAAAGGTACCGCAACGGAAACCATATTCCCATACTCACTGACAATATTGAGATACTTGTCTTTGCTAACTCCTAATTTATCCATGACAAGTGGTAATGCTCGACTAGCTTGGTGTGGAATAATATAGTCTACAGCATCTTTAGAAATACCAGATTTCTCTTGGAATTCTTGGAACATTTCTGGAATGACACGAGCAGAAAGCAAGAGGATCTTCTTCCCTTTCATATCAAACATGAAATTGGTCTTCGTTTCTTCAGAGTACTCTTTTGGTTGATATGAAGTCAAACCTCCACGGATTTCAGTATCGTGAGCTCCCTCCGACCAAGTACATTGAAGGCTTGCTATCACTCCCTTATCCCTGTTACTTGCTTGGAAAATAAAGGCTGCGGCCCCATCACCAAAGAGTTCATAACTTTCTTTTTGCTTTGGATTGAGACCTAAGCTACCGACTTCACTGGAAACAATCAAAACACGATGATATTCTCCTGCTTCAATCAAATGTGACATCGTTGATAGAGCAGAGATAAAACTTGTACAAGTCGTATTGATATCCATAGCTGGAATAGAGAGTCCTTTTGCCACGCGCTCATGAATCAAAGCAGCTGTACACGGAATAGGTTGAACACCAACCGCACTAGCTGATACGAGGCAATCAATGTCTTTCATACTCAAATTTGCATTTTCAAGCGCAGCTTGGATAGCTGCTTCTGCCAAATCTAGCTGTGTTTCTTCATTTTCTACGACACGATAACGCGTTTGGTCTTTAAATTGCACTGTGTTTTTTGGGAGGCAAACTCCATAGCCTGCAATTTCTACATGTCTTTTTACTTCTGTCATAATCTTTTGTCCTTTCATAAACGTTGGATACGCTTGAGCTTACGACTTGTATCCCAGTGATAATCTGAAAATCGAATTTCAGGTGCTTTAAACTCTTTCTGTTGAGCTAAGAGTCTGAATTGCTCTGTGATTGCTGTTTCTACTTGTTCGTCCCTTCGACTCAGACAAACTTCCACTAACTTCTCAGAATGTTGTTTGACTTGATAGTCTCCGACATTCTCCACAAAGAGAATGCAACGTCTGATAAAGTCAGGATAAATCGTGACCTGACCTCCATCCAGTCCTTCAAAGTAGAAGATATCATCAGAACGCCCTTCAACCTTGTCAATCCTTGTATAATGAGATCCACAAGGACAAGGTTCAGGATTTTCAACCAAGATATCGTTGAGCTGATAGCGATAAACAGGCTGACTGCTCCGCTTAAAATCAGTAATGACTGGATAAAAACGACGGTCATCCAAGTAGTGTTTTTCCACAAAAATGATGTCTTCGTTGAGATGAAGATTCCCAGCCGAGCACGTACAAGCTAAGAAACCTTCCGTTGCTTGATAAACCTGATCAATAATCGATAATGCAAAAGCGCTCGAAATTCGCTCTTTATCACTATCTTCCAAGATTTCAGCCACCGAAACGATTTTTTGTGGGTGAATGACTAACTCCCCAGCTTTTAGACGCTTGCTCAATTCAATCAACATAGAAGCAGGCGCCACCACAATGGTTGGTTGATAATTGTTGAGACGCTCGATATGCTCATCTGTATTCTTGAAAATATCAAAGTACTCTAAACGAATAAGCGCCGTATTGATGGTCTGATACAATTCATTATCCGCTCTGAGGAAAAAGGCTATGCGGTGCCCAAAAAGGTGACCTTTGGGCAACATCTTTGCCAAGATAGCTGCTGCCCACATACTCCTCTCTTTTTCAGTTGTGATAAAGAGTCCCCGGTGTCCAGATGTCCCAGAAGACAACCCAACAGCTATTTCTCCCTTGAGCTCTGTAAAATTCCTGGTCTTTTCACTTTCGATAGCCAAAGCCAAGGCCTCATCTCGATCCACTCCTTGAGTATTAAGTTCATTGAAATGCGTCATCATAAACGCTTTATCCATATGGTCAAAGTCGTGAGGCACACCATTTTTAAAATAAGGTGACTCACGTTTTAGAAATTCCATATAGGCATCTAGTTGCTTTTTCTGATAGCTTTCTAAGGCTTCTCGAGACTTAAAATTATGAAGCCAACGAGTCTGTATAAAAGTTTTAAGAAAGGTTATTTTTTTCATACAAGATCCGCTCAATCCTTTCTACAGGGTCATGGCTAACTAGCACTTCTATTCCATCCTTTAAAACCTCTTCTAAGAGTTCTGTTCCTTTGATATAGTCAGCCTTACTATCTTGAACCAAGGAAGGAATCAGATGCATCTGTTTCGTATAGGGTAAAAGGTCAATTCCCCAACAAAGGTCTGCTGCAATAAAGAGATGATAATCTGGCATAAAGAGGCAAGCTTGGCCCTTAGCATGCCCATCAATAGAAGCAACGAAGATACTACCATCTCCAAAAAGATCCTTGGTGGAACGATAAGAAAAGTTGGAGTTTTGCTGATCTGCCTTGATGACTGTCAATCTTTCCTCGAAGTCACTCGGCAAAAATTCTTTAAAAATTAAATCTTTTAGTTTTGGTTTCTTGTAAACATCATAGACTTCCTGGGTCAGGATAAAGTTTGCATTCGGAAAGAAGCTAGCTCCTCCCAAATGATCTGGATGTAGATGAGACAGCAGGACAAAATTAATTTCTTCTGGTTTAATTCCTTTAGCCTTCAGCAAGTGCGAAATCTGATCCTGTTCTGTCATTTGAACGGGCGTCCCCAAACGGTAAAAAGCATAACGAAGTTTCGTCTTAATATCGTAGTGATAGCCGGTATCATAAAGTACATAGCCCTTATCCCTATGTTTGATCAAAAAGACGCCTGCTGGGAAAGTCATCTTTCTATTTTTGACACCCTTAAAAAGCAAACCGGCATAACTCGTACAATATCCCGCTGGGAAATACTCAATGCTTTCGATAATCTTGGACATATTGTTCAATCCCTTCTGAAATACTAATTTTCGGACGATACCCCAATTCCCTCTCAGCCTTGCTAATATCTAGAGTTTGACTATAACGGAGCAGATAATAGGTATATCGTGTTAAAGGTGGTTCCCCTTTCAGATTCAAGGACTTGTAAAGAAACTCTAAACTACTTGCAATTCCCGATAAGAGAGATGCTGGAATTTTTCTATATTTGATTGGATAACCCAGACCTGTCAAACTTTCCTCTAACAAATCTCTAAAAGCCCTCGGTTCATCATTAGTAATGTTATAAACCTCACCTTTGGCTTCTGGAGCTTCTATGGCCAAACGGATTGCCAGAGCAACATTTTCCACACAAGTCATGTCCATGAGCTGACGCCCATCTCCAATTAAAGGAATACCAATTTTTTGACTCAGATTGATCACCCGTGGCAAGATGCTAGTATCTCCAATCCCGAACAGTCCCCGAGGCCTCAAGATAATACTCGGAACATCTGGATAATCTTTAAAGAGCTTCTCTGAAGCCAATTTGCTACGGATATAATTATTGAGATTATTTTCCTCTGGAGCATCACTTTCTTTGATAGCCAACTGATCCTTAGGAGCAGCATAGACGCTTGGTGAGGATACATAGACTAAACGTTGAATATCTGTTTGACGACAAGCTTCGAGAACATACTTTGTCCCTAAAACATTAGCCCGATAAAAATCTTCCCAAGGACCCCAAACTGTTGAAAGGGCTCCCGCATGAACGACCAGATCCATCCCCTTGCAAGCCTCTAGCACATCATCAGCTTTGGTCAAATCACCCTGAAAAAAACTAACTGAAGTATTCTCTAAAGAGCGACCTACCTTACTGTTTCTGCCAAAAGCTCGCACTTGATAACCATGTTCAACTAATTCTTCTACGACATATTTACCCAAGAAACCAGTGGCTCCTGTAACTAATACTTTTTTCATTATTCTTTCTCCTTATCTGTTAACAGACGTTGGATTTCGCTTTCCAAAATTTCTGTTGGATGATAGGATTGTGCAGCCTGGCGTAAAATTTCTAATTCTGACCAATCCTCTTTAGCTAATAGATTATCAAAAGCTTGTCCAATCGCTCTCGTATCCTCTTTGTTAGCAGACAGTGCAACTCCTGCTTCTACGCCCCGAACTGCATAGTCAAATTGATCATAATCATGAGGAAGGATTAAGGCTGGTTTTCCGTAAATGATACATTGATAAAAAATACCAGCTCCTCCATGATGAATGACATAATCCATCTGAGGAATGTATTCCTTATAAGGGAGATAGGAAACTACAGAAAGGTTTTCCATAAGGTTCTCACATTGAAAAACTTCTCCACCCACACCACGTGTCACAAAAAAATAACAGTCTGGATGAGCTTTAGCAAGTTGCTTAGCTTGATAGATAAGATTTTCTTTAGCCCAAGCAAGTTGCGTACCACAAGTCACCAAGACTTTCTTCTGATTAGGAAAGCTTGATAAATCTAACGGATAATCCTTTCCAGCCTCTACTGAAGCTCCTGAAGGCCCCACCCACTTGTAGTGTTCTGGAAATCCCTTTTTTAACTCTAGTTCTTTCATTCCAATACCAAGAATTGAATATTGAGAATATATGGTCTCTTGATCAAGTTGATTATATAATTTAAAATCATATCTCTTTAAACGATCACGCAATAAAAAAGATACAGTACGTTTAACTAAACGGGTTGCTTTTCTCCCGACATATTGTATTGAAGCGTCCCAGCCATTCTTAGGACTTCCCATTCCACCGATTAAACACGGTGGACCATCAGTCGTTTCTAAAACAAATTGTGTAGCCATGGTAGTTATCCAAGGAATACCAAGTTGATTAGCTACAAGACCACCAGATAAGGTTATAAAATCAGCAATAACAATATCAGGACGATTCTCTCGCCATTCTTCCGACAATTGATCTGAAACTAAATTAATTAAATCCAAACTAGCAGAAAGTTGTTGATAGGCTGATAAAATTCCTAACTGCTCATCATTATTTGCTGCCTTCTCAAACTCCTCAATATGACCTTCAAGTATAGTAACAACATTAAAACCAGCTGCTTCAGCCACAGCTTTCTTCTGAGGACCTGTAAATAAACGAATTTCATACTGAGGATTATTAAGCAAAGGTGCTAAGAGATTCATTGTTGGATAAAGATGGCCACTTAAAGGGACAACCACAACATCAATTTTGATACTTTTCATATGTCTAGAATACCAAAAAATAAAAAAAAGAACTATCAATAAGATAATTCTTTGCTTATTTATTAGTTTTGACATAAAAAGGTAACAAAACATTTAAGAAAGTGCAATATGAATTTACAGATAATAATGATAAAAATCAAATTTAAAAATAAAAAAAAGGCAACTGCCTCAATTTAAGTATTGACCAATCGGGAAGACAGGATTCGAACCTGCGACACCTTGGTCCCAAACCAAGTACTCTACCAAGCTGAGCTACTTCCCGAATTAAATGTTTAATGCACCCTAGAGGAGTCGAACCTCTAACCGCCTGATTCGTAGTCAGGTACTCTATCCAGTTGAGCTAAGGGTGCTCATCATTATATGCCGAGGACCGGAATCGAACCGGTACGATCGTTACCAATCGCAGGATTTTAAGTCCTGTGCGTCTGCCAGTTCCGCCACCCCGGCCTCTCTAAGCGAACGACGGGATTCGAACCCGCGACCCCCACCTTGGCAAGGTGGTGTTCTACCACTGAACTACGTTCGCATCGACTCTGCTTTAACCTAAAAAAAATGCCGGCTACATGACTTGAACACGCGACCCTCTGATTACAAATCAGATGCTCTACCAACTGAGCTAAGCCGGCTGATTTCTATTATGCGGGTTAAGGGACTTGAACCCCCACGCCGTTAAGCGCCAGATCCTAAATCTGGTGCGTCTGCCAATTCCGCCAAACCCGCAAATATGACCCGTACTGGGCTCGAACCAGTGACCCATTGATTAAAAGTCAATTGCTCTACCAACTGAGCTAACGAGTCAAATAACTTTCGTTATTACGGTCCCGACGGGAATCGAACCCGCGATCTTCGCCGTGACAGGGCGACGTGATAACCGCTACACTACGGGACCTATGGGAGTTAACGGGATCGAACCGCTGACCCTCTGCTTGTAAGGCAGATGCTCTCCCAGCTGAGCTAAACTCCCTAGAGCTAAGCGACTTCCATATCTCACAGGGGGCAACCCCCAACTACTTCCGGCGTTCTAGGGCTTAACTTCTGTGTTCGGCATGGGTACAGGTGTATCTCCTAGGCTATCGTCACTTAACTCTGAGTAATACCTACTCAAAATTGAATATCTATCAAATACTTAGAAAAAACTTCGCTTTCGTATTCTCAGTTACTTTGGATAAGTCCTCGAGCTATTAGTATTAGTCCGCTACATGTGTCGCCACACTTCCACTTCTAACCTATCTACCTGATCATCTCTCAGGGCTCTTACTGATATAAAATCATGGGAAATCTCATCTTGAGGTGGGTTTCACACTTAGATGCTTTCAGCGTTTATCCCTTCCCTACATAGCTACCCAGCGATGCCTTTGGCAAGACAACTGGTACACCAGCGGTAAGTCCACTCTGGTCCTCTCGTACTAGGAGCAGATCCTCTCAAATTTCCTACGCCCGCGACGGATAGGGACCGAACTGTCTCACGACGTTCTGAACCCAGCTCGCGTGCCGCTTTAATGGGCGAACAGCCCAACCCTTGGGACCGACTACAGCCCCAGGATGCGACGAGCCGACATCGAGGTGCCAAACCTCCCCGTCGATGTGAACTCTTGGGGGAGATAAGCCTGTTATCCCCAGGGTAGCTTTTATCCGTTGAGCGATGGCCCTTCCATACGGAACCACCGGATCACTAAGCCCGACTTTCGTCCCTGCTCGAGTTGTAGCTCTCGCAGTCAAGCTCCCTTATACCTTTACACTCTGCGAATGATTTCCAACCATTCTGAGGGAACCTTTGGGCGCCTCCGTTACCTTTTAGGAGGCGACCGCCCCAGTCAAACTGCCCGTCAGACACTGTCTCCGATAGGGATCACCTATCCGGGTTAGAGTGGCCATAACACAAGGGTAGTATCCCAACAACGTCTCCTTCGAAACTGGCGTCCCGATCTCATAGACTCCTACCTATCCTGTACATGTGGTACAGACACTCAATATCAAACTGCAGTAAAGCTCCATGGGGTCTTTCCGTCCTGTCGCGGGTAACCTGCATCTTCACAGGTACTAAAATTTCACCGAGTCTCTCGTTGAGACAGTGCCCAAATCATTACGCCTTTCGTGCGGGTCGGAACTTACCCGACAAGGAATTTCGCTACCTTAGGACCGTTATAGTTACGGCCGCCGTTTACTGGGGCTTCAATTCATACCTTCGAGTTACCTCTAAGCACTCCTCTTAACCTTCCAGCACCGGGCAGGCGTCACCCCCTATACATCATCTTACGATTTAGCAGAGAGCTGTGTTTTTGATAAACAGTTGCTTGGGCCTATTCACTGCGGCTGACCTAAAGTCAGCACCCCTTCTCCCGAAGTTACGGGGTCATTTTGCCGAGTTCCTTAACGAGAGTTCTCTCGCTCACCTGAGGCTACTCGCCTCGACTACCTGTGTCGGTTTGCGGTACGGGTAGAGTATGTTTAACGCTAGAAGCTTTTCTTGGCAGTGTGACGTCACTAACTTCGCTACTAAACTTCGCTCCCCATCACAGCTCAATGTTATAGAACTAAGCATTTGACTCAGTTCACACCTCACTGCTTAGACAGACACTTCCAATCGTCTGCTTTAGTTAGCCTACTGCGTCCCTCCATCACTACATACTCTAGTACAGGAATATCAACCTGTTGTCCATCGGATACACCTTTCGGTCTCTCCTTAGGTCCCGACTAACCCAGGGCGGACGAGCCTTCCCCTGGAAACCTTAGTCTTACGGTGGACAGGATTCTCACCTGTCTTTCGCTACTCATACCGGCATTCTCACTTCTATGCGTTCCAGCGCTCCTCACGGTACACCTTCGCCACACATAGAACGCTCTCCTACCATACCTATAAAGGTATCCACAGCTTCGGTAAATTGTTTTAGCCCCGGTACATTTTCGGCGCAGGGTCACTCGACTAGTGAGCTATTACGCACTCTTTGAATGAATAGCTGCTTCTAAGCTAACATCCTAGTTGTCTGTGCAACCCCACATCCTTTTCCACTTAACAATTATTTTGGGACCTTAGCTGGTGGTCTGGGCTGTTTCCCTTTCGACTACGGATCTTAGCACTCGCAGTCTGACTGCCGACCATAATTCATTGGCATTCGGAGTTTATCTGAGATTGGTAATCCGGGATGGACCCCTCACCCAAACAGTGCTCTACCTCCAAGAATCTTAATGTCGACGCTAGCCCTAAAGCTATTTCGGAGAGAACCAGCTATCTCCAAGTTCGTTTGGAATTTCTCCGCTACCCACAAGTCATCCAAGCACTTTTCAACGTGCCCTGGTTCGGTCCTCCAGTGCGTCTTACCGCACCTTCAACCTGCTCATGGGTAGGTCACATGGTTTCGGGTCTACGACATGATACTAATGCGCCCTATTCAGACTCGGTTTCCCTACGGCTCCGTCTCTTCAACTTAACCTCGCATCATATCGTAACTCGCCGGTTCATTCTACAAAAGGCACGCTCTCACCCATTAACGGGCTCGAACTTGTTGTAGGCACACGGTTTCAGGTTCTATTTCACTCCCCTCCCGGGGTGCTTTTCACCTTTCCCTCACGGTACTGGTTCACTATCGGTCACTAGGGAGTATTTAGGGTTGGGAGATGGTCCTCCCAGATTCCGACGGGATTTCACGTGTCCCGCCGTACTCAGGATACTGCTAGGTACAAAGACTATTTAAAATACGAGGCTCTCACTCTCTTTGGCTGATCTTCCCATATCATTCTTCTATAATCTTTGAGTCCACATTGCAGTCCTACAACCCCGAAGAGTAAACTCTTCGGTTTGCCCTCCTGCCGTTTCGCTCGCCGCTACTAAGGCAATCGCTTTTGCTTTCTCTTCCTGCAGCTACTTAGATGTTTCAGTTCACTGCGTCTTCCTCCTCATATCCTTAACAGATATGGGTAACAGGTAGTACCTGTTGGGTTCCCCCATTCGGAAATCCCTGGATCATCGCTTACTTACAGCTACCCAAGGCATATCGTCGTTTGTCACGTCCTTCTTCGGCTCCTAGTGCCAAGGCATCCACCGTGCGCCCTTATTAACTTAACCTTACTTTTTTGACCTTTCAGTCATAAACTCTTATTAATACTACAGCGTTTTCGGTTTATTTTCTTGTTACTATTTGATATAGATATTCAATTTTCAATGTGCATTACTTGGTGATCTCTCACCAATGGAGCCTAGCGGGATCGAACCGCTGACCTCCTGCGTGCAAAGCAGGCGCTCTCCCAGCTGAGCTAAGGCCCCACAAGACCTCTCAAGACTAAACAAGACCAATGTGCTTTCCTTATCCTTAGAAAGGAGGTGATCCAGCCGCACCTTCCGATACGGCTACCTTGTTACGACTTCACCCCAATCATCTATCCCACCTTAGGCGGCTGGCTCCAAATGGTTACCTCACCGACTTCGGGTGTTACAAACTCTCGTGGTGTGACGGGCGGTGTGTACAAGGCCCGGGAACGTATTCACCGCGGCGTGCTGATCCGCGATTACTAGCGATTCCGACTTCATGTAGGCGAGTTGCAGCCTACAATCCGAACTGAGACTGGCTTTAAGAGATTAGCTTGCCGTCACCGACTTGCGACTCGTTGTACCAGCCATTGTAGCACGTGTGTAGCCCAGGTCATAAGGGGCATGATGATTTGACGTCATCCCCACCTTCCTCCGGTTTATTACCGGCAGTCTCGCTAGAGTGCCCAACTGAATGATGGCAACTAACAATAGGGGTTGCGCTCGTTGCGGGACTTAACCCAACATCTCACGACACGAGCTGACGACAACCATGCACCACCTGTCACCTCTGTCCCGAAGGAAAACTCTATCTCTAGAGCGGTCAGAGGGATGTCAAGACCTGGTAAGGTTCTTCGCGTTGCTTCGAATTAAACCACATGCTCCACCGCTTGTGCGGGCCCCCGTCAATTCCTTTGAGTTTCAACCTTGCGGTCGTACTCCCCAGGCGGAGTGCTTAATGCGTTAGCTACGGCACTAAACCCCGGAAAGGGTCTAACACCTAGCACTCATCGTTTACGGCGTGGACTACCAGGGTATCTAATCCTGTTTGCTCCCCACGCTTTCGAGCCTCAGCGTCAGTTACAAGCCAGAGAGCCGCTTTCGCCACCGGTGTTCCTCCATATATCTACGCATTTCACCGCTACACATGGAATTCCACTCTCCCCTCTTGCACTCAAGTTAAACAGTTTCCAAAGCGTACTATGGTTAAGCCACAGCCTTTAACTTCAGACTTATCTAACCGCCTGCGCTCGCTTTACGCCCAATAAATCCGGATAACGCTCGGGACCTACGTATTACCGCGGCTGCTGGCACGTAGTTAGCCGTCCCTTTCTGGTAAGATACCGTCACAGTGTGAACTTTCCACTCTCACACTCGTTCTTCTCTTACAACAGAGCTTTACGATCCGAAAACCTTCTTCACTCACGCGGCGTTGCTCGGTCAGACTTCCGTCCATTGCCGAAGATTCCCTACTGCTGCCTCCCGTAGGAGTCTGGGCCGTGTCTCAGTCCCAGTGTGGCCGATCACCCTCTCAGGTCGGCTATGTATCGTCGCCTTGGTGAGCCGTTACCTCACCAACTAGCTAATACAACGCAGGTCCATCTGGTAGTGGAGCAATTGCCCCTTTTAAACAGTTATCATGCAATAACTGTTGTCATGCGGTATTAGCTATCGTTTCCAATAGTTATCCCCCGCTACCAGGCAGGTTACCTACGCGTTACTCACCCGTTCGCAACTCATCCGCTCGGTGCAAGCACCAAGCTTCAGCGTTCTACTTGCATGTATTAGGCACGCCGCCAGCGTTCATCCTGAGCCAGGATCAAACTCTCATTAAAAGTTTGAGTTCTCACTCATTTCTGTCACTGACAGATTTATTGTTTTTCATTGTTCAGTACTATAACCTTAGTTATAGTGCCCTGCACATTGGTTCGTCTTGTTCAGTTTTCAAAGGTCTTTGTCGCGCTTGCGACAACTATATTAGTATATCACAGTCGTTTTTCTCTGTCAACAGGTTTTTTTAACTTTTTTAAAATCCTATCAACCTTAACCGCGATACACCCATAGTCCGTACGGGATTCGAACCCGTGTTACCGCCGTGAAAAGGCGGTGTCTTAACCCCTTGACCAACGGACCTTGAGCTTTTCAACTCTTTCTATTATACCTACTTTTTGACGCTTGTCAACTGGTTTTTCTGATTTTTTATTATTTTGGTCCAAAATCTTTTAAGACAAGTTGCAACTCTTTAAGCATAGCTTTTCTGCCTTTAAATCGTTCATCTGCCATCAATCGCTCGAAATATTCCAACTTCTCCTTTCCTAAACCAGCTCGATATTTCTTAAGCATTTCTTGTAGAGCGTACGATTCATCCAAGACAAGTCCTCCCTCCCTTAATCTGTGGCTAATTTCACCCACTTCTTCATATGCTTGACGATCTAATTTTCTTTTATAACTCTCTTGCTTTCGCACAGCATCTAAAATCCGATTTCGAAATTTTGTTTTAAAGTAAATATAGAATTGTTTATTTTTTTTCTCCTTGAATTCTGGGTGGTTCTCCATTAATTCATGAAGACAAATCATTCCTTCTTGGTCCCAATCTTCTTTTTCCCATAAATGAAGATAGTACTCCTTTCGGCACTTGTGTACGATAGCTCTTACTTCTTGGTAATTATTTTCTAACATGATTACCCTCCTTTTCTGCATTTAGTATAGCAGAGTCAACCTTCATAAATGCCTTTATGATTTATTCTGATTATATACTTGTCTAAATTGACACTTTGGAGACCAATACATCTCTCTTCGATTATTTTAAAGTCATTTCAGGATAAAAAAATGACAAGAAATTATTCTTGTCATTTAAGAATTATTGGAACAAATCTACAATTGTATCCCAGACCGTTTTTGCCTTTTCTTTAATTTTTGCATCTGAAATAGCTTTTTCTGCTTCATCAATAAGATTCTGGGCTCGATCTCGGATGTCAGTTATAGAATCACTTGATTGCGCACCACCATTGTCGGTTGCTTGATTTTGAGAATTTCTAGGAGCTATACCGTTTAGTTCATAAGCATTCTCAACAGTAAAGGTACTTCCTGGCGTATATGGAAGAATTGTTTCTGCCATACTTCTAAAAACATGAGCGGCGCCATTTGATGTCGAACCTGCTAGATAATGGTTTTCATCGGTAGTCGGGAAACCAAGCCAGTGACTAATGACTACATCAGGTGTATACCCAACAACCCATTGGTCACTCGTATATTCTGGGTTAAAAGCAGTCTCTGTCGTTCCAGTTTTCCCAGCCATAACATAACCATCAGGTGAAGAACTTATTCCTGTACCATTTGTGAAGGTTCCTAGCATCATGCTAGTCATTTTATCCGCTACGGACTTGTCTATCACTCGTTTTTGAGAATTCTTATGCGTAGCAATGACTTCCCCACTTGCATTTTCAATGCGAGTAATAAAATGCGCTTCTGGCATCAAACCTTCGTTTGCAAATGCTGCATAAGCTTGTGCCATTTGTAGTGGACTAGTTTCCACTCCACCACCCAGGGCAACACCCAACACACGATCCACATTCGTTAAATCAAGTCCAAATCTTTCACCTGATTCAAAAGCCTTGTCGATGCCAAGTTGTTTAACTGTTGCTACGGCAGGGAGGTTTAGGGACTCAGCTAAAGCTTGGTACATTGGAACTTCAGGAGATGTTTTGATTCCTGCGTAGTTATCGACCTTGTAATCACCATACTCCATAGTATGATTATCCAACTCTTTATTTAGAGCCCAACCGGCTTCGACCGCTGGGGTGTAGACAACTAAGGGCTTAATAGTTGAACCTGGACTTCTTTTTGATTGAGTTGCGTAGTTGAAATTTCGGAAGCCCGCTTTATCATCTCCTGCTACACGACCAACAACTCCTCGAACTCCTCCTGTTTTTGGTTCTAGAGCAACACTGCCAGACTCAGCATGAGTTCCATCTTCTGCGGTTGGAAAGAGAGCTGTGTTTTCATAAATGACCTGCATATTAGCTTGGTAATTTTGATCCAACTCAGTATAGATACGATAGCCGTTGTTCACGATTTCTTCTTCAGTTAGATTATACTTTTCAATAGCTTCATTAACAACTGCATCAAAGTAAGAAGGATAACGGTAGTCTGAAATTTTCCCCTCGTAAGTATCCTGAAGCCGAGAGGCCATATCAACGCTTGCAGCTTCCGCTTCTTTGTCCTTATCAATATAGCCAGCAGCGACCATGTTTTGTAAGACGGTGTCTCTACGGTTAGTAGAATCTTCAATAGAATTCAAAGGGTTGTATAATTCCGGTCCTTTCAGCATTCCTGCTAAAGTCGCAGCTTCATCAAGCGTCAGTTGAGAAGCTGAAACCCCAAAGTATTTTTTACTTGCATCTTCAACACCCCAAACCCCATTCCCGAAGTAGGCATTGTTCAAGTACATAGCCAGAATCTCTTTCTTACTATACTTTTTAGTTAACTCTAAAGCTAGAAAGAATTCTTTTGCCTTTCTCTGAACAGTTTGGTCTTGAGAAAGATAGGCATTTTTCGCCAACTGCTGAGTAATTGTAGAACCACCACCTGAGCGTCCAGCCGTCACTATCGCTAGGAAAAAACGAGCATAGTTAATTCCACTATTTTTATAGAAACTTCTATCTTCTGTCGCAATAACAGCATTCTGCAAATCTTCACTAATATCCGAAAGTTCGACATAGGTGCCTTTTTGACCTGACAGGGCGCCTGCTTCTTTTTCTTCTCTGTCAAAAATCAGAGTACGTGTTTTTAAAGCATTTTGTAAGTCTGTAACATTTGTCGATTTTGCTAGCGCAAATAGATAGACCCCAACAAAAAGGCTGGCACTTAGTCCTATAATCAGAAAGATCTTTGTCAAATGATAACGGCGCCAGAATTTTCGAATAGGACCAACTGCCCCAGCTTTCTTTCGTCCTGCTCTTGAACGCCGTAAATTGCTCGACACATTTTCTTCTTGTTCGACTTCATTCATTTCTGTTTCTTCAATTTCAGATTCTTCTTTCTTAAATAAGGAAAGAAATTTTTCAAATAAGGTATCTAATTTCATGCGTATATTTTATCATCTTCCCCATAGGAAGACAAGAATTTTGCTAGTTCCCCTGTCCAAATAAACTGATTTTTGTTACAATATCAGTATGAAATTTACCTTTACTATCCCTGAGTCTCTACCTGAAATGACAGTTAAACTTTTCCTGGAAGAGCAACTGTTAATCCCTAGAAAAATACGTCATTTCTTGAGAGTTAAGAAACATATCCTTATCAACAAAAGAGAAGTTCATTGGCACCAAGCTATCAAAGCAGGAGACGAATGCCAATTAATTTTCGATGAGGAAGATTATCCTACAAAAGAAATTGCTTTTGGAAACCCCAAACTTGTAAAAGAAATCTATCAAGACCAACATTTAATTATCGTCAATAAACCCGAGGGCATGAAAACACATGGGAATCAGCCCGATGAGATTGCTCTTCTCAATCATGTTAGTGCCTATGTTGGTCAAACTTGCTATGTTGTCCATAGACTAGATAAAGAAACTAGTGGTCTCGTACTATTTGCTAAAAATCCGTTTATATTACCTATTCTAAATCGACTATTAGAAAAAAAAGAAATTTCTCGAGAATATTGGGCTCTAGTTGACAGAAAAATCGAGGCTAAAGAACTTGTCTTCCGAGATAAAATCGGTCGCAATCGACACGACCGTAGGAAACGGGTAGTGGATCCAAAAAATGGTCAATACGCCGAAACCCAAGTAACTCGTTTGAAACAATTTCAAAACAAAACCAGTCTCGTTCAGTGTAGATTGAAAACAGGACGTACTCATCAGATTCGAGTTCATCTAGCTCACCACGGACATCCAATTCTTGGAGACCCTCTCTATAACCCACATTCAAAAGTTAGTAGACTGATGCTACACGCATTCAAACTATCCTTTGTCCACCCTCTAACTTTAAACAAGTTAAGTTTTACTGCGCTATCAGATACATTTGAAAGAGAATTAAAACAAAATGGATGATAAAACCATCCATTTTTATTATAAACAAAAAAGCAAGACCAGTTGGTCTTGCTTTTATCGACTCAAGAATTATTTAGCGATTTTAGCGAAGTATTCAAGAGTACGTACAAGTTGTGCAGTGTATGACATTTCATTGTCGTACCATGAAACAACTTTAACCAATTGTTTACCGTCAACATCAAGAACTTTAGTTTGAGTTGCGTCAAACAATGAACCGTAAGACATACCTACGATATCTGAAGATACGATTGGATCTTCTGTGTAACCGTATGATTCGTTTGAAGCTGCTTTCATAGCTGCGTTCACTTCATCAACAGTAACATTCTTTTCAAGAACAGCTACCAATTCAGTAACTGATCCAGTTGGAGTTGGAACGCGTTGTGCAGATCCGTCAAGTTTACCGTTCAATTCTGGGATTACAAGACCGATAGCTTTAGCAGCACCAGTTGAGTTAGGAACGATGTTAGCTGCACCAGCACGAGCACGACGAAGGTCACCACCACGGTGTGGTCCGTCAAGGATCATTTGGTCACCAGTGTAAGCGTGGATAGTAGTCATCAATCCTTCTACAACACCAAAGTTGTCTTGAAGAGCTTTAGCCATAGGAGCCAAACAGTTTGTAGTACATGAAGCACCTGAGATAACTGTTTCAGTACCGTCAAGAACGTCGTGGTTAGTGTTGAATACAACTGTTTTAACGTCGTTTCCACCAGGAGCAGTGATAACAACTTTCTTAGCTCCACCTGGGTGCAAGTGTTTTTCAGCAGCTTCTTTCTTAGCAAAGAAACCAGTTGCTTCAAGAACGATTTCTACACCGTCGTTAGCCCAGTCGATTTGTTCTGGATCACGTTCAGCAGAAACTTTAACGAATTTACCGTTAACTTCGAATCCGCCTTCTTTAACTTCCACAGTTCCGTCGAAACGACCTTGAGTTGTATCGTATTTCAACAAGTGTGCAAGCATAACTGGATCTGTAAGGTCGTTGATGCGAGTAACTTCAACACCTTCTACGTTTTGGATACGACGGAAAGCAAGACGACCGATACGTCCGAAACCGTTAATACCAACTTTAACTACCATTAGTGATTTCCTCCTTATGAAAATCATGAAAATTTTATTGTGAAAAGAGTAACTTGAATCACTACAAATCACCTTTCAACGTTCTTATTATATAACTATTTAAGCTAAATTGCAAGTACTGGCCTTGATTTTCAAACTACTTTCTTTTTAATACCGTGCTCCCCCTATTCATAGCGTAAAGATTCAACTGGATCCATTTTGCTAATCTTACGTGCTGGGAAGAAGGCTGAACCATAGCCAAGAAAGAAAGCAAAAACCAAAGTCCCTAAAATAGAGAGAAGATTTAATTCAAAAACTTTAGAGATTGATGGATAGAAATGGTGAACAATAACATTCGCTAGACTGCCTATCCCTTGAGCAATGATGAAAGCTATAAACAAGGCAATTCCTACAATCCAAAGAGCTTCGTAGATAAAAATTCCTTTCACATCTCTATTTTGATAGCCAACGGCCTTCATGACACCGATTTCCTTGGAACGTTGCATGATATTGATATAAATGATGATGCCTATCATAACTGCTGCCACCACAATCGCTTGTGAAGAAAGCACAATCAGTAATCCCTGGATGACACGAATAAAGGTAATCACAATATCAAGAACAGCCTGTTGAGAAAGAACTGTATACTTCTTATTTTTCTGCAATTCTTCTGTTACTGTTTTCGTACGAGATGGGTCTTTGAGTTCCAAAATAAAATAAGATACAGTCTTTGTAAATCCAGCTTCTTTCAAAATCGTTTCCATTTGATAGGCTGGCATAAAACTGTTACTGTCCTCCATGTCATCTTCATCATTGATCACACGTACAATATGAGTTTGAAATTGAGAAGTCTTGCTACCTTCAGCAGCATTTTCTACAATGGTTGCCGATACTTTTTTGCCAATAACATCACTAGCTGTCAGATTGTTCCCTGTTTGTTCATTCCAATTTTTGAGCAAACTCATCGGAATCGTTAATCCCTGTTCGTTAACATCCGTATAAAGAGAGCCTGCTAGCACTTTTTCTTTTTCATTGCTAGTAACAGAAATACTTGTATCTTCATACAAACTCACGACCTGAGCATAAGAAGGCAGGGCTTGGCTAAAATCCACTTCGTGTCCGTCTATGCTCATCTTTGACATGGTCATACCAAAGGGACTCTCTAGATATTTAATATTTTCTTTCCCAATTGTATCTGTGATATAGTTCTTATCTTCTTGGTTTAGAAAACCTCTTCCAGCAACGCTTGAATTCAGTGCAATCTGAACTTGGGAAGGGAGCTTACCTCCGTTGGTATTTTCATCAATCATCGAAATCAAGGCATTCCCTAGACCAAAAGAAATCAACACGCCTACAAAACCGATCGAGGTTGCTACTGCAATCAACAAGTTTCGCCATTTTCTTTCCATAAAGTTACTTAAAGAAAGTTTGAATTTATTTTTAAAGGATAATCCTTTATTTTTTGACTTCTTCAACGACTTCACCATCCTTCATTTTGATAATTACATCCGCATATTCAGCTACTTCTGGGTTATGAGTCACAATCAGTACTGTTTTCCCAGATTTGGCCAAACTTTTAAATACTTCTAATACAATTTCTTGGGATTGAGAATCCAGCGATCCTGTTGGTTCATCAGCTACAATCATATCCGGTTGATTGACCAGAGCACGCGCAATCGCTACACGTTGCTTTTGACCTCCAGAAAGTTGCTTGACATTTTTAGCCATAAAAGGTTCCATACCTAAACTGACTAGTTGCTCTTGAGCTATCCTTGTCATTTCTTTATCGGATAAATCTTTGACATAGAGAGGCAACTTAACATTGTCCAAAACAGACTGGTGAGGAATGAGATTGAAGTTTTGAAAGACAAATCCAATATTATCTTTACGAAATTGAGTTAATTCAATCTCTGATAAATCCCTGAGAGGTTCTCCTTTAAAAGCTAAAACTCCCTCATACTCTCTATCAAGACCACTGATGATATTGAGTAGACTGGTTTTGCCACAGCCTGACGGACCATAAATCGCCGTGATTTTCCCTTCAGCAATCTGCAGGTTAATATTTCTTAGAGCCTGCTCTTTATGCTTGCCATCCAAGGCGTAAAATTTTGAAATATTTTTAATGGATAAAATGGACATGGCATCTCCTTTAATCACTTGTGATATCGTATAACGATACAAACTATATTTATCAATCAGATTCAAAAGGAATCAAAAAATTCCTTTCTCTTTTTTACGAATTCATTGTAACAAAAAAGCGACATTCCCCCAATGACAGAAATGTCACTCCTATAAACTATTTAACGGTATCTTTCTAGGTCCTCGGCCCATTCATTATCTAAACTAACGATTAACTTCTCATTGCCAAACATTCTCGCCATCATTTTTGCCTCCTCATACTTTTGTTTGGCTGTATCATAATCTGTCTGAATATAATATTTCCACTCCACCATCAAGACAATCGGTTGTTTTTGAAAATCTCGTGTTTTCTGTCCTATTTTATATAACGTTTCAACTGCCCTCTTAAAATAATGAAACAGTCCCATAATTTCTATACAAGCTAAAGAAGCTAACAAGGAATCTCTAAGCAAGTCCAAACAATCGAACTCTATCTTATCAATCTGCGAACTTAGTTTCTCATGAAAACAAAGAATGGTTTCATGCTCAGATTCTTTTATCTCACCCACATTTAAACCATCCATTAACTGACAGTTGAAATACAGTCTCAATTTCAAAAGGTCCTCAACTTTATATACATCTCTGGATAGTAAGTCTTGAAGACCGCCCTCAATCACACTGCTTCCGTATAAGGAATTACTAGTCGCTCTCACTTCATCTATAGCTTGAAGACAATCCACTAGTACTTTCTCATCACTTGGCAAATCATCATAAAAACATTCAAAAATCTCATCAAAATATTCTTCCTTCTGTTCCTGTAACTCTTTGTCTCCATAGTCAGGATGATGAAGAAGAAAGTATTTTAATTCTTGGTAACGCTTGGGTAATTCCTTATAGTCTGGCATCAAGACATAAGATGGAATGCCTAGCCTATCCGCAATGTATTCTAGTGTTTTTATCGTAGGACGAAATTCTCCTTTTTCGATGCGGACCAACTGACGAACTGACAGTTCTGACTCATCTCCACAAAAAACTGGACGACTAAGTCCTTTCTCTTCTCTAAGAAGTCTTACCTTTTCCCCTAAATCATTCATCTCTTACATTTCTCTCTCAGCTCGATACAAAAACTTTGATAGTCAAACAAACATATACACTTATTATAACATTTTTCAATAAAATGTACAAAAAAAGAGACAGGATTACTCCTGTCTCTAGGCTGATAATCTATTATTTACGACGTCCTGGACGTTCTGCATAACCATAGTAAGCATCTGCCATGATTTCTTCCATGTCAGCTACCATTGGCAAGCGTGGGTTTGCAGGTGAACATTGGTCTTCATATGCAAGCAAAGCAATTTCATGCAAGCTATCTTTCCAAGCTTTTTCATCAATTCCTTGATCCTTGAAGTTCATCTTGATACCTACTGCAACACCCAGATCGTAAACCGCTTTGGCATAAGCTTCAACTGCTTCTTCTGGAGTTGAGTGAGGCAAGCCAAGCATTCTAGCAATATCTTGGAATTTTTCGTCAGCTTTCCAGTAGTTGTATTTAGGCCATGTAGTAGTCTTAGATGGGCGAGTACCGTTGTAGCGGATAACGTATGGAAGCAAGATTGCATTTGTACGTCCGTGAACAGTATGGTGAACAGCACCAATCTTGTGGGCCATTGAGTGACTCATACCAAGGAAGGCATTAGCGAAGGCCATACCAGCCATTGTAGATGCATTGTGCATTTTTTCGCGAGCTTCTGGGTCAGCTGTCTTAACTGATTTTTCTAACCATTCAAAGACAAGCTTGATTGTTTGAAGCGCGATACCATCTGTATAATCGTTAGCGAAGTTTGAGGTGTAAGCTTCAGTAGCATGAGTCAACACGTCCATACCTGTATCAGCAGCGATGAAGTCAGGAACTGATTCAACCAAAGCAGGGTCAACAATCGCAATCGTTGGTGTCAATGAGTAGTCAGCCAATGGATATTTACGGTTGTTTTTCTTATCAGAGATAACGGCAAATGGTGTTACTTCTGAACCTGTACCTGAAGTTGTTGGGATACCGATGTACTTCGCTTTCTTACCAAGTGATGGGAAGCGGAAGGCACGTTTACGGATATCCATGAATTTTTGAACCAAGTCACGGAAGTCGATTTCTGGTTGTTCGTAGAAGAGCCACATTACTTTAGCAGCATCCATCGGTGAACCACCACCAAGAGCGATGATTGTGTCTGGTTCAAATGCTCTCATCACTTCAGTACCACGTTCTACGGTTGTGATATCTGGATCTGGTTCAACATCTGAGAAGACTTGGACAGTTACACGGTTGCTACGTTTGTTCAATTGGTCGATAATACGTTGAACGAAACCGAGTTTTTCGATTGATTTGTCAGTAACGATCATAACGCGTTCAATATCTTCACAGGTTTGAAGGTATTGGATAGAATTGCGTTCGAAGTAAATTTTTGAAGGAACTTTAAACCATTGCATATTATTTCTACGTTTCCCTACTTTCTTGATGTTTAGAAGGTTAATAGCGCTCACGTTATCACCAACTGAGTTGCGTCCGTATGAACCACATCCAAGTGTTAATGATGGAATGAAGGCATTGTATACGTCACCGATACCACCAAAAGTAGATGGAGAGTTCCAGATAATACGCATTGCTTTGATTTCTGTACCATAACGTTTAGCAAGTTCTTCGTCTTTTGTATGGATAGCTGCTGAGTGACCAAGTCCATTGAACTCAACCATTTGACGAGCTTTTTTAAGACCATCTTCAGTATCTTCAGCTTTTAGGACAGCGATTACTGGTGACAATTTTTCACGAGTTAATGGTTCTTTTGGTCCTACTTCTGCACATTCTGCAGCCAAGATATTTGTTCCTTCTGGAACAGAGAAACCTGCTTGTTCCGCAATCCATGTGGCTGGTTTACCAACGATGTCAGCATTCAATTTTGCTCCAGCACAGTTCTTGCTGTTTGCTTTAGCGCCAAAGCAGAATTGTTCCAAGAGAGCTTTTTCTTTTTTGTTAACAAAGTAAGTGTGGTAAGATTTGAATTCTTCTACAAATTCATCGTAAACTTCTTTATCAATGATAACTGCTTGTTCTGACGCACAGACCATACCATTATCAAATGATTTAGACATAACGATATCATGAGCAGCTTGACGGAGGTCAGCTGATTTTTCAACATAGGCAGGAACGTTTCCGGCACCTACTCCAAGAGCTGGTTTACCACATGAGTAAGCGGCTTTAACCATAGCGTTACCACCAGTTGCGAGGATAGTCGCAACACCTTCGTGATTCATAAGTGCTCCAGTTGCTTCCATTGATGGTTCTGTAATCCATTGAACACAGTTTTCAGGAGCTCCAGCAGCAATCGCAGCATCACGAACAATTTGAGCAGCGTGTGCAGAAGATTCTTGAGCAGATGGGTGGAAAGCAAAGACGATAGGATTACGTGTCTTTAATGAGATCAATGCTTTAAAGATTGCTGTAGAAGTTGGGTTTGTTGTAGGTGTAACTCCACAGATAACCCCAACTGGTTCTGCAATTTTAGTCAAGCCAGTAATTGGATCATCTTCGATAACTCCAACAGTTTTAACACCGCGCATGTTGTTTACAACGTGTTCACAGGCAAACAAGTTCTTTGTAGCTTTATCTTCAAATACACCACGTTCTGTTTCTTCGATTGCATGTTGAGCAAGAATTCCGTGTGCATCAAGTGCTGCAACAGATGCTTTTGCCACGATGTAGTCAACTTGTTCTTGGTTCAACTTACGCATTTCTTCAAGTGCAACTAAACCTTTTTGTACCAAACCATCTACGTGCTTCTCTGCAGCAAGTTGTCTTTGTTCAGGTGTTACAGTTTTTTATCAGCCATATTTTCCTCCATAGCCATCAAGGGTTAAAATCCTTTGTTAAATTTTTCACAAGTTTATTATAACTCTTTTTTTATACTTTGTAAACAGTTTCATAGATATTTCACAAAGAATTTTCATTTTATTGTGAATTTTTTATCAAACTATTGTTTTTATGCACTCTTTTATCAAACTTTGTGAAAATATTATTGAAATTATTTTATTTCACAAACTTTTTTATGGTATTTTTAATACAAAAATTAAGGAAGCGCTTTCTTTTTACCCTGATAAAAGACCTCCTTATCAGGAGGTTATTGTGCTTGTTGGAAGAGCCCTTGTTTAAAGTCACCTTCATAGACAACTTCTTGCTCTGTAGTCAGTTTTCCTTTTCCTTCAGCTTGGCCGTTAACAAAATCACCTTCATAAACCCAGCCATCCTTTGCTTGGTAGGTACCTTTACCGTTAAATGCTCCATTTTTAAATTCACCAGTATAAGTGTCGCCATTTGAGAAGGTCATTGTGCCTTGACCATTCATCTTTCCACGGACGATGCTCCCATCGTATACAATTGAGTCACCATCTAGCTTTAGGACTCCTTGCTTGGGCATATTCCCTATAAATACAAAAATTGCACAAAGAACTATGATTACTACCGTCGCAATTTCTAAACGAGGACGCGTTATATAGACACTGTATTTATCATAGAGTTTCTTTAAATTATCCATTTTTTGCCTCATTTTCTAAACGTGATAGCCATGCTTGGCAACCAGCTAAAACTCGATCATAAGTTTCATTGAAATCACCTGTATACCATGGATCTGGAACACTTTCAGAAGCGAACGCTTCTATCTTGTGCTGTTGTTTTTGAGGACACATTCGAGTCAAGTCAAGGAGATTCGATTCGTCCATACCAATGATATAATCAAAATATTCAAAATCATCCTTAGAGATTTGTTGTGATGTTTTTGATGAATCATAAGGAATACCGTGAGTTTTAAAGATTTTCTGAGTTCCTTTGTGAATTGGGTTGCCGTGTTCCCAAGAAGAAGTTGCTCGACTTTCAATCTCATAATCATCGGTTAAAGATTTCATCACAAATTCTGCCATCGGGCTTCGACAAATATTACCAAGGCAAACAAAAACAATCTTTTTCATCATCGTTCCTCATCTTCATAGAAAAAGGGGTATAAGATCAACCCCGTTTTATTCTTCAATCGCACTTTCGCCGTCAACAACTGTACCTTCAGGTGTGACAGCTTCTTTCAATGGCAAGACTGATTTGATTGCTCCGAGTTCAAAAGTCAAGTAAACTCCGTCTACATCAAGTACGATCGTTCTGTTTTCGGTATCAACTTCATCTACTGTACCGTATAAACCACCGATAGTAATGACTTCATAACCTTTTTGAAGTTTATTGAGACTCTCCATGCGTTTTTCAGCTTGTTTCTTTTGAGAACGTTGCATGAAGAACATCAAGCCGAACATCAAAACAAGCATAATCAAGAATGTTAAATTCCCACCCATTATTTTTTACTCCTTTGTAATTCAGATAAAACTACTATATCAAATTTCACTTGTTTTTACAAGATTATACCCTGGTTTTGGGACAATAAAAAACCAGAGCAAAGCTCTGATTTTTCTTACTTCAAGTTGTTTACAATTTCAACTAAGTTTTCAACTGTAAATCCATATTCTGCTAAAACTTTTGAAGCTGGAGCAGACGCACCAAAGGTATCAATACCGAGAACCGCTCCATCAAGACCGACGTATTTATACCAGTTTTGGGTTGCTCCCATTTCGACTGCTACACGGCGACGAACTGCATTTGGTAAGATTTCTTCTTTGTATGCTGCATCTTGTGCATCAAATACATCTGTAGATGGCATGCTGACTACGCGAACTTTTCCACCTTGGCTTGACAATTCTTTAGCAGCTGCAACAGCTAGATTCACTTCTGAACCTGTTGCAATCAAGATAGTGTCAAAGTCTGCTGCATTTTCATAGACAACGTAAGCACCTTTTGCAACCTTCTCGAAGTCTGTTCCTCCCTCAACAGTCAAGTTTTGGCGAGTCAAGACAAGGGCAGTTGGTGTTTTCTCACTCTTCACTGCGAGATACCAAGCTGCTTGAGTTTCACGCGCATCTGCTGGACGGAAAACGTTGAGGTTTGGAATCGCACGAAGGCCTGCCAAGTGCTCAATCGGTTCATGAGTTGGCCCATCTTCACCAACTGCGATTGAATCGTGAGTAAAGACATAGGTTACAGGAAGACCTTGTAGGGCTGACAAACGAACTGCCGCTTTAAGGTAATCTGAGAATACGAAGAATGTTCCGCCATAAACACGAAGTCCACCATGAAGAGCCATTCCGTTCAAAACAGTTCCCATTGCAAATTCACGAACACCAAATTGGATATTACGGTTCAAGCGATTTGCATCGTCCTGAAGTCCGTCAGTTTTGATGTAAGTCATATTTGAATGAGCAAGGTCAGCTGATCCACCAAGGAAGGTTGGCAATTTAGCAGCTACTACATTCAAGGCATCCTGGCTTGAGTTACGAGTCGCTTGAGAGAAACCATTTTCTAAAGCTGGGAAGTCTTCTGGAGTCAATTCAACTGGATCGCGTCCTTCGATGATGGCTTCCACTTCTGCAGCCAATTCTGGGTGAGCTTCTTTATAGTCTGCAACTAGTTTTGTCCATGCTTCATACGCTGATGCACCACGGTCCGCAACATTTTGTTTGAAATCAGCATAAACTTCTGCTGGAATTTCAAATGGTTCGTAGTTCCAACCAAGTGCTTGGCGAGTTGCTGCAGTTTCATCCGCTCCAAGAGGAGCGCCGTGTACAGCATTAGTCCCTTGTTTGTTTGGAGAACCATAACCAATAACTGTTTTCACTTCGATTAAAGATGGTTTTCCTGAAGCCTTAGCTTCTTCAATAGCAGCATGAATAGCTTCTAAGTCTGTCCCATCTTCTACCAATGCTGTATGCCAACCGTAGGCATTGTAACGGTCACGAACACTTTCTGTGAAGGAATCTTTTGTCTCACCATCCAAGTTGATATCATTTGAGTCATAAAGAACAACCAACTTGTCAAGTTTTTGCAAACCTGCATAAGATGCAGCTTCACTTGAGACACCTTCCATCAAGTCACCATCTCCACAAATAACATATGTGTAGTGGTCAAAGATGTTATAACCTTCGCGGTTGTACTTAGCTGCAAGGAAACGTTCTGCTTGTGCAAAACCTGTCGCAGTCGCAATCCCTTGTCCTAGAGGACCTGTTGTTGCATCAACTCCTGCTGTATGAGCAAATTCTGGGTGACCTGGTGTTTTAGAACCCCATTGACGGAAGCTCTTCACTTCATCCATGCTCACATCTTCAAATCCAGAGAGATGAAGAAGGGCGTAGAGGAGCATTGACCCGTGACCAGCTGAAAGAATAAAACGGTCGCGGTTAATCCAGTTTGGTTGAGCTGGATTGATACGAAGTTCTTTAGTGAATAGGCTGTATGCCATCGGTGCAGCTCCCATAACCACCCCTGGGTGACCTGAGTTTGCTTTATTGATAGCGTCAATACCTAGAAAACGAATCGCATTAACAGATAGATTTGACATAGAAATTCCTTTCTCTTTGAGGTGATAAGTATACCACTCATCCTATTTTACTATTATATGAAAAAATACCTAGAATAGCAATAAAACAATTTACTATAAAATGACTCAGCCGATTAAACTAATTTCTAGTCGCTTGATAAAAAGGCAATAATTTTTCAAAAGTTTGGTCCAGTTCATCTAAAACTGTATCCAGAGTTTCTTTATCAATTACTAGAACATCCGCTTTTACTAAAACCTTACGAATCTCCTGACTGGATAATTCTTGCTTCAAAAGTTGCCTATTCTTCTCTGTGGCTTGTACTCTATAACTCTCATCGTTTTTCTGAACCCAATAATAGATTCCCTCAACCACTGGCACATCCAAAACTTTAGCCTGTTTTGATAAGGTAGCTTCATCCTTCTTTCTCTCTATAAAGCTAACTTCTAAAGAGATTCCCCAATTATTCTGACTTCCATACAAACGAAGAGCCATCATGGGGTCCGCAACTGATCCTTCTGCCTGTAAATAAGCCCAAAAATGAGGGCGAAGACGTTGAGCTTGATTCATCCATTGACTGGTTGGGTGTAATTTCCAATCGGAATGCCTAGCTTGAAAACATTCAGCTAGGTGAGTAAATGACTTTCGTGCTCCCTGCCCTTTGCTACGCATGGATAACATTTTATCTCTTTCAACTCCTGCTTTGTCAGGGTTCCGGTACTGTTCTCCTTGATAAGCAAGATAATCTTTGATTTCTTTCATTTGATTCCTTCTTTAGTTAGAAAAAAATCAGGAAAACCTGATTTTTCATTTATCTTATTCTGTATCAACTACAACGTAACGGTTTGGTTCATCACCTTCCGAGTAACTCGTTACACCTTCCATTCGTGAGATGATGCGATGAATAATTTTACGCTCGCTACTTGACATTGGATCTGTCATCTGACTACGTCCTTCTTCCAAGACACGTGTAGCCAATTTTTGCGCATAGCTCTGCAACACTTCTGCACGATGTTCCACATAGTCATTCACGTTAATAGTGATGTAGAAAGTTTTTGAATAACGGTTATAAAGGTAATTTTGTGCCAAAAGTTGAAGAGATTTCAAAACTTTACCATGATAACCAATAATACGACCTGGCTCATTTGTATCAATTTGCATATTGATAGAGCGACGGTTAGAGGTACTAGAAATAGTTCCCTCAACATCCATATCATCGATGATTGCTTGAACATAGTCCGTCACTTCTTCAACAACCTTTTCAGTGTCATAAGTTGGTTCGACTTTCAAACCAAGGTTTTCTAAATCACTACTTTGCTCTTCGTCATCATTATCTTGAGTTTCTTCAGGTTCCAATTCTTTTAAAACAGCAATATGCCCTGTTTCCTCTAAAATCGTACTTGCTTCTTTATCGTTTTTAAGAATTTCAGCCTTGACTTCTTCAGAAATTTCTTGACCTTCTTCTTCAATTTTCTTGATAGCTGCAACTACATGCCCTAAATCAACTGTCGCTTCACTGACTGTTTTAACTGGGTCATTTTGATCATTAATTTCTTTTGGAACGCCTTTGATAGCCTGCTGATTTGCTTTTACAACAGTAGTCTCACTAATTGCTTCGATATCAACTTGAGCTGGTTTCTTTCCGAAAAGCCCAAAAAATCCTTTTTTCTCTTTCGAAACAACCTTGATATGAGCTTTCATTCTCGGAATATTTAATTCATTCAATCCTTTTTGGATTGCTTCTTCAACAGTTGAACCTGTAAATAATACCATTATCAGATTTCTCCTTACTTTTTCTTTTTCTGTGCTTTCTTCAGAGCTTTTCTTTTCTTAGCTTCTAAATCCTTCTTAGCCTTCACATCCGCTTCACGCTCTTCAATGATTTTGAAGGGGTTGTTCAAAAGGTAAGTTTGCAATACTTGATAAGCGTTTGAAACCGTCCAATAAAGAGCAACACCGCTTGGTGCAGACATTGCAAAAAAGAAGATGATGACAGGCATTCCATACATCATAGCTGTCATTGCACCATTTTTTTCGGGCAAGGCTTTGTTTGAAAGCCAACTACTGAAGAAAGTGAACAGGGCAGCTAAAATTGGCAATACCAAGGTCGTGTCAACTCCACCTAGATTGAACCACAAAAAATGGCCAGTCTTCAAAAAATCAACGTACGATAAGGCTTGGAAAAGAGCCAATAGAATTGGCATTTGAATCAAAAGTGGCCATAATGATGCAGACTGCTTAATCCCTAATTCTTTAAATAATTTACGTGTTTCCTGATCTAGTTTAGTACGACTTTCCATATCGCGACCAGGATAACGTTCGCGCAATTCCTTTATTAGCGGTTGCGCTTCTTGCATTTTTCTGGATGCTACCATTTGTGTTTGAAAGACCGGTAATAAGATTGTTCGAATCAAGACTGTGAAAATAATGATCCCTAAACCAATACTTACATTAAAGGACAAAAAACGAATGGTTTCAGCAAAAAAATAAACAAGTTTACTCCAAACATCTGACGAATCAGCAGAGACTTCACTAGTTGCACAAGCAGTCATTACCAATAAGGACAAACCTAACAAACTAGTCAATTGTAATTTCTTCTTCACTCCTATTTCCTTCCTGGTATATCTTTGCTAATTTCAAAACATGAAGTAAGTTTTTTTCGATTTCTGCATATTCTAAAGTTTCAACGCCTTTTCGAGCAATAACAACAAAGTCTACATTATCAACTATCTGGTTACTATTTTCAATCAAAACATGACGAATTCTTCTCTTGATTTGATTTCTTGTTACAGCATTTCCTAACTTCTTGCTAACTGATAACCCTACTCGAAAATGTTGTTGCTGATTCTCTAACCGATAAATAACAAATTTTCGATTAGCTACACTTTCTCCCTCTTTAAATATGGCATCGAAATCTTTCTCTTTTTTTACACGAAAGTTTTTTCTCAAAAATCATACTCCATCTAATAAAACTACTACTATTATACCATAAAATTTCAAAAAGCCAATCATAGCAAGGTTTCGGGCTATTTGTGCCATAAAAAATGGCCATTTAAAAAATGAATGACCAGAATTCAGCGAAAATTTACTACTGTTTTCAAAATCAAAAACAAAAGTCACTCTTAGAGTGACTTTTGTCGGAGATTATTATGAAAAAGTTTAGGATTCTATTAAATAAAGTTAGGAGGTCTTTATTTAATGATTGTAGTATATACCGTTTTCCTTAAATTGAACTTAAAGCTTCACTTTTTTCTCTAATTTTTAAAGCTATGGATTGGAGCAGGAATCTGACCCCCACGAGAAATAAAATCAACAGATGATGCTTTGTTTACTTTCATAACTGGAGCAGTTCCTAAAAGACCACCAAACTCGATCTTATCCCCTTCTTTACCTTTAGGAATAATGCGAACTGCAGTTGTTTTCATATTGATAACCCCGATAGCAGCTTCATCAGCAATCATAGCCGCAATGGTTTCAGCAGGAGTATCCTCAGGGATAGCAATCATATCTAAACCAACCGAACAAATAGCTGTCATGGCTTCTAATTTTTCAAGATTAAGAGAACCATTTTGCACAGCAGCAATCATACCCTCGTCCTCAGATACTGGGATAAAGGCACCGGATAAGCCACCAACTTGGTTACAAGCCATAACTCCACCCTTTTTAACCTGATCATTCAACAGAGCTAAGGCTGCAGTAGTTCCGTGAGTGCCAACAGTTTCCAGCCCCATTTCCTCGAGAACTCGAGCTACAGAATCACCTACTGCTGGAGTTGGCGCCAAGCTCAAATCTACAATCCCGAAGTCAACTCCAAGGCGCTCGCTAGCCATTTGTCCAACTAGTTGACCGATACGGGTAATCTTGAAAGCTGTCTTTTTAACAGTTTCAGCAACTACATCAAAACTTTCCCCACGAACCTTTTCCAAGGCACGTTTAACAACACCCGGACCAGAAACACCTACATTGATGATAACATCTGCTTCACCAACACCATGGAAGGCACCCGCCATAAAAGGATTATCTTCGACTGCATTGGCAAAAACTACTAGCTTCGCAGCTCCCATTTCTGAAAGTTCAGCTGTTTCCTTGATAATTCGTCCCATATCAGCTACAGCAGTCATGTTAATTCCTGACTTGGTTGAACCGATATTGACAGAGGAGCAGACCTTATCCGTTTCAGCCAAAGCACGAGGGATAGAATTTATGAGAATTTCATCACCTTTTTGGTAACCTTTTTGTACCAAGGCAGAAAATCCCCCAATAAAATCAACACCTATTTTTTTAGCAGCTCTATCCAAAGCTTTTGCTAACACTACATAATCTGTCGCATCTGTTGCTGCTCCAATCAAAGAAATAGGCGTTACCGATACGCGTTTGTTAACGATTGGAATCCCAAGTTCAGCTGCAATTTCATCCCCGACAGCAACTAAATTTGCGGCCTTGCTAGTTATCTTATCATAAATTTTATCTGCAGCCTTATTAATATCTGGATCTATACAATCTAGAAGTGAAATTCCCATGGTAATTGTTCTGATATCAAAATTCTGCTCTTCAATCATTGAGATTGTTTCAGTGACTTGTCTAATATCCATACACGCCTCCTAGATATTATACATAGCATCAAAAATCGCAGCACTCTGAATATTGATTTTGACATTCAAAGTCTGACCAAAAGCCTCAAACTCATTTCTCAAATGAGTAAAATCTTGTTTTTCTTCACTAGATACCACAGCCATCATTGTGAAGAACTCGTCCAAGACAGTTTGTGAAATATCATCAATATTTAAGCCTAATTCAGCAATCTTAGTCGCAACACCTGCAACAATCCCACCTTTATCTTTTCCAACTACAGTTATGATAGCTTTCATATCGACCCTCCATTTTTAAACTATAGAAAATCTAATTTTGTGATTTTCTTTTTTCTCAGTATAGCACATTTACAACAAAAAAACTAAAAAACGCCTGCTTACGAAATTGTTCTTAAAAGAAAAACAATTTCGTAAACAAGCGTCTACCGACCATCTTATGATGAGTGTTCCCGCTAGGACAAAAGTCCTAGCGGTAGACCAGAGCTAGACTAAGAGCACAGGGCTCCATCATCATAACACTCAACAAAATTGATGATTTTATACTAATTCAATGATCGCCATTGGCGCTGCATCACCACGACGTGGTTCAGTTTTAAGGATACGAGTGTATCCACCGTTACGGTCTGCGTAACGAGGTGCGATTTCTGAGAACAATTTTTGAAGTGCTGTAGTAGAAGTGTACTTATCAGTTGCTTCATCATAGTTTTCAGATGCGATTTCATTACGTACGAAAGCAGCAGCTTGACGACGTGCATGCAAATCACCACGTTTACCTAGAGTAATCATTTTTTCAACAGTTTTACGGATTTCTTTAGCACGAGCTTCAGTTGTCACGATTGATTCGTTGATCAAAAGGTCAGTTGTCAAATCGCGAAGCATTGCTTTACGTTGTGAGCTAGTGCGTCCTAGTTTACGGTAAGCCATGTATTCCTCCTTTATTTATCTTTTAATCCAAGACCCAAATCAATGAGTTTGAGTTTCACTTCTTCCAAACTCTTGCGTCCAAGATTTCTTACTTTCATCATCTCTGCTTCAGATTTTTCTGTCAAATCATGCACAGTATTGATACCAGCACGTTTCAAACAGTTATATGAGCGTACAGATAAGTCAAGTTCCTCAATCGTACGTTCCAAAATACGGTCGTCCGATTCAGTATCAGCTTCTTTCATCACTTCTGCAGATTTAGCAATCTCTGTAAGATTTGTAAACAAATCAAGATGTTCTGTCAAAATGCGTGCTGAAAGCCCTAAAGCATCTTCTGGAATAATAGTTCCATTTGTCAAGATTTCAAGGGTTAATTTGTCGAAACCATCATTGCTTCCTACACGAGCAGGTTCAACTTGATAGTTAACTTTTGTAACTGGTGTATAAATAGAATCTACAGCAAGTGTTCCAACAGGTGCATTATCTTTTTTATTTTCATCTGCAGGTACATAGCCACGACCAGTGTTTACAGTCATAGTCGCTTTAAATGAAGCACCTTCTCCGATTGTGAAAAGATAATGATCTGGATTTACGATTTCGATATCACTATCAGTCAAAATGTCTCCAGCTGTAACTTCAGCAGGTCCTTCAACATCAAGTTCAATAGTCTTTTCGTCTTTTACATATGATTTAACTGCAATCCCTTTAATGTTCAGAATGATTTGCATCACGTCTTCGCGAACACCTGGAATTGTATCAAACTCATGTAATACTCCATCAATGTCGATAGATGTAACAGCTGCCCCTGGAAGAGAAGCAAGAAGTACACGACGAAGAGAGTTACCAAGTGTTGTACCGTATCCACGTTCTAGTGGTTCGATTACAAACTTGCCATAATCTTTATTTTCATCAATTTTTGTTATATTTGGTTTTTCAAACTCGATCATTTAGTTACTCCCTCTTAAACGAAAAGCAGTGTAAAGGTAATGATTATACACGGCGACGTTTTGGAGGACGAGCACCATTGTGTGGCACTGGAGTCACATCACGAATTGCTGTTACTTCAAGACCAGCGGCAGCAAGAGCACGAATAGCTGACTCACGACCAGAACCTGGACCTTTTACAGTAACTTCAACTGATTTAAGACCGTGTTCTTGTGCAGATTTAGCAGCAGCTTCTGAAGCCATTTGAGCAGCAAATGGTGTAGATTTACGAGAACCTTTAAAACCAAGAGCACCAGCTGATGACCAAGCGATTGCATTACCATGCACATCAGTAATCATAACAATAGTGTTATTAAATGTAGCGTGAATATGCGCAATACCAGATTCGATATTCTTTTTCACACGACGTTTACGTGTTGGTTTAGCCAAGACTTTTACCTCCTATATTATTTTTTCTTACCAGCAATCGCAACAGCTTTACCTTTACGAGTGCGAGCGTTGTTTTTAGTGTTTTGTCCACGGACAGGAAGTCCACGACGGTGACGGATACCACGGTATGAACCGATTTCCATCAAACGTTTGATGTTCAAGTTTACTTCGCGACGAAGGTCACCTTCAACTTTAATTGCATCAACTTCACGACGGATAGCATCTTCTTGATCTGATGTAAGGTCGCGAACGCGAATATCTTCTGAAATTCCAGCAGCTGCTAAGATTTTCTTAGATGTTGCAAGTCCGATACCATAGACATAAGTCAATGAGATAACTACACGTTTGTCATTTGGAATGTCAACTCCAGCAATACGAGCCATGTTTTCTCCTTTCTATCTTATCCTTGACGTTGTTTGTGTTTTGGATTTGCTGGGCAAATTACCATAACACGGCCATTACGACGAATTACTTTACAGTATTCGCAAATTGGTTTGACCGATGGTCTTACTTTCATTTCTTATCCCTCCAAGTTTTTCGATTATTTAAAGCGGTAAGTGATACGTCCACGTGTCAAGTCATATGGACTCATTTCAACAGTAACACGATCTCCCGCTAAAATACGAATATAGTTTTTACGAATTTTACCAGAAACTGTTGCTAAAATCTGATGTCCATTTTCAAGTTCAACCGTAAACATTGCATTCGGCATTGTATCGACTACTTTGCCTTCAACTTCAATCACATCGTCTTTTGCCACGCAAAAGTACCTCCCTAAATTTCGATTTGATGCCTCTAGACACAGAGACAACAATTATAAGTCAGACTAACTCAGTATAACATTTGTCAAGACATTTTGCAAGTCTGAAAAACGCTTTTATTTCAAATTTGTCAATACCTTTTCGATATCTTTAAAGACATCATCGATATCTTGGTTACCTTCGATATCATGTACAAGACCTTTAGCGCGATAGTGAGCAATGATTGGTTCGCCTTGAGCAATATTAACATCCAAACGACGTTTTACTGTCTCAGGTTTATCATCTTCACGTTGGTAGTAATCTTCCTCTTTGTAATCAACTGGTGGATTGAATACTTTATGGAAAGTTTCTCCAGTTTGACGATGAATGATACGTCCGCTCAAACGCTCTAAAAGACTATCTGGATTTACTTCGATGTTGATGACACCTTCTAGCTCAATACCAAGTTCAGCCAATGTTTTATCTAAAGCATGTGCTTGTTCAATAGTACGTGGATACCCATCCAACAAGAAGCCAGTTTCTTTAATATCATCTTGAGAAAGACGTTCTTTAACGATTCCGTTTGTAACTTCATCTGGAACCAACTCGCCTTTGTCAATATATGACTTCGCTAACACACCCATTTCAGTTTGGTTAGCCATTGCTGCACGGAACATGTCACCTGTTGAGATGTGAGCAACGTGAAATTGTTCAACAATTTTTGCTGCTTGTGTTCCCTTACCTGCACCAGGTAAACCCATAATCAAAAGATTCATGATTCAAACTCCTTTTTTATTTTTAAATAGAAGCAAAAATTCATTTCAACTCCTATTTAAAAACAAAATAGAAGAGAGGAGATAAAAATCTGACTAGGTCTTTGATTTTTACACTCCACTCTCTGAGCAATAGTGAATTTTATTTTCTATTACAATTATTCTGTTGTATCTAAGAAACCAACATATTTACGTTTCAATAGATAACCTTCCAATTGTTTAATTCCTTCAATACCTGTAGAGATAATGATGAGCAAACTTGTTCCCCCAAAAGCAACAACTTCTGAAAGGCCAAATAAATCTTTAGCTACTATAGGTAAGATAGAAATAACACCTAGGAAGAGGGATCCGACAGTAGCGAGACGACGAAGAAGTTTTGACATGTACTCTTCTGTCCCTTTACCTGGACGGACACCATGGATATAAGCTCCACTCTTTTGTAAATTCTCTGCAGCTTTCTCTGGATTAATCTGTACAAATGTATAGAAGAATGTAAAGAGAATAATCAACAGAGCATACAAAGCAACACCTGAAGGAGTTGATGTAGATACCAACTCTTGAGCTGTTTTTACCCACTCCCAGTTAAGACCAGATGCACTTACGAATTGTAAGATTGCTGCCGGCGCTGCTGTAATTGAGCTGGCAAAGATAACAGGGATAACCCCAGCAGGGTTAATCTTCAAAGGAAGATAGGAACTTGATGGTGCACCTTGAGCTACCTTTGTATACTGAATTGGTATCTTGTACTTAGCTTGTTCAACGTAAGTTGTAAAGTAAACAATTACCAATACAGCAATGATTAAGATGGCAACAAAAATGAGAGACGATGTCAAACGACTGCTTGGTACATTGACAAAGTAATCTACATAGATGCCCTTAATCATATCAGGAATTGAAGCAACAATCCCTGCAAAGATAATCATTGAAACACCATTCCCATATCCTTTATCTGTGATTTGCTCTCCCAACCAGGTTACAATCATGCTTCCTGCTGTTAAAATTCCACCAATTATAAGGAATACTTGTGGTGTAAGTGGTACAGTCAATAGTTTAGCTCCAGACAGAGCGTTAAAACCAGCAGTAATCCCGACTGATTGAACAAATGCAAGCACAAGGGCAATGTATCGAGTCGCTTGATTTAACTTTCTACGACCTACTTCCCCTTGTTTGCCCCACTCTACAAATTTTGGCAATAAATCCATTTGCAAGAGTTGGACGACGATTGAGGCTGTGATGTAGGGACTAACACCAAGTGCAAAAACTGAGAAGTTTTTCATGGCATTCCCTGACACCAAGCTCAACATATTCAAGAAGGATAGTCCACTCAAAGCGTTCAAGCTATTTGCATTTACCCATGGTACAGTAATGCTTGTACCGATACGGAATACAAATACGATAAAAATTGTAAATAGAATTTTTGATCGAACTTGTTTAACTTTGAATGCTTCTCTCAATAATTTAAAAAACATAGGTCACCTCACTTAGATGACTTCAACAGAACCACCTTTAGCAGTGATAGCTTCTTCAGCTGATTTAGAGAATTTAGCTGCTTTAACAGTCAATTTCTTAGTCAACTCACCGTTACCAAGAACTTTGATACCTGATTTTTCAGATTTAACAATTCCTGATTCTACAAGTACCACTGGAGTTACTTCAGCACCGTCATCAAAGGCGTTCAATTGATCAAGGTTTACAATAGCATATTCTTTAGCGTTGATGTTAGTAAATCCACGTTTTGGAAGACGACGGAACAATGGAGTTTGTCCACCTTCAAAACCAAGACGTACACCGCCTCCGCTACGAGCTTTTTGACCTTTTTGACCACGGCCTGATGTTTTACCGTTACCTGATGAAGTACCACGTCCAACACGGTTACGTGACTTACGAGAACCTTCTGCAGGTTTCAATTCATGAAGTTTCATTTTTTTCTCCTCTTTTGTAAAATGCTAGCGCCGATAAAGGAGAAAAGGTTGTCTCCTTTATCAACTCGCCTATACTGTGTCATCTAAGATGACTATATCTAGTTTTAGGGGATGGTCATATGCACATCCCCTAAATAATCATTAGTTTACTTCTTCAACTGTTACCAAGTGAGATACTGCAGTGATCATACCACGGATTGCAGCGTTATCTTCTTTAATAACAGAGCTGTTCAATTTGCCAAGTCCAAGTGCTACAACAGTTTTACGTTGTGATGGAATGCGTCCGATTGGAGACTTAGTCAAAGTAATTTTAATTTGAGCCATTTTATCCCCTTTCTTATGCCAAATCAGAAACTGAAATACCACGAAGGGCAGCAACTTCTTCAGCGCGTTTCAATTGTTTCAAACCTTCAACAGTTGCGCGAACAATGTTGATTGGAGTGTTAGAACCAAGTGATTTAGATGTAATATCTGCCACACCTGCCAATTCCACAACGGCACGAACTGCACCACCTGCGGCAACTCCAGAACCTTCTACAGCAGGTTTCAACAATACTTTAGCTCCACCGAATTCTGAAAGAACTTCATGTGGAATTGTTGTTCCGACCATAGGAACTTCGATCAAGTTTTTCTTAGCATCTTCTACTGCTTTGCGGATTGCTTCTGGAACTTCTTGAGCTTTACCAGTACCAAATCCTACACGACCATTGCGGTCACCAACTACTACAAGAGCTGCGAAACGAAGACGACGTCCACCTTTAACAACTTTTGTAACACGGTTAACAGCAACTACGCGTTCTTCAAGTTCTACTGCATTGTCTTTAAATGCCATTTTCTAGTGTCCTCCTATTAGAATTTCAATCCGTTTTCACGAGCTGCATCAGCCAAAGCTTTCACACGTCCGTGATATAGATATCCACCGCGGTCGAACACCACTTCTGAAATACCTTTAGCACTTGCACGTTCTGCAACGAGTTTACCGACAGCAACGGCTTGTTCAGTTTTAGTTCCTTTTGAAACTTCTTTGTCAAGAGTTGAAGCACTTGCGAGCGTTACACCCGCTACGTCATCAATCACTTGAGCGTAGATGCCTGTATTAGAACGGAATACGTTCAAACGTGGGCGATCAGCAGTTCCAGAGAGTTTTCCGCGTACGCGACGGTGGCGTTTTTGGCGGAGTTTGTTTTTATCTGGTTTAGAAATCACAGTTTTCACCTCTTTAATTTTAAATCGTGTGCTATGCACAAAGTTGGTAATGTGGTTGGTGGTTGATAATCAACCACTCAACATTATTTACCAGTTTTACCTTCTTTAAGACGAACATATTCGCCAACGTAACGGATACCTTTACCTTTATAAGGTTCTGGTGAACGAAGGCTACGTACGTAAGCAGCTGTTTGACCAACTACTTCTTTTGAAATTCCGCTAACAACGATTGTTGTTGGGTTTGGAAGTTCAAAACTAATTCCTTCTGGAGCTTCAACTTCGTCTGGGTGAGATTTACCTACAGCCAAAACAAGTTTTGATCCTTGAAGTTGTGCACGGTAACCAACCCCACGCATTTCAAGTTCTTTCTTGAATCCTTCTGAAACACCAATAACCATGTTGTTCAAAAGCGCACGAGTAGTTCCGTGGATAGTTTTCATTTCTTTTGAATCGTTTGGACGGTGAAGAGTTACTTCAGTACCTTCCACACGGATTTCAATATCTTTCGAGAACTCACGAGTAAGTTCTCCTTTAGGGCCTTTTACAGTTACAACGTTGTCATTGTTAGTGATTTCAACACCAGCAGGCAACACGATAACTTTATTACCAATACGTGACATGTTTTTATTCTCCTGTTAAATTGTCAGGCCTTTGAAGGCCAGTTTTCACGGGGTTTAAATCTTTTTGATTTAAAAGTTAATGTTTAGGTCTCAATTTCAAAGTGAATCGAGGCATTGTCTCGCAGACATAACTTTGAGTTAGGCAAGAGACAATAACGAAGAGTCACAACGAAATTGGGAGCTAAATATTACCAAACGTAAGCGATAACTTCTCCACCAACGTTCTTTTGGCGTGCTTCTTTATCAGTGAGTAAACCTTCAGAAGTTGAAAGGATAGCAATTCCAAGACCGTTAAGTACTTTTGGAAGATCTTCACGTTTTTTGTAAACACGAAGTCCTGGTTTAGAAACGCGTTTTAAGTTAGTGATAACTCGTTCACCGTTAGTTCCGTATTTCAAGAATACACGGATGATGCCTTGTTTGTCATCTTCGATGATTTCTACGTTCTTAACAAAACCTTCGCGTTTAAGGATTTCAGCAATCCCTTTTTTGATGTTTGATGCAGGTACTTCAAGTACTTCGTGTTTTGCTTGGTTAGCGTTACGAATACGAGTTAGGAAGTCTGCGATTGGGTCAGTCATAACCATTTTATTTTTCTCCTCTTACTAGTAGTTTGCAAGTTGCACTTGCTAGTTAATGATTGAGCTGTGCTCAGATAGTATTGACACATTCAAACAAGATAATCTCATTTGAACACGAGCTACAACCTGGGCAAAAAAGATAGATTTGTCTTGGAGCATTGCTCCTGCACTAAATCTCCTATTTTTGCTGGGGTTGTTACGCTCTTTGTATCATGTTATTACCAAGATGCTTTTGTTACACCAGGGATTTGACCTTTATATGCCAATTCACGGAAGCAAACACGGCAAAGTTTAAACTTGCGGTAAACTGAGTGTGGACGTCCACAACGTTCACAGCGAGTGTATGCTTGAGTAGAGAACTTCGCTGGGCGTTTGTTCTTAGCAATCATAGATTTTTTAGCCATTAGTTATACCTCCTATATTATTTTGCAAAAGGCATTCCAAGGCCTGTAAGCAATGCACGTGACTCTTCGTCAGTGTTAGCAGTAGTTACGATAACGATGTCAAGACCGCGAGTTTTGTCAACGTCATCAAAGTTGATTTCTGGGAAGATCAATTGTTCTTTCACACCAAGTGTGTAGTTTCCGCGTCCATCAAATGATTTTGTTGGAACGCCATGGAAGTCACGTACACGTGGAAGTGAAACTGAAACCAATTTATCCAAGAATTCGTACATACGTTCACCACGAAGGGTAACTTTTGCACCGATCGCTACACCTTCACGAAGACGGAAGCCGGCGATTGATTTTTTAGCTTTAGTGATAAGTGGTTTTTGACCTGAGATAAGCGCCAATTCTTCAGCGGCTTTTTCAAGGCTTTTAGCGTTTGATACAGCTTCACCAACACCCATGTTCAAAACGATCTTATCTACTTTAGGCACAGCCATCACTGATGAGTAGTTGAATTGTTCTGTCAAAGCAGGAACTACTTCATTAAGATATTTTTCTTTTAAACGATTTGCCATTATACTTCTCCTTTCCTTCGTGATTAATCAAGCACTTCGCCTGATTTCTTGTTGTAGCGAACTTTTTTACCGTCTACAAATTTGTAACCAACACGACCAGCTACACCATTTTTGTCCAAAACTTGAACGTTTGATACGTGAATAGCTGCTTCCTTCTCGATGATACCACCTTGAGGAAGTTCGTTAGTTGGACGTTGGTGTTTCTTAATGATGTTAACACCTTCAACGATAACTTTGTTTACTTTTGGAAGGGCAGTAAGGACAACAGCTTCTGTTCCCTTATCTTTACCAGCGATTACGCGAACTTTGTCGCCTTTTTTTACAAACATTTTTTTCTCCTTTTATTCTTACGCCCAATGGGCACCCTGGCTAGGCCAGGGGACTGTGTTTGTTTTTATTGATTAAAGTACTTCTGGAGCAAGTGACACGATCTTCATGAAGCCACCTTCACGCAATTCACGTGCAACTGGGCCAAAGATACGTGTTCCGCGAGGAGTTTTATCGTCACGGATGATAACTGCTGCGTTTTCGTCAAATTTGATGTATGAACCATCAGCACGACGAGCACCTGATTTAGTACGAACGATAACTGCTTTAACAACGTCACCTTTTTTAACCGCACCACCAGGAGTAGCTTGTTTTACAGATGCCACAATAACATCACCGATGTTCGCAAATTTACGTTTAGAACCACCAAGAACTTTGATAGTCAAGATTTCGCGTGCACCGCTGTTGTCAGCGACTTTCAAACGAGTTTCTGTTTGAATCATTTCAGTTTTCTCCTTTCAGGCTTGATTAGATGATAACCGCTTCTTCAACAACTTCTACAAGACGGAAACGTTTTGTAGCTGAAAGCGGGCGAGTTTCCATGATACGTACGATATCGCCTTCTTTGGCAACATTGTTTTCATCATGTGCTTTGTATTTTTTAGAGTAGTTAATACGTTTACCATAGACTGGGTGGTTACGTTTTGTTTCAACTACAACTGTGATTGTCTTGTCCATTTTGTCAGATACAACACGTCCAACAAGAACTTTACGATTATTGCGTTCCATTGAAATTTCTCCTTCCCTAGTCTATTATTTCGCTTCAGATTGAACTGTTTTGATACGAGCGATTTGTTTTTTAACTTCTTTCAAGCGAGCTGTTTGTTCTAATTGACCAGTAGCAGCTTGGAAACGAAGTTCAAACAATTCTTTTTTCAATTCGTTTTCGCGCTTCGCGAGTTCTTCTTGAGAAAGACCACGAAGTTCTTTAACAAATTCTTTTACTTCATTAAGTTTCATGCCTTCTCCTTATTCTGCTTCACGTTTTACGAATTTACATTTAACTGGCAATTTGTGGCTTGCAAGACGAAGCGCTTCGCGAGCGATCTCTTCAGATACACCAGCAACTTCGAACATTACTTTACCACGTTTAACCGGTGCTACCCAACCTTCAGGTGCTCCTTTACCAGATCCCATACGAACCCCGATAGCTTTAGCTGTGTATGATTTGTGTGGGAAGATTTTAATCCAAACTTTACCACCACGTTTCATGTAACGAGTCATGGCGATACGAGCAGCTTCGATTTGGCGGTTAGTGATCCAGTGGCTAGTTGTAGCTTGAAGACCGTATTCACCGAATGCTACTTCTTTTCCACCTTTAGCTTCACCGCGCATTTTACCACGGAATTCACGACGGTGTTTAACACGTTTAGGTACTAACATTGGTTATTTACCTCCTTTAGTGTTTTTACGAGCTGGAAGAACTTCACCACGGTAGATCCATACTTTAACACCAAGTTTACCGTATGTAGTATCTGCTTCTTCCCAAGCGTAATCGATATCTGCGCGAAGTGTGTGAAGTGGAACTGTTCCTTCAGAGTATCCTTCAGCACGGGCGATATCTGCACCGTTCAAACGACCTGATACTTGAGTTTTGATTCCTTTAGCTCCAGCACGCATTGCACGTTGGATTGCTTGTTTTTGTGCACGACGGAAAGCAACACGTTGCTCCAATTGACGAGCAATTCCTTCACCAACAAGGTGAGCATCCAAATCAGGTTGTTTGATTTCGATGATGTTGATGTGTACTTGTTTTCCAGTCAATTTGTTAAGTTTTGCACGGAGTGCATCAACGTTAGCACCACCTTTACCGATAACCATGCCTGGTTTAGCAGTGTGAAGCGAAACGTTAACTTTGTTTACGGCGCGTTCAATTTCAATAGTTGAAACTGCTGCGTCAGCAAGTTCTTTTTGAACGAATTTACGGATTGCAAGATCTTCATGAAGGTAATCCGCGTATTCTTTTTCAGCATACCATTTGGCATCCCAATCACGGATGATGCCGACACGCATACCAATTGGATGTACTTTTTGACCCACGATTTTACCTCCTTATTTTTCTGCAACAGCTACAGTGATGTGAGCTGTACGTTTGTTGATTGGTGAAGCTGAACCTTTCGCACGTGGTCGGAAACGTTTCATAGTTGGTCCTTCGTTTGCGAATGCTTCAGATACTACCAAGTTAGCTTTATCCAAACCAAAGTTGTTTTCAGCGTTAGCTACAGCTGAGTTCAACACTTTCAAGATGATTTCAGCAGCTTTGTTTGGAGTGAATGTCAAAATTGCGATTGCATCGGCTACGCTTTTACCACGGATGTTGTCAAGAACAAGACGTGATTTACGAGGTGAAACACGTACTGTGCGAGCCATTGCTTTAGCTGAAGTAATTTCTGCCATTTATGTTCTCCTTATTTTCTACGTGTCTTCTTGTCGTCTGCGGCGTGACCTTTGTAAGTACGAGTTGGTGCAAATTCACCAAGCTTGTGACCTACCATGTCTTCTTGGATGTAAACAGGTACGTGTTTACGTCCATCATAAACTGCGATAGTGTAACCAATGAAACTTGGGAAGATCGTTGAACGACGTGACCAAGTTTTGATAACTTTTTTCTTTTCGTCGTTAGCTTGAGCTTCAACTTTTTTCATCAAATGCTCATCGACGAAAGGTCCTTTTTTAAGACTGCGTCCCATTTTAATATTTTCTCCTTTAAATATAGTACCACAGCGGCTTGCGCTCACGAGGAGCGCTACCGAGCTGGCGGATTATCTAGCACTTAAGCGACTAGTTTAAAATTATTTCTCGTTGCGACGACGAACGATAAGTTTGTCAGATTTCGCTTTTTTGTTACGAGTTTTAAGACCAAGAGCAGGTTTGCCCCATGGAGTAGATGGCGCTTTACGACCAACTGGTGCTTTACCTTCACCACCACCGTGTGGGTGATCGTTAGGGTTCATTACAGAACCACGAACTGTTGGGCGGATACCTTTCCAACGGCTACGTCCTGCTTTACCAAGGTTTACAAGTCCATGTTGTTCGTTTCCGACAACACCAACTGTTGCACGACAAGTTCCAAGAATCATACGAACTTCACCTGATTGAAGACGAACAAGAACGTATTTACCTTCTTGACCCAAAACTTGAGCAGAAGCTCCAGCAGCACGTACCAATTCTCCGCCACGACCTGGTTTCAATTCGATGTTGTGGATTAAAGTACCAACTGGGATGTTAGCAAGCGGAAGAGCGTTTCCGACTTTGATATCTGCTTCAGGACCTGAAACGATACGTTGACCAACTTCAAGACCTTTTGGAGCGATGATGTAAGCTTTCACACCGTCAGTGTAGTGTACAAGAGCAATGTTTGCAGAACGGTTTGGATCGTACTCGATAGTTTTAACAACTGCTTCAACGTTGTCTTTGTTACGTTTGAAGTCAACCAAACGGTAGAAACGTTTGTGTCCACCACCTTGGTGACGAACAGTGATACGACCGTTGTTGTTACGACCAGCCTTATTCTTCAAAGCAACAAGCAAAGTTTTTTCTGGTGTGCTTGTTGTGATTTCAGCGAAATCCAAAGAAGTCATATTACGGCGACCGTTTGTTGTTGGTTTATAAACACGAATTCCCACGATATTTCCTCCTTAGATTATTCAGCTTCAGCAGCAAACAACTCGATTGCTTTTGAATCAGCTGTAAGAGTGATGATAGCTTTTTTAGTTTTGTTAGTAAAACCAGTGTAACGTCCAACACGTTTAGCTTTAGGTTTTACGTTGATTGTGTTAACATTTGCAACTTTAACACCTTCAAAAGCAGCTTCAACAGCTTGCTTGATCAAAAGTTTGTGTGCACGAGTGTCAACTTCAAATACATATTTTCCTGCTTCAAGTTGAGCCATTGAGCTTTCAGTGATAACAGGTTTTTTGATAACATCATACAAATTCATTATGCAAGAACCTCCTCGATTTTAGAGATAGCTGCTTGAGTAACAAGAAGTTTGTCACTATTTGCGATGTCAAGAACACTTGCAGTTGTAGCAGTCGCAACTTTCACGTTTGGAAGGTTACGAGCTGAGAGAGCTGCGAATTCGTTTCCTTCTTCAAGAATAACAAGGACTTTAGAATCGATGCTCAAAGCTGCAAGAACTTTTGCAAATTCAGCAGTTTTTGGAGCTGTAAATTCAAGAGAATCAACGGCTACAAATTTGTTTTCAGCAACTTTTTCTGAGTAAACAGATTTAAGCGCAAGGCGACGAACTTTTTGAGGAAGTTTGTACGCATAGCTACGTGGAGTTGGTCCGAAGACGATTCCACCACCACGCCATTGTGGAGAGCGGATAGAACCTTGACGAGCACGTCCAGTTCCTTTTTGACGCCATGGTTTGCGTCCGCCACCTGAAACAGCTGAGCGGTTTTTAACTGCGTGAGTTCCTTGACGAAGGCTAGCGCGTTGGCTGATGATCACATCAAACACAACAGATTGGTTTGGTTCGATACCAAAGATTGCATCGTTAAGAACAACTTCGCCCGCTTGTTTACCAGTTTGGTCGAATAATGTTACATTTGCCATTTTGACTGTATTCCCCTTTCCTTATTATTTACCAGCTTTAACTGCTGACTTGATAGTGATAAGAGATTTCTTAGCACCTGGTACGTTACCTTTGATAAGGATAACGTTCTTTTCTGGAACAACTTGTACAACTTCAAGATTTTGAATTGTTACACGGTCGCCACCCATACGTCCTGCAAGGTTTTTACCTTTGAATACGCGGTTAGGTGCAACAGGTCCCATAGAACCTGGACGACGGTGGTAACGAGAACCGTGAGCCATAGGTCCACGTGATTGTCCGTGGCGTTTGATAACACCTTGGAAACCTTTACCTTTAGATGTACCAGTTACATCAACAATGTCTCCAACTGCGAAAGTTTCAACTGTGATTTCAGCACCAACTTCCAAGCCTTCAACGTTTTTGAATTCACGAATGAAGCGCTTAGGAGCCGTGTTAGCTTTTGCTACATGTCCTTTAGCAGGTTTGTTACTCAATACTTCGCGTTTGTCATCGAAACCAACTTGGATAGCGTTGTAACCATCTGTTTCAACAGTTTTAACTTGAAGAACAACGTTTGGAGTTGCTTCGATAACTGTTACAGGGATCAATTCGCCAGCTTCAGTGAAGATTTGAGTCATTCCCACTTTTTTCCCTAAGATTCCTTTTGTCATGAGAAAATAGTTCCTTTTCTATATTTTTTATTCAAAAAGTTTTTAACGAGCGTTTTTTATGCTCAAGGTATCAAGCTTTAAATTAAAGTTTGATTTCTACGTTTACACCACTTGGAAGATCCAATTTCATCAAAGCGTCAACTGTTTTTTGAGTTGGGTTGATGATGTCGATCAAACGTTTGTGTGTACGCATTTCGAATTGTTCGCGAGAATCTTTATATTTGTGAGTCGCACGAATGATTGTGTAGAGGCTACGCTCAGTTGGAAGTGGGATTGGACCCGCAACTTGTGCACCTGTACGAGTAGCTGATTCTACGATTTTTGCAGCCGCTGTGTCAAGCGTACGGTGTTCGTAAGCTTTCAAACGGATACGGATTTTTTTGTTTGCCATCTTTTTCTCCTTTTCGTCTATTTAAGATAATAGGCTAGCTCCACAAGAAAACCGACGCGCGTTGCGTGGCAATGCAACCGAGCGTGTCGCAACCTCTTGCATCAAAGCTAAGGCTGTAATTTACAGCACCATAATAGAATAACACAAAGCCCCTGCGATTGCAAGGGATTTGACAGGATTTTTTAAATTTTTTAGATGAAACTGTTTTCGTACATTTCTGAAACAAAAAAGACAATCTATTCTCAATTTATATATATCTTTTCCTATTTAAATAGTTCTTTAATAGTCATTTTCTATTTGAAACTGATTTTGAGATTGGTTAATTAACACATCCGCCTCTTTTTCTGTTTCTTGATAATAACGGCGATATTGTCCGCGTCCGATTTGATGAGTCTCACGAACAAACGAGGCTTCGCTTTTCCTCACAGTCGTATCTCGAGCTAGACGTCTCTTTAATTCGGTCTCCTCATCTGTGTAGAAACAAATGGTTTTGTCAAAAAGTTCCTTGGGTAAAAAACCAACAGACATCCCTTCGACAATCAAAATCGTTTTTTCTCCAGATAAAATCTCACTAGCCTTCCAGGGTTCCTCAATTGTTAAGATGTCCATACCCGCTTGCAGAGCAAGAATATCTCTTTGTAAACTTGCCAGCTCATGCGCTACTGGTAAACATGCTGTCACTTTTTGGTCTGGTGTCTCTTTAGGTACCACTAAATGTCGTCCCGAAGTAATGTAGGGATCTGTCTCTAGTAAATTTACCTTTTGGGAATCAAGTTCTTGGTACAATTCTTGAGCAAAAGTTGATTTTCCTGAAGCTCCATGGCCGTAGATACCCAGCGTTTTTACTTTTCCAGTTTCTATCTCTGAGACTAGTTGTTCTATTAAGTCTTTTTTCTTCATTCTCTCTTCACCTGTTCATAGCTTTCTTTTCCATCGTTAAGCTTGTCCCAAATGACTACCTTTCCACTTTGAAGAGACTTTTGTACATCGATGATTCGTTGGTTAGAAGAGCCACGGAACTGCAACATAAGGTTGCGTTTGCTCTTATCATAGCGGCCATCGACGAGAATATCAATCAGGGATAAAAGTTCTAATTTATCAGGCGTCTCTAACATCATTTCTTCCCAGGTGTAGCCTGTCCAAGACCAGATGTCTTTTTCTGGCAATTCTTTCCGAATGCGTTTAACGAGAGGCAAAAGAATTCCAGTATTCAGGAATGGCTCTCCACCGAGTAGGGTCAAACCTTGAACATAAGGCTGGGCAAGATCTGCCATAATCTGTTCTTCCAACTCTGGTGTATAAGGAATCCCGGCATTAAATGACCAGGTCGCTACATTGTAGCAACCTTCACAGTGAAACATACATCCTGCTACATAAAGCGAATTGCGCACCCCTTCGCCATCCACAAAGTTAAAAGCCTTATAATCAATAATACGTCCCTGACTAAGCTCCTCACTCTTCCACTCGCCTGGTTTTGGTGTATTCCATGTCATACTTTCTACTCCAACTCTATCCAATAGCGCTCCGTCCCATTTCGAACATCCTCTAACTTCCCACCATTAGCTAAGATAACAGCTCGGCTGGCAGGATTTTCTGTGCTACAAGTCACCAAAGCACGATGAATGTTTTTCTCCTTAGCTACTTGAAGACCTTGATGGAGAGCTTCCTTAGCATAACCTTTTCCCCTTTCAGAAGGGCGGATGGAATAGCCGATATGGCCAGCATAATTCAGCAATCCTTCATTTAGTCTCAACCGTAAATTTAAAAAACCTAAAGCATGATCTGATTCATCAAACAATACGAACTGAATTGATGGAACGCGATTTTCAGGCAAGTTTATTCCCATTTCTTTATTAAGGTTAGTTTCTAGCCAATTCTCATAATCAAAGTTCTCAGCATCCCAAAATCCACCATCGTGGGCTGATTGAGTCTGTTCAAACTCTGCCATCATGTTTAGAATGGTTCCTTTATCTGCCAATGTTGGTCTGCGTAATCCCATGTACTCCTCCCGCTATGAGAAAAGTGAGAGGGGACTCTCACTTTTTCTTGTTCTTATTTAAAAATTGTTCTCTAAGGCTGGCTACTCGATCTTTTTTATTGACTCCACCCTTTGAATGCTTTTCGTGGAATCGTTGAACCAAGGCCTTACCCTTATCGTCTAATTGATATTTTCCCATGCTATCTCTTTCTAATTTGTTACTTCATGCCCTGCTGTTTTAATAGTAGAACCGTTCATGTGTTTAACACGCGCAGCAATTTCCTTGTGACGTCCATTCACCATCGGACGCGCTTGCGGATTTCCAAGATAGCCACAAGTCCGTTTAACAACATCGACTGTTTTAGGATCACTATTACCACAGTTAGGACAGGCAAAACCTCTCTCGGTTGGATTAAAGTCTCCTTCAAAATCGCACTTGTAGCAACGATCAATCGGAGTATTAGTCCCTAGATAACCTACACGATCATAAGCATAATCCCAAACAGCTTCCAAGGCCTTTGGATTTTGTTGAAGAACTGGGTACTCACAGTAGTGGATAAATCCACCTGATGCACCCGCTTCTGGATAAACCTTCTCGAAGTCCAATTTTTCAAAAGGAGTTGGATTTTTTCGGACATCATAATGGAAGGAATTTGTGTAGTATTCTTTATCAGTAATGTCTGGAATAGATCCAAATTTCTCTGTATCTAAACGACAGAAACGATCTGTCAGACTTTCAGATGGCGTTGAATAAATAGAGAAGTGATAACCGTATTGGTCTGACCATTCTTCTACTCGATGTTTCATGTCTCGAATAATATCCAGTGTGAATTCCTTGGCTTCTGGATTGGTTTCCCAATTGTTGCCAAAGAATACTGTCGCCACTTCATAGAGCCCGATATAGCCAAGCGAAACAGTCGCACGACGATTCTTGAAGAGTTGGTCAACACTTTCTTCCTTCCCAAGGCGGTGCCCAAAGGCTCCGTATTGATAGAGGATAGGTGCGTTAGCTGGAGTAGCTTCCTTGGTTCGCTCTACACGATAGACCAGTGCATCTTCTGCAATATTCATGCGCTCATTGAAGATTTCCCAGAACTTGTTCAAGTCGCCTTCAGATTCAAGGGCAATACGAGGAAGATTGACCGTTACCACGCCTAGATTCATACGACCTGAATTAACTTCTACACCATTTTCATCCTTCCATCCTTGAAGGAAAGAACGGCAACCCATCGGAACTTTGAAAGAACCTGTCAACTCGACAATCTTATCGTAAGACAAGACATCTGGGTACATGCGCTTGGTTGCACACTCGAGAGCCAATTGTTTAATATCGTAGTTAGGAGAACCTTCCTCTAAGTTAAGACCTCTTTTAAGAGTAAAGATAAGTTTCGGGAAGATGGCTGTACGGTGTTCTGAACCAAGCCCCTTGATACGAATGTTTAGGATTGCCTTTTGAATTTCACGTTCAAAACGATTGGTTCCTAGACCGAAACCAAGAGAAGTAAAAGGTGTTTGTCCATTTGATGTAAAGAGGGTGTTAATCTCGTACTCTAAAGATTGCATGGCATCATAGATGTCTTTTTGAGTTTTCTTCCAGGCGTATTCTTCGTGCTTGTCAGGTAGGACCCATTCCTCTGCATCTTTAAGGTGTTTTTGATAATTTTTCTCTGCATAAGGAGCCAAAACTTCATCTATACGGTCTGCCGAACAGCCCCCATACTGGCTAGATGCGACGTTTGCGATGATTTGTGAAATCTGTGCTGTCGCAGTTTGGATAGACTTAGGACTTTCTACCTCAGCATTCCCAATCTTAAAACCATTTTCCAACATACCCTTAAAATCAATCAAACAGCAGTTGGTCATAGGAGTGTAGGGGCTGTAGTCCAAATCGTGATAGTGGATATCCCCTTTTTGATGGGCATTAGCCACATGCTTAGGAAGCATTTGCAGTCCGATTGATTTTCCAACAATTCCGGCCGTCAAATCACGCTGGGTGTTGAAGACATCGCTATCTTTATTGGCATTTTCATTAACAACCGCTTGATCCTTATTGAGAAGCTTATGAATACTAAAGTTGATATCTGTCGCTTTTGAGCGCTCAAAATCTCTTTGAGTCCGATAAGTGATATACTCTTCAGCCAAGGCATATTCTTTAGCTTCCAGCAACTCGTGCTCAACGATGTTTTGGATTTCATAGATTTTTACACCTTGCGGGAAACGGCTATGGATCTCATCAACGATACGCTCAACCAGGGCACTAAGGCGCTTTTCGACCAAAGGAGTTACATCCATAACCTTTTCAGCAGCCTTATGAAGCGCTTTGGCAATCTTGTCTACATCAAAAATGACACGTCTGCCGTCACGCTTTTCGACGAATAAAGTCGGATCAGGGACAGCCTTCTCTTCCAATACAATCATATCCATACCCTTTTCTTAAATATAATATTGATTCTAAAAAGTATTATATCACTAAAAAAATAAAAATCAATATCTTGTGTCAAAAAATAAAATTTTTTTAAAATTACACAAGATATTGATAGTTTTTATTTTAATTTATAGAGTTTAAAATCTTTGAATTCACTTTGAACCGCTTGATAATTTTCAGCTAAAAGCTGCTCAACTTCTGTCCAAAGAGTTGTTTTTGTATTCACTACAATCATCTTTGGTTGATTATCTCGAAGATCATTTACAAGCTTAGTACGATTTGCATCAAGTCCTGTATGCAATCTAGGAGATAACAACTGACTAGCAGCCAAGCGTTCGCTAGCTTTATAGCTACTTGTCAGATTATCCCAAACATAGATACGATCTGTAGCTTGCGTTTCCCCTTTGACTTTAGTTTCAATGCCTGTACGTTCTTGATATTGTTCCGCATGAAGTAAATATCGTGATACTACAGGAGCTAAAAATAGATAAACGAGAGCTAAAATTGGCAGATAGGCATTTCCTTTCACAAAAGTGCCCCATGGTGACGTTTCTTCTCTGCGTCTTCTACGACGGCTTGCTCCCTCGAATTCCCACGTGCGAATTCGAGTTAACAATAGAATAGACAAGAAGGGTAACAATTCAACCATACGACTACCATTGATAAGATCTGTAGAGAAAATTTCTAAAACTAATACCAAAATAACAGCTATTGCAGCAGAGATTGATAAGACTGATTGTTTCAATGGTTTAGATTGGAAGAGACCTGTGAAAGCCAACGTCAATGCTCCAAGAGCAATTGCCAATAATCCATAGAAGAGGATGTTGTCGAGTAATCCCGGGTTAGAGGTGAAGTTCAAACTATCTAATGGATAGAGGATTTGACTAATGGCATTTCCGAAGCTACCTTTATAAGCTGTATAGTAGCCAATTGGATAAAAGAAGATTGAAAAACCAAGACCCGCCGCAAAGAATTGATAGAGGCCATGAGTCAAGTTGTTGCGCCCAACATTAAAAGCAGTTACTGCAAAAAATAAGACAAATGCATATAAAGTTGTCACCAAAGGTGCAAAGAAAAATGCTAGGGCCAAGCTAATCCCAATACGTATGAAATCTTTATCATGATCTGGTTCTGCAAAGTAAGCAATCGCTAAACTGAGAGCATAGAATAAGAACGGAAGGGCAAGAATAGTCGCATAGCCACCACCAAAACTAAGAGCACTGGCGAGGATATAAAAGACTGTCAGCACTTGTTGAGATTGTTTGTTTTGTCCCGTCAAGTTATAAGCCGAATGAAAAAGAAAGAATCCTGCACCTATTAAGGCTAACCAATTAAAGACTGCAAACAATAGACTGCCTTTGGTTAGATACTGTAAAAAGTAATAAAGGAGACCACTAGTGCCAAAGTAGTCAGAGTAGATATCTCCTCTCTGATGCATGGCCCACCCGATATAGAAATCCTGAGTCTGTTCTGGACTTAGCAAGCCTAATAAAAAGGGTAGGACCACAGACACAAGTACTACTAGCGTACTCAAAATTAGGATATTAAAAAATGGTAAGCGAGCAGGCTGACGAGTTTCAACCTCGAGTTGCTCCTCATTTGTTACTGGAGCTTCCTGACTTCCCACCCAATATGGATTCGATTCATCTTCTAATCTGCCATATACGTTCATTCGCTCTCTCCTATATTTTAATTTGTTCTAGTATATCAAAAAGTCTAGTTCTTGTCAGCCTTTGGCGGACGTTCGTTCAACTTTTCAGACAAAGTAACAAAGCGTTCAATCTCATAAAAACGATGATATGAAACTCTTTTATAGTGGTCTAAAAAAATTTTTTCTTCTACTGTCAGCATAGTCAATTCTCCTTTTCTCTTCATTCGAAAAAAGGAGAAAAATCTAAAAAAGCTGAATTCTCAAAAAGAGGATTCAGCACTTTTTAATCAGTTTTCTTTTCTAAGTTTTTTGAAATGCTACGATTTTTACCTTCCAGATACACCATCAAAATAGAGATATCTGCTGGGTTTACCCCAGAAATACGGCTAGCCTGACCAATGGTTTCTGGATTAATGAGTTTGAACTTCTGGCGCGCTTCTGTCGCAATAGAGTCAATATCATCCCAATCGATGTTGGCCGGAATACGTTTTTCTTCCATGCGTTTCATCTTGGCAACCTGATCCATAGCTTTTGAGATGTAACCTTCGTACTTGATTTCTGTTTCAATCAATTCGATAATCTTGTCATCCAATTCTTCGGCAGCAGGTCCAATAAAGGCCACCACGTCTTGGTAAGAGACTTCTGGACGACGGAGGAATTCCTTGGCAGTGACTGCATCAGTCAATGGTTTGAAGCCCATTGCTTCAACCTTAACATTGGTTTCCTTGACTGGCTTGAGTTTGATGCTATCCAAACGCTTCATTTCATTCTCAAATTGATTTTTCTTGATTTCAAAGCGTGCCCAACGTTCATCATCCACAAGGCCAACCTCACGCCCCATCTCAGTCAAACGCATATCAGCATTGTCATGACGGAGAATGAGGCGGTATTCAGCACGACTAGTCAAGAGACGGTAAGGTTCAATGGTTCCCTTAGTTACCAAGTCGTCAATCATCACTCCGATATAACCGTCGCTTCGTTTCAGAATCAACTCAGGCTTACCTTGGATTTTCAGAGCCGCATTGATACCCGCGATAATCCCTTGGCCAGCAGCTTCTTCGTAACCTGACGTTCCATTTGTCTGTCCAGCAGTGAAGAGGCCTGAGATTTTTTTGGTTTCCAGAGTCGCACGCAACTGGTGTGGTAAGACCATATCATACTCAATGGCATAACCAGTTCGCATCATCTCTGCATTTTCCAACCCTTTGATAGAATGAACCAAGTCACGTTGTACGTCTTCAGGAAGACTAGTCGAAAGTCCTTGGACATAGACTTCCTCTGTATTGCGACCTTCTGGCTCAAGGAAAAGTTGGTGGCGTTCCTTGTCTGCAAAACGTACAATCTTGTCCTCAATTGACGGACAATAGCGAGGCCCAACTCCCTTGACCACACCTGTAAACATAGGCGCACGGTGGAGGTTGTTTTGAATAATCTCATGGCTGGCACCATTGGTGTAGGTCAACCAGCACGGCACTTGGTCTTTGACATAATCCTCGTCACGTGAAGTGTATGAGAAGTGATTTGGTGCCTCGTCTCCTGGCTGGATTTCTGTCACATCGTAGTTGATAGAAGAAGCCTTGACACGAGGTGGTGTCCCTGTTTTGAAACGACCGATTTCGAGCCCAAGTTCTTTGAGATTGTCAGCGAGGTTAATAGAAGCTAGGCTGTGGTTAGGACCTGACGAGTACTTGAGATCTCCGATGATGATTTCCCCACGGAGGGCAGTCCCTGTGGTCACAATAACAGCCTTGGCAGCATACTCTTGATGGGTTGCTGTACGAACGCCGACAACCTTGCCGTCTTCCACCAAAATCTCATCAATCATGGTTTGACGAAGGGTCAGATTTTCTTGATTTTCAACTGTCTTGCGCATTTCCTTAGAGTAAAGCTCCTTGTCAGCCTGCGCACGAAGGGCACGAACAGCTGGTCCCTTTCCAGTGTTGAGCATCTTCATCTGGATGTAAGTCTTGTCAATGGTCTTAGCCATTTCGCCACCAAGGGCATCCACTTCACGCACGACAATCCCCTTTGCAGAACCACCAATAGACGGATTACAAGGCATGAAAGCTAACATTTCAATGTTAATAGTCGCAAGCAAGACCTTGCAACCCATACGGCTCGCAGCTAGGGAAGCTTCCACCCCGGCATGCCCAGCACCGATAACTATAATATCGTATTCTTCTGTAAAATTATAAGTCATTTTCTCTCCTATTCCTCAAGGTGAATGTGTCTTAGTCGGCCGTTCCAGGTTGGTAGGGCTGTCTTTAAAAAGGCTGGAACCAGCCGAATATCCTCAAGCTTGTCCAAATCAATCCACTCACAAGGCTGCGTTTTTTCGTCTTCCTGCATGGTCAATGGGGCGTCCTCAAGTAAGTCCACTAAATAATGAAACTCGATGTTGTGATAGTGAACACCGTCTTCTTCAAAACGATTTTCAACCACGAAAGCTAGCTGCCCAGCTTGAGCTTTGACGCCCAGTTCTTCCCTCACCTCACGGACTACCGCATCTTCCGTTCTTTCGTTGACTTGAATAGCACCGCCGATAGTGTAATACTTGTCCTTGTCTTTAGTAGCTAGAAGTTTGCGATTTTGGAGAATCAAGGCTGTTGCCCGAACACCAAAAACAGTATTTCCCTCTTTTGTCCGAAAGTCTTGTTGAGTCATTTTTGCCCTTTCCCTTAAACGACACAAAAACAGTCAAAACTCGTAAGAAGTGCAGGACAAAAAAGCCTGCAACATCCATGAGCTTTGACCATCATTTCTATTGCTTTTATTATTGTAGCAAATTGAGAACATTTGTCAATCTAAATGTACTGACAAACCTTGCCATCACGGTAGGCATTGTCAATCAAACCACCACCGAGACATTCTTCACCATCGTAAAAGACAACTGCCTGTCCTGGTGTAATGGCGCGTTGCGGCTCCGCAAAGATGACCTCGGCCTTGTCTCCTTTAACATGAACAGTTACCTTCGAGTCTGGCTGACGGTAGCGGAATTTAGCCGTACATTCTAGCGTAAACTCCTCTGGCATGTCACGAGTAAAGTGAACTTGACTAGCCTCTAAGCTAGTTGACATGAGCGCTTCATGATAGAAACCTTGTCCGACATAGAGGATATTTTGGCTCAAATCTTTTCCGACAACGAACCAAGGGGCATTGTCCCCTCCGTGTTGCCCACCGATACCGAGTCCCCCACGCTGACCAATTGTATAGTACATAAGGCCGGCATGCTCGCCCATATCGCGACCATCCACAGTCATCATGCGACCAGGCTGAGCTGGTAGATAGTTGCTGAGAAATTCTTTAAAGTTCTTTTCTCCGATAAAGCAAATTCCTGTCGAGTCTTTCTTCTTAGCAGTCGCAAGTCCTGCTTCTTCAGCTATTTTTCGGACTTCAGGTTTTTCCAAATGTCCTAGTGGGAACATGGTTTTTTGGAGTTGTTCTTGCGAAAGTTGACTGAGGAAATAGGTCTGATCCTTGCCATTATCCACGCCACGAAGCATGTGAACGATGCCATCCTCATCACGCGCCACTCGAGCATAGTGCCCAGTTGCTACATAGTCTGCTCCCAAGGTCATGGCATAGTCCAAAAAGGCTTTAAACTTGATTTCTTTGTTGCACATAACGTCTGGATTTGGCGTGCGTCCTGCACGGTATTCCGCTAGGAAATACTCAAAAACGCGGTCCCAGTACTCTTTTTCAAAATTGACAGAGTAGTAAGGAATGCCAATCTGGTCTGCCACCGCAGCCACATCCTTGTAATCTTCGGTCGCTGTACAGACGCCGTTTTCATCTGTGTCATCCCAGTTCTTCATGAAGATACCGATCACATCGTAGCCCTGCTCCTTGAGCAAGAGAGCCGTCACCGACGAATCAACACCACCACTCATCCCCACGACAACACGTGTTTTAGAGTTATCACTCATGGTAAGTCTCCCATCTATTCGTTTATTCACGATTGAAGGTCGTGTGTGCTTCAACGATTGAAGGTCGCTTGAGCAAGATTCATTATAGCATGCTTTAAAAAAGATGACAAGGAAGATGGAGACAAATCTAGCAATCTCTTCTGTAAATACATAAAATTAAGAACTCAAAAAAGTAATTCATGCCTAAACCTCTATTCACTTTAAAAATTTATTTTTAAAATCAACTAAAAATGATATACTGTAATGAGGAGGAATGCGCACATGATTCCATACATATACCTTTATCCACGTGCGTAGAACTATTGTGAACAACTACAAAGATATACTAAAATCAAAAAATACCATTTTTACTATTATAATTATTGCAGGTTTTGGACTTTTAACAGCCTTAGTCATTCATCAAGAACATGTTCAAGCAGAGAAAGGAAACATTGCTCTCATCAAACAACAAAAAAATCAACAAGATGTTGAACAAGTAAAAAATGCTATTAAAGACTTCAACATCGATTCTGAAAGCATAATAGATGATTGGAAAAAGATTCAGGAATTGAAACCAACCACTGATGCGGGTAAAAAGACACTAACAGACTTTCTTACTTCTACTGCCGATAAAGTCACAAAGCATTATACTGAAAAAGCTTTAAAATTAGATATAAAGGACTCTGATAGCCAGTTTCAAGATAAACAAACACTTGAAGCAGGCATCACTTCTTTACAAAAAATATTAGAAATCATTAAAGATATTAACTCTACTAACGAACAAACTTCCATTGAAGAAAAAATAAAACCAATTCAAGAACTGATTTCTAAATTCCAAAAACAAGTTGAATTCTTGACTAAAAAAGAAGAACAAAAATCTAACCAAAACGAAACAGAAACAGCTAGTAAGACTCAGGTAGTAGAATCCTACAATTCAGAAGATAACAACTACAGTCCAACCTACACTGAATCATATGAAAGCATAAATAATTCTCAAACACCTGCAGCTGAGCAATATTCATCTGATAGTGCTGGCAGCGAAGGGAATCATGGCGTTGATACACGAGATCAATCTTCTAATTCTTCCGGTTCTCAGACAGAGGCTAATAGACATAATAATTAAACTAAAATTCGCGACTTAAACAGTTTAACTTACTAATTCGGGTGGAAAAATTCTGTAAAATCATCAACCTGAACAAATCTTCCGTCACTATTACTTAAAAATTGTCTCTCATTAAAAGGTACACAAAAAGAGCCATTCAAGGCTCTTTTTTTATTTTTTTAGTACCAACCGTTATTAAGCCAGAAGTTCTTAGCTTCAGTCCATGAACCATAGCGTCCTGCTACATAAGCGTCAGCTACACGTTCTTGGTTTTCTGCTGAATAGTCACCGTTCAAGTATGAATCTGTCAATTGGTAACGTCCGATGTAACGTCCGTTTGTAGCTGTATAGCTACCGCCTGATTCTTTTTGGGCGATCCATTCTTTAGCTTCTGCTTCTGAACCACTTACAGTTGAAGCTGGAGCTGAATAGCTTTCTTCAACTACAGGCGCTGCAGGTTTGTAAGTAGCCTCATATGTAGTTTCTTCTGCAACAGTCTCAGAAACTGCTGGAGTTTCTTTGACTTCTGCTACAGGAGCTTCTGTTGTAGTTGAAGCAGCTGGAGCTTCACCGTCGATAACCAATACTTGGTCAACATAGATGAGGTGAATGTTTTTAATGTTGTTCAATTTAGCCAATTTTTCAACTGTTGTGTTGTGAGTTTCAGCAATTTCTGAGAGAGTATCTCCAGCTTTGACTGTGTAAGTTTTTGATTCTTGTGCAAAAGTTAATGATGGTGCTAGGAAAGCAAGTACTACTGCTAATCCCGCAAATTTAGTTTTAATGTTTGATTTCATTTAAAAAAGTTTCTCCTTCTTTCTTATACTACCATGATAACCTTCTATTATTACTATTTGTTAACGATTTTGTGTAGAAATGTTACAGAACTGTGATTTATTTACCTAGAAATAGCCTTTTTTGTTACAAAAGCCTCGTTATTAAAGGCTTTTTGGCATTTTTTGAGATTTCAGAACGGAATTAAGCACTTGAAACCAATCTTTGATATAATAGAAGTAAGAATCTTTTTAAGGGGAAACAGATGCAATCACTTCGTTTTCAATCTGTCTTTGATATCATTGGTCCAGTTATGATTGGTCCATCTAGTAGTCATACAGCAGGAGCTGTTCGTATCGGAAAAATCGTTTCATCAATCTTTGACGACACTCCTACTGAAGTCGAGTTCCAACTTTTCAATTCTTTTGCCAAAACCTATCGCGGACATGGGACCGATCTTGCCCTCGTCGCTGGAATCTTAGGAATGGATACAGATGACCCTGAAATTCCTAACAGTCTGGAAATTGCCCACAAACGTGGAATCAAAATCGTATGGACCATCCAAAAGGATAGTAATGCTCCCCACCCAAACACCACGAAAATCACTGTGAAGAACGATCGTAAGACTATCAGTGTAACAGGAATCTCAATCGGTGGTGGTAACATCCAGGTGACAGAACTAAATGGCTTTGCCGTATCTCTCAACATGAACACCCCCACCATTATCATCGTTCATCAGGATGTCCCTGGTATGATCGCTCATGTGACTGAGGCCTTATCGCGCTTTAATATTAACATCGCTCAAATGAATGTAACTCGAGAAAAAGCTGGTGAGAAAGCCATTATGATTATCGAAGTTGATAGCCGCAACTGTGAAGAATCTATCGAAGAAATTCGTAAAATTCCTCATTTACATAATGTCAATTTCTTTCAATAGGAGAAAATATGTTTTACTCTATCAAAGAATTAGTCGAACAAGCCGACTTAGACTTTCAAGGAAATGTTGCTGAACTCATGATTTCGACTGAGTTTGAGCTAACTGGGCGTGAACGTGAAGAAGTTCTTCTACTCATGGAACGTAATCTTGAAGTCATGAAGGCTTCTGTTGAACTCGGTCTCAGCGAAAAGAAATCTCGTAGTGGTTTAACTGGTGGAGATGCAGCCAAACTCGATCACTACATCAAAAAAGGAAAAACACTATCAGACTTCACTGTCCTATCTGCAGCCCGTAACGCTATCGCCGTTAACGAACACAATGCCAAGATGGGATTGGTCTGTGCAACTCCTACTGCTGGTAGTGCCGGTTGTCTTCCCGCAGTCCTCACAGCTGCTATTCAAAAGTTGGGTCTAACCCATGAACAACAACTAGACTTCTTATTTGCTGCGGGTGCTTTTGGCCTCGTCATTGCGAACAATGCTTCTATTTCAGGTGCCGAAGGTGGCTGTCAAGCCGAAGTTGGTTCAGCTTCAGCCATGAGCGCTGCTGCCCTAACCCTAGCTGCAGGCGGAACGCCTTATCAAGCGAGTCAGGCTATCGCCTTCGTTATCAAAAATATGCTTGGTCTTATCTGCGATCCCGTTGCAGGTTTGGTTGAAGTTCCATGCGTTAAGCGTAACGCCATGGGAGCAAGCTTCGCCTTCATCGCAGCTGATATGGCCTTAGCTGGTATCGAATCAAAAATCCCAGTTGATGAAGTCATTGATGCCATGTACCAAGTGGGCTCTAGTCTTCCAACCGCCTTTCGTGAAACTGCCGAGGGAGGCCTTGCTGCCACACCGACAGGTCGTCGCCTTCAAAAAGAAATCTTCGGTGAATAATTTCAAATTACTAGGAGAATCAATGTCATCTCTATCAGCCATCTTTTTTGATCTAGATGGAACCCTTGTAGATAGCTCAATCGGTATTCACAATGGGTTCACCTATACTTTTGACCAACTGGGAGTCCCTAGTCCAGATGCAAAAACCATCCGTGGCTTTATGGGGCCACCATTGGAAACAAGTTTTGCTAGTTGCCTCCCAGCAGATCAAGTTGAAACAGCTATCCAGCTTTATCGTTCCTACTATAAGGAAAAGGGAGTTTACGAAGCCCAGCTCTTCCCACAAATCAAAAACCTGCTAACTGAACTAGCTAAACAATACCCACTCTATATCACTACTACGAAGAATACACCAACCGCAGTTGATATGACTAGCCATTTTGGAATTGACCGCTTCTTTGATGGAATCTATGGTTCAAGTCCTCAAGCCCTGCACAAGGCAGATGTTATTCGTCAAGCTTTAACAACACATGATTTAGCTCCAGAAACAGTGGTTATTATCGGAGATACAAAATTCGATATGATTGGCGCCCAAGAAACTGGCATTAAAAAACTAGCGGTTACTTGGGGATTTGGCGACGAGAAAGAACTCATGACCTATCAACCTGACTGGGTTGCTCATCGACCAACAGATATTTTAGTTCAACTACAATAGAAGAACTAAACAAAAGCACTCCAATTAAATTGGAGTGCTTTTTAACTTGTTGGTAACAAAATACAAAAAGTTCAAACAAGATACAAATGTAAAACTAAAATCTTTTAGTTCTTGTCAGAATCTTCAAATGGTGTCACCTCGATGACTTCTTCAACATTAACTGCTTGAGGTTCACTATAGTTTACTACCTTAGTCTCTTTTGTTGGCATAGCATGTAAGATCATAAGGGCAATCCCTCCCATAGGGGCGAAGCGAAGGAAGATAAAGGCCCAGTGGAATCCAGCATCACGCAAACGACGAACTGACAAAGCTAGTGTTGGCACTAAGATTGCTAGGAAGAAAACTGCATAAATAATAACAACTAAGCCAAACACCATAAAAGTCGCTTCGCTCACTGAATCGTCTATCGAATCCATCACGGCACTAAGAAATACGGTGTAGAAATAGATAATCCAGAAAGGAATAGAAAGAATAAAGTTTCCTAGCCAAACCCACCAGTAATCTGGCCGCGTTGAACGTCCAGTGAACTCTGCATAATTCTTAAAAAAATTCTTATACGCGTTAATCATGAGATACCCTCGACTTTTATTTTCATCAATATAACTAACTATTCAGTTATAGAACACTCCCAAATCCAACTAGAGACTTGGGAGTGTTAGTAAATGGTTCATCAAGACTCAAGAAGTTCGATTCAAGGTTGAAACTTCTTGATTCTTGTATCTTTTTCAGACAGTTGAACGTATCGTTAGTCCTTTGATGGCATAGCTAGTAGCACCATAAGGGCGATACCTCCAACAAATGGAATAAAGGCAACGAAAATGAGTGCCCAATGGAAACCTGCGTCACGTAGACGACGAACTGTCAATGCAAGGCCAGGCAAGAAGAGTGCCAAAGCAAAAATGAGATAAACAAATCCGATTAAGCCCAAAGCCATAATAGCAGCTTCGCTATTTGGATTTGCCATTGCACTAGCGTATACCATGTAGAAAGGGATAGAAAGGATAATGTTTGCCAACCAAATCCACCAGTAATCTGGGCGTGTTGAACGTCCAGAGAAATCTACATAACCTTTAAAGAAATTTTTAATTGCGTCAATCATAAAATACTCCTATTTGCTTTTATAGCTATATTTTACCATAAGTGTAAACACTTGACAAGCAAGCACCTGATTCACAGAAGCTCACTCTAAGTTAAAAAAGATACTATCTGCTCCTTCTCTAAAAGAAGTCGCGGATAATATCTTATCTATTTTAGTCAGCATGAGTTGTTTCGTTTGCAAAACTGATAATGGCTCTCTTCAATTCAGCACCCTGCATAGTCCGGAATTCTGCAATCTTCTGATCAATCATTTCAAGAGGCATCACATTTACTTTACCAACAAAGATCTTGTCCATTACTTGATTGTCCACTAATTCAGTTGATACAAGCAATTCTTCATATAGTTTTTCACCTGGGCGGATCCCTACTTCTACGATTGGAATTTCATTTTCAGTATGACCACTGAGTAGAACCATTTTCTTAGCCAAGTCGTAAATGCGTACAGGTTTGCCCATATCAAGGATAAAGACTTCCCCATCTTTGGCATAAGCACCCGCATGAATCACCAAACGACTAGCTTCTGGAATGGTCATGAAGTAACGAGTCATTCGGAAATCTGTCACCGTTACAGGTCCGCCTTCAGCAATCTGACGTTCAAAGACAGGAATCACACTACCACGACTACCGAGTACATTACCGAAACGAACCGCACAGTAGGTTGATTGGCTACGTTGATTAAATCCAGTCACAATCAACTCAGCAACACGTTTTGTTGCTCCCATTACGTTTGGTGGATTAACGGCCTTATCTGTCGAAATCATAACCATTTTTGGAACTCTAGCAGCGTCAACTGCTCTGGCAACATTATAGGTTCCAAGGATGTTATTCTTGAAGGCTTCTTTGGGATTACGCTCCATCATCGGAACGTGCTTATGAGCTGCAGCATGGTAAACAATAGCTGGTTCATATTGTTCGAAAACTTGAAGCAGACGCTCGTAATCTTGAATATCGGCAATGACAGGAACAAAGTCAATTTCTTGGTACTTACGAATCAATTCATGGTAAATCAGGTAAATCGAATTTTCCCCATGTCCTAACAAAATGACACGTTCAGGATTGAAACGACTAACCTGACGACAAATTTCTGATCCAATCGAACCTCCGGCACCAGTCACCAGAATTGTTTTACCAGTAATTTCATAACCCAGACGTGATTCGTCTAGTCGAATCTCTTTACGTCCCAAAAGGTCTGTGATATCAATCTTCTGGAAACCACCAATTGGAGGCTGAATACCTTGCACAACTGACTCAATCATAGGCATCTTATAGCATTTCAAGCCGATATGGTTACACATTTGCAGAATGCGTTCATACTCAGATGGATCTAGAGACGGAATCGCAACAATCACTTTTTCAACTCTAAAGCGCTTCGCCAATTCTGGCAGGTCATCATAAGAACCCAAGACTGGGATTTTTCCAAGCTTTTGACCTTTTTTCTTTTCGTCATTATCCAGAATCCCGACCAATTCAAGGTCACTGGTAGGATGCTGGTAACTGTTCATAAAGAGCGCACCACCATCTCCGGCACCAATCAAGAAGGTACGGCGGTGTTCTCCTTCTCCATTTCCCTTTTTACGTCTTGAGTAAATCAACTGCCAAGTAATACGAGGAAGTAGAATCAAGAAGGTTGTTAATAGGATAAAGAGTACGATAAAGCGGACAGAAAAGAGTGGTAAGAAAGCATAGCAAATAATATAAGATAAAATACTACTGATGGTTACTCCGAAGAAAATCTTCATGAAATCTGTAATCTTGCTGTATCGACTAATACTAGCATTAAGACCCCAGAATCCAATCATCAGTTGGTAGAAAAGGAAGGTTAGACCTGTGTAAATGACATAGTCTACCGGGGCTGGATTGATTAATCCATAAAATAAAATATAGGAAACAATAATTGATAAGACCATACTGGCAATATCAAAAAATCCCCAAAAAATTTGTTTCTGTTGTTTATTTAATACTTCAACCAGATCAATTACATAATCTGTCATTTTTTTATTCATGTGAATGGTATCCTCCTACACAGAGAAATTTTTGGTATGAGAGTATTCTCAACTTAAATATTGAATGTCGTAGCTGTAACTTTTTTTCCATTTGAAACCTTTGATTAACCCAACCAATGTTCCTATCCCATAGGCAAAATGGATTGAAAATAACATAGCAGGCATTAACAATAATACTTCGTTTTTATGTTTCAATAAAGCAAGTATCGTCAAAGATGTTACAAGTAGACTATATACTGCAAAAAGAAGCACTAAAAACAATGGTGAAAAAGGTAGTAACATAGCACCTACAAAAATGCTTAACACAAAAGCAAAGGGAACATAATGAAAGATTGATAGGCATCTTGGTTTAACATGAGTTGTCAATCCAATCCATAGACCATTTGAATACTTTTGGTGGAGCATCTTTTTAAATGTTGGGCGAATATATTGATAAGATAAAACATTGGGACTAAATCTTATCTTATATCCGTGTTTTCTGATACGATAATGAAGCTCATTATCTTCCGTTCTTCCGAGTTGTTCATCGACTAAACCAGCTTGCTCAAAAACTCCTCGACGGTACATACCATGAAAAATAGAAGAAACATATCTGTCTTGAGAGCTGTTTCGATAATCTGCGATGCTGCTTCCAAACATATTTTCTTCAACAATATGTAAAGCTTCTGACCATTTACCCTCATCTTCAACAAGCGTTGGTCTAGGCCCCCCACAGACATATTCCCCTTGATTGATGAGTTCAACATTATTCTTCACAAAATCCTCTGTGACTTTGGAATGCGCATCAATCTTCAAAACAACGTCTCCATTAGAGTTCTTAATCCCTAAATTAAAACCACTTGCTTGATTCTTTTTAGGGTTATCATACAATCTAATTGACCTAAATTCAGTATCCTCAGAGATGAATCTCTGAATAATATCGGTTGTCTTATCAGTAGACATTGCATTAATAAATAGAATTTCAATATTTTCTTTACTGTATGTCTGTCTTTTTAAATCTTCAATTAAGCCTGGTAAGTACTTCTCTTCATTATAAGCACTAATCACAATAGAGACGATTAAATTATCGATTTGTTGAATCACTTATAGTCTCCTAAATATTTTCTTTCACTATTTTATCACAAATTCCCAGACTTTCCTATTTTTATTTGAATTGCAGAAAAAAACTAGTAAATTTATCAAACTTTTTTCAATGATTTTTCGCAGCTAAAAACGGATCCCCTCACGCCATCTTGACATCTATAGGAAAAAGCCTTAAAATAAGCTGTTATCAAAATCAGTTTGTTGAGGTTCACATGAAAAAACGATCACTCTTTTTTATTCTAGGAATTATCTTAATTGGAGCAGTCTTAAGAACTCCTTTTACTGCCTTACCAACTATTTTAGGAGATATCGCCCAAGGTTTAGGAGTTGAGGTCAGCTCACTTGGGGTTTTGACGAGTCTTCCTCTCTTGATGTTTGCCCTCTTCTCTTCTTTTGCGAGCCGCTTAGCTCAAAAATTGGACTTGAGCATCTTTTCACCTATAGTCTTATCGTCTTGACCGTCGGTTCAGTGATTCGTATCTTCAATCTCCCTCTGCTCTATCTGGGAACCTTACTTATCGGAGCAAGTATCGCTATTTTCAACGTGCTTCTTCCTAGTGTCATTCAGGCAAACTACCCACAAAAGATTAGCTTCCTGACAACGATTTATGTGACGACTATGGGGATTGCCACTGCTCTTGCTTCCTATCTTTCAGTCCCCATTACTCAGGCAACATCATGGAGAGGCTTGATTCTCTGCTTATCCTTGGTCTGTCTACTAACTTTATTTGTCTGGTTCCCTAACCATAGCCACAATCATTTCCTAGAAGGACATGAAGAGAAAAAAGAAACAGAGAATATCCTAAAAAGTAAGCAAGTTTGGGCTATTATTGTATTTGGCGGGCTTCAGTCTTTACTCTTCTATACCTGCATGACCTGGCTACCAACCATGACAATCAGTGCCGGACTATCTCATACAGATGCTGGTCTTTTGGCTTCTATCTTTTCACTGATTAGCATTCCCTTCTCCATGACTATTCCAAGTCTAACGACTCGTTTATCTAATCGTCACCGTCAAATCATGTTAACAGTCATCTCTTTGGCTGGTATGTTAGGAATCGCCATGCTTTTATACCCAAGCAACAGTTTCTTATACTGGCTGGTGGCGCAACTCTTGATTGGGACAGCCTGCAGCGCCCTTTTCCCTTACCTCATGGTTTGTTTCTCTATCAAAACCAGTTCTCCTGAAAAGACAGCTCAATTATCTGGACTTGCCCAGACCGGTGGTTACATCCTAGCTGCCTTTGGACCAACTCTCTTTGGTTACAGTTTTGATATGTTCCATTCTTGGGTTCCAGCGGTATTGGCTCTTCTAGTTATTGATATCATCATGACAACAGCCCTCTTTATGGTGGATCGAGCGGATAAAATCCTCTAATCTTCTAGTTTTTGCTGGAAGATTTTTTATATGTAAAATTTTTATACATATTTCTTGACAGCGTTTCCATTTAGATGTATGATATATGTGTAGAATAATTATATATAAAATTTTTATATACTAAAAAGGAGGTGCCCCATGTATTTCCCAACATCATCGGCCTTGATTGAGTTTCTCATCTTGGCCATTCTAGAACAAGGGGATTCCTATGGTTATGAAATTAGCCAAACCATTAAACTCATTGCCAAAATCAAGGAATCTACTCTCTACCCCATCCTGAAAAAACTGGATACCAACCGCTATCTGACTACATACTCTCGCGAATACCAAGGTCGGATGCGGAAATACTACTCCTTAACAGAGATTGGGGAGGAGCAACTATTTGTACTCAGAGAAGAGTGGACACTCTACACTGACACTATCAACGGCATTATAGAAGGGAGCATTCGCCATGACAAGAACTGAATATTTGAATCAGCTTGAAGCCTATCTGATGAAGCTTCCTCAAGCTGATCGTATCGAAGCCATGGACTACTTCAAAGAACTCTTTGATGATGCTGGTCCAGAAGGTGAGGAAGAACTCATAGCTAGTCTCGGTAGTCCAAAAGAGGCTGCCCATGATATTTTGACAACACTTCTCGATAAAAAAATCAACGAAGAAAATTCAAGTAAGAATAACCGTCAAGTGATACAAATCGCTATCCTAGCACTTCTTGCGGCTCCTATCGGCATCCCTGTAGCAATTGGTTTCCTCATGGTTATCATCGGGATTTTTATCGCTGCGATTAGTATACTTTTAACCTTCTTTGCTGTATCGGCAGCTGGAATGGTGCTCGGAGCTGTCCTCCTATTTGAAAGCTTCTACGTTCTGGCTGAATCTACATCTGCCTTTATGCTGATTTTTGGTGGAGGTTTACTGGCAATCGGAGCTTCGTCCCTCGTTTTGCTAGCAACTTCCTATGTGACCCGTTTCTTTGGAATACTAGTCCTTCGACTCATTCAGTGGATTCTTAATAGAGGAAAGAGAGGTGAAAGTCATGCGTAAATTAACAAAAGGATTTCTTATCTTTGGTATTGTCACCAGTATCATCGGTTTTTCCATGATGATCATCGGTATCCAAACTGATGGTGTCAGAAGCCTCCTTGCAATGTCTCAAAATCCAGTCTTTGAGAGCCGAATGGAAGAGCTCACATTTGATCAAGATATCGAAAATCTTAACATCTCACTAACACAACATTCTCTAGTTATTACGGAGTCAAACGATGATAAGATTCACATCCAGTATCATCCAACCATCTCTGAAAAAGAGAATCTTCAACATTCTAGCAAAGAAAAAACTCTTGAGATTTCCGACACCAAGTCAACTACACGTCCTTCTGTTGGTTCTAGTATCCAGGGTATCCTCTTTATCGTAAGCGGAGTTTCTAGTCGCAATGATGAAGTTGTTCTCTCATTACCAAGAGGAAAGGACTTAAAAAATCTTACAGCTCAGGTTGACCATCGTATCCTTTCAATTTCCAATGCAAAAATCAGCAATGCTAAGATTCAGTCAAATGGCTATCTTCTTCGGATCACTGATAGCGAGATTAAAAATAGCCAACTAACCACAGCTGGAATTGTCAATGTATTTGAAACCAGTCTGACTGACAGCCGCATCCAAGCAGAACATGAACATATCTCTGCTGACGACATCCAAATCCATGGCAGAGTGGAATTAGAGACAGAAAAAGATATGACCCTAAAGCTAACCCAAAAGAATTTGACAGAATCAATCTAGATCTTTCTTCTGACCATGGTTCCATCTATCATCGTAGTCGGGAAGGATATAATCCAAACGAGGAAAATAAGGAAGATGAAGAGTTCTCTAATCCTTACAAATCAGAGAAAAAAGATACACAAGATTTACTTGTCGCAAAAGCTGGTCGAGACATCAATCTACCAAAAGAGGATGTTCGCTCGCCTTCTTATAGAAATCATGAATAAAAAGTTACTAATCAAAAGGGAGGTCTCATCATGACTCAAGAATGGTTTGAAAGTGCTGATTTCGAGAAAACAGCCAACAATGATAAAAAAGAAAGTCCATCTGACCCAGTCATTCCCGTGGAAGAACTAAAAGAAAAAGAAGAGTTGGCAGTAGTTGAAGAAAATCCTCAAGACAAGCCCGAAGAACAGGATGCTGATTTAGAAAAAGTAGAGACTGAAGAACAAGAAGAAGCTGAAGATAAACTGGCAACAAAGACAGACCAGTCAGAAGAGCCTGTCAAAGAAGCACCTCAGCCTAGCAAATCTTTGGAAAGTCCATTTGTCCCAGATCCTGTACCTACAAAAACGGTAATCTTCAAAGAAGAACTAGCTGACTTTTGGATTTGGTTACAAGGTGCCCTTAAAGAACCGACAGCAAGGTTTGATACAGATAAAAAACACAGTTACACTGCTTTTGCGCTCCTAACTATCTTTTCTGCCACGAGTTTCCTCTTTACAGTTTATCACGCCAAGCAAGGCTACTACGGCCGCATGGCAGCCATCGACTCTAAAGCTCTCCAGCATCTCCCTTCACTAAATCTCTTTTCTATCTTCTCCATCCTGGTAGCGACAAGTTTGTTCTTCTTCTCTATCCTCATGGGTGGATTTGTAGTCAAACGTTTTGTCGATCAGGACAGTGATTGGACATTGGAAAGAGCCTTTCAAGTACATAGCAGACTCTTGGCTATCCCAATTCTCTTGACAGGCATTGCTAGCTTCTTTGCCTTCTTTAACGGTCTACGCTTTGCGGCTCTTCTCTGCCTCATTAGTATGGGCATGGTTCTACTTGGTAACCTCTATATCATTTCAAGACCTAGCAAGGATAGTCAAGTTGACTCCTTCTATCGTCTCCTCTTGGCATTCCTAGTCAACGGTGGCATTCTATTTCTATTCTTCCTAGCAGAAATGGCACTTGTTTTCGACTATCTTCGAATTCTTGTCTTCTTATAAAAAAATCCCAGCTATTTAGGAATAGCTGGGATTTTATATGTCTAACGAACCACTATTTCTCATCTTGTAGTTTCGAGAAAATCTATTTACCTTTTCGTTTAGACCTTTTGAAAACTCCTGTGATATTTGAAAATGCACTTTTGGCAAAATGTTCCACTTTACCTTCGACCTTCTGAATGGGCTTTGGAAGATAACTCTTAAAAACATCAAATTGAGCATTGAATAGTTTGAAGAAAACTTGTATGGTCATCTTCTTTTGTTCAGATGTTAGACGAGTCATATTATTAACAATGTTGATAATCTTCTTCGGAGTATCAACTGTTATGTCTGCGAATTTATTAATACCTGATTCCAAAAAGACATCAAAGATAACATCTGAAAACTCTTGCTTTTCATTGTTACTCATGGTATCTAACCAGCTCGAAATAACCTTGTCGGCATGAATACTTAACTGAGATTGATTTTCAATCTGGACAAAGTCTATTTGCCCCACCTCCCAAGAGAACGTATCGTGTTGAAGAAGCAAAATGGCGTTACTCTTGACTACTTTGGCATTCACCGGTGGCTCCAATAAGACGCTCACCATTGAGTCTTGAGGAATGTAGGAGGCAATTCTATCTTTTATTCGGAGAAATCCTTCTGACTCCAAAAGGGACTCATGAAGACCTGGAGCATCAAAGGCATAAATTTCTGAAACCGAATTCTGCTTTTCTTCGTCTAACTTTGAACTGGCATAAATTGCAAGATTTCCACCTTTAGAGTGACCAGATACAATATACTCTCCTGGGTACTCCGTCATCCGCTTTTCTAAGTATTGATGGGCAGACTGTTGAGCTGGAACCTCGTGCATAAAGGTCATGTGGAAGTCTTCTTTCCAACCAATCAGATTCTCATCTGTACCTCGAAAAACAACCAAATATTTTTCTTCTCCTAGACGATAGGTTATGGCTGAAAATTGACGCTCAATATTTGAATCGATTTTATTAATAAAATCAAAAGCTTCAATAGTGCCATACCGAGCACTACGTCCTAAAATTCTAAGCAAATCAATTCTAGGTGTAGTAATAACTGATAAAATTTCCCCTTTTTCACCATTAAGCGTCGTATAATACTGCGCTAATTTTTCTAATGTTATTTCACCTTCAGTAATGATCTGCTCAAAAGGTAAATAGGCTACTTCTGTCAATGCAAGGACATCTAAATCTTTAAAAAAGACTTGGTCAAATGAGTATGTTTTCAACCCCTGAGCATAATCAATGATGTTCCTCATTCTACTCTCCCTATTCTTTTATTACTGTTCTCTTCCTTATTCGAAATGGATTCAAAAATAATACTTAACGCAAGTAACAATACCCAAAATGGAGAGAACCATATGATTACTAGATTCATCAAAAACATCAGATACTTCCAATTGGTTTTTACAACTAAGGTTGGAATAAAAAAGCACAAAAACAAGAAACCACTAGCAAGTGAAAAGAAAATTCCAAATGATGATTCCAGACTATAAATTGGAGATAGAATGTCGTAAGTGTTCAAAAGCGGGAAAACAAGGGCTAAAACAAGGGCCAATATGATACTTATTGCCACTACGCTAATGTTTATCAAGTTTGAATAACTCGCCCTACTGTTTAACCAGTTGTTCCATTTCTGTATTTTAGAATGATCTTGTCTCTGCCTTACGCTGCCTGTATCTGTGTAGGTATAATAATTGGGGATATGTGCCCAGTAGATTCTTTCAATCACTGTCGCAAAAAAGTTCGAGCGAGATTGGAAAGGTTGTAAAAGTACATTCTTTTGTTGACCCAGATGTCTTTTAAATAAAGGTAAAAAGCGGAAGGGATCGTGATTGGAATAGAAGTTTATCAAGTTGTCATCACTCTTTAAAAAATGAGACTCTTTCAAAATTTCTTGACTGCGCCGATTAAAAGTCCACCAAGGGGAAGTCGCAGAAAATGTTAGACATCTCTCTATCCCATCCTCAAAGATGTATAAACGTTGAGCCAGCAATCCTCCCAAAGATACACCGGAAACTACAAAGCGTTTGTGGGGATACTTCTTTCTCAAGGAATGATAAAACGTTTGAAGACTATCATACTGATACAAGTGGACCAAGCCCATACTACCTAGAGTCGAGCTATAAATCCAGTCTTGAAAAATCGTTTTGAAACTATCTTCGTCATTCACCTTGGGGATGAAACGAGCATCAGCTCCCGTCTTACGAAAGAGTTTTTTCCCAATCCCTACATCAGCCCCTCTGACAACCATGTAGATAGTATCCTCGCCTTTCACTTCATAAGCAACGGCTTGTAAGCCATTTACCCACGAAGCATTCTCATCAATCGAGGCAAGTTTTTTTACAACTTTATCTTCAAAAACTACACTTCCGTATCGCATTATTTCTGTATTGAATACAATACTTGTCAAGTATACTAATAATCTAGTTTCTTTAATCATTTGCTTTATTTACTGTCAAAAAAAGATAAGTAGTGAGCGGGATGCTTTCCCGTGTTTTATAACACTACTTATCTTTAAACGTTAATCTACTTATCCTTCGTTTGCTTCTGTGGTAGCTGAAGGCACTGTCATTGTAGCAAGGGCGTTATTGATAGCCACCAAGTTTGCTTTCTTAGTCGCATTGATGATAAGGAACCAATCGACAACAACCCAAATCCATGTAACCGAAAGTGAGAGCCCGAGTGTAATAACAGCCAATAACACAGTAGTCAATAGCTTACCAATTCCTAGGCCAGTATTACCAATATAGAAACGGTCAACCCCAAATCCACCTAAGAAGATAGAAAGAATCAAAGCTGTTGTAGGGTTTTTAACGTTTGCAGCAGCGATCACTTGGTTGGCTTGTGAGTCATCTAGTTGGCTCAAGCGTTCACGAAGTGATGGAAGTTGCTCCGATGGGAAGCTCCCAGTGTTTGCTGACAAGAATGAATCTGTAAAGTTTGACATAATAATCTCCTCTTTATGTTTTCTTCTATTCTAGAGATTTTTTCCCCTTTTGTCAAATTTTCTCTAGGTTTACCGCCTGTTTCGGCCGGTTTTTACTGTCTCTATCATACTTCCTTTCACTCGTGTCACATTTATTCTTTGGCTTCTGTAAACAAAAAACCCTGTCAATCTTTGACAGGATTCTTATATGCAAAAGATATATTTACTTATTCTTCAGTAGTTTCTACTTGTTCTTCAACAACTTCTGCTGGTTCTGCAATGACTTCTACAGTTTCTGGAGTAGCTGTCATTGTAGCAAGTGCTGTGTTGATAGCTTCAAAGTTTGCTGCTTTTGTAGCGTTCATGATAAGGAACCAGTCAACAACAACCCAAATCCATGTAAAGAAAAGTGAGAATCCGAGTGTAATGATAGGCAATAGCAATGTAGCCAAGAGCTTACCAATTCCTAGACCAGTATGACCAATGTAGAAACGGTCAACCCCTAATGCACCTAGGAAGATTGAAAGAATCAACGCTGTTGTAGGGTTTTTAACATCTGTAGCAGCAATCACTTGGTTTGCTTGTGAATCGTCTAGTTGGTTCAAGCGTTCACGAAGTGATGGAAGTTGCTCTGACGGAAAGTTAGCAGTATTTGCTGACAAGAATGAGTCTGTAAAGTTTGACATAATAATCTCCTCTTTATGTTTTCCTATATTTTAGACATTTTTTCACTTTTTGTCAAACTTCCTCTGTGTTTCCTATATTTTTCAAAGTCCCAGTTCAATTTAACCAAAAGAAATACACTCAATACATCTTCCTTTAGAATTCCTTTATTTTACATTTACCAGTGTTTCAAATGCCTCTCCTGAAACAGGTCCTACTTCTACTTGATTGGCATCTAGATTCTGATAGAGTTCTTCTGGCAAAGCTCCTAAGAAGTTTTGATAATCAAGCCTAGCTACTGCTTCATAGTCTTCTGGTTTAGAACCATTTCCAGAGATTTTCACCAGGTCAATCTCCCAGACAAGTTCCTTGCCTACCAACTGTTCAACGTAAGGTGCTGGAATCACAGGTTCCTTTGGTAAGATTGTTTTTACTCCCTGAGCCAGGTGGTAGATACCATGAATCTTACCCTCGCTATCTGGATAGAATCTGGCGCTTGCAGGATATGCATCCGACCCTTGAACCTTTTTGACTAATGCTTCAAAACGTGCCAAACCATCTTCTTTTAAGAAGCTTTCTAAATCCTTCTTGTCAAAGTAAACAGGTGATAGAATTCCTTGGCAGAAGCCCAAACGAGCATCCTTATCCGCCAAATAGTTTTTAACAGTATCGTGGAAATAATTTTCCAAATCAAAGTCTGCCAATCCTTCAACTACTTCACCGACCTTACTTGATAAGGCTTGCAAGAGAGCTTCTACAATCTCCCAATCAGATCTTGTAATCAAGTCAGGAATGATTACTTGATAGCCTTTTTGAGAGTCTAGGTAGCGAACTTTAAAGAGAAACTGAGATCTGCCCACGATTCCACACTCGATATACTCGAGGCGATTAAGAGGTTGACGGAGATAGACAGCATCATAACTATGGGACTCTAGGCCTTCTACTAAAGCTAAGACTGACTTAGCTGTAAGAATCTCCTGTTGCCCTAGAATACTTTGTTTATTTGGAATAAAAAATGTTTTCACCATAAATGGTCTCCTTTGAAATCGTTTACATCTAGTATACACCATTTTCCTGAAAGATGCAGAAACAAATTTAAGATTTTTTGGTCAAAAGCATAGAAAAACAGCCCTGAAAGGCTGTTAATACCTATTATATAACTTCAGAATGATCTAGGTTCTCACCAATCGCTGCTAAACGCTCAATGACTTGGTCTTGCGTCAATTCATGCTCTAAAACATAGCGATTGCGTGGATGAACACGACACTCGTGTGAGCACCCGCGGAGGTACTTGTCTTCATTCTCTTCAGATGTCAAGATACGACGGTTACAGAAAGGATTACCACAGTTTACATAGCGTTCGCACGGTGTGCCATCAAACCAATCTTTTCCGACGATGGTTGGATTGACATGATTGACATCGACTGCAATACGCTCATCAAAGACATACATTTTACCATCCCAAAGCTCACCTTGAACTTCTGGGTCTTTACCGTATGTTGCAATACCTCCGTGCAATTGACCAACATCTTTATAACCCTCACGAACCATCCAACCAGAGAATTTTTCACAACGTACTCCACCTGTACAGTAAACCACGACACGTTTATCCATGAATTTTTCCTTGTTATCACGAACCCACTGTGGTAACTCGCGGAAGTTACGGATTTCTGGACGAATTGCTCCTCGGAAATGACCTAAATCATATTCATAGTCATTACGTGTATCTAAGACAACGGTATCTTCATCAAGTAAAGCTTCCTTGAACTCTTTTGGAGATAGGTAAGCACCAGTTGTTTCTAATGGATTAATGTCATTGTCAAAGTCATTGTCTTCAAGACCAAGGTGAACAATTTCTTTTTTGTAGCGAACAAACATCTTCTTGAAGGCTTGCTCGTTTTCTTCATCAATCTTGAACCATAAATTCTCCATTCCTGGGAGACTGTGAACATAGTCCATATATTTTTGTGTTGTTTCGTAGTCACCTGAAACTGTTCCGTTAATACCCTCATCAGCCACAAGGATACGACCTTTTAGACCGATAGATTTACAGAAGGCCAAATGATCTGCAGCGAATTGTTTCGCATTCTCAATTGGAGTATAGAGGTAGTAAAGTAAGACACGAATATCTTTTGCCATAAGATTTGATCTCTTTTCTATTCTTAAATTTTCAGAATTTTTCATCTAACTATACTAGTATACCGATAAAGAAAAGCGATTGCAATTTATTTGACTGAAAATTAACCTCCTCTGGCAGGAGCTAGTTTTGATTTGCAATCCTACATCTAATTCAAAATCATAAAAAAATCCTTGGAAAATTCCAAGGATTAATGTTTATGCTTTTTTAGCTTTAGACATGTAGAAGAGTTGGAGAAGAATACCAACGATAGCCATACCGATAACGATGAAGAAGGCCATTGTGTAGTCTCCTTGGTTTGCTTGTGCAAGACGTGCACCAAGCTGTGGACCAGCAATCGCAGCCACACCGTATGCAGTAAACATCCAACCGTAGTTTGTTCCTACATAAGTTACTCCCCAGTTTTCAGCAGTGATACCTGGGAATGAACCTAGGAATCCACCGAATGACAAGGCAACCATCATAACTCCAAGGATAGCCAAGATGCTTCCTGGGCCTTTGAACAAGGCTGTAAGCAATAATCCAACAGCAATTGCTCCAAACATAGCGATAACTGTAGGGTAGCGACCGATCTTATCAGATACTGAACCCCAGAAGATACGTCCAAATGTATTAGCGATAGATACTAACATAACGAAGAGTGTAGCTTCTCCTACAAGTTGATACTGGTCAGAAATTGATGCTGCAGTACCGATGATCATCATTCCACCAGTAGCACCAAGAACGTAAATCAACCATAGAAGCCAGTAATTTCCGTCACGAAGCATTTCTTTGTAAGTTTTACCTTCTGGTTGAGATGCTCCAGCTGCCGGTGCAGCCACAGGAGCTTTCTCCATAACCAATGAAGAAGTACAAATAACAATTAGAAGAATGATACCTAATACTTTGAATGTTGAGTAAACACCCATAGAAGCAATCAAAGATTTGGCAACTGGACCGATAATAAGGGGACCCAACCCGAAACCTGCTGCTGTCAAACCACCAGCTAGACCTTTTTTATCTGGGAACCACTTAGTGGCAACTGAAGTAGATGCTCCATAAGCTGAACCAATACCAAGTCCTAGGACAACCCCGTAAGTGAGATAAAGGACTGGAAGAGTGGTAGCAAATCCAGTAGCGAACATACCAGCACCGAAGAGAATACCACCTAGGAATACAAATTTCTTAGGTCCTACTGAATCGACTTTAGGACCAAAAATAATCATACCAACAGGTACCATTGCAAAAGAAATACTAAAGGCCAAAGAAGTTTGGGCTTGAACCCATCCTTGACTAGCATTGGTTTCTAGCAGTGCCTTTTGAAAGACTGACCAGGCGTAACCAGCACCTAGAGAGAGATTCGTTAAAATGGCTGCTGCCAAAATTAACCAACGATTGGGTGTTTTTTTCATATGAATAACCTCATGTAAAATTCTTATCCCCAAAGGGAATTATTGATAAAAATTGTCGATTGTCATTTACTCAGCCTAGATAGCCAATCTAGAAATCACCAAGTAAATAAAGTAATTTTCACAAAGTTAAGCGCTTTCATTGTTTTACACTATTATTATAAGCTAGATTTATTTAAAAATCTACTTAATTAAACTAATAGGGATATTAGCTCAATTAAGCCCTATTCATATACTATCATATTGTATTTAAAAAGCTTTTCTAGTCGCTCTCTTTAGCATTTTCGCACCAAATACAAAAAGAATCACTACCCCATCTGGAAATACTCAGACAAGATAGTGATTGCAATTTTTAGGAATGAATACACGAAATCAATCTATCTTAAGATTTTTTGTTTTTCAAGAATTCATCGTATTGTTTTTGCATTTCATCCAATACTTTTTGGTAAGCACCTTCAGATTTAAGTTTTTCCATCAATTCTGGAATAGCTTTTTCTGGGTCTACAGTACCAGTGTTGATAGCTGTATCGAATTGTTGCATAGTGTTAGTGATAGCTGAGATTTCAGATTTCACGTTGTCAGTATTGAAGATGAATCCAAGCGCTGGAGATTCTTTTGCAGTTTCCAAATCTTTCTTAGATTGTGCAATTTGTTCATCTGTAACGTTTTCGTTGATGTAAAGGATCCAGTTGTTACCAGTGTTCCATCCTGACATGTGAGTGTTTCCTTTGTATCCATCAAGGACTTTAACACGGTTTTCTTTACCTTCAACTTTTTCCCAGTTCTTGCCTTCTGGTCCATAAACAAGTCCGTTCAAGAGTTCTGGGTTAGTGTTCAAGAGGTTCAACACTTCCATTGCTTTTTCTTTGTTCTTAGAGTTGTTTGAGATTACAAAGTTTGCAACTTGAGTTGTTTGGTTTTTCTTGATGAAGTTAGTAAATGGTTTGATTTGGATATCTCTGTTAGCAACACGAGAAAGCAAGCTGCTACCGTAGTCAGCTGGTCCTACTGTTTCTTCACGAACAAGCCAAGTATCTTGAGTAAGGTCATATGAAGTTTCGCTTGTTGCTACGTCTTTTGGAATGTATCCTGCCTCATAGTATTTGTGAAGAGTCTTCAAGTGTTCTACGAAACGAGGAACTTCGTAACGGTTTACGATCTTAGTAGTGTCGCCTTCAAGGTCGATGACGAATGGAAGACCATTTGCAACTGGGTAGTCAAAGTTTTCTGATGGGATAAAGTTTTTACCAACAGCGAATGGCATTACATCTGGAGCTTTTTCTTTGATTTGTTTCAATACTGGTTCAAGTGTTTCGTATGAAGTTACACCTGAGATATCGATTCCGTATTTTTCAAGAAGTGGGCCGTTGAAAGCAAAGTTTTGTGAAGATGCAACGTTGGCTGCAACTGGAACTGCATAGATTTTACCGTTTACAGTGTTACCTTTGATGTAAGCTGGGTCAAGTGCTTTGTAAAGGTCAGCTCCTTCTTTCTTGTACAATTCTGTCAAGTCAGCATAAGCACCTTTTTGAGCGTTTACGACATAGTTATCTGCAAAGGCGATATCATAGTTTTCACCTGATGAAGTGATAACTGACATTTTCTTGCTGTAGTCACCCCAACCAAGGTATTGGATATCCAATTTAGCACCAACTTTTTCTCCGATGATTTTGTTTGCATTTTCTAGCAACTCATCCAAGTTATCTGGTTTGTCACCGATTTGGTACATTTTGATAACAGTCTTATCACCTGATGACGATGATGATGATTCAGCAGCTTTTTGGTTGTTTCCTTTAAGGTTACCACAAGCTGCAAGTCCAGCAGCCAAAGCTAGAAGGCTAGCTGAAGTAAAAGCATATTTTTTCCAGTTTTTCATGATAAAAACTCCTTTTTTTATTTTTAAATTTAAAACAATTTTAGTGATCTACTTTTCACAAGAAAAGTTAGATAGGGTAGAGAAAACTTGTTTCTCAGTGTCTCTTATTCTTTAACACCACCGATGGTTAAACCTTTTACAAAGTAGCGTTGGAAGAATGGATAGAGAATCGCAATTGGAACAGTCGCAACTACGACCATGGCCATACGGCCTGTTTCTTTTGGTAGGGCAACTGCAAGTTGTCCTGACATCCCAACTGACTTAGCAATGTAATCCATGTTGTTTTGAATTTGCATGAGCAAATATTGCAATGGATACAAGTTGTCACTCTTGATGTAAAGAAGGGCATTGAACCAGTCGTTCCAGAATCCAAGTGCTGTCAACAGTGTGATAGTCGCAATCCCTGGAAGAGAGAGTGGTAAACAGATTTGGAAGAAGATCCGCGCCTCACTAGCACCATCAATACGAGCCGATTCGAGGATTGCTTCTGGAATGGTTTTCTTGAAGAAAGACCGCATCAACATGATGTTGAATGGTGATAGAAGCATCGGAACAATCAAGGCCCAAATAGTATCACCCAAGTGAAGTAGCTGAGTTACCACGATATAGCCTGGTACCAAACCAGCATTGAACAACATACTAAGAAGAGCAAAGATTGTAAAGAATTTGCGATACTTAAATGTTGAACGTGAGATGGCATAAGCGTATGTTGTTGTGATGAATACGTTTGTCAATGTACCGACAACTGTCACAAAGGCTGAAATAAAGAGCGCTTGTAAAATTTTGTCTTTAAACTGAGCCAAGAATTGGAACCCATCTACACCAAACTTCGATGGGAAGAAACTATAACCATATTGAACAATACTTTTTTCGTCTGTAACTGAAATAATGATTACGAAGATGAAAGGCAAGATACAAGAGAAGGCCAGCAAACCAGATATGATACTAAAGAAGATATCTGCTTTTTTGCTGAAGGAGTGTATGCCAACATTATCAATTTTTTCTTTTTGAATTTTTTTTGCCATATGCTCCTCCTTTCTAGAACAGTGCTGAGTTAGGATCAACACGTCTTGCAAGTAAGTTTGATAGGATAACGAGAATCAAACCGACGACTGACTGGTAGAGACCGGCTGCTGATGCCATACCTATATCTGCTGTCTGAGTCAATCCGTTAAAGACATAAACGTCCAATACGTTTGTTACACTATAGAGCTGACCAGCGTTGTGAGGGATTTGGTAGAAAAGACCGAAGTCTGCGCGGAAAATGTTTCCGACTGCAAGGATAGTCAATACTGTCACAAGCGGTGTCAACTGAGGGATGGTTACGTTACGGATACGTTGCCATTTGCTAGCACCGTCCACTGTCGCCGCTTCGTAGTAAGTTGGGTCAATACCCATGATCGTTGCGTAGTACATCACACTACTATATCCAAAGCCTTTCCAGATACCTAGGAAGAGGAGGAGGTAAGGCCAGATACTGATATCAGCGTAGAAGTTGATACCCTTCATCCCGAGAGCTTCTAAAGTGTGGTTGATAAGCCCTTTATCGATGTTTAGGAAAGCATCTGTAAAGAAACTGATGATAACCCAAGATAGGAAGTAAGGGAATAACATAGATGTTTGGTAGATTTTAACCATTTGCTTAGAGCGAAGTTCACTAAGGATAATGGCAATACCAACTGAAACAACCAAACCGATAAAGATAAATCCAAGGTTGTAAAGCACAGTGTTTCGAGTGATGACAAAGGCATCTTTCGAACTAAACAAGAATTTAAAGTTATCTAGTCCAACCCATTTACTATTCATAATACTGTGGACGAATCCTTCACCAGTCATATGGTAGTCTTTGAAGGCAACCACATTTCCAAATACTGGGATGTAGAAGAATAAAATCAACCAAAGTGTCCCTGGTAGAACCATTAAGAGAAAAATCCAATTATCTCTCAAAGTTTTTGAAAACTTGTTCATAATTTCCTCCCTTTTTATTTTTCTAAAACTTGATAATCTCACATTTTTAAACTTGATAACGTTTACAAAAATAGTATACTCTTATTTTTAGGACAGTTTAAACTACAAATTATAGAAAAAACTCCACAAATTATTTTATGTGGAGAGCTTTTTTATATAAGAAGGATGTTTCACGAGAAACTTTTTTTCTGAATAGAGTTTTTCTAAGTTGTGTAAATAGTCGAAGCTGTCGCAATAGTATGCCACTGGTTAGCCGTTGTGGCTGCGAAGTCCTTGTCTCCGTAGAAATCATTGAATGGCAAGATGTCTACTTCTAGTTCTTCGATGCGGTCAATTTGACCAGCAAGATAAGCCTCAATACGACTTTCTGCTCGCTTAATTCGTTGCAAGAGTCCTCCCATACGAATATCTACTGTATCCAAGCCAAAGACCTTGTTTTCTTTCAACCATTGCTGGCTAAAGAGCTTGTGGAAGTTTTCAATCTGGCTTCTGAGTTTTGGTAATTCTTCCCGAGCGATTTGTTGCAAGCTCTCTTTATCACCTTTTTGATAGGCTTGACGAATGCGTCGGCCCACATCCACTTTGCTACTTAAAATGGCATTCAACTGTGCCTGAGTTTCAAAGAGATAAGCATAGTTTCCTGCTTTTTCTTTGATAGCAGTAAGAGTCTCAGCTGCTTGGGCAAAGTGTGGCTTGTCCTGTTCAGGTGTCATGTGCTTGTCAAGAATTGGGCAGAGAACATCCTGATAAAAGACATAGCGGTTGGGGTTGATACCATGTATATTACCTGGTAGGTCTGGCAATAGGTTGGCTAGATCCAGCTGCATGAAGTCCTCAACCGATAGACCTGTATTGGTCTTGAAATGGGCAGATAGACGTTCTAAATCATTGCGGTAGCTGAGTTCCGACCAGATTTGTAAGCTTGGCAGAATCGAGAACTGGGCTGTTTCACCACCATTATCCCCCCAGCCAGTCACAATGACTTCTTTGATCTGATTAGCACGGCAAGCTTTGTTGGCTTCGACCGCAATGAGACGGCTGAAGTGGTTGTGAGGCGTAAAACCAATCCACTTCCAAGCACCACCAGCAAAGGCGATATCCTGGCTAATCTTGTGGTGATTATTAAAGTTACGGTTGTATTTTTCTTCGCTATCCTGATAATAATCCCAGTAAACCAAGGTCACACGGTCTTTGAGACGGTCTAAGTAAACACGAGTTTCCTCTGGAATTTCCACATCACGGTCGTACTGGCCATCTGCTGACATAAGCTTGAAGAACATATCGCTCCACATCTGGCAGTGGAAACCATACTTGTCTGCAATATCCAGCACGCGCTCCAAGTGTTGACACATGAGGAGGCTCCGATCAACCACACCGTTTAGGATAAGGTAGCGTCCCAAACCAACCAAGTGAGCTTCGTCCATCCCGATATTGACCTTGCGTGTTTGTAGTTTAGACAAAGTAGCAAACATACCGTCAATCAGATCGTAGACTTTTTCTTCACCGATGAGGAGAATATCCTCTACATCGCGGAGTTCTTGCACTTCTTTGACGCCCCATTTGACAAAGGCTGACAAGTGGGCCAAGGTCTGGATGCATGGGACAAAGGTCATGTCAAACTGCTGGGCGTATGCTTCAATTTCCTGTAACTCTTCAGCTGAATACACTCCACGGAAATAACCAAAGTAAGGTTGCCCCTCAATCTGATAGGTGTCTTCCATATAGAGCTCAAAGGTTGAATAACCCATCAGAGCTAAGACTTCAATCATCTGCTTGGCAGATGCGACATTGAGCACGGCATTTCGCGAACAGTCCGCCATATAGGCTAAATCTTCATAGGCCGCCTGCTCTTCAATCTCTACCTTGTCCCCTTCTGCTAAAGCTGTTGCTAGCACAGATAAAGCACGGTAGAGTTGATGAGGTTTACGGTAGGTCAGTTGATACTGCCCCTTCTCACCCTTGATAGAGATAGAAGCTTGGTCAGACTGAGCGACTGCCACCTCTACATCTGATAGAGAAATGTGACTTTTTAATACTTCGATAGCTTGCGCTTGTTTGGAACTAAGTCCTGTAAAACTTACCATTGGTTTTCCTCCTGTAACCAGTTGACAAGGGCACCGTAGAGATTGGCATCTGCATGATAGGTGCAAGCTTGAATGACTGGAGCAATTGTATATTCTTCATATCTTTCCACAAAGGTGTCTACTGCTTTTTGCACGCCTTTGATAAAATCTGGGTTTTGACTGATAGAGCCACCTAGGCTAATCACATCTGGATCAATCAGGTACTGGATATTGAGCAGTCCTTGAGCTAGATTACGATTCATCTGCTCAATGGCTTCCTGGCAAAGAGTATTGCCGGTTGCCGCCTCTTGATATACCTTGCGTCCATCCCAGTCAGACTGACCTGATTTTTCAATCACATAACGAACCATGTTTCCTGTAGAAGCTAGTAGTGACCAGTTGTTGAGTTTTTCTGCAGGCTCGATAGTTGTCATATAGCCAAACTCACCGCCCAAACCATGACGTCCACGGTGAAGCTTCCCATTGATAATCATGGCGCCACCAATCCCTGTACCAATCACGACACAGGCTGCATTTTCAATCTCAGGGTGAGCCAGTAATTCGCTGAGTCCAACACAGTTGGCATCATTTTCTAGATGGACAGGTAGCTGGTGATGAGCAATGGCCTCATACCAAGAAAAACCATGGATGTAAGGAATGGCGCTAATCCCCTCAATCACTCCTGTTTCTTGATTAACTGCACCTGGCACACTCATAGCAATCCCACGGTAGTCACGTTCTGACAATCGCTGGTCCAACCAAGCTAGCAACTCTTCCAGAGTTTCTGGAGTTGGGGTGTTGGTCTTATCTAAAATTTTTCCATCAGGAGTGAGACTAGCAAACTTAATCCCAGTCCCTCCGATATCAATCGTTGCAATGGTCATTGCTTTTACCTGTAAAAAGGAGCGAGAAAAGCAGTCGGTTCTTACTCTTTTCGCTCCTCCTTTCTTTTTATGTTATCTTTTTTAAATTAGATTTCTTCTTTTTTGATCAATTCTGTACGAATTTCTTGTGGCGCCAATAGTCCTGAATGAACTGGATATGGTCGTTCCAATAAGTCAAGAATGGTTTGTTGTTTGTCAGACACACGAACATTTTCTTGGCTCATGTTGTAGTAACGAAGGACGTAGCCTTCTTCATTTTCAGCTACCTTAAAGGCTGTTGGACAAACTTGTGGCAAGCTAAGTGCTGGATGGTTGAAGAGACTACCTGTTGCTGCAACGCTACCTTCTTGTTTTGCTACTTGAAGAGCTGTAAATGGCACTTGGAAGGCTTTGGCACGACGGAAGGCTGAGAAACGATCCTGAGCCTGATGGCATTCTACTGCAAACTCAACTTCGATATCGCGCAAGCATTGTGCTTCTGGTGTTGGGAAGTAGCCCCAGTCACCGAGTTCCCCTGAAGCACGAAGAAGTGTCACAGCTATTGTGTCGTCTCCAAGGATTTCGTATTCGTTCAATCCTTTGTTAGATACAGTCACTCCTTTAACATCATCATACAAGCTGACAAAGGTTTGTTGATGTTGTGGATTTTCAGGATTTTCCCAAGAAGCTGCTGGTTTATTTGGTCTTGTCACAACTTCATAGATGCTTTCAGAATCATTGCTTGGGCGAGTATTATGAGTTTTTACCAAGAGACGGATACGGTGGTCTTTGGCTGTATTTGTAAAGCGAGTCATGAAGCGAAGTTGTGGACTATCTACAAAGACAGTCATCTCAGTTTCAAGAGGAATGGTTGTCAACTCTTCTGAACGACCTGCATCCCGTTTCATGAACTCGATGATACCTCTTTGTTCAGCATCCAATTTTTCATCTGCGCTAACTGGAATAGTCAAGTCATGTTTGAGCAAAACCTTAGCATAGCGAGCGTTGTTTTCTAAGACTTCATAGCCTTTCAGTTGAGCGTAGATTGGCTCAGTTCCTTTTGGTTGGAAATAAATGTACTCATTCCCGATATCACCACGGTCCTCGAATTGGATAAAGTCTTCGTAGGCTTCGTTAGTAGTCTTGTCATAGACTGTGATGCCTTCGTCTACACTAAGAGTCACGAATGGTGTATCAATGACTCCATTTTGGAAGATGCCGTCGCTGTGTTCTGCTACCCCTTCCACCAATTGGAAACTTGCCCAAGAAAGTGGTGCAAGATGAACTGGAATCGTCACGCGTACTTGACGAGCAATATAAGGCTGACGGAATTTATCCTTAGGTAAAGTGTAGCCAAAACTTGCTCCCAAATCTTCAATCTTGGCTTCAATGACATGACCATCCAAGTCTTCAACATGGTAATCTGGCAAAGTCAAAGCTGCCATTTTCTTGAAGCCTTCTGTTGGGTGCAATTCCTTGAAATCACAAGTGGCCACATCTACCACAACACTGGCAGTATCAACCTTGTCATGTAATCCAGTGTTGATGACTGTAAAGAGGTGATCACTTTGCGCTTCCTGAGTTGCTATTTTGTGTTTCCATTCATTGAGAAGGTTTGTTTTGACAAAGTTCCCAACTTGGTTGACCTTGGCAAAGCGAGTTTCCATTTCACGGTGAACCTCGTCAATACTACAACCACAGATACTATCGTGTGGGGCATTCTGCAAGAGCGTTTTCCAAGCATAGGTCAATTGATCCTTGTGGTTATGCCCACCAGTGATGATGGTTAATGGTTCTACTACTTGCTCAAGTAAGTTACTATTTTCCTGGAAGGCTTGTTTGAGATAAACACGTGAAGAAGAGGTATTGGCAAGGGTATACCAGCCATCCGTTTCCTGACTGGTCAATTCACCTGTAACTGTTGATAGGTGTTCAGGAAGTGCACTTTCGACAGCTTGAACGTATTCATCAAAGGAGCTATGAATAAAAGTCACGTCAGGGAAAAGTTCGTTTGCCACACGAATAGCTTCACTCAAGTTTCGTTGAACTGGTTGGTGGTCACAGCCGTTCATCATCAACCATTGGTTGGTGGAGGCATAGTCACGAACATCTGCCAATTTTTGTTTCCAGAAAGCTAAAGCTTCGTCTTTATCTACCGGAATTTCGTTCCCGTTACTGTACCAGTTAGCAAAGAGAATACCGAGTACACGGCTACCGTCTGCACCTTGCCAGTACATTTCAGAAAATTGAGAAGTGAATTGCTCATCTTCGAGGACTTGGTTGTCAAATCCGATTGGTTTCACCCCGCGTCCAAAGGCTGCTACGTGAATACCTGATTTTTGAAGGATTTGAGGTGCTTGTCCCATATTTCCAAAGGTATCTGGGAAGTAACCAATCTGCGTAGATTTGCCCCATTTTGCACATTCAGCTTGACCAATCAAGGTATTGCGGACATTGGCTTCACTGGAGATCAAGTAATCATCCTGCAAGATATAGAAAGGCCCAATCTTCAATTTGCCTTCGTCGATATAACGCTGCACCTTATCACGGTTTTCAGGACGAATTTCTAAATAGTCATCGAGGACGATGGTTTGTCCATCCAAGTGGAAGCTCTTGAATTCAGGGTCATTTTCAAAAAGATCAAACAGATTGTCAAAAAGTTCCACCAATTGCATACGGTGACTTTCAAAAGGTAGATACCACTCACGATCCCAGTGGCTGTGAGAGATGATATGTACAACAACATTTTCCATGAAGTAAAACCTCATTCTAAATTTAAATTTTTATTGTTAACGTTTTAAATGTAAATTTGTGATTCTTTCCAAGAATCAGTGAAGCTAAAGCGTGCTCCTTATACTCAATGAAAATCAAAGAGCAAACTAGGAAGCTAGCCGCAGGTTGCTCAAAGCACTGCTTTGAGGTTGTAGATAGAACTGACGAAGTCAGTAACATATATACGGCAAGGCGAAGCTGACGTGGTTTAAATTTGATTTTCGAAGAGTATTAGCGAATATCCAAGTAATCCAAGACTAATTCGCAGAACATCATGTTGGCCCACGAGAACCATTCACGAGAGTAGAGAGTCGGATCGTCTACGTGGAAGCTTTCATGCATGACACCCGTTCCACCATCACAGGCAACTAGTTGGTCCAGCAAGAATTTTTTCTCAGCTTTGTCAGTAGTTGTCAATCCTTGGATAGAAAGGGCAATCGGCCAGATATAGCGGTAGAAGGTATGAGAACTTCCAAGTCCACTTGCGTACTCTCCTTGGTAGAAGTATGGATTTTCAGGGCTCAGGATAGTGCGACGAGTGGCTTGATACACTTCATCATTGACATCACAGTAACCAATATATGGAGCAGCCAACAAACTTGGCACGTTAGGATCATCCATGATGCTAGCATTTCCTAGACCGTCTACCTCAAAGGCATAGATTTTCTCGCCCTTGCTGTTTGTAGTGTAGGCGTAATTTTCGATTCCTTCTTGAATCTCAGTTTGGAGGCGTTTGGCATCTGCAATGATACTCTCACTATCGGCTAGAGTCAATTCTGCAAAGATTTCTTGGACATAACCCAAGACAACCACTGCAAACATATTCGACGGAATTAAGTAGCTATACTGACAGCAATCATCACTTGGACGAAAGGCTGACCAGGTCATACCTGTCACAGCAAAGTCAGGTCCAAATCCGTCATTTACCAAGGTATCTTCCTTGCGATCAGTGTCACGAACGAAGCGATAAGGTGAGTTGTTATGGTCTTGTTCCACTGTCCAGAGATGAAGGATTTCCTTGGTCGCTGTGACAAAAGTTTCATCAAACTGGCTAGTCTCACCAGTTTCTTTCCACAGAAGATAAGCCAATTGCAAAGGGTAGCAAAGCGAATCAACTTCATACTTGCGCTCCCAAATCCAGCCATTCAAATCGGTGTGGTCGGTCTCGTGATGCCCTTTCCAGTTCTCCTCAATATTGAAAGAGTTGGCATAGGGATCCTTGAGGATCAAGGTCATCTGGCGTTTGACCAAACCAGCGATGGTCTGACGCAAACGAGGGTCTCTTTTAGCCACATGAAGATAAGGTCTAAGCTGAGCAGTTGAGTCACGAAGCCACATAGCTGGGATATCTCCAGTCAATACAAAAGTTGAGCCGTCGTCTAAGATTTTAACTGTATTGTCTAAAGTGTCTGTGTAGCAACGTTCAAAGACATCCACCCATTCCGGATGATCTTTAGCACGCTCCGCTACCTCATCTAGCCACTCTCTGACAATTTCTTTTGAATAAACCATAAACTGTTTTGCCTCTTTCAAACAAATATTCATTTTCAGTATAAGAAAAAATAGGTCCAAAAGATATACACAAACTAAAGTCGTTTTGAAACAAACTTATGAAAAAAAGTTGGGCAAGCCCAACTTTTTATTCACTTTTCTTATTGTCTTTTTTATTATCGAATTCTTTATATCCGTTCGTCAACAATTCTGATTTCAAACCTTCATAATCTTCAGTTCCCCAACTGTCAGATACTTTCGAAGCCGTATTAAGATCCAAGTTTCCGTCCTTCAATAGGAAGGCATCATAGCCGAAGTATTTGTAGCGGACAGTTGTTGAGTTTGAAAATCCAGAGCTTGTCTTTGTTACTTTGTAGACAGTGATTAAGGAGATTTTCGCACTTGAATTTTTGTCTTCGCCAGGAATCACTTTCAAGTAGCTTCCTTGTGACTCTAAAGTATACGTAGTATATGAATCATTCTTGTGTTCTGACTTGCTGTAGTCTTCATTCTTCTTCAACAAATCAGCAAAGTTCTTCACATCTTTCAAGTCTTTAAGTCCTTCGACAGTCACTTCGACAGTCTTAGAATCTACCATTTTACCAGATGATTTCAAAGAATTAATATAAGCATCATTCACTTTCAAAGTAACTTTATCGCCGTTTTTCAAATTCTTTGGACGTTCACCATTTTCAAAATCGAAGTAAGTTTCATTCTTAGAATTTTTAGCGATTGAAACAGTACCATAGCCGTTAAGTCCAGCGAATGTTACAGGTGTTTCTGTCAACAAATCAGAAGCTGAAACTTTTTCATATTCTTTAAGATTTTCAACTTTGAAGGTTTTCTTTTCAGCCTTAACCGGTGCACTCTTTGAAGTGGTCACAACGCTGAAAGTAACCTCATCTCCATTTTTTAGGTCACTTGTTTTATCAAAGCTAAATTGGACACTTCTAATCAAAGCATCTGCCTTGCCATATTTTGATGCTAGTTTTGGATCTCTAGTGACTTCTGAAAAAGTAACTGGGTCTTTTTGTGCCAAACCTGCTGCTTGTTTGGAGCTAAATCCAGCTTTTTTATAAGCTATTTCTTGAAGTTTAGCTGTGACTTCATCACTGTTGTATGTCAATGTTCCAGATTCTTCGTATCCTGAAAATTGTACCTGAACAACATCTAGCAAGCTCTTTGGTTGAGAATCATATACCTTGAAACCAACAAGTGCAACAATCAGTACAGCAACTGCTGCAAGAACACCGATAACAGCAATTTTTCTCTTTTGGAATAAATCTTTTGCTTTTTCCACAAGTTCATTTACATCAAAACCTTTAGTAGCTGTAGGTGTAGCCACTGCCTCTTTTGCCGGCTCCTCAGCTACAGGATCAGACGCTTCCGTAGAAGATGAGGCTTCTTCTTTCTCAACAGTAGGTTCTGCTGTTTCTGAGGTTGGTGTTTCTTCCTCTTTTACAACCTCTTCTACTGATTCTGCAGATTGCAACTCCTCTTTTTCTACTAACTCTTCATTAGTAGAGTGTTCATCAATATTACTCATAATAATCTCCTTTCTTACCCTCATTCTAGCAAAAAAGCTCATATTTGTAAATTTTAAATATATATTTATACACTATTTCAACTTTTAGATGTCTTTCTTTATTTTTGTGTTATACTGAATACAAAAGTCCTACAGAAGGAAATCACTATGCAACCTCTACTTGAAACCATTGATACACGTTTTGGAACAGCTAGTAAACATGCATTTTCACGAGGAAATACCCTACCTTACACAGGAGTTCCTTTCGGCATGAATTATTATGTTCCTCAAACCAGTGATCAAGAAGGATCCTGGTTCTTTGATCCCCATCTTCCTATCTTTCAGGGTATTCGACTAACTCACCAGCCTAGCCCTTGGATTGGCGACTATTCTTGGCTCTTGCTGACACCAGTAACAGGAGAAATCAGCGGCGACTCGCTCTTCCATCGTCAGTCTTCCTATAACTTGGAGCGTGCCATTTTCAATCCCCATTATCTCAAGATTTTTTCAGAGCGTTTCCAGATTGAAACGCAGCTAAGTCCTACTTGCTATGGAGCTTCTATTCAACTAAGACAAACACAAGGCAAGAACCTCTCACTCTATCTGCACGCGATTGATGATTTAACAGTGAAACAAGTGGATGAACGTACTCTAAGCCTTGAACAAAGTGGACTAACAGAAACAAATAAGAGTCCCCTAGTCATGTTCACTGCCCTCACATTTTCAGTAGAAATCTTATCTATCAAGCAAGAGGGACAGGACTGGCGTATTGATTTGGCTGGAGCGGAAGCTCAGGTTCAACTAGCGACTTCCTTTATTTCCAAAGAACAAGCCCTCTTAAATCTTCCTAAACAAGATTTTGAAGACACGCAAACAAACGCCAAAGCGAGTTGGGAAGATCTTCTAGGTCATTTTGATGTCGTGGAAACTGGGCCAGTAGATCGAACATTTTTTGACCACTGCCTCTACAGACTTTTCCTCTTCCCGCAAACCTTTTATGAGGTAAATGAGCAAGGCGAAAACATCCATATGGATCTAGCTTCAGGAACTATCAAGCCTGGTCTACTCTTTACCAACAATGGCTTTTGGGATACCTTCCGTACTTCATTCCCACTCTTTGCCTTGATTATTCCAGAGCGCTATCGTCAGTTTCTAGAAGGCTTCCTCAATAGCTATCGTGACACCGGATACCTCCCTAAGTGGCTTGCACCTGACGAAAGAGGAATGATGCCTGGCACCTTGATTGATGGTTTGATAGCTGATAGTGCTAGTAAAGACATGGCACCTGAACTTGAAGAGGAATTTCTCAAAGCTATGCTTGAAACTGCGACTAAGGCTGATTCAAAAGCTATCAACGGAAGACACGGTCTAAGCCAATACCAAGAGCTAGGCTACCTATCCACAGACTTCCATGAAAGTGTCAGCCACACACTGGACTATGCTTACAGTGATTTTTGCATCTCTACTTGTGCAGCAAGATTAGGTCAAGAAGAGCTAGCCCAGACTTATGCTCAATATGCTAAGAATTATCAGAACCTCTTTGACTCTGAAACAGGCTACATGAGGGCGCGTGATGTAGATGGAAACTTCCGTCCTGACTTTTCTCCTTATAGTTGGGGACGGGACTACGCCGAATGCTCAGCTATTCAGGCCAGTCTCGGTGTCTTACATGACATTTCTGGGCTGAGCCAACTAATGGGTGGAAAAGAAGCCTTTAGCGACTATCTCTTAAAAGCTTGCCAAAGTTTACCTCTCTTTGAAACGACAGGTTATGGCTGTGAAATCCATGAGATGAGCGAAATGGCAACAGCGCCATTTGGTCAACTAGCCATTTCAAACCAACCAAGCTTCCACATCCCTTATCTATTCCGTTACAGTAATTATCCTCAGTACACCAGTCTCTTAATCAAAACTCTCCGTCAAAAAGCCTTTCGAGCTGGCTGGGATGCCTATCCAGGTGATGAGGATAACGGGAGCCTCTCTGCTTGGTATGTCTGGTCTGCTCTTGGGCTTTATCCAACCTGTCCAGGTAAAGCGTCTTACGACCTTGGGATTCCACTCTTTGATCACCTGCGTGTCTATCTGGCAGAAAAAAAACAGTGGTTGGATATTCACGCGCATCAAAACCATGAACATTTCCACTTTGTACAAGACTGTCAATTGGACGGGAAAGAAAAACAAACCATCAGTCATCAGGAACTGCTTAATGCTCAAACCCTTGACTTTACTCTCAGTTGGCTACCAAACCATCAATAAACTAAGCCCCTTTGTCACGCGCAAAGGGGTTTCCTATTCATACAAAGTTATCCACAAGTTGTGAATAACCTTCAAACTTTCTTCGGAAAATATTTTCAAGATTTTCCAAAATATCTTTCCAATTCCATTCTCTATGATTTAGAATAGAAAACAGCCAACAAACTGTGCTACATCAAGCATTATACTGGTTTTTTATCTGATGTTACTCCTCAATTTCTTCTATTTCTCCCGAACCAAAACTATTAAAATATTTCGAATCTGTAGGTATTGACTTTTCCACAAATTGTGGATAACCTTTTTCTCAACCAACAAAACCTTCCTCCGATCTGTTAGCTAGGTTTTACTTTTTTTATAGTAAATTTCAAATTTTGTTAGGCGCTTTCAAAAAAACATGATATACTGAAATTATCAGAAAAGGAGACATTATGAAAAAAGATCAACACCAACTTAATTGGCTGATGGTTTCTCTGATTGCCTTCAACATGGTTTGGGGGCTAGGAAACGTCGTCAACAACTATTCTCAACAGGGAATTTCTGTCGTCGTATCTTGGGTTTTAATCCTCACACTCTATTTTATCCCTTATTCCCTCATTGTCGGACAACTAGGCTCTACCTTTAAGGAAAGCGGAAGTGGTGTTAGTGACTGGGTTGAAAAAACATCAACCAAACGTCTCGCCTACTTTGCTGCTTGGACTTACTGGGTTGTTCACATTCCTTACCTCGCACAAAAACCACAAGGGATCCTGATTCCGCTTGGATGGGCCTTGCAAGGTAACGGACAATTCCTTAAACAAATCGACATCCACTGGATCGTTATTCTCTGCTTACTTATCTTTGGACTTTTCCTCTACCTTTCTACAAAGGGATTGGCAACTCTAAAAGTCATCGGTAGCTTGGCAGGAAGTGCTATGTTGGTTATGTCTTTACTCTTCGTGCTTTTGGCTGTCGGTCTGCCTTTCATCAAGCCAGATATTCAGTTTGCGACACCACACATGGATCAACTAAGCACCTACATTCCAAACTTTGATTTTTCTTATTTTACAACGATTTCACTACTAGTCTTTGCAGTTGGTGGTTGTGAAAAAATTTCCCCTTATGTGAATCAGACTCGCAATCCTGCAAAAGAATTTCCAAAAGGTATGATTGTCATGGCCATCATGGTCGGTCTCTCTGCTATCCTCGGTTCTGTTGCCATGGGAATGCTATTTGATGGCAATAATATCCCTGAAGACCTCATGCGTAATGGTGCTTATCAAGCCTTCCAAATGTTAGGAAATTATTGGGGCGTTGGAAACCTCTTTGTCGTAATCTATGCTCTTACAAACATGGTCGGACAAATCGCAGCACTTGCCTTCTCTATTGACGCACCATTACAAATCCTACTCAATAACGCTGACGAAAACTACATCCCAAGCTGGCTTCGTAAACGTACTGAAAAAGGTGTCCTCATTAACGGTTACCTCCTTACAGGCGTCCTCGTTAGCCTTATCATCATCCTTCCAATTTTTGGTATTCAGGAAATTGACGGACTTGTAAAATGGATGACCAACCTCAATTCTATCGTGATGCCGATGCGTTATCTTTGGGTATTCCTTGCCTATATGATGCTCAACCGTGCTTGGAAAACATACAAAAATGCTGAATACAAGTTTGTGAATAATCCTAAGCTTGGCTTTGTTATCGGCACTTGGTGCTTCCTCTTCACTGCTTTTGCTTGTATCCTTGGTATGGTTCCAAAAATTAGCTATGCTGAGAATCCAACTGCTTGGCAATTCTCTCTTCTTACAAACATCTTGACCCCAATTATTCTGATTGGATTAGGTGTGATTCTACCAGTACTTGCCAAAAAAGAACAAAAGAAAGACATTAAATAATGCTACTACCAGCTAGATAACATCATTTTTATCTTTGCTTGCAAAATTTTCTCAGCAAAAATCCCCTTTGAACAATACTATTCAAAGGGGATTCCTTTTTGTCTGCTAATTCATTTTTTACTTGGCTTCATACCAAGTCACGCCTTCATTCTCATCAGCAATCAATGGAACACTCAGTTGAATTGCTTCTTCCATGGTTTGTTTGACGAGTTTTTTGATAGCAGCTAATTCTGACTTAGGCACTTCAAGAACAATTTCATCGTGTACTTGTAACAGCATCTTGGTCTGATAACCACCTGCAACTAAGGCTTTATCCAGCTGAATCATAGCGATTTTGAGAATATCTGCAGCCGATCCTTGGATAGGTGAATTGATCGCTGTACGTTCTGCAAAACCACGAATGTTAAAGTTACGTGAATTGATATCTGGCAACTCACGGCGACGTTTGAAGAGGGTCTCTACATAACCCTTATCACGTGCCTCACGTACTACTTCATCCATGTAGTTTTTGATTCCTGGGAAGCGTTCAAAGTAGGTATCAATGTAAGCCTTAGCCTCTTTACGGCTGATGCCCAGATTATTCGATAAACCAAAATCTGAAATTCCGTAGACCACTCCAAAGTTAACAGCCTTGGCATTGCGACGGTCATTTGGAGTTACATCCTCAGGACGTTCAATTCCAAAGACCCGCATAGCTGTTGAGGTATGGATGTCAGCCCCCTCTTGAAAGGCCTTGATTAAGTGCTCATCTTTAGAGATATGGGCTAAAACTCGCAACTCAATCTGTGAGTAGTCCGAGCTGAGAAGGACACTATCCTCCCATTCTGGCACGAAAGCCTTACGGATAAGTCGCCCTTGCTCCAAACGAACAGGAATATTTTGCAAGTTTGGATCCACACTAGACAGACGCCCTGTCTGAGTCAAATCTTGTACATAGCGCGTGTGAATCTTGCCATCAGCTAAAATCCAGTCCTGTAAACCAATCACATAAGTGGATTGAATCTTAGCAATCTGACGGTAATCAAGAATTTTCTTGACAATTGGTGCAATTGGGGCTAAACGCTCCAAGACGTCTACTGCTGTTGAGTAACCTGTCTTGGTTTTCTTAGTATATTCTAGAGGAAGACCTAACTTTTCAAAGAGTAGTTCTCCTAATTGCTTGGGTGAATTGATATTAAACTCTTCACCAGCCAGCTCATAAATTTCTTGCGTCAGTTTTTCAATGACCCGCTCATTTTCAGCTTGCATCTCCATTAAGGTTTCTTTTTTAACCTTAATCCCAGCGATTTCCATCTTAGCAAGGACAAAGGCCAGAGGTTGCTCCATGTCATAGAGGAGGTCTAGTTGCCCGTTTTCACTTAATTTCTCAAGTAAGACAGGCTCCGTCTCAACCAATACAGCAACCTTACGAGCCAAGTGTTCCAAGAATTTCTCTCGCTCTGGGATAGCTTTTTTGACACCTTTACCGTAGAAGGTTTCATCATCGACTAGGTAAGTTTGGCCATAAAGACTAGCAATGGTTGAAATTTCATTGTTCTCTACTGTCGATAGAAGATATTTGGCTAAACGACTGTCAAAAGCAGGGGCCTGCAAAGTCAAACTAAAACGATTTAAGAGAACTTTTGCTTTCTTAAAATCATACACTTTTAGAGGTGTTTTTTCTAGAAAATCTTTAAAAATCGGATTCTGCAGCAGTTCCAACTTATCTGTAGCGTAGAGCTGATCCCCACATGACCATGCAAAACCAATCAATTCATCTGTATGGTAGTTTTCCCCAAAGAGCTCAAAGTGAAAAATGGAGTCGGCGCTAAGCATATCTTCGCTCACTTTATCAACCATAGTAAAGTTCAATGCTTCAGTTTGATTGGTCTGAGAAGCATTCAAGGCCTGTTTCAGTTGTTTGAAGCCCATCTCATCGTAGAATTTACCAAGGTTTTCCACATCTGGACCGCTATAAACCAAATCATCCAGTCCAATCTCAATCGGTGCTTTCGTATCGATAGTTGCTAGTGTTTTAGATAGGAAGGCTTGTTCCTTGTCATTGACAAGATTTTCCTTCATCTTAGAAGCCTTCATACTATCGATATTTTCATAAATCCCTTCAAGTGAGCCATGTTCAAGCAAAAGCTTAATACCTGTCTTTTCACCAATCTTAGTTACGCCAGGGATATTATCCGACTTATCTCCCATGAGAGCCTTAAGATCGATAAATTGAGTTGGTGTGATGCCCATCTTTTCCATGAGATAATCCGGTGTAAATGCCTCAAACTCAGCTACACCTTTCTTGGAAATCTCAACCACCGTATGCTCATCCGTCAACTGAATTAAATCCTTGTCTCCACTGACGATAGTTACATCAAAAGATTCCTTTTCAGCCAAGCGACCCAGGGTACCAATGATATCATCTGCTTCATACTGGGCCAACTCATAATGGCGAATCCCCAGATGGTCTAGCAACTCACGGATAAAAGGAAATTGCTCCCGAAACTCATCCGGAGTCTTGGCACGACCACCCTTATAATCTGCATACATCTCTGTACGGAAAGTCGTCTTCCCCGCATCAAAAGCAACCAAGATATGACTCGGTTGAATACGCTCCAACAGATGATTTAGCATCAGGTGAAAACCGTAGATTGCATTGGTATGAAGTCCATTGTCATTTTTAAAACGATCCAGTTGCTGATAAAGCGCAAAGAATGCTCTGAAAGCAACTGAAGAACCGTCAATTAGTAATAATTTTTTCTTGTCCATACACCCATTATAAAGGAAAGCAGGGAAAAATACCATTGCTAAGAGTTAGATTATAGGAGAAGGCTTATTGAGTTGATTTTTCTACTCGCGCACCGTTACTGTCGACTTGGAAACCATCTATTGTCGTATCTACTGCCAATTCTCCAGATACGTTTACGTAATAATATTTCCCTGAAACCTGGAACCACTGACTAGACTTCATAGCACCTGAGCTTTCGAGGTAATACCAAATGCCCTTATCCTTTAACCATCCCGTCTGCATTTCTCCAGATGATTTCAAGTAGTACCACTTAGATCCGTCTTTTAGCCATCCTGTTCTCATGGCACCACTTGTTTGGAAATAGTACCAACTTCCGTCTATTTTTTTCCAACCAAGAGCCACTTTGTCATTTTCATAGTAGTACCAGATTGTCCCCTGTTTTTCCCATCCATTCTTAGAGGTTGCCGTTTTAATTAACGGGATATAACGTCTATTCCCACTTCGTGACATATAACTAATCCATCTATAACCATCCTTTTCAAGAGTTTGATCATAATGAACACTCATTCCAGGTTCGTAGTAGTCGATGATAGTAGATGTCAATGATGGCTGATTCATAATAGCTGCTTTTTCTGTAAAATAATGTGTTCCACTAGAGGCTAGTACAGATTGATAATTTCCTACACTAGCATTCCCTACATCTTTAAAATGAATGAATCCAGTCATAGAACTTGCTTTTACTGTCCTACGATGATACGTTTCTGTATAGTCGTAATTGTACTCCTCGATTTCAATCATGTCTCCAATCACGTTAGAAACCCAAGCTACATGACCATGCGTTCCCCTCGTGCTCCAAGCAATAGCCCCAATCGCTGGTCTCTGATCTACACGATATCCTTCTTTTGAGCTCGATAGCCCCATTCTTTCGCATGCCCATAAGCAGCTGGTAGTTCAAATCCATTAACACTACTTAATCGAAAAGCTGCAAAAGATGTGCACTGTCTTGAGTATAGGCGCCATTTATCAATATTTTGATTCCCATTTTTATAATAATAGGGATAATCATCTCCACGTGCCTTTGAGCCATTGTTTACCTGATTGGCATGAACAGTTCCTCCACCAAACAAAAAAGCACCTGCTAGCAATAATGATGCTGTACCCACCGTCGTTCTCTTTAGAAAAGTTCCCTTTTTACTATATGTCATTCATTCTCCTTCGAATAGATAAATTTTTGAGGTTAACCTCATTTATATCATTCGAAAGAAAAAGAAAAAAGTGAGAATACTCTCACTTTCAACCTTAATCCAAATAGTGAATCAAATTCTTTTCCGTTAAAATATCTGAATAGGTGAAGGATTCAACATAGACATTGGCCTGTTTGTCCCCTTCAACATTTCCAAATTCAACGATAAAGAGCGATGGATAAACTTCAATGAGTCTTCCTAAGCGATTCTTTTGGCGTTTACGACCATTTTCTAAGGTCATTTCCACGACTTGTCCTTCATGTGCCTTGATTTCCTCTTTGATTTTTTTCATCTTGGCTACATCTGTAAATGCATCTGTCATCTTTGTTCCTCTCTCTTCGAAATGCTTGAAAACTTGTTATACTCTTTTTGGAAAATCAATTCTACCGTTCCACGTGCACCGCTACGGTTTTTCTCGATAATCACTTCTACCTTGTTATTAGGAAGACCTTCCTCTTCTTCCCCACCACGCTCGTAATAGTCATCACGATAAAGAAAGGCTACGATATCCGCATCCTGCTCGATAGATCCCGACTCACGAATATCTGATAGCACCGGTCTTTTATCTTGACGTTGTTCAACACTACGTGACAACTGACTTAGCGCGATAACGGGAACCTTCAATTCCTTGGCCAGAATTTTCAACTGACGTGATATCTCTGAAACCTCTTGTTGACGATTTTCACGACCAGTCCCTGTAATTAGCTGCAGGTAGTCAATCAAGATCAATCCAAGATTGCCTGTTTCCTGAGCCAATTTTCTGGCGCGTGATCGAATCTCTGTAATTCGGATTCCAGGTGTATCGTCAATATAGATGCTTGCTTTAGCAAGATTCCCCTGAGCAATCGTATATTTGCGCCATTCTTCTTCAGTAAGTTGTCCAGTACGAATAGAGTGAGACTCTACTAGCCCTTCGGCAGCCAACATACGGTCGACCAGACTCTCTGCACCCATCTCGAGAGAGAAAATTGCAACAGTCTTGTCTAGCTTAGTTCCAATGTTTTGAGCAATATTTAAAGCAAAAGCCGTCTTACCAACAGCAGGACGAGCTGCTATAATAATCAACTCTTCCTCGTGTAAACCTGTAGTCATATGATCCAAATCTTGATAACCAGTAGCAATTCCTGTAATATCAGATGTTTGTTGTGAGCGAGTTTCCAAATTTCCAAAGTTTAGGTTTAGGATATCACGAATATTTCTAAACCCACTACGATTGGCATTTTCGCTAACATCAATCAAGCCCTTTTCTGCCTGAGCAATAATTTCATCCACAGGACTAGACGCTTCATAAGCTTGATTGACAGATTCTGTCAACTTAGCAATCAGGCGACGAAGCATAGCCTTCTCTGCTACAATCTTTGCATAGTATTCAGCGTTTGCAGAGGTTGGTACAGAGTTGATAATCTCAACAAGGTAGGACAACCCACCAATATTTTGCAAATCACCTTGATCATCTAAGATCGTGCGAACAGTCGTTGCATCAATGGCTTCGCCACGATCTGACAAGTCAACCATGGCCTGAAAAATCAAACGGTGAGCATACTTAAAGAAGTCTCGAGAGTCTATATATTCTCGAACAAACACGAGTTTACTCTCATCGATAAATATAGCTCCCAATACAGATTGTTCTGCCAAGATATCCTGGGGCTGAACTCGTAGTTCCTCTACTTCTGCCATCAGATTTCCCTTCCTTTTACAACATAATTACTCAAATCTAGATTAGCCTTCTTTTACACGAAGATTGATGACGCCAGTTACATCCTGATAAATTTTTACAGGAACATCAATCAAGCCAACCGCACGAATTGGAGATTGGACTTGAATATGGCGTTTATCAATTTTAATTCCAAATTGTTTTTGAAGCTCTTCCGCAATTTTCTTGCTAGTAATTGAACCAAAAGTTCTTCCATCTGGACCAACTTTTTCAACAAACTCAACAATTGTTTCTTCAGCTTCAAGTTTTGCCTTAATTTCTTGTGCTTCTGCAAGAAGTTGAGCATGTGCTTTTTCTTCAGATTTTTGCTTACCACGCAACTCGCCAATTGCTTGAGAAGTCGCTTCTTTAGCAAGGTTTTTCTTAATCAAAAAGTTTTGCGCATAACCTGTTGGCACTTCCTTGATTTCGCCTTTTTTTCCTTTTCCTTTTACATCTGCTAAAAAGATTACTTTCATTCCTCTGTCTCCTTTTCACTAAGTTCATTAGAAATAATGGTTTTCAATTTATCACCTGCTTCTTGCAGACTCATATCTGTAAGTCGAGCAGCTGCCAGGTTGAAGTGGCCTCCGCCACCCAATTCTTCCATAATCCGTTGCACATTAATCTTACTACGACTTCGTGCAGAAATGGAAATATCCCCTTGGCGGTTTTTTGCAATGACAAAACTAGCTTCAATACCTGACATGGCCAGCATCGTATCGGCTGCTTTACTAATCACTACAGTATCATATTCCTTAGTATCCTTGGCCTGAGCGACAAGAATAGAAGGTTGTACAGCCTGTCCTTGTAAGATGAGTTCATTCACCAATCGATACTCTTCAAAGTCAGTCGCCGCAAGTTCCTGAATTACAACACTATCACTTCCACGTGTTCTTAGATAGCTAGCTACGTCAAATGTTCGACTGGTCACACGAGAGGTGAAATTCTTGGTATCTAGCATTATACCACCCATGAGAACACTAGCTTGAATACGACTTAGGCGTGCTTTCTTAGAGTTTTGGAATTGAATCAACTCTGTTACAAGTTCGCTTGCGCTACTTGCTCCACTCTCGATATAGGTGATAACAGCATTTTCCGGGAAATCCTGATCTCGTCTATGGTGGTCGATAACAATCGTTTGCGTGAATAAATCATAAAACTCTTTTGACAAGGTTAAAGCGGTCTTAGAGTGGTCCACCATCACTAGCAAGGAACGATTAGTGACCATTTCCATAGCTTGAGTTAGAGGGATGAGTTTTGTTACTCCCTCATTCTCTAAAAATTGAATGGCTCGATGAATGTCAGGAGACATTTGCTCAGAGTCGTAGACTACATAACTATCATCCAAGACGTTGCTAGAGAACAATTGCATCCCAACCGCAGAACCCAAAGCATCCATGTCTAAGTTTTTATGACCAACAACGAATACACAATCGACACTCTTCAATTTCTCAGAGATTGCCGTCATCATCGCTCTAGTACGTGTTCTTGTCCGCTTGATGGAAGCTGCAGAGCCACCACCAAAATAAATTGGATTCTTCGTTTCATCATTTTCTTTGACAACAACTTGGTCTCCACCACGAACTTCTGCAAGATTGAGATTTGATAAAGCAACTTTACCAATGCCCTCATGATCTCCATCACCGTATGATAAGCCCATACTCATAGTCAATGGTAAATCTCTCTGTTTGGCTTCTTCACGAAAAGTATCAATTACAGAAAATTTATCCTGCATCAATTGTTCTAAAACCGTATAATCAGTAAACAAGTAGAAACGATCCATGGCCACTCTACGAGAGAACATTTGATGTTTTCCAGTAAATTCTGCAACAAAATTCGCAACAAAACTATTAATATGGCTGATATCAGATTCAGATGTTTCATTCTCTAAATCATCATAATTATCTACCGAAATAACACCAATAACAGGACGACTCGTCACCAATTCCACTGTGGCTTCGTACTCTCCAGAAACATCAAAAAAGTAGAGTACACCAGAATTTCTATCTAGATGCACTGCATAACGCTTTTCTCCCACATTGGCATAAATTCCAGGCGAAGATATGGCTGTTTTTATAATTTCTTGAACTTGAGAATGGTCAATTTCTCCATCTTCCGTTGTCAGCATTAACTCTGCATAGGGATTGAACCACTCAATCTCGCTATTTTCCATGTTTAGTTTGACAACTCCCACCGGCATTTGTTCTAAGAGCGAACTTAAACTATCTTCCGCTTGATGATTTACGTACTGGATTTGTTCAATTTCAGTTTTCTGATAAGATTTCTTCTGAAAATAAAATAGCAAAAGAAATGCTACCATTAAGAAAAGTAAACATACTATTGTGACTAGATTATTTTGAAGAAAAACAACCAATACGGTCATGATTATAAAGGAAATCCCAACAAATAAGTAAACAAATAAGGGATTCATTTCATTTTTTTTCATTACAAACCTCTTGCGCATTATTATACCATAAATATAGGCAAAAAGCGAACTTAAGGAAGTTTACAAGGGTATTAGACAAGTGTTTTGTAAAGGTTTTTAAAGAACAAAAGAGGGCGATTAAATCGCCCTCCTATAGATATACTTTTATATTTGCCTTAAGAATCTACTCTGTTGGATAGATTATTCGCCTACTGAAATTTCAACGTGTTTAAGACGTTCTTGTGCTTCTGCCACGATTGTTTCGATGATTTCTTTACATGGTTTAATTTCTTTTACCATACCTGCAATTTGTCCACTCATCATTGAACCGTGTACAGTATCACCTTCGTAAACAGCTTTAGAAAGTGAACCGATAGTAATTTCCTCAAGCTCTTCACGGTTTGTACCTTTTTGTTCTAATTCGATGTAGTGGTCTGTCATTTCATTGCGAATACAACGAACAGGAGCTCCTGCGATACGTCCAGTAACAGCAGTTGCTGTATCATTTGCTGCAAGGACAGCTTCTTTATAAGCGTCAGCAATTGGACATTCGTTTGAAGCCAAGAAGATAGTACCCATTTGTACACCTTGAGCTCCAAGTGTAAAGGCAGCAGCCAATCCACGACCGTCAGCAATACCACCCGCAGCGATGACAGGAATATCAACAGCATCTACAATTTGAGGAATCAAAGCCATAGTGTTAGTGTCACCAATGTGTCCTCCTGCTTCTGAACCTTCAGCAACAACTGCATCAACCCCGAGTTCTTGCATTTTTTGAGCATGTTTTACACTAGCAACTACAGGAATCACTTTAACACCAGCTTCTTTCAAATATGGCATAATATGTTTTGGAGTTCCTGCACCAGTAGTAACAACTGGAACTTTTTCTTCGATAATAACTGTTACAATATCCTTGATATTTTTCATCATTAACATGATGTTAACACCAAAAGGTTTGTCAGTTAATTTTCTCAATTCACGAATTTCTTCGCGAAGTTGTTCTCCTGTCATACCACCAGAGGCAATAATTCCTAGTCCTCCAGCTTCTGAAACAGCAGCAGCAAGTTGATAGTGAGAAATTTGAGCCATAGCTCCTTGGAAAATAGGGTATTTAATTTGCAAAAGTTTAGTAATAGACATATGTTTACTCCTTTATTTTCGGTTCAGTTTTGTTTGAAATTCAACAGGCTATTTTCCTGTATCTATCAAACAAGAGAATTTAGTCATTTGTCTCCTTATACGCAATAATTATAAAAAATCTGGTCTACGATCTTGCTGTTCTGTAAATGGAATCACTGGTGGACGTGAGCGCAAAACATAGTTCACAAATTCTTTACCTTCTTTATCAAATTCTGCAACTGCAAAAAATTGATCATGATAGAAGAAGAATTTATAACCATTTTCAAAGGCTTGCTTAAGCCATTTTTCTTTTGCTGAAATAGACTTCATTGGATAATCATCTACAGCCGGAACCCACAGTGGATTTCGATGAGCGTGTGTTAACATCAAATCACCCATGTGAATCATTGTATCTTCACCTTGTTTAAGTAAAATAATACAGTGACCATTACTATGTCCGCTTGTATGAATCATTTGAATTTCTGGAATGATATCAATCGAATCTGAGAAGGTTGTAACTTGATCTTGAATCGGTTCCCAATTCTCTTTGAGGTAAGTTCCGCGAGTACGATTATTAGGATTTCTCATCTCGTACCATTCTATATCATTGACAATAATCTTTGCATTTGGAAACTTAGAAACAAGATTGCCCTCAGAATTAACGCGTGTTAAACCACCTGAATGGTCATGGTGCATATGTGTCATCAATACATAATCAATCTTCTCTGGAGACAAGCCTAAAAGCTCTAAACTCTCTTCGATTTTACTTTCAGATAAAATTCCTAGATTGCGTCTTTGTTTCTCAGACAATTTTGCCGTATCGAAACTCGCATCCATCAGGTAATTCTTCCCTTTGTATTGAATCAAGATCGGATCTGTCAACTCAGACATCATATTGTCTTCATTTGTTGGATAGTATCGAGACCACACAACTTTTGGAACAGGACCAAATAATGTCCCTGCATCAGTTAATTTATCAGCTCCTCGTAGCCATGTCAATTTCATATCGTGAAATTGATACTCTTGCAACTTGAGTTCTGTCATTTTATTACTCCTTTAGCCACTGGTGTGCTATTCTTTTTCGAATTGAGTCTCCAGATTTCCCGTAACTTTCAATAGTTTTAGCATCTTTTAAATAACGATCAATCGGGCTTTTATCCTGTGCTTGTAGCGGACCTATTAATCTGATAATCTCTTCAGAAATTTCAATAGCTACTTTTGTAGTAAATAATTTAATCTGTGAAACATACAAAGAATCATCTAACATTTGATTTTTATATGAATTGAAATACGCTTCTGCTGCACATAGTTTTGTATATAAATCAGCAAATTGATGTTGATAAATCGTCGCATCAATCAACCTCTTACCAAAACCACGTTTCACCTTTAGAAAAGATAAACCTTTTTCAAAAGCTCCTTCGGAAATTCCAATAGAAACTGCGCTTAAACCTAATTGAAGCTTTCGAACAAAGTCATTTAACTGTTCTTGACCAGCTAAAGTCATCCCTAATAAACTATCCTCTGATAATTCAATATTATCAAAAGTAACTGAACTGATTGGTAAACCTTTTAGTCCTTGTTTAGGGATATCTTCTCCAAAGTAAACACCTGGGTCCTTAGTGTCTACGATAAAAAATCCAAACGACTGTTTCTTTTCATCATTTTCTACTTTGGCAAATATAAAAAGTATATCCGTAAAACGGCAATTTGAAACAATCGATTTCTTACCTGAAAGACGCCATCCATTACTTGTTTTAGTCGCAGTTGTATTCACTAATTCTAGATTTTCGCCAAGATACCCCTCAGAAAAACCTAGACCAGCCAATATCTCTCCTTTAATTAATTTTTCAAGATATAGACTTTTTTGTTTGGGACTACCGTATCGAATAATAGGATAAATCCCATAGCAAGCCTGGGTTAATAAAACTGTCGAAAAAGCAGCAAATTCTTTTGAGATTAAACGAATAAAAGTCATGAATTCTTCGCTTAAAATCGAATTTTCATCCCTTACGATGGATGAAAATATATCAAAAGATTCAATAAACTTATCGAACAATTCTCTTGGAAATTGATTTTTATCTGTTCTATACTCAAAATAGCTTGCAATTAGACTGCTTATCTCTGCATTATACCTTTTAGCAAGGTTATCATTGTAGACCATTACTCTTCACCCCAAGCTAATTCTCAGACAAGGGTTGATAATACCCTTTTAACAATTCTTCATACACATAGGATTCGACCTCGTTGTAGGAATCCTTGTACGGTCTACAGAACCAAACATTAAAAGGAATCGGGTCATTAAATCGAACAGTTTGGAAGCGACTACTATCTACAAGAGTTTCAACAGATTTTGGTAAAATTGTAATCAAATCTGTTTGATAAGTAGACTCAATTAAAAAGTCCCAAGTAGATGATAAATAAGCAAATTTAGTATTTATGCGTTGTGAACGAAGTTTCTCAACCACCAAATCATAAGTCGTAAATGTTTTATTAAAGATTGCTAAATCATAATCAGCAAGATCAGACCAATCTAGCGCTTCTTTCTGTGCTAATGGATGATGTTTATCCATATAAGCAACATACTCGTCTAAATGAATAATATGTTGTTCAAATTTTTGTGCATCTAAGTTCGTTGGCTCAATTAAAAATGCTAGGTTTAAATCACCGTCACTCATTTTTTGGTGAATTTCTTTCCCTCCACCCTCTATAACTTGAATATAGATGTGAGGGTTATTTCTCAAAAAATGCGGTAGAGTGTTTGAGAAGAACGTTCTTAATATCAAAGAAGGAATACCAAGATTAATAGTCCCTCTCTGCTTTTGTGATTCAATATGAATCATTGAAAGCATCTCTTCGTGACGATTAACAATTTCTGTGGCAAAACGATAAATCTTTCGTCCTGCCTCAGTCAAACTTTCCAATCTACCATTCTTTCGATTGAATAATTGGATTCCCTCAGCTGCTTCAAAATTTGTTACAAATTGACTTAAGGCTGACTGACTAATATGGATTTTCTTTGCTGCAATCGAAAGATTGCAACCACATTCGACTATATTAATGAAATAGTTCATTTGTATAATATCCACTTAGCTATCACCTTACTTCCATTTATTTTTTCATTTAGATACCAATTGATACTACCGCCTAAAAAGGCGATAGTATCGTTTACATATATAATATCATGTTCAGAAGAAAATAGCCAATATTAGCCTAGATAGGCATTGTCTTCACATCTTCTGCAACAATAACGTCACCGGCTGTTTTTTCGAGAACTTCTTCTACAGTTACACCTGGTGCAACTTCTTTCAACAAGAATTTACCATCTTTGAATCCAAAAACAGCTAGTTCTGTAATGACAAGATCTAAAACTCCTTTAGCAGATAGAGGCAATGTGCACTCTTTCAAAAGTTTAGATTCGCCACCTGTAGTATGTTGGATTGCTCCAATAACGCGTTTAGCACCTACCAAAAGGTCCATCGCTCCACCCATACCTGGTGCAAATTTTCCTGGGATAATCCAGTTTGCAATGCTTCCGTCTTGGCTTACTTCAAGAGCTCCAAGAACAGTCGCATCAACGTGACCACCACGAATAATTGCAAATGATGTTTGCAAATCAAACAAAGCTGCTCCTGGAAGGAGAGTAATTGGTGCACCACCTGAGTTTGCTAGGTTTGGATTGTAATTATCTTTAGTTGGTGTTTCACCAAAGCGAAGGGCACCATTTTCTGCTTGAAGGATTACGTTAACACCTTCTGGGATGAAGTCTGCAGAAGCATTTGGAATACCAAATCCAAGGTTTACAACATCACCATCTTTAAATTCAAGAGCAACACGTCTTGCAATAATTTCTTTTGGTTTCATATTATTTTACCCCCGCTAATTTATTAGTCTCTGTCCAGAGGTCACCCATCATCTTGTGGTGTTCTTCTGGAGTTAAGCCTTGGACTACATAGTCAACAAGGATACCTGGAATATAGATGTCATCCGGTTTAATTTCACCAACTTCAACAATTTCATTTGTTTCAACGATAACTGTATCTGCTGCAAGAGCTAGTTGCAATGAAATGTTCTTAGTTGTACCATCAATGTACAAGTTTCCGTACTTATCAGCTTTTGTAGCTTTAATCAATGCTACGTCAAGTTTTAGCGGGTCATAAATGAGGTACTCGCGACCATTGCGAACTACTTTTTCATGTTCATTTTCTAAAATAGTACCAACTCCTGTCGGTGTCAAAACTCCTCCAAGACCTGCTCCAGCAGCGTGAAGACGTTCAACAACAGTACCCATTGGAGTGAATTCTACTTCCATTTCTCCACTAAAGTATGCTTTTTGAGCAGCAGGAGATGTACCAATGTGGGCAGCAACATATTTTTTAACTTGGTGGTTTTCACAAAGGCGGCCAACACCCACTTCTTTACCTGGATGTGAAGTAACAACTGAAACCAAAGTCAAATCTTGTTGATTTTGTCTAACCAACTCTTCGATCAACTCCAAAGGTTCACCAACAGCAAGGAATCCTGAAATCCCTACGACATTACCAGGTTTTACTTTAGAAATAGCTTCTTGTAATGATAAAACAGCTTTCATACTAACACCTCAATTATTATTTACGGTTGAACACGGCTTTACGTTTTTCAACAAAAGCACGCATTCCTTCAACTTTGTCTTCAGTAGAGAAGAGAAGAGCTTCAGCTTCTGTCTCTAAACGAATTGCATTCTTAAGAGGAAGTTCTGAACCAACTTGAATGACATGCTTAGCTTTTTCAACAGCCAACGGAGCATTTTTCATGATGCTTTTAGCTAGTTCTTCAGCAGATGACAATAATTCCTCAGCTGGAACAAGTTTGTTCAAAATTCCTAGGTCATAGGCTTCATTTCCTTTGACGATTCTAGCAGTGTAGATCAATTCTTTTGTCTTGCTAGTACCGATCAAACGAGACATTCTTTGTGTACCTGCGAAACCAGGAATGATACCCAAGCCAACTTCAGGGAATCCTACCATCGTCTTTTCAAAGCCAATTCTAATATCCGTTGAGAGTGCAAGCTCCAAACCGCCTCCCAAAGCATATCCATTAAGAACTGCAATAGTCGGTTGAGTAAGATCAGACAGACGGGTAAATGTATCATTGGCATATGTCATGTATTCGAAGGCTTGAATTGGAGACATTTGGTCCATTTCCTTAATATCAGCCCCTGCAACAAAAGCCTTATCACCTTGACCACTAACAATAACAACACGGATATCTTCATGTTTTTCTACTTCATCTAAAACAAGATTTAAATCCGTCAAAACCTCTGAACTCAACGCGTTCAAAGCTGCTGGGCGGTTAATGGTGATATAACCGATACCATCTTTAACCTCTAATAAAACTGTATTACTCATTATTCTCCTCCTACTTTAAGTTATTTTGAGTATAGAGTACTGCGTCAACAAGTACCGATAGTAATGTAAGTGCTTACATTATAATAATACCTTATTTATTAACCACCGTCCACTTAATATTTATGCTTATGCCTATAAGTTTAACTTATAGGAAAGCGCTTTTATTTTGATACTTTAGTCTTCTAATTATTTATAATAAAAAATATCTTACCCAAAATTCTCCGAAGAGATTTCAGGTAAGATATAATAAATTTTAGTCAATAGAATAAAGTATGAATTAACGTTCTACGATAACTGCAGTACCCATTCCTCCACCGATACAAAGTGTAGCAAGACCACGTTTTGCATCACGTTTTTCCATTTCATGAAGAAGAGTAACCAAGATACGGCATCCTGAAGCACCAATTGGGTGTCCAAGGGCAATAGCTCCACCGTTAACGTTAACTTTTTCTGGGTCAAGACCTAGTTCTTTACCAACTGCACACGCTTGAGCCGCAAATGCTTCGTTTGATTCTACCAAGTCAAGATCTGCAACTGTAAATCCACCTTTTTCAAGTGCTTTACGAGATGCGTAGATTGGACCGCAACCCATCACTTTTGGATCAAGACCAGCGCTTGCGTAAGATTTGATAGTTGCCAAAACTGGAACTCCCAATTCTTTAGCTTTTTCAGCACTCATAACTACAACTGCTGCAGCACCATCGTTGATACCTGAAGCATTACCAGCTGTTACAGTACCATCTTTTTTGAATACTGGACGAAGTTTAGAAAGTCCTTCAAATGAAGCATCTTTTCTTGGGAATTCATCTGTATCAAATACGATAGGATCGCCTTTACGTTGCGGAATTTCAACAGGAACGATTTCTTCTTTAAAACGACCAGCTTCAATAGCTGCAACTGCACGTTTTTGAGATTGCACAGCAAAGTTATCTTGGTCTTCACGTGTAATGCCATATTGTTCAGCAACGTTTTCAGCTGTAATTCCCATATGGAAGGATCCAAAGGCATCTGTCAAGCCATCACGAAGCATAGTGTCTACTACTTGGGAGTCTCCCATACGGGCGCCCCAACGTTGGTTTGGAAGGACATAAGGAGCTTGGCTCATGTTTTCAGCCCCACCGGCTACAACGATATCAGCATCTCCACACAATACTGCTTGAGCTGCCAATTGAACTGCTTTCAAACCAGATCCACAAACTTTGTTAATAGTGAATGCTGGAGAAGCAACTGGGATACCCGCGTTAACACTCATTTGACGTGCAACGTTTTGTCCAAGGCCTGCACCAAGGACGTTACCCATGATAACTTCATCAACTTGTTCTGGTTTCAAGTTTGCTCTTTCGATAGCGCTCTTGATAACTAAACTTCCCAAATCAACAGCAGGAACATCTTTCAAGCTTCCACCGAAGGCACCTAGAGGTGTACGAACCGCTGCAACAATAACTGCTTCTTTCATTATTTGCTCCTTATAATCTTAGTATTTAAAGAATCCTTCTTTAGTCTTACGACCTAGTTTACCAGCTTCAACCATTTTCTTCAATAGTGGTGCTGGACGGTATTTAGGATCACCGAAGCCGTTATTCAATACTCCCATGATTGCCAAACATACATCCAATCCGATCAAGTCAGCAAGTGCCAATGGGCCAATTGGATGGTTTGCACCCAATTTCATAGCTTCATCAATTTCTTCTGCAGAAGCAACACCTTCACCCAGGATAAAGATAGCTTCGTTAATCATTGGGATCAACACACGGTTAACAACAAATCCATAAGAGTCTTTAACGTCAACTGCAGTTTTTCCAATTTTTTCAGTCAATTCGCGAACTGCTTTTACAACTTCATCTGAAGTTTGAAGAGCACGAATCACTTCAACTAACTTCATAACTGGTGCTGGGTTGAAGAAGTGCATACCAATTACACGTTCTTGATGAACTGTAGCCGCAGCAATATCCGTAATAGAAAGAGATGATGTGTTAGAAGCCAAAATTGTTTCAGGAGCAGTAATTTCATCCAATTGTTTAAAGATGCTGAGTTTGATATCTCTGTTTTCTGTAGCTGCTTCAATAACCAATTGAACGTTTTTAGCATCTTCGTAAGAAGTTGAAGGAATCAAGTTACCCAAGATTTTTCCTTTTTCTTCTTCTGACATACGTCCTTTTTCTACTGAACGAGCCAATTGTTTAGTGATATTATCAATCCCTCTTTGTACAAATTCTTCTTTAATGTCATTAAGGTATACTGTAAAACCAGATTGAGCGAATACTTGCGCGATTCCGCTACCCATTTGACCAGAACCAATGATCATTACTTTAGAAATACTCATTTTTTTCTCCTATTCATTTTAATATATAAAGTTTATAAAGAAAGAATCGGAACGGTCTTTCAGCAAATGCTAAGCAACCGTTCCAAATTCATTATTATACGAATTATACGAATGCACCGACACCAGTGAGTTCACGACCAACGATCAATGCGTTCACTTCGTGAGAACCTTCGTAAGTGTAGATTGCTTCAGCATCTGCAAAGAAGCGAGCTACGTCAGTTTCAAGAGTGATTCCGTTACCACCACATGTTTCACGTGCAAGGGCAACTGTTTCACGCATTACCAATGAGTTATGCAATTTAGCAAGTGCAGAGTTAAGCATCAATTCGTTACCAGCTTCTTGCATTTCTGCGATACGAGCTGAGTAAGAAAGTGCTGCTACTGCGTTAGCTTGCATTCTAGCCAATTTTTCTTGAACGATCTGGAATGAAGCAATTGGACGTTTGAATTGTTGACGGTCTTTAGCGTATTTAAGAGCTGCAACAAATGAACCACAAGTGATTGCAGTTGCAATGTGAGCAACGTCAGCACGAGTAAATGTCAAGATACGAGCTACGTCGCCAAATCCGTTGATGTTTACCAAACGGTCTGAATCTGGAACTTCAACATTCTTCATAGTAATGTGACCATTACGTACGCAACGAAGAGAAACTTTGTGAGGGATTGGCTCAGCGTGGTATCCTGGAGCACCTTTACGAACGATGAAACATTTCACGCGTCCATCTTCAACGTCGCGAGCGAATACTGGAACAACGTCAGCTGTGTCTGATCCACCGATCCAACGTTTTTCACCGTTCAAGATCCATTTGTCTCCAACGCGCTCAGCTGTTGTAGCAAGACCACCAGCGATGTCAGAACCTGACAATGGCTCAGTCAAAGCGAAACATCCTTGCCAGTCAAATGCAGCCAATTTAGGAAGGAATTCTTTTTGTTGACGCTCATCACCACCAAGCAAGATTGTGTTGTAGCAAAGTCCACCATGTACTGTGAAGAATGTTGCCATAGAAGCATCGAAACGACCTAATTCAAGGTACAAGAATGCGATGTAAAGTTCTGATGGTTTGTAGTTTCCTTCTCGTCCTTCGAACAATTTAGGGTTGTTCATGATTTGTGCGCCTTTTGCTACAGCGTAAAATTGTTCGAATGGGAAATCAGGTGCTTCCCAATATTCATTAATTACAGGACGAAGGTGTTTTTCAATCAAACGACGAGTTTCTTGTAAAACTTCTGCTTCTCCCAATGTTAAACCATCTGCATAGTGGAATAGATCCTCTGGATATAATTCGCGCAAGATTTCTTCTTTAGTTGCCATCTGTGGACTCCTTTGTAATAAATTAATTTTAGAGCGCTTACATTTTTACGCTCAATATTTGTTGACATGACTATTTTAACTTAAAGCGCTTTCTTTTGTCTACTTAATTAAAGTAAATAGCCCTATAAGTTGAGTTAATACTCCAACTTATATCTTTGTAAAATCAAATAAGTGAGCTGTTTTCAACAGCCCACTTATATATTAAACGACAATATCTTATGATTCTTTTGCTTCAAGAAGGCCAATGTCTCCATCTTCACGACGGTAAATTACATTAGTTGTTTCGTCCTCAACATCGATGTAAATGAAGAAGTCATGACCCAATAAATCCATTTGAAGAAGTGCTTCTTCAAGGTCCATTGGTTTTAAATCAATATGTTTTGAACGAACAACTTTAGCTTGAGCAACATCTGAATCTTCAACTAAAGCATCTGTAAATAATTGGCTAGTAGAAACTTTGTTTCTGTTCTTACGTTCAATTTTTGTTTTATTTTTACGAATTTGACGTTCAATCTTATCTGTTACCAAATCAATGGATCCATACATATCTTGAGAAACATCTTCTGCACGAAGAGTAATAGATCCAAGTGGAATTGTTACTTCTACCTTAGCAGTCTTTTCACGATACACTTTCAAATTTACACGTGCATCTAGTTCTTGATCTGCTTGGAAGTATTTTTCGATCTTTTCGAGTTTAGAAACTACATAATCACGAATTGCTTCTGTTACTTCTAGGTTTTCACCACGGATACTATATTTAATCATATAAGTACCTTCTTTCTAAACATATTTGTTTTTCTATATTTATTATAACGCTTTCAAAAAATTATTGCAATCTTTTTCCTCATCTTACGAGGGAAAATGTTCTAACCTCTTCTGCTCCTGCATTCTCTAGCATACTCTTGACACGATTAACAGTCGCACCTGTCGTATAAATATCATCAATTAATAAAATTTTCTTTGGGATCGTAACGCCGTTTTTAATAAAAAATGGGAGTTCTGTGGCTAAACGTTCTGAACGATTTTTTGAAGAGCTTGCTTTCACTTCACTTTTTCCTAATAAATCCAGATAGGATAAACCTGTAGTTTCTATTAAGCCCTCAACCTGATTAAATCCCCTTTTAGAGAATCTCTCTGGACTCAAGGGAATGAGAAGGATTTGAAACTCTTTATACTTTCGCAGTTTATCTTTTAAAATTGAAGCAAAAATCTTTCTAAGAATATAATCTCCATCAAACTTGTAGCGGCTAAAGTAATCCTTCATTGCTTGATTATAAGTAAAAATCGCTTCATGACTGACATCAATCCCTTCTTTACACCAAAGTTGACAATCTTGACACGAGGTTGACACTCCTGCTTTATAGCAGGTTGGACAATGTTCTTCTCCTATTTTTTCGAAACTTGAGGAGCACGTAAAACAGAGCGAACCTGCCTCCTTTTTTAAAAAAAGAAGATTTCTAAAGGTTAAATTACTTCCCAAGTGTTGTCCACATAGTAAGCAAGTCATAAACCTGCCTCCTTATTCATCAACTTAATTTCTTTTATGGCATTTTTAATCGAACGATTTAATCCATTATGAAAGAAAATTAAATCTCCAGTTGGTCTATCCATGCTGCGTCCAACTCGTCCTCCAATTTGAATTAAACTCGATTTTGTAAAGAGGCGATGATTTGCTTCGACAACCATTACGTCTACACATGGAAAGGTAACTCCACGTTCCAATATTGTTGTACTTATCAAGATGGTTAATTCTCTATCTCTAAATGCTTGAACTTGTTCTAATCGATCTTCTGTAACAGACGATACGAAGCCTATTTTCTCATTTGGAAACTGCAGCTGCAAGATTTCCTTTAACTTCTCTCCTTTTTTAATCTCTGAAGCGAAAATGAGTAATGGATAGCCTGATTTTCGTTGTTTTTCTATATAGCTTTTTAATTTGGGTGGTAGACGATGTTTGTCTAAGTAATTGTCCAATTCAGATAGCCAGACTGGTTTGGGAATTATTAAGGGGTTACCATGAAACCGCCTTGGTAAACTTAACCTTTTCAACTCTCCTAAGCGAACCTTTTTATCCAATTCATCTGTAGAGGTAGCTGTAAGGAAAATGCTGAGTCCGTTTTCCTTTACACAATTCTTTACAGCTTTGTAAAGCATCTTGTTGTCAACATAGGGAAAAGCATCAACTTCATCAACTATTAGTAAATCAAAAGCTTGATAGAATTTTAATAACTGGTGAGTCGTTGCAACAACTAGAGGTGTCCGAAAATATGGTTCAGATTCCCCATGTAACAACGCGATTTTACAGGCAAAATCATTTTGTAGTCGTTTATATAACTCCAAACAAACATCTATCCGGGGGCTCGCTAAACAAACTGCCCCACCATCATTAATGACTTTTGCCACAACTTCATAAATCATCTCTGTTTTCCCAGCGCCAGTCACGGCATGAACTAAAGTTGGCTGCTGACTTTCTACAGCTTTAAGTAATCCTTTTGATACTTTCTCTTGAAATGGAGTCAATTGTCCCTGCCATTTAAGAACCTCTTGTTTTGGAAATTCTTCCTGAGGGAAATAATATAAACCTTGATCACTCCTAACTCGCTTCATCAACAGACATTCTCGACAGTAGTATGCATCAATGGGCAATAACCATTCTTCTTGAATCACACTATCACATCGTTGACAAACTAGTTTTCCCTTCTCTTTTCGCATACTTGGGAGTTTCACTGCTAACTGATGTTCTTCCATACTTAATTCATCTTCAGTAAAAAGTCGACCTAGATAATTTGGGTTTATTTTCATACTTCTTTATTCGTAAAATCTAGAACTTTATCCTAATTTTTAGTACAATAACATTATGGAATGTAGAACAATTAAAGAGGACGGACAAGTCCAAGAAGAAATCAAAAAATCCCGCTTTATTTGCCATGCAAAGCGTGTCTATAGCGAGGAGGAAGCCCGTGCCTTCATCACTGCTATTAAGAAAGAACACTATAAAGCGACCCACAACTGCTCTGCTTTTATTATTGGTGAGCGCAGTGAAATTAAACGAACTAGTGACGATGGAGAACCAAGCGGAACTGCTGGAGTACCAATGCTTGGAGTGTTAGAAAATCATAATTTAACCAATGTCTGTGTAGTTGTTACCCGTTATTTCGGTGGTATTAAGCTAGGTGCTGGGGGGCTCATTCGCGCTTATGCTGGTAGTGTCGCTTTAGCTGTTAAAGAAATTGGAATTGTAGAAATTAAAGAACAAGCAGGGATTCAAATTCAAATGAGTTATGCCCAATATCAAGAATATGGAAACTTTCTTAAAGAACATAATCTTATGGAACTTGAAACCAATTTTACAGATCAAGTTGAGACAATCATCTTTGTTGATAAGGAAGATAAAGAAGATATTAAATCTTCGCTTATAGAATTTTTCAATGGGAAAGTCACCTTAACAGATCAAGGTTTACGAGAAGTCGAGGTTCCTATAAACTTAGGATAAAATAACGGAAATACTGCCTTATTTATCTAACCTTACTCTTTTATATCCGGTATAAAAAAATCCTATCACTTCGATAGGATTTCTATATTTTACAAAAGGAAAAGATAGCGTTATACTAGTAGCATCTTATATATAGAGGTGCTAATATGGCGATTTATAACAATATCACTGAACTTGTCGGTAGAACACCGATTGTTAAATTGAACAACATCGTACCTGAGGGTGCAGCAGATGTTTACGTAAAACTAGAAGCATTTAACCCAGGGTCATCCGTTAAAGACCGCATTGCTCTAAGCATGATTGAAAAAGCTGAACAAGAAGGCAAACTTAAACCTGGTTCTACTATTGTAGAGGCAACAAGCGGAAACACTGGTATCGGTCTTTCATGGGTTGGTGCTGCTAGAGGCTACAAAGTTGTCATCGTTATGCCTGAGACAATGAGTGTGGAACGTCGTAAAATCATCCAAGCATATGGTGCTGAACTCGTTCTAACTCCAGGAAGTGAAGGTATGAAAGGCGCTATTGCTAAAGCTGAAGAAATCGCTGCTGAACGTGATGGTTTCCTACCTTTGCAATTTATCAACCAAGCTAACCCAGAAGTTCACGAAAGAACAACAGGAGCTGAAATTCTAGCTGATTTCGGAGCTGACGGTTTAGATGCCTTTGTTGCCGGTGTTGGTACTGGAGGAACTATTTCAGGTGTTTCTCATGCTCTTAAAGCTGCGAATTCAAACATTCAAGTTTTTGCAGTTGAGGCAGACGAATCAGCTATCTTATCAGGTGAAAAACCTGGGCCTCATAAAATTCAAGGTATCTCTGCTGGATTCATCCCAGAAACACTTGACACAAAAGCTTACGATGGTATCGTTCGCGTAACATCAGACAATGCTCTTGCACTTGGTCGTGAAATCGGTGGAAAAGAAGGGTTCTTAGTAGGTATTTCTTCTGCTGCAGCTATCTATGCAGCAATTGAAGTCGCTAAAAAACTTGGAGCAGGTAAAAAAGTCCTTGCACTTGCACCAGATAACGGAGAACGTTACCTATCCACAGCACTTTATGAATTTGAAGTGTAGTCTCCTAAATACACCAATTAGAAAAAGCAACATGCCTAGCATGTTGCTTTTTCTTATGTTCTATTTTTAATAATTGCTAATACATCTGCGACGCTATTGAGGTTGTCGATTTCTTCATCACCGATTTCGATTCCAAATTCGTCTTCGATTGTTAAGATGAATTCCATCAAATCCACAGAGTCAGCATCCAAATCATCCTTCAAACTCAAGTTTTCGGTTACGACAAAGTCTTCCCCTTGACGTTCTTGGATAATCGTAACAACACGGTCAAAAATTTCTTTATCTGTCATATTATTCTCCTGAAAATTCACGCGCAGTCTGTGCAACTACATCTGTCTCAAGCATGGTACGAATCTGACGAAGTGTACTGTATACAGCCTTAGCGTCACTTGATCCATGAGTCTTAACAACAGGCGCCTTAACGCCAAACAAGACGGCACCACCAACATCTGAATAGTTGAGCTGTTTTTTCAAACCTCTGAGATTATCCTTTAGGAGGAATGCGCCGAGCTTGGCTCTAAGTCCACCACCTACAATGGCATTCTTAAGTAATCCCATGATCCCCATAGCAGTACCTTCAATAGCTTTGAGAACAGCGTTTCCCGTGAAACCATCGGTTACGACTACATCTGCAACACCATCCATCAAGTCACGTGCTTCCACATTCCCGACAAAATTCAAACTCTCGTCAGCTGCTAATAAGTCATAGGCTTCCTTGCGTAGTGGATCTCCCTTACTGCTTTCTGTACCGTTGTTAAGAAGGCCAATACGGGGATTTGCAATACCACGAACATTCTTGGCATAGAAGGAACCTAGGATAGCGTATTGATGCAGATGATGAGCTGTATTTTCGGCATTAGCTCCGAGATCCAGCATATCAAACCCCTTACCATCAATCGTTGGCAATGTTGACATAAGCCCAGGTCGGTCGATATTTTTGATACGACCAACGATGAAAAATCCTGCTGCTAACAAAGCTCCTGTATTTCCTGCCGAGAGAACAGCATCTGCTTCTCCGTCCTTAACTGCCTTAGCCGCCAAGACCATACTAGCATTTTTCTTTTTGCGGATAGCTTTTGTAGGCTCATCGTCAGAGTCAATTTTCTCATCTGTATGGATAATGCTGACGCGGTCTGTAGCTGTTAGATATTGCTTGATTTTACTTTCGTCTCCGTAAAGTTGAATCTCAATATCTGAAAAGTCAGCAAGGGCTTGATTGACACCCTCTACAATAGCTTGTGGTGCATAATCGCCACCCATTGCGTCTACTGCGATTTTTTTCATTTGTCTTCCTCTTTTAGTAATTGTCCCCAGTCGGCTAGGGAATCAATAAATTTCTTTGATTTTAGGTGAATACCGACATATTCCTCGTAGATTTGATCTATAAACTTACGCAAGTCCTGCTTGATTTCAGACTTGAGCGAGATAGTCTCCAAAATCTCAAAATCAATGGCTTGAAATTGATTAAGTAGATAAGGAATATTGGGATTCAAATGGCATCGTTTTTCATCTTCATGATAATGATCTGGGCAAAGGCAGGCACCGTACTTGAAAGAAAAATCAAAGGCTTGTCCCACACGGTGGCAAAATGTACACTCATTAAAATTCAGACTAATCCCAAAACGTGTCAAAATTTGAATTTCAAAAATATTGGTCAAAACCTGATAGTCTAAGCCCTCTTCCATCAACTCCAAAGTTTTTTGCAAAAAAGCAAATAAGGGTGCGTCCTGCTGATTATCCTGCAAACTCGCATCTGCCAAGGCTGCAACATAGGTTGCATATGCCATAACAAAAAGGTCGCTATTGATTTTCGGAAAAGTCTTTACCTCATGGTAATCCTCGATATAGCTGAGTCCATCATCGTTAACCTTTAAGAGAAAACGAGCCAGCACCAAGGGTTGAATGACTGGAGCAAGTTTAGATTTGCTAGCATGTTTCACAAAAAACATCCGTTTCCCAGCCTGCTCTGTAAAGATTTTGACCAGCTTATCATCCTCACGAAAGTTACGATTGTAGAGTACCAGGCCTTGACTCGTAATAGACTGAATCATGCTTCCTTCATATACTCCTCAAGTCGTTTCATGGCTTCTTTAATCGTTTCCATGCTGGCTGCATAAGATAGGCGAACATACCCTTCTCCGAACTGACCAAAGGCAGCACCTGGGATAAAGGCAACAGCCTTCTTATGAGCGAAATCTTTTAGAAAAGCAAAAGAATCTTGATTGTAACCTGCAGGAATCTTAGCAAAAATGTAAAAAGCACCATCTGGTTTGATAATCTCAAAGCCAAGGTCCGTCATCTTCTCGATAATGTAGTCTCGACGCTTGATATACTCCTTCTTCATCGGTTCTGCATCATCTTTACCAGCTGTCAAAGCTTCCACTGCAGCATGTTGCGCCATGGTATTTGCAGCAGTAACCAAGTATTGGTGACTCTTGATGAGTTGAGCTGTGAAGTTTGCTGGTGCAAAGATAAAACCTAAACGCCATCCTGTCATGGCATGGGATTTAGAAAGGCCGTTAATGATAATAGCTTGATCTCTCAGCATCGTTCCCAAAGAGACATGATTTCCCCCTGTATAGGTCAATTCTGAGTAGACCTCATCACAGACGACGAAAATATCATACTTGCGTAAAACATCTGCCAAGGCTTCTAATTGCTCGCGACTATAAGTGATACCAGTTGGATTAGCTGGATAGTTGAGAATGACAGCCTTAAGCTTGTCACCTTGCTCTAGAATGGTCTTCTCCAGCATTTCAGGAGTCAAGACAAAGCCATTTTCAGTTGTATCAATCTCGACAATCTCTGCCCCAACTAGATTGACAATCGGCTCATAGCCAGGATAGGCAGGAGCTGGCAAGAGAACCTTGTCTCCCTCTTCTAGGATAGCTGTTAGGGTAGCTGACAAAGCCTCTGTCGCACCAATTGTGACCAAGATTTCATTTTCAGGATTATAGTCTAGCTGGTATTTTTCTTTTACAAAATCACTAGCCGCCTGACGCAAGGTCAGTAAACCGCTCATCCCTGTATAATAGGATTGGTTCTGGTCAATGGCTCGCTTTGCAGCCTCCTTGACATGATCTGGTGTTGTAAAATCCGGTTCTCCCAATGTCAGACGTAACACTCCAGGAATCTCTGAAATAGCCTGGTCAAACTGACGAATCAAGGAAACTTGAATCTTATCTAATTGTTTATTAAATCGTTTGGTTAGGTCCATAGATATCCTCCTTGATTAAAGAACATATATCTATTATACTACAAAAGCTCCTTGACCGCAAAAATCCATTTAGTCACAGCCTATTTCCCACTTTCTATTTTACTTTTTTGATAGACAAGCTTATAATAAGAAGTGCTTATTTTCGGAGGTTTTTATGTCATTTCTATCAAAAAATGGGACCGGACTTCTAGTCTGTCTTATCATTTCTATCATCTCTTGGGTTTTAGGAGGCTTCTTACCTGTTGTAGGAGCGCCAGTTTTTGCTATCTTTATCGGAATGATTCTCCACCCCTTTCTCACTTCCTATAAACAACTGGATGCTGGTTTGACTTATAGCTCTAAAAAATTACTCCAGTACGCTGTCATCTTGCTTGGATTTGGACTCAATATCTCTCAAGTTTTCGCAGTTGGAAAATCTTCCCTCCCTGTCATTCTTTCTACTATTTCTATAGCTTTAATTGTAGCCTATCTCTTCCAACGCTTTTTTGACCTCGATACAAAGCTGGCTACCTTAATTGGAGTAGGTTCTTCTATCTGTGGAGGCTCTGCCATTGCGGCAACTGCTCCTGTCATCCATGCTAAGGAAAAAGAAGTCGCTCAAGCCATATCTGTTATCTTTTTCTTCAATGTCATAGCTGCGCTTATCTTCCCAACCCTAGGAGGCTGGCTTCACCTATCAAACGAAGGTTTTTCTCTTTTTGCAGGGACAGCAGTCAACGATACTTCCTCTGTAACAGCTACAGCTAGCGCCTGGGATAGTCTTTATCACACCAACACTCTTGAGTCAGCAACCATTGTCAAACTGACCCGTACCCTGGCTATTATCCCTATTACTCTCTTCCTCTCCTACTGGCAGAGCCGTCAACAAGGTAACAAACAAGGAGTGAAGCTTAAAAAAATCTTCCCCGTTTTCATTCTCTACTTTATCCTAGCTTCTCTGCTAACTACTATTCTCACTTCATTCGGTGTCAGCAACAGCTTTTTTGCACCTCTCAAACAACTCTCTAAATTCCTCATTATCATGGCCATGAGCGCTATCGGTCTCAAAACCAATCTCATCACCATGATCAAATCCAGCGGTAAATCTATTCTCCTTGGAGCCCTCTGCTGGATTGCCATTATCCTGACTAGTCTTGGCATGCAAATACTCATCGGTATTATCTAAGACAAAAGGTAGCCTAAAGGCTACCTTTTTATTGTTCAAGAATCAATCGTGTATGTTCTTTCTTAATACAACGATTCATCACAATATCTTCACATCCGCCAGCTCGGAGAATTTCTTCTGCCTCTTGATTTTCAAGACCAAGTTGAGCCCAGAAAATCTGTGCATCTGCTTGTAGAAAGTCACGTGCGACATCTGGTAAAAACTCACTGCGACGGAAAACATCCACAATATCTACATGAAAAGGAATCTCAGCAAGACTTGCATAAGCCTTTTCTCCAAGAATTTCCTGGCCTGCTAATTTCGGATTGACTGGAATGATTCTATATCCTCGAGACTGCATCTCCTTAGATACACGATTACTAGTTGTTTCCTCGCGATCCGACAGACCTACTACAGCTACCGTTTTGCTAGTTGTTAAATACTGACGTACTACGCCATCACTTGGATTGATAAATTCTTGAGTCATAAAAATCCTCCTTTTTCATCATTATAGCATATTTTGAAAGGGTTTGCAGAAATTTACTATAAAAACAAAAATCAAAAAATCCTCCCAAAATTAAACTATTCATTTAATTTTAAGAGGATTTATAAAGATTTTATTTAAAGATTATTCTCTTGTTGGTTTATACTGAAGGCTTTCTCCGTGTTGTTTGACAAAGTCACTCATCTCTGAATCAGGAATTTGTCGAAGGTAGAGATTGGCACGAATCGTATCATCTTCTTCACGACAAGTAGAAAGCACAAGATATTTATCCTTAGCTGATATCTTAACATTTGGTTTCTTAACTTCTGCAGTATCATAAATAGTAGTTAGCTGTTTCTCAAAATCTGCATCATCATCAAAAGAAGTACGGTAAAATGCTGTTTCTTCTGGAACAATAATCATGGCAACAGCTTCATAATAGTACTTTCTCTCTGGAGTTTCAATAACTACATAAGGATGCTCATCAAAATAATCTTGGCGACTGAAATAGTTCACATCTTTAAACATACGGTGGTCAGCCACTTTACTACCACGGGCATGACCAAATAACCAAGTTAATCGATCGCTAAAGTCCTTTTTGTTATCAGCGTCCATAAAGACTGTCCCCATTAAAGGCTCGTTAACCCCATCAAAGCGCTTATCTAAATAAGTCGCATTATCCGTTGTTTGAACGACTGGTTCATCTAACTGTGTACCCGGAATATATACATACCCCACAGTTTCAGAGTTTGTTGCAAGTAAACCTTTAAATTTATTAGAGAGATATTCCTTTTCTTCCTTACTAGCAGTATAAGTTTGCTTTGACGCTTCCTGGGTAACGGTAGTTTCAGTCGTCTTATTCTCACTTGATGCTGAGAAGCTGTTATTATATATAAACAAGCCTCCCAAAGCAACGATAGCTACTGCTGCGATAGAAGCAATTATTTTAGTAATTGGTGTTTTCTTTGTTCTAGAGTGTCCACTCATTTTTCTACCTCGTTATTTACTAAAAAAATCACTGAAACAAAGTTTCAGTGATAGTATACTTCACCAAATAAATAAATTATTTAACAGCGTGTGTTTTTGGAAGGGCTTTTTGACCTGCTTTTGCAGAAGCACCAGCTTTTTTAGCTGCTGCATCAGCTTTTTTAGCTTGGTCTACAGCACCTGGTTTGCCACCTTCTGGTTGAGTTGCTGCTTGGTCAGCTGATGCTTGGTCAGCTGATGCTTGATTAGCTGATGCTACAGGAGCTTTACCAGTTTGTGCTGCTTGGTCGTCAGCGATACGTTGTTCATTTGTACGGTTAGCTTCTACACCATTTTCGTTGTAGTAGTTACCTTGAGCCATAGCATCTTTGATGTATTGTTCTTCATATTTTTGACGGTACATGTTACGTACCACGTTGTAAGCTTCGTTGAAAGCAGCATCACGTTTAGCTACATATTCACCGTAAAGGTGACCTGAACCATATGCATCAAGAGCTTGTTGTGCAGCAACTACTGCAGGTTGTTGTGCAGCTTCTGCTTTGATTTCAGCATCATGAGCATTTAATAGGTTTTCAGCTTCGTCAGCTGCATCACGCCATGAAACATATTTCTTTTGGATCAATTGGTTAGAAGAAGCTGGATTTTCTCCTTGTGCAAAAACTGGAGCTGCTGCAGAAAATACTGCAAGAGCTACTACTGATGATAATAAAACTTTCTTCATTGTTTTATCTCCTCTTTAATTTTAAAATTTAATTTATAAGGACAACCCTTATTACATCAAATTATATCATATAAATCTAAGTTGTCAAGCTTTTTTTAAAATAAATTTATTTTTTCTGGTAAAAAATAAGTAAAATTCACTCTAGTTTAAAAAATCAAATAATATTCTTGAAACAATTGATACAAAAATATTTAAACTCCGAACAATACAGACTTCTGTGTTCGATAGGGTTCTGAATTTATAAGCGTTTTTTATTTCCTCAACTGTAAATTTAAATAGTCTTTTCAATACTAAACAATGGAGAAAGAGGACGTTTTTCGTGGATACGGATGATTGCATCGCCTAACAGATGAGCGATAGAGATTTGCTCAATCTTATCAATTAAACGTTCCTCTGGTAGGTAGATAGTATCCAAAACAACCAATTTTTTAATAGCTGATTTCTGGATGTTGTCCATAGCTGGCCCTGAAAGAACTGGGTGCGTACAGCTTGCGTAAACTTCAACAGCTCCTGCCTCAGCAAGGGCATCTGCTGCGTGACAAATAGTTCCAGCTGTATCAATCATATCGTCAATCAAGATACAAGTTTTACCTTCAACCTTACCAATGATATTCATCACTTCGCTAGTGTTCATTTTGTCTACGCTACGGCGTTTATCGATAATGGCAATTGGAGTTTTCAAGAACTCTGCTAATTTACGAGCACGAGTGACACCACCGTGGTCTGGACTGACAACGACATAGTCAGAACCAACCATACCACGACGCTCAAAGTAATCCGCAATCAAAGGAGCACCCATCAAGTGATCAACAGGAATATCAAAGAATCCTTGAATCTGCGCAGCGTGCAAATCAATCGTCAACAAACGATCCACTCCAGCTACTTCAAGCATATTTGCCACGAGTTTTGCAGTGATTGGTTCACGTGCTCTCGCTTTTCTATCCTGACGCGCATAACCATAGTAAGGCATTACAACGTTGACAGATTCTGCACTGGCACGTTTCAAAGCATCAACCATAATCAAAATCTCTAGTAGATTGTCATTTACAGGTGAGCTAGTTGATTGTAAGATAAAGACATGTTTCCCACGGATAGATTCTTCGATGTTAACTTGAATTTCTCCATCTGAAAATTGACGAACAGTCGATTTTCCCAATTCTATCCCAATCTCTTGTGCCACACGTTCTGCCAATTCTTTATTTGAAGAAAGGGCAAACAGCTTTAAATCAGAAAAAGACATGATTTCCTCCAGTATTTATGTATCACTTGTGTTTTTTTACAATATTTTCCATCTACCATTGTAGCGCTTTTTTCTTGATTTTTCAATAAAAAATAAGACAAGAGTAGACATTTATCCTCTTGTCTTATACTATTTTATATTAGTGATAGTAAAGCAAAAATTTATCTATTTTAGCATCCTATTTCATGCTACTCTAGAAGCTTTTCAATAGAAAGTTAGTATATCTCTCTCATACTACCTGTATCTACATCATAAACAGCTCCTGAAATTATGACATCATCTGGAATTAAGGGACATTCTCGCAACAACTTCATATCCTCTCGGACACTCTCATCGACGTCTTGAAACGGTAAGAAATCCTGCCCAGATACATCAACTCCCAATTCACATTTCAAGTGTTCTTGGAAGTCCTCGTTATTAAAGGTTTGGGCCCCGCAGTCAGTATGGTGAAGAACTACAATCTCTCTTGTCCCCATCTGCTGCTGGGAAATGACCAATGAGCGAATCATATCCTCCGTCACTCGACCTCCCGCATTCCGCAAGATATGAGCATCTCCCAGAGCCAAGCCCAGAGCTGGCGCAACGTGTAGACGCGAATCCATACAAGTTACGATTGCAACCTTGGTCTTAGGTTTAATGGATAAATGCAAATCTCCATGTAGTTCTACATAAGCTTGATTGGCTTTTAAAAAATTTTCAAAATAGGACATGACAACTCACTTTCTAGTCTGCCAGATAATTTGAACACCAAATTATTTATCTCCTATCTTACCATCTTTTCTTTGTCTTGTCAGCTGTCAACTTTCATATAAAAAAACTGGGACAGAGATATCCAGCAACTAGCTTGGGTTTCTGTCCTAGTTTTTTTATTATTATGAACCTTTTTGGATATACTTGTTAAGAGAACCTGCAAAGCTTTGAAGATTGAGACTTTGTACATAGACCTCACCAGTCCCTCGGAAGGTGTTCACCACTCCTTCACCTGTACCGATAGATTGCCAGAAGCCATTTTCTAGGTGAATATCATAGTCCAAAGACTGGCTCCAAGCCACCACATGAGCATTATCAATCGTTACTTCTTGGTTTTGCAGTTCAATTTTTTTAATCGAACCAAAAGCATTGGCCAAAAGAGTTCCTTGACCTTGAGTAGTCATCACAAAGAGACCGCCTTGCCCTCCAAACAGAGCTTTACCAATAGACTGGCGCTCCATTGTATAGAAAGCTGTACCATCAAGAGCTAGAAAGGCTCCATCATTCAATCGATATTGCTTTTCACCTAGCTCAAGAGCAATCACTTGACCAGGAGTATCTGGTGCTAAAGCAAGGTTCCCGTTGTCAGACTCTGCAACAGCTTGAGTGATAAAGGTACTTTCACCAGAAACCATTGAACGCCCTACAGCTTTGACAAAACGGCCTAAACCAGATCCGCTAGCATTGAGCTGGGTATTGAGACTTACATTGGGTGTATGGTAGACCATGCTACCTCGCTGGATATAGACGGTTTCTCCTTGATTGAGTGACAACTCTACCAAAGGAAATTGCATTTGACTGTCCATAGAAAATTTCATCAGAAATTCCTCCTTGTTTTAATAATTGTTAGCAATAAAATAATTAGTAATCTAAACCTGAGTAAAACGATTAGGAGAATACTTTTTTCAAGACTTCCTGAATAGTCGTCACCCCAATCACCTGAATTTCCTTAGGTGGCTTAATACCTGTTAGGGAATTTTTTGGTACATAGATTTTTGTGAATCCAAGCTTAGCAGCTTCGTTGATTCGTTGTTCGATACGATTTACGCGCCGAATCTCTCCCGTCAAGCCCAACTCTCCTACAAAACATTCCTGAGGATTGGTTGGTTTGTCCTTGTAACTCGAAGCAATAGCAACTGCAACAGCCAGGTCAATAGCAGGCTCATCTAATTTGACACCACCAGCTGATTTAAGATAGGCATCCTGATTTTGCAAGAGAAGCCCTGCACGTTTTTCCAAAACAGCCATAATCAGACTAGCGCGATTGAAATCAAGCCCTGTCGTCGTACGCTTAGCATTTCCAAACATGGTCGGTGTCACCAGAGCCTGAACCTCCGCCAAAATCGGACGTGTCCCTTCCATAGTCACAACAATTGATGAACCAGTAGCATCGTCCAAACGTTCTTCTAGAAAGACCTCACTTGGATTGAGAACCTCAACCAATCCACCTGACTGCATCTCAAAGATTCCAATCTCATTTGTCGAGCCAAAACGATTTTTGACTGCTCTCAAGATACGGAAGGTATGGTGTCGTTCCCCTTCAAAGTAAAGCACTGTATCCACCATATGTTCCAACATACGAGGTCCAGCCAAGGTTCCTTCCTTTGTAACATGCCCTACGATAAAGATAGCAATGTTATTGGTCTTAGCCAGCTGCATGAGTTCAGCGGTTACTTCACGTACCTGGGAAACTGACCCCTGCACCCCTGAAATCTCAGGAGACATAATGGTCTGAATCGAATCGATGATAAGGAAATCCGGCTGGATACGTTCGACTTCTGCACGAACGCTCTGCATATTGGTCTCAGCATAGAGATAAAACTCACTGTCGATATCACCCAAGCGCTCTGCACGGAGTTTGATCTGTTGAGCAGACTCCTCCCCACTAACATAGAGAACTGTTCCTACTTGAGACAACTGGGTTGATACTTGTAAGAGAAGGGTTGATTTCCCAATCCCTGGATCCCCACCAATGAGGACAAGACTTCCTGGCACCACACCGCCACCAAGCACTCGGTTAAATTCCTCCATCTCAGTCTTAGTTCGATTGACATTGATAGAAGTCACCTCAGCCAATTTCATGGGCTTGGTTTTCTCACCTGTCAAGGACACACGCGCATTTTTGACTTCTGCAACCTCAACTTCCTCCACAAAAGAAGACCAGGCTCCACAGTTTGGACAGCGTCCTAAATACTTGGGTGAATTATATTCACAATTTTGACATACAAATGTCGCTTTTTTCTTTGCTATGATTCTAATCCTCTCATTTTAAAATCTCTTATTAATTTTTATATTAATGACTATTTCTTTTCAAAACAGTGAGCCCGCCATCATCCGCATGGACATAATACTGACCATCAGGGCTAAATCCAAAAATATAGGGTAAATAACTTTTATAGATTTGACTTCTATTTTCCTTATCCTTTTCCCAATAAATAGTTAAAATCGGATAATCTTCAGATTGGTCTTTATCCATTGTCACTCTGATGTCTTTGCCATTATCCAGAGGGAGATTTCCACCGTATTGACCAGCGATAGGAATAGGTGAATCATAACCCTCACACATGGCCACTAATTCCATTTCATCGTAATCGCCATCTATTGGAATGACTTGCCCATTTTCACTATCAATGATGGACATGTAATCTGAAGAAATGCAAAGAATTTGATGATAGGCCTCAGGGATAAATGCTAGGTAAAGAAAACCTCCAATACTGATCTCATAAATTTTCTTATATCCTTGACAATTCTCGGCGGTAAAAGCTTGAAAATCCTTATAGCTCATTTCATTGTACCTCTTTCTATATCTCTATCTCACATTCAATCACTTGGCAAAAATCAATCTTCTCATTTGGTAAAAACTGGCGCATGAGCATTCCGTGAGTTACAATGATAATAGTTTTATAATTTTTATATTTTTCCAAAGCTCTTAAAAAACGATGACGCATCTCTAGATCAGTTTCATAGCGATAAGGAGAATCTTCAGATAAAGATCCTTGATGTTCTAGATAATATTCATGAGCTACCAATACACTAGTTAAATCAGAGTTAGTGCCATCTAAGTCTGGACGCCACTCATGAAAAAACGGCTCTACAAATAAGTCCAATCCTGTTTCAACTGCTATATAATGTGCTGTTTCTAAAGCCCTCGTCACAGACGATGAAATAATAATCTCTGCCTTTCCAAAACATGCAGTTTTAGCAACTTCTTTTGCCAGACTGCGACCTTTTCCTGTCAATGGTGCTAAATCACGACCAAAACCACTATAGAGTTGCGGATTTTCAAGTTTATCAAGCATACTATAATCTGGCTCCCCATGACGGACAAAGATAATCTTCATATTAAGATCCCCATAAAACTATCCAATCTTGATTCCGCAATCTTGCCACTGCTTCAGTGTTTTAGAGAATTTCTTCTGGTTGGCAACTCCGACAGCAGACAAATCGACAGAAACCTGATAATTCTCCTTGACAGCTGCCAAAACGGAAGCCTTGACACAGCCATTCCCATCTACCCCTATAAACTCTATGCTTTTAGCATCGTTTCCCTCTAAAAAATCTTTTAAATCTGGATTAGTAAAGCAAGAAGCCCGGCGCTTCTCAAAAATACGAGAAGATACAACCAACAAGCCGTTCGCAAATTTCTTCTTTCTATCTTTTCTCTCCCAGAAAAAACGATTGAGAATATAGATAACTCGGTCGCTAGGATAGGTAGCAATTTTGTCATTTACAGCTGCAGTCAGTTCTTCATGATATGCTTTTCCTACAGCAACGTAATCTGACTGCATGTCTACAACTAATAAATAGTCTGCCATTTTATTCCTCTATTTCCCTGTACTTCCAAACCCACCAGTCCGCACGCCGTCTGCCTCATCTCCGTCTGCGATTAAAAATGGAGCAAAGACAGCCTGAACCACACGTTCTCCCACTTCAAGAACGACTTCTTGGTCCGTAATATTTTTCATCTGAGCGAAGATATGGCCTTCATTTCCCGGATTACCATAATAGTCTCCATCAATAACACCAACAGAGTTAATCAAGACCAAACCTTTTTTACGAGGATTTGATGAACGGTCATAAAGATAGAGCACTTCAGTCGGCTGCATATAGGCCTTAACACCCGTTGGGACGAGAACAATTTCTCCTGGAGCGATAACCGTACGTTCTGCAACTTTTAGATCGTAACCAGCTGCATGTGCTGTCTCACGCTTGGGTAGCAAATTTTCATCTGTAAAACTAGAAACTAATTCAAAACCACGAATTTTCATATTTTCCCTCTTTTTAAATCTTATATTCTAGGCTATTTTATCTTATTTATTCGAAAAAAGCACGAAAAAAGAGCACACAATTCACACTCGCTTAGGGCTGCTGGATTCCTCCCCTGACCCGCTTCACGCAGAACTGTTGCTCCGTTAGTTATTATACCACATTCTCCTCTATTTTTAAAGAGAAATTATTTTTTACGTCGATTTCGGAAAAAGTCTTGCATAATCTCTGCGCACTCATTCTCTAAAACACCTGTTTCAACGTTCACACGGTGATTGAGCCTCTCATCTGTTAAAATATCGTACAAGCTCCCAGCGGCGCCAAATTTCTGGTTTTTAGCCCCGTAGACCACGTTTGGAATCCGTGCGAGACCAATTGCCCCACTACACATAACACAAGGCTCAATGGTCACAAAAAGCGTACAATCGAGCAAACGCCAACTCTCTTCGCTCAGATTAGCATTCTCTATAGCCATAATTTCTGCATGCATGACTGCACGTTGCAATTCCTCGCGCGCATTATGGCCTCTCCCTACGATTTTCCCGTCCTTGACAATCACACAACCAATCGGGATTTCATCATGCTCTAAGGCGAGTTCTGCCTCCTTTAAGGCCTCTCTCATAAAAGCTTCTTTTTCTTCAAGTGTATAATCCATCTCTTCTCTCTTCCTAGCTATCAATTCTATCATTATATCACGTTTTTGAAGACAAAAAAAGCCACCGAATGCGGTGACTTTATAGGGAGATTATTATGAAAAAGAAAAGTTTAGGAAATTTGTTACAACAAGTTAGGAGGTCTTCTTGTAACTGTCTATAGTATATCCGACCTGTCTTAAACAAATCTTAAAAAATCTCCTATGACCAAACACTTTCTAAAATATTTGTTTGTTCACGACCAGGACCTACAGAGAATGTAGAAATACGAACACCCACCAATTCACTAACACGGCGAACATAGTTGCGTGCATTCTCAGGAAGATCTTCCAAAGTACGTACTCCAGTAATATCTTCAGACCAACCTGGCAATTCTTCATAGATTGGCTTGCAACGTTTTAATTGTTCAAGACTAGCAGGATAGTAATCAATGCGTTGACCATCAAGATCATAAGCCACACAGATTTTAACTGTATCCAAACCACTCAAAACATCGATAGAGTTCAAAGAGAGATTTGTGATACCAGAAACACGACGGCTATGACGCATCACAACTGAGTCAAACCAACCTACACGACGTGGACGACCAGTAGTTGTTCCATACTCATGCCCCACTTCACGGATACGATTTCCAACTTCATCAAATAGCTCAGTTGGGAAAGGACCATCACCAACACGACTTGTGTAAGCTTTACATACACCTACAACCTTGTCAATCTTGCTTGGACCTACTCCAGAACCAATTGTCACACCACCAGCAACAGGATTTGAGGAAGTAACAAATGGATAAGTTCCTTGGTCAATATCAAGCATAACTCCTTGAGCCCCTTCAAAGAGAACACGTTTACCATTATCAAGCGCTTCGTTCAAAATAACAGAAGTATCTGTCACATATTGTTTGATTTGTTGCCCGTATTCATAATATTCTTCAAAAATATCATCAAATGAAATAGGTTCACTATCATATAATTTTACAAATTGACGATTTTTCTCAGCAAGATTGCGTTCTAAACGTTCACGGAAAATTTCTTTATCCAAAAGATCTGCGATACGGATACCCACACGAGCTGCCTTGTCCATATAGGCTGGACCAATCCCTTTAATTGTCGTCCCAATCTTGTTATCACCCTTAGCTACTTCTTGAAGACGGTCTAACTCAATGTGATAAGGCAAAATAACGTGCGCACGATCAGAAATACGTAAATTGTCTGTTGTAACTCCTTCTTCGTGGAGATAAGACAATTCTTTTACAAGAGATTTTGGATTTACAACCATTCCGTTTCCAATTACAGAGATTTTTTCTGGGAAGAAAATTCCAGAAGGAATCAAGTGTAACTTAAATTTTTTTCCATCAATCACAATCGTGTGACCTGCATTGTCACCACCTTGGTAACGAGCAATCACCTCTGCATTAGCTGAAAGAAAATCTGTAATTTTTCCTTTACCTTCATCACCCCATTGGGTACCTACAACAACAACTGAAGTCATAATAAATTTTCGTCTGAGCCTAAGGGCTCGTCCTTTCTCATATACATGGTGGGAATCTCACCCACAATTATATCTTACAATTCATTATAAGAAAAAAAAACTATTTAATCAAGGATAAACACTAGAAAAGATTAGGGTTTTCGCTAGATTTTAAAATAAAAAAAGAAAAATTTAAGATTATTCTATATATTCTTTATTAACAACAAAATAACGTTCGTAATAAATGAAAATGACTATATCTACGAACAATAATTGAATGTTTGTCCAAGTAAATGATTAAGATAGATACGATAAGCAGCCCTAAAATGACAGAGAAGAAAATCCTTCTCATCTTTTATCCTAAAACGAACTAAGTAATAAAGTAAAAATCTTAAATGAAGCGACTCCCAATCATCACTAGATTGAACTAAAAATGAATATTCTTTTTCAACTTGTTTTAGAAAAAGAAAACAATAATCATAATACTTTTGGAGCATATTAAAAACCTTTCTTATTGATAAAATAAGTTTATCAGAAAGGTTAACTAAAAAGAAAAATATCTCTGTAAAGTTAAAATTTTAAGCTAAACGAACTTAAAACAAAAAATAAGTAAAAACAGATCAGAAAAATGATACAAAAATATTAAATTTATATAAACAAAATAAATAAAAAAACGTTCGTTAGAACGTTTACTATCCAGCCAGTAGGACTCGCAAACCTACGACATCATGATTAACAGTCATTTGCGCTACTACCAACTGAGCTATGGCGGATAACAGCTAAGCGACTTCCATATCTCACAGGGGGCAAACCCCAACTACTTCCGCGGTTCTATGGGCTTAACTCTGTGTTCGGCAGGGGACAGGTGTTATCTCCTAGGCTATCGTCACGAACTCTGAGTAAGACCTACTCAAAATTGAAATCTATCAACTACTTAGGAAAAAACTTCGCTTTCGCATTATCAGTTACTTTGGATAAGCCTCGAGCTATTAGTATTAGTCCGTACATGTTCGCCTACAAATTTCCACTTCTAACCTACTACCTGATCATTTATCAGGGCTCTTACCTGATATAAAAATCAGGGGAATGAGAGCTCATCTTGAGGTGGGTTTCACACTTAGATGCTTCAGCGTTATTCCCTTCCCTACATAGCTACCCAGCGATGCCTTTGGCAAGACAAATGCGTACACCAGCGGTAAGTCCACTCTGGTCCTCTCGTACTAGGAGCAGATCCTCTCAAAATTTCATACGAACGCGACGGATAGGATCCGAACGTCTCACGACGTTCGAACCCAGCTCGCGTCGCCGCTTTAATGGGCGAACAGCCAACCCTTGGGACGATACAGCCCCAGGATGCGACGAGCCGACCATCGAGGTGCCAAACCTCCCCGTCGATGTGAACTCTTGGGGGAGATAAGCATGTTAATCCCCAGGGTAGCTTTTATCCGTTGAGCGATGGCCCTTCATACGGAACCACGGATCACTAGCAACGACTGTTCGTCCCGCTCGAGTTGTAGCTCTCGCAGTCAGCCCCTTATACCTTGACACTCTGCGAATGATTTCCAACCATTCTGAGAACCTTTGGGCGCATCCGTTACCTTTTAGGAGGCGACCGCCCAAGTCAAACTGCCCGTCGACACTGTCTCGATAGGGATCACTATCCGGGTTAGAGTGGCCATAAACACTAAGGGTAGTTATCCCAACAACGGTCTCCCTTCGAAACTGGCGTCCCGATCTCAACGACTCCAATACACTCTCCTGTACATGTGTAAGACCCCACCCCCCCCCAACTCAATATCAAACTGCAGTAAAGCTCTCATGGGTCTTTCGTCCTGTCGCGGGTAACCTGAATTTCACATGTACTAAAATTTCACGAGTCTCTCGTTGAGACAGTGCCCAAATCAGTTACGCCTTTCGTGTGGGTCGGAACCTTAACGACAAGGAATTTCGTACCTTAGGACCGTTAAGTTACGGCCAGCGTTTACTGGGGCTTCAATTCATACCTTCGAGTTACCTCAAGCCACTCCTCTTACCCTTCCAGACCGGGCAGGCGTCACCCCTATACATTCATTCTTACGATTTAGCAGAGGAGCTGTGGGTTTTGATAAACAGTTGCTTGGGCCTATTCACTGCGGCTGACCTAAGTCAGCACCCCTTCTCCCGAAGTACGGGGTCATTTTGCCGAGTTCCCCTGTAACGAGAGTCTCTCGCTCAGCCTGAGGCTACTCGCCGAATACCTGTGTCGGGTTTGCGGTACGGGTAGAGTATGTTTTTAACGCTAGAAGCTTTTCTTGGCAGCGTGACGTCACTAACTTCGCCTACAAACTTCGCTCCCCATCACAGTGGCTCAATGTTATAGAACTAAGCATTTGGACGCAGTTCCCACTCTCACTGCGTAGGACAGACACTTCCAATCGTCTGCATTTAGTTCAGCCTACTGCGTCCCTCCATCACTACATACTCCTAGTACAGGAATATCAACCTGTTGTCCATCGGATACACCTTTCGGCTCTCCTTAGGTCCCGACTAACCCAGGGCGGACGAGCCTTCCCCGAGGAAACCTTAGTCTTACGGTGGACCGGTAGCTCACCTGTCTTTCGCTACTCATACCTGCCATTCTCACTCTATGCGTTCAGCGCTCCTCACGGTACACTTCGCCACACATAGAAACGCTCTCCTAACCATACCTATAAAGGTATCAACAGCTTCTGGTAAATTGTGTTTTAGCCCCGGACATTTTCGGCGCAGGGTCACTCGGACTAGTGAGCTCTTACGCACTCCTGAAATAATAGCTGCTTCTAAGCTAACATCCTAGTTGTCTGTGCAACCACACATCCTTTTCCACTTAACAATTATTTGGGAACTTAGCTGCGTGGGAGGGCCTGTTCCCTTTCGACTACGGATTCTCGCACTCGCAGTCTGACTGCCGAACCATAATCATTGGCATTCGGAGTTTAGCTGAGATTGTAATGCCGGATGGACCCCCCACCAAACAGTGCTCTACCCAAAATCTTCATCCCGACGTAGCCCTAAAGCTATGTCGGAGAGAACCCGCTATCTCCAAGTTCGTTGGAATTTCTCGCTACCCACAAAGTCATCCAAGCACTTTTCAACGTGCCCTGGTTCGGTCTCCAGTGCGTCTTACGCACATTCAAACCTGATCATGGGTAGGTCACATGTTTGGGTCTACGACATGATACTAATGCGCCCTATTCAGACTCCGGTTTCCCTACGGCTCCGTCTCTTCAACTAACCTCGCATAATATCGTAACTCGCCGGTTCATTCTACAAAGGCACGCTCTCACCCATTAACGGGCTCGAACTGTTGTAGGCACACGGTTTAGGTTATATTTCACTCCCTCCCGGGGTGCTTTTCACCTTTCCCTCCACGGTACTGGTTCACTATCGGTCACTAGGGAGATTATAGGGTGGGAGGAGATGAGGTCCTCCAGATTCCGACGGATCTCACGCTGTTCCCGGCCGTACTCAGGATAATGCTAGGTACAAAGACTATTTAAAAATACGAGGCCTCACTCCTTGGTGATCCTTCCATATCATTTCTTCATATAATCTTTGATCCACATTGCAGTCCCGTACACCCGAAGAGTAAACTTTCGGTTGCCCTCCTGCCGTTTCGCTCGCAGCTACTAAGCATCCGCTTTGCTTTCTCTTCTGCAGCTTTACTAGATGTTTCAGTTTCACTGGGGGGGGCGGTGTCTTTCCTCCTCATATCTTAACGTATTATGGGTACAGGTAGTACCTGTTGGGTTCCACATTCGGAAACTCCCGGATCATGCTTACTTCAGCTACACAGGGTCATAGCGCGTGGTCACGTCCTTCTTCGGCTCCTAGTGCCAAGGCATCACCGTGCGCCCTTTATTAACTTAACCTTACTTTTTGACCTTTCAGCATAAACTCTTATTAATACCTACAGCTTTTGGTTTATGTTCTTGTACTATTTGATATAGTATTCAATTTTCAATGTGCATTACTTGGTGAATCTCTCACCAATGGAGCCTAGCGGGGCTGTTTTTTTTTTTTGGGGCGGGGGCGATCGAACCGCGACCCTGCTGCAAAGCAGACGCTCCACAGCCTGAGCTCAAGGCCCCACAGACCTCTCAAGACTAACAAGACCAATGTGTTCCTTATCCTAGAAGGAGGTGATCCAGCTCGCACCTTCCGATAGGCTACCTTGTACGACTCTCCCACAATCATCTATCCCACCTTAGGCGGCTGGCTCCAAATGGCTACCTCACCGACTTCGGGTGTACAAACTCTCGTGGTTGGACGGGCGGTGTGTACAAGGCCCGGAAGTATTCACCTCGGCGTGCTGATCCGCGATTACTAGCGATTCCGACTTCCATGTAGGCGAGTTGCAGCCTACAATCCGAATGAGAACTGGCTTTAAGAGATTAGCCTTGCCCGTCACCGACTTGCGACTCGTACTGTACCAGCCATTGTAGCACGTGTGTAGGCCAGGTCAGAAGGGGCATGATGATTTGACGTCATCCCACCTTCCTCCGGTTTATGACGGCAGTCTCGCTAGAGTGCCCAACTGAAATGATGGCAACTAACAATAGGGTTTGCGCTCGTTGCGGGACTTAAACCAACATCTCACGACACGAGCTGACGACAACCATGCACCCCTGTCACTCTGTCCGAAAGGAAAACCTATCTCTAGAGCGTCAGAGGGATGTCAAGACTGGTAAGGTTCTTCGCGTTGCTCGAATTAAACCACACTGCTCACCGCTTGTGCGGGCCCGTCAATTCCTTTGAGTTTCAACCTTGCGGTGTACTCCCAGGCGGCGTTGCTTAATGCGTTAGCTACGACACTAAACCCCGGAAAGGGTCTAACACATAGCACTCATCGTTACGGCGTGGACTACCAGGGTATCGAACCTTTTGCTCCCCACGCTTTTCGAGCCCAGCGTCAGTTACAAGCCAGAGAGCCGCTTCGCCAGGTGTTCCTCCATAATATCTAGCATTTCACCGACTGACACATGAATTCCACTCTCCCTCTGCACTCAAGTAAACAGTTTCCAAGCGTACTATGGTTAAGGCCACAGGCCTTTAACTCAGACTTATCTAACCGCCTGCGGCTCGCTTTACGCCCAATAAAATCCGGGATTAAAACGCTCGAGGACCTACGTCATTACGCTGGCTGCTGCACGTAGTTAGCGTCCCTTCTTGTAAGATACAGTCACAGTGTGAAACTTTCCACTCTCACACTCGGTTCTTTCTATTACACCAGAGCTTGTACGATCCCGAAAACCTTTCTCACTCACGCGGCGTTGCCGGTCAGACTTTCCGTCATGCCGAAGATTCCCTACTGCTGCCTCCCTGTAGGAGTCTGACGGCCGTGTCTCAGTCCCAGTGTGGCCGATCACCTCTCAGGTAGGCGCATGTATCGTAGCCTTGGTGAGCCGTTACCTCACCAACTAGCTAATACATAACGCAGGTCCATCTGGAGTGGAAGCAATTGCCCCTTTAAACAGATATCATGCAATAACTGTTGTCATGCGGTGATTAGCTATCGTTTCAAATAGTTATCCCCCGCTACCAGGCAGGTTACCCTACGCGTTACCACCCGTTTCGCAACTCATCCGCTCGGTGGCAAGCACCAAGCTCGCGTTCTACTTGCATGATTAGGCACCCCCCCCCGGCCGCCAGCGTTCATCCGAGCAGGATCAAACTCTCATTAAAAGTTGAGTTATCAATCATTTCTGGTCATGACAGATTATTGTTTTCATTGTTCAGATACTATACCTTAGTTATAGTGCATGCACATTGTTTCGCGTGTTAAGTTTCAAAGGTCTTGTCGCGCTTGCGGACAAACTATATTAGTATACACAGTCGTTTTTCTCTTGTCAAACAGGTGTTTTTAACTTTTTTAAAATCCTATCAACATTAACCGCGCTACACCATAGTCCGTACGGGAGTCTAACCCGTGTTACCGCCGTGGGAAAAGGCGGTGTCTTAAACCCCTGACCAAACGGCCCCTGAGCTTTTTCTAACTCTTTTCGTAGTATACTACTTTTGGACGCTTTTCAAGATATTTGGGTTTATTTTTCTGAAATTTTTTTCTATTTTTTTCATATGTATTTTTAAACAAGAAGAGAGATATGATGTTATCCACTCTGTATCTGAGCCGCCACTAATATTTAGTTTTCTTCAGCCATTTTGATTTTGACTTCATTCATAGATTAGCGCACGTGATTCTTCTTCCGACTTCTCAGCATTTTCCTGGTTTCATAAAGAGATTTTGATTTGTTGTACTATCCAAGTTTCATATTCAACAAGGCTTCCGCATCATTTATGCTTTCGCGATTTGATTGGAATAATTCAGCTGCCTTATTACGTGCTTCATTTCAGTAACGCTCGGACTTCTCATCAATTTCATAAGCTGTACGCTCGAAACGATTTTTTGTGGAGTTTGAGCACCAAACATTGCATGATTGCCCCATATTGAACAGGTCCAAGTTTTCACTCAACCATACTCAGTAAACCATAGCACGCGCCATCTGTGTAGCTTGTTCAAAGTTGTTGAAGCTCCAGTTGTTTGACGGTAAAGATGATTCTTCAGCGACACGTCTCCACACATCAAACAGCTAAGTGTTCTTTCATATCTTCTTTATGATATAACATTGATCTTCTTGGAAGAGCAATCATGTAACCACCCGCACGACCACGAGGAACAATTGTCACTTATTATGCACTACACGTGCGTTGATAAGACCAAACACAATAGTGTGTCATGCTCGTGGGTAAGCAACCATTTCACGTTCTTTTTGAGAAAATGTTTATCTTTTTTAGATGGTCCAGCAATAACGCGATCCTCAGCTTCATCAATTCAGAAGACAATCAACAATGATTTATTTGCGACGAGCTGCAACTAAGGCTGCTTCGTTTAACACATTTCCAATCAGCACCAACAAACCTGGAGTTGTTGTGCCAATAATTTCAAATCACGTCTTCTGACTAAAGGTTATGTCTAGCATTGTACTTTCAGAATTGCCTTCGCGTCCCTAAACATCTGGACGACCTACTAACACTTTTCTGTCAAATCGTCGGACGGAGAAGGGCTGGATCAAGAACATTCTGAACGTTTGTGCCGCAATAACGATAATCTCATTTTCCTTCAAAACCATCCATCTCAATCAAAAGTTGGTTCAAAGTTGATTCACGTGCATCGTTACCACCACAAGACCAACACCACGTGGGCGAACAAAGGCACAATTCATCAATGAGTAATAGCTGGGTGCTTGATTTTTTAGCGTCCTCAACTAGAGAACGTACACGACTGGCACGGACACCGACGAACATCTTCACGAAGTCGGAACTGAAATACTAAAGAATGGTACACCAGCTTCTCCCGCAACCGCTTGGCAAGTAATGTCTTACCAGTCCCCGGAGGTCCTTCTAAAGAACACCAGCGGGAATACGACTGACCCGCACCCAATTTGGTAAATCGTTTGATCTTTCAAAATTCAACAACTTCAACAAGTTATTGTTTTTTCTTCTGCAGCTCCTGCACATCTGAAAAGCGTACTGATATCTTCCTATAGCAGCCTTAGCTTTTATTACGTCCAAAGCTCATCGGATTACGTCCGCATTTCCTCCCATATTGCCCATCATAGAAAAATAGGAAGAAGAATAAATGCAAATGGTATTACTGAGAATAGGATATTAATCCACATACCAATGAGCTTTCGTGTTTCACTTCAAATTTGGTTTGGTGTTCCCCAGCTAATTTTTGCAAAAATCTGCTACAGTAGTATCCGATGGAAGAATAATACTTGTAAAGTTTCTACTTTGTTGCCGATGGTGTGAAAAACTGCAATACTCCCATGTTTCCGGTTTTTCGTTTAGCAGTTTGATAAACACCAGGACACTTCGATAACACTACACTTGGTTGGTAGGTCATTTCTGTACATTGTCCAGTAGTGATTTTCCTTGCACCAATCTGAGTAATTAATTGTTGACTAGCCCTGAGCCCTTCCGGCAAAGAAAGTATGGAATCCCGTCACTAGCAAGAAAATCATCAACAATAAAGAAAGGATTTTCTAAAACCATTATTTTGTTTTGGCATTCAATACTTACCCTTCTTTTGAGTAAAAAACCCCCCTCCTCTGTCAATACACCTACATAAGGAAGGTTACGATAATTTTCACTTATAGTCTAAACCATAGCCTACAACAATCATTTGGAATTGTAAAAAACATGTATATCTGCTTCGATTTCAACAGTACGGCCTTCTGTTATCTAACATAGTTACAATCTTAACAGATGCCCTTTCTCTAGCAGTAAACATTATTCTCCAAACTTTTCACGGTTTGCCAGTGTCGATAATATCTTCCACAAAAACAAAGTCTACCTTTAATATCTTGAGTTCTACATTCTTGTTTGATTTATTGATCAACACCGTACTTACAGTACCACCAGGTAGCCTAGAAACCATTCATTAAAATCCATTCAAGAGAGTGTCGATATATTTTAACTAATTCTGCATGAAAGGAATAGATCCCATTAAAATCCAACTAAAATTGGATTTTTCCCTTCATAATATTTTGTTAATTGAGCACCTAATTTCTAGCGCTTCTGTAATTTCATCTGTGAAATCAAAATCTTCTGATAATCTTGTTCTAACAGGATTTACCTATCTATTTTTTCTATATAAAGTACAGTGTTCATTATATCATTTTTCATTTTTATACTCAAATCACTGAGTTCAATTCCTAATAAATTGAAAAAATCTTTCCGGAATGCTAAACATAATCGCATTTTTCGTGTTTCTGACAGGAATTTTTAAATCAATAAAAAGTCGCTGTACTTGTTTTCGATGGACCATTTATTATCAAATTAATCACCTGACGTCGATGCTAAAATCAATGATGTTTACGGGAAACATTTATTTGTTGAACATTTACGCCCCTTTCAGAGGGAATTCCAAATGAAAAGAACAACCTTCATAATAACTTGATTTTGATAGTTAACACACACTCACTACTTTTTTCATCAGGACTTTTGGTCTGATTTTACCAATTTGAAAGTGCTGGTATCTTTTATAAGTTCATAACCATTTTTATACTATGGCGATATTGACCTCTTAGTTTTAAAATATGATGAATTTCTTGAAATGTTCTCTTGTTACATTTAAATCAGCCAAAACGAATAAGGATTGTGTAGTAAAACTCGTTTGCGTTTGCTTCCACTAAAAGAAAAAAAACTGAGTTAAATCTTCTACACAACCGCTTGAGATAACAGTCAGAGCAATTTGATAATCAGAAACTCTTTTCCAAACTCTAAAATTGCTTTTTTTACCTGAACATTTTCTTTTTCTAACGGTGGCAGATAGAAGGTTGCGAACCGATGCGAAGATAGATGATTTTCTTATTCGTTGCATCTTCAAAATGCTCAATTCAGGGAAAATCCCTTATAAAAAGATAGCCAAAGGACGAATCAACTCTCCCTATCAAACTCTTGTATTTTCTTTGATGGCAGATAGTGTTGTAATTAACACCCCTAATTATTCTCATAAAAAATCGTCTCAGCCTGATCATCCTGCATGATGAGTGTCACAAGAGCGAGAGACGTTTCGCCAATTACATCTCCAAAAAAAATTCATAGCGAAATGACGAGCATTGCTTCGGAAAAAATTTCAGTGAAACAAGCTACAGAAATTGGAACTTCCAACTTGTTCTGCCAGTTTTCTTAAGTCATTTCTTCAATATACTGATTAGGCGTCGTTGTTTATGATTCACATGAGCTAAACAATAATCAACCCAAGTTCTTCTTGATAGCGTTGAAAGGAGAGAAGGACGAAACATCGAATCCATACCCACCAGCCAAAGGCTAGTTAGGACTCTTGAATGATGCTAAAATAACATTTTCTAAAAAAATGATTTAAAAGTCTCGGTCTCTCATTTTAGGACCTTCGAGACATCCTTAGCAATTTGAGAAAATTTGAAAAAGGTTCATAATCAGAAATTTTTAGTAGTAAACGAAATAAACGAAAGGAGAATCGTATAGACGACCGCCACCATCAGTTTAAATCATCGATCCCCAATTTTTATGGGCTACCTTAGCAGAAGAGAAGATAATATTGTTAGCAATACGTTGATTATCACAAGAAGTCTGCGATTAGCGATTCTAAAACAAAACCAGTTGATTATAAAATAGATTCAATAACGTGCCCAGCCATTTTAGCTGAAGCTAAACTTATCATTTACATCCATTCATTACCAGCAACCCTAGTCATCTCTTTTTTGAAGACTGTCATCTGATTTATTCGTAATATAATAACCAAAGGAATATTATGAGCCACATTGTCAGATTCTTTCGCTGTTTTGTAATTAAATTTTAATAGTGTATTCTTTATATCAGTGTTTTAGAGAGACTTCCACTTCTTCCGGTTTCTAAGAACAGGGAAATCGAGTAACTTCAGAACACATACTTTAATTTTTTCGTGTCAAGTTGATAATCACTTGATTGTTCTTGCCTGAAAACATAATAAAGATAAATGTAATTTCATAACACTAGCAGCGTACATTTTTTGCTCTTCGTTAATCCCAGCTCCTGCCTGTACTCAATTGTTTAACATAACAAGAAAAACTGTTCATTTTGATAATTTGCAGATAGTAAATCTGTACTGTCTGGATTCTATTATCATTCATTAGAACTATATCCGTCAAAATCCAAACCAGCTTGTTGAGATGTAAGAATTCACGACCTTCAGCAAAAATAGACCATGTATGCTTCAACCTCTTTATAAGGTGCAAAGTAGATTTTAATTCTTGTTTATCATAAGGAATATTACCTAGACAAACAAATCCAGGTTCTAACCACACTCGTTTTAGAGAAATTTGACGTATTGAACTATGTATAAAAGTAGTTTTATCACAATCACAAATGGATTATTAGACAATTTTAAGACAGGATGTCCTTGTTCATTTAATCGCCATTGTCCTAAATAGAAATTTGTATCTGCATTTGACTTTTCCTGATCTCTTAATTAAGCTTATGTAGAATAAAACAGGCGTTCACATAAAATTTGGAGATTCTATAACATCTTGATAATAAAAAATGATACGAAGCGTGGGTAAGGAAATAACACTTCTTGTTTGGAATGATAACTGGAGTCTCAGTCGGACTAACTGAACACTTTTTAGAAAATTGGACAGTAGCCATATATCACTAAAAATTTACGCATTCTTTTTCCCTCTTCTTCTTGCAGTCGTAACAGATGGATTTTTGAGATAATTCTCTAATTTTTCATCTTGATGACTAAAAAAGTGCTGCAACAATCTTTAATAAATTTCCATTTCACATTACCTAGGAAGCAAGTACGAATGTATAAACTCCCTCCACATGGATTTCGAATAACTAATATTTTGCACGGGATATTTAGCGGCATAAGGATTCGTCTTTTAGTAGTTGCTAAACTAGCTTCTTTATCCTTTTCATCGCTCAAATCCTGCGTATTGTTTTTTTCAAATCCGTTAATGCTGACGAAAGTGTTAGTAATTGTTGTAACTTTGTGCTTAAATTATAAGTTGGCAAGAATAAATAATAACATAATCAAAATCAAAACCCAACCCATAAAACGATTACGTTTTGACGTTCTTCCATCATGTATTTACGTCGTGGTGTTCATTTGAAATAAAAAGTAGTTATTCATTTGACTATTTTTTTATACTCGCCTTCTACCCCTTGTTTCACTAATAATTCATACATTCCAGCTGCATCTCTTTTTAGTGCTCTCTTCATTTCCAGCACTTTACAAGTAACAAGTATTCCCAAAGCGAATTTCAACCTGATCATTTGAGTTTTAAATCTGTTGAAACTTTTAGGCAAGGATGCCATTTCAACCTTGATTCGCCCTTTATCTGGCAAAACTTCCTTAGCTACCGTACGGCGTAATAATTCGTGATACTTTAAATATTTATCTAATCTCATCTTAATACCTCAAATATTATTTTTACCATTTTTATCCCTTTTATAGAGAAAAAGGTAATTCCTAATGTGATCTTTTGATTCTTTTATCTTTGCACCGATCTCGAAAGTTAAAATACCATCTAAAAATCTCATAATCTTTTTTATTTCGGAATATCAAAAACAAAGTCTATTAAACTTGTATTTTCTTGAAATATTGGCCTTCAAATTTGTCTGAGAAGAGCCTGGAAATAATCTTGTGTTAAAATAGTTGTTGCGATATTTTTTCAAATGAATGAACAAGCTATATTATTCTTTCTTTCTACACGATTGACCCAATACTTGTCAAAGATATGCTTTGGCTAACCAATTCTAAAAGATAAGCAACCACATCTGGATATTCTCCAAATCGTGTCATCAACTCATCGTAATTCTCATAGTTGACACGAGTTGTCAATTGACGAATTCTCTTGTAAATTTCAATTTATGGAGTCATCTGATAAGTACTCATTTGGGAGAAGATAGGCATCAATTTGTAGAATTAACTCAGTCATTTCCTTTTTAACGTTCTTGTCAGTTCCATTTTTCTTAGCAAGTGCTCTCAAGTAAAATGAGAATGACAATTCAAAACCAACGGATCGATAAAACCAGACTGCGAACTCCCTAAAAGATTGCCTGCACACGAATGGATAAATAAATCACGTATATCAATTTAGAAACCAGAACCTAATCGGGTTTTAAAACCTTTGATAGCTTCTAATCTTTTTCTGAAATTCTGTCAAAGATTTGTCTGGTCGCTACATGAGGATAAGCAAAGTGATTCCGATACACGACCAACTCGACCTCTTAATTGATTACAAGTTGACAGACCCATGTGATCTGCGTTTCGCTAAACAAGGATTGGCATTTGGATGTCTACTCCTGTCTTATGATTGTCGTAGTTACTTAAAATATCATATTCTCCTTCAATGAAAATCAAGTAGGTATTCTCCAAGGCAATTTCACTCATTTTGACCATGAACCAAAAACATATAGAAGCTTTAGGGAATCAATTCTTTGTAACTCTGAAACCTTCTTTTCAATTGGTCAACTTATGTAAAGATAAAAACCTGACCACCACGATCCATTCTCTCAATACAGACATCTCGAATGACACGATCATTCGGTCAAGATACCTAGGTTTGTACAGGATAATCGATTGGTTGGGGGTGTTTTCTATGAAATGATAAATCTCGAAACCTAGCATAGGACATATGTTAGAGTTTCGAGGAATTGGTGTAGCTGCAAAGTAAAACATCAACCTCTTTTTTAATTCCTTCAAACGTTCCTTATGTTTAACACCAAAACGTGTTCCTCATCGATGATGATCAATCCTAAATCTGCAAAAAAAAAAAAAAAAAAACAAAAAAAAAAAAAAAAAATAAAAAAAAAAAAAATTCAACATCTTTAGGACAAAAACTCGAATGGGTTCCTTCAGGATATCAACTTGCCTTTTTGTCATTACTCAAGTGTTTCAGTCTGTTCTTTTTTACTTCTAAAAAAGACTCAAAACATCAACATTGACAGCAAAATGTTCAAATCTTTCATGAAATTACTGTAGTGTTGCTGGCGCCAAACTGTAGCTAGGTACTAACACAACAACCTGTTTCTGATTATTGACAGCCTTAAAAGCACCCTCATAGCAACTTCCTCTGTTTTACCAAATCCAACATTCCAACTAAAAGTCGTCCATTGTTTAGAATTTGCAATAGCCCTTTTAATTTCATCTATGCTTTCGAAGTTGATCTTCTGTTTCACTAAGGAAAGCCTCATCAAAGCAACCTGGTCTTGTCATTTTTGAAAAATGCTATCCTTTCAGTTGGCTCCTCTCAGCAAAAGGTTTTTAATTAATCATCTGCAGTGTCGTCAAATTGATTTTTTACTTTTTTGCTTAGCTTTTTTAACCGTCCATCGTTTTAACTTATTTAACTTGGAGCCTTACCAATCACTAGAAACATACTAGAAAGAGTCTGTATCTGCTCACAGGATAGAAATCCGATCTCACATTTTGATATTGGACACTCCATAATCTCGGTGAATCCCTTTGATTTCAATCGTTCGATTCCTAAATAATTGGCCAATACCATGAATTGGTGAACAGATATTCTCCTTTTTGGAGTTCATTATAGTCCTTTAATTCGCTCAGCATTACTAATATTTTGTCTTACTATATTTACGTTTTTATATTCTTTTTGAAAATTTTCATATTCAGTGATGAATACTAGGTTTTTTCATCTACAAAATGAAACCGTGACGAAATTCCCCAACAATGTTGACAGCTCTTTACAGAGCTTTATTGCACTAATATTATCAACTTTTATGTCATATTCTCTATAAAATACGTGACAATTTTTTAGTTCAATTCTCGTACTTGATGAAGAACAATTGTTATATTTAATTTTTATAACGCTCAATTCTTCCTTTCAGAAAGAAAACTGATTGAAAGACACTTCTTACAGCAACACACGCGACTATTGATTAAATCGATAAAATAAAGATGATCAAATTTAGATTTCCAAGTCCTTTTGAAATTAGAAAAGAAGCTAGCTGGTAAATATTTTTTTAATACTGACCTTTCTAATCAGCCAAAATATGTCAAAACTTGATACAGCTTTACGATTATGTAAATCCTCTGTAAAGTTAGCTAGCTGTTTCTTGTATCAAAGAACATCATACATGATTCATGATTTTTTCCTGAAATCATCAAAGATCAGAGGTACTTAGTTGTAAAATAATCTAACAGTGTCCATTGTTTCTATAAAAACAGACAAAAAATTACGAATATCAGTATGAAGAACTTGCTCTTTTACACAACTAAAAACTTCTTCTAGATATGACTTTAATGTAGGTGAGATAGTTTTATCAATCTCATGTTCTAAGAACTGTTGGCCACGATGGTAATCTTCAATACTCAGTAAAATATCACTAGCTGGATATATAGAAATTTCAGAAAGACTTTCCTTTGATAACTGTGTATCTGCATCGAATTCTCTAATACCATCAATCTCATCACCAAAAAATTCTATTCGGTAAGGAGATAGTTGTGAAGTTTCAAAGATATCTAAAATATCCCCTCGAAGACTAAATTCACCTTGACTTTGAACTTGAGTAACTTTCTTATAACCTAAGGAAATCAACTGATTTTTTAGTTCGTTTTGTTCACATTCTTGACCAATTTCAAGTTTTAACATACTATCATCAAAAACTTGAGGATCTGGTAAAAATAAACGACTTGCTGCGACGTTACAAACTAAAATTCCTCTTTGAGTTTTATCTCTTAGAAATCGTAAAGCTTCTACTCTGGAAAAAATCTTTTCTTGAGATGATACTAAAAATTCTACCATAGGTGAATCATCTACCAAGAATGGATAGACCATATCAGATCCCAAAATAGAAATTAAATCATTCACTAGACGTTCAGCTTCTCCATATGTAGAGGTCATTACTAAAATCTTGTTCTGATTTTTAACACTACTTGCAATAGCTAAAGACTTTGCTGAACCAGAAAGACCTAGTAGTAATTCCCTCTGTTTGAGAGATAAATGCTCATTCCATGATTGTATCTGCTTATTCTCTAAAAAGAAATCGATTAATGACATTTTCTTACCCATTATATTTCTGCATTGTCTTTTCAAAGTTTTTCTCTTGTAAATAGTACTTTACAGCATCGTCAACCTTGTCAATTGACTGTAAAATACCAATATAATCTTCTTGATCAAATTTACTCAAAACATGATGAACTACTGACATTCCTTTTTTAGGTCTACCGATACCAATCTTTACACGATTAAAAACCTGTGTACCAATATGTTGGATAATTGACTTGATACCATTATGACCGCCAGCTGATCCTTTAGCGCGAAGTCGAATTTTTCCTACTTCCATGTCAAGATCATCGTAAATAATCAGTAAATCTTCGATATCTAAACCATAGTAGGTTAATAAAGCATGAACTGCCTTCCCACTTTCATTCATAAAAGTTGTTGGTTTCACTAGATAAATTTTTTCACCATTAAGGAAAAATGAAGCTAATTCAGCTTGGAATATTTTATCATGAGTAAAGGATACATTCTGTTTTTTTGCTAGTTGGTCAATCAACATAAAACCAACATTGTGCTTTGTCTCAAAATATTTATCTCCTGGATTTCCCAATCCTACAAGTAATTTTGTCATTAAAATTTCCTTTCAAAAGCCAAAAGGGTTGGAATTTTTTTCCAACCTAATTGACACTATTAAAAATGTTGATTATACGTTAAAGCGGAATTCCATGATATCGCCATCTTGAACGACATATTCTTTTCCTTCTTCACGCAAGCGTCCAGCTTCTTTTACCGCCTTTTCAGATCCATATTTAATCAAATCATCATAAGACATGGTCACAGCACGAATAAATCCTTTTTCGAAATCAGAGTGAATGATACCAGCTGCTTGAGGAGCTTTCATACCACGTTTAAAGGTCCAAGCGCGAACTTCTTTTTCCCCAGCTGTAAAATAAGTACCAAGTCCGAGCAAGTGATAAGCTGCACGCGTCAACTTATCCACACCTGATTCTGTCAAACCAATGGCTTCAAGAAACTCTTTTTTATCTTCATCATCTAACTCAGAAATTTCTTCCTCCGCACGCGCAGAAATCACTACTACTTCTGCATTTTCTGTTGCTGCGAATTCACGAATTTGCTTCACATAATCGATAGATTCTGGGTCTCCAACAACATCCTCATCCACATTCGCTACATAAAGAACTGGTTTAGTGGTTAAGAGGAAAAGACCTTTGACAACCTTTTGCTCTTCATCTGTAAATTCAATGGTACGTGCTGATTTACCGTCTTCAAGGACAGGTTTTATCTTTTGGAGAACGTTAAATTCTGCAACTGATTCCTTATCTTTTTGCGTACGTGCCATCTTTTCTACACGCGCATAGCGTTTATTCACAGATTCTAAGTCAGCTAATATCAACTCTAGATTAATTGTATCAATATCTGCAAGTGGATCTACAAAAGCATCTTCACGACCTTGCTCACGCATGACATTTTCATCATCAAAGGCACGAACCACATGGACAATGGCATCAACTTCACGGATATTGGCCAAGAATTTATTACCGAGACCTTCTCCTTTTGACGCACCTTTTACAATCCCTGCAATATCTGTAAATTCAAAGGTTGTTGGAACTGTCTTCTTAGGAGTGATCATTTCAGTTAATTTTTGAAGTCGTTCATCTGGAACTTCTACCATCCCGACATTAGGATCAATCGTCGCAAATGGATAGTTTGCAGCCTCTGCTCCTGCTTTTGTAATTGCGTTAAATAGGGTTGATTTACCAACGTTTGGCAAACCCACGATACCTGCTGTTAAAGCCATAGTTTCTCATTCTCCGTTCACATTTCAATCTTCAATATTATAACACAAAAAGGGAAAACTTGCTAACCCTCCAAGTGAGTGTTTCTAATCAATGATTTTGTTCATTTTTCTTTCAAAATCATAGCGACTCATCATGACCACATGATCACAATTGCTACATTTGATTTTGATATCTGCCCCTACACGTGTAATCTCCCAACGATTAGCTTTTTTACCAGTTGATTTGATTGTACAAGCGTGTGGTTTTTTCATTTCAACAAAATTTCCAACTTGATACATAGCTAGTCTCCTTTTCTATTTTCGATTATATCATAAAAGAGGCGAGCTAAGCTCAACCTCTTTCCATTAATTTGTACGAACTGGTGTAATCAGCTGCATGAAATCTTCATCTGTATCAGCTGGTACCAAGGTAAAGGGACGAACTGCTGAAATGAAGCTGATTGTTACCTTTTCACTATTCAAGGCTTTTAGTGCTTCAATCAAGTAGGTTGGGTTAAAGCTAATGGTTAAATCTTCACCAGATACAGCAATTGTATCGATTTCTTCATCTACTTTACCAACTTCTGGAGAATTTACATGAGCTGTAACTACTCCTTGTTTGATTTCTAATTTTACAGTTCCATTTTGAGTAGCACTTGATAAAAGACGTGCACGTTCCATAGATTGACGTAGATTCACAACATCAAAAGTCACTGTCGTATTAAAGTCTGTTGGAATTAAGCGATCTGTATCAGGATAATTACCTTCTAAGAGGCGTGTATAGAAGCTGATATTTTCGCTTCTAAAGAGAATTTGGTTATTTGCAAAGAAAATCTCTACTGTTTCAATATCGTCAGTAAAAACAGCTGAAAATTCGCGTAGAGAGCGACTTGGGATGACAACATCAAAATTATCACTATTCTTTTCAAGTGTCAATTTCTTCTGACTAAGACGGTGAGAATCTGTCGCAACTGTTTTCAATTCTTGATGATTACTTAAAACAAAGTGTACACCAGTCAAGATTGGACGGCTTTCTTGTACACTAGCAGCAAAGGCAGTTTCATTGATAATTTTCTTAAGAAGTTTTGTTTCAAGAACTAGAGGATTACTTGCTGCAATTTCCTGGATACGTGGATACTGCTCGCTGTCTTTTCCTTTAAGGGTAATCTCTGATTTCCCACTTGTTAATACAATTTGATGTTGTTCAATTTCTTTAAAATCAAGAGTCACATCTGGAAGACTAGAAACAACATTGATAAAGAATGAAGCTTCTAGAAGGATAGAACCTAAAGAGTTAATCAAAAGACCTGCATTTTCATCTTTTTGAGAAATGAAGTTTTCAATTGAAATTTGACCATTCGATCCAATTAATGTAATTCCTTCGTTAGTCACATCAATTTTAATAGTTGATAAAACAGGAATAGCATTTTTTGAACTAATAGCACGTTTAGTAATATTTAATGATTGCAGGAATAAATTTTTATTAATAGAAAAATGAATCATGGAATCTCCTTTATTTATTTTTATTATTAGAAGGTTAATAGTAATAGTAGGCTGTGTGAAATCTGTGGAAAACCAAGTTTAGTTTAGAAAAATCAAGAAGTTATACTTGTTTAAAATTTGTTAATAAATCAGTAAAATTTTAAACACTTATCCACAAGTTATTTTATTTTCTTTTTGATGGTTTCGATTTCTATACGTAATTTATCATCAGTTTCAATCATAGATTTGATTTTTGCATGAGCATGAATGACGGTTGTATGATCTTTACCACCAAATTCTTTTCCGATTTTTGGAAGACTGTTATCAGTTAATTCTCTAGCTAGGTACATAGCAACTTGGCGAGCTAGAACAATATTCTGAACACGTCTAGTTCCCTTCATCTCCTTAACGCTCACATCATAAAATTTTCCGACTTCCTCTTGGATTTTTTCAATCGGAATGACAATCATGGTGCTGACGCTTTGTTTTCTAGCACGTATAGCCTCAGATGCAATATCCACAGTTATAGTGTTGATTTGTTTGACTTTAGCCATGAGACTAATGTCTTTGAGGGCACCTTCTAATTCACGTACATTTGAATCAAACTGGCCAGCCAAATATTCGATTGTGTCAGGTTGAAAATGATAATCTAAATCCTCTGTTTTACTGTTTAAGATAGCGATACGAGTTTCGAAATCAGGTGGAGTAATATCCGTTGTTAATCCCCATGAGAAGCGCGTGACAAGTCGTTCAGGTAGATTTTCTAGTTGTTCTGGCCTACGGTCACTTGTTAAAACGATCTGTTTATTATTACTATGAAGGTTGTTAAATGTGTTGAAAAACTCTTCCTGAGTTTGCACTTTATTTCCACTAAGAGATTGAATGTCATCAATAAGAAGGAGATCTATACTTCGATATGTTTTTTTAAAATTATCCATATCATTAAGTCTTAGATGATCTAAAAATTCATTAATAAAAGTTTCAGCAGGGATGTATTTTACACGCGCATTAGGATTTTTTTTGAGAATTTCATTCCCTAAAGCATTGAGTAAGTGCGTTTTTCCTAAACCAGGTCCCCCATATATAAACAGTGGATTATAAGTTAGTCCAGGATCTTCTGATACAGCTAAAGCAGCGGATTTAGCCCAAATATTTCCATCACCTTGGATAAAATTATCAAATGTATAGATATCTCTTAATCCTGTTTCTGAATAAGGGATAGATTTTATAGTTTGTTCTTCTTGATGACTACTGTTTTCAACAGTTGTTGTTGTATTGGAGGAGTCAGAATATTCCTTAGTCAATACATATTGCGCTTTTATCTCAGTATCATAAATTTGGAAACCGACAGCTACAATAATATCATTGAGTTTTGTACTCCAAACCATTTCCATTTCAGATCTTGGCAAAAATATGGTAGCTACATTTCCCTCGACCTTTATTAATTCAGCAGGTGTTGCGTAGAAATCAAACATTGATCGTGTTAATCGCTCTTTAGCTAATTCTAAAATCTGATTCCAAAATTGTTTTTCTTTCAA